>NZ_JAGGDJ010000034.1 GCF_017652985.1 Paenibacillus artemisiicola
GGGCGCTGAAGCACGCGCTGTGGACCGGCGCGGCCGGCGCGATCGGCTGCGCGGAAGCGGCGGCGGCGGAGCGCGCGTTCGAGCCGCGGGCGGAAGCGTTCGCCGGCGCGTGCCGGGAGCTGTGCAAGCGCATACGGAACAAGCTCGGCGCGGGCGACGACCGCGGGACGGAGGCGGCGGTGGACGAGCTGTTCGCGTGCATCGCCGCGCACCCCGGCGCCGGCCGGACGTACGCCGGCAGCCTGCTCGGCGGCCTGCTCGACGGCCTGTGGACGCTCGCCGCGCCGACCGGCCAAGGCGCGGCGGCGGGCAGCGCGGGCGACCTGGCCGAGGTGCTCGCCTGCGAGCGGCAGGCGGACATGAAGCGCCGCGTCCTCTCGGCCGTGCGCCGAATCTCCGCGCGGCTGCACGAGAAGCGGGACCATAAGGACGATTACGTCGTGGGCCGCGCGCTGCGCCTGATCGAAGAGCGGTACGGCCAGACGGAGCTGAGTCTGGCGTATCTGGCCGCGGAGGTGTTCGTCTCGCCCAACCATCTCGGCATGCTGTTCAAGCGCCAGACCGGCAAGACGCCGCTCGCCTACATCCAGGAATACCGGCTCGCGCGGGCGGAGGAGCTGCTGCGGACGACGAAGCGGCGCGTCTCCGCGATCGCCGAGGAGGTCGGCATTCCGAACACGTCGTACTTCGGCACGCTGTTCAAGCAGGCGTACGGGATGACGCCGGGCGAGTACCAAGAGACGACGCAGCGTTGACGCGGCGTCCCATTCATAAAGTAGCGCGCGCCCGGCGACGGGCGGCGCGGCGAATGTCCCGGCGGCCGGATCGGCTGCCGGGACATTCGTCCGTTCGGCGGCCCGAGGGGGACGATTCGCGAGAGCGTTTACAAGAATCGTTGGTTTCTGATAGCCGCGTTCGTTTTTTGCATATCCGCGCGGACGCGCCGTTTTTATAATTAACTATGCCGACAAACGAAGCGAGAACGAAAGGAAGTCGACCATGAACCGTGTTTCCCCCAAAAGCAGCCTGTCGAAAAGGCTCTGGCTGCAGCGCTACCTGATGCTGCTGACGCTGCCCGCCGTCCTCTGGATGATGATGTTCAACTACGTCCCGATGTACGGCGTGATCATCGCGTTTCAAGAGTATACGCCGTTCCAGGGCTTCATCCGCAGCCCGTGGCTCGGACTCGGCAACTTCCGCGAGCTCTTCGCCGATCCGACGTTCCGGCAATCGCTGACCAACACGTTCACGATCAGCGTCGCGAAGCTGGCGTTCGGGTTCCCCGCGCCGATCATCCTGTCGCTGCTGTTGAATGAACTCGTTTTCAAACGGTTCAAGCGCATCGTGCAAAGCTTGACGTACCTGCCCTACTTCGTATCCTGGGTGCTCGTCGTCGGCTTCATGTACACGCTGCTCGATCCGGAGACGGGCGTCATCAGCAAGCTGCTGGTCAAGCTTCACCTGATTGGAAGCGATGTCATGCTGATGGGCAGCGCGCATTCCTTCCTGACGCTGGTCGTGGTGACCGAAATATGGAAGAACGTCGGCTGGAATTCCATCATCTACCTGGCGGCCATCGCGGGCATCGACCCGCAGCTGTACGAAGCGGCCGTCGTGGACGGCGCGAACCGCTTCCAGCGCGTCTGGCACATTACGCTGCCGGCGCTCAAGCCGACGATCATCATCCTGCTGATCCTCTCGATCGGGGGCCTGGTGAACTCGAACTTCGACCAGATGTTCCTGATGCAGAACTCCATGACGCAGGACGCCGCCAACGTGCTGGCCGTCTATTCCTACAAGACGGGCCTCGTCTCCGGACGGTTCTCGTACGGCACGGCCATCGGCCTGTTCCAGTCGCTCGTCGCGTTCGTGCTGATGTATATCGCCAACTACTCGTCGCGGAAGCTGACGAAAGAAAGCTTGTTCTAGGAGGAGAACCCGCATGATGACCTCATCGCGAAGCTGGAGCGGAAGAAGCTTCGACGCGCTCAACGTGATTCTGATGCTCGCGCTCTGCATCGTAACGCTCTACCCGTTCTACAACATCGTCATCACGTCGTTCAACGACCCGACCGACGCCGCCCGCGGCGGCATCACGCTGTGGCCTCGCGTGTTCTCGGTCGACAATTACCGCATCGTGTTCCGGGACGAGAACATGCTGCACGCCTTCCTCGTCACGATCGCGCGGACGGTCGCCGGCACGGCCGCGGCCGTGCTGTTCACCGGCGCCTTCGCGTACGGCATCTCGAAGAGCGAGCTGATCGGCCGCCGATTCTTCCTGATGATGGCGATCGTCACGATGTATTTCAGCGGCGGCATCATTCCGTACTACCTCGTCGTCGCGAAGTATTTGCACCTGAAGGGCCACTTTCTCGTTTACATCGTTCCGAACCTGTTCAACGTCTTCAACGCGATCATCATGCTGACGTTCTTCCGCGCCCTGCCGAAAGAGATCGAGGAGTCGGCGAAGATCGACGGCGCCAACGACCTGCGGATCTTCTTCCAGCTCGTGCTGCCGGTCTCCAAGCCCGTGCTGGCGACGATCGCGCTGTACAACGCGGTGTTCCATTGGAACGCCTGGTACGACGCGATGCTGTTCGGCGGCGACAAGCTGCCGACGCTGCAGCAGATCCTCATGCAGATCATCAGCTCCAACAGCAACGTCAGCCAATTGGCGAGCCAGCTCGGCTTCGGCGCGGTGTCGGCGGCTTCGCTGAAGCTGGCGACGATGGTCATCACGACGCTGCCGATCGTGTTCACGTACCCGTTCGTGCAGAAGTATTTCGTGCAGGGCGTCATGATCGGCTCGGTCAAAGGCTGATCCGTTCCATAGCGGCTTTACCGGCTTTACGCCGTTTAAAGTATACAGATGGAGACACGCTAGACATTATTCGAGGAGGTCGCATCATGAAAAAGAAAGGCATCTCGGCCCTGGCCGCCGCCGCGCTCGTGCTGACGGCGCTGACGGGCTGCGGCTCGAACGACGGCGCGAACGACGCGGCGAACGCCGGCGCTGCCGGCGGCGCGAACGGAGCCGCTGCCGGCAACGCCGGCGGCAACGCGCAACAAACGGCGGACGGCCCGTCGTGGAAGCAGGATACGTCGCCGTTCACGTTCACGCAATATTTCTACGGCAACTGGGCGTCCAGCTACTTGTGGAAGGACCAGTACGCGATGAAACTGGCGACGGAGAAGACCGGCGTCACGGTCGACCGGAAGCTCGCGACGGGCAGCGACGACGATTACCTCAACACGATGATCGCTTCCGGCGACTTGCCCGACACGATCATGCTCGATTGGAACAATCCGGCCGTCTCGAAGCTGATCAAGAACGGCATGGTCTATTCCATGGACGAACTGATGGACAAGTACGCGCCGGCGTTCAAGGCGCAGCTCGATCCCGACATGGTCAAGTACCATTCGATCGACGGCAAGCTGTGGTACCTGCCGAACCTGTACGAGACGAAGGACCGGCTGACGAGCGGCGTGCCGATCGTGGCGGTGCGGCCGTGGTTCATCCGCTCCGACATCTACAAGGCGATCGGCAGCCCGACGATCGCGACGACCGACGATCTGTTGAACGCGCTTAAACTCGCGAAGGAGAAATTTCCCAAGATCAGCCCGGTCGGCGTGGAATTCTTCGACGTCAACAAGAACGGCTTCGGCGGGAGCAATTCCATGGACTATTTGATCGATTCGTTCTCGCCGCATCTGCTCGAGGAGCGCGTCAAGGACGACCGGCAGCTCGTGGAATACCCGATGCGCAACAAGGGCTTCATCGACGCCTTCCGGTTCATGAGCCAGCTGAGCCGCAACGGCCTGCTCGATCCGCAGCTGCTCATCTACAAGCAGGAGCAGTACGAGGAGAAGCTGTACGGCGCGCAGTACGCGGTCGCGTCCCAGTTCATGAACAACATGTACACGATGTACAATCCGAAGATCGAAAGCACGCTCGGCAAGGACCAGACGTACACGGTCCTGGACGGCCTGAAGGCGAACGGCCAAGCGCCGCGCTACCCGGCGTCCCGCCTCATGGGCTGGCAGGGCTTCTTCGTGACGAAGAGCGCGAAAAATCCGGAGCGGATCATCCGGTTCGCCGAGTACGCCTGGTCGGACGAAGGCCAGATGGACATGCGCTACGGCAAGGAAGGCGAGACGTACGACATGGTCGACGGGCTGCCGAAATTCAAGCAGGACATTCTCGACATGTCCATCAAGGATAACGCCGCGTTCAACGCGAAGTACGGCTTCAGCGATTCGACGCTGCTCTTCCGGGCCGGCAAGGCGTGGGACGACGCCGCGGCGCGCGATCTGAAGGAGAGCCAGCCGGATCAATACGCGGCGAGCAAGCTGCTGGAGAAATACAACTTCGACGACTATACGCTCGGCATGGAGAACCTCGAGCCGGACGGCTCCACGCCGGAGGGCACGATCAACGCGAAGGTCAAGGACCTGTGGAACAAGACGATTCCGAAGCTGATCCTGTCCAAGACGGACGCGGAGTTCGACGCCGCGTACAATGGCTTCCTGAAGCAGATGGACCAAGTCGGCGCCGAGAAGGTCGAGAAAGTGATGTACCAGCGCCACCTGGACGATCTGAAGAAGAAAGGCCTCTAATCACCGTGCAAGGCTGTAAGGACGACAAGGACGGGCTGCCGCATGCCGGCGGCCCGTTCGCCGTGGCGCCGGGCGTGCTAGGGGGACCGCAAGTGCAAGAGCAAGAGCGAGAACACGTGCAAGTGTAGGTGCAAGAGGAAGTGCAAGTGCAAATGCAAGAGCAAGAGCAAGTGCAAGTGCAAGAACAAGAGCAAGTGCAAGTGCAAGAGCAAGTGCAAGTGCAAGTGCAAGTGCAAGAACAAGAGCAAGAGCAAGAGCAAGTGCAAGTGCAGGAGCAAGAAGGAGGGCAAACGCGCATGACCGATAACCAAACGCTGCTGTTCATCGGCGATTCCATCACGGACGGCGCCCGCGGCCGAACGAGCGACCCGAATCATATTTTGGGGCACGGCTACGTCTTCCAGATCGCGGGCAAGCTGGGGCTCGAGTACGGCGCGGACGCGCCGCGGGTCGTGAATCGCGGCGTCAGCGGCGACCGCGCGTCCGACCTGTACGCGCGCTGGAACGAAGACGCGATCGCCGTGCGGCCGGATGTCGTCAGCATCCTGGTCGGCGTGAACGATGCCTACTACATCGTGAACGGCGATCCCCGCGGCGCGAGCGACCGGTTCCGCCGGGCGTACGGCCACCTGCTGGAGGAGACGCGGACGACGCTGCCGAACGCCCGGGTCGTGCTGCTCGAGCCGTTCGCGCTGCGGACCGGCGGCGTCGCGGAGCGATGGGACGCGTGGTCGGCGAAGCTGGCGGAGTACCGGCTCGCGGTCGGGGAGCTCGCCCGCGAGCACGGGGCGACGTTCGTGCCGCTCCAGGCGCTTTTCGACGACGCCTGTCTGCGGGCGCCCGAGTCGCATTGGCTCTGGGACGGCATCCATCCGACGGCGGCCGGCCACGAGCTGATCGCGCGCCAATGGCTGGACGTCGCGGCGTTCCGTCCGCGGGGACGGAGCGGGGATTAGCGGGAGAACGGTTCCGCACAGCCTTGAGTCCATGCGATGAACTGCCGGCACGAAGGATGTTGGCCGGCAGAACGGTGATAATAGGGCAGAACGGCAGCATGGCTGTACGCACAAGGAAATGGAATCGAATACGGCATCGATGCACACGGCACATCCGATATACGGTAGGAGTCAAGGCCGCCCGACGGGGCGGCCTTTTATCTAGGCTGCGAAGCCCGGCTTGCCGCCATGCGCCGGCGACCGCGATGCATTCGCGCGGTTCCGCCCGACAGGGCGGTTTTTTGTATGCTTCGGCGCTCGTCCGGCACTCGGTTCGACATTTGGTTCGGCGCTCGTTCGGCACTTGGTTCGGCACTTGCTTCGGCGCTCGTCCGGCACTCGGTTCGGCACTCGGTTCGGCACTCGTTCGGCACTCGTTCGGCACTCGTCCGGCACTCGGTTCGGCACTCATCCGGCACTCGGTTCGGCACTCATCCGGCACTCGGTTCGGCGCTCGTCCGGCACCACGCTTCGCCGCCATGGGCCGCCAACTGCGATGCTTCCGCAAGATGCCGCCCAACGCTCCTCGCTCCGCCGTCCCGGACCGCCGACTCGCCCCATCCCGCCGCGCTTCTTTTGCCTGACATCCCATATTCCCATCGCTTCGAAGTCATGTTATGGTAGGAGATGCGAAACCGCTTACACCTGTCCGATCGGGACAAGCCCGAAGCGACGGGCTATTGGCGCGGGAAGAAGGAAAGGGAGGTTGAGGCGCATGTGGCCGAAGCTGTCGAAACTGAATACGCTGCGCAATCAGATGCTGCTCGGCTTCCTGTTCATCATGCTGATCATCCTCGCGTTCGTCGGCGGCATCACGTTCAACGCGGTATCGGAGCTGCTGAAGAACAACGCCGAGAAGCATATCCAGCAGACCGCGGTGCAGGCGAACGGCCGGCTGGAAAGCGTGCTCGACCAGATCGATTCGCTGACGACGCTCGTCTCGACGAACGGCTACGTCCAGCAGCTGCTCTTGAAGGACATGCACGGCAAGCCGTCGACGTTCGCCGAGCGGCAGGCGCTGCCGCCGATCATCAACCTCGTGCAGATGTACACGGACGGCATCAAGTCCGTCGAGCTGTACAACAAGGACGGGGAGCGGCTGTATCCGCTTGACGGCGGCAATCTCGGCGACAAGGTGAGCGAGGATTGGATCGCGCAGACGACGGCGAAGAAGGGCGGCATCGTCTGGTTCGGCATCGATCCGTCCGATCCGTCGTCGCTGCTCGCGATGCGGCGCATCAGCCTCGTGGACCAATATTTCTCCACGGGCGGCTACCTGCTCATCCGTGCCGACCGCGGCAAGTTCGCGCTGAAGGATCCGCTGTCGGGAGACGCGCAGGCGGAGACGATGCTGCTCATCGCCCGCGACGGGCAGCTGATCGCGTCGAACGACGACGCCGTCTCGCAGGCGGAGGCCGCGGGATTGACGGCGTCGAACGATCAGACCGTCGCGATCGGCAGCCGTTCGTTCATCCTCGTCAAGCAGCGGTCGTCCGTCACCGGCTGGACGCTGCTCATCCTGACGCCGGTCGATACGATTACGAAGGGGATCTCGGTCGTGCGGACGACGATCGTCGTCTCGGCGTGCATCGGCACGTTCCTGTTCGCCCTGTTCTCGTTCTTCCTGTCCACGATGATTACCCGGCCGGTGTTCCGGCTGATCAAGACGATGCGCGGCACGCGCCTCGGGGTGCTGAAGCCGACGGCCTCCGTATCGTCGACGATCGAGATCAAGGAACTGAACCATTCGTACAACCAGATGGTCGGCAACATCAACGGACTGATCCAGCTCGTGTACGAGAAAGAGCTGTCGCAGAGCCGCACGGAGCTGAAGGCGCTGCAGGCGCAGATCCATCCGCACTTCCTGTTCAACACGCTCGACGCGCTGTACTGGTCGCTGCTGGACAAGGACGAGGACGAGCTGGCGTCGTACGTCGTCGCGATGTCCGACCTGTTCCGGTACACGATCACGGGGCCCAACAAGGACGAATGGGTCGCGCTGCGCGACGAGCTCGACCATATCGAGCGGTACTTGCTGATCATGAAAATGCGGTTCGGGGATCGGCTCGCCTGGCGGATCGACGCCCCGCCGGAGCTCGCGGACGCGCAGCTGCCGAAGCTGCTGCTGCAGCCGCTCGTGGAGAACGCCATCCTGCACGGCCTCGAGAGCCGCATCGGGCCCGGGCGCGTCGACGTGTCGGTCGCGCGCGAAGGAGACGACGTCGTCATCGCGGTGGAGGACGACGGCGCCGGCATGGACGAGACGAAGCTGCGGCGCGTCATCGACGGCTTGGCGCGCGGGACCGTGCCCTCGTCCAAGAACTCGGGGGTCGGCATCGCCAACGTGCAGCGCCGGCTGAAGCTGTACTTCGGCGAAGCGGGCGAGAGCGGGAAGATGCCGCGGCTCGCCATTCAGAGCCAAAAGGGAGCCGGCACGCGCGTCAGCGTCCGGATTCCCGCGAATAGGAGGAGCACGCCATGAAAATCCGGACCATTCTGATCGTCGACGACGAGCCGCGGTCGCGGGAAGGCATGAAAAAAATGCTGAACGCCTGGGCGGCGGGGCAGTGCGAGCTGCTGACCGCGGAAAACGGCGCGGCCGCGCTTCGGCTGCTGGAGGAGCAGGCCGTGGATCTCATGATCACGGACATCCGCATGCCGGAAATCAGCGGTCTCGGCCTCGTCGAGCGGATGAACGCGTCGCCGCTGCTGCGCCAGCCGCCGGTCATCCTCGTCTCCGGCCACGCCGAGTTCGAATACGCCCAGCAGGCGATTCAGCTGTCGGTCGTCAATTATTTGCTGAAGCCGGTCAGCCGGGAGAAGCTGATCGCGGCGGTGGAGCAGGCGCTGAAGGCGGGCGAGGAGCGCAACCGCGTCGGGCTGATGCGGAAGCTGGCCGACCCGCGGCTCATGGACGTGGCGGAAGGGGAAGCCGCCTTAAGCGAACCGGTCCGCGCCGCCATGCGGTACGTCGACGCGCATATCGGCGAAGCCGTCGGCCTGAAGGAGGTCGCCGACGCCGTCCATCTGAACGGAAGCTATTTCAGCGCGCTCTTCAAGGAGCAGAGCGGCATGACGTTCAGCGAATACGTGGCCCGCCGGAAGCTGCACAAGGCGAAGGAGCTGCTGCTCACGACGAGCCTGCCCGTCGCCGAAATCGCCGAAAGGATCGGCTACCAGACAGCGAAATATTTCAACAAAGTGTTCAAGGAATACGAGCACGCGAGCCCGGGAAGATTCCGGAGCGGGATGCATGACGCGGAGCCGGAAATCGGAACCTAAGACGGGCTCGGACGGAAACAGCCAAAAATAGTGGAAGTTTAACCAAACGCCGTGCCCTTATCCCTCGTGGGCGCCGATGATACACTTTAGCCAGAAGGAAAGCGCATACATCCTTCGCACTTGTTTAAGGGGGAATTCGTTCATGAAGCGCAAGATCATTTCGCTCGGTACCCTGATGACCGCGCTGCTGCTCGTTGCAACCGCTTGCGGAAGCAATTCGGGCGGCACCGCCGGCAACCAAGCCGCGAACGGCGGCGGCAACAACGCGAACGCGGCGAACGCCGGCGCCGATAACGGCAGCGCGGGCGGGAACGCCGGCCCGGACGAGAAAATCACGCTCAAAATGATGCATCTGTGGCCGGACGGCAGCAATTCCGCGCAAAACAAAATGGTCACCGAAATCATCAAGGAGTACGAGGAAGCGAACCCGAACGTGACGATCACGACCGAGGTGCTCGAGAACGAGCAGTACAAGAGCAAGCTGAAGGTTCTGTCCGCCTCGAACGACCTGCCCGACGTCGGCTTCACGTGGGCGGCCGGCTTCATGGATCCGTACGTGAACGGCAACATGTTCGCGCCGGTGGACGATCTGCTGCAGGGCGAGCTGAAGGACAAATTCGTCGCCGGCACGACGGAAGCGTATGCCTTCGGCGGCAAGACGTACGCGCTTCCGGTCGAGCTGAACATCGTGCCGGTCTACTACAACAAGGATATTTTCGCCAAATACAACCTGCAGCCGCCGAAGACGCTGGACGAGCTGAAGACGATCATCAAGACGCTGAGCGACAACAAAGTGACGCCGATCACGCTCGGCGGCAAGGACGCCTGGCCGTCCTCGTTCTGGTACATGTACCTGGCGGACCGCATCGGCGGACCGGACGTGATGGACAAGGCCGTCGCGGGCAGCGACTTCGGCGACCCGTCCCTGCTCGAAGCGGCGAAGCAGGCGCAGGAGCTCGTGAACATGAACGCGTTCGTCAAGGGCTACAACGGCCTGTCCAACGACGAGGCGAAGTCGCTCTTCATGAACGAGCAGGCGGCGATGTTCGCGATGGGCACGTGGGAAGTGCCGAACTACACGACCTCGGCGGACGTGCCGCAGGCGTTCAAGGACAAGATCGGCTACTTCAAATTCCCGGCGGTCGACGGCGGCAAGGGCAGCGTGGACGATTGGGTCGGCGGACCGGGCGTTGGCCTGTTCGTGTCCCAGAACTCCAAGCACGTCGACGAAGCCAAGAAATTCGTCAGCTTCTTCGTGCGGAAGTGGGGCGAGCATTCCGTCACGGACGCGGGCGTCATCCCGGCCACGAAGGTCGACACGTCCTCGGTCAAGCTGCCGCAGATGTTCATCGACCTGCTGAACGAATTGAACCAAGCCAGCAAGGTGACGCTGTACCTCGACACGCAGATGAAGCCGGGCGCTTCCGACGCGCATCATAACCTCGTGCAGGCGCTGCTCGGCAAAGCCGTAACGCCGGAAGAATTCATCAAGAAGCAGGACGACGCCCTCAAGGCGGGCAAATAATCGCAACCGGGCCATCGGCCGGAGGACGGGCGCGCCGCAGGCGGCGCCGCCCGATCCGGACGACCCGGCGGGAGGCTATGACGAACCATGAATACGGTCATGTCCAACAAACGCATCATCGCCTTGTACGTCCTGCCGTCCTTGTTCCTGCTGCTCGCGATCATCTACGTGCCGATCGTGCTGACGGGCTATTACGGCTTGATGGAGTGGAACGGCATCGGCAAGCCGGACTTTATCGGCTTGGACAACTACAAGACGCTCATGCGCGATAGCGTGTTCTGGCACAGCACGTACCATTCGCTGCTGTTCGCGCTGCTGTCGACGCTTTGCTTGATCCTGTACCTGGCGGTCGCGCTGGTGCTCTCCGGCAAGATCCGGGGCGCCAACCTGCTCCGCAAAATCTACCTGCTCCCGATGCTGCTCTCCTCGGTCGCCATCGCCCAGCTGTGGCAGAAGGTGTACCATCCGACCAACGGCATCCTGAACGGCATTCTCGAGAAACTCGGCGTGGAGAATACGCCCAGCTGGCTGGCCGATCCGCATCTGGTGCTGTACGCGATTTTCATCCCGATTCTGTGGCAATTCGCGGGCTTCTACATTCTCATCTACTACGCGGCGTTGAAAAACATCCCCGCTTCGCTCGAGGAAGCGGCCAGAATCGACGGGGCGACCTCGCTGCAGGTCGCGCTGCGGATCAAGCTTCCGCTGATCTCCGAGGTCCTCAAGGTGACCGTCGTGCTGGCCGTCGTCGGCTCGCTGAAGTATTTCGACCTGATCTACGTCATGACGGACGGCGGACCGAACCAGGCGAGCGAAGTGATGGCCTCCTATATGTACCACAAAGCGTTCAAGGAATTCGACTTCGGGTACGGCAGCGCGATCGGCTTCTTCCTGCTCGTCATCTGCCTGGCGGCCACCTGGGTCATCCGGCGCGCGACGGCGGCCAAAGACACGATTCAATATTCCTGAACTGGAGGCGATTCCCTTGTCCGGCATCACGACCGCCATTCGACCCCGTTCCGGGACGGGCGTCTCTTCGAGACCGATCGGCAGGACGATCGGCTACGGCATCCTGTACGCCGCGCTTGCCGTCACGGCGGTGCTGCAGCTGCTGCCGCTGCTCTGGCTGCTGCTGTTCTCGCTGAAGAACAACCAGGAGATTTTCAATCTGGCGCCGTTCGCCGTGCCGAAGCAGCTGCATTGGAGCAATTACGCCACGGTATTGGAGCAGGGCAAGATCGGCCGCTACTTCCTGAACAGCATCTGGATCACGGCGGCGTCCGTCGTCTGCACGATCCTGCTCGCCAACTTCGTCACCTTCGCGATGACGCGGATGAAGTGGAAGCTGCATAAGGCGGTGCTCGGGCTGTTCATGATCGGCATGATGATTCCCGTCCATTCGACGCTCATCCCGCTGTTCAGCCTGTTCAAGTCGATTCACCTGAAGGACTCGCAGTTCAGCATCGTGCTGTCCTACGTCGCCTTCAACCTGCCGCTGACGATCATGATCCTGATCGGCTTCTACTACGCGCTTCCGCGCGAGGTGGAGGAAGCGGCGGTCATGGACGGCTGCAGCGTGAACCGGATGTTCTTCCGGATCATCCTGCCGATGACCGTATCCGTCAGCGTCACGGCCGCCATCATCAACATGATCTACAATTGGAACGAATTCATCTTCGTCAACACCTTCCTAAGCTCGGACGGCAAAAAGACGCTGACCGTCGGCATCCAGAATTTCGTCGGGCAGTATACGACCAACTGGGGCGCGATCGGCGCGACGCTCATGATCAGCATTTTGCCGATTCTGATCCTGTTCTTCCTGCTCAGCAACCGGATCGTCGAGGGCATCGCCGCCGGATCCGTGAAAGGCTGAAGCGGGTGCCAATTCACGCACAGAGGAGAGAGAGCCCATGTCCGATTCGCGCAAGCCGATCGCGCCGAACGAACCGATCGTCACGCATCTCTACACGGCGGATCCGTCCGCGCACGTCTTCGAGGGGAAGCTGTACGTCTATCCGTCGCACGACATCGACCACGACGGCCCGACGAACGACAACGGCGACCAGTATGCGATGGAAGACTATCGCGTCCTGTCGTTCGACGAAGAACTGACGAGCTGCACCGACCACGGCGAGGCGCTTCACGTCCGGGACGTGCCCTGGGCGTCGAAGCAAATGTGGGCGCCGGACGCGGCGTTCAAGAACGGCCGTTATTACCTCTTCTTCCCGGCGAGGGACCACGACGGAATCTTCCGCATCGGCGTCGCGACGGGCGATTCGCCGGCCGGTCCGTTCCGCGCGGAGCCGGATTGCATCCCGGGCAGCTTCAGCATCGATCCCGCCGTGTTCGTCGACGACGACGGCCGGGCGTACATGTACTTTGGCGGCCTGTGGGGCGGCCAGCTGGAGAAGTGGCAGACGGGCGAATACGTCCCGGACGCCGCCGGCCCCGACCCGTCGGCGCCCGCGCTCGGCCCGCGGGTCGCGGAGCTGAGCGGCGACCTGCTGTCGTTCCGTTCGGCCCCGGCCGAAATTCGCATCGCGGACGAGGACGGAACGCCGATCGCCGCCGGCGACGAAGAGCGCCGCTACTTCGAGGGGCCGTGGATGCACAAGCACAACGGGCTGTACTACCTGTCCTATTCCACGGGGACGACGCATAAGCTCGTCTACGCGGTGAGCGACAACCCGCTCGGGCCGTTCGCGTTCAAGGGGACGATCCTGACGCCCGTCCTCGGCTGGACCACGCACCATTCGATCGTGCGCTATCGGGACAAGTGGTACCTGTTCTATCATGACGCGTCGTTGTCGGGCGGCATCGATCACAAGCGCAGCGTGAAGTTCGCGGAATTGCGGTATCGCGACGACGGCACGATCGTAACGATCGATCCGTACGCCTGACGCGCCGTCGCGGCAGCCTCATGGCAATCTCCCGGCAGTCCTATGAAACGCAGCCCCGGCGGCTGCGTTTTTTTGGCGTTTCATAGAAAAAAATCGCGGTTATAAAAATTTGACAAGCACTATATATTGATATAAATTATAGTTCTACACCCTATATCTTGATTCTATTTGCAGCTATCGATCGAAAAGGAGCTACCAGCCATGATCATTGCTTATGATTCCCGAACGGGCAACGTGAAGCGATTCATTCAGAAAACCGACCTTCCCGCCGTGCAAATCGAGGCGTCCACCGTGCTCGACGACCCGTTCGTTCTCGTTACATACACGACGGGCTTCGGCGGCGCGCCGGAGAAAGTCATGACCTTCCTCGAACGCAACCATCGGAACCTGGTCGGCGTCTCCGCGAGCGGCAACCGCAACTGGGGCGACCGGTTCGCCAAGAGCGCGGACGAGATTTCGCGCAGGTACGGCGTGCCCGTGGTATCCAAGTTCGAGCTGGCGGGCACGGCGAAGGACGTCGAACGATTCGTCACGGAGGTGAGCGCGCTTGCGGCACATTGAGCTGAACAATTTGCTGATGCAGCGCGGCGAGGACGGCTTCTTCCGGCTGGAGAAGGACCGCGAGGCCGTCGACGCGTTCATGGCGGAAGCGGCGGGCCGCAGCCTGACGTTCGCGTCCACGGCGGACAAGCTGCGCTATATGATCGACCACGATTATTACGAGGATGTATATCGCGATTATACGGCGCGGGAGGTCGACGAGGTATTCGCGCTGACGCACGGGCATCCGTTCCGCTTCGAATCGTACATGGCCGCTTCGAAGTTCTATACCGATTACGCGATGAAGAGCGATGACAAGTCGCTGTACCTGGAGCATTATCCGGACCGCGTCGCGATCGTCGCGCTGCATCTGGGCCGCGGGGACGCCGAGACCGCGCGGAAGCTGGCGCTGGCGATGATGGAGCAGCGGGTCCAGCCGGCGACGCCGACGTTCCTGAACGCGGGCAAGAGCCGCCGCGGCGAGCTGGTCTCGTGCTTCCTGCTCGAAATGGACGATTCGCTCAATTCGATCAATTACGTGCTCGCGACGTGCATGCAGCTGTCCAAGATCGGCGGCGGCGTCGCCGTCAACCTATCGAAGCTGCGCGGCCGCGGCGAACCGATCAAAGGCGTCGAGGGCGCGGCCAAGGGCATCATGCCGGTGCTGAAGCTGATGGAGGACGCGTTCTCGTACGCCGACCAGATGGGGCAGCGCAAAGGCTCGGGCGCGGGCTATTACAATATTTTCGGCTGGGACGTCATGGAGTTCCTGGACAGCAAGAAGATCAACGCGGACGAGAAGACGCGGCTGAAGACGCTGTCGATCGGCCTCATCGTGCCGAATAAATTCTATGAGCTCGCCGAGCGCAACGAGAAGCTGCACGTCTTCGGGCCGCACTCGGTACTGAAAGCGTACGGGACGCATCTCGACGACATGGACATGGACGAGATGTACGAGACGCTGCTGGCCGACGGCCGCGTGAAAAAGAAAGCGGTGCTGGACGCGCGGGACATGCTGACCAAGATCGCCACGATCCAGCTGGAATCCGGCTATCCGTACATCATGAACCGGTCCAACGCGAACCGGGGGCACGCGCTGCGGGGCATCGGCATGATCAAGATGTCGAACCTGTGCACGGAGATCTTCCAATTCCAGGAGACGTCCGAGATCGGCGATTACGGGCAGGCGGACGTCATCCGCCGCGACATCAGCTGCAACCTCGCGTCGCTCAACATCGCGAACGTGATGGCGCTCGGCAAGATCCGCGAATCGGTGCACGAAGGCATGCTCGCGCTGACGGCCGTCACGGACATGACGCGGATCGAGAACGCGCCGGGCGTGGCGAAGGCGAACGACGAGCTCCGCTCGGTGGGTCTCGGGGCGATGAACCTGCACGGCTACCTGGCCAAGAACCGCATCGCCTACGAAAGCCCGGAAGCCCGCGATTTCGCGCGGACGTTCTTCATGACGATGAACTACCATTCGCTGGAATGCAGCATGGAGATCGCCCGCCGGTCGGGCCGGACGTTCGCCGGCTTCGACAAGTCGGATTACGCCAGCGGCGTCTACTTCGAGCGCTACCTGGAGACGGACTACCGGCCGGCGACGGAGAAGGTGCGGGCGCTCTTCGCGGACATCGCGGTTCCGTCCCCCGCGGACTGGGCGCGGCTGAAGGCGGAGGTGGCGGAGCACGGCCTATACCACGCGTACCGCCTGGCGATCGCGCCGACGCAGAGCATCTCGTACGTGCAGAATTCGACGAGCAGCGTCATGCCGATCGTCGAGCCGATCGAGACGCGGACGTACGCGAACTCCACGACCTATTATCCGATGCCGTTCTTGAGCAAGGACAATCTGTTCTATTACAAGTCGGCTTATCAGATGAACCAGCTCAAGGTGATCGACCTGATCGCCGAAATTCAAACGCACGTCGACCAAGGCATCTCGACGATCCTGCACGTCAACAGCGACGTCTCCACGCGGGAGCTGTCCCGGTACTACGTCTACGCCGCCAAGAAGGGGCTGAAGTCGCTCTACTATACGAGGACGAACATGCTGTCCGTCGAGAATTGCATCAGCTGCGCCGTCTGAGCGGCGAAGCCATACGCGCGTAACAAGGGAGAAGAGCCGCCATGTGTGCCATGAAAGCCGTTAATTGGAATCGTCCGGACGACGATTTCACGAGCCAGTTTTGGAATCAAAATATTATGCAGTTTTGGACTGACGACGAAATCCCGCTGTCCGACGACAAAATGTCCTGGATCGAGCTGAACGGGGCGGAACGCGAGACGTACATGAAGGCGCTCGGCGGCCTTACGCTGCTCGACACGGTGCAAGGCGGCGTCGGCATGCCGAAGATCCTCGAGCACGTCGACGGCTTGCAGCGCAAAGCCGTGCTCGGATTCATGGGGATGATGGAGCAGATCCACGCCAAGTCGTACAGCAGCATCTTTACGACGCTCGCGTCGACGGAGGAGATCGACGCCGTCTTCCGCTGGGTCGAGGAGAACCCCCGTCTGCAGGCGAAGGCGGAGCGGATCGCCGGGTATTACCGCACGATCGCGACGGGCAAGAGCCTCTATCTCGCGATGGCGGCCTCCGTGCTGCTGGAAAGCTACTTGTTCTACAGCGGCTTCTTCTATCCGCTCTATCTCGCGGGGCAGGGGAAAATGACGAGCAGCGGCGAAATCATCGACTTGATCCTGCGGGACGAGAGCATTCACGGCGTTTACGTCGGCGTGCTCGCGCAGGAGACGTTCGCGGCGCTCGGCGAAGCGGAGCGGGCGCGGGCGCAGGATGAATTGCTCGGTCTGCTGCACGAGCTGCACGAGAACGAGATGCGCTACACCGAGGAATTGTACGGGGCGATCGGACTGGTCGACGAGGTGAAGACGTTCGTGCGCTACAACGCCAACAAGGCGCTGATGAACCTCGGCCTCGAGCCCGTTTTCCCGGACGAGGACGTCAACCCGATCGTGTTCAACGGCATCAGCACGAAGACGAAGCAGCACGACTTCTTCTCCAAGAAGGGGAACGGCTACGTCCGGACGATTCACGTCGAGCCCTTGAACGACGCGGATTTCGTCTTTGAATGAAGGAAGCGCCGGCCATCGGTGCCCGGCAGGACTCCCGCGAGCGGTCGCGGGAGTTTTTCGGCGCGGCGCGCGAACTTTCATCCGATCTTCATGATGCGGACGAACCGGCGTGGTAATATGAATGAACAAGGAATATTTAAACTAAATCTAAATATAATGATTGCAGATGCAGCGAATAAGGAGGACGATTCGAATGACGCATTATTTTTCCGATGAGGCTTACGTGTTCTGGGACGATGTGCTGGAGGCGGTCGTCATTCGCTGGCACGCCATGGCGGAGATGGACCGGCTGAGCGCCGTCATGACCCGCGCGATCGAGCTGGCGAAGGCGAAGCGGGCGCGCAAAGTGCTCGTCGATACCCGACATCTCGCGGGGCTGTCCCCGCAGGACGCGCGCTGGATGACCGAGGAATGGAGCGCCCGGCTCGCGGAAGCGGGCATTCGGTACGCGGCCGCCGCATTGCCGGATTTCGCGAATCCGCTGATGACGAAGTCCGAGCATCGGAACGCGGCGACGGCGGAGCAGACCGAGCTGCTGCATCCGTTCCCGGAGCTGAATCAAGCGATCGCGTGGCTGTCGGGCATTCCCGCCTGAGCCGCGGCGGGGCCTCGCGCGCTAAGCGGACGCATGGCGAAGCTTGCGCGGCGCTGCTCTCGGCATGACGATGCCGTCGCGGCCGAAGCGGCGGCGCAGCGCTCATGTTCGCTGGCCGAAGACCATTCAAAAGACGATCCGCCTACGAAAGTTGATGGCGCGTCGCCGCGCTATGAAAGAGCAGCCGAATTCGGCTGCTCTTTTTGGCTAGATCAGACGCGCTTGCGATTGCCGTTGCCGCGGTCGCCGATCGAACACGCCAATGCCCGCGTCGCAGCCCGGATTCGCGGCGGTAAGGGACGGGCCGCACATGGATCGCCGCCTTTTGTTCATATTAAAGAATAGACCGGTCCGTGACCGCTAAGCCTTCTAATGGAAATGATTTCGGTTCCCGGCCCTTGATAGAAGAACTATCCGGCGCTTGCGCTGCGTCTATATATACATAGGACGCCTTCTTGCGGGGAACAAGATCAGGAATTGCAGTTCTCTTGACGATAAATACATAATTGTTTACTATATTTAGGGGCGAATCAAAAGTTGTTTTCGGAATATCATCGATTCATTCGTTGTTCTATATTAAGTATGATATATATATATTTACTTTATTCTTAGTTCACCCGATATGAACAAAGGAGTGGTTTCATGGACGCGCCGACATTAATCGGCTACGGCATCGCCGCCGTCGTGATCGTGCTGGTCATTTGGCTGAGATCCCGGGGGAAGCGCCGGCCGGTTCGAAACAACGGCATCGGCATGCTGATGCCCGTTTTCCTGCTGCTGGCCGCTTTCGGCTTCAGCATCAACGCGCTGACGCAGATTCCGGATCATCCGTTCCATATGCCGGCCGCCTGGGAGCTGCTGTGCGCCTTGCTGGTCGGCTGCGGCCTCGGGTCGATCATGCTGTACCATACCGGGTACGAGAAGCTGGCGGACGGGCTTGTGTACGCGAAGCCGAATAAAAATTTCAAATACGTCCTTATCGCGATCGTCGTCATTCGGATCGCGCTGTCGGAGTACTTCAAAGGACTGGATTATACCGAATTCACGCTGCTGACGATGGTGCTGGCGTTCGCGTACGTCTGCGTGTGGCGAGTCGGCAGCTTCGTCAAGTTCCGCCAGGCGCGGCTGACGGCGGCCGAATGAGGCTCCGAGTTGCCCAAGGGAGGGGGAAAGCGTCATGACGAACCCGCAAGCGACCTGCCGGCTATGCGCCAGGATGAGTCTTGAGCAGACAAGCTGCGACCTGTACGGCCCGATGCTGCCGGACGAGCTGGACGACGCGGCGCTCGGCCGCATGTGCGTCCGTCTCGGACAATTCGTCCGGCGGCTTCATGGCGGGACGAGCGGGATCGGCCTTCCGCGGAGAAGCGGGTCCGGCATGGAGGCGGCGGATGAAGGCGGGATGGACGGAGATCGGGAATTTCGCGTGCTTCGCGGCATCCCGGTCGAGGAGTGGGGCGACTTATCTCCGAACGCGAAGCCGCCTCGCGGGCAGCGGCTTCGGGATGAAGAAGACCGGCATGAACATGCCGGTCCCTGGGAGGCCGCCGATCGTGGGCGGCACCGCGCATCCCGCCGCGACGCCGATGAGCCGGATCCGGAGGAGACGATTCCGGACGAGGCGTTCTTTAACGCCCCGCCGCGAGATAGTCGCTGAGCACCGACGCGACCAGCCGATGATCGCCGTCTCCGGTCAAGCCGGAAACGGCGATCGTGCCGATCGCGCCCGCGCCGCGCACGCGGATCGGAAATGCGCCGTTATACGGCGCATACAAGGACGGATCGAGAAAGTAGCGTTCGGCGATCGTCCGGCCCGATGCGCGCAGCTCGACTTCCAGCCGGTAGGAGCTGCACAGGAAGCGTTCCGCGACCCGCGCTTTCCGCGCCACCCAGTCGTCGTTATCGGCGGAGGTTCCCGGACACGCGTAATGGAAGAGCTGCTGGGAACCTCTTCGGATGTCGATCGTCACGGCTTGTCCCGATGCGGTCGCCCGATCGGCGAGCTCCAGTCCGAGCCGCAGGGCGGTGTCGTTCGTGAACGCGTCGAATTGCAGCTCGGCTTCTTCCCGCGCGAGCGCTTCGAGCAGCTCCGCGTCGTTCAGGCTTCCCTTCATAGCGCGATCCCGAGCTCCGCGGCGACGCCGGAGAGGTGTGAGGCCGCTTCGCGGTAGTCTTCGTTCGTCGACAGATGCTCGATCATCAGCGGCGTATCGGGATGCAGCCGGTTCAGTTCGGCCAGGAACGTCCGATAATCCAGCCGGCCCAGGCCCGGCCGCACTTCGTCCAGATGCACGGTCAAGCTTCCGCGCAGGAGGATGTCCTTGGCGTGGCAGTTGCGGATGTAAGGACCGAGCTTGGCGAAGAAGTCGCGGATGATGTCGCCGTTGCGGTAATAGGCGCGGGGGCTGCTGATGATGTTGACGGGATCGAAATGCACGCCGAAGCCCGTCCGGTCGATCGATCGCACGAGCGACAGGTAGGCGTCCGCGGAATCGGGCAAGGCCCATGGCATCATTTCCAGCGCGAAGACCGTTCGCGCCGGCTTGACGGCGTCGATGATCTCGCGGACCGTATCCACGATCAGGGCATAGGTGTCCTCGGTGAAATTGTCGGGGTCGGGGCCGTCCCATTGTTCCCCGCGCGAGCCCGAGATGTTGACGCAGCAGCGCGCGCCGATCCGTTCGGCCAGCGCGAGCCGCCGTTTGCAATAGTCGACGGCCTTCCGTCTCGTCTCGTCGTCCCGGCTGATCGGATTGCTCCAGGCGCCGACTTCGGCGATCAAGATGTCGTGCCGCCGCGCCATCGCCATGTACGCGTCGAGCTCGGAATCGTCTTCATCGCCGCCGACCGGGCATGTCGCCGCGCGGAAGCCGGCTTCCTTCAAGGCCATTGTCCAAGTCTCCGGATTTTGTTCATTTACAAACACTTGACCGCCAAGACGCATCGTTATCCCTTCCTTTGCGAGGAGTGTCATCTAGCAAGGTGCCTTCAAACTGTGTCTAGCATATCATAAACACGTGTTTATGCAAGAGTTGCGGTGTTAATAATGGTGTTAAGGCTCGTCAATGCCTGCCGTTATGCGAAAGAGATTGACAATCGAGAAACCGGATGTGTATCATTACTGCGTAAACACGCGTTCATGACAAAGGATGGATTGGATGAAAAAGACGGACATCAACAGCACGGAGATCGCTCGGCTAGCCGGGGTTTCCAGAAGCACGGTAAGCCGGGTCATCAACAATTACGCCAATGTGCCTCCGGAGACGCGTGACAAAGTGTTGAAAGTGATCGAGGAGCATAATTATTTCCCGAACGCCTCCGCCCAAGTGCTCGCCGGCAAGCGTTCCCGCACGATCGGGCTCTTCATGATCGAGCAGGGCAGGGTATCCGGCGACATCTTGACCAACATGCTCATCGTAAGCGTCATCGAGCACGCGTCCGAGTACGGCTACTACGTGCTGACCCATATTCTCCGCGACGCGAAGGATGCCGAGCTGATCAAAGGGGTCCGGGAGATCTTCTATCAGCGCCGGATCGACGGCGGCATCTTCATCGGCGCGGACAATCCCGAGCCGTTCATCGAGGAACTGATCGCCGAAGGGTTCGCGATCGGCGTCGTCGATCAGGAGCTTCCGGAGCATCCGGAGCCGAACCGAATCGTGCTCAATTTCAACAACGATTCGGGCATGAAGCAGGCCGTGGCTTATTTGGCCGGGCTTGGGCATACGAACATCGGCATCATTAACGGCGACATGAAGCGGCTGTCGGGCGTGACCAAATTCGAGGGCTTCAAGATGGCGATGCGCATGTGCGGCCTTCAGGTGAACCCGAGATGGGTGCTCGACGGCGACTTTAACGAAACGGGCGGCTACGAAGCGATCCAGACGCTGCTGGACCGGCGGGAGGATTTGCCGACGGCCATCGTGGCGGCCAACGACAGCGTCGCCTTCGGCGCCATCCGGGCGCTTAAGGAACGCGGCTTGCGCGTGCCGGGCGATATCTCGATCATCGGCTTCGACGATCATGCGCTGAGCGAGAAGCATCACCCGGCGCTGACGACGATTCGCGTCGACCTCGGCGACATGATGAAACGCATGACGGCGTATTTGATTACGAAAATCGAGCAGAAATCGCCCGGCGCGAAGGAAATCACGCTGGATTGCAGCCTGGTCGTCAGAGATTCGTGCCGGAGAGTTTGATCCGGCCGGTCGGGCGGATTCGCCGACAATCCCTGCGTCAAGCGCGTCGTCGCGATTTCGCTCGACGCGCCAAAAAAGACTCGCGGCATCGCCGCGGGTCTTTTTGCGCTGCCAGGGCGCAAGCGAGGCAAGCGGCGCGCGGCGCAACCGGAGCAACGCCGGCGCCAAGCCGAGGCGGCAAATCCGGCGTAAGCGGGAATTAAGCCGCGCCCGGCACGCGCCGAGCCCGTCCGGGTCGCGGCCTACAGCTCCCGAATCCGGATGCCGCGCCACCTGCAGGCGGCGTTCGGTCCCCAGCGGGCATCGCCCATGCCGGGATCGTTGTCGTGAATTTCGAAGGCGATGCGGCCTTTGGCGCCCAGCAGCTCCCGGACCGCGGCGGCGTCGTAGGACGGATGCTCCAAGGCGGCCGCGTCCAGCTCGGCGACCCTCAGGCCGTTCACGTGGACGGTGATTCGCGGCGACGCCCCTTCCACGCGAATGCGGAACGTATTCCAATCGTCCCATTTCCAGACGGACAGGAAGTCCTCGCCCGAGGCGGCGTAGTCGAGAATCGCCGGCTTGTCGGACGTGAGCGGCTCGATGGAAGCCGCGGGATCTTCCGGCTGCAGCCCGACCGGCTTGCCCTGTTCGTCGTATACGGCGTCCAGGGTAAACGCAATGCCGTGAAAGCCGCCGATGCCGTTGCCGTACAGGCCGCCGATATTCCCGGAACGGCGATGATCGAGCAAGATCTGGAAGCCCTGCGAGCCCAACGCGGAAGCGCGTACGAGAATGCCGGTATCCGCGGGCCAGTCGGGCCGGGCTTCCACTTCCAATTCGAAATCGCCGTACAGGCCGTCGCTGACCAGATAACCGCCGTATCCGCATCCGGGCGGATCCTGCCGGCCCGCGATCGCGCCGTCCTCGACCGTCCACTTGCCCGACGTCGCCGCTGCCTTCTTGTAAGCTTCGGCGTCTTTGTCCGGTCCGGGTCCGCCGGGGTAGCGGGGGACGGGCAGGCGCGGGACGGCATGCCAGCCCGCAAGCGTGCGGCCGTCGAACAATGGGCGAAACCCTTCGTCGTTCGTCATAAGGTTGACCTCCTTGCCGCATGGCTGCTTTTCGGAACGCCGCGCGTGTTCGAAACGGCGAACGCGGACAGCGCCCGATTGGGAGAAGTTTCAAGTCATTATAACATAAACGCGTGTTTATTCAATTCAAATTTCGGAATCGGTCAGATGTTTTTGGAAAAACCTTATAATTTAGAGATTGACAGCGTTTTTATTCGTTGTGTATGATGGGCTCGTGGACACGTGTTTATGCCAATTGCGTAAATTGCTGGCAGTCCTGCCGTTGTGTTCGGCCTGTTGCATAGTCCGGATAAGACGGGGAGCAACCGGAACGGCTGTGGTGGAAATGCTTGTTTTTCGGGTTGTTTCCGGCACATAAGCCTGCCTGGCAGCAAATTCGATCGCAGAACAGGGCTTAGTTTTCGCGTAGATAGGGGGTCCTGTATCACTGGAAATAAACGCGTGTTTATGGACATTTCGGGCAGAGAAAGGAGACGGCGGCCGGAAGCAAGCGCAGCTGCAGCGCCGGCGATAGGAGTCAGGTCAAGATCGCATAGACGATAAGGAGGAGTTGTACGTGAAGAAGAGAAGACCCGGAAGCGCCTTACCGCATGTTCTGGCAGGCTTGCTCATGGTGTTGGCTCTCTCCGCTTGTGAAACCGCTGACAATTCGGGCGCGGGCAAGGGGGCGGAAGACGCGCAAGAGAACGCGGGAAGCGCCGACGCCGGCATGGATCCCGCGAATCCGACGGCCCCTTACGGCAAGCCGGTCACGATGTCGTGGGCCGTGCAAACGGCGGCCGCTTCCAAGCTGCTGGACGGCGATACGTGGGAGGACAACCGGTGGAGCCAGTTGATCAAGGACAAACTCAACATCGATCTGAAGGTGGCGTTCTCCGCCGACAGCAGCACCGACGCGTATAAAAACAAGCTCAACGCCGTCATCGCTTCCGGCGACCTGCCCGACGTGTTCAAGACGCAGGACGCGAACGTCTTCCTGCAGCTGGCGCAGAGCGGGCAGCTGGCCGATTTGACCGACGTCTTCGACAAGTACGCTTCGGATTCGCTCAAAGCGTACAAGGAGCGGTTCGCCGATTCGTTCGCCGGCGCCACCATCGACGGCAAGCTGTACGCCATCCCGCGGATGAACGACAACTTCCACGAAGCGCCGTTCCTGTGGATCCGGGAGGACTGGCTGAAGAACACCCACTCGGAGCCGCCGAAGACGGTCGAGGAGATGGTCGCGCTGGCCGAGAAGTTCGCGACCGGCGACCCGGACGGCAACGGCATCAACGGCGACACGTACGGGCTCGCCCTCAACAAGGATCTCATCCGCCAGAACCACGGCAGCATCCTCGGCCTCGTGTCCGCGTTCGGCGTACCGGGCAGGGACGAGAGCATGTTCTATCGCGACGAGAACGGCAAGATGACGTTCAGCTGGATCCAGCCGAATACGAAGAAGGCGCTCGCCGTGCTCGCCGACATGTACAAGAAGGGCTTCATCAATAAAGAATTCACGTCCAAGAACGAGTCGGCCCTCGTCGAAGACATCACGAGCGGCAAGATCGGGATGGCGTACGGCAGCAACTGGGGAACCTGGTACCCCTACAACAACGTGTACAAGAAGGACGGCGTCATCGTGCATCCGTACGCGATCCCGACGGAAGCGGGCTACGACTACAAAATCGGCATCGAGAGCAATGCCGTCGGCCAGATGACGATGGTCAGCGCGGACTACAAGCATCCCGAAGCGGCGATCAAAATCCTCGACTTGTACGACCAAACCGTGAATTACTCGTCGAAGGACGATTATCTCAAGTACTGGGCCGACGAGCAGTACCGCCTGTCCCCGCTCTATATCGACCAGCCGGGCGAGGTGTACGCGGCCGATCTGCTGAAGGCGTTCGACAAAGGCTCCTCCGACGGCCTCGCGCCGGCCGCGAAGCCGCTGTACGACTATATCCAAGGCTTCGAGGACGGCTCGCTCGCCAAGGACGACAACGCGTTCGGCACGTGGGGCCAGATGTCCAAATCGGGCTCGCTGCCCATCGTCCTGAACAAGTACATGCCCGATAACGCGATCGTCCAGAGCATTCTGGGCATTCAGCGGCCGGAAACGTGGCTGACGAACGTGGCGTCGCTCGATACCTTGACGATTACGGCCTTTACCGATATCATCACCGGCGCCAAGCCCGTCGATTCCTTCGACGGCTTCGTGCAGCAGTGGCTGAAGGCGGGCGGCCAGCAGACGCTCGACGAGCTGGATCGGATGTATCCGGCGAAATAGTTCCCTCCCGATGGCGAAGCGCGGCCGCCGGCCGGACGTTCGGCCGGCGGCGCGGCGGCGCTTCGCTTACCATTCCAGAAGGCGGTGGCAAGGATGTTCGCGAGCCTGAAACGAAAAGACAAGCTGATGCGGGAGCTGCCGCTCTACGCCATGCTGCTTCCCGCCGTCGTGCTGGTGGCCGTCTACAGCTACGGCTCCATGGCCGGCGTCGTGATCGCGTTCCAGAAATTCATCCCGGCGAAAGGGCTGTTCGGCCCCCAGCAGTGGGTAGGATTCAAAAACTTCGATACGCTGTTTTCCATGCCCAACATCGGGCCGGTCATCCGCAACACGGTCGTGATCGCCCTCTCCAAAATGGTCGCGGGCGTCGTCGTGCCGGTCGCGTTCGCGCTGCTGCTGAACGAAGTCCGGAGCCTGCTCGCCAAGCGCGTTTTCCAGACGCTGGTTTATCTGCCGCATTTCTTGTCGTGGGTCATCCTGTCCGGCATTCTGATCAACCTGCTGTCGCCGAGCGAAGGGTTCGTGAACGTCCTGCTGGCCAAGCTCGGCATCGAGCCGATCTTCTTCCTCGGCAATCCGGACGCGTTCCCGGCCACGATGGTCGTCGCGGACATCTGGAAGAGCTTCGGCTTCGGCTCGGTCATCTACCTGGCAGCGCTTACGGGCATCGATCCCGCGCTCTACGAGGCCGCGGTCATCGACGGCGCGAACCGCTGGCGGCAAACCTGGCACATCACCTTGCCCGGCATCGCCTCGATCGTCGTCCTGATGAGCGTGCTCGGCCTCGCCAACATCCTGAACGGCGGCTTCGACCAGATCTATAACATGTACAGTCCCGTGGTGTATTCCACCGGCGATATTCTGGACACGTTCGTGTTCCGGCTCGGCATCGAGCAGGCGCAATATTCGCTGTCCACGGCCGCGGGCTTGTTCAAATCCGGCGTCTCGCTCGTCTTCATCGTGGCGTCCTATTACTTGGCCGACAAATTCACCGGCTACAAAGTCTTCTGACGGAGGACAGGACTATGAGAATCAAGGCTTCGGTGCCGCGCAGGCTGTTTCTGGCGGCCAACCTCGTATTTTTGCTCGTCGTCGCGCTGCTGTGCATCGCGCCTTTCATTAATTTGCTCGCGGTGTCGTTCTCCGACAAGACCGCGGTCGCGGCGGGAGAGGTGACGTTCTTCCCCGTCGGCTTCACGACGGTCTCGTACGAATTCATCACGAATACGTCGAAGTTCTTCATGTCGCTGCTGGTCTCGCTGCGCCGGACGGCGCTCGGGGTGCCGATCAACCTCCTGCTGATCATCCTGACCGCGTACCCGCTGTCCAAGTCGCGGACGGATTTCAGGGCGCGCAGCCTGTTCTCCTGGTTCTTCGTCGTGACCATCCTGTTCAACGCCGGCCTGATTCCGACCTACATGGTCGTGAAGAGCACCGGACTGATCGACTCCGTCTGGTCGCTCGTGCTGCCCGGGGCGCTTCCCGTGTTCAGCATGCTGGTCGTCATGAACTACATGCGCAGCCTGCCGAAGGAATTGCTGGAGGCGGCCTACATCGACGGCGCGGGCCATGTGCAGACGCTGCTCCGGGTCGTGCTGCCGGTCTCGGCGCCGACGATCGCGACCGTCACGCTGTTCGCGTTCGTCGATCATTGGAACAGCTGGTTCGACGGGATGATCTATATGAACCAGATCGAGAAGTACCCGCTCCAGACGTATCTGCAGACCGTCGTCGTGAATCCGGAGGAATTCATTCGCAACAATACCGACCTGAGCGGCAATTTGTCCAAGTACCTGTCGCTCGTCAGCGCGCGGACGACCGGGGCGGCGCAAATGTTCCTCGCGATGATCCCGATTCTGTGCATCTATCCGTACCTGCAGAAGTATTTCACGACCGGGCTCGTGATGGGGAGCGTCAAAGAATAAGCGAAGGGAGCAAGACGATGAAAGTATTCGTAACGGGAGGGACCGGCTTCATCGGTTCGTACGTCGTCAAGGAGCTGCTGGACCACGGCCACGAGCTGACGCTGCTGGCGCGGAACGTCGGCAAGGTGCCGGCCTTCGTCAATCACGACCGCATCCGGCTGGTCGCCGGCACCATGGACGATGCCGATGTCATCGCATCGGCGCTCGCGGGGCAGGACGCCTGCGTGCACGTCGCGCTCGCGTGGCTGGACGGGACGGCCATGGACAACATGACGCGCGAAACGATGCCCTCCGTCCGGTTGTTCCAGCTGGCGGCGGAAGCCGGCGTGCGCAAAATCATCTTCACCTCGTCGATCGCCAGCTTCGGCTCGGCCCCTCACGACGACAGGGGCTATATCAAGCCGGCGTCCTATTACGGCGCCGCTAAGGCCGCGACGGAAGCGTATCTCCTCGCGATCGCCGCGCAGTACGGGATTCAGGCGAACATCGTCCGGCCGGGCTACACGTTCGGCAATCCTTGCGTGGAAGGCGGGCCGCTCTATCCCGACCTGAAGCTGGTCCGGATGGTGCGGAGCGCGCTGGCCGGCGAGGACATGACCTTCGTCCGGAACGACGGCACGCAGTTCATCTGGGCGGGCGATCTCGCGAAGGTGTACGCCGAGCTGCTTCATTCGGATACGCTGAACCGCGGCTACTACACGTCCGTCAGCACCGAGTTCCGCACGTGGGCGCAAATCGCGGGCATGGCGGTCGACCTCCTCGGTTCCGGCAGCCGGATCGCGCTGGAGGACAAGGGCCGTCCCGAGCCCGGGGAGCGGCCGATCGACGTGTCCCGCATCGAGGAAACGTTCGGCTTCGCGTTCAAGGCGGACGAACGGATGGCGGAGCATCTGCGCTACTTAAGCACGTTGGAAGCGAAGGCGGGCGCGTAAGCCCGCGTCAGACCGAAAGGATGGGATAGCCATGGAAAATCAGATCGGCTTCGAAGGATTCATTCAAATCGCGATCGTCGTGGACGACATCGGGAAGGCCGCCGAGACGTGGGCGAATTTGTTCGGCGTGCCCGTGCCGGAGATCCGCGTCCAGCTTCCTTCGCATAATCCGGACTTGACGTATCGCGGCCAGCCGGCGTATTACGGCCTCAAGCTGGCGGTGATCCGGGCCGGCGGCTTCGTCATCGAGCTTCACGAGCCGGACGAACACCCCAGCACGTTCCGGGAGTTTCTGGACAAACACGGCAACGGCGTGCACCATCTCGGCTTTCAAGTCGGGGAACGGCGGGACGCCGTCGTCGGCGAGCTGGAGCGGATGGGCTACGCGATGCGGACGATCGGGTATTACCCCGGCAGCAGCTGGACGATCGTCGACAGCGAGGACGACTTGGGCGTAAACCTGAATATCAAGCCCCGCGCATAGCCGGCTTGCGACGGAAGACGAAACCGAAGGAGACGGGACAATGAAACGACCGAACGAACCGCAGCGCGTGACCAGCATATTGGAAACGGTCGACGTACGGACCGGCGAACGCGTCGCGCTGGCCGAATTCGACGAACGGATCGAAGCGCCGAACTGGACGCGGGACGGCAAGCTTCTCTATAACAGCCAAGGGCATCTCTTCGCCTTCGATCTCGCGACGCGCGAAGCGTCGCCGATCGACTCCGGCTATGCGGACCGGTGCAACAACGACCACGTGCTCTCGCCCGACCACGAGCGCTTGGCGGTCAGCCATCATACCCGCGAGGACGGCGGATCCCGCATCTACGTCCTGCCGGCGCGGGGCGGCGAGCCCGCGCTCATCACGCCGCTGGCGCCCAGCTATCTCCATGGCTGGTCGCCCGACGGGCGCACGCTCGCCTACTGCGGGGAGCGGAACGGCGAGTACGACATTTACACAATTCCGGCAAGCGGCGGCGTGGAGACGCGGCTGACGGACGCGCCTGGCCTGAACGACGGACCCGAATATTCCCCGGACGGGCGGCATATTTGGTTCAATTCGGTGCGGACGGGGCTTATGCAGCTGTGGCGCATGAACGCGGACGGAAGCGAGCAAGCGCAAATGACGTTCGACGACGACAGCAACAGCTGGTTTCCGCACGTATCCCCGGACGGCCGGACGATCGCGTATCTCGCTTACCGCAAGGGCGACGTCGCCCCGGGCGAGCATCCCGCGAACAAGGACGTCGAAATCCGGCTCATGCCGAGCGCCGGCGGCGCATACCGCACGCTGGTCGGCTTGTTCGGCGGCCAAGGCACGCTCAACGTCCATTCCTGGTCGCCCGACGGCAGCCGGCTGGCGTTCGTCAGCTACCGGCTCGGAGAATAGCGCCGGTTCGGGCGGGCGTCCCGATAACGAAAAGGAGGAATTAACATGGAGAAGGCTATTTTGGGAGCGCCGTTCGTCTGCCAGATCGCGATGATCGTGCGCGACGCGCAGAAGGCGGCAAGCCGGTTCGCGGAGCTGCTGAACGTTCCGGTTCCGCAGGTCGTGACGGCCAACGCGGACGGCAGCGATACGGTCACGTACATGGGCCGGCCGACGGAAGGAAGGGTGAAGCTGGCATTCTTTCATCTGGATAACGTGGTCGTGGAATTCATCGAGCCGACCGAGGATCCGACGACCTGGAAGGACTTCCTGGCCGAGAAAGGTCCGGGCGTCCATCACATCGCCTTCAAGGCCAAGAACCGGATGCTCGAAACCGCGGCCGAGCTGGAGCGATTCGGCTATCCGCTGATCCAGCACGGCGATAAATACGCCTACCTGGAGAGCACCGAGGAGCTGGGCGTCATCCTCGAGCTGCTCGACATCGATTAAGGCTTGACGGCATTCCGCTCAAGACCGGCCAAGGCGAGAGAGGCCCCTTAGCGAAACGAACGCCCGCGGACTGCGTCCGCGGGCGTTTGCGTTGTTGCTTGCGGTAGGGTGACGATCCGGGTTGATGCGCCTTGCGGTTATGCGCGTATCGGGCGCAAGGCGGGCGGTTCCGCGCCTTAGCGGCCTTCCACGGCCGCCTTGATCGCGTCGAGCGGCAGCTTCGGCTTGCGGTCGTAGGTCAAGAGCCCGTTCAGCTCCTGTTCCACGTCCGTCAGCTGCGTGTAGCAGAAGCCCTGCACGACGCCGGCCAGATACATCGGCTGCACGACGTCGCGCAGGCGCTTCAGGAAGTCTTCGTCGTCGGCCGCCGCGGAATAGCCCCAGCCGTCGCGTTCGCTCTTATTATAGAAGATGCCGCCGAATTCCGAGACGAGAATCGGCTGGCCTTCGTACGGATAGCCTTCCACGGCGAGCACGCGGTTGGCCGGCATCGCCGAGACGGCCTTCTCCGCCGTGCTGTACCGGTCCATCAGCACCTCGCGGCGCCATTCGTAGTCGTGAATGTTGAAGAGGTCCGTCTTGACGAGCTCCCAGCCGTCGTTGGAGACGACGGGGCGCATCTCGTCGAGCGACTTGGTCAGGTGGTACATGGCCATCGCGTGCTGCTGCTGCAGCTTGTCGACCGGCACGTTCGGCACGCCCCAGCTTTCGTTGATCGGCACCCAGGCGATAATCGACGGGTGGTTATAGTCGCGGTCCACGGATTCGATCCATTCGTTCGTGAAGCGGCGCACGTACTCGTCGCTGTACTCGAACGCGTTCGCCGCTTCGCTCCATACGGCGAGGCCGAGCTTATCGCACCAATACAGCCAGCGCGGATCCTCGAGCTTCTGGTGCTTGCGCGCGCCGTTGAAGCCCATGGCCTTCGTCAGTTCGACATCGCGCTTGATCGCCTCGTCGCTCGGAGGCGTCAGCACGCCGTCCGGAAAATAACCCTGGTCCAGCACCATGCGCAAGTAATACGGCCGGTTGTTCAGGCACAGCTTGCCGCCGGCGATCGATACCTTCCGCATTCCGAAGTAGCTTTGCACCTCGTCGAGCACGGCATCGCCGTCGAGCAGCGTGAACGCGACGTCGTACAGATGCGGATGCTCCGGGCTCCAGTAGCCGCCGATCCTCAGCTCGCTCAAGTCCTCGATGCCGATCGCGCGGACGGCGGAGGAGCGGCCGGCGCGGATCGAGAACACGTCCTCGGCGACGGGCTGCCCGTCATACGTGATGCTAGCCTTGACGCGAAGAGCGGCATCGGTCGCGGCGCCGGCGACGAAGGCGGCGATGCGGATCTCGTGCCGGTCGATGTCCGGCGTCATCTTGACCTTGTCGAGGCGGACCGGCGACACGGCTTCCAGCCAGACGGTCTGCCAAATGCCGGTCGTCCGGGTATAGAAGATGCTGGCGGATTCCCGCATCCAGTATTGCTTGCCGCGCGGAATCGTCAAATCCTTGCTGTAGTCGGCGGCCTTGACGACGAGCACGTTGCCCTCGGCTTTCAGCGCGTCCGTGATGTCCGCGCGGAACGGCGTATGGCCGCCTTCGTGCGTCGCGACCAGGATGCCGTTGACCCAGACGGAGGCCTCGTAGTCGACGGCGCCGATATGCAGCAGCGTCCGTTTGCCCGCGAAGGACGCCGGCACGTTCAAGGCGGTGCGGTACCAGACGGTATCGTGAAAATCGGTATCGCCGATGCCGCTCAGCTTGCTCTGGTAAGCGAAAGGCACTTGGATGCGCTTCGAGAACGCCTGCTGCCCGAGATGCCAGCCGGAGGCGGCGCCCGTTTGCTCGTCGTCGAACTCGAATTCCCATTCCCCGTTCAAATTCAACCAGTCGTTCCTCATGAATTGCGGACGCGGATGCTCCGCGCGCAGCTGCTCTGCCATCTGCATTGCCTCCCATTTAATTAACGTTAGAGTTAATAAAATAACCAATTGATAAGACCCGAACTCATTATGCATCGCTCCGCAGGAGTCCGTCAACCCGAAGTTGATTAATTAACTTTCGGGTTATATAATGAAGCGATTTTAACTTGCGGTTAGACAATGAGACGATTATGCGAAGGAACGGGGCTGCCTTATGAACATTCGCGTCACGACCGCCAACATGGCGCTGCTGGAGTGCTTCGCGTCGGAAACCCGCGTCCGCGTCATCGAGCTGCTGGACGCCGCGCCGCGCAGCATCAAGGAGCTGGCCGCGGAGCTCGGCCTGTCTTCCGCCATCGTCACGAAGCATATTCAGAAGCTGGAGAGCGCCGGCATCGTCGGCACGGAGAGCATCTCGGGGACGCGGGGCCGCCTGAAGGTGTGCCGGCTGCTGCCGGACGCCGTGACGCTGCAGCTGCGCGCGCCGGCCGCCCGCGACGCCAGCCGGCGGTACGACGTCTCGATTCCGGTCGGCCAATACACCGATTTCAAAGTCAAGCCGACCTGCGGCCTGGCATCGGAGACGTCGATGATCGGCATCGTCGACGACCCCCGGTACTTCTGGGATCCGGAGCACGTGAAAGCGAAGATGCTCTGGTTCGGCAGCGGCTACGTGGAATACCGCGTGCCGAATTATTTGGTCGGCGGGCAGACGGTGTCGAGCGTGACGATCTCGATGGAGATCTGCTCGGAGGCGCCGGGCTACAACGAGCGCTGGCCCTCCGACATCACCTTCGGCATCAACGGGCGCGAGCTCGGCACGTGGACCTGCCCCGGCGACTTCGGCGCCCAGAAGGGCGTGTTCACGCCAAATTGGTGGTACCATGGCACGCAGCACGGGCTGCTCAAGACGATCGCGATCCGCCGGGACGGCACGTTCCTCGACGGCATCCGGCTATCCGCGCTCACGCCGTCCGATTTGGGCATCCGGCCGAACGAAGAGCTCCGGCTGCGCATCGCCTGCCCCGAGACGGCGGTTCGCTGCGGCGGCGTCAGCCTGTTCGGCCGCCAATTCGGCCATTACGATCAGGACATCGAGGTCGCGATCACGTACGAGAAGCAGGACGAGAGGATATAACGGTAACGAACATGAGGACCGCGCGGCATCGACACGTTGCGCAAGGCAGCGTCGAAACGACGGCCGAATCGGTTGCGACCGTCAACGCGGGTCAAGGCTGCTCCTATCGGAGCGGCTTTTTTTGTATGTCATTTTTGCTGCCGCGGAAAAATCGCTTACATGCGTTCTACGCCGAGCGTGTCATCTCTGCGTTCGGCCGGCTGCGAACGTCCGTTGATAGGCCAAACTTGCTCTTGCCGGCCGGCCGGCCGCAAACCGCAGCAAAAACGACATATGGCGGGGTTGCTGCGACCGATTGTCAATCACGCTCCGGGCTTGGCGTATAACGCTTTCAATCGAATGGCGGAAACGACATATTTACAGCCGCTGCCGCAAGCGGCTATCGTGGAGGATGTCAAGGTCAGCTAAGCTTCCATCAACCTACGGGAATCGCGGCTCGCGACACCACAATCCAAGAAGGGAGTGATTCCATGCAGAACACGGAAGCGGTTCCCGCAAGCGCCCCCGCTCCCCGAACGCGGACGGCGGGACGGCGTTGGCGAAGCATCGCCCGCAACTGGCAGCTGTACATCTTCGTGGCGCCGGCGTTCTTCTATTTTCTAATTTTCTCGTACGGCCCGATGTACGGCATCCAGATCGCGTTCAAGAATTACGTGCCGACCAAGGGCATCTTCGGCAGCGCATGGACCGGCTTCGATCATTTCGTCCGCTTCTTCCATTCTTATTATTTCTGGGACTTGATCTGGAACACGCTGAGCATCAGCCTGTACGAGCTGGCCGTCGGCTTCCCGATTCCGATCATCCTGGCGCTCGCCTTCAACGAGGTGCGGACGGGCTTCTTCAAGAAGCTGGCCCAGACGGTGACGTACGCGCCGCATTTCATTTCGGTCGTCGTCATGGCCGGGATGATCATCACCTTCCTGACCCCGTCGACCGGCATGGTCGTCCGCTTGATCGAAGCGCTCGGATTCGGCAGTCCGGAATTTCTGACCGATCCGCGCTGGTTCAAGACGATGTACGTCCTGTCGGGCGTTTGGCAGAGCGCCGGCTGGGGAACGATCATCTATCTCGCGGCGCTGTCGGGCGTCGATCCGGGACTGCACGAAGCGGCCGTCATCGATGGGGCTTCGCGCTTCCAGCGCGTGCGCCACATCAACGTTCCGACGCTCGTTCCGACGATGACCATCCTGCTCATTCTGAACATGGGGAGCTTGTTCGGCGTTGGCTTCGAGAAGATCCTGCTGCTGCAAAACCCGCTGAACATGGATTCGTCGGACGTCATCTCGACGTTCGTCTACCGCTCGGGCCTCGTGGACGCCCAGTACAGCTTCTCGACGGCGATCGGTCTCTTCAATTCGGTCGTCAACGCCGTGCTGCTCGTCCTCGTGAATCAGATCGTCCGCCGGACGAGCGAGAACAGTTTGTGGTAGGAGGAGGTTGCCCATGTTAACGGGCGTGAAAGAAACCGGGCGCGACAAGGCGTTCCTCGCGTTCAATTACCTGTATGTCTTGTTGGCGTTCCTCGTCGTGCTGTACCCCGTGGCGTATATCGTCAGCGCGTCCGTCAGCGATCCGAAGCTCGTCGCCTCCGGCGACATGTGGCTCTGGCCGAGAGGCTTCACGTTCGACGGGTACGAGCGGGTGTTCCGGAATCGGAACATCTGGATCGGCTACGGCAACACCGTTCTGTATACGGTCGTGGGCACCGCGATCAACCTGGCGGTCACGCTGCCGGCCGCCTACGCGCTAAGCCGCAAGGATTTCGTCGGCCGTCAATTCTTTACCGGCATGTTCATGGTCACGATGTTTTTCGGCGGCGGTCTCGTGCCGACCTACCTGCTCGTGAAAGGGCTGGGCATGGTCGATACGATGTGGGCGATCGTCGTGCCGTCGGCCGCGTCGATTTGGAACATTATCGTCTCCCGGACCTTCTTCCAAAGCTCCATCCCGCGGGAGCTGCAGGAAGCGGCCCAAATCGACGGCGCTTCGAACTGGCGGCTGTTCCTGACCATCGTGCTGCCCTTGTCGATGCCGATCATCGCGGTCATGGCGCTGTTCTACGGCGTCGGCAACTGGAACGGCTACTTCTCGGCGCTCATCTACTTGAACGACAACGCCAAGTATCCGCTTCAGCTCGTGCTGCGCCAAATCCTCGTGCTGCAGGAGATGAGCGCCCAGGGCGGCGCCGCGCTGGACGCGTCGACGGCTTCGGCGCTGAACAGCAAGGCGGAAATCGCGGCCCTGGTCCGATACGCCGTCATCATCGTGGCGACCGTTCCGGTCATTCTGGTGTACCCGTTTCTACAGCGGTATTTCGTGCAGGGTGTTATGATTGGCTCTATCAAGGGTTGATCTGGCCATAACCAATTTGAAGGGGGATGTTCGAATGAAGAAGCTACGCAAGGCTTCATCCGTCTTGGTCGGCCTGACCTTGACGGCATCCGTGCTGGCGGCTTGCGGCTCGGCGAACGACAACGAGGGGGCCGCTTCCGATTCGGGCGGCGCGGCGAACGGGAACGGCGCCGCAGCCTCGAACGGCGCGGCGAACGCGAACGGCTCAGGGGACGCGGAGGGCGTGAAGAAGGACGGCTTCCCGATCGTCGCCAAGCCGCTGACGCTGACGATGATGTCGCAGGACGCGGGCGTCGCGGATTGGAAGCAGATGCCCGTCCTGCAGGAGATGGAGAAGCTGACCGGGATCGCGTTCGACTACCAGCTCGCGCCGATCGACAGCTTCGCCGCCAAGAAGAACCTGGTGTTCGCGAGCGGCGATCTGCCGGACGTGTTCTACGGCGCCGATCTGAAGCCCGCGGAGCAGGTGACGTACGGCTCGCAAGGCGTTCTCATTCCGCTGGAGACGTATATCGACGAAGGCTACGCGCCGAACCTGAAAAAGATTTTCGACGAGCATCCGGACATCCGCAAATCGTTCACGGCGCCGGACGGCCATATGTACGCGCTGCCGAACATCGACCTCTCCGCGGTCTGGTACCGCAGCCCGATGTGGTACAACGGCAAATTCCTGAAGGCGCTGAACGTGACCGAGCTGCCGAAGACGACGGACGAGCTGTACGCCTTCCTGAAGCGCGTCAAGGACGAGGATCCGAACGGCAACGGCAAGCCGGACGAGGTGCCGCTCACGTCGGTCAAGCTGGACGATCTGAGGATGTTCTTCCTTGGCTTCTGGGGCATCTACGACGAAGCCGTCTACGCGGACAAGGCGGGCAAGGTGCATTACACGCCTCAGGAGGAAGGCTATAAGGGGTATCTGACGTTCATGAACCGCCTGTGGAAGGACGAGCTGCTCGATCACGAGACGTTCTCCCAGACGCCCGAGCAGAAGAAGGCGAAGGGCCAGAACAACCAGATCGCGCTGTTCAACGACTGGTTCCCGTACTTCACGCTCGGCGGCGAGGCGAGCGGCGACAATCCGATGATGCAGCCGGTCAAGAGCGAGGTGCCGGATTCTCCGGTATACGGCATGCACCCGGGCCTATCCGCCAACGGCACGTTCGCGATCACGAGCAAGAACCCCGCGCCGGAAGCGACGATGCGCTGGATCGACTACCAATACGGCTACGACGGGGCGACGCTGTTCAGCCAAGGGCCGGAGAATACGCTGTGGAAGTATAAGGACAAGGCGACGCACGAGAAGGAGTGGCTGCCGGTTCCGGGCGGCGGAGACCGCGAGGAATACCGCGGCAAGATGACCCCGAACTACGGCATCCTGACGCCGGGCATGAGCTCGAGCGAGCTGACGAAGGGGCTGCGGAGCGAGTTCGACGACTGGATCGACAAGGAGAACGCGGCGAAGCTGAAGCCGATCGGCAAGGCGCCGTTCCCGAACGTGTACCTGACGAACGACGAACAGACGGAAGCGACGACGCTGCTGTCCGATCTCGACACGTACGTGCAGCAGATGGAAGCGAAGTTCGTCACGGGGCAGGAGCCGCTCTCCGATTGGGACAAGTATATCGCCCAGATCAAGAAGATGGGCGGCGACCGGATCGCGGAGCTCTATCAAGGCGCCTACGACCGCTGGAATACGGGGAAATAATCCCGCACGGCGGCGCGCGAACGCCAAACACGCCCGGCCGCTGCGGCCGGGCGTTCGCTTCTTCCGAAAACGGGCGGGCGTCTACGCCTCTTCCAGATCCGCGGCCGCTTCCGCCGCGCCGCCGGCGGCGAACTGCTTCCGGTACTGGCCGGGGGTATAGCCGGTTTCCTTCTTGAACTTGCGGATGAAGTTCGGCGCGTCCACGTAGCCGACCTTCTGAATAATGTCCTTGAGCGGGTCGCCCGTCGTCGCGAGCTCGCGCATGACCTGCTCCAGCCGCCGCTGCCAAACGTATTGGACGAAATTGTGCCCCGTCTTCTCCTTGAAGGACCGGCTGAGGTGGGACGGCGAGATGCCGAACTCGAAGGCGACCGCCTCGAGGCTCAGGCCCGCGTCGGCGTAATGGAGGTCCAGATGCGCGGCGATCCGGTCGATGACCGTCTGCTCTTCCTTCCGGTTGCTCTGCTCGACCAGCCGGCACAATCGGGACGCCAAGTCCAGCAGGCCGCGTTCCAGCTCTTCCATGGACTTGCCGTACAGCATGTTCGGCGAGACGTCCTGCAGCAGGCGGTGATGGCCGAGCTCGGAGGCGGTCTTCAGAAGCGTATTCAGCACGTCGAGGCACATGCACCGCGTGAGCAGCGCCGACAGCTCGGACGCCTGCAGGCTCCGGAACGCGTCCCGGATCATTTGGCCGGCGATGTCGTCATTGCCCTGCTTCAAGCTTTGGGCGAGTTTCATCAGGGTGTTGGAAGGAATCCAGACCGCTTGCTCCGAAGGGTAAGAGAGCTTCTCGAAATACGTGACGGTGCCGCTGCCGGACGAGACCCGCAGCTCGAACGCCGAGCAGGCTTCGATGAACGACTGGTTCAGCTGGTCGGGCCCGGCGTAGCACGTGCCGACGCCGACGACGGGGATGAAATCGAGCGCTTCCAGCATCGTGCTCCGCACGGCTTCGACGATGCGCCGGACCTGCTCGAACTCTTCCGTCCCGCCAACGGGGTCGAAGCCGATCATCAGGCCGAATTGATCGAGCTGCGACAGCTCGACGCCATAGCCCTCGGCGTTCAGTTCCGGGAATTCCAACTGCGCGAGCAGCTCGGCCATCTCCTGCCGCTCCGCTCTGCCGAGCTCGCCGCGCTCCTCCCAGCCGGCCGCGATGACGAAGTGGCGGGTCCGGTCGAACGACAGGCCGAACGCTTCCTGCAGCTCCGGCGCGAGGCTCCGGGCATGGCCGTGCTTCAGCAGCAGGGAAAGGAAATGGTTGCGCGCGAACGGCTCCTGCAGATCGATGCGGGAGCTGTAGTCCTGCAGCGCCGACCGAATGCGGTCCAGCTCGTTCCGCGATGCCGGCGGCCCGCCTGCCGGCTTATCGGCCGCGGTCTTCGCCGACGCGAACGCGACGAGCGACGAGATCGGCCGGTACTGCGCCCGGGCCAGCAGCAGCGCGATGGCGGCGCCGGCGGCGACGACGATCGCGAAGAGCATGATGACGAAGCTGCGCACGTGAAGGACGCTGCTGAAGAACTGCGCGCTCGGCATGACGGTCACGTACGTCCAGCCGTTCGTTTCCGAGCGGATGGAGACGATCGAATGCGCCTTGCCGTTCAGGCCGCGGGCGGAGATGCCCGGCGTCAGCGTGTCGAACAGGGATTTCGCCTCGGCGCTCGTCAGCGCTTCGCCCTGCCGGTTGTCCACCAGCGGACGGCCCCGGTTGTCGAGGATGTACGTCAAGCCCTTGTAATTGCCGAGGGTCGAATCGATCAGGCTCGTCAGCTCGGATTCCTTGATCAGGTACATGACCGTCCCGTGCGGATTCGGATTGTTCGGCGTGATCGGATTGAGGTAGGCGAGCATCGTTTCCTGAAGCCCGTTCGGCTTGCTGACGCTGTCGGCGGGACGCATCGTCGGGTACCGGACGCCGTTCAAATCCCGGAACAGGGCGTCCTTGTCCCACTGCCGGAAACGGACGTTCTCGGCGAACACCGCGTAATCGTTCAAGCCTTTGCTGGAGTAAATGCGACCGTCGCCGTGGAAGTACAAGTAGAGTTCTCCGATGATGGAGCTGGTCGCCTTGTATTGGTCCAAAGCGGCAATAGCTTCGCCGGCGTAGATCGGATCATGCACCCGGTAAGCGGTCAGCCGTTTGTCGTAGGAGATGCGGGAGGCGATCTCGCCGAGCTCCTTCATCCGGCCGTCGACGATGATTTTGGCCTGGGTGAGCTGAGCGAGCCGGGATTGCTCGATTTCGGAGCGGAGGTTGTCGACGGCGTTGCGGTAGACGAAGACCGTCAGGCAGACGAGCGGGATGAGCAGAATGAACAAATACGACCAGATGTATCTCAGGAACAGCCGGGATTTAAAGTAGGTCATGCTTCTATGGCCTGCCTCCTTGCCGAATGGCCTTGCGCCAAGTTGTTTACATGATAGCAACAAAACCGCGGTTTGAACATAGCCCGCATGGAGGGATCGACATGAAACTCGGCGAAGTGCCGGAACCGAAGATCGACTATAACCCCAAGCACTACCTATGCAAACGCGCCCCGGGAGCGCTGGCCGTGGACGGCCGGGTCGACAAGCCGTTCTGGGAGGCGGCGGATTGGACGGACGATTTCGTCGACATCGAAGGCGGCCTTCGACCGAAGCCCGCCAAGCGGACCCGGGCCAAGATGCTGTGGGACGACGACTATTTCTATTTCGCGGCGGAGCTGGAGGAAGACCAGATTTGGGCGACGCAGACGGAACGCGACTCGGTGATCTTCCGCGACAACGATTTCGAAATCTTCATCGATCCGGACGGCGACACGCACGGCTATTACGAGTTCGAGATCAACGCCCTGAACACGGTGTGGGACCTGCTGCTCCCGAAGCCGTACCGCGACGGCGGACCGGCCGTGAACGGCTGGGATATCGCCGGACTGAAGACGGCGGTGCATATCGAAGGCGAGCTGAACCGTCCGGGGGCGGACAACCGGAAATGGAGCGTGGAGGTCGCCATGCCGTGGAACAGCCTGAAGGAATACGCCTCCGAGGGGCGGCGGCCGGTCGCGGGCGACTATTGGCGGGTCAACTTCTCCCGCGTCGAGTGGCGGGCCGAGGCGCGGGACGGCGAATACCGCAAGACGCTGAATCCCGATACGGGCCGGCCGTATCCGGAGGACAATTGGGTCTGGTCGCCGATGGGGCTGGTCAACATGCACTATCCGGAGCTGTGGGGCATCGTCGCGTTCGCGGACGCGAACGGGCCGTTCTCGTTCGCGCCGCCGGCGGACGAACGGATCAAGTGGGCGCTGCGCCGGCTGTATTACAAGGCGCGCAATTACCGCGCGGTTCACGGCGTTTATCCGGACGGCGCGGCGTTGGCGGCGGATCGGGAGGCGTGGGGGATCGCGTCCGCCATTGAGGCCGCGATCGAGACGACGCGCAGCTTGTTCCAGTTCACGGCGCCGTCCGCGGACGGGAGCGCGGTCTACTGCATTCGCGAGGACGGAAAACTATGGAAGGAGTCGGTTTGAATGGCCATGACGCAGCCCTCCGCGTTTTCGTTGGACGACGCGGCCAAGACGCGCATTGAGCGCAAATTCCGCGAGAAGCGGGCGATCGCGCAAGCCCGGGAGGAGGCTTTGTTCGGCGTGTTCCGGGACGCGCTGACGGACGAGGAAAGCTGGGCGCTGAAATATCTGTACGCCTACATGCCGGTCATCGATATGGCCGATTATGACGGGACGCTGTTTCTGAACCACGTGCGCACGACGCTCGAGATTCGCGGACGGATGCCGTGGGGCGCGAGGGTGCCGGACCGCCTGTTTCTGGCGTTCGTGCTGCCATACCGGGTGAACACGGAGAACATCGAGGATTCCCGCGGCGCGCTGCACGCCGAATTGGCCGGCCGCACGTCGGCGCTGTCGATGGCGGACGCGATCCTGGAGACGAATTATTGGTGCCACGAGAAAGCGACGTACGTCGGCAGCGACCTGCGGACGCTCTCGCCGCTCGGCATGCTCCGGAACGCGCGGGGACGGTGCGGCGAGGAATCGACGCTGGCCGTCGCCGCGCTGCGGAGCATCGGCATTCCCGCCCGGCAGGTGTACACGCCGCGCTGGGCGCATTGCGACGACAACCACGCGTGGGTGGAAGCATGGGCCGACGGAACGTGGCATTATTTCGGGGCGTGCGAGCCGGAAGCCCGGCTTGATCAAGGCTGGTTCGGCCCGCCCGCGCGCCGGGCGATGCTGGTCAATACCCGCATCGCCGGGGATTACCCGGGGTCAGAAGACGTGACGCTGGCCGACGCGTGGTACACGGAAATCAACCTGCTGCCGAATTACGCGCCGACGCGGACGCTGACGGTCGCCGCGAAGGACGGGCAGGGCGAGGCCGCGCGCGGCGCGCAAGTCAGGTTCGAGCTGTACAACATGGCGGAGTTCTTCCCGATCGCGGCGCTGCCGACGGACGAACGCGGCGAGGCCCGCTTGACGACCGGCTATGGCGATCTGCTCGTTCGGGCGGCGAAAGGCGAGCTGTGGGGCGAAACGTTCGCTTCCGCCGGCGACGGCCGCGTCGAGCTCGTGCTCGACCGCCGGGAGCAGCCTGCCGGCGCGGTCGACGCCGACTTGACGCCGCCGCCCGAGCTTGCGGGCGACCCCCCGGCGCCGCTGTCCGAAGAAGCGGCCGAGCGGCACCGGCGCCGCCTCGAGGAGGGGACGCGCATTCGCGCCGCGTACGAGGCGTCGTTTCCGGGCGAAGCCGAAGCGGCCGAGCTGGCCGCGGCGGCCGGGCTGCCGGCGGAGCGGGTCGGGGACGCGCTGCGCAAGGCGCGGGGCAACGCCCGGGAGATCGCGGCGTTCCTTCGCGAGCAGGCCGCGGTTCACGGCGAGTGGCCGCTGCGGCTGCTCGAGAGCTTGAACGAGAAGGATTTGACGGATACGTTCTCGCCTGCGCTCGCGGATCATCTGCTCGGCGCGATGCCGTACCGCGAGGCGTTTCCGGAGGACGTCTTCGTCCGCTATGTCCTCTGCCCCCGCGTGCTGCACGAGATGATCGTGCCGTACCGGGGCTTGTTCGCCGGAGCCTTCGGCGACGAGGAAGCCGCCGCGTTCCGGGCGGCGCCGGCCGCGCTGGCGCGCTGGCTGGGCGAGCGCTTCGGCTTATGGGAGGCGGACGTGCCGAACCTGCAAGGTCGGGGCAATCCGGCCGGCAGCTTCCGGTTGATGCGGGGCGACCGGGTCAGCCGGGATGTTCTGTTCGCGGCGCTGTGCCGCGCGCTCGGCATTCCCGCCCGGCTCCATCCGAGCGAGCTGAAGCCGCAGTATTGGACGAATGGGCGTTGGGCCGATGCGCTGTACGGCGACGGGACGGACGGGACGGACGGGGCGGCCGGTAAAGCGGCGAACGGCGGCGGGGAGATCGGGGACGGCGCGAACCGCGATCAGGCATGCGGCGGCGAGGCGGATGCCCGATCCGCGCGCGGCGGAACGCCGTCATCCGCAGCGGGGGCAAGCGGCCGCGGAACGGTGCGCCTGCTGCGGGATCCCGCCGCGGCGCCCGACGCGCCGGAGGCGGCCTACGCCGAGAACTTCACGGTCGCCCGGCTGGCGAACGGCGCGTATGTCACGCTGCTCGATCCGCTCGGCGCCGCCGGCGTCTACGATGCGCCGTTCGAGGCGGAGCCGGGCGCGTACCGGCTGACGACGGGCGTGCGCATGAAGGACGGCGCCGTGAAAGCGCGGTTGACGTACTTCGCGGTGCGGGCGGGCGAAGAGACGGCCGTGACGCTGTCCTACCGCAGGGCGGCGGAGGCGCTTCCCGTCTTGGGCGCGCTTCCGGCCGATCGCCCGTTCGCGCTCGCGGACGGAACGATTCGGAAGCTCGGCGAGCTGGCCGGCCGCAAGGGTGCGCTCGTCGCCTGGCTCGAGCCGGAGCGCGAGCCGACGAAGCATCTGCTGCGCGAGCTCGGCGAACTGGCCGCGCCGTACGCGGCGCTCGGCGCGCCGATCGTGCTCGCCGCCGGCGGCGCCGAGCCGGCCGCGGCGTTCGATGCCGCCGCGTACCCGGAACTGCCGGCCAGCGCGGCGGTCGTACGGGACGCCGGGCCGGCGGACTGGGCAGGCGTGAGCCCGCGGCCTTCCCGCGACGCGGGTTACCCGCATCTCTTCGTGGTCGACGAACGGCTGCGCGTGCGTTACGCGTCCTCGGGCTATCGGATCGGAACCGGGAAGGAAGCGCTGCGGCTCTTGAACGCCATCGCATCCTTCGCCATATCAAATGGAGGTGAGAACGCATGACCGCGCAACCTTATATCAAGGCAGGCTATGTCGTGGACGGGAAGATTCCGTCGCTGCGGCCGGATGACTTGGCGAAGCTGACCCACCTGAACGTCGCCTTCGGCCACGTGCGCGAGGACGAGATTCGGACGGAGCATTTGAAGCATCTGGACCGGCTGCGCGAGCTGAAGCGGGATTACCCGAAGCTTCGCCTTCTGCTGTCCGTCGGCGGCTGGGGAGCGGGCGGGTTCTCGGAAGCCGCGGCGACGGAGTCGGGCCGGGCGAGCATGGCCGCTTCGGCGGTGCGCGCGCTGGCGGAGCATCCCTTCGACGGCATCGATCTCGACTGGGAATATCCGTGCTACGGCATAGCGGGGATCGCCTCGAGTCCGGCCGACAAGGGGAATTTCACGCTTTTGCTTCGGGCAATCAGGGAAGCGCTGGATCTGAAGGGCGCGGAGGACGGCAGGAGGTACCTGCTCACGATCGCCGCGGGAGCCGATGCGTATTACGTGGACGGGACGGAGATGCGCGACGCGCAGCGGGCGCTGGATTTCATCCAGCTGATGACCTACGACATGCGCGGCGGCTTCCAAATTTCGACCGGGCATCATACGAATCTGTATACGCCGGACGGGGATTTGTTCCGCGGCAGCGCGGATGCGTCGGTGCGGCTGTTCGCGGAGGCGGGCGTGCCGAAGGAGAAGCTGGTGATCGGCGCGGCCTTCTATTCCCGCGTCTGGGGCGGCGTCCCCGACCGGGCGAACGGGCTGCACCAGATGGCCGCGGGCACCGGCGGCTACGGCCCCGACTTCACGGCGCTGGCCGCCGATTACATCGGCAAGAACGGCTACGTCCGCCATTGGGACGGGCAGGCTTGCGCGCCGTATCTGTTCGACGGAAGCAGCCTGATCTCGTACGACGACGAGCAATCGATCGCCTGCAAGTGCGACTACGTGATCGCGAACGGCTTGGCCGGCATCATGTTCTGGGAATACGGCTGCGACGAAACGGGCCGGCTGATCGACGCGATGCATCGCGGACTTCGTTGAACGGAACCGGCGGCGAGCATGGCAAAAGGGACTGGTCCAAAGCCGCGAGGCTTGAGGGACAGTCCCTTCTTCGTATCGAGTTGTCGATTTCAACGTTCATATATGGCAAGCGTTTACAATTGCTGGAACCTTGACGCTCGGCAGCTAGATTTGCCATACTAGGGGGATGGAAACCCGAAAATTGCAAATCATCCGGTATACGGAATCGCTTATCCAACAAAAAGGCTACGCCGCTTTCAGTTATGACGACCTTGCCAAGCAGTTCGGCGTCACGAAAGCCAGCATCCATTATCATTTCGAAAAAAAGGAGGATCTGGGGCTTGCCGTGCTGGAGCGGCTCTATCGGAGGCTGGTTGAGTTTTCGTCGCGCATGGCGATCTCGCAAGAACCGGTCGAGGAGAAGCTGGTCCGGTTCAGCAGGCTCCAAATGGAGGAGCTCGCGGACGACGTCATCTGCCCGATCTCATCGCTGCAGGCCGATTTCGAGCTGCTGCCCGACAGCATGAGGACGAAGCTCCAAGCGATCAGCCGTCTGGAACTGAGCGTTATGCAGGACATCATCGCCGACGGAGCGTCCGGTCTCGGGACCGATTCGCGCGCGGTTGCGCTTGCCATATTGGCTGCCATCAAAGGCTCGCTGCAATATCGGCGCGTCATCTCCGAAAACTTTCTGCCCGACATTCTAAACGGCGTTTGCCGGATCTTAACAAGAGCTTAGCGGCGCAATGCCGCGCCGGCGAGACGGACTGCCCCAGTGGCGGTCTTTTTTTTTATGGTTTTGCCTGCCGTCGCGCGCCGCGCGCGGAGACCGATGAGGATTGGAATACGTGATCGATCCGAAGATCGAGCATATAGCATTTCATCGTATGTGGCGGAGTCGGACTTCTATGGCGGACTTGCATTTGTGATTTAATATAACACATCCAACTGGAATTGCGAGCATTATTTTCATAGATGTTTAAAAAAATAAATTTATTGACTCTCTCAAATGGATAAATATATAATTTTCTCAGAATTTGGACGTAGTTTGTCAGAATATCTGACGCGAATGTCGATTCGAGGCGGTAAATTCCTGTGAACTTTGGGGGAGGTCAATCGCTCAAACGGGACCGCAGGCACGTATATCCGAGACTAAAGAGGTGGTCGTATTCCCCATTCCAGCCTATGATTTCCATCGGCCCGCGCGGTCTCGCGCGAGGCTTTAGTCTTCGTGTTCCTCCTTACTTACTAACTAGTAAGTGATTTTCGCCGCGCCAATCCAAGCATCGCGCCAAGAATGGCGAATTTTGTCGCTTGGTCTTCGATTCTAGCAATCTATCTAAAGTCCTGACAGATGGTTTTGATTTTTTATCCGGCTAATTGCTTAGCTTGGCAAACGATGTATTCGCTGGCTTGACGGGCGCTCCCGCCGATCGATTGGCTGATCGCTTCTTCGTGCGGCAATTGATTCCTCGGCCGAACGCGTCTCCGGTTCGGTTAGCGCGCTGCGCGCCATCGTGCATCACATCAAGACCGTCCATCGCCCGGTGGCGTCACCGGACATCATCGCGGGTCGAGGGCGGCCATCATTTCCATCCGTCGACAATTCAGTCATGACAGCATGACAGAAGGAGCGAAACACTTGAAAAGAAAAGCAACGAAACGTTCTGTCGCGATGATGCTTTCCGCGTCGCTGGCGCTTGGCTTGTTTCCGTCCGTCTTAAACGCCGACGCGATCCCGGTCATGCCGTCGAAGTCCGCGTCGCCGATTTCGCCGAGCGGTATTCCGAAGCTTGAACGGCCGTTCGAATCGGCCGCCGGTTCGCGCATCATCGTGAAATACAAGGATAACGCCGATCGTGCCCGCGTCCGCGCGGCATCCGCGGCGGCGCGGTTCGAGCCTCTGTCGAGGTTCGGCATGGAGGTTCTGGACCTGGCGCCCGGCGCGGATGCCGGCAGCGTCGTCGCGAGCCTCAATGCGAACCCGGACGTGCTCTACGCCGAGCCGGATGTCAAGATTCGCAAGCACATGTCCTTGAAACCGAAACCGGGCGCCGCTTCGCTTGGCGGAAACGCCGCCGATTCCGCGACCGGCCCGAGCGCCCCGAGCGCCGACCCTCTTGTTGCGCCGTCTTCATCCTCGGACTCGGCGTCCGCGTTGCAGAAGGCGGCTTCGGAAGCTGCCGTCTCCGCCGCCGCCCCGTCCTATCCGGACGATCCGCTGTTCTCGTCCCAATGGGGCTTGCACAACGAAGGTCAAAGCATCGACGGTTCGTACGGCAATTACGACGTCGACGTCGACGCGCCCGAGGCGTGGGGCGTCACCAAAGGTTCGCAGGATACGATCGTCGCGATTCTGGATACGGGCGTGGACGTCAACCATCCGGATTTGGCCGCGAACGCTTGGCGGAACGCGAACGAAATCCCCGGCAACGGCGTCGACGACGACGGCGACGGATTCATCGACGATGTTTACGGCTGGAACTTCTACGGCAATAACAACCAGCCTTACAGCATCTACGACGATGACTTTTACGGCACGCAGATCGCCGGCGTCCTTGCGGCGAAGGACGATAATTCCGCCGGCATCTCCGGCGTCGCGCCGAACATCCGGTACATGCCGCTCAAGGTCATGGGCTACGACGGCGGTTACGTGTCGGACGCCCTGCGCGCGATCGACTACGCCGAACGGATGGGCGCGAAAATCGCGAACATCAGCTGGTCGGCCGAAACGTACAGCAACGCGCTCAAGGATGCGATCGACGCCTCCGACATGCTCTTCGTCGCGAGCGCGGGCGAGGATTACGTGAATTTGAACAAGGACGATTATCCGGAATACCCGGCGGTGTACGACAGCGACAACATCCTGTCGGTTGCCGGTCTCGGCATGGACGGCAATTTTTACAACGTTTACGGCATGAAGTCGGTCGACATCGCGGCGCCGAGCGCCAAGATTCTCACGACCCTTCCGACCCGCGATCCCGGCATCGGGGCGGAGATCGACAACGGCACGTACAAAGCGATTTACAACGAAATGGGCTTCGAAGGCATGTGGACGGGCGACGCCTCGTCGATCGAGAACCACCGGGAAGGCTTCGACCGCGCGTTGAGGTACTTGGGCAAGCAAGACGGCGGCGCCTCGTCGATCCTGCTGGTCGACGACGAAGAGGTTCCCGAGCAAACCGATCTCAGCGTGCTCTGGGAGTACGAAAGCCATCTCGATGCGGCGGGCGCCGACTACGACATCGTCAAGGTCCAGCCGGGCGCGGACGGTCCTTCCCTCGAGACGATGGACCGCTACGACATCGTCGTCTGGTTCACCGGCTACGGGTTCGGCTCCTCGCCGGACGGACGGCCGACGACGGTGCTGCGCGGCGCGGACCAGGCCAATTTAACGGCTTACTTGAACGGCGGAGGCCGCCTGATGCTGTCGGGCGTCGGGGCGCTCACCAATATCGAGTCGAGCGATTTCGTGAAGAACGTACTGCATCTGGACTTCGTGCGCTACGACTTCTTCCGCGGCACCGGCGACATCAGCCGCTGGAGAGCGGGCGAAGGGCAGCCCGGCACGATTTACGACGGGCAGCGCTACGATATTTCGTCGATCGTCTTCGCGGATTACGCATCCAACGACGAGTCCGTCACGCGCATGAATTTGACGGCCGCGATGGACGATTACGATTACGATTTCGGCGCATATCTGGCGCCGGCTTACGCGTCCGGCGCCGCGGCGCTCGTGCTCAGCCAGGATCCGACGCTCGACGCGAAGGCGGTCAAAGAACGCGTCCTTCTTGCCGGCAAGCATCTCGAAACGCTGTGGAACGAAGACGCGCAGGGCTACATGAACAACGGCCGAATGGTCGACGCGTTCCGGGCCGTCAGCGACGACGACGCGCCCGGCAAGCCGCTCAAGCCGCTGCAGACGGATTCGCTCGATCAGCCTTCCGGCGATATGCAGGACATTTACTACGTCCATTTGAACGCCGGCGATAAGCTGAATCTGTCGCTGACGGGAGACGCCGGCTCGAACTTCATGCTGACGCTCTACAATCCCGACCTGAAGTCGGTCGCCGACTGGGACGCGCAGGACAAGGTGCTCGGATCGGCGATGGCGGCCGGCGAGCCGGCAACGATCGCTTATCAAGCCGACCGGACCGGCTACTATTACGTGGGCGTCTTCTTCATGGGAAGCTCCGGCGCCTACACGCTCGGCATGAACGCGGACCCTGCTCATACGGCGGGCACGTACGAGGATAACGCCGATGCGGTCGCGTTCGACGGCCCGTGGGCCGAGAAGGCGGACGACGGTTATTCCGGCGGCACGCTCAAGACCGTCGATTCCGCCGGCCACGCGACCTTCGCGTTTACCGGAAGCTTGATCGAGCTGACGGCGCTTAAGGACGATACGATGGGCATCGCGGACGTGTTCGTGGACGGCGTCAAGGCCGCTTCGCCGTCCTTGTACGGCAAGACGCCGCAAGCGAAGCAAACGGTCTACCGACAATCGCTGCCATACGGCTACCATACGATCGAAGTGGCCTGGACGGGCAAGTCGGATCCGGCCGCGAAGCGGACCGTGCACGCGATCAACGTCGACGCGTTCGTCGTCGGCGACGGCGGCGGCGCGTATACGTCCGTCGCGGAAGAGTCGGACAACGCGTTCCAATACGCCGGGCTATGGTCGCTGCAGACGAATGCCGGCTACTCCGGCGGCCGCGCGCAAGCGACCGATAGCGCGGGCGCGTATGCGGTATTTTCGTTCACCGGCACGAGCGCGGCGCTGAAAGCCGCGACGACGCCGAACAGCGGCAAGGTCACGATTATGGTCGACGATCGGCCCGAGACGGCGAAGACGGTCGATCTGTACGGCGAGGCAACGCGTTATCAGGTGCCGGTCTTCGACACGGGCACGCTGCCTTACGGCCCCCACACGCTGCGAATCGTCAACGCGCATGCGAAGAACGAGAAGTCCGGCGGGTACGGCACGAACGTCGACGCCGTCGTCGTGACGAAGCCGGCGGGGGGCGAAAGCCTGAAAATTTACCAGGACATGAACCCGTTCGTGAGCTACGCCGGCGTTTGGGCCATGCAGCTGTCCGCGAAGAATTCCGGCGGCAGCGCCAAATACTCCGACGCGGCCGGCAATGCCGCGAGGCTGGCTTTCTTGGGAACGAAGGTCACGCTGCTGTCCCAAACCGGGCCGAACCGGGGGATGGTCGATATTTATATCGACGGCGCGAAAGCGAACGAGGCGCCGATCGATCTGTACGGCGAGAAGCTCCAATACCAGGTGCCGGTATTCGAATCGGCCGTCCTGCCTGCCGGAAGCCATGACATCAAAGTCGTCAACGCGGGCGGGAAGAACGCCCGGTCCTCCGGTCATACCGTCAGCATCGACGCGTTCTACGTCCTGAAATAGGTCTGGCTCGCGCGTACAGCTCCGGAGCTTCTTAACATTCATGGGAAATGGGGAACCGAGACTTGAAAAACGTACTTTTGAAAAAGTCGGCCGTTTTGACGGCCGCCGCGCTGCTGCTCCTGAACGTGCCTGCGCACGTGCTCGCCGCGGATAACGAAGCGGCGGCCAATGCGATGAACGGCATGCCGAAGCTCGACTATAAGCAGTTGAAGGCGGCGCTTGCGAAAGCCTCTTCGGCCGAAACGGCGTCGGCGCCGATCCTCTCGCCGAACTTGGACACGAAGTCGACCGGCAGCGTGAACGTCATCGTGCGGTTCAGCAAAGAGCCGGTCGCGGTCGGACGCTATGCCGCCCAATCGCGCAGACAGGCGTTCTCCGCGCAGACGGCGACGCAGGCGATCCAGCAGGAGCAGGCCGCTTTCGTCAGCGCCTCCAAGGCGAAGGGCGTATCGCTGAAGGTGAACCGCAAGTTCAATACGGTGCTGAACGGCATGGAAATCACGGTGCGCGCGGACCAGCTTCCGACGCTGGCGAAGCTTCCGGGCGTCGTCGGCATCAGCGAAAACCTGACGTATTATCCGCTTGCCGCGGACGGAGGCGGCGCCGCCGTCGCGGCCGACCCGGTCTACGAGGACGCGCCGCTCAAGCAAATCGGCGTCGACAAGGCATGGGCGGAAGGCTATACGGGCAAGGACATGAAGGTCGCCGTCCTGGATACGGGCGTCGATTACATGCATCCGGACTTAAACATCGCCGGCGGTTACGACTCCTTCTATCAGGACGAGGATCCGTACGAGGAACCGCCGCTGACGCCGATGCAGGATCCGCTCGGCCTCGGCTTCGAAGGCACCCAACATGGCACGCACGTCTCGGGCACGATCGCGGGCCGGGCGCGTAATGCAGCGGCGCCGCAGGTTCAGAAGGGCGTCGCGTACGAGGCGGATTTGTACGTCTACAAGGTGCTCGGCAGAGCGTCGAACGGACTCGTATCCGGTTCTTCGGCCACGATCATCGACGGTCTCGAGCGGGCGGTTCAGGCCGGCGTGGACGTCATCAACATGTCGCTCGGCGCGGACGAGAACAAGAACCCGAACTCGCCGGATTCGATCGCGGTCAACAACGCGGTGCTGGCGGGCGTCACCGTCGTCGTCGCGAACGGCAACGCCGCGACGCAAGGGCCTTATTACTACTCGATGGGCACGCCGTCGGCGGCGCAGCTGGCTTTCTCCGTCGGCGCGGCCACAAGCCCGAGCGGCATTCCGATCTACAGCGCGAGCGTCGCGCATCAGATCTCGGGCGACGCGCCGTCCGCGGCGAAGCCGCTGAAGCTTGCCGAATGGAAAACAGGCCAAGAGGACTTCGAAGCCTTGTTCGGCACCGATCCGATCGAAGCCGCGTACGTCGGCCTCGGCAAGGATGCCGATTACAAGAACGTGAACGTGACGGGCAAGATCGCGTTCGTGTCGCGGGGGGACATCACTTTCGTCGATAAGGTCGCCAACGCGAAGAAGCACGGCGCCCTCGCCGTCATCATGTTCAACGGCAACTCGAAGGTCGTCGGCGGCGCGACCGTTCCCGATCTGACCGAAGACCAGGCCGGACGCAACGGCTTGATCGGCCTCGATTCGGGCCCGGGACCGGACAACATTCCGACGTTCGACATGGCCGGCGTCGAAGGCCGGGCGATCGCGCGCCAGCTGACGTCCGGCGCGGGCAAGACGCTCAGCTTCACGTTCGAAGCCATTCGGAAGCTGGTCAACGAAGGCGACCGCATGGCGGATTTTAGCTCCCGGGGACCGAACTCGGACGGCAATTTCGGCATTAAACCGGACCTTGTCGGCCCGGGCGTGAACATCTATTCGACGTGGCCGATGTATGGCAAGGTCAACCCGGGCGCGGATTATAGCCAGGCTTATATGCGCGAATCGGGCACGAGCATGGCGACGCCTCACGTCGCTGGCCTCGCGCTGCTCGTGAAGGAAGCGCACCGGGATTGGAGTCCGCTCGATATTCGCGCCGCGCTCGACAATACGTCGGAAGGCATCCGAGACGAGTCGGGCACGCGCTATGACGTCTATTCGCAGGGCGCGGGCCGGGCGAACGTCGCCAGCGCCATCGCGACGCCGGCTTTGCTGAAGTCGATGGACCCCATTACGATTTACGACAGCTACATGAACGCGACGCAGATGGCGAGCGAAGCGGGCAGCGTCAGCTTCGGCCTGATCGACGCCGGCTCGCAGGCGGTATCGAAGCCGCTGGAGCTGGAAAACAAGTCGAACGAAGCGCTGACCTATAAAGCGAGCGTGGAGATGCACCCGCAGGTCACGTCGGATCCCGATCCGCTCCGCGCCGTACCGACGCCGGACGTCTCCAAGATCGGCATGACCTTGGAAGGACTAAGCGACGACGGCACGCTGACGGTCGCGCCCGGCGGCGATGCGGACTTCACGCTGACGGCGGATGCGCAAGCGGACGCGGCGGACGGCGTTTACGAAGGGGAAGTGGTGCTGGAAAGCGAAGGCTTGCCGACGCTGCACCTGCCGTTCGTCCTTCACGTCGGCGAGGACTCCGATCCGACGGAGTGGGGCGTGACGGACATGAAAGCATCGGACGCGATCGCCGCTCCCGATCACCCGATCGACGTGACGGCAAAGCTGAACGCCAAGGACATTCAGCAAATTTTGCTGGTCGCCATGCCGCTTGATCCGAACGGCGCGGTATGTCTCGTGTCCAGCATGTACGACGAAGAGCTGGCGACGATTCCGACCGGACCGATCAAGTTCGAACAGATCGACGGCAGCTGCATCGACATCGACGATCCGCAGCTGGACGACGAGGGGAATTATATTCTCGGTCAGCTGGACGGGCTCTACGAGCTCGAACTTTTCGCGCAGCACATCGATAAGAACACGGGCCAAGCCGATTACGATCACATGCAAGTCGCGTACACGACCGTGAAATTCAGCAAGACGAATATCGGGACGCCTGGCGACGGGGATCCGGGAGACGGCGATCCGGGGAACGGCGATCCGGGGAACGGCAACCCGGGTAACGGCAACCCGGGTAACGGAAATCCGGGTAACGGCAATCCGGGCACGGGCGGTCCTGGCGGTCTGCCCGGCGGAGGCAACGGGGGCGAGACGCCGCCGGCAAGCGCCATCGTGCCGACGGTCGTCGAGCAAGGCCAAACGGCCATCGCCGCCGAGACGTCCACCGCGCTTCAAGGCGACCGTTTGATCGCGACCGTGACGGACGAAGCGCTGCAGCGGGCCATCGCGGCCGCGAAGCAAGCCCCGGCGGCCATTACGCTGGCCGCCGCGGACAAGAACGCGGCGGAAGCGCAGCTGCAGCTGACGCCTGCGCAAGTCGACTTGCTGCGCAAGGCGCCGGCGAACAGTTCCATCGTCTTCACGTGGAACGAATCGTCGTCCGTCGCCTTCCCGCTGTCGGCGCTCGCGGGCGCATCGGAGGGGGCGGGCTTGAACGTGCGCGTCGCGAAGAACGCGACGGCCAAGGCGACGTTCCGAGCCGCGTATCCGGAAGCCGAGCTCCTGGGCGATGCTTACGCGTTCGAGGCGGAATTCGTGCTGAACGGCAAGACGGTGCCGGCTGCCTTCAAACCGGAACAGTCGTTCAAGCGTTCCTTCGCGATCGCGCAGTCCGCGGATACGGCGACGGCCGGCGTCCTGTATGAAGAAGACGGCAACGTGAGCCCGGTAGCCGCGACGTTCAAAACGGCTGCCGGCTCGACGATCGTCACGATCGACCGGCCGGGCTTGTCGACCTACGTGGCGGCCAAGCGCCGCGTCGCGTTTACCGATATCGGCACGTCCTGGGCGAAAGACGATATCCAAACGTTGGCCGACAGGTTCCTGCTGAACGGCACGACGGCAAGCAAGTTCGAGCCGAAGGCGAACGTCACGCGCGCGCAATTCGCGTCGATGCTCGTCCGCGGGCTCGGTTTGCGGAAGACGTCGGAGCCGGCTCCGTTCGGCGACGTCACGCCGAAGGACTGGTTCGCGCAGGACGTTGCGGCCGCGTACGCGGCAGGCCTCGTCGAAGGCGCGGACGGCCAATTCCGTCCGAATGCCCGGATCAGCCGTCAGGATCTCACGGTCATGCTGGCCAGAGCGGCCGAATTGCTCCGGCTGACGAAGCCGTCCGGCACGCATAAGCCTTACGCGGACGCGGCGCAGATCAGCGCGTACGCGCAATCCAGCGTACAGACGGTGAGCGAACTCGGCTTGATGGAGGGGTACGAAACGAAGGGCGGCACCGCGTTCGATCCGCGCGGCGCAACGAGCCGCGAAGCCGTGGCGAAGGTGCTTCGCGGTTTGCTTCAAGCCGCCGGTCTGATTCAATAAGCCGGTTGCATGCGTTCAAGAGGACGGAGAACGGAGGGGAGCCGCGCGCCGGCTTCCGCCGCCGTGCTCCTCATGGTTGCGAGGCAGCCGATTATCTGTGACAGAAGGAGCCAATACCTTGAAAAGACAAGTACGCAAGCAAGCGCTCGTCGCGGCGCTTTCGTTGTCGACGGCGTTCGGCCTGACGGTGCCGGCTTTCGCGGCCGACGCGGGATCGGCAGGCGAACGGGAACCGGTCGCGCAAACGATCGCGAATAACGCGCGCAAAAGCCAATGGCCTTCGGCCCCGTCCGAAAGCGCGGATGTCCTGGCGGCGGGCGAACAATCGCCGCCGTTGTCGCTTTCGCCGAACGGGCAAGACAAGTTCCTCGCGAGTCTCGCGAAGCGGTCGGACGCGGAGGCGCGTCCGGAGGCCAGCCGAATCATCGTGAAATACAAGCCGGGCGCGGGCGGCGCGGCATATCGCGCCGAGTCCGCGGCTGTCGCGGATGCCTGGGAGCTGCCGGGCACGGATCTGGCGGTGCTGGAGACGGCGTCCGCCGATGCGAGCGGCGTGCTGGCCGAGCTCCAAAACGATCCGAACGTCCTGTACGCCGAACCGGACGTCAAAGTTCATATGGCTTCCATGCCGAACGATCCGTTATTTCCCGACCAATGGGGGCTGCGCAACGTCGGGCAAATCATCGACGGACCGATCAAGGGCCTCCCCGGCTTCGATATTAACGCCGTGAACGCCTGGGAGATCGGCCAAGGCGGCGGAGACGTCGTCGTCGCGGTTCTCGACACGGGCGTGGACGTTGCCCATCCGGACCTGCAGGCAAATATGTGGCGGAACGCGGGCGAAGTGCCCGGCAACGGCATCGACGACGACGGCGACGGGTTCGCGGACGACGTGAACGGCTGGGACTTCTATAACAACGACGGCACGGTGTACGACGCCGGCCAAGGCGATTATCATGGTACCGCGGTCGCGGGGGTCATCGCGGCCGAGGCGAATAACGGGACCGGCATTGCCGGCGTCGCGCCGAACGCGAAGATCCTGCCCCTGAAGGTGCTCGGGCCGGACGGAACCGGCTACGCGTCGGACGTCATTCGGGCGATCCAATACGCCGATCGCGCCGGCGCGCGCATCGCGAACCTGAGCTGGACGACGGATACGTACAGCAAGGCGCTCGAGGACGCGATCGCGGCTTCGCCGATGCTCTTCGCCGTCGCGGCCGGGAACGAGCCGAAGGAAGACTTCTCCTTGAAGCCGCCGAAAAATCTGGACGAGTCCCCGGTCTACCCGGCTTCGTACGGAAGTCCGAACATCGTGACGGTCGGGTCGGTCGGCCCTGACGGCCTATTCTCGTATTTCAGCAATTACGGGCCGGGAACCGTCGACTTGGCGGCTCCGGGCATCGCGGTGCTCAGCACGGCGCCGTCGCGGAACATCGGGCTCGGTGCGCAGATCGACAACAGCGTTTTCAAAGCGGTGTATAACGTCTTCGGCTTCGAAGCGATGCCGGTAAGCGAGCAGCGGCGCGCGGCTTTCGATGGCGCGATGCGCTTCTTGAGCGACGACGGCGGCAAGAAGCCGTCCGTCCTGCTCGTGCAGGACGACATGCACGACGTCGGCAATCCGGACGCGCTTCCCGTGTACGCCGATCTGCTGGATAAAGCCGGCTACGCGTACGACGTGGAGACGGTGCCTGCCGGGGCCGCCGGCCCGCCGCTCGAGAAGCTGAGCGGCTACGATGCGGTCATCTGGTTCACGGGCTTCGGCAACGAATCGCTGAACCCGGCCGACGTCGGCAACGTCACTTCATATTTGAACGGCGGCGGACGCTTGCTCCTGACGGGACCGGGAACGCTGTTCCGATTGGCCGATACGCCGTTCATGCGCGACACGCTCCATCTGGACTTCGTTCGTTTCGAAGATTCCGGCAACGAGAGCTGGGGCTTCGCGTCGGGCGTCGCGGGCACGGTTTACGAAGGGGCGCAGTACAGCCTGACGGATCAGGGGATATTCAGCGACGTCGAAACGAACGACCCGGCCGTCGCGCGCGTCAATCTGGAAATCCCGGTGGACGATTACGACAAGAGCACGGGGACGTCGATGTCCGCTCCGTACGCCGCGGGCGTTGCCGCGCTGCTGCTCGGCCAAGACCCGTCGCAGGATGCCGAAGCGCTCAAGGCGCGCCTTCGGCTTAGCGGCAAGCCGCTCGCTTCGCTGCAAGGCAAGACCGCGAACGGCAAAATGCTGGACGCGTTCGGCGCGCTGACCGACGACGAGCTGCCGGGCAAACCGCTTGCGGGAAGCGGCGCGGGCGGGACATTGGACGTCGCGGCGAATCCGGACGACGTTTACTTCGTCCGCCTGCTGGCCGGCGATACGCTGTCGCTGTCGCTGACGGGAAGCGGGGATGCGGATTTCGACCTGTACGTTTACGATCCTAGCGCGGAAACGATCCAGTCCAGCTCCGGGATGGCGGCGCATTCGGAGACGGAAGGCAGCTCGTCGGAATCCATCGTCTATCGGGCTCCGGCGACCGGTTACTACTACGTCGACGTGCACGCGTTCGCCGGGAAGGGGACGTACGAGCTGCGGACGTCCCGCGACGATGCGGCCGTTAACGGAGAGGGCGTGTACGAGGATAACGATCCGGCCATCGCGTTCGACGGCGCGTGGACGCCGGCTTCCGACGCGGGCTATTCCGGCGGAACGCTCAAGCGCGCGAACGCCGAAGGCAGCGTGAGCTTTCCGTTCGGCGGCGGCGAGATCACGTGGATCGGCATGAAAGGACCGGACCAAGGGATCGCGGACGTGTACATCGACGGCGTCAAGGTGGCGTCTCCGTCCTTGTACAACAAATGGAAACAACTGCGCCAGACGATCCTGAAGCGGTCGGTGCCGAAGGGATCGCACACGCTGACCATCAAGTGGACCGGCAATCAGGAAGCGGCCTCGGCCGGTTCGGCCATAAACGTGGACTCGCTTCGCGTGGCAAACCCGTCCGAAGCCTACACGGTGCGCCTGGAAGAGAACGACGTGAATTTCGCGTTCAAGGGCGGCTGGAAGAAGCAGTCGTACGTTATGTACTCGAACGGGCATGCCATGGCAACGTACGAGACGGGCGACGAAGCCGTGCTTACCTTTACCGGCACGCGGGGAGTGCTGCTAGCCAACCGATTGAACGGCGTCTATCCGAAGATCGCCGTAACCGTCGACGAGCGCCCCGAGTCGGAGGTCGTCATCGATTTGAACGGGGACAAAGACCAAAAGGATACCTACCAGGTGCCGGTCTTCGACACGGGCGAGCTGCCGAACGGGAAGCATACCATTCGCATCATCAACGTTACGGACTTCATCGCTATCGGGCAATTGCCAATCGTCGTCGATGCCCTCGTCGTGACCAAGGCGACGAAGGAAGAAGCGGCCGATTCGACGACGACGTCCATTGAAGACACGAACGCGGCCGTCAAGTTCGCGGGTCTTTGGCAGACGAACCTGTCTCCGCGCAACAGCGGCAAAAGCGCCAAGTATTCGAACCAGACGGGAAGCACGGTCGAGGCGGCTTTCCGCGGCGGCCATATCATCGTCATGGGGACCAAGGGGCCGGATCGCGGCAAAGCGGACATTTATATCGACGGGAAGCTGGCGACGCCGAATCACGTCGATCTGTACAGCTCGTCCACCCGATTCCAATCGCGCTTGTTCGAATTGACGGATCTCGACGATAAGCCCCATACGATCAAAATCGTCAACACGGGCGAGAAAAATCCGAGTTCGTCCGGCAATTACTTGTCGTTCGACGCGCTTAAAGTCATCGGCAATCAGTTCGAAATCGATTGAAATGGCAGAGTCAACCCCGGACCTCATTCGGTTCGGGGGACTTTCGATGTCATATAAAAGTTAACTATATGTTAATAATTCTTCATTTATTCAACGCTCTACCCTGCTAAAGTTAATTATTTAATGAAATCTATTTACAAAATACTAGTTTCGGATTTAAAATGTAAGTGTCCTGTTAGAAAACATGACATAAAATGAATGGTACTTTCGACAGGGGAGCTTGGAGAGAAGAACGGAAAAATTAACGACGGGGAAGTGTGAAGATGAGCAAAAGGAAACGATTAACGGTCTTACTATCCATCATGGCATTGGCGGGTTCGATGGCTGCGGGCTGCAGCAACAATGCGAATTCCGGTTCGGACGAAACGAATACGGCGAACAATTCGCAGAACGCGAACAAGCCGGCGGACGGGACGTCCGCGAATACGAACTCGGGCACGAACGCGGCGACGACGCCTTCGGCGGACACGCCGGTGGACGGCGGCACGCTGACGGTCGGCACGTTCTCGGATATTAATTCCGTCAATCCGATTTACAGCGCGGATACCGCTTCCGGCGACCTTGCCACCTTCCTCAACGCGAATTTGTACGACGTCGACCGCACCAATAATTTGGCCGTCGAGCCTTGGTCGCTCGCGTCCGAACTCCCGACCATCAGCGCGGACGGCCTGACCTACACGGTCAAGCTGAAGCCGGAAGCGAAGTGGAGCGACGGTCAGCCGGTGACGGCCGACGACGTGAAATTCACGTTCGATACGATCAAGAACCCCGATGCGGGCGCTCCCGGCATCAGTACCTTCGACAAAGTCGACACGGTTACGAAAATCGACGATCACACGGTCGAAATCAAATTGAAGCAAGTTTACGCGCCTTTCTTGTACGCCTTGAATTCTTCGATCGTGCCTTATCATATCCTGAAGGACGTGCCGCCTGCGGAGCTGGAGAAGAATCCTTACGGCACCGATCCGGCCAAGACGATCACGAACGGTCCTTGGAAATGGACGAAATGGGAGCCAGGCCAATACACCGCGGTGGAAGCCGATCCGAACTATTGGGGCAGCGTGAAACCGCATATTAAAACGATCACGCTGAAAATTTACGCCGACCAAAACACGCAGACGCAGGCTTTACTGAAGGGCGACGTCGATCTCGTCTCGTCCGTGCCGCTGACGATTCTGGACACGGTCAAAGCGAAGGACAACCTCAACGTCGTATCGGAGCCGGGCCCGTCGTACGAATTCATTCAGTTCAACTTCAAAGCGGACAACTTCCCGGACAAATACGTCCTGTTCCAAAGCCAGAAGACCCGCCAGGCGATCGCGACGGCGGTTAACCGCCAAGGCATGGTCGACAATATCCTGAAGGGCACGGGCCAACTGCTGAACGCGCCGTTCCTGCCGACCTCGTGGGCGTATGACGCGAACGCCGCGGTCAACTACGCTTACGACACGGAGAAAGCGAAAACGATGCTGGCGGAAGACGGCTGGAAGCCGGGCAAGGACGGCATCCTCGAGAAGGACGGCCACCGCTTCTCGTTCGAGCTGCAGTACAACGCCGGCAACGCGCGCCGCGAGCAAGTCGCCGCCGTCGTGCAGCAGAACCTGAAGGACGTCGGCATCGAAGTCGTGCCGAAGGCGATCGAATTCTCGGCCTGGATCGACCAGAACGTCACGCCGGGCAAATTCGAAGCCGTGCTCCTTGGCTGGGTGCTCAACAGTCCGGATCCGGACGGCGAGAGCACCTTCTCCTCCAAGTACTTCCCGCCGGGCCAAAACGCCGGCTGGTACAAGAACGCGAAGCTCGACGAGCTGTGGGTGAAGGGCTACTCCACCGTCGACCAGAACGCGCGCAAAGCGGCTTACGCCGAAGCCGCCAAAGAAATCTCGACCGACCTGCCGTACGTCTTCCTCTACCAATACGGCGCGCCGGAAGCGTTCGACAAGAACAAGGTCAAATTCGCCGACGCCGACAAGCCGGTACCTACGAATGCTTACGGATACTTCTATCACGTCATTAACTGGTGGACCGCGAAATAACGCGGGACGCCAAGCTTCTACAACTGGAGACGACAGCCTAAGGATAATGAGGGGAAGGGAAGGCCCATTCGGTCCTTCTCTTCTTCCTTGATAAGGGGGGAATGACGTGACGGATTATTTCGTACGGCGCGTGTTGCAGTCGCTGCTCGTACTGCTGCTCATCGCGATTCTGAGTTTTCTGCTGATCCACGCGGCACCCGGCGGACCGAAGACGATCTACTTGTCGCCGGGGCTGTCCACGGAAGCGGCGGCGATTCAAGCGCATAATCTCGGACTCGACCGTCCGCTGCCGATGCAGTTCGTCAGCTGGCTGGGCAATCTGCTGAAGGGCGACCTCGGCTTTACGTTCAAGAACCATCTTCCCGTGGGCAAGATCGTCTGGCCGACGATCGGCCATACGATGATTCTGATGGGCACGGCTTGGGTGCTGTCGCTCTTGATCGCCATCCCGTGGGGGATCTACAACAGCACGGTGGAATACAGCTTGTCCGACCAGACGGCATCGTTCATCGCTTACATCGGGTTCGCGATGCCGACCTTTTGGTTCGGGATCATCCTGCAGGAGCTGTTCTCGCTCAAGTGGGATCTCCTGCCGCTGTCCGATATGTACACGATGGGCAAGGAGGGCAATCTGCCCAACCTGCTGCTGCATCTCGTGCTGCCGGTCAGCGTGCTGACGCTGGGCTTCCTCGCGGGGTATTCCAAGTACGCGCGCGCCAGCATGCTGGAAGTGCTCGATCGGGATTATATTCGGACGGCGCGGGCGAAAGGGCTGCCGGAGCGGAAAGTCATCTTCCGGCACGGGCTGCGCAACGCGCTCATTCCGATCGTGACGCTGCTCGGCCTCGATCTGCCGATTCTGGTCGCGGGGGCGGCGCTGACGGAGAGCGTGTTCAACTGGCCCGGGATGGGCCGGCTGTTCGTGCAGATGGCCGTCGCCCGGGAATATTCCGTGCTGATGGCGATCACGCTGATTACCGCGGTGTTCGTCATCATCGGCAATTTGTTCGCGGACATCCTATACGCGCTGGTCGATCCGCGCGTCCGGCTGGACCGGAAAGGAGGCTCGGCATGAGCGAAGCAAGCGTAACGTTGAACGAATCCCCGGCCGTCGTCAAACAGGGCCGCCCGGCGAGCGCATGGCGCACCGGCTGGAAGAAGTTCTCGGCGAACCGGTTCGCCTTGATCGGATTGATCGTCATGGTTTTCTTCCTGCTCGTCGCCTTCGCGGCGCCGCTCATCGCGCCGTTCAGCCCGTCGAAGATCGATATGATGGTCCCGAACCTGCCCGCGGGCACGGACCATCATGTGCTCGGCACGGACGACCTCGGGCGCGATATCTTCTCGCGTCTCGTCTACAGCAGCCAAGTGTCGCTGCTCGTCGGCTTCGCCGTCGCGTTCGCGGCGGTGCTGATCGGGACCTTGATCGGCGCGGTCTCGGGCTTCTTCGGCGGCTTCGTCGATACGTGCTTCATGCGGCTCGTGGACGTGATGAACTCCATTCCGCTGCTGTTCCTGAACATTCTGGTGCTGGCGATCTTCGGCAATAAGTTCTACTACATGATTCTCGTGCTGTCGCTGACGAGCTGGATGGGCGTGGCGCGGCTCGTCCGCGGCACGTTCCTGCAGCTGCGGGAGATGCAGTACGTCGAAGCGGCCAAGGCGATCGGCGTGTCGGACTGGGGCATCATCTTCCGGCATTTGCTCCGCAACGCGTCCGCGCCGATCATCGTCAACGCGACGCTCATGGTCGGCGGCGCGATCCTGACCGAGTCGGCGCTGTCCTATCTCGGACTCGGGATCCAAATTCCGCAGACGAGCTGGGGGCAGATGCTCTCGAACTCGCAGCAGTACATGCTGATCGACCCGATGCAGGCGGTGTACCCGGGCTTCTGCATCCTGATCGTCGTGCTGGCGGTCAACTTTATCGGCGACGGGCTGCGCGACGTGCTGGATCCGCGGCAGCGGGCGATGCTTTCCCCAAGGAGGTTGGAGCGGTGGCGAAAACGATTCTTGAAGTAAACGACCTGACCGTCGGCTTCCCGCGGGAAAACGGGCTCTTGAA
>NZ_JAGGDJ010000035.1 GCF_017652985.1 Paenibacillus artemisiicola
CCCATCCCGAACACGACCGTTAAGCCCTCCAGCGCCGATGGTACTTGGACCGCAGGGTCCTGGGAGAGTAGGACGTTGCCAAGCACGATGAACCGACTGCATAAAGCAGTCGGTTTTTTGTTGTTTAACAATCTTTTCTATGCGGGTAATCATATTGTGGCTGTAAGTCAGAAACGGTTCGGAATGTTGTGGATATGCCTCCTCTCCGCGTATAAATGAACTGAATCCGCCCAAAGCTAGTAAGGTCAGGGCAATCATTCGATTGCAGGAACCCGCTTGACCTTTTGGGAAAATTGCGTATAATAAAATTAAGGTCAAAGAAAGTCAAAGTCAATTTGACTAAATACTTCGAGAATTATGATTTCTTGACCGAAGGGTTTTGGGCAATTTAGGGAGGTTGGCGAAATGCGCAACATTTCCGATCTCATCGAGCAGTACCTGAAGCATATGCTAAAGGAAAGCCCCGGCGGTGCGGTTGAACTGCAGCGCAATGACTTGGCGGACCGCTTCTCCTGCGTGCCGTCCCAGATCAATTACGTGATCAGCACCCGTTTCACGCTGGAGAAAGGCTATTTCGTCGAAAGCAAGCGCGGCGGCGGCGGTTACATCCGCATCCAACGCGTGGAGCTGCCTACGCTGTCCGCCCTCCAGGAACACCTCGTGCAAACGATCGGCGAGCAAGTGGACCAGGATACGGCGGAAGGGGTTATTTATCAGCTAGAGGAAGGCAAGCACATCACCCGCAGGGAAGCGAACTTGCTTCGGGCGGCGATGTCGCGCGACTCCTTGGCCGTGAAGCTCCCGCTGCGCGACGAAATCCGGGCCCGGCTGCTCCGGGCGATGCTGGTCACGCTGCTCATGAAGTAGGCTGCGCAGCCTTGCAAGAGGAGGGATAGTGCGGAATGCTTTGTCAGGAATGCGAGAAGAAGCCGGCTACGCTTCATTTTACGAAAATCGTGAACGGGGAGAAGACGGAGTTCCATATTTGCGAATCTTGCGCGCGTGAACGGGGCGAAGGAATTCCCGGCACCGCCAACGGATTCTCCATCCACAGCTTGTTGTCCGGCCTGCTCGACTTCGAGCAGAGCGGTGGCGGCGTGAACGGCATCGGCGCTAAGCAGGCCCAACAGCTCCGCTGCGACAACTGCGGATTAACGTATACGCAATTCAGTAAAATGGGCCGGTTCGGCTGCAGCAACTGCTACGCTCAATTCGGCAGCAAGCTGGACCCGATCTTGAAAAGGGTGCATGGCAATACGACGCATGTCGGCAAAATTCCAAAGCGGGCCGGCGTGAAAATCCAGGTGAAGCGCGAGATCGAAGAACTCCGACGCGATTTGCAGACGCGGATCGAGCAGGAGGATTTCGAAAACGCGGCCAAAGTCCGGGACCGGATTCGCGAGCTGGAACGCGATTCGGCCGACGCAGAGGAAAGGCACGGGTAGGAAGGTGATTCGAAGTGTCGAAGCGGTCTTATGTCGATGAAGCGCTGAGCGACTGGATGAGGGGCAACGGTCCCGACTCGGACGTCGTCATCAGCAGCCGAATTCGCATCGCCCGCAACTTGTCGGGACATCCGTTCCCGATGCTGGCTACCAAGCAGCAGGCGCAGGACGTGATGGAGAAGCTCACCGCCGTGGCTAAGAACGGCAAACTTCGGGAAATCGGCGGTTTCGAGACGATCGAGCTTTCGCAGCTCAGCGAGCTAGAGCGAAGGGTGCTCGTCGAGAAGCATTTGATCAGCCCGAACTTGGCCAACGAGTCGCGCAGCGGCGCGGTGATGCTCAGCGAGAACGAAGCCGTCAGCATCATGGTGAACGAAGAGGATCATTTGCGGATCCAGTGTTTGTACCCGGGATTCCAAGTCAAGGAAGCTTGGGGACTGGCCAGCCGCATTGACGATATTTTTGAAGAAGCAACCGATTACGCGTTCGACGAACGCAGGGGGTACTTAACGAGCTGTCCGACCAACGTCGGAACGGGCATCCGCTCTTCGGTGATGATGCATCTGCCGGGGCTGGTGCTGACGCAGCAAATCAACCGCATCCTGTCGGCGATCACGCAAGTGGGGCTGGCGGTCCGGGGGATTTACGGCGAAGGCAGCGAAGCGACGGGCAACCTGTTTCAGATTTCGAACCAAATTACGCTCGGCCAGTCCGAGGGGGAAATCATCGAGAACTTGCACAACGTCGTCCGTCAAATCATCGAGCACGAACGGGCGGCGCGGCAGCGTCTGCTGCAGGAATCCCGCATCCGGATCGAGGATCGCGTAAGACGTTCGTACGGCATCCTGTCCCATGCGATGGTCATGGATTCCAAGGAAGCGTCGCAGCGGCTGTCGGACGTGCGGCTCGGCATCGACTTGGGTTTGATTCCGGACGTTACGCCGCAAGCGATGAACGAAATGATGGTATTAACGCAACCGGGTTTTCTGCAGCAGGTGTTTCATGAGAAGATGTCGCCTGAGCTGCGGGACGTCCGGCGTGCGGAACTTATACGCAAGCAGTTGAATTCTTGTCAATCCGATCATGGGGGTGTGTGAACATGATGTTTGGAAGATTTACCGAACGCGCGCAGAAGGTGCTCGCATTGGCGCAGGAAGAAGCGGTTCGTCTCGGCCATAACAATATCGGGACGGAGCATATCTTGCTCGGCCTGAACCGGGAAGGCGAAGGCATCGCCGCCAAGGCGCTGATCGGGCTCGGATTGAGTCTGGAGAAGATTCAGGACGAAGTCGAAACGCTTATCGGCCGCGGCCAAGAGCAGCCTACCAATATCGCGTATACGCCACGCGCGAAAAAGGTCATCGAGCTGTCGATGGACGAAGCGCGCAAGTTGGGTCATACGTACGTCGGGACGGAGCATATTTTGCTCGGCCTGATTCGCGAAGGCGAGGGCGTCGCTGCCCGCGTCCTCAATAATCTCGGCATTAGCCTGAACAAGGCTCGCCAGCAAGTACTGCAGCTGCTCGGCAGCAGCGAAGCGGTGTCCAGCAATCACGGGGCGCCGTCCAATGTCAGCACGCCGACGTTGGATGGACTCGCGCGCGATCTGACGGCCTATGCCAAAGACGGCAATTTGGATCCGGTTATCGGCCGGAGCAAAGAAATCGAGCGCGTTATTCAGGTGCTCAGCCGCAGAACGAAAAACAATCCAGTTTTGATCGGGGAACCCGGCGTCGGTAAAACGGCCATCGCCGAAGGTCTGGCTCAGAAGATCATCGCCGGCGAAATTCCCGAGACGCTTCGCGACAAGCGCGTCATGACGCTCGATATGGGCTCCGTCGTGGCCGGCACGAAGTATCGCGGCGAGTTCGAGGACCGTTTGAAAAAAATCATGGACGAAATTCGTCAAGCCGGCAATATCGTGCTCTTCATCGACGAGCTGCATACGCTGATCGGCGCAGGGGGCGCGGAAGGCGCGATCGATGCCTCCAACATCCTGAAGCCGGCGCTTGCCCGCGGCGAGCTGCAGTGCATCGGGGCGACGACGCTGGACGAATATCGAAAATACATCGAGAAGGACGCCGCTTTGGAACGCCGGTTCCAACCGATTACGGTCGATCAGCCGTCGCCGGAAGAAGCGATTCAAATCCTGCACGGCCTTCGCGACCGCTACGAAGCGCATCACCGGGTCAAAATCACGGATGAAGCCATCGAGCAAGCCGTGAAATTGTCGGACCGTTATATCACGGACCGCTTCCTCCCGGACAAAGCGATCGACTTGATCGACGAGGCGAGCTCCAAAGTAAGATTGAAATCGTACACGGTACCGCCTAATCTCAAACAGCTGGAGAACCGTCTGGAAGACATCCGCAAGGAAAAGGACTCCGCCGTTCAAAGCCAAGAGTTCGAGAAAGCGGCCGCGCTCCGCGACACGGAACAGAAGATCCGCGAGGAGCTCGACGTCACGAAGAACCAATGGAAAGAAAAGCAGGGCCGCACGGATTCCGAAGTGACGCCGGAAGACATCGCGCAAGTGGTGGCGAGCTGGACCGGCATCCCGGTATCGAAGCTGGCTGAAGAAGAGACGCAGCGTCTGCTGAAGATGGAAGACATTCTGCATGACCGCGTCATCGGCCAAAGCGAAGCGGTCAAAGCGGTATCCCGCGCCATCCGCAGAGCCCGCGCCGGCTTGAAGGATCCGAAGCGCCCGATGGGCTCGTTCATCTTCCTCGGCCCGACCGGGGTCGGCAAAACCGAGCTCGCCCGCGCGCTTGCGGAAGCGATGTTCGGCGACGAGAACGCGGTCATCCGCATCGACATGTCGGAGTATATGGAGAAGCACTCCACGTCCCGGCTGGTCGGGGCGCCTCCGGGCTACGTGGGCTACGAAGAGGGCGGCCAGCTGACGGAGAAAGTCCGCCGCAAACCGTACTCGGTCGTGCTGCTCGACGAAATCGAGAAAGCCCATCCGGAAGTGTTCAACATCCTGCTGCAAGTGCTGGAAGACGGCCGCCTGACGGATTCCAAGGGCCGCGTCGTCGACTTCCGCAACACGCTGATCATCATGACGTCGAACGTCGGCGCGGATCAAATCAAGCGCAATTCCTCGCTCGGCTTCACGGCTGCCCAGGATGCGGGCCGCGACTTCAACATCATGAAGGAGAAGGTGCTGGCGGAGCTGAAGAAAAGCTTCCGTCCGGAGTTCCTGAACCGGATCGACGAGACGATCGTGTTCCACTCGCTGGAGCAAGAGCATATCGCGCAAATCGTGACGCTCATGTCCGAGGAGCTGCGCAAACGGCTGCGCGAACAAGAAGTCGATTTCACGCTCACGGACGCCGCGAAGGCGTTCCTGGCGAAAGAAGGCTTCGATCCGCAGTACGGCGCGCGTCCGCTGCGCAGAGCGATTCAGAAGCATATCGAGGATCGGCTGTCCGAGGATCTGCTGCTCGGCAAGATCACCAAGGGCCATACGCTCATCATCGACGAGAAAGACGGCGAGTTGACGGTCACGCATGCCGACAGCGCGCCCGCTACGGAAGAACCGGCTACGAAATAAAACGTTCGGCGAATACCCCTTGCTTCCCGCCCCGGCGGGGGCGAGGGGTATTTTTTAGCGTAATTTTAGGTTTAATCGCACCGTTAGAAATGGTAAACTTTTAATGATACGTCTTTTGCATAAGGAGCCGCTCATGGCAAAACTTAAAACCAAGTTCGCATGCACCGAATGCGGCAACGAATCGCCCAAATGGATGGGCAAATGCCCCGGCTGCGGGCAGTGGAACACGATGGTCGAAGAGAAGGAAACGGTGGTCAAGACGCAAGGAATGGGCTCGACGCTCATTCAGACGAAAGAAAAGCCGCGACCTATCATACATATAGAAAGTGGTCAAGAGAAGCGCATCGAGACGTCCAACCAAGAGCTCAACCGCGTACTCGGCGGCGGTGTCGTGCCGGGCTCGCTCATTCTCGTGGGCGGGGATCCCGGGATCGGGAAATCGACGCTGCTGCTGCAAACGTCGCATGCGCTGGCTTCCAAGAAGCTGAAGGTACTGTACATCTCCGGCGAGGAGTCCGTCCGCCAGACGCGGCTTCGAGCCGACCGCCTCGGCGCGCTGTCGGATACGCTGTACGTGCTCTGCGAAACGAACATGGAGCAGATTAACGGCGCGATCGAGTCGGTGAATCCGGATTTTCTCGTCATCGACTCTATCCAAACCGTGTACGATCCGCAGGTACAGTCCGCGCCGGGGAGCGTCTCGCAGGTAAGGGAGTGCACGGCGCATTTCATGCGGGTGGCGAAGATCAAAGGCATCGCGACGGTGCTCGTCGGCCACGTCACGAAGGAAGGCGCCATCGCCGGTCCGCGGATGCTCGAGCACATGGTGGACTGCGTGCTTTATTTCGAAGGCGAGCGGCATCATACATACCGGCTGCTCCGGGCGGTGAAGAACCGGTTCGGGTCCACGAACGAGATCGGCATCTTCGAAATGGTCGAGGAGGGGCTGCGGGAAGTCAACAATCCGTCCGAGCTGTTCCTGTCCGAGCGGCCGATGGGCGTCTCGGGCTCGACCGTCGTGGCGAGCATGGAGGGCACGCGGCCGGTTCTCGTCGAGATGCAGGCGCTCGTGGCGACGACGAATTTCCCCTCGCCGCGACGGATGGCGACAGGCATTGACCACAACCGCATGACCTTGATCGTCGCGGTGCTGGAGAAGCGGATGGGCATGTTCCTCCAGACGCAGGACGCGTATTTGAATGTCGCCGGCGGCATCCGGCTGGATGAGCCGGCGGTCGACCTGGCCGCGGCGGTCAGCATCGCATCGAGTTTCCGGGACGCGCCGACGAGGCCGTTCGACGTGTTTTTCGGCGAAATCGGGCTGACGGGCGAAGTGCGCGCGGTTTCGCGCGCGGAGCAGCGGGTGAAAGAAGCACAGAAGCTCGGCTTCAAACGCGTGATCATGCCGAAGAAGAGCTTGAAGGGGTGGACTCCGCCCAAAGGGATCGAAATCATCGGCGTCGAGACGGTTGCAGAAGCGCTGTCCGCGGCATTCGGATAAAGGGGGGAAACGATGTGAAAGAGACGAACCAGGCCGAAATGGTCAATCAGCTGCTCCAGATGGTCGCGCCCGGCATGCCGTTCCGCGAAGGGCTCGACAATGTCCTGCGGGCGAAGACGGGGGCGCTCATCGTGGTCGGCTACAGTCCGGAAGTGATGGAAGTGGTCGACGGCGGATTTTCCATCAACTGCGACTTCTCCCCGAACTATCTGTACGAGCTGGCCAAGATGGACGGCGCCATCATTCTGAGCGAGGACCGCAAGCGGATCTTGTACGCCAACACGCAGCTCATTCCGGACAGCTCGATTTCGTCCAGCGAGACGGGGATCCGGCACCGGACGGCGGAGCGCGTGGCCAAGCAGACGGGCAAGCTGGTCGTGTCCATCTCGCAGCGGCGAAACGTCATTACGCTGTACCAGGGTCAGTTCCGGTACTCCTTGAAGGAAATGGGCGTCATCCTGACGAAAGCCAACCAGGCGATTCAGACGCTCGAGAAATACAAAGCGGTGCTCGGCCAATCCTTCACGAACCTGTCGGCGCTGGAGTTCGAGGAAATGGTCACGCTGCAGGAAGTGGCGCACGTCATCAAGCGCGTCGAGATGGTCATCCGCGTCAAAATGGAAATCAAGCGCTACGTGAACGAGCTCGGCACGGAAGGCCGGCTGATCAGCATGCAAATGGATGAACTGGTCGGCGGCGTGGAAGAGGAGGCGTGGTTCCTGCTGAAGGATTACGCCAAGGATCCCAACGAAGACCGCGTGAAGGACATTCGCACGAATATCCGCAAGCTCACGTCGGAAGAGCTCCTCGACCTGCCGCAAATCTTGAAAACCTTGGGCTACGGCGGCATCAACGCGTCTGCCGAGGAGATGGTCGCGCCCCGCGGATACCGCTTGCTCAGCCGCATCCCGCGCCTGCCGGCGGGCATCATCAGCAACCTGGTCGAAAAGTTCGGGACGCTGCCGCACGTGCTCATGGCCACGATCGAAGAATTGGACGCCGTGGACGGGATCGGAGAGGTACGCGCGCGGGCGATCAAGGAAGGCTTGAAGCGGATTCAAGAGCAGATGTTCATTGACAGACAAATTTAAATCCCATACAATGGGGGAATGCAGCCAGAAGCTGGGTACAACTTACAATTCACGCCTTGCCGTTGATGAAGCTTCGATTTCGAAGCTTTTTTCACAAGATTGCCCTTCATTACTGCGACGGTCGGTTTTGGGGCATAGTAAAGATGAGGTGGAGCAAATGATCACGAAGTCGATACCGAGTCTTTTTACGGTGGCGAATTTGTTTTTAGGCATTATTGCCGTTATATTGGTCTTTCCGGATAACGCCAAGCCGGAATTGGCCGCGATGATGGTCATCATCGCCATGCTGATGGACGGCGTCGACGGGCGGGTAGCGCGGGCGCTGAACGCGCAAAGCGAATTCGGTAAAGAATTGGACTCTCTCTCGGACGTCATATCCTTCGGGGTGGCTCCGGCGTTCATTATGTATAGCGTGGCCTTCCAAGAACTGAATCCGGCTCCGGCTTGGATCATCACGGCGCTGTTCCCGATTTGCGGAGCGCTCCGTCTGGCCCGGTTCAACGTCGTGTCCGGCATGCCGGGCTACTTCATCGGACTGCCGATTCCGGCGGCCGGCGGCGTGCTGGCCACGTTGGCCTTGTTCCACAAAGACATCGCGCTGTCCGTTCTGATGGCGAGCACGCTCGTGCTGTCGTTCCTGATGGTCAGCACGATCCGCTATCCGAATTTCAAGAAGCTGGGCATTCCGAAGAACGCGATTTGGGTCGTCCCCATCATCGTCGCGATCGCGGTCGGCCTGGGCATTCTGTTTCCGCACCACTTGTCCAAAATCATTTTCGTGCCGCTCGTGCTCTACGCGCTGTACGGCTTAAAAAAAAACGTTGATCGCCGTCTCCCGAATAAAAAGCGGAAACGCCGGCTCGAGAATCAGCTTCAAGAGGAAGCCGCGGTCAACGGGGAACACAGCGCCTAACCCGCGCGAACAAAAGAAGACCGCCTGACTTCTCCTTCGGGAGAAACCAGGCGGTCTTTCGTCGTTTCCGGCCGAGCGCGAACGGTTCGGCCGGCAGATGGGTTTGCGCTCTACGTTAAATTAAACAGGCCCAGCGTGCTGCACTTGTCGGATTCGCGCTCGATGACGTCGTCCAGCTTGATGTCGAGCAGATTGGCCATGGCCGACATATAAAAGAGGTTGCGGCCCAGTTCGTTCTGGATAGCTTCTTTGCAGTGCTCGCAAAGCTCGCCGGAGATGTGGTGGTGCAGCTTGCGTTTGGCCTTCTCCAGGTTAAAATCGTCTTCGTACGGCTGCTTGCGGGCATTGAGCTCGATGCACCCGCATTCGGTGACGGCTTTGGCGACGGCGCGATTCACGGAAGCGCCGGATTGACCGTATTTGGACAGAACGTCCAGCAAGCTTCGATGACGCAGCAGCAGTTCGGATACTTGCTGCTGGAATTGCTCCAACGTTGGTGCGTTCATCGTATCCACCTCATTTCAGGAATGGGTTGCTTTGGTACCATTATAAGCCTCTCGGGGGATCATTTCAAAACGGATTTCCGCATTTTGTCCCGTCCGGAAGGCAAGTTAATAATTTCTAATGCATTCCCCGCCTCCGCGCGATTAACGTGACAGAAATTGGAACATAATTGGTAGTGGAGGTGGATTTATATGATGAAACGAATGATTCAAGGAATCGGGCTATGGTTTGGCGGCGTCATGGGGGCGCAGCTATTCGGCTCCGTGAACGGCGGACTAAGCTGGGCGGCGCCCGCGAACGGCATTATGCAGCATTCGGGAAGCTATTACATGAGCGTGGGCATCGGCGCGGCCTGCGGCTTGGCGCTCGCGACGATAATGGCGGGACCGCTCGCCAAATGGATCGAGCAGGGCGCGGACAAGGCGTCCGCCATGCCGACGGGCGAGCTGTTCTCGGGCGGCGCGGGGCTGCTCGGCGGCCTGGCGCTCGCGGCGCTGCTGTACCCGGCGCTTTCCGGGCTCGAAGGCACGTGGCTGCTCATTCCGGTGGCGCTGACGGCCTTCCTCGGCTACGCCGGGATGCGGATCGGCCTGAACAAGCGCGAGGAGCTGGCGCAGACCCTCGCGGCGTTCGCGGAGCGCGCCTCGAAACCGTCGAAAGCTGAAGAAGAGAGCACGTACGAGGAGCATAAGATTCTCGATACGAGCGTCATCATTGACGGCCGGATCGCGGATATTTGCAAGACGGGTTTTATCGAAGGCACGCTGGTCATACCGGAATTCGTGCTGGAGGAGCTGCAGCACATCGCCGACTCGTCGGATCTGCTCAAGCGCAACCGCGGACGCCGCGGGCTCGACATTTTGAACAAGATTCAGAAAGAGCTGGACGTCAAGGTACTCATCTATGAGGGCGACATGGAAGACGGCGAAGTGGACAGCAAGCTCGTGAAGCTGGCCAAGGCGCTGCACGGCAAAGTCGTCACGAACGACTTCAACCTGAACAAGGTGTGCGAGCTGCAGGGCGTGTCCGTGCTGAACATCAACGATCTCGCCAATGCCGTGAAGCCGGTCGTGCTGCCCGGCGAAGAGATCGTCGTCCAGGTCATCAAGGACGGCAAGGAGCACGGCCAAGGCGTCGCTTATCTGGACGACGGCACGATGATCGTCGTCGAGGGCGGCCGGGACTATATCGGCACGACGATGGAAGTGCTGGTCACGAGCGTGCTGCAGACGTCCGCGGGCCGAATGATTTTCGCGAAGCCGAAGCTGTTGGAAAAAGCGCTGTAACGCGGTATGATGGTATACGAATGATGTCCGGGCGGGGCGCCTGGCGGTTCTCCGGGACATCGAAGTTTACGGCGGGGCGGTAGAGGCATGGCGGAAGCAAAGGCAACATGGGGCGTCGTCGTCGTGGCGGCGGGCCGTGGCACCCGGATGGGGACGCCCGAGAGCAAGCAGTATCTGCTGCTGCGGGACAAGCCCATCCTGGTCCATACGCTGGAGACGTTCCAGGCGATGGACGAAATCGCGGAGATCGCGCTGGTCGTCGGACGGCCGGATATCGAACGCTGCGAGGCGTTCGCCGACGCGTACGGCTTGCATAAAATCTCCTCCGTCCTGGAGGGCGGCGGCGAGCGTCAGCATTCCGTGCGGCGGGGGCTGACGGCGCTGGGCGGCGAGGTCAATTGGGTCATGGTGCACGACGGCGTCCGGCCGTTCGTCGCGCCGGAGGCCGTGCGGCGATGCATGGCGAAGGCGATGGCGACGGAGGCCGCGGTGCTGGCCGTGCCCGTGAAAGATACGATCAAGCAAGTGAACGAAGACGGCGTCATCACCGCGACACCCGAACGGCGAAGCTTGTGGGCGATACAAACGCCGCAGGCTTTTCGCCGTTCTTTGCTGGAACGGGGGCTGCGCAAGGCCGAGGAGGACCGGTTCGTCGGCACCGACGACGCGATGGCGGTCGAGCGGCTCGGCGTGCCGGTGTCGGTCGCCGAAGGGGATTACACGAACATCAAAATCACGACGCCGGACGATTTGCCGTACGCGGAATTTCTGCTGGCAAGCCGTTCGCGGGAGAGAGGGACGGACGTATGATTCGAGTGGGGCAAGGATTCGACGTGCATCAGCTGGCGGAGGGACGCCCGTGCATCATCGGAGGCGTGACGATTCCGTACGAACGGGGGCTGCTCGGCCATTCCGACGCCGACGTGCTGCTGCACGCCATCAGCGACGCGGTGCTGGGCGCGCTCGGCCTCGGCGACATCGGCAAGCATTTTCCGGACACGGATCCCGCGTTCAAGGACGCGGACAGCCTGAAGCTGCTGCGTCACGTGTGGGGGCTCGCGAAGGAGCGGGGCTACAAGCTCGGCAACGTCGACGCGACGATCATCGCGCAGAAGCCGAAGATGGCGCCGTACATCCCGCAAATGGCCGACGTCATCGCGGGCGCGCTCGAGGCGGAAGAGAGCGGCCAGGTCAACGTCAAAGCGACGACGACGGAGCAGCTCGGTTTCGCCGGCCGGGGCGAAGGAATCGCCGCGCAAGCGGTTGTCTGCCTCGCGAAAGTTATGCTATGATTCAGCAATACAAAGCGATGATGGGAGGAAACGAGAGGTCATGAGCGATCAAATCAGGGTGCGCTATGCGCCGTCGCCGACGGGGCATCTGCATATCGGGAATGCCCGGACGGCCTTATTCAATTATTTATTCGCCCGCAATCTCGGCGGGAAATTCATTATTCGGATCGAAGACACCGACGTGAAGCGGAACATCGCGGGCGGCGAGGAAAGCCAGCTGACGTATTTGAAATGGCTCGGCATCACGTGGGACGAGAGCGTCGATATCGGCGGCGGGTACGGCCCGTATCGCCAGACGGAACGGCTCGACATCTACGAGAAATACTGGCAGGACCTGGTCGGCCGCGGACTCGCCTACAAATGCTACTGCACGGAAGAAGAGCTCGAGCAGGAGCGGGAAGAGCAAACCGCTCGCGGCGAGATGCCGCGTTATTCCGGCAAGCACCGCAGTCTGACGGCGGAGCAGCAGGCGGCCTATGAGGCGGAAGGCCGGATCCCGAGCATTCGTTTCCGCGTGCCCGAAGGCAAGACCTACGCGTTCAACGACATGGTCAAAGGCGAAATCAGCTTCGAGTCCGACGGCATCGGCGACTTCGTCATCGTGAAGAAGGACGGCATTCCGACCTATAACTTCGCCGTGGCGCTGGACGATCACTTAATGGCCATCAGCCACGTGCTGCGCGGGGAGGACCATATCTCCAACACGCCGCGCCAGCTCATGATCTATGAAGCGTTCGGCTGGGAGCCGCCGAAGTTCGCCCACATGACGCTGATCGTCAGCGAGAGCCGCAAGAAGCTGAGCAAGCGCGACGAGTCCATCATTCAGTTCATCGAGCAGTACGACAAGCTCGGGTATTTGCCGGAGGCGCTGTTCAATTTCATCGCGCTGCTCGGGTGGTCGCCGGAAGGCGAGCAGGAGATTTTCACGCAGGACGAACTTATCGCGGCGTTCACGGCGAGCAGGCTGAGCAAGAGTCCGGCGTTGTTCGACACGAACAAGCTGGCCTGGATGAACAACGAATACATGAAGAAGACGGAGCTCTCCCGCGTCGTGGACCTGTGCTTGCCGCATCTGGCGGCCGCGGGCCGCGTCACCGGCATGCTGTCCGAGAGCCAGCGCGCGTGGGTGAACGATCTGGTCGCGCTGTATCAGGATAAGCTGCGCTCCGCTTCCGAGATCGTGCCGCTGACGGAGCTGTTCTTCCTGCCGGAGCCAGCGGACGAAGAGGACGCGGCGGCCGTGCTGGGCGAGGAGCAAGTGCCGGCCGTGCTTGGCGCCTTCCTGGAGCAGGTCAAGACGCTGGAAGAGTTCACCGTCGACGGCGTAAAGGCCGCGATCAAGACGGTGCAGACCTCGACGGGCTTCAAGGGCAAGCAGCTGTTCATGCCGATCCGCGCGGCGCTGACGGGCCAGACCCATGGTCCCGACCTGAATGCGACCATCGTCCTGCTTGGCCGGACGAAGGCGGTGGAGCGGCTCGCGGCCCGTCTGGGCTGAAACTGTGCGGCCATAGTGCCCGCAAGGCGCACGGCCACTTGTCAGTTCCGGGGCGGTGGGCTATACTTGAAGTACTTATTCGCAGCTCGAACCCATCGCCCTTTAGATGCATAAGGCAAGGAACAGGATCGTGCATTTCAATCGAAAATTCCAGAGATGGCGACCTTTCGCACGGAGCCGCGCATTCGGGCGCTCCCCGCGATCGGCTGGAAGTCGCCGATTTTCGGAAATGGACGTTGCGCCTGGGAGCCGCGTCTTCGAACTGCCGCCGGCAGGGTGGAAGACGACGCCGTCGTCCCCGTTACGGACGAACCGAGATCGCGCGTGCCAGGCTGTACCTTGGCGGCGCGAAGCAGAGTGGAACCGCGTAGGAGTACGCCTCTGCAGCCCGTTTTGGGCTGCGGGGGCGTTTTTGTTTACCTTTTTCGGCTAGGGGAGAGAGCTTGTCATCCAGGCGAGATAGAGAGGGGGGCTTGACCTTGCTGCGTTCGATGAAATCCGATATCCAGGCGGTGCTGGAGAACGATCCCGCCGCGAGGAACATATTCGAGGTCGTCTTCACGTATTCGGGCCTGCACGCCATCTGGGCTCATCGGATCGCGCACGCCTTTTTCAAACGCAAGTGGTTTACGCTCGCGCGGATTATTTCGCAAACGAGCCGGTTCTTCACCGGCATCGAAATCCATCCCGGCGCGCGGATCGGCGAGCGGCTGTTCATCGACCACGGCATGGGCGTCGTCATCGGGGAGACGTGCGAAATCGGCGATAACGTCATCATCTATCAAGGCGTCACGCTCGGCGGAACGGGAAAAGAGAAAGGCAAGCGCCATCCGACGATCGGCAACAACGTGGTCATCGCGTCGGGCGCGAAGGTTCTAGGCTCCTTCAAGGTTGGAGACAATGTGAACATCGGCGCGAATTCCGTCGTGCTGCGGGAAGTGCCGGAGAGCAGCACGGTCGTCGGCATCCCGGGACGGATCGTCAAGCGCAACGGCGCCCGCGTCAGCGACCGGCTCGATCATGCCCAGCTGCCGGACCCCGTGGTCGAGATGCTGCGCGCGATGCAGAAGGAAGTGGCGGAGCTGCGGACGGAGCTCGAGCGCGAGCGGCGCGACAAGCAGGAACGGCTCGAGCGGCTGGAATCGGAGCTGCGCGAACGGCCGGAAAAACATAAACACGCAGTAGCTGGAGGAGAAACGAGAACATGACGTTGCGGATTTATAATACGATGACGCGCGAGAAGGAAGATTTCAAGACCCTGACCCCGGGTAAAGTGAACATGTACGTCTGCGGACCGACGGTCTATGATTATATCCATATCGGAAACGCGCGCCCGGCGATCTTTTTCGACGTCGTGCGCCGGTACCTGGAGTCGATCGGCTACGACGTGCATTACGTCGTCAACTTCACCGACGTCGACGATAAGCTGATCCGCAAGGCGGAGCAGCTGGGCACGACGGTGCCGGACGTGGCCGAGCGGTTCATCGCCGCCTTCAAGGAAAACATCGAAGGTCTCGGCATCCGCAAAGCGTCGTTTAACCCGCGGGTGACCGAGAACATTCCGGAGATCATCACGTTCATCTCCGAGCTCGTCGCCGAAGGGCATGCGTACGAGAACGGCGGCGACGTGTTCTTCCGCACGAGCAGCTTCCCGGACTATGGCAAGCTGTCGCACCAGAACCTGGAGGAGCTGCAGCTGGGCATCCGGATCGGCGTCGACGAGCGCAAGGAGAGCGGCCAGGATTTCGTCCTCTGGAAAGCGGCGAAGCCCGGCGAAATCAAATGGGAGAGCCCATGGGGACCGGGGCGTCCGGGCTGGCATATCGAATGCTCCGCGATGGCGCGCAAATATTTGGGCGACACGCTCGACATCCACGGCGGCGGCCACGACCTGCAGTTCCCGCACCACGAGTGCGAAATCGCGCAGTCCGAAGCGCTGACGGGCAAGCCGCTCGCCAACTACTGGATGCATAACGGCTTCATCAACATCAACAACGAGAAAATGTCCAAGTCGCTCGGCAACGGGATTACGGTGCAGGAGCTGCTCAGCCGGTTCAAGCCGGCGGTCATCCGGTACTTCATGCTGTCCGGCCATTACCGGAGCCCGCTGAACTTCAACGACGAGACGATGGAGCAGGCGCAGAACAGCATCGAGCGCATCGCCAACTCCGTCTCGAACCTGAAGCACCGGCTGGAAACGGCGGTATGCCCGGCGGGCGAAGAGTTGGCTGCGCTGAAGGCGCGCATAACGGAGATCAAGGCGCGGTTCAACGCCAAAATGGACGACGATTTCAACACGCCGGACGCGATCACCGCGCTGTTCGACCTCGTCAGCGAAGCGAACCAGCTGCTGCAGCGCCCGGTCGTGTCGCCGGAGTCGGTGCGGGTGCTGCTGGAGGCGTTCGAAGCGTTCGATCGCGTGCTCGGTTTGCTCGGCGCCGACGAAGAGCTGCTGGACGCGGAGATCGACGCGCTGATCGTGGAGCGCACGGAGGCGCGCGCCTCGAAGAACTGGAAGCGGGCGGACGAGATCCGGGACCTGCTCGCGGCGCAAGGGATCGTCCTGGAAGACACGCCCCAGGGCATCCGCTGGAAGCGCAAATGACGGGCGGACCATCGGAAGGGCCGCATCTCTGGTTTCACGAGCCGACGAAGCCGATCGGCCTCGTGAACCCGATCGTCCTCGCGTATATCGGCGATGCGGTCTATGAAGTGTTGGTGCGGCAGTACCTGATCTCGCTGCCCAACCATCGGCCGCACCACTTGCACCGGGAGGCGACGCAGTTCGTGTCGGCGAAGGCGCAGTTTCACATTTTGGAGAAATGGCGGCCGCATTTGACGGAAGCGGAAGCGGACATCGTGCGGCGGGGACGCAACGCGAAGTCCGGCACGATGCCGAAGAACGCGGATCCCGCTCACTATAAACAGGCGACGGCGCTGGAATGCCTCGTCGGCTACCTCTATTACGGCAAGCAGGTCGAACGTCTGCGCGAGCTGATGGCGATCGCTTTCGGCGAAACGGACGAAGCGGCGGACGGCGGCACAACGAAGGAGAATCAAGATGCGCGAGCATGAAGAACAAACGCAGGAATGGATCGCGGGCAGGCATCCCGTCATGGAGGCGCTGCGCTCCGGACGGGAAATCAATAAGATCTGGGTTACCGAGCAGGCGCAGAAGAGCGCCCAGCCGCTCATGCTGGAGGCGAAGAAAGCGGGCCTGATCGTTCAGGTCGTCGACAAGCGCAAGCTGGACCAGCTGGTCGAGGGCGCGAACCATCAAGGGATCGTCGCCCAGGCCGCGGCCTACCGGTATTTCGAAGTGGAGGAGCTGATCGCGCGGGCGAAGGAGAGCGGCGAACTGCCGTTCTTCCTGCTGCTCGACGAAATCGAGGATCCGCATAACCTCGGCTCGATTCTGCGGACGGCGGAATGCACGGGCGTGCACGGCGTCGTCATTCCGAAGCGGCGGTCCGCGTCGCTCACGGCGACTGTCGCCAAGACGTCGGCCGGCGCCGTGGAGTACGTGCCGGTCGCGCGGGTCACGAACATGGCGCAGACGATCGACAAGCTGAAGGAAGCGGGGGTGTGGATCGCGGGCGCGGACGTCGGCGCGGAGCGGGACGTGTTCGCGTCGGGCATGAAATTCGACATGCCGCTCGCCGTCGTCATCGGCAATGAGGCCAAGGGCATCGGCCGCCTCATCCGCGAGAAGTGCGATTTTCTGATCAAGCTTCCGATGCACGGCCAGTTGAACTCTCTGAACGCGTCCGTCGCGGCCGGCGTGCTGATGTACGAAGTGCTGCGGCAGCGTCTCGGCCTCGGCAAGTAACCGTGAAGCGGCGCGACGACGTCCTGCTCGTGGACGGGTACAACATGATCGGGGCTTGGCCGGAGCTGGCCGCCCTGCGGGACAAGGAGTTGGAGGACGCGCGCGACCGGCTGCTCGAGTTGCTGGCGGACTATCAAGGTTTCACGGGAATGACGGTTATCGTCGTATTCGACGCGCATCAGGTGCCGGGCGTCGGTTCGACGTTCAAGCAGCACAGGCTGACGGTCGTGTATACGAAGGAGAGGGAAACCGCGGACGCCTGCATCGAGCGGCTGGCCTCGGACCTTGCCATGCGAAGCCGGAACATCCACGTGGCGACGTCGGATCTGGTGGAGCAGCACGTGGCGTTCGGCAAAGGCGCGCTGCGCATCTCCGCCCGCGAGCTGCTGATCGAAATCAAGCAGAACCGCAAGGCGATCGAGCAGAGAGTCGTCGAGCAGCGGAACAAAGTGCGCAACGAGCTCGACGGGAACTTGAGCATGGACGTGCGCATGAAACTCGAGAAGCTTCGCAGGGGAAAAAGTTAATGTTAACCTTGTGTTAAATTCGGGTAATCATAAGTGACGCGAGAACCTGTTTTTTAGGCGTGAAATCCCAAATTTGCTAGATAATTAGCGGGATCTCGGCATGATCGTCATTGACGGTTCAAGGTTACGTAATGTATACTAAGTCTATGTTTCTGAACGGAGATTGCTGCTAGAAGCGGTTTCGCCGGTTTTGGCGAACACGATCTGCCGATTGCGCGCTGCGGGCCGGTTAATCATTGCGCTGCTGAAGTTACGGGGCATTCATGCCTTTCGAGCCGGAGGGATTGTTCGTGAGCATCGACCTCAGAGAATGGAAAACGCTGGACTATGACTGCAAAACGGACGAGGACGTTGTCGATCTGGTTCGCGACGGCGACGGCGAAGCATTGGAGTATTTGATTAATCGGTATAAGAACTTTGTCCGGGCCAAAGCGCGTTCCTATTTTCTCATCGGGGCCGATCGCGAAGACATCGTCCAAGAAGGCATGATCGGGCTGTATAAAGCGATCCGGGACTTCAAGGGAGACAAGCTGGCATCGTTCAAAGCCTTTGCCGAGCTGTGCATCACGCGGCAGATTATCACGGCCATCAAGACGGCCACGCGGCAGAAGCATATTCCGCTGAATTCGTACGTTTCGCTGGACAAGCCCATTTACGATGAAGACTCCGACCGCACGCTGCTCGACGTCATCTGCGGAACGCGGGTGTCGGACCCGGAAGAGCTGATCATCAACCAGGAAGAGTTCGTCGGCTTGGAAGACAAAATGTCCGAGATCCTGAGCGACCTGGAACGCAAGGTGCTGATGCTCTACTTGGACGGGAAGTCGTATCAGGAAATCGCCGTCGACTTGGATCGTCATGTGAAGTCCATCGATAACGCGCTGCAGCGCGTGAAGCGAAAGCTCGAGCGATACCTGGAAGTCCGAAATATCGGGATTTAACGCGTTAGCCAAGAGCCGGCAGAGGCTCTTTTTTTTATTTAATGGGAAGGCCTTTCGGGGTTTGAAACCTTCGTCCGGTGACGATACTGGATAAGACGAAGAAGGAAATTTTTCGTTTCTTTGCGCTGCTGCCTCGTGCCGAAATGGACGTTTGCCAAGCTGATAGAGAGGTGCCGCGGGACGTGATCCAACGCATGAAGTTCGACAGTTTGCGAGTTTCGCCTCGCGCGCTGCCGGGTTGTCCGGAGGAAGAAACCGGCCATCGCTGCCAGTACAAGGCACGGTTGTTTTGCCTTGACACTCCCTATTGCTTGTGATAAAGTGTTTTGGTAGCCCTAAATAGGTCTTTTTTTATTATGGGTCAATCAGGCTAGTTTCACATACAGCGCTTAAACCTTTATCTATGTTTAGTTTGGGAGGTGTCGACAATGCGGGTAATTATTACGTTGGCTTGCACGAACTGCAAACAAAGAAACTATGCTTCCAGCAAGAACAAACGGAATCACCCTGACCGTATCGAGATGAAGAAGTTTTGCAAGTATTGTAACGAGCATACTCCTCATCGCGAAACCCGATAGGTCACTTTGGAGGTGTGGACGTGGCATTTTTAGCTAAGCTGAAGCAGAGCTTCGGATCGACGTTTTCCTTCTTCACCGACAGCTTCGCTGAATTGAAGAAAGTCCGGTGGCCAAGCCGCAAGGAATTGACAAGCTATTCCCTCGTGGTGTTTTTCACGATTATAGCGGTCACAATTTATTTTTGGGTGCTTGACATCGGAATTTCCGCATTGGTCGAACTGATTGTTTAAGAAGGGGCCAAGGGTGGCTTGTTATGGAAATGATGGAGAAAAGATGGTACGTTGTACACACCTACTCGGGTTATGAGAACAAAGTGAAAGCGAACCTCGAGAAACGTGTTGAATCGATGGGCATGGAGGACAAAATCTTCCGCGTGCTCGTTCCGATGGAGGAAGAAGTGGTAGACAAGGACGGCAAGAAAAAAACCGTCATGCGTAAAGTTTACCCCGGCTACGTCCTCGTCGAAATGATTCAAACCGATGATTCTTGGTATGTCGTTCGCAACACTCCGGGCGTAACCGGATTCGTCGGTTCAACGGGCTCAGGTTCAAAACCTACTCCGCTTTTGCCTGATGAAGTGGATCAGATTTTGAAACATATGGGCATGGAAGAGCCGAAGCCGAAAATCGAATTCGATTTGAAGGAAACGGTGCGTGTCAAAGTCGGGCCATTCGCTAATTTTGTCGGCACGGTGGAAGAAATTCTCCTCGACAAGAGCAAGCTGAAGGTTCATGTCAACATGTTCGGCAGGGAAACGCCGGTTGAGCTGGATTACGGCCAAGTGGAGAAGGTATAATAAACCTGGTTTCCGACGCTTAAGCATGTGATTACTACGGCAAGGAGGTGTTCACAATGGCAAAGAAGGTCATCAAGTTGGTCAAACTGCAAGTTCCAGCAGGCAAAGCGAATCCGGCTCCGCCGATCGGTCCGGCCCTGGGTCAAGCAGGCGTTAACATCATGGCGTTCTGTAAAGAGTTCAACGCTCGTACGGCTGATCAAGCGGGTCTCATCATTCCGGTTGTCATCACGGTATTCGAGGACCGTTCGTTCACGTTCGAAACGAAAACGCCGCCGGCAGCAGTTCTTCTTCGCGTCGCCGCTAAGATCGCTAAAGGTTCCGGCGAACCGAACAAGAAGAAAGTCGCTACGGTTAAGCGTTCCGTCGTTCGCGAAATCGCGGAACAAAAAATGCCCGACCTCAACGCGGCTTCGGTCGAAGCAGCAATGCGCATGGTTGAAGGTACGGCGCGCAGCATGGGCGTCGTCATCGAAGACTAAACTTCGGGACGCGCTATTTAGACACGCTAGAGTGCGTTGTCTGTCCGGCGGAACGTCTCGTTCGGCCGGGTGGGAGGGACTCCGGAGTGCCGGAGGATTTCCGTTATTACCACACAAGGAGGAGATTTTCACATGGCTAAACACGGCAAGAAATATCAAGAAGCCCTCAAGGTGATTGACGCCGAAGCTACGTACGAGTCGTTCGACGCGATCGAACTCGTGAAGAAAGCCGCTACCGCAAAGTTCGACGAAACCGTCGAAGTTGCCGTGCGTCTGGGCGTAGACCCTAAGAAGCAAGACCAAGCCGTCCGCGGCGTCGTAGTACTCCCGCACGGTACGGGTAAAACGAAACGCGTTCTCGTTTTCGCGAAAGGCGACAAAGCCAAAGAAGCGGAAGCGGCAGGCGCGGATTATGTCGGCGATGCTGACGTAATCGCGAAAATCCAACAAGGCTGGTTCGAGTTCGACGTTTGCGTCGCGACTCCGGACATGATGGCCGAAGTTGGTAAGCTCGGCCGTATCCTCGGCGGTAAAGGCCTTATGCCTAACCCTAAAGCGGGTACCGTAACGTTCGACGTTACGAAAGCCGTCCAAGAAATCAAGGCCGGTAAGATTGAATACCGTCTTGATCGCGCAGGTCAAATCCATGCGCCGATCGGCAAAGTTTCGTTCGACTCCGAGAAGCTGAACGAAAACCTGAAGACGCTGATCGACGCGCTGAACCGTGCTAAGCCGGCTGCAGCAAAAGGGGTTTACCTGAAAGGCATTTCCGTTTCTTCGACGATGGGACCAGGCGCTCGTCTGAATGCCGCTTCGTTCCGCTAAGCGATTTACGGAAATTTCAGAATCGAATATGCATACCGAAGACAGTAGGTGCCGACCGGCTTAATTTCCTACCGAGGTGTTATGATAAACGTGTTTGTACGCCCACCCATCGGGTGTGCGGGTAACGGACCATCATGGCCTTCGCACTGTCTGCGGGGGCCTTTCTCATGCATCGCGGGGAAGGAATCCGCTGCAACATCGGGATGTCGACAACATAACGGGAGGTGTACATTTTGGCAAACGCAAAAATCATTCAAGGTAAAGAGCAGGCCGTCGCGGAAATCACGACGAAGCTTCGCGAGAGCTCCAGCACGGTCGTAGCCGATTACCGCGGTCTTAACGTTGCGCAAGTAACGGAACTGCGTAAACAACTGCGCGAAGCTAACGTCGAGTTCCAAGTTCTGAAAAACTCGCTCGTTCGCCGTGCGACTGCAAATGCGGAACTGAGTGAGCTGGATGCCGTTCTGGCCGGCCCTACGGCTGTCGCGTTCAGCAAGGACGACGCAGTTGCACCAGCCAAAATCCTGGCTGACTTCGCTAAGAAGAACGACGCTCTGAAACTGAAGGGCGGCGTCGTGGAAGGTCAAGTATTCAGCGCGGAACAAATCAAAGCGTTGGCGGATCTGCCGTCCCGCGAAGGTTTGCTCTCCATGCTCCTCAGCGTGCTTCAAGCGCCTATGCGCAACTTCGCCCTTGCGGTTAAAGCCGTTGCGGAGAAGCAAGAAGCTTAATTACGGCTCCGGTTAGCCGGAGAATCGCAATACCCAACTTAAAACAAATTATTGGAGGTTTATCTCATGAGCAAAGAGCAAATCTTGGAAGCCATCAAAGGCATGAACGTTCTTGAACTGAACGACCTGGTTAAAGCAATCGAAGAAGAATTCGGCGTAACGGCTGCAGCTCCTGTAGCATTCGCTGGCGGCGCGGCAGCTGCCGTTGTCGAAGAGCAATCCGAATTCGACGTCATCCTGAACAACGCCGGCGCTTCCAAAATCAACGTTATCAAAGTCGTTCGCGAAATCACGGGTCTCGGCCTGAAAGAAGCGAAAGACCTTGTTGACGGCGCTCCTAAACCGATCAAAGAAAAAGTATCCAAAGAGGATGCTGAAGCTGTTAAAGAAAAACTCGAAGCAGCTGGCGCTTCCGTAGAAGTGAAGTAATCACCGTTTATCGGCGGCAAACCCCTTGGAGCGATTGCTTCAAGGGGTTTCCTTATGAGAACGGCAAGCCGGCGGAACCAGGAGGAGTAGCATGTCGGATCATTACTATACGCAGTCGCCAGGCACGAAGCATGATCGTCAGCAGCTCGAAACCGTGCTGCGCGGCCATAAGTTACGATTCGTGACGGACGCCGGCGTCTTCTCGAAGACGGGCATCGATTTCGGCAGCCGGGTTTTGATCGAAGCGGTGGAGTTCGGCGAACGGGACCGGATACTGGATGTCGGATGCGGCTATGGACCTATGGGCATTAGCGCGGCAAAGCTGGCACCGGCTGGCCAAGTGACGATGATCGACATCAACGAGCGCGCGGTTGCGCTAGCGAACGAGAATATCAGGCTGAACGGCATTTCGAATGCGGCCGCCATGCAAAGCGATCTGTTCGAGCGCGTGCTTGACCGGACGTTCGATGCGATCATCACCAATCCGCCGATTCGGGCAGGCAAAGAGGTCGTGCATCGGATTTTCGAAGATGGAGCCGCATTGCTGAATCCGGGAGGATTCATGTGGGTCGTCATTCAGAAGAAGCAGGGGGCGCCCTCTGCGGAAGCGAAGCTTAAAGCCGTATTCGGGAACGTGGAAGAGGTTACGAAAGAAAAAGGGTACCGCATCTATAGGGCTCGCAAAGAACAATAGGCAGCTAGAATCATTTGTTGACTCGCTAGCGCTGATGTGGTATCATTATAAAATGTCAGCATTAAAATGGGCGCAATCTCTTTAGCCGACTAAAATGTCAAGCGCTATTTTAAACGTATAAAAGTAGCGAATTTGACGTATAATGTTTACATTTTGGGTCAAAATTACTTGATATGAGACTTTTACGGGTTGTGGTGTGCGTAGAAGGCTGACTGTCAGAAACATGCTCTTTTTTCGAATTTTCGATAAGGGCTTTTCTTTATTGAATCAGAATTTGCCTGCTGCACGTTCTGGTTACAGCAATGTTTGTGTATACACGGTCATTGTTCACTTTCTGTGAAGCAGACATGAGGGGTGAGGTTAAGTTGGCAGGACAACTTGTTCAGTATGGGCGTCGCACGCGTAGAAGCTATGCCCGCATCCGCGAGGTGCTCGAAGTTCCGAACCTGATTGAAATCCAACAAAAATCGTACGAGAAGTTTTTGGAGAAGGACTTGCTTGAGCTTTTCCAGGACATCTCGCCGATTCAGGATTTTACGGGCAATTTGATGCTGGAGTTCATCGACTACTCGCTTGGCGAGCCGAAGTATTCCGTGGACGAGTCGAAAGAACGCGACGTAACGTACGCAGCTCCGCTGCGCGTGAAGGTTCGGCTCATTAACAAGGAAACCGGCGAAGTTAAAGAGCAAGAAGTGTTCATGGGCGACTTCCCGCTGATGACCGAAACGGGCACGTTCATCATCAACGGGGCGGAGCGCGTTATCGTCAGCCAATTGGTACGTTCACCTAGCGTTTACTTTAGCACGAAAGTGGACAAAAACGGCAAGAAAAATTATACGGCGACGGTGATTCCGAACCGCGGGGCCTGGCTCGAGCTGGAAACCGACGCGAAGGACATCATCTACGTCCGGATCGACCGCACGCGTAAAATTCCGGTCACGGTATTGCTGCGCGCGCTCGGATTCGGCACGGACGCCGAAATTTTGGATTTGCTGGGGCATGACGAGTATATCCGGAACACGCTCGATAAAGACAATACCGATTCCACCGAAAAAGCGCTTATCGAAATTTACGAAAGACTTCGTCCGGGCGAGCCGCCGACATTGGATAACGCGAAGAGCCTCCTGGTCGCGCGTTTCTTCGATCCGAAGCGCTACGATCTGGCGAACGTCGGCCGCTATAAAATCAATAAGAAGCTGCATATCAAGAACCGTTTGTTCAACCAGCGCTTGGCCGAGACGCTCTTCGATCCGAGCACGGGCGAAATTTTGGCCGAAGCCGGCCAAATGATCGACCGCCGCTTGCTGGATGAGCTGATTCCTTACTTGGAGAACAACGTCGGGTTCAAGACGTACCATGTGGCGAATGGCGTTCTGGATGCGGATAGTATACCTCTGCAAACCGTCAGCGTATTCTCGCCGCTGGACGAGAGCAAGGTCATTAAGGTCATCGCCAACGGCATGATCGACAAAACGGTTAAACACATCACGCCTGCGGACATCATCGCTTCCATCAATTACTTCATCGATCTGCTTCATGGCGTGGGCAGTACGGACGACATCGACCACCTGGGCAACCGTCGTCTGCGTTCCGTCGGCGAGCTGCTGCAGAACCAGTTCCGCATCGGCCTTTCCCGGATGGAGCGCGTCGTTCGCGAGCGGATGTCCATTCAGGACGCCAACGCGATCACGCCGCAGGCGCTCATCAACATTCGTCCGGTTATCGCGTCGATCAAGGAGTTCTTCGGGTCGTCCCAATTGTCGCAGTTCATGGACCAGACGAATCCGCTTGCCGAACTGACGCACAAGCGTCGTCTTTCCGCGCTCGGACCGGGCGGGTTGACGCGCGAACGCGCGGGCTTCGAGGTCCGCGACGTGCATAATTCCCATTACGGCCGGATGTGCCCGATTGAAACGCCGGAGGGTCCGAACATCGGGTTGATCAACTCCTTGTCGACCTTCGCCCGCATCAACGAGTACGGCTTCATCGAGGCGCCATATCGTTGGGTCGATCCGAAGACGGGCATCGTCACGGAGCAAATCGCGTATCTGACGGCCGACGAGGAAGACAACTACGTCATCGCGCAAGCGAATGCGAAGTTGAACCAAGAGGGCAAGTTCGAAGAGGACGCCGTCATCGTTCGTTACAACAAGCAAGCCGACAACATACTGACGATGCCGACCGAACGCGTCGACTACATGGACGTTTCACCGAAACAGGTCGTGTCCGTCGCGACGGCGCTGATTCCGTTCCTCGAGAACGACGACTCCAACCGTGCGCTCATGGGATCCAACATGCAGCGGCAAGCGGTGCCGCTTCTGATTCCGAAGTCGCCGCTGGTCGGCACGGGCATGGAGCATAAGTCCGCGAAGGATTCCGGGGTATGCATTGTTTCCAAATACGACGGCGTTATCGAGCGCGTGTCCGCCAACGAAATTTGGCTGCGCCGCGTCGAGACGATCGACGGCAAGCCGGTCACCGGCGACTTGGTGAAGCATAAGCTGCACAAGTTCATGCGCTCCAACCAAGGCACGTGCATCAATCAACGCCCGATCTGCCAAAAGGGCGATATCGTGAAAAAGGGCGATATTCTCGCGGACGGTCCTTCCACGGAAATGGGCGAGCTCGCGCTCGGACGCAACGTCGTCGTCGCGTTCATGACTTGGGAAGGCTACAACTACGAGGATGCGATCCTGCTGAGCGAGAAGCTCGTGAAAGAGGACGTATATACTTCGATTCACATCGAGGAATACGAATCCGAAGCGCGGGATACGAAGCTCGGACCGGAAGAAATCACGCGCGACATTCCGAACGTGGGCGAAGAAGCGCTCCGCAACCTGGATGAGCGCGGCATCATTCGCGTCGGCGCCGAGATCAGCGCAGGGGACATTCTCGTCGGCAAAGTAACGCCTAAAGGGGTTACGGAACTGACGGCGGAAGAGCGCCTGCTGCACGCGATCTTCGGCGAGAAGGCGCGCGAAGTGCGGGACACGAGCCTGCGCGTTCCGCACGGTACCGACGGTATCGTCGTGGACGTGAAAGTGTTCACCCGCGAGAACGGCGACGAACTGCCGCCGGGCGTCAATCAACTGGTTCGCGCCTACATCGCGCAAAAACGGAAAATTTCCGAAGGCGACAAAATGGCCGGACGCCACGGCAACAAAGGGGTTATCGCCCGCATTCTGCCGGAAGAAGATATGCCGTTCCTGCCGGACGGCACGCCGGTCGAGGTTGTTCTCAACCCGCTGGGCGTACCGTCCCGGATGAACATCGGCCAGGTACTTGAAGTCCACTTGGGCATGGCATGCAAACGCCTCGGCATCCACGCCGCGACGCCGGTCTTCGACGGGGCGCGCGAGAACGACGTATTCGATACCATGGAAGAGTCGAGCATGCAGCGCAACGGCAAGACGATCCTGTATGACGGCCGCTCCGGCGAACCGTTCGAACGGGAAGTCACCGTCGGCGTCATGTACATGATCAAGCTGGCGCACATGGTCGACGATAAAATCCATGCCCGTTCCACGGGCCCATACTCGCTCGTTACGCAGCAGCCGTTGGGCGGTAAAGCCCAATTCGGCGGCCAGCGCTTCGGGGAGATGGAGGTTTGGGCCCTCGAGGCCTACGGCGCGGCCTATACGCTGCAAGAAATTTTGACCGTGAAATCCGACGATGTCGTCGGCCGCGTCAAAACGTACGAGTCCATCGTGAAGGGCGAGAATGTGCCGGAGCCGGGCGTACCGGAGTCGTTCAAGGTTTTGATCAAAGAACTTCAAAGCTTGGGCATGGACGTCAAGATCCTGACCGAGAACGAGGAAGAGATCGAAATGAAAGAGATCGACGACGACGAAGACGGCACTTCGGATAAGCTCAACCTGAATCTGGAAGGCGCAGAGGTCGGCGTGGAGTAACAGCTTCCACAGCCTTGGAATAGAGAATGCCGATTCGTCCCACGGACGAATCACGCCGGGGAGCGCCTTTGCGGGCGCGAACCGGCTGCACGGCATTCGACGCAGCAAGAATTAAGTGAACCATGACGAAGGAGGGTTGCTCCTTGTTGGACGTGAACAACTTCGAGTATATGAAGATCGGATTGGCTTCCCCGGATAAAATCCGATCGTGGTCCCGCGGAGAAGTAAAGAAACCGGAAACGATTAACTACCGGACGCTGAAACCGGAGAAGGAAGGCCTGTTCTGCGAAAAGATTTTCGGGCCGACCAAAGACTGGGAGTGCCATTGCGGCAAATACAAACGCGTTCGTTATAAAGGCGTCGTTTGCGACCGCTGCGGCGTCGAAGTCACGCGCGCGAAAGTGCGCCGCGAACGGATGGGCCACATCGAGCTGGCGGCTCCCGTCTCGCATATTTGGTACTTCAAAGGCATCCCGAGCCGCATGGGCCTGGCACTCGACATGTCGCCCCGCTCGTTGGAAGAGATCATTTATTTCGCATCCTATGTCGTAACCGATCCAGGGGATACGCCGCTGGAGAAGAAACAGCTGCTGTCCGAGAAAGAATACCGCAGCTACCGGGAGAAGTACGGCTACGGCTTCCAGGCGGGCATGGGCGCGGAAGCGGTCAAGAAGCTGCTCCAGGACATCGACGTGGAGCGCGAGCTCGAGACGCTGAAGGAAGACCTTCGCACGGCGCAAGGCCAACGCCGCAACCGCGCGATCAAGCGTCTTGAAGTCATCGAGGCGTTCCGCAACTCCGGCAACATGCCGGAATGGATGATCCTCGACGTGCTGCCGGTCATTCCGCCGGAACTTCGTCCGATGGTGCAGCTGGACGGCGGACGTTTCGCGACGTCCGACTTGAACGACCTGTACCGCCGCGTCATCAACCGCAACAACCGTCTGAAACGTCTGCTCGACCTCGGCGCGCCGGATATCATCGTGCAGAACGAGAAGCGGATGCTGCAGGAAGCGGTCGACGCGCTGATCGACAACGGCCGCCGCGGCCGTCCGGTAACGGGCCCGGGCAACCGTCCGTTGAAGTCGCTCAGCCACATGCTGAAGGGCAAGCAAGGCCGGTTCCGTCAGAACCTGCTCGGCAAACGGGTCGACTATTCCGGCCGTTCCGTTATCGTCGTCGGACCTAGCCTGAAAATGTTCCAATGCGGCCTGCCGAAAGAAATGGCGCTGGAACTGTTCAAGCCGTTCGTCATGAAAGAGCTGGTCAACAAAAACCTGGCTCACAATATCAAGAGCGCGAAACGCAAAGTCGAACGCGTCAGCCCGGAAGTATGGGATGTGCTCGAGGAAGTCATCAAGGAGCACCCGGTTCTGCTGAACCGTGCCCCGACGCTTCACCGTCTCGGCATCCAAGCATTCGAACCGATTCTGGTCGAAGGCCGCGCGATCAAGCTTCACCCGCTCGTATGTACCGCGTACAACGCGGACTTCGACGGCGACCAAATGGCCGTTCACGTGCCGCTTTCCGCCGAGGCGCAAGCCGAAGCGCGTCTGCTCATGCTGGCATCGGGCAACATTTTGAACCCGAAAGACGGCAAGCCGGTCGTAACGCCTTCGCAGGATATGGTCCTCGGCAGCTTCTACCTGACGATGGACAACAAAGACGGCAAGGGCAGCGGATCCGTGTTCGCGACGGTCAACGAAGCGATCTCGGCTTACCAACGCGGTATCGTGTCGCTGCATGCGCGGATCTTTATCCCCGTTAAGGTTCTGAAGAAGTCGTCCTTTACGGACGCGCAGCAAAAAGCGCTGATTTGCACGACGGTCGGCAAAGTGATTTTCAACGAGATTTTCCCGAGCGACTTCCCGTTCATCAACGAACCGACGAAGGTGAACCTGCTTCAAGGTACGCCTGAGAAGTATTTCGTTCATGAAAAGGGCTCGGATTTGGTTGCCTTCTTGGAGGGCATCGCGCAAATCGGCGGCGTCGGCAAAGAGTACCTCGGCTTGATCATTGCGGAATGCTTCCGTCAATATCATACGACCCGTACTTCCGTCATGCTTGATGCCATTAAACAGCTCGGATTTACGTATTCCACGCGCGCGGGCATCACGGTTGCCGTTGCGGACGTTGTCGTTCCGGCGGAAAAACAAGACATTCTGCGCGAGTCCGAAGATAAAGTTAAGGTCGTTACGAATCAATACCGCCGCGGTTTGATCACGAACGAAGAACGGTACGACCGCGTCATCGAGATCTGGAGCAAAACGAAAGATCAAATTACGGATATCCTCATGAAATCGATGGACCGTTACAACTCCATCATGCTCATGGTCGATTCCAAGGCGCGGGGCAACAAATCGCAAATCACGCAGCTCGGCGGCATGCGCGGTCTGATGGCGAACCCGTCCGGCCGGATCATCGAGTTGCCGATCAAATCGAACTTCCGTGAAGGCCTGACGGTTCTCGAGTACTTCATCTCGACGCACGGCGCCCGTAAAGGTCTCGCCGATACGGCGCTTCGTACGGCCGACTCGGGTTACTTGACCCGTCGTCTGGTCGACGTCGCGCAGGACGTTATCGTTCGCGAGGACGACTGCGGCACGGATAAAGGCTTCATGGTCAGCAAGATCCAAGACGGCAAAGAGGTCATCGAGGATCTGTACGACCGTATCGAAGGCCGTTACTCGTTCGAGACGGTGCGTCACCCGCAAACGGGCGAAGTCATCCTTCAACGCAATGAGCTGATCGACTCGAACAAGGCGGAAGCGATCGTCGCCGCCGGCGTCGAAAAACTGCAAATCCGCTCCGTGCTGAGCTGCCGCGCGCGTCATGGCGTATGTAAAATCTGCTACGGCCGCAACCTGGCGACGGGCAAATTCGTCGAGATCGGCGAAGCGGTCGGCATTATCGCCGCGCAATCGATCGGCGAGCCGGGCACGCAGCTCACGATGCGTACTTTCCATACCGGCGGGGTCGCAGGGGACGATATCACGCAAGGTTTGCCGCGTATCCAAGAGCTCTTCGAAGCGCGGAATCCGAAAGGCCAAGCGATCATTTCCGAAATCGACGGCGTCATCAAAGACATCCGCGAGACGAAAGATCGCCGCGAAATCGAAGTTCAAGGCGAGGCGGAATCGAAAACGTATGCGGTCAGCTTCGGCTCCCGTATCCGCGTAGTCAAAGGCAAGCAAATCGAAGCCGGCGACGAGCTGACGGACGGTTCCATCGACCCGAAAGATATGCTCCGGATCAAAGGCATCCGCGGCGTGCAGAACTATATCCTGCAAGAAGTTCAGCGCGTTTACCGGAACCAAGGGGTAGAAATCAACGACAAGCACATCGAAGTCATGGTCAAGCAAATGCTGCGTAAGATCCGGATCGTCGAAGCCGGCGACACGACGCTGCTCCCGGGCGCGTTCGTCGACATTCACGAGTACGAAGCGGCCAATCGCGAAGCGATCCTGTCCGGCCAAGAGCCGGCCGTCGCCAAGCCGGTCCTGCTCGGGATTACGAAAGCGTCGCTCGAAACCGATTCCTTCTTGTCCGCCGCTTCGTTCCAAGAGACGACTCGCGTCTTGACCGATGCCGCGATCAAAGGAAAGGTCGACCAATTGCTCGGCTTGAAAGAGAATGTTATCATCGGCAAGCTGATTCCGGCGGGAACGGGCATGCAGCGCTACAGAAGCGTGCACGTCGCCGGCATGGACGACGAACAGGTCGAAGAGCAGCTTGAAGCCGAGACGGTGCCCGTAGAGTCTTAGGCCAAGGCCATAGCGCTTAAAAGTACCGGGGGAAGAGCGAGAAGGGGCGGTCTCGAGGAGGCCGTCGCCCTGATCGCTCTTCGCTCCGTTACGGGGCGCGCGGTTTACTTTATTTTCATGCAAATCTGGGGCTTGGAAGCTTGACATAGCCTTAGGCCAAATGCTAATATGTCGTAGTGTGCCTAATCGCACGACCTCTGCACTTGTCAGTTTGATTGACTTGGAAGGATGGTTATTATGCGATTCGTTATAGGTAGTAAGCAAACGATGAAGATGGTAGAGCAACGCAAAGCCAATCTCGTCTACGTTGCGCAAGATGCAGATCCGCGGCTGAAGAACAATATTGTTCGGCTTTGCGAGACGGCGGGCGTGCCGATCACCTGGTCGGAGTCGATGAAGAGCCTTGGGGAAACCTGCGGCATCGAAGTCGGTGCGGCCATGGCGGCGGTAATCCCCGAAATCGAATAAGAACATGATGTTTTTACCGACCCGCAAGGGAAAGTAAAAACTTTCGTTTGTTCCTTTATGAACCGCCTGGATCTGTGGGCTTAACAAAGCCGATATGTCTTGAGAGCATTACTATGTGAGGAAGGGGGAAGCAACATGCCAACAATTAACCAGCTGGTACGTAAAGGCCGTGAAGCGAAAGTCGTTAAATCGAAATCGCCGGCTTTGCAAAGAGGTTTCAATGCACTGAAACGTGAAGAAACAAACCTGAGCTCGCCTCAAAAACGCGGGGTTTGCACACGTGTAGGTACGATGACGCCGAAAAAACCTAACTCCGCCCTGCGGAAATATGCGCGTGTTCGTCTGACGAACCGCGTAGAGGTAACGGCTTACATCGGCGGCATTGGCCACAACCTGCAAGAGCACAGCGTCGTATTGGTTCGCGGCGGCCGGGTAAAAGACCTTCCGGGCGTACGTTACCACATCGTTCGCGGCGCGCTTGACACTGCAGGCGTGAACAATCGTAAGCAAGCTCGTTCCAAGTACGGTACGAAGCGTCCTAAAGTTAAAAAATAATGAAGGTCCGGCCGGTAACGGTTAACTTCATCCTAAATTGTCAAACTAGAAGAAAGGGGGACTTCCAATGCCACGCAAAGGTCCTGTAACCAAGCGCGATGTATTGCCAGATCCGCTGTACAACAGCAAGCTCGTAACGCGCTTGATCAACCGCATCATGATCGACGGCAAACGCGGTGTTGCTCAAACGATTCTGTATGATGCGTTCACGCTCATCAACGAACGTACGGGCAAAGAGCCGATGGAAGTTTTTGAAGCAGCTATTAAGAACATCATGCCGGTGCTCGAAGTTAAAGCACGCCGTGTAGGCGGCTCGAACTATCAAGTGCCGATCGAAGTCAAGCCTGAGCGCCGTACGTCGCTTGGTCTCCGTTGGCTCGTGAACTATTCGCGCAACCGCGGCGAGAAGACGATGGAAGAGCGTCTGGCGGCTGAGATTATCGATGCTTCCAACAACACTGGTTCATCCGTTAAAAAACGCGAAGATACGCACAAAATGGCTGAAGCGAACAAAGCATTCGCTCACTATCGTTGGTAGTATCCGCATAATCGAAAGGAGATCGAATTATGGCAAGAGAGTTCTCCTTGAAAAATACGCGTAATATCGGGATTATGGCGCATATTGACGCTGGCAAGACGACCACGACGGAACGGATCCTGTTCTATACGGGCCGTACCCACAAAATCGGCGAGGTGCACGAAGGTGCAGCGACGATGGACTGGATGGAGCAGGAACAGGAGCGCGGGATCACGATTACGTCCGCCGCTACGACCGCTCAATGGAATGGTCACCGCATCAATATTATCGACACCCCGGGGCACGTTGACTTCACGGTAGAAGTCGAACGCTCCCTGCGCGTATTGGACGGGGCCGTTGGTGTTTTCAGTGCGAAAGAGGGCGTTGAGCCACAATCCGAAACCGTTTGGCGTCAAGCCGACCGTTACGGCGTTCCGCGGATCGCGTATGTCAACAAGATGGACATTATCGGCGCGGACTTCCTTAACGTCGTTAGCGATATGCGCCTGCGTCTTCAAGCAAACGCGGTGGCGATTCAACTTCCGATCGGCGCAGAGAACGACTTCGTGGGCGTAATCGACCTCGTTGAACGAGTCGCTTACAAATACAAAGACGATCTTGGCAAAGAGCCGGAAAAGATTGAAATTCCTGCCGAGTATGCGGACAAAGTGGAAGAACTCCGCATGGAGCTTGTCGAGAAAGTCGCTGAGCTTGACGAAGAGCTCACGATGAAGTACCTCGAAGGCGAAGAATTGTCCGTGGAAGAAATCAAAGCAGCGCTCCGCAAGGGCGTTTGCGAAGTTAAAATCTTCCCGGTCATCTGCGGCTCCTCTTACCGTAACAAAGGCGTTCAACTGATGCTCGACGCCGTTGTCGACTACCTGCCTGCTCCGATCGACGTTCCGGATATCAAGGGTCACCTTGAAGACGGTACGGAGACGACTCGCAAATCCGCCGACGACCAGCCGTTCGCGGCACTGGCATTCAAAATCATGACTGACCCGTTCGTGGGCAAACTGACGTTCTTCCGCGTATACTCCGGCGTCCTGAACTCCGGCTCGTACGTCGTGAACGCAACGAAAGGCAAGCGCGAACGGATCGGCCGTATCCTTCAAATGCACGCCAACAGCCGTCAAGAAATCAGCGAAGTTTACTCCGGTGATATCGCGGCTGCGGTAGGCTTGAAAGATACGACAACCGGCGATACGCTTTGCGACGAGAAAAACCCGGTTATCCTTGAGTCGATGAACTTCCCTGAGCCGGTTATCCAGCTCGCGGTTGAACCGAAGACGAAGGCTGACCAAGACAAAATGGGTATCGCGCTGCAAAAGCTGGCAGAGGAAGATCCTACGTTCCGTGCGCACACGGACGAAGAGACCGGCCAAACCATTATCGCAGGTATGGGCGAGCTTCACCTTGAGATCCTCGTTGACCGTATGCTTCGTGAATTCAAAGTCGAAACGAACGTTGGTAAGCCGCAGGTTGCTTATCGCGAAACGTTCAAGACGGCTGCGAAGGTCGAAGGCAAATTCGTTCGTCAGTCCGGCGGACGCGGTCAATTCGGTCATTGCTGGGTTGAATTCATTCCGCTCGAGCCAGGAGAAGGTTTTATCTTCGAAAATAAAACCGTCGGCGGCTCGATTCCGCGTGAATACATTGCTCCAGTTCAAGCCGGTATCGAAGAATCGATGAAAAACGGTGTCCTCGCGGGCTTCCCGATGGTCGACATCAAAGCAATCGTATTCGACGGTTCCTACCATGACGTCGACTCCTCCGAAATGGCGTTCAAAATCGCCGGATCGATGGCGCTTAAAGCAGCGAAGGACAAGTGTAATCCTGTGTTGCTTGAGCCAATCATGAAGGTAGAAGTCAGCGTTCCTGAAGAGTACATGGGCGACGTAATGGGTATGCTGAGCTCCCGCCGCGGTCGTATCGAAGGTTCGGACACGCGCCATGGCGCGTTGATCGTTCGTGCGAAGGTGCCTCTGGCAGAGATGTTCGGTTATTCCACGGTTCTTCGTTCCGGTACGCAGGGTCGCGGCGTATTCTCCATGGAGCTCTCGCACTATGAAGAAGTACCGCGCTCGATCTCGGAAGAAATCGTTGCAAAATCCAAAGGCAACGCGTAATCGCGAAACCTTGGAGCCATCGCATGGCATAAGTTGTACCTTGGCCGGATGATGGACGTCCATAAGGCGTTCATCCGGCCGATCACATAATCTTCTATATATTGAGGAGGAAGAGTTCAATGGCTAAGGCTAAATTTGAACGTAATAAACCGCACGTTAACATCGGAACTATCGGTCACGTCGACCACGGTAAAACGACGCTGACTGCAGCGATCACGACTGTACTTTCCAAGCGTTATGGCGGTGCTGCCGTAGCGTTCGACCAAATCGACAAAGCGCCGGAAGAGCGCGAACGCGGTATCACGATCTCGACCGCACACGTTGAGTACGAGACGCCTAACCGTCACTACGCTCACGTTGACTGCCCAGGCCACGCCGACTATGTTAAAAACATGATCACCGGCGCAGCGCAAATGGACGGCGCAATCCTGGTTGTATCCGCAGCTGACGGCCCAATGCCGCAAACGCGCGAGCACATCCTGCTGTCCCGCCAAGTTGGCGTACCTTACATCGTCGTATTCCTGAACAAATGCGACATGGTTGAAGACGAAGAGCTCCTGGAACTCGTTGAAATGGAAGTTCGCGACCTGCTCAGCGAATACGAATTCCCAGGCGACGACACGCCGATCATCCGCGGTGCAGCTCGTGAAGCGCTGCAAAACCCGGACGGTCCTTGGGCCGACAAAATCGTCGAGCTGTTCGAACAAGTCGACACGTACATCCCGACTCCGCAACGCGATACGGACAAACCGTTCCTGATGCCAGTCGAGGACGTATTCACGATCACGGGCCGCGGTACGGTTGCTACGGGTCGCGTAGAGCGTGGCGTCGTAAAAGTTTCCGACGAGATCGAAATCATCGGTCTGGTTGAAGAAACGCGCAAATCCGTCGTAACGGGCGTTGAAATGTTCCGCAAACTGCTTGACTCCGCTCAAGCCGGCGACAACATCGGCGCGCTGCTTCGCGGCGTTGACCGTAAAGACATCGAGCGCGGCCAAGTCCTGGCAAAGCCAGGTTCCGTTAAACCGCACACGAACTTCACGGCTCAAATTTACGTCCTGACGAAAGAAGAAGGCGGACGTCACAAGCCTTTCTTCACGGGCTACCGTCCTCAGTTCTACTTCCGTACAACTGACGTAACGGGTATCATCTCCCTGCCAGAAGGCACGGAAATGGTTATGCCTGGCGACAACATCACGGTAACGGTTGAGCTGATCGCCCCAATCGCCCTCGAAGACGGCACTCGCTTCGCTATTCGCGAAGGCGGCCGTACGGTAGGCGCTGGCGCAGTAGCATCGATCCAAAAATAAGCTAGCCTGCAGCGAAAGCTGCGGCTTGCGAAAACCCTCACTTCGGTGAGGGTTTTTTATTTCCCCTGCGATAAACAGTTTTCACAGTATTTGAGGTTTGCGGTGAAAGCGTTTCTTCTTTAATAATAATGAAGATGTTTCTGATGCGGCGAAATGGGCAACACCGATAAGACGGAGCTTCGCTCAAAGCAGGGGGAACTTGGTCGTGGATCGACATAACATGCCATTTGAGAAAAGCATCGAGAAAGCCAGGTTTTTGTTGCATTTGCCTACGGGCTTAGGTATAATAGTGAAGTTGGTCTGTGACGTTGCGATGATGTGAGAGGTTGCCGACACACACGGCTCCTTTGCCATGAGGGGCATGTCGGGTTTTCTCGCGGAGTATGTCCGATACTAAATTGGGCGATAGAAGGAGGGACTTATAATGGCTAAGCAAAAGATTCGTATTCGCTTGAAAGCATACGATCACAGAATTCTGGATCAGTCCGCAGAGAAGATTGTTGAAACTGCGAAACGTTCCGGTGCAGGCGTGTCTGGGCCGATTCCGCTTCCAACCGAGAAGCAAATCATCACCATTCTGCGTGCCGTGCACAAGTACAAGGATTCTCGTGAACAATTCGAAATGCGCACACACAAGCGTTTGATCGACATTGTGAACCCAACGCCGCAAACGGTTGATGCGCTCATGCGTCTTGACCTGCCATCCGGTGTAGATATCGAAATCAAGCTGTAAGATCTCAATGTGGAAGGGAAATGAGGTGTCAACATGAAGGGTATCTTAGGTAAAAAACTTGGGATGACGCAAGTCTTTACTGCAGACGGTAACGTAGTTCCCGTAACGGTTATCGAAGCAGGTCCTTGTGTTGTTTTGCAGAAGAAAGACCAAGAAAACGATGGGTACGTATCCATCCAAGTCGGTTTCTCCGACAAGAAAGAAAACAGAGCGAACAAGCCGGAAACCGGCCACGCTAAAAAAGCCAACACGGCTCCTAAGCGCTACATTCGTGAATTCCGCGGCGTAAACGACGGGGAATATGAAGTTGGCCAGGAAATCAAGGCTGACCTCTTCGCGGCTGGCGAATTCGTTGACGTAACGGCGACGTCTAAAGGTAAAGGTTTCACGGGTACGATCAAACGTTGGAACCAAAGCCGCGGACCGATGGCGCACGGCTCGCGTTACCACCGCGGTCCTGGTTCGATGGGCTCCATCCAAGCGAACCGCGTACCGAAAGGCAAGCACTTGCCTGGTCACATGGGCGGCGAAACGGTTACGATTCAAAACCTTGAAATCGTGCGCGTCGACGTTGAGCGTAATGTACTGCTGGTTAAAGGCTCCGTACCAGGCGCCAAAAACAGCTTCGTAAAAGTTAAAACTACGGTGAAGAAATAATCGCTAAAGAAAGGAGGAACATGAAATGCCGAAAGTAGCACTTTACAGCGTGAACGGTTCGCAAGTCGGCGAGATCGAATTGTCCGAAGCGGTATTCGGTATCGAACCGAACGTTCACGTCGTTCACAGCGCCGTATTGCTTCAGCAAGCCGCTGAACGCAGAGGCACGCACAAAACGAAAGGCCGCTCCGAAGTACGCGGCGGCGGTCGCAAACCTTGGAAACAAAAAGGCACGGGACGCGCGCGTCAAGGCTCCATCCGCGCTCCGCAATGGGTAGGCGGCGGTACGGTATTCGGACCGACTCCGCGCAGCTACAGCTTCAAACTTCCTAAAAAAGTTCGTCGCTTGGCTATTAAATCCGCCCTGTCTTCCAAAGTGATCGACAACGAAATCATCGTCTTGGATCAACTGGCGTTCGCGCAGCCGAAGACGAAGGAATTCGCCGCAGTATTGAACAACCTGAAAGTGGCTCGCAAAGCACTGGTCGTTACGGCGAACTACGAAGATAACGTTGCGCTCTCCGCCCGCAATCTTCCGAACGTGAAGTTCGTTGCAGCCGATGGCATCAATGTTCTGGACGTCGTGAAATACGACCAGCTGATCATCACGAAGGAAGCGGTCGAAAAAGTACAGGAGGTGCTTGCGTAATGAAAAATCCACGCGATATTATCAAGCGCCCGATCATTACGGAACAAACGAGCGACTTCATGGCGAACAAACGCTATGTATTCGAAGTTGATCTCCGTGCCAACAAGACGGAAATCAAGCTCGCGATCCAAGAGATCTTCAAAGTCAAAGTAACGAGCGTGAACACGCTGCGCATGCCGGCGAAACCGAAGCGTTACGGACGCCACAGCGGGTATACGTCCGAGTGGAAAAAAGCGATCGTTCAACTGAGCGCTGACAGCAACGAACTTGAATTCTTCGAAAGTGTTTAATCCGCGTTCGGGCCGTAGGGCTAACGCGAATTAAACGAGATATCGGTTAAGGAGGGAATCGAAGTGCCAGTTAAGAAGTATAAACCGACTTCTCCTGCGCGCCGTGCCATGTCGGTCTCGACGTTCGAAGAGATTACGACAAGCACCCCGGAGAAATCGCTTCTTGCGCCGCTTTTCAAAAAAGCCGGCCGTAACAACCAAGGCAAAATTACGGTTCGCCATCACGGTGGCGGCCATAAACGCAAATACCGGATTATCGACTTCAAGCGTAACAAGGACGGTATTGCGGGCAACGTCGCGTCGATCGAATACGATCCGAACCGTACGTCCAACATCGCGCTGATCCACTACGTGGATGGAGAGAAAGCCTACATCATCGCTCCGAAAGGCCTGAAAGTCGGAGACAAAATCGTATCCGGTCCGCAAGCGGACATCAAGATCGGCAACGCACTGCCGCTCGAGAACATTCCGGTCGGTACGGTTATCCACAACATCGAGCTGAAACCTGGCAAAGGCGGACAATTGGTTCGCGCTGCGGGTACGGAAGCTCAACTGCTTGGTAAAGAAGAACAGTACGTAACGATTCGCTTGACGTCCGGCGAAGTTCGTCGTATTCTGAAAACTTGCCGTGCAACGATCGGCTCCGTAGGCAACGAAGATCACGAACTCGTGAAAATCGGTAAAGCCGGCCGTTCCCGTTGGATGGGCAAGCGTCCAGAAGTTCGCGGCGTCGTCATGAACCCGAACGATCACCCGCACGGCGGTGGCGAAGGCCGCGCTCCAATCGGTCGCAAATCGCCAATGTCTCCATGGGGCAAGCCGACGCTTGGCTTCAAAACGCGCAAGAAGAAAAAAGCTTCCAGCCAATACATCGTACGTCGCCGTACGAAATAATAGGCGCCTTGGCGTCATCCGCGTGACGCGCAGCGTCGCGTAACGCCAGCGTGAAGGGAGGATCATCCATGGGTCGCAGTTTGAAAAAGGGGCCGTTCATCGACGGCTACCTGCTGAAGAAAGTTGAAGTTCTGAATGAATCGAACAAAAAGACGGTCGTTAAGACTTGGTCGCGCCGTTCGACGATTTTCCCGCAATTCATCGGTCACACGTTCGCTGTTTACGACGGCAAGAAACACGTGCCGGTGTACGTAACGGAAGATATGGTCGGCCACAAACTCGGCGAGTTCGCGCCGACGCGTTCGTATAAAGGCCACGGCAACGACGACAAGAAAACGGGCCGTCGTTAATCGATGGATTTGCATGAAGTTATGATCGAGAGGAGGTTCATCCATGCCAGAAGCAAAAGCATTCGCTAACCATGTCCGCATTGCTCCTCGCAAAGCGCAGCTGGTGGTGGACTTGATTCGCGGCAAGCAAGTCGGCGAAGCGATCGCAATTCTGCGACACACGCCGAAATCGGCTTCCCCAATCGTCGAGAAGCTGCTGAACTCTGCTATCGCCAACGCAGAGCACAACTTCCAACTGGACGTGAACAAACTTGTGATTTCGCAAGTGTTCGTTAACCAAGGTCCAACCATGAAACGTTTCCGTCCGCGCGCCATGGGCCGCGCTAGCCGGATTAACAAGAGAACCAGCCACATCACTTTGGTGGTATCCGAAAAATAAGGAGGGACAACGTGTGGGACAAAAAGTAAATCCGGTCGGTCTGCGTATCGGCGTTATCCGCGATTGGGAATCCAAATGGTACGCCGGCAAAGACTTCGGCGATCTGCTTATGGAAGACGTCAAAATCCGTGAGCACCTCAAGAACAAATTGAAGGATGCGGCTGTTTCCAAGTTCGAAATCGAACGCGCAGCAAACCGCGTCAACGTTACGATTCATACGGCTAAGCCTGGTATGGTTATTGGCAAAGGCGGTTCCGAGGTCGAAAACCTGCGTTCCGAGCTGTCCAAAATCGCCAAAGGCAAAAAAGTCCACATCAACATTTCCGAGATCAAAAATCCGGAACTGGATGCCGTTCTCGTAGCGGAAAGCATCGCGCAACAACTCGAGCGTCGGATCTCGTTCCGCCGCGCTATGAAACAATCCATCCAACGCACGATCCGCGCTGGCGCGAAAGGCATCAAAACATCCGTTAGCGGACGTTTGGGCGGCGCCGAGATCGCTCGTCAGGAAGGCTACAGCGAAGGTACGGTTCCTCTTCATACGCTGCGTGCAGACATTGACTACGGAACAGCGGAAGCTCATACGACTTACGGCCGTATCGGCGTAAAAGTATGGATCTATCGCGGCGAAATCCTTCCGACGAAGAAGAAAGCTCCACAGGAAGGAGGCAACTAATCATGTTGGTCCCAAAACGCGTCAAACACCGTAAGCAACAACGCGGTCACATGAAAGGTCGCGCGAAAGGCGGCGCTGAAGTCGCATTCGGCGAATACGGCCTCCAAGCGCTTGAGCCTTCGTGGGTGACGAACCGTCAAATCGAAGCAGCGCGTATCGCGATGACACGTTACATCAAACGTGGCGGTAAAGTATGGATCAAGATTTTCCCTGATAAGCCGATCACGCAAAAACCTCTCGAAGTCCGGATGGGTAGCGGTAAAGGTAACGTCGAGAAGTGGGTTGCAGTCGTAAAACCAGGTAAAATCATGTTCGAACTTGCCGGCGTTTCGGAAGAAATCGCACGTGAAGCAATGCGCCTTGCCGCACATAAACTGCCTGTTAAAACGAAGTTCGTGAAACGCGAAGAAGTGGGTGGTGAAGCAAATGAAAGCTAATGAATTCCGCAACCTTACCTCTGTTGAACTCGAACAGAAAGTCGCTGGCTTCAAAGAAGAGCTATTCAACCTTCGTTTTCAATTGGCTACCGGTCAATTGGAAAACCCAACTCGTATCCGCGACGTGCGCAAGGACATAGCTCGTGCCAAAACCGTTCTTCGTGAAAGAGAACTCGGAATCAGCGGCTAAGCTGCGATCGTCCGTGACGAATAACGAATGCGTGGAAGGAGGATGAACATGAGCGAACGTAATGCCCGCAAAGTTCAAATCGGTAAAGTCGTGAGCGACAAAATGGACAAAACGATCGTTGTTGCGATCGAAACGTACAAGAAACACGACCTGTACCACAAACGGATCAAGTACACGAAGAAATTCAAGGCTCATGACGAGAACAACCAAGCGAAAATCGGCGATATCGTCAAAGTCATGGAAACTCGCCCGTTATCGAAAGACAAACGGTTCCGCCTGGTCGAAATCGTTGAAGCTGCTGTGATTCTGTAAAAATGAGTTATTAAGCATTTTTCCGAAAGGAGGACGTTGAAATGATTCAACCATTTACACGCTTGGCCGTTGCTGACAATTCCGGCGCGAAAGAACTGATGTGCATCCGCGTACTGGGCGGCACGGGACGTCGCGTGGGCCATATCGGTGATCTGATCGTTTGCTCCGTCAAACAAGCAACACCCGGTGGCGTTGTCAAAAAGGGTGACGTAGTCAAAGCGGTAATCGTACGTACGAAGCGCGCCGTTCGCCGTAAAGACGGTTCCTACATCGCATTCGACGAGAATGCAGCCGTAATCGTGAAAGAAGACAAGAGCCCGCGCGGCACGCGTATCTTCGGACCAGTTGCTCGCGAACTTCGCGACCGCGACTTCATGAAGATCGTATCGCTTGCTCCGGAAGTTATCTAATAAAGACTTTGCGCATTCGGCGCAAGCACGCAGGAGGTGTAACTCATGCCACGGTTGAAAAAAGTGTTGGAATCCCACAACAATAAATTGCACGTGAAGAAAGACGACACGGTAATGGTCATTACGGGCAAGGACAAAGGCAAGAAAGGCCGCGTCATCGCCGCGTATCCGCGCCAAAACCGCGTACTTATCGAAGGTGTCAACATGGTGAAGAAGCATTCGCGCCCTTCCCAAGCGAACCCGCAAGGCGGCATCATCGAGCAAGAAGCGCCGATTCACGTGTCCAACGTCATGCACATCGATCCGAAGAGCGGAAAAGTAACGCGGATCGGCTACAAAGTGCTTGATAACGGCAAAAAAGTCCGGATCGCGAAAAAATCCGGCGAAGTAATCGACTAATCGACCGATACGGAAAGGAGGTCCACGTTACATGGCAGCAAGAATGAAAGACCGTTTCTTGAATGAAATCACTCCTGCTCTGATGCAGAAGTTTAGCTATTCGACGGTAATGCAAGTACCGAAGATCGAAAAAGTCGTCATCAACATGGGTGTCGGCGAAGCCGTCTCCAACTCCAAAGTACTGGATGCAGCGGTTGAAGACATGCGTCTGATCTCGGGTCAAAAACCGGTTGTTACGCGCTCGAAGAAATCGATTGCCGGTTTCAAACTTCGCGAGAACATGCCGATCGGGGTAAAAGTAACGCTGCGCGGCGAGCGCATGTACTACTTCCTGGATAAACTGTTCAATGTCACTCTCCCACGCGTACGCGACTTCCGCGGCGTATCGAACAAAGCGTTCGACGGTCGTGGTAACTACACGCTCGGCTTGAAAGAGCAGCTGATCTTCCCGGAGATCGAGTACGATAAAGTAGATAAAGTACGCGGTATGGACGTCGTCATCGTCACGACGGCAAAATCGGACGAAGAAGCTCGTGAACTGCTGACCCAACTGGGCATGCCGTTTACGAAGTAATCCACAGGAGGTGTAATACCAAGTGGCAAAAACTTCGATGAAGGTTAAGCAGCAACGTGCTCCTAAATTCAAAGTGCAGGCTTACACACGCTGCGAACGTTGCGGCCGTCCGCATTCCGTTTTGCAAAAGTTCAAAATTTGCCGGATTTGTTTCCGTGAATTAGCATACAAAGGCCAGATTCCTGGCGTTAAAAAAGCAAGCTGGTAATCAGCCTAGTTCGGGAAGGAGGTTTACACAATGGTTATGTCTGATCCGATCGCAGATATGCTTACTCGCATCCGTAACGCAAACGTTGTGCGTCACGAGACAGTCGAAATGCCTGCTTCGAAGGTAAAGAAGCAAATCGCTGAAATTCTGAAACGCGAGGGCTTCATTCGTGATGCCGAGTATATCGAAGACAACAAACAAGGGATTATCCGTATCTTCTTGAAGTACGGCCCGAACCAAGAGCGTGTAATCACGGGGCTGAAACGCATCAGCAAACCGGGTCTGCGCGTTTACACGAAGAGCACGGAAGTGCCTCGCGTTCTTGGCGGCTTGGGAATGGCGATCATTTCCACGTCGAAAGGCGTTATGACCGATAAAGAAGCTCGCCAACAGAAATCCGGCGGCGAAGTCGTCTGCTACGTTTGGTAATTAACCGTCACAACGATTGGAGGTGTAACAATGTCTCGTATTGGCCGTAAACCGATCCAAGTTCCAGGTGGCGTAAACATCGACTTGGACAACAGCTTCATCACCGTTAAAGGACCGAAAGGCACACTGAGCCGCGAACTCCACAAGGACATGAAAGTGGTAGTAGCGGACAGCGTTATCACCATCGAACGTCCTTCCGACAATAAATTGCATCGTTCCCTGCACGGCACAACTCGCAGCGTCATCGCTAACATGGTTAGCGGCGTGACCGAAGGTTTCGCAAAGAACCTCGAGCTCGTAGGCGTTGGTTACCGTGCAAACAAAACTGGCGAGAAGATCGTACTCAACGTCGGTTACTCGCATCCGGTTGAAATCGTGCCTGAGAACGGAATCGAATTCGAAGTTCCGTCCAACACGAAAATCATCGTTAAAGGCATCGACAAAGAACTCGTCGGCGCAACCGCGGCAAAAATCCGCTCCGTGCGCGAGCCAGAGCCGTATAAAGGCAAAGGCATCAAGTACGAAGGCGAGCGCATCCTTCGCAAAGAAGGTAAAGCCGGTAAGAAAAAATAAGCAGCCGCTTAGGGCTGCTTGACCGAATAGCTTAGAGACAGCAGAAAGGAGTGTACGACGAATGATTACAAAAGGCGATAAAAACAAATCGCGTCTGAAGCGTCACCTTCGCGTTCGTAAGAAAGTCAACGGTACGACGCAGCGTCCGCGCCTGTCCGTATTCCGTTCCTCCAAACACATCTACGCTCAACTGATCGACGATGTTCAAGGCGTAACGGTAGCAGCGGCTTCGACGCTCGACAAAGAGCTCGCAGGTCAAGTAACGAACGGCGGCAACATCGAAGCGGCTCGCAAAATCGGCGAACTGATCGCGGTTCGCGCGAAAGCGAAAGGCGTAGAGACAATTGTATTTGACCGGGGCGGATACCTGTACCACGGCAGAATTCAAGCATTGGCCGATGCAGCTCGCGAAGCAGGCCTTGAATTTTAATCAAGATTCTTATGAAGGAGGTAAATCGACTTGCGTATTGATCCAAACTCGTTGGAACTCACCGAGAAGGTAGTTCAAATCAACCGCGTTGCGAAAGTAGTAAAGGGCGGACGCCGTTTCAGCTTCAGCGCGCTGGTAGTCGTAGGCGACGGTAAAGGATACGTTGGCGCAGGGATCGGTAAAGCGGGCGAAGTACCTGATGCGATTCGCAAAGGTATCGAAGACGCGAAGAAAAACCTGATCCACGTACCACTCGTGAAAACGACCATTCCACACCAAGTTCTTGGTCACTTCGGCGCTGGCCGCGTTCTCTTGAAACCAGCTTCCGAAGGTACCGGAGTTATCGCTGGCGGCCCTGTCCGCGCGGTGCTCGAGCTTGCAGGCGTGGGCGACATTCTGACCAAATCGCTCGGTTCCTCGAACTCCATGAACATGGTCAACGCGACACTGGAAGGACTGTCCCGTCTGAAACGTGCCGAAGACGTTGCTAAGCTTCGTGGCAAAACCGTAAAAGAGCTTTTGGGCTAAGGAGGAGAATACGATGGCAAAATTGCAAATCACCCTCGTTCGCAGCCTGATCGGACGTAACGAGAAGCAGCGTGCGACTGTTGCTACGCTTGGTCTTCGCAAGATTCGTCAATCGGTTGTCCATAACGACAGCCCGGCAATCCGCGGCATGGTCAATAGTGTCAGCCACTTGGTTAAGGTTGAAGAAGTACATGCGTAATTAAGCCCCTCAGGGCACGCAATACACGAAAGGCTCTCCGGGCGCATGAGCGCTTCGGAAGCAATGCAAAACTTAAGGAGGTGCAACGATCCGATGAAATTGCATGATCTCAAACCAGCTCCGGGTTCCCGTAAAGAGGGATTTCGCGTTGGACGCGGTATCGGCAGCGGCAACGGTAAAACTGCGGGTCGCGGTCACAAAGGTCAAAATGCTCGTTCCGGCGGCGGCGTTCGTCCTGGTTTCGAGGGCGGTCAGAACCCATTGTACCGTCGTTTGCCTAAACGCGGCTTCAACAACCCGTTCCGTAAAGAGTATGCGATTGTGAACATCGATGAGTTGAACAGCTTCGCAGCAGGCACGGAAGTAACGCCGGAATTGCTGATGGAGCAAGGTATCGTCAAAAACCCACAAAGCGGCATCAAAGTGCTGGGTAACGGCGACATCACGGTTCAACTCACGGTGAAAGCAAACAAGTTCTCTCAATCTGCGGTAGAGAAAATCCAAGCTGCCGGTGGTAAAACCGAGGTGATCTAATGTTTAAGACCGTGTCTAACATTTGGAAAGTGGAAGATCTCCGCAAGCGGATCTTGTTCACGCTGTTCATCTTGTTGGTTTACCGCATCGGTTCCTTCATTCCGGTACCGGGCGTCAATAAGGATGTTTTCACCCAAACGGACCAGGCCGGTTCCGAATTGTTCGGTTTGCTTAATACGTTCTCGGGCGGGGCGTTGTTCCAGTTCTCGATCTTCGCGATCGGGATCATGCCGTACATCACCTCCTCGATCATCGTACAATTGCTGTCCATGGACGTCATTCCGAAATTCGCCGAATGGGCGAAGGAAGGCGAGAACGGCAAACGCAAACTGGCGCAAATCACCCGTTACGGTACGATCGTGCTTGGCTTGGTCCAAGGCTTCGGTACCGCAATCGGCTTTAACCGGCAGTATCAGTACGATATGATTCCTGGCGCAACCGTTACGGATTACATCATGATCGCGATCATCCTGACGGCGGGAACGGCCTTCCTCATGTGGCTCGGTGAGCAGATCACGGAGAGAGGGATCGGCAACGGGATTTCCGTCCTGATCTTTGCCGGTATCGTAGCCAGACTTCCGGCACACGTCCGCTCCATCTACTCGCAAGAGTTTGTAGACGCGGGCGACGCGCTTTTCCTGGCGATCGTCAAAGTAGTCGCAATCGTAATTGCGGTCGCGGCGATCATCGTGGGCGTTATCTTCGTCCAACAGGGAATTCGCAAAATTCCGGTTCAATACGCCAAGCGCGTCGTTGGACGGAAAATGTACGGCGGACAATCGACCCACATTCCGCTGAAAGTAAACGGAGCAGGCGTTATCCCGGTCATCTTCGCGGTATCGCTGCTGATGTTCCCGGTTACGATCGCGAACTTCTGGTCGACGCGTCCTTGGGCGCAATGGATTCAGACGCATATGTACTACGACAAGCCGCTCGGCATGGTGTTGTACGTTATCTTGATCATTGCGTTCACATTCTTCTACACGTTCGTGCAAATCAATCCGGTGCAGATGGCCGATCAAATGAAGAAGAACGGCGGTTACATTCCGGGCGTTCGCCCAGGCAAGCCGACTTCGTCTTACATTACGCGCGTCATGTCTCGGATCACGCTCAGCGGAGCGATTTTCCTGTCGCTCATCTCGATCCTGCCGGTGTTCTTCGGTACGCTCGCGGATTTGCCTCGTGACGTGAAACTGGGCGGTACCTCGCTCTTGATCGTCATCGGCGTCGCGCTGGATACGATGAAGCAAATCGAGACGCAGCTGATCAAGCGCCACTACAAAGGGTTTATCAATAAATAACACTAGGTTCGCAAGCGGGATTCCGAGCATCTTGCACGGTGACGGAACCCGGCCGAGCCTATTATGTTTAAAGCGAGGAACACGCTAATGAACATTTTATTCATGGGCCCTCCAGGAGCCGGAAAAGGCACGCAGGCCGAGCGGATCGTCGACACGTTCAAGATTCCGCACATCTCGACCGGCGATGCTTTTCGTTTGGCAATGAAGCAAGGCACGCCCCTCGGTCAGAAGGCGAAGCAGTTCGTGGATCAAGGTCTCTTGGTTCCGGACGAAATCACGAACGGCATCGTTCGCGAACGCCTGCAGCTCGAGGATTGCAAGGAAGGCTTCCTGCTCGACGGTTTTCCGCGCACGCTGCAGCAAGCAGAAGCACTGGACGGAATGCTGGCTGAAATGGGACGCAGCATCGATCACGTCGTGAACTTGAAGGTTGATCGCGGTCTGCTGCTTGCGCGTCTGACCGGTCGTCGCATTTGCAAAACCTGCGGCTCCACGTACCATGTCATGTTCAACCCGCCGAAGCAGGAAGGCGTCTGCGATAAATGCGGCGGCGAGCTGTATCAGCGGTCAGACGATACGGAAGCGAAGGTAGGCACGCGTCTCGACGAATACATCTCCAAAACGGCTCCCCTGCTTGATTACTATGCAAGCAAAGGCGTTTTGCGCGAAGTGGACGGCGAGAAGGAAATCGACGAAGTCACGGCGGACATCGTAAATTGCTTGCGGGGAACTGCGGAATGATCGTATGCAAGTCCGAAGCGGAATTGCAATATATGAGAGAAGCTGGACGAATTGTAGCGGATACGCATCGCTTGCTGAAGGAAGCGATACGTCCGGGCGTGACGACCAAGGAATTGGACGAAATCGCTGAAACGTACATTCGGAGCCAGGACGCTTCACCTTCTTTTAAAGGGTACAATCAGTTTCCTGCCAGCATTTGCGCTTCTGTGAACAATGAGCTGGTACACGGCATCCCGGGGTCGCGCAAGCTGAACGATGGCGACATCATCAGCATCGATATCGGAGCGCAGTATAAAGGGTATCACGGCGATTCGGCGTGGACCTACGGCGTCGGCCGAATTAGTGAAGAGGCCCAGCGGCTGCTCGACATTACAGAACGGTCGCTCTATGCGGGACTCGCACTCGTGAAACCGGATGAACGCTTGTTTACCATCTCGCATGCGATTCAACAAGTTATCGAAACTGCCGGCTTCTCCGTCGTTCGCGAATATTGCGGTCATGGGATCGGGACCGAGCTCCATGAAGACCCGCAGATCCCGAATTACGGTTTACCGGGCCGCGGACCGCGCCTGAGACCGGGCATGGTGCTGGCGATCGAGCCGATGGTCAACATCGGCGAACGGTACGTGCGCACACTGGCGGACAATTGGACAGTCGTTACCGAAGATCAATCATGGTGCGCTCACTTCGAGCATACGGTGGCTGTAACGGCGGATGGCTGTGAAATTTTAACCCGAACCGGGGAGCAGGCAGGTTGAGAGCGCTTGGAGAATAAGCCGGAGATTGGCCGAGTCGTTAAGGTGCTGCGGGGAAAAGACGAAGGCTCATACGCCGTGATCGTCCAGGTGCTGGACGAACGTCTCGTACTTGTAGCCGACGGAGACAAACGTCGCTTCGATCAATCGAAAAAGAAGAACATTCTGCATCTCGAGATGCAGCCGGTCGTCAGTCACGAAGTGGTTGACAGCATGCGGGAAACCGGCCGTGTTACAAATGCGAAGTTGCGTTTCGCCATACAGAAGGCAGTGCAAGGGAAAGGAGAATGACTATGGCCAAAGAAGACGTCATTGAAGTCGAAGGTACGGTCATCGAACCACTACCTAACGCCATGTTCAGGGTTGAACTGGAGAACGGACACCAAATTCTCGCCCACGTATCGGGTAAGCTCAGAATGCACTTCATCCGCATTCTGACCGGAGATAAAGTCGTGATCCAGCTATCGCCTTACGATTTGTCCAGAGGACGCATTACCTATCGGAAGTAGGGGCTTCGGCGCCTGCCCACGAAAGATATCGGGAGGTAATCACAATGAAGGTTAGACCTTCGGTCAAGCCGATTTGCGAAAAGTGCAAAGTCATTCGCCGCAAAGGGAATGTCATGGTTATTTGCGAAAATCCGAAACACAAACAAAAACAAGGATAAAGGAGGGATATCTGTAGATGGCACGTATTGCTGGTGTAGACTTACCGCGTGATAAACGCGTCGTCATCGCGCTGACGTACATCTTCGGTATTGGCAGAACGACCGCCAATAAAATCCTGAGCACGACCGGTATTAGCGAAAATACCCGTGTTCGTGATCTGACGGAGGACGAAGTCAGCAAGCTGCGCGAAACGATCGACAAGAGCGTTAAGGTGGAGGGCGACCTGCGCCGTGAAATTTCCCTTAACATCAAACGACTGATCGAGATCGGATGCTATCGTGGCGTGCGTCACCGCCGCGGCCTGCCGGTTCGCGGTCAACGGACGAAAACCAATGCTCGTACGCGTAAAGGTCCGCGTCGGACCGTAGCGAACAAGAAGAAATAATAAGGGGGGATAACCGAAATGGCAAAACCAAAGAAAGTGGTTCGTACAAAACGCCGTGACCGTAAAAACATCGACTCCGGCGTCGCGCACATCCGCTCGACGTTCAACAACACGATCGTAACGATTACCGATCCGCACGGCAACGCGATTTCTTGGGCAAGCTCGGGTAACCTCGGCTTCAAAGGTTCCCGTAAGAGCACGCCTTACGCAGCGCAAATGGCTGCCGAGTCCGCAGCGAAAGCCGCAATGGAACACGGCATGAAGACGGTCGAAGTTATGGTTAAAGGCCCAGGCGCAGGCCGCGAAGCAGCGATCCGCTCGCTGCAAGCAGCAGGTCTGGAAGTCAACCTCATTAAAGACGTAACGCCGGTTCCGCATAACGGATGCCGCCCGCCTAAACGTCGTCGCGTATAGTTTCCAAACTTTGTGGTATCAAATTACTGCAACTTGTGAATAATGGTTGTGAAGGTTTGCCATACTACATGATTTGACTGCATACGCGATAATGGTAACGGAGCGACGTTTTGAGGGAGGGTACTATTAGTGATTGAGATCGAAAAGCCGAAAATCGAATCCGTAGAGTTGAACGAGGATGGCACATACGGACGTTTCGTTGTTGAACCGCTGGAACGCGGGTATGGTGCGACGCTCGGGAATTCCCTTCGGAGAATCCTGCTGTCGTCGCTACCCGGCGCAGCCGTAACTTCCGTTCAGATCGACGGCGTACTTCACGAGTTCTCTACGGTTCCAGGTGTGATGGAAGACGTGACGGAAATCATCCTGAACCTCAAAGGCCTTTCGCTGAAGATTCATTCCGACGAAGAGAAGGTCTTGGAGATTGACGCGGAGGGTGAAGGCAACGTTACGGCTGGCGATATTCGCGCAGACAGCGATGTCGAGATTTTAAGCCCAGATCTTCATATCGCGACGCTGGCCTCCGGTGCACGGCTCCATATGCGGGTATTTGCGAATCGCGGACGCGGTTATGTGCAAGCAGATCGCAACAAACGGGAAGATCAGCCGATCGGCGTGATCCCCGTGGATTCGATCTACACACCGATTACCCGTGTTAACTACACGGTTGAGAACACTCGGGTTGGTCAAGTGACGAACTACGACAAACTCACACTTGAAGTTTGGACCGACGGAAGCATTCGTCCGGAAGAGGCGGTTAGCCTCGGCGCCAAAATTTTGACGGAGCATCTCGACCTGTTCGTCGGTCTGACCGACGAAGCGAAAGATGCCGAGATCATGGTGGAAAAAGAAGAAGACAAAAAAGAGAAAGTACTCGAGATGACGATCGAAGAGCTCGATCTCTCGGTACGTTCTTATAACTGTCTGAAACGTGCGGGAATCAATACCGTTCAAGAGCTGATCACGAAAACGGAAGAAGACATGATGAAAGTCCGTAACCTCGGACGCAAGTCTTTGGAAGAAGTTCAGGAGAAGCTGGAAGAACTCGGTCTTGGCCTTCGCATGGAGGAATAGAACGCAGCACAGACTAAGGTCGTCAGACTGTTTTAAGGAGGGGAATTTCGATGGCATATTCCAAACTGAGCCGTGACGCTAGCTCCCGGAAAGCACTGTTCCGCGATCTCGTCACCGACTTGTTCTTGTATGAGCGTATCCAAACGACGGAGGCGAAAGCGAAAGAGCTTCGTCCGATCGCGGAGAAGCTGATCACGCTGGCGAAACGCGGCGATCTGCACGCACGTCGCCAAGTGGCAGCTTTCGTGCGTCGCGAGTCCGTTGCAGCAGGTGAGCAGGATGCAATCCAAAAATTGTTCTCCGAGCTTGCTACCCGTTACTCGGAACGTCCGGGCGGATATACGCGCATTATGAAGCTGGGTCCTCGTCGCGGTGACGCGGCGCCAATGGTTTACTTGGAACTGGTAGATCGCGCGTAGCAAACGAAGGGTGGACCTTGCGGCCACCTTTTTTTGTTGCCCGCGAGGGACGTTCGGCGCTGGGGAGGGGATGACATGCGCAATATTCGAATGACGATCAGCTATGACGGATCGACGTATTACGGCTTCCAAACGCAGCCGAAAGGCAATACCGTACAGGATGTGTTGGAAGAGGCGATACGCGTCCTGACGGGCGAGGAAGCCACCATTACGGCTTCCGGACGGACGGATGCGGGCGTGCATGCCCGCGGGCAGGTGATCAATTTCGAAACCGCCTCCCCCATCCCGGTCGAGCGTTGGGCGCTTGCCCTGAACTCCAGGCTGCCGGACGACATCGTCGTGCTGCAGGCGGAAGAAGTGCCGCTTAACTTTCACGCCTCATACCACGCCAAACGGAAAACGTATCGCTACGGCATCGATACGACCAAGTTCGGCGACGTGTTCGAACGGCGCTATCGGTTGCATGTTCCGCTGCCGCTGCGGCTCGAAGAGATGCGGCGCGCGATCGCGCATCTGAAGGGGAAGCACGACTTCACTTCGTTCGCCTCGACGAGATCGGCGAAGTCTTCGCATGTACGGACCATCCTGGATGCGCGGATCGAGGCAAGCGAAGGGAAGCTGGATATTTTCCTGACCGGGGATGGATTCTTGTACAACATGGTCCGGATCGTCGTCGGAACGTTAATGTGGGTCGGCGAAGGCAAACTGACCGCCAAAGACGTCAAGCGGATCCTGGAGGCAAAGGAAAGATCGGCCGCAGGGCCGACGGCGATGGCGCATGGGTTAATGCTGTGGGAGGTTCAGTACGACGATTGAAAATTTTCCACGGCTGGACGCCGTCTCCAACCAAGAAATAGCTTGCACTTGCTAGGCCATTGTAGTAGAATATAACTTGTGCTTTCTTAGTGGCTCTCCCACAGCCCCGGCTAAGAATGGCCGCAAACGCAGTGCTAACCTAAGGAATTGAAACCGGTAAAACGGTCTTGAAACGTGATACATGAACAAATGATGGTTTGAAATGAAGAGGGAGGATCTTCCATGCGCACTACCTATATGGCTAAGCCAAATGAAGTTGAACGCAAATGGTACGTCATCGACGCAGAAGGCAAAACGCTTGGTCGTCTGGCGAGCGAAGCCGCTAGCATCATCCGCGGCAAACACAAACCGCAATTTACTCCGCATGTGGACACGGGCGATTTCGTCGTGATCATCAATGCCGAGAAAATTCACCTGACCGGCAAAAAACTGCAAAACAAAATGTACTACCGCCACTCCTTGTATGCAGGCGGCTTGAAAGTGACTCCTGCGCAAGACATGATTAAGAACAAACCGGAGCAAGTGCTGGAGCAAGCAATCCACGGCATGCTGCCGAAGAACCGTCTGGGCGACAAAATGAAGCTGAAGCTGAAAGTGTACGCCGGCGCAGAACACCCACATCAAGCACAAAATCCAGAAGTTTACGAACTTCGCGGGTAAATAGAGGGAGGACAGTTTCATGGCACAAGTTCAATACTATGGAACCGGTCGTCGTAAACACTCCGTAGCACGTGTACGTCTCGTGCCGGGTGAAGGACGAATCATTATCAACAAACGTGATCTGAATGATTACTTCGGTCTGGAAACGCTGAAGCTGATCGTCAAACAACCGCTTGCGCTGACTGAAACGGCAAGCAAATACGACATCATCGTCATCGCTAACGGCGGCGGCATCTCCGGTCAAGCCGGCGCGATCCGTCACGGGATCTCCCGCGCGCTGTTGAAAGCAGATCCGGAGTTCCGTCCGGCGCTGAAGCGTGCAGGTTTCCTGACGCGTGACCCGCGTATGAAGGAACGGAAGAAATACGGCTTGAAAGCCGCTCGTCGCGCGCCACAATTCTCGAAACGTTAATCATTTCATCAAAATGCCTTCCCTGCTCTACAGGGGAGGCATTTTTTCATGAAAATGGCGTAATTCGGACATTGAACATTATGCCTAGTGGACGTATAATCTAATGTAGATAAAATTACTTGGAATTCGCATAACGGAGGGACTCATCCATGAACCTTTTCGAAAAAGAAGCGTTGATCAAGCAAAAGGAAGTTGAGCTGGAAACCGCGACGCCCCAAGACATTTTGAAATTCGCGGTCGAGACGTTCCCGAACCTTACGTTCGCCTGCAGTTTCGGCGCGGAAGATGTCGTTCTGGTGGATATGCTGCAAAAAATCAGTCCGAAAACGGACATTTTCTACCTCGATACGGATTTCCATTTTAAAGAGACCTACGAAACCCGCGATAAAATGGCCGAAATTTACGGTCTTGAATTCGTACAGGTCAAACCGGCCATCACGCCGGAAGAACAAGCGGCTCAATTCGGCGAAGAGCTGTGGAAGACGAGCGCGAACGAATGCTGCAATATTCGCAAAGTTCAACCGCTGACGCAAATCCTGTCCAAGTACGAAGCTTGGATTACAGGCATCCGCCGCGACCAAGCGCCGACGCGCGCCAACGCGAAGAAAATCGAATACGATACGAAATTCGGACTGGTCAAATTCAATCCGATCGCGGACTGGACGTCCGAGGACGTGTGGAACTACATCCGCGAGAACAACGTGTACTACAACCCGCTGCACGACAACAACTATCCGAGCATCGGCTGCGAGTACTGCACGCGCCAGGTCATGCCGGGCGAAGATCCGCGTGCCGGACGTTGGGCAGGCCAAGAGAAGACGGAATGCGGATTGCATAAATAAACCGGCGCCTATCCGGAAACACCCGGTACCCGAATAAATCTTAGGAGGCACTTGCATACCATGACCAGCATCAACCCGCATGGCGGCGTACTCGTCAACCGAATCGCAACCGGAGCCGAACGCGAAACTTTGCTTTCCGAAGCGGCATCGCTTTCCAGCATTATCGTCAATACGTGGACCATTTCCGACCTGGATCTCATCGGGGTCGGGGCGTTCTCCCCGCTGACGGGCTTTATGAACGAGGAAGATTACCGCTCGGTCGTAGAACGCATGCGCCTGGCAAACGGCACGGTATGGAGCATTCCGATCACGCTGGCCGTCGAAGAGGCGAAAGCAGCGGAGCTTTCCGTCGGACAGCGCGCCGCGCTTGTCGGCGAAGACGGCGTCGTCTACGCCACGATCGATATCGCGAGCATCTATGGCGTGGATCAGAAGCACGAAGCGGTTAACGTCTTCAAGACCGATGACCTGGCTCACCCGGGTGTCGCGAAGCTGTTCGCGCGTCCTTCCACATACGTGGGCGGCTCCATCACGGTGCTGAACCGTCCGGTGCCGGAGAAATTCAACGAGTTTTATTTCGAACCGGCCGAGACGCGCCGCATCTTCGCGGAGAAGGGCTGGCGCACGGTCGTTGGTTTCCAAACGCGCAACCCGGTTCACCGCGCGCACGAGTACATTCAGAAATGCGCTATGGAAATCGTAGACGCGCTGTTTCTAAACCCGCTGGTCGGCGAGACCAAGTCCGATGACGTACCGGCGAACGTGCGCATGAAGAGCTACATCGCGCTGCTGGAGAACTACTATCCGGCCGATCGCACATTCCTGGGCGTCTTCCCGGCCGCGATGCGCTATGCGGGGCCTCGCGAAGCGATTTTCCACGCCATGGTCCGCAAAAACTACGGCTGCACGCACTTCATCGTCGGACGCGACCACGCGGGCGTCGGCGACTACTATGGCACATATGAAGCGCAAGAGCTGCTCCGTTCGTTTCCGCTCGAAGAGCTCGGCATCACGCCGCTGTATTTCGAACACAGCTTCTTCTGCACGAAGTGCGGCAACATGGCGTCGAGCAAGACTTGCCCGCACGGCAAGGAAGATCATCTGACGCTGTCCGGCACGAAGGTCCGCGCGCTGCTGCGTGACGGCGTGTGCCCGCCGCCGGAGTTCTCGCGTCCGGAAGTCGCCAAAATTTTGATCGAGGGCATGTCCGGCCAGCCGGTATAATTCCCCTCGGGATGTCCGCATAAGTAGCCGCCTCGTCCCATAGGATGATAAAGAAGCAGGACAGCCTCCTGCGCGAATCATCGGATGGAGATTGGGGTGGCTTTTTGCATGCGCGGAGTTCGAAATCGGTTTGTGGTATGGATCTCGTACCGGGGGGCCGTTCGGGTCGGCCTTGGCCTTGCGGCGGTGCTGCTAACGATCGTCTTGCTGACGCAGGAGGTGCCAGCCACGCGGACGTGGACGTACTGGACGCTGCCGCTGTCCGGCAAGGTCATTGCGATCGATGCGGGGCACGGCGGAGTGGACGGCGGGGCGGTCAGCAAGCAAGGGCTGGTGGAGAAGGATTTGAACCTTGCGATCGCGCTGCAGCTCCGGGATTTTCTGCAGCAAGCCGGCGCCATCGTCGTTATGACGCGGGAAGGGGACTACGATCTCGCGAATGAAGGCACGGCCAAGATCAGCAAGCGCAAGACGGAGGATCTCATCCAACGCGCCCAATTCGTGAAAGACAAGCATGCCTCGCTGCTGCTCAGCATTCACATGAACAGCATTCCTTCGCCGAAGTGGTCGGGGGCGCAGACGTTCTTCTACCCGAATCAGCCGGAGAACGCGGTACTGGCCTCTCTCATTCAAGACGAAATCCGCCGCAATCTCGGCAACACGGAGCGCTTGGCCGCCACGGTCAATTCGATCTACCTGCTGAAAGCGATGGATAAGGTGCCGAGCGCGCTGGTGGAGGTCGGATTTCTGTCCAATCCCGGCGAAGCGCAGCGGCTGGCGGACGCGAACTACCAGAAACAGGTCGCGGCGTCGATTTATCAAGGCGTGCTGCGGTTTACGGCGGGGGAAAAATGGGGCACCGGAACGCCGGGCGCCGCCGCCGGCGACGCGGAAGGCGCCAAAGCCGTCCGCTAACTCCGCTTGGAACGGTGGGGCCGTCTTGCTATAATGGATGGAGCCAGTAAGCCAGGGACAAGAGGAGCGATTCTACCATGATTACCCGCGAAGAAGCATTGAAGGCCGCCGAGTCTGCGGCGGCCGCCTATAGCGCGGAAGGCGCCATTGCCTTCCGCGATGTCGTCGTGAAGGACCGGAACGTATCGATGACGGTCCTGGGAGGGGCTGCGAGCGCGGAGCGCGCGCTGGAAGCCGCGCTGCGCGACGCGCTCGTCGCCGCCGGTGCCGAAACCGTGCACTTCCGGTTTCGGTCCGGCGAAGCCGCTCCGGCGGGCGCGCAGGGCGCCGCGCCCGTCGCGGGCGCTGCCGGCGGCGCGGGCGAGGCTGCGCCGCCGAAGGGCCAGGGCCCCGTACGCGGTCACGGGGCCGGGCTCGAGCACCCGCTGCTCGCCGCAGGCAGCGGGGTGCAGTTCATTGCCGTCGCCAGCGGCAAGGGCGGCGTCGGCAAGTCCACGGTGACCGTGAACCTCGCGGTCGCCTTGGCCCGCAGGGGCAAAAGGGTCGGCATCATCGACGCCGACATTTACGGCTTCAGCGTACCGGACATGATGGGGATCGAGGAACGCCCGCAAATCGTGAACGAGCGGGTCATCCCCATCGAGAAATTCGGCGTGCGCGTCATGTCCATGGGCTTTTTCGTCGAGGACAACGCGCCGATCGTTTGGCGCGGCCCGATGCTGGGCAAGATGCTGCGCAACTTCTTTGCCGAGATCGAGTGGGGCGAGTTGGATTACCTGCTGCTCGACCTGCCGCCGGGCACGGGCGATGTCGCTTTGGACGTGCACCAGCTGATTCCGCAGAGCAAAGAAATCATCGTCACCACGCCGCACGCGACTGCCGCGTTCGTCGCGGCTCGCGCGGGTGCCATGGCCATCAAGACGGAGCATGAAATACTCGGCGTCGTGGAGAACATGTCGTACTACATCAACAAAGACGGCGAGCATGATTACGTCTTCGGCCGAGGGGGAGGGGCAAGGCTGGCGGAATCGCTGAATGCCGAACTGCTTGCGCAAATACCGCTCGGAGCGCCGGACAACCATATTTCGGAGCCGGATTTTTCGCCGTCGGTGTACAAGGAAGATACCGCGACGGGCCGTCTCTACTTGGAAGTGGCCGATCGCGTCATCGCCAAATGCGAAGCTTGACGATATGGACATGAAAAAAGCCAACATCGCTCACGGAGTGAGGATGTTGGCTTTCCTTATTGATGGCGGACTATCGATGCTTCGACCTTCGATCGAATCGTCAACCTCCGCCTTGCTCGCCCATACCGCCATCGCCTTGGTCGCCGCCACCGCCGCCTTGATCGCCTTGGTCGCCGCCTTCGCCTTCTTTCTGTTTCTGAACCTTCTCGTCCGGCTTCGGTTTAAGCTCTTCCTGGACCGCCTTTTTGAGCAGGTCGAGAATTTCGAGCCGGTACAGCGGACTTTGCATCGATTCCTGCATGATCGTCATGACCTGTTTGCGGTATTGGGTGCTTTGCAGCACATCCAAAATCATTTTGTCCATTTCCGGGGTCTTCATCGCTTGAATCATGTCGCGCTGGTAGCTGGGGTCCTTCAGCAGATCCTTATGGATCTGTTTGTTCTGCTTGTTGACCGCCTTCGCGAATTCGCCGGCAAAGCGCGGATCCGTCATGAGCTTTTCGATGACTTTATTGTAATCCGGAGAAACGAGCGTTTCTTTGACCGCCATACGGACCTGCTCCTGATCTTGAACCGAGAGCAGCCTTGCCCCCAGACCGGTGTTGCCGGTGGTGGAGCTAGCCGATTCTTGAAGCGCCTTTTGCGCGTCTTCCGTTTTCAAAATATCGATAACCATCGACTTCATGTCTTTGTAGCTCATCGGTTCGCTCGATGCACTCGACGGCTCGGAACCGCAGCTCGAAAGCATGGAGGAAATAATTATAGCGGCACCCACCAACAGGATACGCTTGCGCATGTTGTCCCTTATCTCCCTTCTGAAATTGCGACATTGTCTTGGGTGTAGTATGCGACAATGTTCAAGGGATTATCATGGACCCGGCGTAGCTTTTTGCGGCGGACATGGTAAAATGGAAAAGACCAAACATCCGCGGCTTGAAAAGCGAGGATTCATGCGGATGTAACGGATCTGACTTCCACGAAGAAACAGTAGTCCGTTCTGAAACGCGTTGTACAGGCACGATACGGGCTTCGAACCACGCGATAAGTGGAAGCGGTTGAATTTGGCGATGCCTTCATCCGCGCTCAATAAACGCATTTGGGATCATAAGGCTTTAAACAAAAACAAGCAATTTTTCCGAAGCAAGTTTTTACTTAGCCATGGAAGCTATTCTCGAGGCACGCGCAAGATGCTTCGCAAAAACTTAAGTAACGCTTCCGAAGCAAGTTTTGTTTTAGCGAGTTAAGCATTACCATGCATTTAACAAAACTTTTAGGAGACATGATCGTGAACTTACGCAAATGGTTTTTCTTGTTTTGGAGCACGGCAGTGGTGGGGGGCGTCGTATCCGCCGTTGTCGGCACCATCATGCAAGTGGTCGACCCCGATTTTGGCATACTCGGCTTAAAGGCGACGGGATTCAACCTGATGACGATGGCGCTCGTGGGACTCCTATTCGGCGTGTTCAGCCAAATGGGCTTTTTTTCGTACCTGACGCTTAATTACATCGCGCTCGGCGTACTGCGCAAAGGGTACCTGTGGAACGCGCTGCAGGCATATACGTCATTGTTCGCGCTTGGCGGCGTCGGCTATATGCTGTTCCAAAACCGCGGCGAGCTGGGCAACGGTTGGATCTTTTGGGCGCTTCCGCTCGCGCTCTTGCTGGCTGCCTGGGGAGTGGCCTACATAAAGGCGAAGCAAACCAATCATACGGCGTTTGTCCCCACGATGTTCCTGCTGATCGTCGTCACGCTGCTGGAGGCTTGGCAGGCGCTGCAAAGCAACGTCTCGGCGATGACCTTCATGGTCATTCCGATGTTCGTGTGCAACGCTTACCAAATCCTATGGCTGCACCGTCTGCTGCGCAAAGAACAAACGACCGGCTCCGCATCGTCGTCCAATGCGAAGCCGGTCGCGTAGCGCCAGCCGGGCTTATTCTTCCGCGGAAGCGTCGAGCTGCTCGAACATCGCGGTTTTATCCTGTACCGTCTTGCCTTGCAGCTCCGTTTGCGAAATCAATTCCGAAACCGTCACGAACTCGTAGCCTTTGGCGCGCAGCTGGTCGATGATGGCGGGAAGGGCTTCATGCGTTTGTTTGACGGAATCGCTGGCATGCATCAGAATAATATCGCCGGGATGCGCCTTCGAGACGACGCGGTTCACGATTTTATCCGTTCCGATGTTCATCCAGTCCTGCGAGTCGGTATCCCATTGAATGACCTTGTAATTCATTTGCTCGGCGATGCGAAGGACGCGCTTATCGAAATCGCCGTTCGGCAGCCGGATCAGAGTCGGCGTTTTGCCGGTCGCCTGGGTCAAAATCGTCTGAGCGGTTTCGATTTGCGTACGGATTTCTTCATCGGTGTACGTGCTATAATTGCCGTGCTTGTGACCGTGGCTGCCGATTTCGTAACCGGCGTCGACGATTTTTTTCACGATATCGGGATGCGTCTGGGTCCACGGGGAAGAGAGGAAGAACGTGACGTTTTTGACGCCTTTCTGCTGCAGCACGTCGAGAATCGGTTCGGCGCGCTTCTCGCCCCAGCTGATGTCGAAGGTTAAGGCAACCACCTTTTTGTCCGTCGGAACGCTGTAAATCGCCGCCGGTTGATCTTCCGCGAAGACCGTAATGTTGTCTTTCTCCGCGTAGATGATCCCCGCCGCGAAAATAATTCCGATCGTCATCAGGAAGTATCGTTTCAGTCGTTTACCGTTCATGACGTAAAACATATTCATATGCGGATCGGCACTCCTCTCTTAATGGCTTGTATTAGTACAATCTATGCCCGTACCCTCAACTTATTCGTCCTAGCGCCAAAATAGCCCGATCGAGGTGAAATCCGAATGTTCGCTCCAGCGGAAATTTTTCGCCATTTGAAGTCGATGCGCCATTACCTTGCCTTCAGCACGGTGTTTTTGCTCGCCGGCATGGTTGTCGGGGCCACCAATCCCGGGTTGGACAGCTTTATGCAAAGTCAAATGAGCGGGTTGAAGAACGTCGCCCAAACGATAGACGCCAGCAGCCATCCCACGTTGTTTTTCATGGGGTTTATTTTTTTGAATAACGCGATTAAAGCCATATTCGTCATGTATCTGGGAGCGTTGTTCGGCATCGTGCCCATTGTGTTTCTCGCGATTAACGGCATGCTGATCGGCTATCTGATCCACCGGACGGCGGAACAGGGGGGCGGCGACATGGTGTTTACGGTCGTCGTAAAAGGCTTGCTTCCGCACGGGATCATCGAATTGGCCGCGATCGTAATCGCCTGCGCCTACGGCTTGCGGTTCGGAAAACTGACGCTTCAGGGCGTCGGGACCGTTTTTAAGCGGACAAGCGGGTGGGGGAGGCAGTTCGAACAATTCCTGCAGCGAACCGTTCCCGTAATCGTCTTAATCGTCGTGATGCTGATCGTAGCGGCTGTTATTGAAAGCACGGTAACGGTTTGGTTGCTGGGGGAGTAATAAATTTTCCAATTTCTGTGCATACCATTAAAGCGGCGTTTATCGCGACATGCGATGAACGCTGTTTTTGGTATCAGGGAAAGCGCACCGCAATCCCTTCTCTGACGGGACGGCTTGCCGAATCTTCGTAACGAAGGGCGGCAGCGGCTAACCCGTGGGCCGATGTTTGGCCGAATAAGCAAAGGGGGCCGCCAGACGGTTATGCTCGGAATACTGTTCAACGACAAAGAATGCAAAGAGCTCGACTACGTACTACGCAAAGAACTTGACGAAATGCTGCTCGATTTGAACGATTCCCGGCTGGACGGAGATATTAAGACCGCTATTGCCAAACGCTACAGAGTGATTTTCAGGATGTTCGCCCGAATCGCCTCTCCGAAAGAACTGTCCCGCTATGTGCTGAACATGAGAATTTACCGCTAATTTCGGTCTATACACATGTGTATAAATTTTTTCTTCAAACCCCTTGCATTGTTTATAAAGCCTGTGATATATTAATCAAGTCGCCGCTGAGACATGGGCGAACAAGCAAAAAACATTTGTTCCTTGAAAACTGAACAATGAGCGACCTGTCAAAAGGTTTTAACGAGTAAGTCAGCGATGAGCTAACAAGCCATCCTTTCTGCGGAATGCTGCATGTCCAACCTCCGGTTGTACACGCAAACCAATCCGCTTTTATGGAGAGTTTGATCCTGGCTCAGGACGAACGCTGGCGGCGTGCCTAATACATGCAAGTCGAGCGGATCTTCCCTTCGGGGAGGGTTAGCGGCGGACGGGTGAGTAACACGTAGGCAACCTGCCTGCAAGACCGGGATAACATTCGGAAACGAATGCTAATACCGGATACGCAGTATCCTCGCATGGGGAGACTGGGAAAGACGGTGCAA
>NZ_JAGGDJ010000036.1 GCF_017652985.1 Paenibacillus artemisiicola
CGCCGGGACCGCCCCCGCGGCCGCGGCGAGCAAAAAATGCAGACCGGCCGCGGCCAGCCCCGCGGCGCCGGTCACGAACACGGCGTCGCCGGGCCGCGCGCCCGCCCGGCGGATGGCCTTGCCGGCCGCGACCGTCCCCGCGACCGTCACGGCCACGACCAAATCCCGCGGCGACGACGTCGTGTCGCCGCCGATGACCGCGACGCCGTACCGCGCGGCGCACGCGTACAGCCCGTCGTAGAGCCGGCGCACGCGCTCCGGCCCCCAAGCCTTCGGCGCGCTGACCGACACCAGCGCGTGCCGGGGCGTGCCGCCCATCGCCGCGATGTCGCTCACGTTCGCGGCAAGCGCCTTCCAGCCGACGTCCTCCGGCGCCATCGTCGCGTCGTTGAAGTGGACGGTCTCCACCATCGTGTCGACCGCCAGCAGCCATTCCACCGGGCCGCCGGCATCCGGCGGCGGCCCCACGACCGCGGCGTCGTCGCCGATGCCGAGCACGACGCCCTGCGCAGCCAGCAGGGATGCCGGCTGCCGTTGATCCGTCCAATGGCGGATTCGCGCAAATTCATCCACGTCCGACCCTCCAATGGCAGCGTTCGCGATTCCGAGTAATTGTCCTTATTATATCGGCCCGTCCGCGGCCCCGCAACAAAAGCGGGCAAGGCCGCGCGTCGCCCGCGCGGCCTTGCCCTGATCGACGCGCTTGCATGCCGGCCGGTCCCCCGCATGCAAGCGCGTCGCTAGTGAATGTCCCGCTTCTTGAAGCGGCCGCCCTTGACGTCGTGAATGTTGCCGACCGCGAGGAACGCGCTCGGATCCAGCTCCTGGACGATCGACTTCATCTTCGCTTCCTCCAGACGCGTAATGACGCAGAAGATGACTCGCTTCATGCCGCCGGAGAAGGCGCCTTCGCCCTGCAGGTACGTGACGCCGCGGCCGAGGCGGCTCATGATGGCGTCGCCGATTTCCTTCGCTTCGTCGCTGATGATCCAGACCGACTTCGACTGGTCGAAGCCCTCCAAGGTGACGTCGATCATCTTGAAGGCGATGTAATAGGCGATGAGCGAGTACATCGCGCTGTCCCACGAGAAGACGAAGCCCGCGCTGCCGAGAATGAAAAGATTGAAGAACATGACGATCTCGCCGACCGAGAACGGCGTCTTCTTCGTGAACAGGATCGCGATGATCTCCGTGCCGTCGAGCGAGCCGCCGAAGCGGATGACGAGGCCGACGCCGATGCCGAGAATGACGCCGCCGATGACCGGCGCGAGGAACGTGCTGTAGGTGAGCGCCTTGACCGGATGCAGCAGCGTGGTGCCGATGGACATGACCGTGACGCCGTAGAGCGTCGAGAGCGCGAACGTTTTGCCGATCTGCTTATACCCGATGATAAGAAAGGGCAAATTGATCAAGAATAGAAAGATACCGAGAGACACGCCCGTGATATGAGACAAAATGATGGATATGCCAACGATGCCGCCATCGATGATGTTATTCGGCACGAGAAAAATCTCGAGCGCGACCGATACGAGCGCCGCTCCGATCGTGATGAACACGATCCGCCGAAGCAATTCGAGCTTGGTAAGCTTGTAATGCTGTTTCGCCATCTCTTCTCCCCCTGTCGCATGGATCCCGAAAAATCCATCTTCTTCTTCCATTATAACGCGTTTTCCTGCGATTTCAAAATCAAAAGCCGCGTTATCGCGATTTTTAGATCGTCTAAATCCGTCTATCTTCGAATTTCGTACATTTAATGTAACTTTTCACCATACTAAAGCAAGCATTTCGCTCGGAATTGAGCAGTGTCTAAAAGGAGATGCCATGCAGCCCCGGCGATGCCTTGCGGCCGGCATCCGGTTTCGCGTCCGTCCGCGTCTCCGCCGCCGCAAGCGGGCCTCGTTCCCGCGCGGCGAGCCTTCGCGGACGCGCGAAAAAGCCCGGGCAGCCTGTCCCGGGCTTTTTTCGCCGTACTTTGTTCGTACGCCGGCTTGCCGATTAGAACTTGTCGAAGACGTAATGGACGATAAAGTACAGCGCCCCGAAGAAAATAATGAGATAGGCCGCGTACTTGATGAACGTCGAGGCAACCAGACTGGAATCCGATTTCTGTTCGATATGACGCTCCTCGACATCGATATCGCGATGTGCCATTCGTATCAGCTCCTCTTCGTTTACGGCTTACAGCCGCTGTTAGGACTGATTTACCCCGCTTTCGGACTTGTCAATCAGCCCCGGCTCCCCCTTTGGCGCGCGAATAGACCGGGGCTCCCCGAGCGCCCGGCCGTGCTTATCATGCTCCCGCGTCTTCTATTCTCGGCCCGAAGGACCGGCGCAGCCGCCTCGCCCTACGCTTCGCCCTCTTCCTTCAGACGGTCGCAGGAGACGGTCTGGGTGTCGAGCGGGTTGGAGCCGACCTGCACCGTCGCCATGCCGTTCGCCTCGTCGACGTTCTCGATCCAAACCGATTGGCCGCCTAGATGAACGGCGAACGTGTCCTTCGAATTGTAAATTTCCATCGCGCGTTTCGTGTCCATAATTACTCCTTCGATTCGATGACCATCGTATCCGTGGTGGATTCTTCGATCAGCCCGTTATTCAGCGTTACCGTGCCGCCGCCCAAGCCCTCGTTAATCATCCGGTCGATGTCCATGAAATAATCTTCGCGTCCTTCGTGCTTCTTGTCGTTGCTCGACCCCGTAGGGGAGTTGCCCGCTTCGCTCATCCCTTCCGCCTCCTTCAGATGATTGATGGCCGTGCTAACGAAAATATGCCCGAATCGGCTTAGCTTCATGCATTCGGGGGAAGACTTAGGACTAGAGGAAGCTTGGCGCAATACGGCATCCGGGCGCTTGGCCGCCCGCACCCACAATCCGCGAGGAGGAACGCCTTTATGCATACCGTTTGGAAAGGGGCCATCAGCTTCGGCCTCGTTCACGTGCCCGTCAAAATGTTTAGTGCGACGGAGGACAAGGATATCTCGATGAAGCTGATCCACCGCGTCTGCGGCAGCAACGTCTCCTACATCCGCAAATGCCCGACCTGCGAGGTCGAGGTGGAATGGGACGACATCGTCAAAGGCTACGAATACGAGAAAGGGCGTTACGTCCTGTTCGAGAAGGACGAGCTCGAGCAGCTGTCCGGCGAGGCGACGAAGACGATCAACATTCTCGATTTCGTCGCGCTGGAGGAGATCGATCCGATCTACTTCCAGAAAACGTACTACCTCTCGCCCGACCAGGCCGGCGGCAACGCCTATAACCTGCTGCTCGAAGCGATGCGGCAATCCGGGCGGATCGGCATCGCCAAGGTGGCCATCCGGTCCAAAAGCTCGCTCGCGGCAATCCGCATCATCGGCGACTGCCTGGCGATGGAGACGATTTTCTATCCCGACGAGATCCGCTCGGTGAACCAGGTGCCGGGCTTGCCCGAGACCGTGAACGTCAACGAGAAAGAGCTCTCGATGGCGCGGATGCTCATCGAACAGCTCTCCACGCCGTTCGAGCCCGCCAAATACACGGACGATTACCGCGCCCGGCTGATGGATCTGATCCAGCATAAAATCGCCGGCGAAGAGGTGTCCGTCGCGCCGGAAGCGCAGAAGACGAACGTGCTCGACCTCATGGCCGCGCTGCAGGCGAGCCTCGAGGCCGTAAAGCTGCCGCCGAACGCGCCGGGCGGCCTGGATACGAGCACGGCCGGGGCTGCCGTGCCGGCCGCGGCGGGACAGCCGGCCGCCGCCGAAGGCAGCGAGGTCGTCGCCAAGGTGAAGAAGCCGCGCGCCCCGCGCAAGACGAAGAAGGAAGATACGGTGTCGTAGATGGAACAGACCTGGCCGCAGCCGTTGCCCGACGACCCGTCTCCTTTCGCCGGACCGGACGGCGACCGCTCCGGCCTGCCGCTTCCGATCCCGCTTCCGGCCGAGCCGATGGCCCCTCTCTCCGCGGCCGAGCTGCCGTCCGGCGACGGCTGGGGCTATCAGCTGAAGTGGGACGGCGTGCGCATCCTGGCCCGGTTGGACGGGAACGGCGGCGTGGAGCTGTTCTCGCGGAAGCTGTATTTGAAGAACGGCGTATACCCCGAGATCGCCCTCCTGCTGGAAGCGAAAGCCGGCGCGCTCGGCCGCTGCCTCCTGGACGGCGAAGTCGTCTGGTGGGACGGCATCCGGCCGAATTTCCAGCAGGTGCTCAAGCGGGAGCGCTCGCGCGGGCTGGCGCGCCAGCCGCTGTCCGCGGACGCCGCGCAGCCGGCGACGGCTATGCCGGATGCGTCGGCAGCTTCGGCCGCTGACATGGCGGCCGTCCCGCCGGCGAACGCCGGCTCGGCGGCGCGGCCGAACGCGGTCCGCGCGGCCGCGATGAAGCCGCTTCCCGCCGACGCCGGCGGCCGCAGCTCGTCCGGCGGACTCGTGTACGTGCTGTTCGACCTGCTGGCCGACGAGAGCGGCGATCTTCGCGCGCTCCCTTACGAGGAGCGGCACCGCCGGCTGGCCGCGCTGTGCGGCGACGGCGACCCCCGCTTGTTCGTCACCGACTTGTTCCCTGACGGCGAAGCGCTCTGGTCCTGGGTGGAAGCGAATCGGTGGGAAGGCGTCGTCGGCAAGCGGCTCTCGAGCCCCTACCGCGAAGGCAAGAAGCATCGCGATTGGCTGAAGAAGAAGACGGAGCTCGTGCTGGACGTCGACATCGTCGGGTTGAAGTGGCGGGGCGGCATCGTGGCGAGCCTCGTCATGGAGCTGGAGGGCGAGTATCTCGGGAGCGTCTCGCTCGGCCTGAACGAAGCGCTCCGCAGCGTGCTCGCTTCCACGTTCCGGCCGCAGCGGTCCCATTTGGCCGTCGTCGCCTGCCCGTTTCCCGCGCTGCCGGACGATCTGAAGCACGAGGACGTGCAGTGGCTGTCGCTGCCGTTCCGCTGCCGGGTGACGGGGCTCGAGCTGACGTCCGCGGGGCAGCTGCGCCATCCGAAGCTCGTGACGTTCCTGCCCAAGGAGCCGCTCGCATGAGCCGGGCCGTCAAAGGCACGATCGTGGTCGAAGGACAGGAGCTGACGGTCAGCAATCCCGACAAGCTGCTGTGGCCGGAGATGGGCATCACGAAGGCGGTGTTCCTGCAGCGTCTGGCCGGTCTCGCCCCGTGGCTGCTCAAGCATTGCCAGGACCGTTTGCTGACGACGATCCGGTTCCCGGACGGCGTGAACGGCAAGTCGTTCTACCAGAAGAACAGTCCGACGCCCGCGCCGGACTTCGTGGAGACGGAGCGGCGCGAAGGCATCGACTACGTGAAGCTGACCTCGCTGCCGGTGCTGCTGTGGCTCGGCAATCTGGCCTGCCTGGAATACCACGCCTCGTTCGACCGCGTCAGCGACCCGCTCCGCCCGACGGAGTGGGTGCTCGATCTCGATCCGTCGCTGGAGGAGGAGCCGCGCATCATGGAAGCGGCGCTGCTGGCCGGCGACCTGCTCCGCTCGCTCGGCATCGCCTCGACGCCCAAGACGTCCGGAGCGACCGGCGTTCAGATCATCGTGCCGCTCGTCAAGGATCTCACCTTCGACGAGCTCCGGCGCATCGGCGAGTTCGTCGGGTCGTACCTCTCGGACAAGCATCCGCGGCTGTTCACGGTGGAACGCCTGAAGAAGCACCGCGGGGACCTGATCTACGTCGATTATTTGCAGCATTATCAGGGCAAAACGATCATCGCGCCCTACTCTCCGCGGGCGCGCGCGGCGGCGAGCGTCTCCACCCCGCTGCACTGGGACGAGGTGCGCCGCGGCGCCGCGATCGCGGACTACCACCTGCTGAACATCGAAGAGCGGCTTCACCGCGAGGGCGATTTGCTGGACCGCATTCCCGCCCAGTCGCTGCGGCCGATCCTAACGTTCATCGGGAAACGGTGAACCGCCGGTTGGGCCCATGTTTGTTCGCGACGCATCAAGGCCGCCATTCGACGAATGGCGGCCTTGACGTTTTGCTATGGATTCATGGCGCGGCCGGCGCCGATCGGGCTCCAGGTACCGTACCCGGTACCGCTCTTTCGGCCAAATCGCCGAATTCTGCTCCTGTACCGCACCTGCTACCGCTCTTTCGGCCAAATCGCCGAATTCTGCTCCATGTACCGTACCTGGTACCGCTCTTTCGGCCAAATCGCCGAATTCTGCTCCATGTACCGTACCTGGTACCGCTCTTTCGGCCAAATTGCCGAATTTCTGCTCCATGTACCGTATCTGGTACCGCTCTTTCGGCGGAAGCCGCCGTCAGCCGCGGCCCGCCGGCCTCTGCCTTCCCTACTTCAAAATCTCTTCGACCCGCGCCAGCACGTCCTCGCTCAGCACGACGCCGGACGCTTTCGCGTTCTCGACCACCTGCTCCGGACGGCTTGCGCCGACGAGCGCGCTCGCCACGTTCGGCTGGCGGAGAATCCAGGCCAGCGCCAGCTGACCCGTGGAGATCTCGAGCTCCGACGCGATCTCGGACAGCGCCCGCACTTTCGCGAGCTTCTCTTCCGTGATGCCCTTGCGCACCCATTCCAGCTTGTTCGCGCGGCTGTCGGCCGGGATGTCCGCGAGGGACGTATATTTGCCCGTCAGCAAGCCTTGGGCCAGCGGGGAGAACACGACTTGTCCGATGCCGTTCTTCTCGCCGTACGGGATGACTTCCTTCTCGATGTAACGATCGAACATGTTGTAGACCGGCTGGCTGACGACGATGCGGTCCAGCAGGTAACGGTCCGCCGTGCCCAGCGCGTCCGCCATCTGGGACGCCGTCCATTCGCTCACGCCGGCGTACAGCACCTTGCCCTGCCGGATCAGGTCGTCGATCGCGCGCAGCGTTTCCGTCAGCGGCGTCTCCGGATCGTACCGGTGGCAGTAAAAAATGTCCACGTATTCGGCGCCGAGCCGCTTCAGGCTCGCGTTGGCCTGCTCGATGACGTGCTTGCGGGACAGCCCGCGGTCGTTCGGTCCGTCGCCCATCGGCCAGAACGCTTTCGTCGCCAGGACGTAGGAGTCCCGTTTATAAGCTTTCAGCGTCTCGCCGAGCAGCGTCTCCGCCGCGCCCCGCTCGTACACGTTCGCCGTATCGAAAAAGTTGATGCCGAGGTCGTAAGCTTGCTCGATCGCCTTGACCGCGTTCTGCTTCTCGACGTAACCGCCGTAGGTCAGCCAGCTGCCGAGGCTGATTTCGCTTACTTTCACGCCGCTTCCGCCCAGTCTTCTGTATTGCACCGCAATCCCTCCAAGCTTGATTTTGTGGATCGTGACGGGCTTTCGATTCCAGCCCTTATGCCAGCCCTTCTATTCTATCAGCGGCCGCTCGCAAATAGAAAGTAGTGAAATAAATCTCATTATATTATACCGATTATATCTGCTATACTTAAGGTAACTATGTTCAAGGGAGGCTGAAACCCGCATGACCCTAAGCAATTACGTCCCGAAAGAACCTGCCGTGATCGAGTGCAACATCGAGAAAACGTTGGATGTCATCGGAGGCAAATGGGCCTTCCTCGTGCTTCGCGAGCTGTTCTGCGAGAAGCGCCGCTTCGGCGAGCTGCAGCGGCTCATTCCGGACGTCAGCCCGCGCGCGCTGACGAGCACGCTCCGCCACCTGGAAACCCAGGGCGTGCTGGAGCGCCACGTCTTCCCGACCGTCCCCGTGACGGTTGAATATTCGCTCACCCCGAAGGGCATGGACCTGCACTGCATTTTGCACGAGATGAAGCTGTGGGCCGCCAAGTGGACCTAATCGCCCCGTCGCCTCGGATCATACATGAAAGAGCAGGCGGAACGCGTCGTTCCGGCCTGCTCTTCTTCGTTGACGGGGCGGCTACAGGCCGACGATCCGCTGAATCATTAGGCTGCGCTTGCAGGAGAGGTCGACGAATTCGCCGCCGATCCGGACGAGCGGCGCCTCTTCATCGTGCGGATTGATGTAGACGACCTCGCCGATCCGGCCGTCGGTCAAGAGCACCTGCTGCCCGACCAGCCGGGTCGTGACGTTCTCCAGGAACACCGAGATGATCCCGGGATCCAGTTGACCGAAATAGCTTTCGCGCAGCTGCCGGAGCACCTCGTAGAAGGGCAGCGCTTTATGGTAGGGACGGTCGGACGACATCGCATGGAAAATGTCCGCCACCGCCACGATTTTGCTGAACGGGTCGATGTGGTCGGCGGTCAGCTCGAGGGGGTAGCCGGATCCGTCCTCGCGCTCGTGGTGCTGCAGGGCGGCGAGCGCGGCGCGGTAGCTGACGCCCTCGGTCTTCTTCAGCATCTCGTAGCCAAAGAGCGTGTGCTTCTTGACGAATTCGTACTCGTCCGGCGTCAGCTTGCCCGGCTTGTTCAGGATGTCGTCCGGGATCTTCACTTTGCCGATATCGTGCAGCGTGGCGGCAACGGTAAGCGCTGTCAAATCCGCTTCGCCCAAATCCAGCCACCGGCCGATCATCGCGGCGAGGACGCCTACGCCGATGTTGTGCTCGTACGTGTAATCGCCTTGCGCCTTGACCGCTTCGAACAGCTCGAACACGTTCGGATGGCTTGCCGCCCGCATGACCGCCGGCGCGACCTCCGCCTGCAGCTCCAGAATCGGCACCCGGCCCGTGCCCCGGGCGTCTTCGAACAGCGACTTGGCGCGCGCGACGGCGGCGCCGACCGCTTCGCGGGGCGGCACGGCCGTCGGCGTCGCGGGCTCTGCGGGATCGGGCACGACGGATACGTCCTCGATTCCGTGCCTCTCGAGCAGCGCCAAATGCTCTTCGCTCAGCCGCACGCCGGCCGGCAGCACGGTCACCCCGAAGGCGTTGACCAGATCGTGTTTTGCGATTTTCCCCAAATAATGCCGCATGGCAATGGCGCCTCCACCGAATCGATATTGTCGATCATTTCCAAGGTAAATCTTGGACGATAAGTTTACAATACCACGAGATCGCGCCTATTGTCCTATGGTATTGTTTTACAATTCCGAAACAAAAGGCCTTAAGACCCGTCTCGCAGCGGCGGTCGGAAGGCGTACCATGCAAAAAAGCCCCCTCGGCGAGAGGGGACTTCGGACCTTCCTACATGTCGCCCGCCATCAACGCCAGCGTCCAGCGCTCGATCTTGTACGGCTGCGGCTTGTACTTGCGCCGCACCGGCTTGTTCCGCGCGTAATCGGCGATATCCGGCCGGCCGCGCTTGCGCAGCGCGTTTTTCGAACGGTGCAGCACCATCTTGACCGCGGGCACGGTGCACTGCAGCCGGTCCGCGATATCCTGGTACGTGTAATCGAAGACTTCCGCCAGCAGGAGCATCTCCGTTTCGCGTTCGGACAGCAGCTCCGTCAGCCACTCCACCATCCCCCGCACGGACGCGTAATCGGGGTCGTGATGCGGCTGCTGCATCGCCTCTTCGATCGGAACGGTCAAGCCGCGGCGCCTGCGGTGCGCGTCGATCTGCAAATTGCGGGCGATCTTGTATAACAACGAACGCGGGTGACGCAGCCTCCCCGTATCCCGGTACTGCTTGAACGCCCGAAGCAGCGACTCCTGCATCAAATCCTCCGCCTCCCATTTCGAAGACGTCAAATAGCTGCAATACGCCCGCACGTGCTTCAGGTGCGGCCTCACGGCTTCTTCGAACTCGGTCCACGGCTGCATGCTTTCGCCCCCTTGCTTGTAATGATGTTCGGCTTATCCAGCTCTAAGTCTAGCAGGCCATTATGAACCTCATGTGAAAAAAGGGAGCCGAAAGGCGCTTCAAAAAACCTCATGCCCGCCTGGCGGCGGACATGAGGCTGCGTCGGGCATGGCGCGCGGGTCGCCGGCACGTCTGCCTATTCGTCGATCGTATCGAAGGACAACTCGTTGGCGTTGGAGCCCGGCGTCACGTACCATTTGCCGTCTTTCTTCTCCATGCCGTAGAGCGTCACGGTCTTCACGGCGAAGTTATCTTCCGTCGTGCCGTCCTTCGCGGTCATATCGTAGCGGAAGGCCACGAGCACGAGCGCATGGTCCGCGTCCAGCTCGACGACGGCGCTGCGCGTAACGGCCGCCTTCAGCGCGTAGTCGGGATCCGAGATCAAGCCCTCCACTTCGCCGGCGTCGTCTTCGATGCCTTCGTCGCCCGGCAGCAGCGTCGCTTTATACGCGTTGAGATCGGCTGCGTTGATGGCCGCCGTCTGCGCGTTCACCAGGTCGTTCAACGCGGTCTTGTCCGCGTCGGGCGCTTGAATTTCCTGCGCCCAGAGACTGTTCTCGTCGAGCACCGTCGACGAATCCCAGTCGACCAGGTAAATCGCCCACTTGCCGTTCGCCTCGCGGTGCAGCGTGTAATAGATTTCGTACTCCATGTTCGGGAAGAAGCCGTCGCCGCTCACCTTCGTCGCGTCCTCTACCGTGTACACGACCGCCTCCGAAGGCGAGTACGAATCGAGCGCCATGTCCACGAAATCCGTCTTGCTATGAATCTTCGCGAACTGCTCGCGAATGCTGTCCGAGAGCGCGTCCTTCAGCGGGGATTGGGAATGGAACAGCGCCAGGTACGCGTCCGCGTCCTGCTTGTCCTCGGCGGCCGCCAGCCCTCTCACCGCGGCGAACGCTTCTTCCTGCTGCGCGGCGGTCGGCTTCTTGTCCGCGATCGTGACGATCTTCTTGACGCCGTCCCATGCGACGTCCTTGTCCGACAGCGTCGCGATGAAGCGGACGCCGACCATCGTCCGGCCGTTCAGCAGCTTCATCTCGCCGTTGACCGGCACCTTGGCGCCGTCCACGAGCGCCGTCGTGCCCGTCGGCGTCATCTGGATCGTGCGGGCGTCCGATTTCGCCTTGATCGTTTTGGTCGAGGCGTTGTAATCGATGGCATATCCGAGCTTCGCGAAGAGCGTGCGGAACTCCACGAAGGTTTTGCCGTTCAGCAGTACGGGCGGCGCCGGGAAGATGACCCATTCCCCGTTCAATTTGACCTTGATGTTCGTCGGCGCGGTTGCCGCGGAAGCCGTTCCGGCGAATGCCGCGAGCGCGATCATAAGGGATAATGCCAGTCCAAGCCAACGTTTCATAGTAAACCTCTCTCTCTTCTAATGACAAATCATAGTTGAATCTACCTTAGCGTACTTGATCTTACAGGCATTGGCAATACGCCAATAGTTGCAAGCCGCGCGGCCGCACGGCCGTTACCGCCGCGCCCGCGCCCAGCGCCGGAACAGCCGGACGCACAGCGTCACCCAGCAGGCGCTGACCCAGTAGCCCGCCAGAATATCCGTCGGATAGTGCACGCCGAGATAGACGCGGCTCAGGCCGATGCTCGCGATCATGATGCCGCTGAAGACGAGCAGCGCCGCGCGCCAGCCGCGGTTCGGCAGATGGCGCCACAGCAGGTAGGTCGCGAGGAAGTAGAACGTGAACGCCGCCATGGAATGGCCGCTCGGAAAGCCGTAGCCCTGCTCCTCGACGATCCGGTGAATGTCCGGGCGGGCCCGCTTGTAGATCGGCTTCAGCGCGTCGTTCAGCAGCGTCGAGCCAAGCATGCCGCCGATGAGCAGCACGAGCTCCTTGCGGTGCCGGAGCACGACGGCCAGGAAGACCGCGAGGACGAGCACCGCCGGGATGACGACGCTCGACGAGCCGATCTTGCCCAGCGTCTTGGCGACGGACGTCAGCGCGTCGCTCTCCCAGCCCTGGACCGTGCGGATGATCGAGGTATCGAACTGTTCGAGCTTGTTGCGCGACACGAGCATCGCCAAGCCTTGAAAGCCCGCTGCGGCAAGGATAAGCAAGATAATCCACATCGTGAAGCAGCCTCCGTTTTTAGCATGATTCGTCTATTATAGCGGCTGCCGGGGACTGCCGGCTACGGTTAATTTCCCGCAAAGCAGGGCGGGAAAAGCAAAATGCCGGGAAGTCTCGTGGACTTCCCGGCATTTCGCGGACGGGCAGGGGCCTCTGCCCTTGACCGTCCGGTTTGCGCTTCGCGCCGAACGGATCGGCTTACAGGCTGCCGTTCTTCTGCAGCAGCAGATAGAGACGGTAAATCATTTGCGCGGTTTCCGCCCTCGTCGCCTGGCCCGTCGGGTTCAGCGCCGAGCCGCTGCCTTGGACGACGCCCGCTTTCACCATGTCCGCCGCGGCGTCGACCGCGTACGGCGCCAGCTTCGACGTATCCTTGAAGCCGCTCAGATCCGCCGGCGCGCCGCTCAGCTCCAGCTTGCCGGTCACGTCCATCGCCCGGCTCATGAGCACCATCATGTCCTGACGCGAGATGAAATCGCGCGGGTTGAACTTGTTGTCGCCCGTGCCGTTCGCGATGCCGAGCGCTTTGACGATCCCAAGCGCCTTATAGTAGTAGTCGTTCGCGCTCACGTCGCTGAAGTTGGATGTCGCATCCGCCTTCAGGTCCAGCATCCGGACGAGCATCTCCATGAAGTCGGCGCGCGTAATGCGTTTGCCCGGCTCGAAGGTCGCGGACGACGTGCCGTTGATGATGCCCTTGTCGGCCAGCACCGCGATCGCGTCCTTCGCCCAATCGTAATGGGCATCGACGTCCTTGAACGGGTTGGCCGGAATGACCGGGGTGCCGCCGTTGCCGTTGTTGCCGTTGTTGCCATTGTTGCCGTTGTTGCCATTGTTGCCGTTGTTGCCGTTGTTGCCGTTGCCCGGATTCGCCGCAGTCGTTTCGCTCGACGTGAAGCTCCAAACATCGGAGCGCGTCAGACCGCTGTATGCATCCTTCGCCACGGCGTACCACTGATAGTAATTATCCTTCGTTACGCCGTTCCACGTTACGGAAGCCGTGCTGCCGCTTGCGACGTTCTCCAGCTTGCCGATCGATTGATCCGTGTATACCTTGACGCCAAAGTAATCCGTCGCGACCTGCTTGTGCATCGGCTGCAGATCGACGTCCAGGTCGAACTCGTCCTTGCCCGGATACGTGGTCGGGTCATAGTAGTTGTAGTCGTCCAGGTACGGCGAGTACGTCTTCACGTGAATCTGGTTGTTCTTCGTATCGAACTGGAGCAGACGGATGTAACCGAGTCCGCCCTTCTCCGCGCCTTGGTAGTCGGCCAGCAGCTGGTATACCTTGCGGTCCGTCACGCCGTCTCCGTTGTCGTCGATTTCGTCTACCAGTTTCTCGGCATCGTGATAGTGGCCGCACAGTACCGCGATGACGTTCTTGTTCGGCACGACGACGCGTTCGTGGATTTTCTCCGAGATCGGCGCGCGGTTATCGGATACGAGCAGATACTCGTGGAAGTCGAGAATCGCCTTGCGGTCCGGGTACGCCTTGACCACGTCGTCCATCCATTGGATGTCCTCATCGCGGATATCCCAGCCCATGTAAATCACGATAAAGTCATTGCCGCCGGCCGAGATCAAATCGTAGTGGCCGCGGTTATTCTCGTAGGAACCGCCGTAGGTCGGCTGCTTCTTGAAGCGGTCCTCGCCGAAGTATTGATAGAATTTCGTGTAGTCGGCGAATTGATGGGATACGTCATGGTTGCCCGCAAGCACGCCGTAAGGCACGTTCGCATCCTCGAGGACCTTCATGTCCTTGTCGGCTTCTTGCCACTGGTATTCCTTGTCCGCCTCGTCGACGATATCGCCGGTGTGGATGACGTACTTGATGTTCATGTCGTCCTTGTGATCGACGATCCACTGTACGTTGCCCTCATAAATCTCCGGATAACTCTCGGAGTAGTACTGGGTGTCGGACATCCAGACGAAGCTGAAATCATAATCGTCCTGCTTCACCGGCAGCTCGTCCTGCACCATGACATGAATCGTGCCGTCTATGGCGTAATCGCCGGCTTTCACTTCCGAGGACAGCGTGAACTCTTCGTTGCCCGCGACCTTGCTGTCCAGCATCTTCCACGCCTTGTCCGCGGCGCTCCACGCGTACAGGCTGACTTTACGGCCCTCCAGCGACTTGCCCTTCCAATCGATTTCCACACTGTCCGTGGCCTTGACGGACTTATCGAGGTTCACCTCGAAGCGGTGGTACGGGAATTTCTCGTCGGAATTATTCACCAGGAATTGACCGTCATCCTTGCTGATCAAGCCGTAATCTTCATCCGTGAACGCCGTCTCGCCATCCGGCTTCAGCGTCTTCGGCGGCTCGACGTCCGACGCGTTCTCGAAGGCCGAGAAGCCCGCGCGATGGTCGGCGTCGAACAGATAGCCTTTCAGGAAGTCGACGTTCATGGCGTCATTCGACGGATCCGTCACGTTCACGGACAGGTTCGGCGCTCCGTTCTCTCCATCCGCCGGCGAGACCAGCTCGGGCTTCAGCGGGTTCTCGTCCGGCACGTCGAACGCAATCGTCTTTTCGACTTTGTTCCCGACGTTGTCCTCGGCACTGATGACGAGCTTATGCTCGCCGGGGGTCAGCTTCCCGGAAGACGTCGCGTACGGCAGCGCGATCTCTTTGCCGTCCAGCGTCGTCTTGGACGACTTGACGCCCGATACGGCATCCGTAATCCCCGCGTTAATCGAGAATGCGCCGCGGTACGTCTTGCCGTCTTCCAGGCTCGGCGTGATGGCCGGCGCGGTGTTGTCGACCTTGATCGTCGCCTTCACCTGCTCGTGCGCGGCGTTCTCCACCGTGACGGTATGCTCGCCGTCCGCCAGCTTGGTCGTATCCAGATCGTACGCCTGCGATTTCAGATCGCTTGCCGCGAGCGGAAGCTTGAAGTCCACGACCGGATTTTTGCCCGCGCTGTCGCCCATTTTGATTTCCGTCGCCGGATTCGCGCGGTCCTTATCGTAGATCACGGTGCCGTCGGCCAGCACGAGGCGGACGTTCTTGACCGTGAAATCGTCTTTGTTCTCTTCCGGACGATCGTCGAACGGCGAAGACTTCGTGCCCGCCCGAATCGAGAGGACGTTATCGCCTTCCGTCAGCCGGCTCGCTTCGATCGGCACGGTCAGCGTCTGGTACGTGTTGATCGGATCCATGAACGTGTACAGAATCTCTTGGCCCATCGTCACGCCGTTCTTGAAGTAATAGTTGACCGAGTTCGCTTCGAACGCGAAGGACGGATCCTTCTCGAGCGCATGGTACGTATCCGTCGTCTGCGCCTTGCCGTCGATGCTCAGCTGCAGCGTGTCCGGAGCGGCGCTCTCCGCCGTTCCCTTCACGGCCTTCGTGCCGCCGATAATATCGCCGTTCTTCAGGTTCAAGCGAAGCGGGGAGCGGTCCGGGCCGCCGGTAATCGCGACCGTGGCCGGATCCGTCGTCACGGTATTCGTGCCGTCGGACACTTGGAAATAGTATTGCAGCGCCGTCTTGCCGATCAAGTCCGGCGAATACAGCTTGAAGTGGTACAGCGCGTCGTTATAGTCGCGATACAGATACCGGCTCGCGTACCCGGCGTCCTTGTTCGTCTTGTAGAACAGCTTCACGGACTTCACGCTCAGATCGTCCTGCGCGTACGCTTCGATCGCCAGGTCCTTGGACTGGTCGATGCTCGTCACGCCCGTCAGATCGGTCACCGTCGGCTCCGCTTGATCGGCCGGCGTCGCGACCGGGATCGCCGGAACTTGCTCCGGGGTTACGCTGCCCGGCGTCGGCGTGGCGGTGCCGGCGCTCAGCTTGATCATCGTCGAGCTGCCGTTGGTCGGATAGCCGAAGACGATCGCCTTGTCCGTCGCCGTTTCCGTGACGGAACCTTCATAATAGGCGGCGGACACGTCCGCGTGCGTGTTCGTGCCGATGACGAGTCCCCGTTTGCCGGAGTTGGCCATGCCGTCGGAATGGATTTTGAAAATGTCTTTGTTCTCCGTCAGGTTGGCATGGTAGAAGCCGTTGAAATCGGCCACCGTTTTGGTGCCGTTGGCCGCGTTGATGATCCAGAACACGACCGTCTTGCCCGGCTCGATCATGACGTCCTCGCTCGGGCTTTCGAACGGCCAGACGAGGTCGGCGTCCGGACCCGAGTCCGTGTACCGGTAGTACAGCTTGTAATCCTTCAGGTTGACGGCCTTGTCGGTGTTGTTGTACAGCTCCACGAACTCGTAGCCGTCCGAGCTGCCGACGTTCGTGCTGTTTGGCACGAGCTCCGTTACGAGCAGCGGCGGAACCTTCTGCGGATCGAAATCCGGCACGTTCACGTCGACGGTATAGGTATCCGTCTTGACCGTGTTCTTCGCGTCCTTGACTTCGATGTAATAGTCGAATTTCGCTTCCTTCAGCTCGCCGCGCGGAATGTCCGCCAGATACGTATGGCCGGACGTGACCGTCATCGGCATGGACGAATACGTCGTTTGCGACTGCGTTTTGTAATACACCGTCGCCGACACGGGGTCGAAATCGCCGTTATCGCTTTCTTTGTTCGTGATGTCCGCGGTGATCTGCAGGTTGACGTTCGTCTCCGCGCGCGTCACCGGCGTATGCGCGATGACCGGCGGCTCGTTCGTGCCTTCTTCCGGGAGGGAAACCGGCTGCTTCGGAACTTGAGTCAGGCTGACCTCGCCCGGCGACGCGGCAGTGTCGCCCGCCGAACCGAACAGCATGGCCGTCGTGCCGTCGTCCGGATACTTGTATTGGATCGGCTTGTCTTCGATGTTGCTCACTTGGCCTTCATAGTGGGCCGATACGATCTCCTGGTTCGCGGAATTGCGGAACACGATGCTTCTAGCGCCGCCATTCGCCATGCCGTCATTGGCTATTTTGAACAGGTTTTGACCTAGCTTTAAACTTGTGCCGAAGTGGTCGTTGAACGCCTGCTCGGTCAAATCCTTGCTGGAGGCGTTGGCGATCCAAAGGACGGCCGATTGCTGGGACGGAATGATGACGTCGCCTGTAGCCCACTGGGTTTCCTTGGTCTGGTTCGTGTACAGATAGATCAGCTTGTAATCGTTCAAGTTAATCTCGCGGTTCGAATTGTTGTAGACCTCGATGAATTCGTATCCGTCCAGGGAGTCGCCTCCCGTCGGCTGCACGTTCGCCGAGTTCGGGTTCAGCTCCGTGACGAGCAGCGCCGGCACGTAGTTGTAGTTCATGCTCGCGCGGACGTTAACCGTGTACACTTCCGTATCCTTGGAACCCGTACCGTCGGCCGCTTCGATGTAATATTGCAGCTTGCTCTCGGTGAGCTTCTCCTTCGGAATCGCCGCTTCGTACGCGAACTCGTCGGCCGTCGAACGGTCCTCGTTCTTCGTCATCGGCAGCGCCGTGTACGTCGTTTCCGAGTTCAGCTTGTAGTAGACCGTCGCGCCGACTTTCGCCGCGTCCGCGCCGTTCGGGGACAGCTTCGCCATCAGCTCCAGGTCGCTGTCGTCGATCGCGTCCGTCACCGGCGTATGCGCGATCGTGACCGGCGTCTGCGGCAGCTGCGGTTCTTGGTTGCCGTCGTCCGGCGTCTGCGTCGGCACGAGGACGCTCTCCGCGGTACCCGGGGTGGCGGCGTGTACGCCTGTCGCATACTCGCCATCCGTCACCATGTTCATCTTGGTGCTGCCGTCGATCGGGTAAGAATAGAAGATGCCTTTGTCCTTCACGGTCTGGGCATCGTTTTGATAAGAAGCGGACACGACTATGTTGCCGTTCTTGTCCTTGATATTCAGGTCGCGCGGTTGACTGTTATGCATACCGCCGCCACCGGCCAACCGAAAGAGATTGCTGCCTTCGACAAGCTTCCCGCCATCAACCAATTTGTAATTAGCGTTAAAATCATCAGCAGACATCTTCGTGTTGGCCTCGTTCATTACCCAAAACACGATCGAACCTTTAGCCGGAATAATCGGGTTATCGCCGGCTCTAACCAGCCCCCAAGTGGCATCCACATCTTGATGGGTACCATCCAAGTAATGGTAGTCGATGCTGTAATTATCAAAAAACGTAACCGGTGAATTTGAATTGTTATAGACTTCAATAAATTCAAAAGCATCCTTTGCATCCGTAATATCCGGTACGTTCGAACTATCCGGCACAAGCTCCGTAATCAACAGCTTCGGTACCTTCGCAAAATCGAATCCCGCCTGCGCGCCGTCCGCGCGGACGATGCTCGAGCCGTAAGGGCTCATGATTCCCAACAACAGACTTGCCGTCGTCAACGCGCCGAGTGCCGGCTTGACGAGCTTTCTTCTACCCACGAGATGTGCACGCTCCGTTTCATGTTGTGTGCGGTCATCGCTGCGAGGCGCCCCCTCCGCTAGACTGCCAAAAAATAAAAAACGCGTTTTTTTAGTTTATAAAGTATTTGTGTGCCGGAAGTTAATGCCATGTTGAAATCTCGTAAACATTTCCATTAGCCGTAAAATCTGCATGCAATTGGTCGAATAGGGGCAGGCGTCAATTGAAACGGCCCGAACGAGGAAGGGTGAACTTTGTTTACGAAGAGGCAATCGGGGAACTTCCTTCGCTGATATCGAAAGCGCAAGGCACAGGCCGCCAGTACAAAAAACCGCCCGCCGCGCTCCGTTCAGGAGGCGGCTGGGCGGCATGCGCGAAGCGGTCATGCGAGGAGGCTAAGGGGCGAGCGAGAGCCAAATGGCCGTTTTGTCGTCGGACTTCTTTACCCGCGGGAATCGCGTGCAGTCCGGGTCGGTCTCTTCGAGCTCCGCGACCCATTCCATGTACGGACGCAAGCCCTTCTCCCGGACGAGCGCCGCGATTTCGATGGCGCTGTCTTTGTCCGATTCGCCCGGCGGCTTCGGCATGTACAGGCCATCCGTGAACAGCAGCAGCGCGGCGACGTTGGAGGTGCTGATCCGGCCGGTTTCCACGAAATCCGCGCACGCGGGATCGCCGTTCAGCGAGCCGTAGCCGCCCCGGCGATTCGCGAGGGCGCGGCCGGCGATGATTTGGCCCTTCGTATGGTCCCACAGCTCTGCTTTCGTGCGAAGACCCGCTTGGACGCCCTGCAGCCAGACGGCCTTCGTCCGGTCGTCCACGTGCGCCAGCTGGTCATGCGTCAGGATACGGATGGTGCCGTCTTCGTAATAAACGGCGATCATGCAGTCCCCGAGCTGCGCGTATTCGATCCAAGTCGGTCCGACGCGGACGAACGCGGCGCAGGCGCTCCAGAGCGCTTCCGGCACATCCGGGGAAATGCCGGCCTCCGCCATCGCCGTCCGCAGCCGCGCGTTCGCGAACGTCAACAGCTCATCCAGGCTCGCGCCGGCCAGCTCATCGCTTCGGCACGCTTCCGCCGCATGCCGCGCGGCCAAATACCCGCCGGTCTCCCCGCCCGGTCCGCGGTAAGGGGCGAGCGACGTCGCCCCGTCGAGCACGCCGAAGAGCCCGAGACGCTCCTCGCGGACGACCGCGTCCTCGTTCCAGGTTCCGACGCCCTGGATCGTTTCCACCGTAATGCGCATGTTCCGATGCCTCCTCGTTGCGGCGCCAAGCCGCGCGTTCTCGTACCAGCTTAAGCCAGCTTCCGCCGGCTTGGCAAGCCGCGGTACCGGCCGGGACAGGACGGCAGGGTACGACCCGATCTCGTCCGGTACCTTAATCCCGCGCGACCTTGACGATCGTTCGGCCGCGGACGCCGCCCTTCAATATCGCGGGCAGCGCCTCGGGCAGCCGGTCGAGCGCAAGCTCGTCCGCCTCCATCGCCTCCAGCCGCTCCGGCTTCCAGTCGGTGCCGATGCGCCGCCACAGCGCCTCGCGCAGCGGCGCGGGACAAAGCACGGAATCGATCCCGAGCAGGTTGACGCCGCGCAGAATGAACGGGAATACCGTCGCGGGGAACTCGCCGCCGCCCGTCAGTCCGCTCAGCGCGACGGAGCCGCCGTAGCGGATCGTGCTCAGCACGTACGGCAGCGACGGGCCGCCGACGGGATCGACCGCCGCCGCCCACCGCTCGGCGCGAAGCGGTTTGCGCTCCCCTTCCGGCGCTTGGAGCGCCTCGCGCCCGATAACGTCGCGCGCCCCGAGCAGACGCAAGTAGTCGTGCTCGGACGCCTTGCCCGTGCTGGCGGTCACGTCGTACCCCGCGCGGGCCAGCATCGCGACCGCATGACTCCCGACCCCGCCCGTCGCGCCCAGCACGAGCACCGGGCCCGCGCCGGGCGCAAGGCCGTTCGCTTCGAGCCGATGCAGCGACAGCGCGGCGGTAAAGCCGGCCGTGCCGACGAGCATCGCTTCGCGAAGGGTCAGGCCCGGCGGCCGGGACGTCAGCCAGTCGCCCGGCACGCGGGCGTACTCGCTGTAGCCGCCGAAACGGCCGGTGCCGAGCTCGTAACCGGTCGCGATGACTTCGTCGCCTTCGCGCCAGCGCGGATGCGACGAAGCGACGACCGTGCCCGCCAGATCGATGCCCGGAATCATCGGATACGCGCGCAGGACGCGTCCCCCCGGCGTGGCCGCCAAGCCGTCCTTGTAATTGATGCCGGAGTAGGCGACGCGGATCGTCACGTCCCCTTCGGGCAAGTCCGAGAGCCGCAGCTCGCGGACGCCGATCTCGAACCGGTCGTCTTGCTTATCGACTACGACCGCTTTGAACGTCTTCATCTCCATGGGCGAACCCTTCCCTTCTCCTGCCTTCGCTGTTGCTTTCGCTTTCGCCTTCGAATCGAATAGCGCTCCCCTTAGCATACCGCTACCGGGCGCGATTACAAAATACCGCAATGGTACCGCCATCCGGTACCGCCGTCCGCATCGGACGCGAATCAAAAAACCGCCCCGCCGCCAAGAAGGCGACGGGACGGTCAATTCACGCGCTATCTCCATAACGAGCCGCCGGGCCGCGGACAATCCTTCGCCGCCAGCTTGGCCCGGACGCGGACGAAACAGCCGCAGTGGGCGCAGGTCGTGCCGTACTGCAGCGACGGACAAGCGGCGCACTGATCCAGCCTCGCGCCGTATCGCCCGTCGTCGACGCAGTCGCCGGGATGCAGCGCCAGCTTGCCGAGCACCCGCTCGATCTGCTCCTCGGTCGCATGCACGGAGGCGCCGCAGCCTTTGCAGAGCTTCCGCTCCCCCGTCTTTGTCGCCGGCATGCGCCTTACCCGATTCGCAGCATCGCGACGGAAGCGGCGGGCAGCGTCACGCGAATCGTGCCATCGGCTCCGCGTTCCGCGCCCGCGAACGGCACCGGACGCACGCGGTCCGGCTGCTCCGGCGTATTGTGCGCGTTCAGCGCGTCGCCCTGCAGCAGCGTGCCGGCGATCGGCGCGTCCGGGGCGGACAGTCCCCGCAGTTCGAGCGACAGCGCGGCCGCTTCGTCGTGGCTGAGGTTGCACAAGCTGACGTGCAGCGCGCCGTCCTTGCCGCGGGAAGCGGACACGCTCGTCTGCGGAATGGAGACGCCGCCGACCGTGTACGGTGCGGCCGCGAAGTCCAGATCCAGCAGCTCCGCGTCGTGATGCGCCTTGAACATGTCGAAGACATGGTAGGTCGGCGTCAGCGCCATCCGGTCGCCCTCCGTCAGGACGACGGCCTGCAGCACGTTGACCGTCTGGGCGATGTTCGCCATCCGGACGCGGTCGGCGTGCTTGTGGAAAATATGCAGCGTCGCGGCGGCGACAAGCGCGTCCCGCATCGTGTTTTGCTGATAGAGGAAGCCCGGATTCGTGCCCGGTTCGACGTCGTACCAGGTGCCCCATTCGTCGACGATCAGGCTGATGCGCTTGGCGGGGTCGTACCGGTCCATGATCGTCTTGTGCTTCCCGATCAGCTCGTCCATGACGAGCGCCTTGCGCAGCGTGCCGAACCAGGCCTCCGCCCCGAAATCCGTAGCCGACCCTTTCTCCGCCCAAACGCCGGGAATCGTATAATAGTGAAGCGTCAGCCCGTCCATGAAGCGCCCGGCTTCGCGCATGAGCACGTCCGTCCATGCGAAGTCGAAGTCGCTCGCGCCGCACGCGATCCGGAAGATCCGGTTGTCGCCGTAATTGCGCACGTACGTCTGGTAGCGCCGGTATTCGTCGGCGTAATATTCCGGGCGCATGTTGCCGCCGCAGCCCCAATTCTCGTTGCCCACGCCGAAATACGCGACTTTCCACGGCTGCGCCCGGCCGTTCTCCGCGCGAAGCGATGCCATCGGCGACTCGCCCCCGAACGTCAGGTACTCCACCCATTCCTGCATTTCCTGCACCGTGCCGCTGCCGAGGTTGCCGTTGATGTACGGCTCGCAGCCGAGCAGCTCGCAGAGCAGCATGAATTCGTGCGTGCCGAAATGGTTGTTTTCGACGACCCCGCCCCAATGCGTGTTGACCATCCGCTTGCGGTCCGCGCGTGGACCGATGCCGTCCTTCCAGTGGTACTCGTCGGCGAAGCAGCCCCCGGGCCAGCGCAGCACCGGAATGTTCAGCCCTTGAAGCGCTTGCAAAACGTCGTTGCGGATGCCCTTCGTGTTCGGAATCGCGGAATCCTCGCCGACCCAAATGCCTTCGTAGATGCAGCGTCCCAGATGCTCGGCGAAATGCCCGTATAGATTGCGGTTGATGGTGCCGATCGGACGATCGGCGTTAATGACGGCGCGATTGGTCATGCCTGTTGTCAGCCTCCATGATTAATAATTTTGTTAATCAATAAACAAAACATTAACTCCCGTTCTCATTAAACCTCATGTCGCGCCGTTTTTCAATGCTTTCGCCTAATAAATCAGCTTGTGGTCCGACAAAATCTTCGCGAAATCCCGCTGCCGGATCGTCACGTCGGTTCGGCCGAGCGTAATGTCCAAATCCAGCTGCAGGTCGGCCAAGGCCCCGACCAGCGCGAGGAGCGCGTCCCCGCTCTCTTCGACGCTTCGCTCCTCGGAACCCGGCCCGACGTAAATACCGAATCGCGAACCGGACGCGATGACGGACGGGTCGTAACGGTACGGCGGGAAAGGCACCGTATGCAGGAGCGGGCCGTCCGCCTCGGCTTGCTCCGTGAAGACGATTTCGGGGAAGCAGTCCGATCCCGGGAAGAGCTTGAAGAGCGCCGCCTCGCACGCTTGCTTCGTCTCGCGCTCCCACGTCGCGCCCAAATAATCATCCGCCAGCCCGCCGCCCGCCTTCCTGCGGACCTCGAACCGGATCCCCGCGTTCCCTTCGGGACGGACGGCCGCCCAATAGTCGCCCTCCTGGATCCCGTATTCGATGGCCTCCACATGGAAGTGCGCCTGCGGATACGTCGCGTTCAAATAACGGGCCACATCTCGCCGAAACCAATATTTTTGGATCGGATCCCCGCTGCCCGTCAGGAAAAAGACCAATTTCCAAACAAGTACTACAATTCCAATAATTACTAAAATTAGGATGATTCTGACTAGATTTTTTCGCAATACGTCCATCCTGCCGCCTCATTTCTTGCGCGATCCTATATATGCAGTGTAAGTTTATTTGCCTTTTCTACCAAGTCCCTATTTTTTAACGGTACCTGTACGGGACTTGCGGCACGCCCGAGAGCCGCTCCGGAGAGCGGTGCCGGGCGGCGGGACTTATGGGGCGGCGGCGCGGCCGGGGCCAGGGGCGTCAGAGGATGGGCCATCCCGTGGCGGCACAGTGGGAGTGGCCGGGGCTCATCGTCGCGAGAGGCGACAGCGGCTCGCCATCGTTCAGCGGATCGCCTGATGCGGGGCGGCGGGGGCTTGCCCATCGGGATCGGTCCGTGTTCGGCGCGGAGCGGCCTTGGCCCGCCGTGGCGGAGGCGGCCGTTTGCCCCTGAACGCGGCGCCGGTGCTTGCACTTGCGGGCAAGGCCCTCGCGCGGAGCGGAAGCGGCCGTTTCCGGCGGCGCGGGCGACGGTGGACGGTTCCCGCTGTGGCGTTAGCGACAACCGTTGGCCCGGTACGCAGCGCCGACTACCTAGCTTATCGCGCAGGAATTGCTCGACTCCGACTTTTTGCGGACATACGTTCCGTTATTTGACCATATTGCCGCCATTTTGCGATTTCGCGGTCAGGAGAGCCGCTATTTGCTCAAATTCGCTACAACTAACGACCTCGCAAACCAAATAGCGGCGCCTGTGGCCGCCAAAACGCAGAAATCGCGAGTTTCGCGCGAATAACGGATTTCCTGTCCGCTCACACGGCATCCTCCCCGTCCTGGTAATGCCAACGTAACCACGGATCGACGTGCCGCTCGGGGCTGCACGCCAACGAGTCGACCGGCTAACGGGCCAATCGCGCGTTGGTCCGACGGTTCGGCAATCTGGCGAATCGACCAAGCCATCCGCCTGTCCGCAAACCCTTCATGTTAGCGAGCTTCAAACCTGGCAGCCCGCCGTCGCGAAGGTCGACCGCCAAGAGGCGGCACGGTCGCTGCCCAGCGAAAACCCGTTCACCGCACAAAAAAAGGCACCCCCAAGGCCAATTGATCGGCTTTGGAAGCGCCATGAAAAATGCTAGTGATGCTGCTTTCCGTACAAACCGCTGACCGCACGGCGCGGGAGAGCCGCTTCGCCTCGACCATCGCCCGATCGCCCGCGCGAGACAGTCGCTTCGCCTTGTCTGTCTCCCGATCGCCGGCTCGGAACGCCCGTTCCGTCCCCGCTGTCGCCCGACCGCCATCACGGGACGGCCGCTCCCCCTCGGCCATCGCCCCGACCGCCGCCCAAACCGGGTCTCCGCGCCTTACACCCGCTCGAACAACCCCTGCTTCTGATCCTCGACCGCCATTGCGCGGACCTCGAAATGCTTCTTCTTGCCCGTCGCCGTGTACGGCAGCTCGTCGATGAACCGGTAGAAGCGCGGCCGCTTGTACGTGGCCAGCATGAGGTGCTCGCTGCAATACTTGCCGAGCTCCTTGGCCGTCAGCGACGGGTCCGACTTGATGACGTACGCGACGACGGATTCGCCGCGCAGCTCGTCCGGCACGCCGACGACGACCGCTTCCTGCACCTTCGGATGCTGGTTCAGGATTTCCTCGACCTGGACCGGATGGATGTTCTCCCCGGAGGAGAGGATCATGTCGTTCTTGCGGCCGACGACCGTGACGAATTCATTCTCGTCCCATGTGCCCATGTCCCCGATGTAAATCCAGCCTTTATAGAACACCTTGCGGCTCTCGGCTTCCTTGTTGACGTACGTGTACGCCGTCTTGCCGACGGACCGCACGATGATCTCGCCGACCTCCTTGCCGTCCCGCGCGACGACGTCGTCCGGCTCCGCTTTGCGGTCGGGATAAATCTTCACCACCGCCACGTCGTCGTCCGTGCAGGAGCGGCCCGCCGTGCCGGCCATATCCGGCAGGTCGAACGGGCGCAGGAACGTGTTCCAGAACGCCTCCGTCGTGCCGTAGCCGTTGAAAATATTCGGCGTCAGCGTCTGCTGGTACCGGATGCAGTCTTCCTTCTCGAGCGGCGCCCCCATCGTGACGATGCCCTTCAGCCCGCTCAGGTCGGCCGGATGCTTCAGCTGCTGCTGGTACAGCATCTTCAGCATCGGCGGCGCGCCGATCACGAACGTCAGCCCGTAGTCCGGGATGTACTCCAGCACGGTCTTCGGGTTGAAGTGGCGCATGATCACGACCTCGCCCCCGACGAACAGCGTCGGGTTCGGGCCCCCGGAGTGCAGGCCGCCGCGGTGGAACCACGGGCTCATGTTCATCGTCCGGTCCATCGGCGTCAGCGGAAAATGCATCGCGACGTCGTGGGCCGACAGCACGTCGTTCACGTTGTTGAGCGGCACGCCCTTCGGCTGCCCCGTCGTGCCGGACGTGTACAGCCGCGTATTTTCCTCGTAAATGTGCTTCGGCGCGAGCGGCGGATCGTCCTCGGAACGGTCCCGGACATAGTCGGCATAGGTCACATGGCCCTCCGGCGCTTCGTTCTGCCCGGTAAAATCGGCCATGACGACCCGCTTCGGCCGGTGCTCGGCCATGGCGAGCGCCTGCAGCGCCGTCTCACGGAACTCGCTGTCGTAGACGAACACCGCCGGCTTGCTGTCGTCGAGGATGAACGCCGTCTCCCCCGGGGAGAGGCGGAAATTGATCGGATTGTTGATCGCGCCGATCTTCTGCGGAGCCAAGAAGCTGAAAACGAACTCGGCCGAGTTCGGCAGCTGGTACGTGACGACCTCGCCCCGTCCGACGCCGTCCGCCAAGAGCGCGCGGGCGAACCGGTTCGCCTCGCGGTTGAGCTCCGCGTACGTCCACCGAAGCCCGCGCAGCGGGTCCGTCAGCGCGGGTCGATTCGCAAACCGGCGGGTATTGCGCAGAAATCCGTTCAGATACGTAAACGAATGCTCGAACGTCTCCTTGAACATCCCTGCGTCGTAGGTTAAATCGTGCTCCATTTCCATGCGGTCCATGTCTCCTCCACCTTTCGATAACGCATATAATTGGCGATCGTCCCGCCTATCGTCCGTCGTACGCCCCGACGATCAAGGAAGCGTTTTGCCCGCCGAAGCCGAAGGAATTGGACATCGCGCGCCGTACGGCCGCCTGCCGCGCCACGTTCGGCACATAGTCCAAATCGCATTCCGGATCGGGGGTCTCGTAGTTCAGCGTCGGCGGCAGCACGCCTTCGCGGATCGCCTGGATGCAGGCGATCAGCTCCGTCACGCCGCCGGCGCCCATCAGATGCCCGGTCGCGCCCTTGATCGAGCTGACGGGCACGCCGCCGGCGCGCTCGCCGAACACGGTCTTGAGCGCCTTCGTCTCGATGCGGTCGCCGAGCGGCGTGGACGTGCCGTGCGCGCTGACGTAATCGATGTCCGCCGGCGTCAGCCCGGCGCGTTCGAGCGCGAGCCGCATGCAGTCGATCTCGCCGCGGCCGTTCGGCTCGGACGACGTGACGTGATACGCGTCCGTCGTGTTCGCGTAGCCGAGCAGCTCGGCGAAGACGGCCGCGCCCCGGCGTTCCGCGGATGCCAGCGTCTCCAGCACGACCGCGCCGCCGCCCTCGCCCATGACGAAGCCGTCGCGGTTCAGGTCGAACGGCCGGCTCGCCCGCGCCGGATCCGCGTTGCGCGTCGACAGCGCGCGGCTGGCCGCGAGGCCCGCGTCCATAAGGGCGCACAGGATCGATTCCGCGCCCACGGCCACCACGGCATCGGCCTGTCCCGACTGCAGCAGCATGGCGCCGAGGCCGATCGCGTCCGCGCCCGAGGAGCAGGCCGTATTCAGCGTGTAGCCCGGCCCGCGAAAATCATGCGTAATCCCGATATGCGCGGCCGCGATGTTGCCGAGCATCTTGGTCACGAGATGCGGGCTCACCCGGTAGCTGCCGCTTTGCGTGGCCGCCTCCTGCGCCTGCGTCGCCGTGAAGATGCCCGCGAGCGCGGTGCCGAGCACCACGGCGACCCGTTCCGGCCGCGCACGGATGCGGCTCTGCGCCAGCGCCTCCTCGGCCGCGATCAACGCGAACTGCATGAAAATATCGGTCTGCTGCGCCAGCTTGCGCGGCATGTAGTCGGCCGGGTCGAACGGCTTCACCTCGGCCGCGATCCGGACCGGAAGCCGCTCCGCGTCGAAGCGCTCGATGGCGCCGATGCCGCTGCGGCCTTCCTTCAAGCCGTTCCAATACGCGCCGACGCCGATGCCGAGCGGCGTGACGGCCCCCATGCCCGTCACGGCAATGCGTGCTTGATTGCCTGTCATTCTACTTCACTGTCCCTTCTCCGCCCGGGCGTCCGCTTCGCCCAAGGCCGGCCAGTTGGCCGTCAGTCGATCCCACAGCCGCGGATGCCGCCGCTTCAGGTTGAACGGGGCGCCGTCGTCGCCGACGTACGCGTGCGCCGTGGCGCCTTCGGCGGCCAGCGTGCCGTCCCGCTTGAAGACGCGGTAGCCGAACGCGAGCCGGGAACGCGTCAGCTCCGTCAAGGACGCGTGCACCGCGATCCGCTCCTCGGGCTTCAGCATTTTTTTGTAGGCGCAGTCCGCCTTCAGGCAGACGAGCGAGATGCCCGCGCGATGAAATACGTCCATATAGGGAAACCCATGCTCCGCCATCAGCTGCATGCGCGCATTCGTGAACCAGTCGAACGTCTTGGCGTAATAGGAGATTCCGGCTGCGTCGCAGTCCCCCCAAGTCACCGTCATGTCGTACACGTAATCGGGACGGAATTCAGTCATGCCATGCCCTCCGATCTAAGATGTAATCTTTACCAGCTTGCCCGTCCGATCGGCCGTTCAAGCGCCCGCGCGCCGGCCGAATCGTCCGGAAGGACGACAAAAAAGCGCACAAAGCGCTTTTTGCCCGTCCTATTTACCTAATTCGCAGGCGGATCGCGGAATCCTGCCAACGTCCTAAATTTTTTATAGTGGCTTACTTTTTATGCATCTTAAACTCCAGGAACAGCTCGTTGTAGTGCGACAGCATCTTCTTCCCTAGATTCCGGTAAACCTCCAGCTTGGAGGTCAGCTCCGGATCCGGGTAAAACCGCTTGTCCCCCGAGATGTCCTCCGGCAAATACCCCATGGCGCCTTTGTTCGGCGTGGCGTAGCCGACGTACTCGGCGTTCTGCGCGGCATGCTTCGGATCGAGCATGAAGTCGATGAACGCGTGCGCGCCTTCGACGTTCTTGGCCGTCTTCGGGATGACCATGTTGTCGAACCACAAGTTGGAGCCTTCCTCCGGCACGACGTAATCGAGCTTGTCGTTGGCGTCCATGATTTCCGAAGCGTCCCCGGACCAAACGACCCCGACCGCCGCTTCCTCGTTCGCGAGCAGCATCTTGATCTCGTCGCCGACGATCGCCTTCACGTTCGGCGTCAGCTCGCCGAGCTTCGCCTTCGCCTGCTGGAGATGGTCCTCGTTCGTGTCGTTCAGCGAGTAATGCAGGCTGTTCAGCCCGAAGCCGATCACCTCGCGCGCGCCGTCGACGAGCAGAATCTGGTTGCGCAGGCTCTTGTCCCACAGGTCGTTCCAGCTCTTGAACGTCCGCCCGCCGAGCATCTCCGAATTATAGACGATGCCGACCGTGCCCCAGAAGTACGGGATGGAATATTCGTTGTTCGGATCGAACGGCAGGTTCATGAACCGCGGGTCGATGTATTTGAGGTTGGGCAGCTTCGACTTGTCGATCGGCAGCAGCAGATGCTCCTGCTTCATCTTATCGATCGCGTATTCGGAAGGGACGCTGACGTCGAAGGTCGTGCCGCCCTGCTCGATCTTGGTCATCATCGCCTCGTTGGAATCGAACGTCTGGTAGATGACCTTGAGCCCGGATTCCTTCTCGAATTCGGCGATCAGGTCGGGATCGATGTAATCGCCCCAGTTGTAGATTGTCAGCGTGTTCGCGCCGGAGAAGCCTTGGGACGAATTGAGCGCCGAAGCGCCGTACAGGAGCGCGAAACCGAGCGCGACCACGAGGATCAGCATGCGCAGCAGCTGGTTCATTTGTTTGGCAGCCCCCATTCCGCGTTCCGGCCGCGCCGGCCGGCCGCCCCCGCTTGCCCGCGGCGGCTGATGAAGTAATAGCCGACGACGAGCGCCAGCGTGAACAGGAAGATGAGCGTCGACAGCGCATTGATGGACAGCGAGACGCCTTGTCTAGCTCTTGAATAGATCTCGACCGACAGCGTCGTGAAGCCATTGCCCGTGACGAAGAACGTCACCGCGAAATCGTCGAGCGAGTAGGTCAGCGCCATGAAGAAGCCGGCGAAGATGCCCGACTTGATGACCGGCAGCACGACCTTCGTCAGCACGTCCCATTCCGTCGCGCCGAGGTCGCGCGCGGCGTCGAGCAGCGTCGGGCTCATTTCCTTCAGCCGCGGCAGCACCATGATGACGACGATCGGCACGCTGAACGCGATGTGCGAGATGAGCACGGACGCGAAGCCGAGCTTGATGCCGAGCATCGTGAAGAAGATCAGGAACGACGCGCCGATGATGACGTCCGGGCTGACGATCAGCACGTTGTTCAGCGACAACAGCGCGTTCTGCCGCCGCACCCGGCGCGTCCGGTGAATCGCGATGGCGCCGATGACGCCGAGAATCGTCGAGATCGCCGACGAGAACAGCGCGATGACGACCGTGTTCAGCACGATAATGAGCAGCCGCGTATCCGCGAACACTTCCCGGTACCAGTGCCAGGTGAAGCCTTCGAAGCCGTGCATCGTCTCCCCGCTGTTGAAGGAGTAGTAGCCCAAGTAGAGAATCGGCGCGTAGAGGATAAGGAACACGAGCCACAGATACAGGTTGGACGGTTTGAATCTCGGGTTGAAGGAATTCCGCATGGCCCGTTACCTCCTCGTCCGGACGCGGTTGCCGGTCAACAGCATGATGACGGCCATCGCGATGATGAGAAAGACCGCGATCGTCGCCCCCATGCCCCAGTCCTGCGTCACGAGAAAATGCTGCTCGATCGCCGTGCCGAGCGTGATGACCCGGCTGCCCGCGATGAGCCGCGTGATCATGAAGAGCGACAGCGCCGGGATGAACACCGCCTGGCAGCCGGACTTCACGCCGCTCAGCGTGAGCGGGAACACGACGCGCCGGAACGTCGTCCACGTCGAAGCGCCGAGGTCGCGCGACGCGTCGAGCAGCGACGGGTTCAGCTCCTCCAGCGCGTTGAACACGGGCAGAATCATGAACGGGATGAATATATAGACCGACACGAACACGAAGCTGAAATCCGTGAACAAGATTTGCTGCCGCCCGATGCCGAGCGTCTCCAAAATCGCGTTCGCCGCGCCGTACGTGCCGAACAGGCCGATGAACGCGTACGTTTTGAGCAGCAGGTTGATCCAGCTCGGCAGAATCAGCAGCAGCAGCCACAGCTGCTTGTGCTTCGTTCTGGTGAGCAGGTACGCCGCCGGATAGCCGACGAGCAGCGAGAACGCCGTGATGAGGAAGGCGTACCAGAACGAGCTGAGCGTCATCCGCATGTAGACGGGCGTGAAGAAATGGGCGTAGTTCGAGAACGTGAAGGCGCCCTCCACGTCGAACAGCGAATCGTAGAGGATCAGCGCGATCGGCGCGAAGACGAACAGCAGCATCCAGAGCAGGTACGGGACAAGATAGACGTTGCGCGCGCGGGACGCCGCGGCGCCCTGCGCCTGCGTTTCCGCCGCCGCCCTCACGAGTACGCCTCCAGCCGCTTGTCGAATTCCTCTTCCGTCTCGTTAAAGCGCATGACGTGGATCGCCTCGGGGTCGAACGTCAGGCCGATCGCCTCGCCGACCTCCGCCTTGCGGGTGGAGTGCACGAGCCAGCGGTTGCCCGCGCCGTCGGCGCATTGGATCTCGTAGTGCACGCCGCGGAACAGCTGCGTCTCGACGCGCACCTCCAGCTTGCCTTCGCCGGGACGCGTGATCTCCAGGTCCTCCGGGCGGATGACGATGTCGACCGGCTCGTTCGGCTGCAGCCCTTGGTCCACGCAGGCGAACGATTTGCCCGCGAACTCGACGAGGAAGTCCTTCGTCATCCGGCCGGCCACGATGTTGGATTCCCCGATGAAGTCGGCCACGAACCGGTTGATCGGCTCGTCGTAGATGTCCGTCGGCGTGCCGCTCTGCTGGATGATGCCGTTGTTCAGGACGAAGATCTCGTCCGACATCGCGAGCGCTTCCTCCTGGTCGTGCGTGACGAAGATGAACGTGATGCCGAGGCGGCGCTGCAGCTCGCGCAGCTCGACCTGCATTTCGGTCCGGAGCTTCAGGTCGAGCGCCGACAGCGGCTCGTCGAGCAGGATGATTTCCGGCCGGTTGACGATGGCCCGGGCGATGGCGACGCGCTGCCGCTGCCCGCCGGACATCTCGTGAATCTCGCGGTTCTCGTAGCCGGCCAGGTTGACGAAGCGCAGCGCTTCCAGCACCTTCTCCTTGATCTCCGCCTGCTTGAGCTTCTTGATGCGCAGGCCGAACGCCACGTTCTCGAACACGTCCAGATGCGGGAACAACGCGTAGTCCTGGAATACCGTATTTACCTGCCGCTTGTTGGCGGGCACGTGGTTGATCACCTTGCCGTGAAAATAAATGTCGCCCCGCGTCGGCTCCGTGAAGCCCGCGATCAGCCGCAGGATCGTCGTCTTGCCGCAGCCCGACGGGCCCAGCAGCGTGTAAAACTTGCCGCGCTCCATGTCGAAGCTGACGTTCTTGAGGACGGCTTCGTCGCCCTCGTACTGCTTCGTGACGCCCCGGAACGAAATGATCGTTCCCGGGTTGTCCGGTCCGTTCATGCTCGCGATCCCTCCTCTACGCTCTCATTTATCCTGTCGAATCAGGCCGTTAACGCTTTCTTGGATAGTATACCCAATCGCCCCCCGGGCATGAAGCGTTTCCTTTGTAAAGGCGGCCGGCCGCGCCTTGCCGGAGGCCGGTCCGCCGGACGGCCGTTCGGCGTCATTCGACGACGAAGCGGTCCTCGCGCAAAATCGTCTCGACCGCTTGGTCCAGCGTCAGCGCCGTCGTATCGAGCGCGTGCGCGCTGCCGGCATGGTCGGCGAGCATGCCGCACCGTTCGCCCATGCGCAGCTCGGGCGGCCGCTCCGCGTCCCTCCGGCGCAGCTCGCCTTCCTCGGCGACCAGCAGCGCGAACTTCAGCGCCGCGAGGCCGGCCGTCTCGCCGAGCGCCGCGCGGAACAGCGCGATATCCTCGCGGAACACGACGTAATTGACGACGACGTCATGGCCGGTTGCCGCGAAATTCCGGGCCAAGGCGCCGATGTTCCGCCACATCAAGCCGACGTGGAACGGACTTTCCCACGGCGCGCGGTTGCCCCCGGCTACCATATGGTACACGTCGTCGCCGTCGATCAGCGCGCTGCGTTCGAGCCGCTCCGCGATCGCTCGCGACGTCGTCGATTTGCCCGCGCCCGGCGGTCCGGACAATAAGTAAATGACCGGCATGCGGTCGTTCATGGCGATTCGCTCCTCTTCTTTAATCGATCCATGATATTCGGCATGGCTCCTGCCGGCGCGAAAGCGCAGAGCCGACCGAGCGATGCAGGGCCGGTGCCTCTTAAGCCCCCGTCAATATCTTCCCGTTCGCGTCCGCCGCGCGCACGACGAAGCTGCCGACGTCCTGCCCGCCCAGCTCCTTCGTCGCGATGGCGTACTTCTCGCCGACCTCCAGCTCGACATAGACCGTGGACGCTTGCTTCACGTCCGCGGCGCCGGCGGGATCGGCCAGCGTATCGTTGCTGACGATGACGGTCTTGACCGCCGGATCGAAGGATTCCGCCGCGAAGACGACGGCGATCTTGCCTTCCTCCTCGCCCGCGCCGGCCGAGAACCAGGCGTACCTGACCGACTCGCGTCCCTGCAGCGCGGCCATCTCGACCGATGTGCCGGGCTCGTAGAGCAGCCCCCACTTGCGGTGCACGATCTGCGCCTTGCTTTGGCTGCCGTTCGTCAGAATGGCGATCTTGTCGCTGCCGAGCGCGCGTTCGTAAGCGACGCTCTGGCCGGGGTAGGACGCGGAATGCGCGAAGGCGCTCCGCGCGCTGAAGTAGCTCCCGGACTGGTCGTACGCAAAATAAAGCACCGCGACCGCGATCAACGCGACCGCGAGGATCGTGTTACGTCTTCTCATTCGGCGATCATCCTCTCGTAGCGCAGCTGCACGAATTCCTCGCCCCGGGTGACGACGCGGCGCGCCCCGTCGGCCCGGAAGCCCTGCCGTTCGTAGAAGCGCCTCGCGCCTTCGTTGCGTTCGAGCACCCACAGTCCGGCCAGCGCGCAGCCCTTCTCCCGAAGCCGCTCGAGGCCCCAGGCCATCAGCCGCTGCCCGAGCCCGCGCCCCCAATATTCCCGCAGCAGATAGAGGGCGGTCACTTCCCCGTCCGCCTGCCGCGCATCCGGGGGAAAGCGCAGGCTGATATAGCCGACGGCCCGGTGCCCGATCAGCAGCATGCCGGTATGCTCGGGCTCCCGGAGCCGCTCGCGGCACTCGGACTGCCGGCTTTCCGCGGTCACGCGGTTCAGAAAATCGTTCGGCAGCAGCTTCCGGTAAGCGTCGTGGTAGCTTCTCGCCTGCAGCTCGCCGAGCTTGTCCCAATCCTCCGGCACCGCCCACCGGATCAAAGCGGCTTTCAACACGTTGTACGCAGCTCCTTCGGCTCAGATTGTTCGTATGCGCATGTGAAAGTATTATACCAACGGACCGTCCATTTGAGAATGCGCCAATTGCTTTCGCCGACATAACGAAAACAAATTCATAAATCCCCTTTCGTAACGCAAACCAATATGCTACGATGATTTCAAAATGACAGCAAGGAGTGGGGATGTGACCGCCAAACCGCCGCAAGATTTCGCGCTTCCCGCCGTCGACCTGGACGAAACCGACCGCAAAATCCTGACGTCGCTGCACGAGAACGCGCGCATCTCCTACACGGAGCTCGGCAAGCTCGTCGGCCTGTCCCGCGTCGCGGTGCAGACGCGAATCGCCGCGCTCATGGACGAAGGCGTCATCGAACGGTTCACGGCCGTCATCAACCCGGCCCGGATCGGCATCGACATCTCGGCCTTCTTCAACGTCGAGGTCGAGCCGCAATTTCTGGAGGACGTCTCCGTCAAGCTCGCGGAAGAGCCTGAAGTGACCAGCCTCTATCATATGAGCGGGCCGAGCAAGCTGCACATGCACGGAATCTTCGCATCGATCCGGGAGATGGAACGGTTTCTCGTCGAGAAGGTGTACGCCATGCCGGGCATCGTCAGCGTCGACAGCCAGCTGCTGTTGAAGCGCTACAAGAGCCGCATGGGCATGAAGCTATAAGGCGGACGGGATGCCGCAAGCCGGAAGAAGCCGCAAGCCGTAACTAGCGAAGATAGACGAAGGATACGAGAGGACGGAGAACCCATGTGGACTGAATTATGGAAGCTGTTTATTTCGTTCGGACGCGCGACGATGCTCGGCTACGGAGGCGGGCCTTCGATCATTCCGCTGTACGAGAACGAGGTCGTGAGCCGAATGTCGTGGATGACGACGGAGGACTTCGGGCACGCGCTCGCGTTCGGCAATTCGCTGCCCGGACCGATCGCGACCAAGCTGGCCGCGTATATCGGCTTCAAGGTCGCCGGCTGGGCCGGCGCCTGCGTCGCGCTGGCCGCCGTCGTCCTGCCGACCGCGCTGCTCATGATCGTGCTCGTCGGCGTCATGTCCAAGCTGCAGAACAATCCTTACATTAAAGGCATGATCCGCGGCATTCAGCCCGTCATCTTCGTCATGATGGCGATGCTCGCCTACGACTTCGCCAAGTACGCGATGAAGACGTCGCCCGGCTTCATCACGTTCATCCCGTTCCTGCTCGCGGCGGCTTTTTTCGTCTCCGTGTATTACCTGAACCTGAGCGCGGTCTGGGGCATCGTCGGGTCGCTCGTCATCGGCGCGCTGTTCCTGCGGGGGTAGCCTCCGAGCAGGGGCAGCCTTCGATCGGGACGCCGCGCCCGGCGGAACAGGATCCGGCGGACGGCATTTCGCCCGTCCGCCAGGTCCCTTTTGTTGTCCTCCCGTTCCGCCTCCGCGATTTTCCCTTCCCGCCGATCCGCTCTTCCTTCCTTTCCTTCCCGCTCCTCGCCGCCCCATACACCGGACGCCCGGCGAGCGCATAATTTAAGGTAGCCCTGTTGAACTCGGGTACCGTTCCGTCCGCCTCGCCGGCGGAGCCGTTCCCGCGTCATCGCCGCACACGCTCGCTTACTGGCCGGGAAGGAGGCTTGCCGAATGAAGAAACGGAATGCAAACGCGGCCGCAAGCGCCGCCGACATCAACCAGATCGCCGAGTCGGAGAAGCTCTCCGACAAGCTCGCCGTCATCGGCGGCGCCTTCGCGACTCTCGGCGACTTCCTCGGAACTCTCGCGGCCATTATCGCGATCGAGGAAACCGCCGCGGACGACCGGCAGGCCGAGCAGGAGAAGAACGAGCAGCAGGCGAAGATGGCCGACATGCAGCGGCAAATCGACGCCCTTCAGCAGAAGCTCGAACGCCTGAGCAAGCCCTGACGTTCTCGGCAAGCCATGACGCCCTCGGCAAGTCATGACGTTCTCGGCAAACCATGACGCCCTCGGCAAGTCATGACGTTCTCGGCAAACCATGACGCCCTCGGCAAGCCGCTCCCCGGCGGCCGCGCCGCCCATCGCCGCGTCCCGGGCGGCTGTCTCGCTCAGCTTCGCTTTCAAGCGCGAGGATTCGCCGGATCGGCGATCCCGGCGCTTTTTTCGGGCGACGCTTGAAGACAAGCCCCTGCTCCCCTGATCTCGGAAGGCGATCTCGCTTCGCCCGATCGCGGCTCGCCTCGCTGCCGGTCCACCCAATCTGTCCAATCCAGGCGCTTGTACCAGAACGCCCTCTCTCGCAGCCTCATAATCTATTAAGAGGCAGAATACGAGGCGAAGGAGCCGTGATGGCATGCAAGCGAGAAACGCAAGCAACGTGAACGTCATTGATGTCTCGCATCATCAAGGCATCGTGGACTGGGACAAGGTACGGGCTGCCGGCGTGGCCGGGGCCTTCATAAAAGCAACGGAGGGCACGGGCTTCAAGGATCCGGCGATGGCGACCAACGCGGCTAACGCGGCAGCCGCGGGGCTGAAGATCGGGTTCTATCATTACGCGCATCCGGAGACGAACGACGCCGAGGCGGAGGCGCAATTCTTCGTCGCGCGGATCTCGGACTACAAGGCCGACTTCCCGCACGTCCTCGACGTCGAGGGGGACGCGTCCAAGGTGCCGTCCGCGCGGCTGACGAATTGGTGCGCCGCGTGGCTGCAGGAGGTCGAACGGCTGACGGGACACGATACGATGATCTATACCGGCGCGAGCTTCGCCAAGTCATACCTGGGCAAGAAGCTCGGCGCGTGGCCGCTCTGGATCGCCCATTACGGCGTGAATAAACCGATGGATAATCCGACGTGGGACGAATGGGCGGTCTTCCAGTACACGTCGACGGGCACCGTCAACGGCATCGCCGGCAGCGTCGACCTGGACGTCATGGAAGAAGCGTTCTACCAGAAGTATTCCGGGGCCAACGCGGTGAAACCGTACGGCGACGAGGACACGATCAAGGTGGTCGTCAACGACAAGCTGGCCGCCTACGGCCGCAACCGGAACGGCACGGTGTACGCGCCGCTGCGGCAGATCGGCGAATCGCTCGGCGCCGTCGTGACGTGGGACGCGGCGACCCGGATGCCGTACGTCAACGGCGTGCCGGTCGCCCAGTTCACGCTGATCGACGGGTCGGCCTACGTCAGCGTCCGCGCCGTGGGCAGCTTCCTCGGCGGCACGGTATCGTGGGACGGCAAGAACCAGAAGGTGTACATCTATTATTAATGGCGGCGGCAGGGCGGCAAGCCCGCAAGCCGCGCGCGAAAAAACGGGACGGAGCCGCGCCGAAGCGCTGCCCGTCCCGTTCTCGTTCCGTTGGCGCCGCGATGGGATTCGCGCCCGCCGCGTCCCGGCTCGCCAGACTCCCTAGCCCCTTCGCCCGCCGCCGCGCCGGCCGCCGTCAAGCCCCTCCAGCGCGGCATCGACCTGGGCAAGAATCAAGTCGGCGTATTCCGCCTTGTGAAGCTCGACGAGTCCCGGCTTCACGACGCCGACGAGCTCGCGGATCGTCTCCAGCGCGGTCCGAACCTCGCCGTGCGCGCCGGAGCGCGAGGCGGGCGCGGCCGTACCGCCGCCGTGGACAAGCCCCAGGCCGAGACCGAAGTCGGCCCCGCCCCGCTCCAGCCGTTCGCGGAGCGCGCGCAGCTGGCCGGCGCCGGCGTCGAAGCCGGGCTGCCGGCAGATGCAGACGAGCTGCCCGATGCCGGAAGCCTCTTCCCACCGCTGGTACACGTCGAACAGCGCCGCCGGCTGCTCCGTCGTCCGCAGGTTCAGCTCCACGCGCATGCCCGAATGCGCCGGCGTCACGAACCGGTCCGCCTTGGCCAGCGACCCGCTGTCCACCAGTTCCCGCCAATCCTCGGCCGGCGGGAACGCGGCGGCCGCTTCCATGGAGGCGTTCCGAATCCGGTAATCCGCGCCGATCTCGAAGTGCGGCACCGGCAGTTCCGCGTGCTTCATCGTCCGCTCAGCTCCCTGCTTGTCCGTCTTGCGCCTCGCTCCGTATCGGCGGCCAGCCATTCGCTCAGCTCCAGCAAGCCGGGCGTCGGCACGACGCGCTCCGCCGCCCGGCGATGCGCGAGGTACGGCTCCGTCAGCCGCCCGCCGAGCAGAATCGCCGGCTCGCGGGGCAGCCGGCCGAAGGCGTCGACGTAGTCGCGCAGCCGCGGCAGATGATAGACGATGGAGACCGACAGCCCGATCGCGTCCGGCTTCCAGGACAGCGCGCTCGCGAGCGCGTACTCGAGCGGCAGATCGGCGCCGTAGAACCGCGCCTCCCAGCCCTGCTCCCGGAACAGCGCGGCGACCATCTTCAAGCCGAGCGCGTGCGTCTCCCCTTCCACGCACAGCAGCATCGCCCGCCGGCCGTTCGCCGGCGCCTTGCCGAGCAGCGCCTCATACCGCGAAATCAAGAGATCGCACAATCCCGAAGCCACATGCTCGTCGGCGACCGTAATCACGTTATGCTCCCACAGCGAACCGATGTAGCGCATGGCCGGCGTCAGCACCCGATCGAAAATGAACAGGCTGTTTGCCCCCGCGCCGACGAACGCTTCGATTTTCGCCCAGCATGCCTCCGCCTGCCCGCCGATGAGCAGCTCCGCGAAGTGCTCCGGTTCCATTTGCATGCCGTTCACCCTCTTTTTTGGTTTTTGAATACCGGTATAGATGACTAGGAAAATGACGAGGATCGTTGCCTGGCATAACCGTCATGAACCGACAGTGTGGATAATTGTAAACCACATTCCCCGTTCAGCCTAGGGGCATGATTTGTCTGCTGCTGTCGAATTTGACGAGACTCCCGAACTGCTTATATGATGGTAATAATTCTCTTAAAATCGAACAAGCCGCACGCCGTCTGCAAGAGTCCGAAGCCGCACAGGTCATAATTTCTCCGCAAGCCCCTACGACGATAGGAGGGTAAGGATGACGATGCAAGGACGATACGATCGGCTGATCGACCGGGTCGTGGAGCGGATCTACGCCCGGGAGCCCGAGCTGCTCGCCAAGTACGGCGAGCGCGGCCGGGTCAAGTGCCGCGAAGACAACCACCATCACATGCGCCATCTCGAAACCGCGTTTCGCATGCAGGATTCGCGCATCTTTACGGATTACGCCGTATGGCTGAACGGCATATTGCTTGCCCATGGCCTGGAAACCCGTCATTTAATAGAAGCCTTCCGCCTGATCGAGGAATCGCTGCCCTTGGCGGAAGCCGTCACGGAGCCGGAGATAGACGGCTTTCGCCGCGACCTGCAAGCCGCCGTCGAACGGCTCGGGCGCGAATCGCGCTCCGCTGCCGCCGCAGGCTGTCCGGAGGTGGAAGTAACGACATGAGCGAAGACGCGAAGCACGTGCGCGATTCCGCCGTTTCCGGCGAGCCGTCCGCAACGGCGGCGCCGGACGAGCCGGTTCCCCCGGAAACCCCCTTGACGCCGAATACGCCGGATACGCCGGCCTATATCGTGGGCATCGGCGCGTCGGCCGGCGGTTTGGAAGCGCTTGAACTGTTTTTCGACCATATGCCCCCGGATACCGGAATGGCGTTCATCGTCGTTCAGCATCTGTCGCCGGACTATAAAAGCCTGATGGCCCATATCTTGAGCAAAAACACGCGCATGCTGCTGGTCGAGGTCGAGCACGACATGCAGGTCGAGCCGAACCGCGTCTACCTGATCCCGCCGCGCAAGAACATGACGATCTTCGGCGGCCGCCTGCAGCTGACCGATTCCGTGCCAAGAACGGGACTGCGCCTGCCCATCGATATGTTCTTCCGTTCGCTCGCTGCCGACTACGGCCCGCGGGCCATTGCCGTTGTGCTTTCCGGCGCGGGCAGCGACGGCTCCCGCGGCATCCAGGCGATCAAGGAATCCGGCGGCTTCGTCATCGCCCAGGACGGCGAATCGGCGAAGTTCGACGGCATGCCGAGCAGCGCCTGGCAGACCGGCCTCGTCGATTGCGTGCTGGCGCCCCGTCAAATGGCGGAGAAGCTCCTCCAGCTCACGCAAGCATCCCAAGAAGAAGAGAGGGCGGCTCCGACGACGACGATTACGACCGACCAAATACATACAGCTCATTTTCGACCAAATCAAACAAGCGTCCGGCATCGATTTTACGTATTACAAGCGCAACAGCGTCCTGCGGCGGATCGAACGGCGGATGGCGCTCAGCAATTTGCCGACCATCGCCGATTATTTAGCCTTCCTGAGCCGACAGCCCGACGAGCTGTACGCGCTGCGCAAGGACCTGCTCATCGGCGTGACCAACTTCTTCCGCGACGCCGAAGCGTTCGGGCTCCTGTACGAGAAGGTGCTGCCGCGGATCTTCGAGAACAAGCGCCGGGAGAAGGAAATCCGCGTCTGGGTGGCCGGCTGCTCCACGGGAGAAGAGGCGTACTCCGTCGCGATTCTGATGCGCAAGTACGCCGACGGCCTGGACGAGCCGTACGCGATCAAGATTTTCGCTACGGACCTCGACAAGGAATCGATCGAATACGCCAGCCAGGGCGTGTACTCCGAGAGCATCAACTCCCACTTGTCCGAGGAGGACGTCGCCCGCTTCTTCATTCAGGACGACGGCATGTTCCAGGTGACCAAGGAAATCCGGAAGATGGTCGTGTTCGCGCCGCACAACATCATCAAGGACCCGCCGTTCAGCAATCTCGATCTCGTCACGTGCCGCAACATGCTCATCTACCTGCAGCCGGAAATGCAGTTCAAGGTGCTGTCGCTGTTCCACTTCGCGCTGACGCCGGAAGGCTTCCTCTTCCTCGGGCCGAGCGAGACGATCGGCAAGTTCACGAACCAATTCGAGCCGATCGACCGGCAGTGGAATATTTTCGCCCATAAGAACGCGAAGGCTCCGAGCGGATCCCGCTCCGCCCGCATGACCGGGAGCATCGCTCCGCCGTCCTATCGGCTCAAGCCGGAGCTGCCCGCGGCGGCCGCTTCCCCGGACGTCCGGGGAAGCGCCAAAACCGACCAGCTGCTGGCCGCGCTGGCCGAGGAGCACGTCCCGCCGAGCCTGGTGATCGACGCCGGCAACGACGTCGTCCATCTGAACGGGGCGATCAACGACTATCTGCTGCTGGCCAAAGGCAAGCCGAGCCTGAACGTCTACAAGATGGTCGACGCCGGCTTGTCCGTCGCCCTCTCCACCGCCCTGCAGAAGGTGCGCAAGGAGAAGCGCGAGGTTGTCTACCGGTCGCTTACGGTGCAGACGAACGCCGGCCAGCGGGTGACCGATCTCAAGATCAGGCCGTTCTCGCTCCTCCATCCCGAGTACGACCGCCATGTCCTCGTCCTGTTCGAGGAACCGGCCCAGCCCGCGCCGCTGCCCGCGCTGACGCTCGCCTCCGCCGACTTGGCCGGCACCGCCAACACGCGCATCTACGAGCTGGAGCAGGAGCTGCGGTTGACGGAGGAGACGCTGCAAGCGACCGTCGAGGAGCTGGAGACGTCCAACGAGGAGCTCCAATCGACGAACGAAGAGCTCGTCGCCGCGAACGAGGAGCTCCAAAGCGCGAACGAGGAGCTGCAGTCCGTCAACGAAGAGCTGGTCACCGTCAACACGGAATTCCAGTTCAAGATCCAGGAGCTCATCGAGCTGAACAACGACATCAACAACTTCCTGGTGAGCACGCGCATCGGCACGATTTTCCTGGACAAGCGGATGTGCATCCGCCGCTTCACGCCGGCCATCACGAAGGAGATCCATCTGATGGACGTCGATTACGGGCGACCGATCGACCACATCTCCCACCACTTCAAGAACAACGCGCTGCTCGACGACGCCCGGAGCGTGCTGCAGACGCTCGTCCCGCTGGAGAAGGAGGTGCAGAGCAAGACCGGCACCTGGTACAGCATGCGGATCATGCCTTACCGGACGGAGGACAATTTCGTCAGCGGCGTCGTGCTCACCTTCGTCGACATCACGGAGCTGAAGACCGCGAACGAGGAACTGCAGAAGCTGTCGTACGCCATCGAGCAAAGCCCGAGCATGACGATGATGACCGATACCGCGGGCGTCGTCGAATACGTCAATCCGCAGTTCACCCAAGTGACCGGCTTCGGCCTCGAAGAGGTGTACGGCCTGAACATGCGGGAGCTGAGCCGGTGGGAGGACATCGATCCTTCCTTCGAGCAGCTGCTCGCGACGGTCGAACGCGGCGAGACCTGGACCGGCGAGCTGAGCGGCCGGACCAAGCAGGGCGGCGATTACTGGGAGTCGGTCAAGATCATCCCGATCAAGGACGACGCCGGACGGCTCATCCACTTCCTTAAGCTGTCCGAGGACATCAGCGAGCGGAAGAACGCCGAGGAGATGCTCCGCAAGACGGAGATGCTCTCGGCCGTCGGCCAGCTGGCGGCCGGCATCGCGCACGAGATCCGCAATCCGCTGACGGCGCTTAAAGGGTTCACCAAGCTGATGGGCGTCGCGAACGACAGCAAGAGCAGCTACGTCGAGATCATGATGGGCGAGCTGAACCGGATCGAGCAAATCGTGAGCGAGCTGCTCGTCCTGGCCAAGCCGCAGGCCGTCGACTTCGCGACGAAAGAGCTCGAGCCGATCGTGCAGGACGTGCTCATGCTGCTGGAATCGCAGGCCAATCTGAACGGCGTCGAGGTCGTGTCGGAGCTGGAGCCGGGCTTGGCCGTCCACTGCGTCGAGAACCAGCTGAAGCAGGTGTTCATCAATCTGCTGAAGAACGCCATCGAGGCGATGCCGAACGGCGGGCGCATCCACGTCCGGTCCGCTTCGGGGCCGGAGGGCCGCATCGGCGTCCGGTTCAGCGACAATGGCCCCGGCATTCCGGAGAGCAAGCTGGCCAAGCTCGGGGAGCCGTTCTATTCCACGAAGGAGAAGGGCACCGGCCTCGGGCTGATGGTCAGCTACAAGATCATCGAAAACCATCAAGGCGGCATTCAGTTCCAGAGCAAGGAAGGCGTCGGCACGACCGTGACGATCGACCTTCCGGCCGAAGCGTAAGCGGCGCTTACGGCAGTCGGGCCGCGCGGCCGGTTAGCCGCACGCAAGCCGCGCGAGCGGCGCGCAGCCGGCGAGCCGCGCCGAACGAGCAAAGCCTCCGCACCGCACCTTTCGAGGCGTTGGTGCGGAGGCTTTGCTGCGCTTCTGCCTTCGGCGCGCCTGCCGCGGCCGCCGCCGATGGCGTCACACCGGCTGCAGCTGCGGCTGCGGATCCGGCTGCGGCTCCACGGCCTCGGCCAGCAGCCGGTCCACGTCCGCGCCGTACGCCTCCCGCTGCCCGGCGGTCCAGCCGAGCCGGTCCGCCATCGCCGCGACGACGGCCGCCTTCCGCGCCCGCACCTCCGCAATGCGGAAGAACAGGCCGCCGCTCCGGCGGACGAGGAAGTCCGCGGGCTTCGCCGCCATCTCTTCGTCCATCGCGTAGCGGAGCTGCACGGCCAAGGCGAGCGGCAGCCCGTGCTTCGCCGCCCACGGCTTCGCCGCCTCCGCGAGCTCGAACAGCCGCGGCGCGTTGGCGCCGTAGCGCCGGGCGAGGAACGCGGCTTCGTCCGCGGAGAAGCCGCGGCGCATCCCTTCGCCCGTCTTCGTGCGGACGTACGCCTCGAAGTTCCTGGAGCCGCCGAGGTCGCCGCCGGAGATCGGAATCGTCTTCGTGCCGCTCGCCGGCAGCTTGCGCTTGCCTTCCGCCACCATCAGCTCCGCGACCTTGTCGACGACCGTCTCCGCCATCTTGCGGTAGCCCGTCAGCTTGCCGCCGGCGATGGAGACGAGCCCGGAAGGCGAGACGAAGATTTCGTCCCGGCGCGAAATCTCCGACGGCGATTTGCCTTCCTGCTGGATGAGCGGCCGCAGGCCCGCCCAGCTCGACTCCACGTCGGCCGTCGTCAGCACGAGATCCGGGAACATGAAATTCGCCGCTTCGAGCAGATACGTCCGGTCCGCCTCCGTCATCGTCGGATGCGCGGTGTCGCCGGTATAGTTGGTATCCGTCGTGCCGAAATACGCCTTGCCCTCGCGCGGAATCGCGAACACCATCCGCCCGTCCGGCGTGTCGAAATACACGGCTTGCCGCAGCGGGAAGCGCGCGCCGTCGAACACGAGATGCACGCCCTTCGTCAGCCGCAGCGTCTTGCCCTGCTTCGAGCCGTCCAGCTCGCGCACCCGGTCGACCCACGGACCGGCGGCGTTCACGATGCGGTCGGCCGCGACCGTATACGTCCCGCCGCCGATCAAGTCGCGCACGACCGCGCCGGTCAGCTTGCCGCCGGCGTCGTACGTCAGCTCCTCGACCTTGGCGTAGTTGACGGCGCGGGCGCCCCGCTCGACCGCCTTCTTCATCACTTCGATCGTAAGGCGCGCGTCGTCGGTCCGGTATTCGACGTAATAGCCGCCTCCCTTCATCCCGTCGCGCTTCAGCAGCGGCTCCTTATCCAGCGTCTGCCGCGCGCTCAGCATGACGCGCCGTTCGCCCCGCTTGACGCCGGCCAGGAAATCATAGACGCGCAGGCCGATGCTCGTCGAGAATTTCCCGAACGTGCCGCCGGCATACAGCGGCAGCAGCATCCACTCCGGCGTCGTCACGTGCGGCCCGTTCTCGTAGACGACGGCCCGCTCCTTGCCGACTTCGGCCACGACGCCGATCTCCAGCTGCTTCAAATACCGCAGGCCGCCGTGGACCAGCTTCGTCGAGCGGCTCGACGTCCCCGCCGCGAAATCCTGCATCTCCACGACCGCCGTTCGCAGCCCGCGCGACGCCGCGTCCAGCGCGATGCCCGCGCCCGTGATGCCGCCGCCGATGACGAGCAGCTCCGGCGGTTTCTCCTGCAGCTCGCGCAAGACGGCCGTGCGGTCCTCCGCCGCGAACCGTCCGTTCTTCGTCGTTCTTGTCATGATGAGTACGCCTGCCTTTCCCCTGCTTCAGTGTACGCCGGAAACCCGCTGCCCGCGCGCGGATGAACTACCCTCAGGCATGATTACCCGAAAGGCCGCCGGCCGCATGCAAAAAACCACGAAAAATCGCCGACCGCGCGCTGTAAAACGCGCCGGCCGCAATCTTCGTGGTTTCTCCGTGTCTCCAACCGTTATTAACTTACCGCAACTATACCACGCCTACTCGCAAAAAGCCATGGCCGCTTTGACCGCGCGCAGCCAGCCGTCGTACAAGGCCGTTCGCCGCGCCTCGTCCATGGACGGCGCGAACGTCCGCTCGACCCGCCGCAGCGCGCGAATCTCGTCGCGGCCGCTCCAATAGCCAACGGCAAGGCCGGCCAGGAACGCCGCGCCGAGCGCCGTCGATTCGTTCGCCGCCGGCCGTTCGATCGGCACGCCGAGCAGATCGCTCTGGAACTGCATGAGCGGATCGTTCGCCACCGCGCCGCCGTCGACGGCAAGCGCGCGGAGGGCGATGCCCGACTCCGCTTCCATGACCTTCAGCACGTCCTTCGTCTGGTAGGCGAGCGATTCCAGCACCGCCCGGACGAGATGCGCCTTCGTCGTGCCGCGCGTCAGGCCGAACATCGCCCCGCGCACGTCGCTGTTCCAGTACGGCGTGCCCAGCCCGACGAACGCGGGCACAACGTAGACGCCCTCCGCCGACGGGGCCGCGAGCTCGGCGGTTTCCGCGGCCGAGGCGATCAGGCCGAGCCCGTCGCGCAGCCACTGGACCGCGGCGCCGGCGACGAAGACGCTGCCCTCGAGCGCGTATTCGACGCGGCCGTCCGCCTGCCAGGCGATCGTCGTCAGCAGCCCGCTGCCGCTCTTGACCGGCCGCTCGCCGGTGTTCATCAGCATGAAGCAGCCGGTGCCGTACGTGTTCTTCACGCTGCCCGTTTCGAAGCAGGCTTGCCCGAACAAGGCCGCCTGCTGATCGCCAGCCGCGCCGGCGATCGGAATCGCGCGCCCGCCGAACAGCGACGGCTCCGTGTGGCCGTACACCTCCGACGAGGAACGCACCTCCGGCAGCATCGCCTTCGGCACCTCGAGCAGCGCCAGCAGCTCGTCGTCCCATGCAAGCTCGTAGATGTTGTACATCAGCGTCCGCGAGGCGTTCGTCGCGTCCGTCACGTGCGCCGCCCCGCCGGTCAGCTTCCAGACGAGCCACGCGTCGACGGTGCCGAACAGCAGCCCGCCCGCCTCCGCCCGCTCGCGCGCGCCGTCCACGTTCGCCAGTATCCAAGCGACCTTCGTGCCGGAGAAGTACGGATCGATCAGCAGCCCCGTCCGCTCCCTGACGGCGTCCCCGTGCCCGTCCGCCGCGAGCCGCGAGCAGATGTCCGCGGACTGGCGGGACTGCCACACGATCGCCGGGTAGATCGGCTCGCCCGTCGCGCGGTCCCAGACGATCGTCGTTTCCCGCTGGTTCGTGATGCCGAGTCCGGCGATCCGCTCCGCCGGCACGCCCGTCTCCGCGAGCACCCGCCGCATGACGCGAAGCGCGGAAGCCCAGATGAATTCGGCGTCCGCCTCGACCCAGCCCGGGTGCGGATAGCGAAGCGGCAGTTCTTCCCTCGCCATGCCCGCGATCGCGCCGGACCGGTCCACGAGCAGCGCGCGCGTGCTCGTCGTGCCTTGGTCGAGCGCCAGTATATAAGCGTCCTCGAATTTGTTGGCTTCGTTGTTCATCCGTTTCTCCCCCTTCAATGCGGCCGCGGCCCCATGCGCCGCCGGCCCGTTACGCCTCCCACAGCTCGCGGCGCGACGTCGTCACCGCGGCGGCGCCGGCCTCCAGCGCCTGCCGGACATGCGCCTCCGTGCGGATCAGCCCGCCCGCGATGACGGGTACCCCGGTGCGCGCCTTGACCTCCGCGATGATTTCCGGCATGATGCCCGGCAAGACCTCCACGAAGTCCGGCTGCGTCTTCTCGACGAGCGCGTAACTGCGCTCCAGCGCGTCGGAATCCAGCAGGAACAGCCGCTGGATGGCGATCAGGCCGTTCTGCTTCGTCCGCTGGATGACGCCGGCCCGCGTCGAGATCAGCCCCGCCGGCCGCACGGACTGGCATAGAAACTCCGCCGCGTATTCGTCGTTGCGCAGACCGTCGATCAGATCGGCGTGCAGCAGCACGTCCTTCCCGTGCGCCCGGGCCAAATCCGCGATCGGCTTCATTTGGCCCACGTGGCCGCCTAGCAGCACGAAGCCCGGGAACGGCGCGGATAGAAGCGCTTCCACTTCCTTCAGCTTGCGCACGGCCGGCAGGACGCGCCCGCCCGGCTGAAACAGCTTCATTCGCTTTAACTCCTTTCGCCGCCGCCGGCCGAAGCCTCTTCAGCCCGCCGCGGCGTCGTTCGTCATGATTCAATATGCCAGATTTCGCTCGCGTTGACAATCGAAGGCGGGCGGCGTTTTTTGCCAGCGCGCTTTCTTTTTGGGGCGTCATGCATAAACCCGCCCGCGAAAGCGGCATATTGAGGGGGAAGTCCAACTCGCCGAACAAGGAGGCCGCCGCATGAACAAACTGCGCGCGCAAGAAATCGCCGAATCGCCGGTCATGGCCGACGTCGTCTGCGACGGGGTCCCGATCTACATCCAGCACGTCGACGAAGAAAACGACACGGCCCGCGTCTACCCGCTGGGCAAGCCCGACGAGGAGCGGACCGTGCCGCTGAGCAGCCTGACCGAACCGTCGCCGTTCCAATCGGACGGCATCCAGATGATGTGCCCGCCGTCGCGGGAGACCTGATCCCCGACACAAAAAAGAGACCCGCGGCAACGGGCTGCGGGTCTGAAGTCTTGCTATATAATAGGGGGTTGAGACTTATTATAGGGACCGAAGATTAAAAGAAGATGAAAATGGCGTTGCAGTTCCGTTACAAATGCGTGTCAATCCGGTGGACGATCGGCCATCGGCGAGGACGCTGCCGTAAGCCGGGGCTTCGGCGTCTATTTTTGCGTCCGCGCCGGAACGCCCGTTCGCCGTTACAAGGCAGGCAGGTAGAGCGACTTCAGATGGTCGAGCAGGTAGTACGCGCTTTCCCCGTTCGCGTCTCCGATTTCGACCATGCCCCCTCCGGCTTGCCGGACCATGCCGACGATTTCGGCAGGCCCGCCGACGTTGAGGAGCGCGAGACGCCCCTCCGCCAGCTTCACCTGCTCCCGGAACGATTCCGCGAGCCGCTGCCGGCGGGCGGCGTCCTTCGCGGATGCGCCGACCGCGGCGCTTGGATACGGATCGTATTCCTTCGGGTACGGGACGAGCCACTTCAGATGCTTCAGCGCGACGATGAGCCCGGGATAGAGCGGCGTATAGATCTGCAGGTAATCCGGCTTGACGGCCGTTACGAACCCTTCGAGCACGGAGCCGCCCACCTGCAATTCGACATAACGTCCTTCCGCCGCCTTCAACATCCGTTCCATGCTCGCAACCTCGCCCCGGTACGCCGGCGCCGGCGCTCCCGATTCACCGCCGCCGAAGCTCTCCCGCACCCGCTGCACGTGCGCGAGCGGCATATAGATGAACCGCTCCCGGTCTTGCACGACGAGCAGGTCGGGTCCCGCCTCGATGACGATGCCCTCGACGCTCCGCTTGCCCGCCATGTCCGCCAGCACCTGCTTTCCGATCCACTTCTCCAATGGTGTCTCCATGCTTATCCACTCCTTTCGCAGTTAGAATAGCCACTTCACCCAATACGCGAGCACGATCAGGGTAAACACGACCGTGACCGGAATCGCGATGATCGTGACTCGCAAATAATGCAGCCAGCTGATTTTCACGCCGCCCTTGTTGACGATGTGCATCCACATGAGCGTCGCGAGCGTGCCGATCGGCAGCAGCAGCGACCCGATGTCGCTTCCGATGACGCTGGCGAGGTACGAGATCTTGAGCGTCAACGGATCCAGGTCCATATGGGTCAAGGTCAGCGTGCCGACCATGAGCGCCGGATGGTTGTTGAACAAGTTGGACAGCAGGCTGAGCATCGCGCCCATCAGGACGCTGGCGTTCAGCAGGCCGCTCGCGACGATCGGCTGCAGCACGCGGATCAGGTAGTCGGTCAGGCCGATATTGTTCAGGCCGTAAATGATGACGTACATGCCGAACGCGAAGACGAGAATGTACCACGGCGTTTTTTTGAGCATATCCATCGGGGTGACCTTCAGGTACAGCCAGCGCCAAGCCAGCAGCACGGCCGACCCGATCACCGCCATGAGCGATACGGGAATGCCGACGTAGGACGCGGCGAACAGGCTGACCCGCACGCAGAACACGAAGATGAGCACGTTGCGCATGAATTTGGCCCGGTTGCCGTTGTCGCTGTACACCTCCTTCAGCGGATGGCTGCCCGGCATGAAGCCGTGCTTGGGCACCTTCGGAATCTGCTTCGGCAGCGACTTGTAGAAGATCGCGTACAGCATGCCCGCGAGCACGCATAGACCGAGCGAAGCCGGCACGAACATCATGGCGGTGTGCATATAGAGGCTCATATGGACGATTTTGAGCGCGATCAGGTTGACGATGTTGCTCACGCCGATCGGGGCGCTCGACGCCGTGGCGATGATGGCGCCGGAGATGAGGTACGGTATTTTCTGATGGGGCTTCAGCCCCATGTTCTTCAGCAGCATCAGCAGAATCGGCGTCGTGATGAGGATGCTTCCGTCGTTGTTGACGAACAGCGTCATGAGGAAGCAGAACAGGTTCGTCAGCCAGAACAGCCGGATGCCGGAGCCGTTCGCCTTCTTCGCCAGCAGGTCCGCCGCCCAATAGAAGAACCCGAAGCTCTCGAGCACGATCGCCATGACGATGGTCGCTATGATCGTGATCGCCGCGCCGCTGATCGTTTCGAGAATGCTTCCGAGGTCGGACAGCGAAACGCTGCCGCTCAGCAGCACGAACGCCGCCCCGATCGAGGCCGGGATCGCCTCGTTCACGTTGGGCCGCCAGAAGATGAACCCAATGGTCAACAAGAAGGCGCATACCGTCGTGAGGACCATTAAATCATGCATGTCTCCACCTCTCTTTCCATGGGGGATGTAGGATCCTGTGCTGTGGCGTTGCCGCTCCTACCGGAAATCGGGAGCCGCGGGAGACGATGCGGTTTTCATAGATTCGTGCCGCCGGGAGGCGATCTACAGCAAGGATGTACTGTATTTATACGTCCGAGACAGATGGCTCGTACTGGTCGATGAACCCGACTCTATGAAAACCATCGTCTATCAAGCGGTGACGTTTGCCCGCGGGTGACGTTTGCTGGCCATGGACGGCGGCCCGGCCCGCGGAGGACGAACCGGAACGCGCGTCCGCCGGGCGCGGCGAGCCGGGCCTAGGCGGATGCCCGCGCGGCGGACCGGGATCGCGCACCCGAAATTGCGCCGGCGGGTCACGCGCCCGCCGTGCCGGGCGTATAGTAAAGCATCCAAACGACGGAAAGGAACATCGAATGCCATGACGTTTTATTTGTCCAGCCCGAACGGCGCGACGCATTACGCCAGCTACGGCCCTTACGGGAGAGACGGCTCGTACGGCTCGTACGGCAGCGTCCAGCCGCCGGCGACGTTCTACTATGTCACGCCCGCCACGCAGTGGGGCGCCCATAACGATCCCGGCATGCGCCAAAAAGCGCAGCCGCTCACCTTCGTCCTCGTTCACGGCTCCTGGGCGGACGCCGGCTTCTGGGACGGCGTCGCCGCCGAGCTCCGCAAGCAGGGCCACACCGTCTACGCTCCCGAATACCCCGGCCATGGAGCCGATTACAAAAACACGACCGCGACCCATGCCATGATGTCGAAGGCCGTGGCCGACTACATCCAGAACCATGACCTGCGCGACGTCGTGCTCGTCGGCCACAGCTTCGGCGGTTCCGTCGTGCAGAAGGCGGCGGAATACGTGCCGGACCGGCTGAAACGGATCGTGTTCATCGACGGCTTCGTCGTGAAGGACGGCAACAGTCTCGCGGACGAACTGCCGCCGCAGACCGCCGCGTTCTTCGGCGAGCTGGCGAAGCAGTCGGGCAACGGCACGGTTATGCTGCCTTTTCCGTTCTTCCGGGACGCCTTCCTCAACCTGGCGCCGCTTGACGTCGCGCAGAAGATCTATGCCGGCGTCAAGCCGGAGCCGGGCGGCCCGTTCACGGAGAAGCTGGATTTGAAGAAGTTCTACGCGCTCCAGACGCCGAAGAGCTACGTCTACTTGTACCAGGACAACGTGCTTCCCCAGGGCGAGAATTACAGCTGGCATCCGCATATGTCGAGCCGGCTCGGTCAGTTCCGGCTTATCGTCGGCGACGCCGACCATATGACGTATTTCAAGACGGAGCCGAAGAAGATCGCCGAGCTGCTGTACATGGCGGGGCGCGATTGACGCGCTGAAGCGGGGCTGGGGCGCGGGGCCATGGTGCACGGCGGACGCGGGGCGCGATTGGCGCGTTGAAGCCGGGTTGGGGCGCGGAGCTAAGGCGCACGGCGGACGCGGGGCGCGATTGACGCGCTGAAGCGGGGCTGGGGCGCGGGGCGTTTAAGCAGGCGCCCCGCCCCCAGCCAGGCGCACGGCGGGCGCATCGCGCAGGCGTCTAGGCCGGCGCGAAGGCGCACGGCAGGTGCATCGTGCGGGCGTCTAGGCCGGCGCGAAGGCACACGGCGGGCATATGGCGCGGGGCGTCTAGGTCATGCCTGCGCCACACGCGCCCGCCTTATGCCTGCGCCAAGCAAGCCTGGCGCTAGGCGCAAAAAAAAAGCGGAGCCGCCGTCTTGACTGCTCCGCTTTTTTGCCGCTCGTCTGTCTCACCCTATTCGGCTACTCGTATTTCGGATTCGGTCCATACTGGTTGTCGTTCGGCTCGCCATCGAGGCAGACGAAGACGAGCAGAACGATCGCGCCGACGAACGGGATGAGGATGATGAAATACCACCAGCCCGAACGGCCGGTATCGTGAAGCCGCCGGACCGTGACCGCGAGCGTCGGCAGGAGAACGGCCAGCGAGTACAGGCCTGAGAGCAGCCGGCCGCTGCCGAGCAGGCCGTCCACGACGGCGAGCGCGATCGACACGAGGATGTTGAAGAGCACGAACATCCAGTACTCCTTGCGCCTGGCCCGTCCCGTGAAGCCGACGTAATTTTGCAGCACCTTCAAGTACCATTCCATGTCCGCATCCCTCCGCATGAAAATTTCGCGCCTGCCTTTTAGCGTATTTTCTTCGTACGTCGACAATGCCTTTCCGTTTCGGTATCGTTAAACTTATCGCGCGAGGAGATCGGACGCACCGGATGGAACCGCCTCCGATCAGCCATAATAGCGGTAAATTACGGAAACGGAGGTCGCCTTATGAGCACGCGAATCGAGACGGCCGACGATGCGCCGCAGGTTATCCCGCTGCTGCTGGACGCGATCGGGACGATCGCCTATTTGCTGACGGGCGCTTCGGACGAAGCGGACGCGGCGGAGCGGCTGGCCGATTTTTTCAAGCAGCCGGGCAACCGGATCAGCTGCGGGCATGTGCTCGTGGCGGAGCGGGACGGACAAGTGGCCGGCATGCTCGTCGCGTACCCCGGCGACGACGCCGGCCGGCTGGACGAGCCGTACCTGGCGCGAATGCGGCGCGACTTCGGGGACGCCGAGCGCGTCATCGTCCGGGAAGCGCGGGACGGCGAGTATTATTTGGACGCGCTGGCGGTGGCGGAAGCCTTCCGCGGCCAAGGCGTCGCGAAGACGCTGATGGCGGACGCCGAACGGCGGGCGGCGGAGCTCGGCTTCGGCCGCACGGCGCTCATCGTGGAGGCGGACAACGAGCGGGCGTACGGCATCTACGCGCGCGGCGGCTACGTCGAGGACGGCATGCTGCGCATCGGCGGGAGCGACTACCGCCGGATGGTGAAGCGGCTGTAGAAGATTGGGCAGTCGCACGCGGCAAGTACATTGCCGATGGACGAGGCGTTCGCGAATGCAAGAGCGGTGGAAGCCTAGTAGTCGCCGTGTTTACGCGGATGCAGTAGCGCCGCTGGGGCGGGAGTGCTTGAACGCGAGCGTCAGGGGCTGCGGTGCTTGTTCGCGAACGTCAGGGGCTGCGGTGCTTGTTCGCGATCGCACCGTTGGCGGACAGAAGATCCGCTATTTGCCCCATTTTGCCGATTGGCGACTTTGGCGGACACAGGAGCCGTTATTTGCCTCGAACGGTTCGATTTCGGCCGCGTTTTGCACCAATAAGCGCTCCCGTGGCCGCACGATTTTAAACCGGGGCGAAATGGACGCAATAGCGGATCTATTGGCCGCGAAACTCCATTCGAGCACGGGACGCCTCGTCCGCAGGTGCTTAGCTCCCCACCAACCGACTCTTGCCTTGGGTTTGGCGGACAGGAGATCCGCTATTTGCCCCATATTGCCGATTTGGCGACTTTGGCGGACACAGGAGCCGTTATTCGCCTCGTACGCTTCGATTTCGGCCGCGTTTTGCTCCAATAAGCGCTCCCGTGGCCGCACGATTCTAGATCGGGGCGAAACGGACGCAATAGCGGATCTATTGGCCGCGAAACTCCATTCGAGCACGGGGCGACTCGCCCGGAGGTGCTTAGCTCCCCACCAACCGACTCTTGCCTTGGGTTTGGCGGACAGGAGATCCGCTATTTGCCCCATATTGCCGATTTGGCGACTTTGGCGGACACAGGAGCCGTTACTTGCCTCGTACGCTTCGATTTCGGCCGCGTTTTGCTCCAATAAGCGCTCCTGTGGCCGCACGATTCTAGATCGGGGCCAAGACCGCCCAGCCGCCAACGCAAAAAACGGACCGTCCCCAAGGACCGGTCCGTTCCTTTATTCACACCCCGCGGGCCGCAGCCCCATGCCGCCAGCCGCGGATTACGCCAGCTTCGGCATCAAGCCGCCCTGCAGCTTCTCGCCGGCCTCGAACCCGAGACCGTCCGTGATGACGTGGCCGGCGCCGCTGTACGTCGTGCCGTCTTCCATGAAGACGATCGCGAGTGCCCGGCGCGGACGGTCCGTCATGTTGGCATGCGCGTAGTGGAACGTCATGCCGTCGTGGAACGTGCAGCTGCCCGCTTTCATCCGGCAGATGACCGCGGTGTTGCGGTCGACGACGTCCTTCGCGCCCTCCTGCTCGAAAATGTCCTCCGGCGTCACCAGGCTGACGCCCTTCAGGTTGCGGATGCGCTGCGATTTCGGCACGAACATCATGCAGCCGTTATGCTCGTCGACGTCGTCGAGCGCGACCCAGATGGAGAACGCGTTTTGCGGCTTCATCTCGTTCATCGGCCAGTACGGCCGGTCTTGGTGCCACGGCGTCGACTTCGAATCGCCCGGCATCTTGAGCAGCGCGTGGTCGTGGAAGAGCCGCACGCCCGCGAAGCCCGTCAGCTGCTTGCCGAGATCGGCGAACCGCTCGCCGAGCACGAACCGCGCCATGCCGCCGTGATCGCGCCACGTGTTGACGCGCTGATTCAGCACCTTGTAGTACGCGCCGCCGGCCTTGTCGGTCTGCACGCCGCGCCCGCCTTCGCCGTACATCGTCTCGTCCATGTATTGCCGCAGCTCCGCCAGCTCCTCCGGCGACAGCACGTCGTCGATTTGCACGAAGCCGTTTTCCCGGTAAAACGCCACCTGCTCGGCGGTCAGTTGTCGATTCGCTTTCAACATGTCCCTCAATCCCCTTTGCGTTTCGGATACCTTCACTGTACACCTGAAGCGCGCGGGCCTTCTTGGACGATACGCGGAAAAACACGGACGATCTGCCAAAGTTGTAAACGCTATCCCGTCACCGCCCGCCGCTCGCCCGCCAGCTCGCGGAGGTACGGGAGCAGCGCGTCGCGCAGCTCCTCCCGCTGCAGGCCGACCTCGATGATCGCCTTCATGTAGCCGATCTTGTCGCCGATGTCGTAGCGCTTGCCGGCGAGCGGGAGCGCGAGCAGCTCCTCGTCCGCGCACATGGCGTGCAGCGCGTCGGTCAGCTGGTACTCCCCGCCCGCGCCGCGCTCCAGCGTCTCCAGCACGGGGAAAATATCCGGCTTCAGCACGTACCGCCCCATCACGGCAAGGTTGGACGGCGCTTCGCGGAAGGCCGGCTTCTCGACGAGGCCTTCGACGGCATGCGCGCCGAACGTCCGCGCCGCGGCCGGCTCGACGATCCCGTACTTGCCGACCTCCTCGTCCGGCACCTCGCGGACGCCGACGACCTGCCGGTTCGTCCGCCGGTACAGGTCGATCAGCCGCGACAGCGCCGGCGGCTCCGACATCAGGATGTCGTCGCCGAGCAGCACCGCGAACGGCTCGTCCCCGACGAACTGCTTGGCGCACAAAATGGCGTGCCCGAGGCCGAGCGGCTCCTTCTGCCGGATGAAATGCACGTTCGCCATGTCGCCGATCGCCTGCACCTCCCGCAGCAGCTGCTCCTTGCCCTTCTCCGCCAGCAGCTGCTCCAGCTCGACGGACTTGTCGAAATGGTCCTCGATCGACTTTTTGTTCCGTCCCGTGACGATGAGGATGCTCTCGATGCCGCTTTGCACGGCTTCCTCCACGATGTATTGGATCGCCGGTTTGTCCACGATCGGCAGCATTTCCTTCGGCTGCGCCTTGGTGGCGGGGAGGAACCGGGTTCCGAGGCCCGCGGCGGGAATGACGGCTTTGCGAATACGAGGGGTCATGAGGCATCTCGCTCCTTTGCTTCGGTAATCGGGCCGCGGGCGCCGAAGACCCAGTATCGGCTGCCCGCGTAATTGATCAGCATGCCGGCGCCCGTGGCCAGCAGCTTGCTCGGCAGCAGCGGCAGCCCCGCTTGGGCATGCAGCAGCTCCAGCAGCCATGAGACGACCGCCAGCACGGCCAGGTTCAGCAGCGCGAACCGCGGCAATTCTTGCATGCGGCCGGCGCGCGAGCGAAACGTCCAGCTGCGGTTCAGCAGATAGCTGTTCAGCATGCCGCAGCCGTACGAAAGGGCCTGCGCGGCCAGCACGGGGCAGCCCGCCGCCGTCAGGGCCCCGAACGCGAGCAGGTCCGCGCCCGTGTTCAGCAGCCCGACGGCGCCGAACTTCAGCAGCCGGCCGTTCATCGCTGGGCGCCGCCGGCCTTCGGCAGCGCCGGTTTCTCCGGCACGCCCGCGGCGCCCGCCGCGCCGGAAGCGCCCGTCATGCCGCGGACGTCGCGGACGATGTAGAGCGGCCGGCCCTTCGTCTCGTCATAGATTCGGCCGACGTATTCGCCGAGCACGCCGAGCATAATCAGGATAAATCCGTTAAAAATAAGCATGATTCCCATCAAGGACGGCCAGCCTTTGATCGTCGCGTGCGTGAACGCCGCGAGATACAGCACGTACAGCAGGAACAGGAAGCCGATGCCGGACAGCGCCGCGCCCATGTAGCCCGCCAGCTTGAGCGGCTTGTAGGAGAAGGACGTGAGGCCGTCGAGGCACAGCTTGATCATTTTGCGCAGCGGGTACTTCGTCTCCCCGGCGAGCCGTTCGTCCCGGTCGTACGCGATGGACGTCTGGCGGAAGCCGACCCAGCTGACGAGCCCTCGGACGAACCGGTTGTTCTCGGGCAGCCGCTTCATCTGGTCGACGACCTTGCGGTCCATGAGCCGGAAATCCCCCGTGTCCACCGGGATGTCAATGTCGGTCGAGGCGCGCAGGATGCGGTAGAACGCGGCGGCGGACCATTTCTTGAACCGGCTCTCGCCGCTCCGCTTGCTGCGGGTCGCGTAGACGACCTCGTAACCCTCCTTCCACTTCTCGATCATCGCCAAAATCAGCTCCGGCGGGTCCTGCAGGTCCGCGTCGATGATGATGACCGCGTCGCCGGTAGCGTAGTCCATACCCGCCGTGATGGCGATCTGATGCCCGAAATTGCGGGAGAAGTCGATCAGCTTGACCGTCTCGTCCCAGTAGCCGTATTCCTCGATGATCGCCGCGCTGCGGTCCTTGCTGCCGTCGTTGACGAACAGCAGCTCGTACGTCTGGCCGGTGCCGCTCATGACCTTCTTCAGCCGCCGGTACGTCTCCTGGATGACGGCCTCTTCGTTATACATGGGGACGATAATGGAAAATACCGCTTTTCTGCTCATCGCGATCCCTCCTTAATTCCGGTCCGGGCTGACTTCGTACAGCGTACCGCCGCCGTTCATCCCGCGGAAGCCGAAGGATTGGCTGCTATCGCCCGCGGACGCCGCATCGCCGGACTGCCAGTCGCTCGAAGGCACTTCCGTGCCGTGCTGCTCGATCCACGACGTCACTTCGGAGCTGCCGCCCCGCCCGCCGGAGATCAGGAAATATTTCAGCTTGCCGCTCGCGACGAGCTTCTGCAGCTTCTCCGCCGAATAGACCGGATCGGAGCCGGAGAACCCGCCCATCGCGACGACCTTTTCGCCTTCGTCGATGATGTAAGGCGCCGCCGTGGTGTAATCGTACGTCGCGAACAAATACGCCTCGCCCGTGTTGTGCGCCCGCAAATACGCCAGCAGCGCTTCGTTCACGCTGCCGCCTTCCATGCCGCCCCGGCCGCCGCCTCCTCCGGAGAAAGCCGGCACGGCGCCGTCCGCGCCCGGAACGTTCGCGCTTGAACCGTTCTGGCTTTGGGCCGCTTGCCCGTCTTGGGCGCTTGCCGGGTCCTGACCTTGCGCCGCTTGCCCGTCTTGGCCGGTTTGGCCGCCTTGTCCCGGTATGCCCGGGAGGCTTCCGGCGCCCGTCATGCCGCCGAACCCGCCGGGAGCGCCGCCGCCGAAGCCGCCCATGCCGGTTGACCCGCCCGGGCCGGCCTGCGGCAGCATGCTGCTCTGGCCGTACGTAATCGGCGTCAGCGCCCAATATGCCGGGCCGATCAGCAGCACGAGGATGCTGACCGTGCCGACCGCGCGGGACAGCTTGAACTCGCGGCCGCCCTTCAGCGTGAACAGCACCATGGTCGTCAGCACGCCGGCCGCGGCGACGCCGATGGACCAGCCCTTGCCGATCGTGTCGTCGTACGGCTGCATGATGTACCACTGCAGCGCCGCCGTGGCCGTCACCGCGACCGGCAGCAGGTACGAGGTCCAGCCGCGGCCGCGGTAGGCGTCCCACAGCTCCGTCCAGCCCGCGCCGGAGAGCGCGGCGATCGGCGCCGCCAGCATGATCAGGTAATACTGGTGGAAGAAGCCCGCGGCGCTGAAGAACGCCATGCCCGGCAGCAGCCAAGCGAGCCAGAACAGCGCCTCCTTCTGCTTCTGCGCGAACGCGTTCCGGCGGACGCTCGCGAAGAGGGCGGCGCAAGCGAAGAACGCGAACGGCAGCAGCCAGCTGGCCTGCCCGGACAAGCCGGATTGGAACAGCCGCAGCGGTCCCGGCGAGCCGGTCCCGAACATGCCGCCGCTGCCGCCGCCCGGTCCGCCGCCGCCGAAGCCGCCTTGACGGAAGCCGCCGCCGTCCTGGCCCGGGAACCCGCCGGCCGCACCGCTGCCGTTCGGCGCGGTCGTACCGCCGTTCGCACCGCCGCCCGCGCCGCCGTCCTGCGCGGCGCCGGAATCGGCCGCGCCGTTGCCGCTCGCGAC
>NZ_JAGGDJ010000037.1 GCF_017652985.1 Paenibacillus artemisiicola
TTAGGCGCGCCGGGTCCAGCGGCTCCGCCTGCCGGCCGCCCCGGCGCACGCCGGAGCCGAAATGCACGGCGCGGACGCCCGTCTCCCGCGCGAAGCCGGCCGCCGTCTCCGGCGTCAGCCCGCTGCCGGCCATGACGGCCGGTCCCGCGGCGCCCGCGAGCCGGACCAGCCGGGCGATCTCGCGCCCCGCCTCCAGGACGCTCGGCATGCCGCCGGACGTCAGCACCGCGCGGATCAACGGGTACCGCGCCAGCGTCTCGTAAGCCTCTTCCAAGTCGCGCGTCTCGTCGAACGCCCGATGGAACGTGACGGGCAGCCCGTCCGCCGCGTCGAGCAGCCGCTTCAGCTTCTCCTCGTCGACCGTGCGCGCCGGGGTCAGCGTCCCGAGCACGAACGCGCTTGCGCCCGCCAGCCGCAGCGACCGCATATCGCGCATCATGCGCTTCATGTCCGCTTCATCGTAGTCGAACGATCGGCTGTGGGAACGAATCATGACGTGCACGGGTATCCCCGCCTCAGCCGCGGCTTGCTCGACGTCCGCGGCCGCCGGCGTCAGCCCGCCTTCCTCCATCGCCGAGACGAACTCGACGCGGTCCGCCCCGTGCGCGGCGGCGATCGCCGCGTCTTCCGGCGTCAATGCAATCACTTCGAGCAGCATGCCGCAGCTCCTTTCGTCTCCGTCTCGCAATGCTCATTCCCTCTCATTATAGGGGACGGGGCCGGCGGCGCCAACGAACGAACGCGGCGCAGGATAGAATTTTTCCGATCCGGCCATTCTAAGGGAAATAAAGCCAAGGGAGGAAAACCGCGGTGTTCAGGCATGCGATCTCGGGGAAACGACAGCATCAGCCCTTCATAGACAGCGAGCCGATGCCGCCGCTCGGCAGCCGCGCCGAGGACAACGCCGCCGCCATCCGGCAGCTCCTCGGCGCGCCGTCGGATTTGGCCGTCCGCACGTTCTCGATCGGCGCCGGCAAGCATATCTGCGTCCTGCTGTGCCTCGACGGACTCGTCGATAAACAGCTAATCAACGAACAGGTGCTGAAGCCCCTCATGCGGCGCTTCGAGGGCGAGCCGACGCCCGAACCGGACGGGCTGACCGCGATGATCGAGCAGGAAGTGCTCTCCGTCATCGAGGTCCGCCGCGAAGACGCGATGGACGAGATCGTCCTCGGCATCCTGTCGGGCGACACCGCCCTGTTCGTCGACGGCAGCCGCACGGGCATCCTGCTCGACAGCAAAGGCTGGGAATGCCGGGGCGTCGAAGAGCCGCAAACGGAATCGATCATCCGCGGCTCCAGGGAAGGCTTCAACGAAATCATCCGGACCAACACCGCGCTCATCCGGCGCATCCTGCGCGACAGCCGCCTCCGGTTCGAGTCGTTCAAGCTGGGGCGCCGGACGAAGCGCGACGTCGTGCTCATCTATATCGAAGGCATCTGCAACCCGACGCTGAAGGATGAGGCGGTCCGGAGGCTTAAGAGCATCGACATCGACGACGTCGCCGGCTCCGGCACGGTCGAGCACCTCATCACGGACAGCTTTCTGTCGCCGTTTCCGCTCATGCTGAACAGCGAACGGCCGGACAAGGTGACGGGCGGCCTGCTGCAGGGGCGGCTCGCCATTCTGGTGGACGGAGACCCGTTCGCGCTGATCTTTCCGATCACGTTCGCCTCGAACATTCATTCGCCGGAAGATTATTACCAGCACTGGATCATCACGTCGGCCACGCGGATGCTTCGCATGCTCGCCACGTTCATCGCGACGTTCCTGCCGGCCATCTACATCGCGCTGCTGGAGTTCCATCACGGCATGATCCCGTCTACGCTCGCCTTCTCGATCGCCGGCGCGCGGGAGGGCGTGCCGTTCCCCGCCGTCGTCGAAGCGTTCGTGATGGAGAGCACCCTGGAGCTGCTGCGCGAAGCCGGCATCCGGCTGCCGAAGCCGATCGGCCAGACGATCGGCATCGTCGGCGGCCTTGTCATCGGCGAAGCGGCCGTGGCCGCGGGCATCGTCAGCCCGATCATGGTCATCGTCGTGGCGGTAACGGCCATCTCGTCGTTTTCGTTTCCGTCGTATTCGTTCGCGATCGCGCTGCGTCTCATCCGGTTCGCGACCATGCTGGCGGCCGCGTTCTTCGGTCTATACGGCATTATTCTCGCCTTCATCGCGATCAACATCCATTTCGTCAATCTGAAGAGCTTCGGCGTGCCGTATTCGGCGCCGCTCGCGCCGTTCTTCTCGCGCGATTGGAAAGACCTCTTCGTTCGGGCGCCCGCGAGCATGACGAGGGAGCGCCCCGAACATCTCAACCCGCTGGACCGCTACCTGGCGGACGACAGCCAAAGTGGTGACGACAATGAAATGGTTTGAGTACGGCAACGACCGCGCCGGCACGGTCGAGGTAGCCGCCAGCGTCGCGTCGATCGTCGTCGGCGTCGGCATCTTGACCTTGCCCCGGCTCGTCGCCCAGACGACCGAATCGTCGGACGGCTGGATCTCCATCGCGGCCGCCGGCGCGGTCGCCATCTTCCTGGGCTGGGTGATGGCCCGTTACTGCGGGCTCCTGCACGACCAAGGCTTCTACGCCTTCAACGCGAAGCTCGTGTCCGCGCCGGTGTCGGCGTGCTTCACGACCCTGATCGCGCTCTACTTTATCCTGTATACCGCCTACGAGGTCCGGGCGATCGCCAACATCTCGAAGCAATACTTGTTCGAACGCACGCCCGTGGAATTCATCGCGCTCGCCTTCCTGCTCGTCGTTGCCTACGCCGTCGCCGGCTCGCGGGAAGGCATTCTCCGGCTCAACTTGATCTTCCTGCCTCCGGTCATCGTCATCGCGGCGGCGGTGCTCGTGTTCAGCATCGGCATTTTCAATATTCACGACCTCCGGCCGTTCTTCGTCACGGATTGGAAAGGCCTCGCCGCCGGCACGAAAAACAGCATTTTCTCGCTGATCGGCTTCGAATCGATCCTGTTTTACAGCACCATGATGAAGTACCCCAAGGCGGCGCCGCGCGCGGTGGCGATCGGGCTCTCCATTCCGGTGATGTTCTATCTGCTCCTGTATCTCGTCTGCGTCGGCGTCTTCACGCAGCCGGCGCTTATGGAAATCACGTATCCGGCGGTCGAACTGGCGAAGGAAGCGCAAATTCCCGGCGAGTTCTTCGAACGGTTCGAATCGCTCTTCTTCGCGATCTGGATCATGACGATCTTCAATACCGCATCGATGTCCTTCGACGTCTGCGTGCACGCCTTGGACAGCATGATGCCGCGGACGGGACGGATCAAGTGGGTCATCGGGATCAGCCCGGTCATCTACCTCGTCTGCATGTATCCGAAAAATCCCGGCGAGGTCGGCAAGCTCGGCGATCTCATCAGCTACAGCGGCCTCACCGTGGCGATTCTGGTGCCGATCCTGCTGTACCTGTACGCGCTGATGCGAGGCGCGAGGGCGGCCGCATGAGCCGCCGCAAAGCCTTTCTTGCCGGCTTCTCCGCATTCGCCCTGCTTGCGCTGACCGGCTGCTGGGACCGGGTCGAGATCGACAAGCGGGGCTTCGTCGTCGGCGTCGCCATCGACAAGGCTAAGGGCGGCCAAAACAAGGATCGAAGCCGCAGCCCCGGCTCGCTGATCAGCGGGACATTCCAGTTCATCGTGCCCGCGGGGCTGAAATCCTCCTCCGGCAGCTCCGGCCGCGATTCGAATGCCGGCCGAAGCTACTTCAATATCGGCGTCGAGGAGAGCTCCGTGGCCGCGCTCACCGCCAAGACGGCGGCCAGGACCAGCCGTTCGCCCTATTACGAGCATTTGAAGCTGATCCTGATCTCCGAGGATATCGCGCGGGACGATTCGAAGTTCTCCGACGCGCTCGACTTCTTCCTGCGGGGCAAGGAAATGCGGCGCGACATGCACGTGCTCATCGCCGCCGGCAAGGCGCGCGAGATCTTGAACGTCCGCCCGTACAACGAGAACTACCCCGTCGCGTATCTCGAATCGACGATCGCCAACACGATGAAAACCAACTACATGCTCAAATCGTCCCGGCTCGGGGATATCCATGAGCATTTGCTGCGCGACCAGAGCTTCACCATCCAGCTCGTCCGCAAACGCGGAGACGGCATCGCGCTGACGGGCGCCGCGCTGTTCGACGGAACCGAACACCGGCTGATCGGCGAATTGAACGGCGAGACGACGCAAGGGCTTAATTTTCTGACCGGCCAAATCAAGGGCGGCGTGATCGAAACGGCGTACAAAAACACCGCGATCACCGCCGAACTCGAACGGGCCGTCCGCAAAATCAAGCTGACGGGCGGCGACGGACGGCGAATGAAGTTCACGATCGCGGTCGAAGCCGAAGGGACGATGGTCAAGTCGGTGAAAAACCTCGATTTGAACGACCCCGCCGTTTTCCGGGGCATCGAGCGGCAGTTCGAAGACGAAATCCGTCGGGTTGCCGGGAAGACGCTCCAAACGCTGCAGCATAAGTACAAGAAGGATGTCATCGGGCTGAACCGATTCCTGTACCAAAATCATTACCGCGCCTGGAAGCGCGTCGCGCCGGATTGGGAGCGGGGCGCGAATCTATTCGCGGCCGCCGACATTGAAGTCACGGTCCGCATGAACATCCGCCGCATCGGCGACATCAACGAATCGGAGAGGGGGTAGCGCGATGTGGAGCAAGCTCGCGGGGTCGGTTCCTTCGGGTACGATCTTGTTCTGCGCCTTCCTGTCCGCCGCGATCCCGTATCTGATCTATTCGATCAACCAGGCGCTGCATCGGCACGGCGATCCGCCGTGGATGCGGGCCGGCGCGCGGGCGGCGCAAGGTTCGCCGGGCAAGCCGGCCGCGAGCGGCGCGTCGGTAACGCGAGCGGCGCTAGGCGGTTCGGGCGCGTCGGGCAAGCAAGGCGGACAGACCGCGGAGCGCGCGAATAGGCAAGGCGGACAAGCTCCCGGGAACGCGCCGCAAACGCAAGGCGAGCCGCCTGCCTGGAGCGCCAACGCGCAAGGCGGGCAACCTGCCGATAACGCAAAGCCGCAAAACGCGCAGGCCGCGGGGAACGCAAACACCCAAGGCGGGCAGCCTGCGGGCAGCGCCAACGCGCAAGGCCATCAGGACGGTCAAAACCAGAACGGACCGGCGGACGCGCAAACGTCCGCGGCCGGCAATCCGCCCGGCGAAGCACCTCCTGCAGCATCCGGATCATCCGGATCATCCGGATCATCCGGATCAAACAACAAGCCTTGACGGCCGATGGGCCGCCAAGGCTTGTTTGGTCTTTTCGTTCCAAGAGGCTACGCCCGCTCCGCCAGCTTCGCGTTCACCCATTCCCGCTTGGCGAGCAGCCAGGCGGCGTCCCGCGGATAGCGGCTGAACGTAATCGGCTCGTCCAGCCCTTCCTCCAACCCCGCGATGACGAATTCCCGGCCATACTTCTCCTCCAGCAGCCGGAGCGCCCTCATATCCTGCAGCGCTTCGCGGAGCACTTCGAGCCGGATCGACTCCACCGGCCCGCCGTCCGCGCCCGGGTAGACGAGGAAGGCGTCGCCCGAAGGAAACGCGAGGCTCGCGTCCGTGACCCGGTACGGATCGATCGGGCCGACCGAGTACTGCGCGTACCAGAAGTTGAAGCCCCAGTGCAGGAAGCCCGCGAGATCGAATTTATACAGCTGGATGCCTAAGATCCGGTTGCGCGCGGAAGGCATGCTGAAGAAGCGATTCGCGACCTCCTTGTACTGCCCGCAGCAATAATACGTCCACAGGCCTTCGACCCCGTGATCCAGAAACGGCTCGATATGGTTGCTGGCCGGAATCGGGTTCTTGACCAGTCCTTTCTCGTAGAACGCGAAATCCGACAGCGCGTCGATGACCGGGTAGTCCCCCAGCAGCTCGCCGACCAGCCGGCTCGCGCGCGCATACGCGTCGATGTCCCGAAGCGACGGTTCGTCCGAGACATGGAACAGGCAGCGGTCCTGCAGGCCGTTCGCTTCGATCCATGCCAGCAGCGCGGGCACGAACTGCCGCAGGAACGCTTCGTACGCTTCGCCGCCCGCGTCCGTCTCCCAGCCGAAGATCCGCCGCTCCTCGCCGCCGACATCGGCCACGATCTTGGGCGCGTGCTTCGCCCCCCACTGCGTGAACAGATGCGAGAATTCGAAGCGCTCGATCCCTTCGCGCCGGCACAGCGCCACCCACCGCTCCAGCTTGGCGAAGCCGAACCGATAGCTTCCGTCCGCCTCGGCGCGGACGTCGACGAGCTGGACGGTCGGCCGTTCCCCGCCGACCCGCGTATCGAGCGGCGGCGTGAAGATCGGCGTCAGGATCACGTTCACGCCGTGCCTTGCCGCGGTGCGGACGTAGCGGCCGACGATCTCCCAGTGCCGCTCGCCGAACGCGTCGACGCCGTAATGGGTCGCCAGGCAATCGGCATGGAACCATTCCGTATGCAGCAGCTGCTGCTCCGGCAGCCGCAGCGGGACAATGTCGAGCTCGAAGTCCGTCTCCCCGAGCGGCTCGCCCTCCGCCGTCGCGAAGGCGACCGCGATCGCATGAACGCCCGGCCGCACGCCGGCGCGCGGCTCGACCGTCACCCAGACGGAGCGCCATTGCCCGGGAAGCGCAGCCGCGCCGGCCCCGTCCGGCAGCTCGAACAGCGGATCGGGATACAGGCCCGGGGCCGTTCGCAGGACGCCATCGTCGTGATCCGCGTAGACCGGCAGCTCGGACGGCGCCAAGCCGACCGCCCGGAGCGTAATATCGGCCTCGATATCCGCGCGGACGGATACCCGCATGCCTTTGATCAGCGCGTCCGCCCGGTAAGCGACCTGGAAGGACGCGACCTCGTTCTCCAGCGCGCTCGCCCGCCGATAAGGCGCTTCCCGCAAGGGCTCGTCGGCGAATACCTTCGCGAGCGAGCTGACGCACCGCAGTTCAAGCTTCGTTTCATTCTCGTTCATATCCGTTAGGCCTCCTCGTTCTTGTCCGGTCCGCCCGCGAACAGCAGCGTGCCGAAGCGCTGCGGGACGTGGTAGTCCACGGCTCCCGTCGGGCGCCAAGCCCAGTAGCGGCGCTCGCCCGACCGGTCTTCGTCGATCCGGTAGGCGTTCCAGCGCCAATACGTGCCGTCCGCGGGCAGCCGGCCGAAGTTCGCGAGCGGCAGCCGGATCTCGTAGATCCGGCGCGCGCCGTCTTCGCGGACGGCCGTTGCCATGCCGGCGGCATGCCACTCCGGCTCGATCGTCTTCGAGCCCCGCAAATCGTTGCGGATCCGCGCGTCGAACACGACGTTCCGCGGGCTGACCTCGAGCTCGTAATACATCGTGCCCGTCCCGTGCTCGTCCAGAAACAATTCCACGACGTCCTCTTCGTACAGCGGGTCGTCATGATTGCTCATCGTCGCGACGACATGGTCGTCCTCGCATTCGAACCGGAACCAGAGGTCGCTCCCGGTCCAGCAAGCCTGCACGGTCGTCCGCAGCGCCGGGGCGGCCCCCGTCACGACGTCCGTCAGCAAGGCGGGCGCGACGCCGTCCCATGGGACGGAGCCGTCGGGCGCCGGTTCGACGTACCCGCAGCGATAGAGGCCGAGCTCCGCATCCGAACGGTTCATCGCCTCGCCGCCCCTTTCGCACCCGCGGCCGCCTTCGCCTCTGAGCTCCGCGTTCGTTTGCCGCTTCGCCTTCCCGGCGGCCTGCGTTCGATTCGATGTTGCATGGCGCTCGCGCTCCTTCGCTCGGGGTCGCTTTCGGCTAATCGATTCTATTATAGAAGGCGGGCGGCGAAGAAGATTTACCGAATCGGCCGGATTATTTGCACGCGCCGGTCCGGCGCCGGGCGCCGATCGAAGACCGCTCGCCCCCGCGCGCGCCGCGGCGAAAAGCCCCCTATCCGCGTTCCGGATAGAGGGCTTTCGCTTGGCGCGGCAGGCCGATTATCGTCCGATCGGCAAGCCTCGCGTCAAATAAGGCTCGCGGCCGAAAGCAATTGGTAGAGCACTTTCGCGGCCGCTTCGCGCGTGGTCGGCTGAGCCGGGTCGAAGTAGAACCGTCCCTGCCGTTCGCTTCCCTGCATCAAGCCGGCCGCGGTCACGGCGTCGATGCTGGCTTGCGCGTACGCGCCGAACGACGAAGCGTCCGCGTAAGGACGATTCGGAGCGCCGTCCGCCGGCTCTACGCCAAGCAGCTTCATGGCTCTCGCCAGCATCACGGTCAGGTCTTGGCGCGACACCGCGTCGTTCGGACGGAACGCGCCGCCGCTGCCCGTGATCAGGCCGGCCGCATACGCCGCGGCCACGTCCCGCGCGAACCATTCCGTGCCTTTGACGTCGGCGAACGGCGCCTTCGGCGCGTCCTTGTCCAAGCCGGCCGCGTTGACCAGCATCGACGCCAGCTGCGCGCGCGTGACGGCGCTCTTCGGCGAGAACGCCGCCGCGGAGGTCCCGTTCAGCAGGAACTTGTCCGCGAGCGTCTGAATCGCTTCGGCCGCCCAGGACGTCTTCGCGTCCGCGAACGACGCGCGCCGTTCGGCGGCGGCATACGTCGAGAAGCCCGGACGCGCGACGGTCACGATCGTGCGTCCGTCCGCCGCCTTCTTGAACGCGGCCGGAACCGGATAAGCATGGCCCCCGTCCGCGTACAGCGCGCCGGCGCGGCCGGCGTCGATGCCCGCGTCCAGCGCGAACGCCTTGCGGATCGTCCGATCCGGAGCCGGCGCCAGCGGCGTCTCCTTGCCGTCCGCGAGCGAATACGCCGCGAACGAATACGGCGTGCCGAGCACGGCCGCTTCCGGATAGTCGGCGGCGAACAGCGCCTTGCCGTCCGCGGCGGGCGCGATGTCGACCGCAAGGCCGGCCTCGTCCTTCAGCGCCGCGAGCGGAATCGCGACCGACGCTCCGTTCCAGGCGAACGCGACGGCGCTGCCGGCCGGCGCGGACGCGAGCAGCTTCGTCTGCCCGGCGGTCAGCGTCAGGCGGGCGCCCGCTCCGCGCTCCGCGCCGTTCCCGGCGTCGATGCCGAAGACGGCCGGCTTGCCCTGCGCTTGGCTCAGCGCCTGCCGGAGCGCGTCGTCCGGGACGGTCACGACCGTCTTCCCGTCGCTTGCGGCGGCGCTGCCCGTCAAGGCAATGACGTTCTGGTGCGCCGCGGCAACGGCCGCCAGCGTAACCGGAGGCAGGGAATCGCCGTTATCCGGCCCGCCGGCCGGAGGCGCTCCGCCGCCTTGACCCGGATCGGACGGGTTGCCCGGATTGCCCGGATTGCCGGGGTTGCCCGGATCGCCCGGATCGCCCGGATCGCCCGGATCGCCCGGAGCAGACCCGTCGTCGTCCGCTTCTTCCTGCACGTACACCATCGAGCCGAGCGACTGGAAGGCATCGGCATCGTTCTGTTCGTTGATATGCGCGACCACCAGCGAAATCATGTACTGGCCTTCGGGCAGCTGCCTGACGACGTCGAACCCGTATTCGTCGACGTCTCCGTCCGCATGATAGCTGCCGTCCAGCTTCTCGAACTTGATCGGACCGGCTCCGAACGGCAGGCGCGTCTGTCCCGCTTCGTCGAGGCTGTTCGTGAAGGCCAGCGTGCCCACATAGTCCTGATCGAGGTTGAACACGTCGACCTCGGCGTAGTTCATGGAACCGTCGAGCAGGGTCGCCGTCGCGTCGATCGGCGCGCCCGGTACGATCCGCTGGCCCGACAACGCGAAATCCTTCAGGGCGAAATCGTTATCCCCGGCGTCGTCGCCGACGTGAACGACGAACGGCAGGTGCAGCGTCGGCAGCCCTTCGGCCGTCAGCCGGACTTCGCCTTCGTACACGCCTTGCGCCGCGCCGTCCGCGGCCGTCGCCGACAGCGAGAAGGCTTGGCTGGCTCCGGCTTCCGCCGTTACGGTATCGCCTTCGCCGAGCCCGCCCAGCGTCATGACGAGATTGCCGACGTCCGGCGTCGGCACCGGATCGTGCGGATCCGACGTGACGCTCGGATGGAGCACGACGGAGGCCGCGTACGTCACCGGCGCGTCCGACAAGTTCTTCACGCGAAGCGGCTTGACGACCGGCTCGCCCGCCGGTTCGATCGCGCCGAAGCTGACGCTGCTCGCCTCGCTCTCGATGATCTTCTCGTTCATCTTCTCGTCGTAGACCTTGATCGGATCCATCGCTTCGATGACGGCCGGGGTCAGGACGGCGTTCGCCGCGTTCGCCCGTCCGGCGCCTTGCGAGTAGACGTCGTACTGCGTCCCGCCGAGGTCGTGCAGCGTATCCGCCGTATTGGCAAGCGCCGCGCGCACGTCGCGCGGGGACCAGCCGGGATGCTCCTGCTTCATGAGCAGCGCGAGGCCCGCGACGTGCGGGGACGCCATGCTCGTGCCGCTGAGCCGGTAATAGGCGGTGTCGTAATCGGGCCGCGGCTCGATGCCGTAATCGATCTCGCCGTAAGCCGGCACGGTCGAGCGGATGTTCACGCCCGGGGCGCTGATATCGGGCTTAATGCCGTAGTTGCCGTCGGAGTTCGGGCCGCGGGAGCTGAATTCCGCGATCGTGTCGCCCGGCACGACGGTTTCCGGGAAATCCGCCCCGAACGTGAACCGCAGCGGCGCCCCCGCTCCGGCGGAATCGAGAATCCGCCGGGCCAGCGCGCGGCCTTCGGCGCCGGACATGTCGAACGCGGGAATATAGTCGCTGTTCTCGCCGAGGAAGGCGGCGGAGCCGATCTTGCCGTCCCGGTCCTCGACATGCTCGGACAGGTCGGCCGCGGCCGCGTCGTCCTTCAGCGCGTTGCCGTTGAAAATAATAATGGCTTTCGCCCCGCGCTGCATGGCGGTCTTGATCTTGTCCACGAACGCCAGCGTGCCCCGCGAGACGAGCACGACCTTGCCCGCTACGTCCGTCGTGTAATCCTCGTTCGCTCCGAGGCCGACGTACGCGGCATCCAGCGGTTCCGTGCCCAGCTCGGCGGCAAAATCGCTGCCGCCGAGCGGCCACGCCATAGCGTCTAGCGAATAGGCCGGATGCTCCGCCGTCAGCGAATCGGCGAAGCTGCCGCTGTAATGGCTGCTGACGCTCGTCGCCGCGGCGACGGAAATCGCCAGCTGCGCGCTTGCCGGCGAGCCCATGGAATAATAGTACGGCCCCGTATCGGCGGCATTGCCGCTCGCCACGACGGCGGTCACGCCCGCGAGCACGGCGTTGTTGACGGCGATGGAATCGGGCGAGGTCGGGCTCTTCTCGCCGTCCGACCCCAAGGACAGGTTAATGACGTCCATATGGTCCTCGATCGCGTGCTCGATGCCGTCGATGACCTGCGCGGAGGTGCCGGTAACGTCGACCTCGAGCGTCTGCGGGTTCATCTTGGCGCCGAGCACCTTGTACGCGTACAGGTCGGCTTCGTACGCGATCCCCTTCTGCACCGTCTCCGCGTTCGGATTGGCCGCGCGGCCAACGATCGTCCCGGAGACGTGGGTGCCGTGCTCGGAGCCCGCGAAGCCGAAGCTGGGGTTCGGCACGTCTTCGTACGGATCGTAATCCTTGTTGACGGAGTCGTATCCGCCCTTGTAGGCGCCTTTCAGGTCCGGGTGGTCGTAGTCGACGCCCGTATCGATGACGCCGACCTTCAGCCCTTTGCCCGTCAGTCCCTTCGCCCAGGCGGCGTCGGCCCCGATCTGGCGGATGGGATCGATATCGAAGTTCGGATCGGCCGCGATCTCTTCCGCGGAAGCGGCGGGCGGCAGCGGAATCGCGCGATACGTCAGGTTCTTGCTGATGGACTTCACGCCGCCCATGGCCGCGAGCTGCGGAATCCGGTCCGCGGGGACGGTCACTTCCATGCCGTTCAGCACCGTGTCGTACTTGTAGTTCACGTTAAGGTCGATGCCCTTGCCGGCCGCGGCGGACACGAAGGTCGACTGCTCCGCGTTCACCGCGCGCTCGGCCGATTCGGCCGAGAAGGAGCCGCGCGCCAGCTCGGAGGCGTGCCGGGCGGCGGCGACGGGCGGCTCGCTCAGCTGCACGATGACGTTGATGTCCGCCTTCGAAGACGTGTCGATGCCGGGGTCGACGACGGCGGGCTCCTTCGCGGCGCCCGCAGCCGCGCGGCCGCCGCCGGCGGCCATCAGCGCGAGCAGCTGCGCCGTTTCCGGCTTGCCGAGCGAAGGATTCGTCAGACCGGCGGACTGCGGTTCGCCGGCGGATCCGGCCGCGGAGCCGGCCGCTTCGCCGGTGCCGCCGAGCGGCGCCGTCAGAAGCATGGAGGCCGCGAGTAGAGCGGCCGTGCGTTGCAAGATAAGGGTGGATTTAGCCAAGTGCGATTCCTCTTTTCGTAAGATGGTCGGCTTCTATTCGGCGGCGATCGCCACGGCATCGAGCGAAACGACCGTTCCGCGCGACAGCGGGTTCTTCTGGCCCAAGTTGACGATTTTCAGCGTATGCTTGCCCGGAGACAGCGTCCCCGACTCGAAGACGACGGCGCGATCGCGGTCCGCGGCTTCGTACAGATCGATCGCGTCCGGCGTCGCCAGCTCGCCGTCGATATAGACGTTGGCCTTGCCCCGGTCTTTGCCGACGTTCGCGTAGACCGTCGCTTTCGTGCCCTCGAACGCCACCGTCGCGCTGCTGCCCGTTTGCGTCGAGTAGGCGGACTTGCCGCCGAAATGCTTCGCGCCGTACGTCATCGTCCACTGTCCCGCGAACGCGACGCCGTAATCGCTCTCCTGCAGCAGGCGCTTCACGTCGAAGGCGTCGACGTTGATGAACGTCGGGTCGGATTTTTTGGCCTTCGGATCGTGCTTGCCGGTCCACACGATCTTGACCGCGTGCCGCCCGTCCGGCAGCTGCTTCTCGAACACGGTCTGCTTGTCGAGCGGCTTGGCGGCGTACAGCGACGGCGATGCCGCCAGCTTGCCGTCCACGTACACGTCTGCGATGCCCTGCTGCGGATTCTTCGAGCCGATCCAGGCGAAATAGCTGCCGTCGAACGCGAATTCCACGCTGCCCTCCGCGTCGATCCGCTTCATGCTGCCGCCCGTGTAGGCGCCGCCCGTCATGGACGTCCAATTGCCGGCGAACGCCAGCGACTTGCTCGTATCCTCGTATCCGCCGATGCCGTTGTCCGTCGCGAACGTCAACGCGTACGCGCCTTTGCCTTTATGCGCATAGACGTCGACGTAATACGTTCCGCTTCGCGTCACCTTGTAGGCGATCGACTCCTTGGACGTCTTCTCGTTCTCCGAATACGCCAGCAGATTCGCGTTCGACTCGACGGTCGCCGCTTCCGGGGCATACAGATACAGATCGAAATCGGTGCCCGCGTCGCCCGTCAGCGCGAGGCTGACCTCCTCGCCGGCGTGGAGCTCCACCGCGAATACGTCGTTCCGGTCGGCCGCGTCGTCGAGCCGGTTGGATACGCTGCCCCCCGGGAAAGGCGTGCCCGGCACGTCGTCGTCGGTCAGCGCTTGATACGCGTCGATCAGGCGCCCGCTCGCCGTCTTGCCCGTGAGCGAGCTGAGGCGCGTGCCGCTGTTGACGACCCGCTGCTTCGCCGCGAGCGCGCTCAGCGATTCGTCCTGGCTCAGCACGAGCGCCGCCGCTCCCGCCGCTTGCGCGGCCGCGATGTCCGTGCCCCGCGCATAGGCATAGCTGCTGCCCTCGAAATCTTCCGCGATGCTCATCAAGTCGATTTTGGCAATCGAAGGATCGCGCGAAATGATCCAGTTGTAGCTGTCCTTGTCCTCGTCCAGCGGGTACTCCTTGTACGCGTAAATCGTATCCGGCAAGCCGACCGCTTTGTCGTAGAAGTACTGGTTCACGAACGCCAAATGCAGCACGTCCTTGACGAATGGGGTATCGATGATGCTCGAGGCCTCTTCGCCGCCCTCCTCCGTCGGGCCGTTCAAGACGTTGGTGCCCGTCAGCATCAGATGGCCGCCGCCTTGGATGAAATCGGTCAAGCTGCCGCGGTCGTTCTCGGTCAGATTGGAGACGTAGTACCGGTCCGCCATGCCCGTGAACCAAATGACCGCGTCATAGTCCCGCATCTGCCCCGCGGAAGGGCCGTCCCCGCCGTCCGGCGCGGACTGCACGACATCCACTTGACCGGCGTAATCCGCCAGCAGGTCCGTGTATTTCGCCAGCTTGCTGGAGCTCGGGATCTCCGTGTAGTTGGACAGATCGTCCTGCACGAGCAAGATCTTCTTGTCCGGGTCGTACTTGGACGCCCCGAGGTAATCCATGGCCGCGTCGAACGCGTCCTGGCGGTAGTCGTAGTCCGCGTCCTCGTCGTCGAGGATATTCTCGAACGCGATGCCGTTGAAGATCACCTTGGAGCCGTTCGCGGGGTCCGCGATCTCCGCGGCGAGGCCCGGATTCGACACCGGCACGGTCGCCGCGACCGCTTCGCCCGGAGCGGCGACGTCGACGGACTTGTAGCCGGTATTGGCGTAAGCCGCGAGGCGGCCTTCGTTGTCGATGCCGGTGACCGAGAGGATGTTCGGGCTGTCGAAGGACGCCGGGTAGGACGGAATGCCGTCCGTATTCACGCCGTAATCGCCGGAGCCGGCGACGAAGAGCATGGACGAGGCGTCGATGGCGTCCTTGAGCGCCTGGCTGTAGTCGTACGATTCCGCGTTCAGGTAGGCGATCTGCGCGCCGTTCGTCTCCGCGTAGGCGATGGCCTTGATCAGATCCGAGACGTAGCCGTATCCCCCGCCGACGTACTTCACGGGCATGATCGTCACGTCCGGCGCGACGCCCGCCAAGCCGGTGCCGTTATTCGCGGCGGCCGAGATGAGGCCGGCCACGGCCGTGCCGTGCGCGTCGCCGTCGATCTCGCTGTACGTCTCGTTGCTGCCGCCCGCGAAGTTCCAACCGTGGACGTCGTCGACGAATCCGTTGCCGTCGTCGTCGATCCCGTTGCCGGCCCGCTCCTTCGGATTGGTCCAGATGCTGCCCGTCAAGTCCGGATGGTCGGGCTGCACGCCGGTGTCGATGACGGCGACCGTGACGTCCGGGCTTCCCTGCGACACGGTCCAGGCTTCCGGAGCCTTGACGTCGAGTCCGGCCGGGCCGGGATGTCCCTCCAGCAGCGGATCGTTGTAGTTGAACGGCGGGACTTGCCCCGTGTTGCGGAGCGCCCACTGCAGCGGGAAGTATGTATCGTCGGGCGAGCCGGATTCCGGCGCTTTAACCGCCTTGGCCGCCTTGGCCGTCTTCGCGTCCTTCGCGTCTTTCGATTCTTTCGCGTCCTTCGCCGGTGCGGACGCCTGCGCGCCTTCCGTCCGCAAGCGCGAAGCGTTGATTCGGAAGTCGGGCTCGGCGAAGAGGACGTTCGGATCCTTGTTCAGCGCTTCGAGCACCTGCGCCGTATCGGCCGGGTTCGCGAGCTGGACGAGCGAGGCGCCCGCCTCCGGAAGCGCGAGGCTGCTCTTCGTCTTGGCGGACGGAAGGATCGATGCCGAAGCCGCGCGGAAGCCGGGCTTGTACTTCACGATGATCCGGCCGCCGGACGCGGCCGGGTCGGCCTTTCCGGGCAGGACGGGCTTCTCGGCGGCGTTCGGCTCGCCGGCGCGGGGCGCGACCTGCACCGCGTTTTCTTTCGGCGCCGTTTCGGCGGTCCAGGCGCTTTTCCTCGCGTCCGTTCCGGCCGCCCGCACGAGCGCGGGACTTGCCGATCCGATCAGCAGCGACGAGAACGCCGCGATCGCGATCGACTTCTTTACCAGTTCTCTTTTCAAGTTGTCACCCTCCAGATAAGCCGTAATGAGACGTTTGCGTGCATGGGACGAGCGGGTTCCGGCTGCGGGCTCACCTGCCTTTCGCGGCGAATCTATCAAAAGCGATAATTTTCGAGAGAATTGTAACATAGTACAAATTTACTGACAATAAATAATTACTAGTTTCTGTTAAAATGCTTACATGGTGATAAGAAAATAGGACTAGAATCCGATTAAAAAATGCCATATACATGTCATTGGTATGATATGTTTTGTCGTTTTTTATCGTTCCAACCGAATACATTCTCTTGACTCTTGTAATTATTCAGGTAAAGCGTTAATTAATTAAAGCAATTTATCGATATTAGTAACGTATCATGTCATAATTAGTGATTTATACCCTCTTTTTTATAGGAATTCTGCCTCCGCTTCGTGAATAGATTTCAGGCGGGAAACAGATAGGACGGCATTCGAATTCAAGAGAAAATTATACAAATAGTGCAAATTTATTTCCGCCTTATTCTAGTTAATTTGAATCTCTTCCCCCTCCGCCGACGCCTTCCGGAGAACGCAAAAAAGCCCAAGCCTCGGCTTGGGCCCGCCGCCCGTTTCGGACGGCACGGATATCGATTATACGGCGATGATGCGCGGCCTCTCTCCCGATTCGCGAGAAAGTCCCGGAAGCGCTTGCACGACGCCGCGCGGTCAGTCCGAATACGCGATGACCTGCACCAGCTCGTTGAGCGTATCCAAGCTTCTTCTGGAATCGTCCACGTGATCGGCCAAGGAATCCAGCCGTTTGCTGATCACGCCCAGCTCGGATTTGATTTCTTTCAGCACGGCAATCAAGCGTTCCTCGAAGTCGGTCATGGTCATCCCCTCTTTTCGGGCGGTATACAGAAGTATATGACCGAAGACGCGAGAGTTGCCCAAAATTTCGTCCGGCGCGGACGATGGCCCGCGCCTGCCTTAACCGCCATCGGAAACCGGAATCAGGCTTCTTCCCACAGCGCGCGGAGGTTGTCCATCGCGATGCGCGAGGCCCGCTTGCATTCCTCCATGCCCTCGAACTCGATCGTGATATTCCCGTCGTAGCCGGACTGCTTGATCAGCTTGACGATGCGGCGCAGCGGGATGTCGCCGTGCCCGACGATCGCGCCGCGCAGGTAGTTGCCGTTGCTCGTGCGGAACCAGTCCCCGCCGCCCGGCGGCTCGTCGAACGGCCGGAAGTAGAAGTCCTTGAAGTGGACCAGCGACGCGTACGGCAGGTTCTTCATGACGCCGATGACCGGATTCTCGTCCACGCACATGAAATTGCCGACGTCGAGCGTCGTCTTGAAGTTCGGGCGGTCCACCGCCTGCAGCACCCGCTGCACGCGATCGCTCGCTTGCACGCTGAAGCCGTGGTTCTCGATCGTCGTCGTGATGCCGAACTCCGCCGCGTAATCGGCGATGATCCGGCTGCCCTTGACGATGAGCGGCAGGCTTTCCTCGAACCAGCGGATCGTCATCTGCGCCGGCTCGATCGTGAAGGCCGTCACGTCGTGGCGCATATGCGTCATGCCGAGCCGGCGCACGAGATCGACGTGCGTCTTCACGCGGGCCATCTCCGCCTCGAAGGCATCTTCGTCCGGCTGCACGAAGTTTGCCGGCATGGAGTAGTTCGACAGCTCGATGCCGGCCGCCTTCGCCCGCTCGCGGACCGCGTCGGCCAATTCAGGGTTGTCGACGAGGGTGAAGCCGTACGGCACCATCTCCATATGCTCCCCGCCGTTCTCGGCGATCCAGCCGATCGCGTCCAGCACGGTCATCTCCCCGGCCTTCAGCGCATTCAGCAGACTGTACGTGCTCAATCCGATTTTCATCCCGTTCCCGCCTTTCCTCCTATGGATTCGCCTCTTATTCTAGCATGCGCTCGTCCGCCGTCCCACTGCAAAATGCCGCCGCGCCGTCCCGCTTGCCCGAACCGGAAAAATCCGACGAAAAATCCAACGAAATCGTAACTTTACGGCATCGCCCCCGGCGCCGCGGTTCACTAAGATGGAGAGGGAAACGGGAATCCATCGTCCAAAGGGGGAATCCATGCATGAACGAACAAACGTACGAAGAAACGCTGGCGCACGTGAGCGGGCATTCGAAGCCGTCGGAGCTCCGCATCACCGATATCCGGTTCGCCGACATCGTCGGCGCGCCGTTCCACAGCAGCCTGATCAAGGTGTACACGAACCAAGGCCTGGTCGGCTTCGGCGAAGTGCGCGACGGCGCGGACAAGGTGTACGCCCAGCTGCTCAAGGGCCGGCTGATCGGGGAAAACCCGTGCAACGTCGACAAGCTGTTCCGCCGCATCAAGCAGTTCGGCGGCCATGCGCGCCAAGGCGGCGGCGTGAGCGGCATCGAGATCGCGCTGTGGGACCTCGCGGGCAAGGCCTACGGCGTGCCCGTCTATCAAATGCTCGGCGGCCGGTTCCGCGACCGGATCCGCATGTACTGCGACACGGACGTCGTCGACAAGGCGACGGGCACGGCGATGGGCGCGGCGCTGAAGAAGCGGATGGACGCCGGCTTCACGTTCCTGAAGATGGACCTCGGCATCGGCCAGCTGATCCACGAGCCCGGCACGCTGAGCGCGCCGCTCGGCTTCCTCGAGGAGATGCGCGCGAAGTCCCGCGACCGGTACCGGCAAAATTACGACGGCCTGACCGACGCCGAGCTCCGGCACATCGCCAACCGCCATTACGATATTTACAACATTCCGCATCCCTTTACCGGCATTCACGTGACGGAGAAGGGGCTGGACATGCTGGAGCAGTACGTGGCGGACGTGCGCGCGGTCATCGGCGATCAGGTGCCGCTCGCCATCGACCATTTCGGCCATATCGGCCTGGAGGACTGCATCAAGCTCGGCCGCCGCGTCGACAAGTTCAACCTGGCGTGGATGGAAGACATGATTCCGTGGCAGTACACGGAGCAGTACGCGAGGCTGGCGCGCGCGGTGACGACGCCGGTCTGCACGGGCGAGGACATTTACCTGAAGGAAAACTTCCGGCCGCTGCTCGAAGCCGGCGGCGTCTCCGTCATCCATCCCGACGTTCTGACCGCGGGCGGCATCCTGGAGACGAAGAAAATCGGCGACATGGCGCAGGACTACGGCGTCGCGATGGCCATTCACATGGCGGAAAGCCCCATCGCCTGCCTGGCGGCCGCGCACGTGGCGGCCGCGACGGAAAATTTCCTGGCCCTCGAATACCATTCCTGCGAGGTGGACTGGTGGGACGACATCGTCGTCGGAAGCAAGCTCCCGAAGAAGCTGGTGCAGCAGGGCTTCATCGAGATGACCGACGCGCCCGGCCTCGGCATCGACGACTTGAACGACGAGGTGCTCGCGGCGCATCTGCACCCCGACCTTCCGGGCTTGTGGGAGTCGACCGATCAGTGGAACAAGTTCCACTCCAACGACCGGCTCTGGAGCTAGGCCGGCGCGCGGACGCAAGGCCAGCAGGCAAGAACCCCCTTCCGGTTCGGAAAGGGGTTCTTGCCTTTGGCGGTCCGCAACAGCCGCATCGGCCGCATCGGCCGCCCGGCCGCTGCCGGTCCGGGGTCCGGCCATTCGGCGCCCTCAAGCGGCGGCAACCGTCCGGCGCGGATAACCGACTATTGACCGCGGCAGGTCCCATGCGATACGATTTACAGGAATTGGAAGTCAATGGGGAGGCGTGAGTTCGATATGACGGGTTCGAAAGCGTTGAAGTGGACGACGGGGGTTTGCGAGCTGCTGCTGGCGATTCCCTTATTGGGCGCCGTGATCATCATCGGAACGAGCTACGCGCCGCTCTTCATCATGTTCGTGCTGCATCTGGTCGCGCTGGTGCTCTCGATTCAGAACCGCGAAGCCAAGTACGGCTCGGTCATGGGTCTGATTACGTGCGCCTTGGGGTGGATCCCGTTCCTTGGCTGGCTCCTGCATCTGGTAACCGGCATCCTGCTCCTGGTCAGCGCGGCGAAACGCGACGCGTAGCGCGCGCCGCCCGGGATGGGCCGCGGCCGCGCGCTCCTCGCCAAAAGAAGACGATTCCCGGATCGCCCGCGTCATTCGCGCCGATCCTGGAATCGCCCCCCGTTTGCCTATTGCCCATTGCTCCGCTTACCGCTTACCGCTTGCCTCTTGCCGCGCTTACCGCTCGCCGCTCTCGTCGCCTCAGCCGGCCGAGGCGGCTTCCATCAAGCCGTTGATGTACCCGATGCCGTAGAGCCGGCCGAGCAGCTCGTAGCCCGGGTTGCCGTTGTCCTCGCCGGCCATCGTCGGCACGTGGTCCGGCCGCGCGGGTCCGCGATAGCCGACCTCGTAGTACGTCCGCATCGCTTCGAGCATGTTCGTTTTCCCGTCGTCGTGGAACGTCTCCTCGAACTTCTCCGGCGTGCCCTTCACGTCGCGGAAGTGGACGAAGAACAGCTTGTCCTGCTTGGCGAAATCGCGGATGACCCGCGGGATGTCGTCGCCGGCCGTCGCCAGCGTCCCTTGGCACAGCGTGATGCCGTTATACGGGCTCGGCACGAGGTCGATCGCGCGCTGCAGGGCGGCCGCGCTGCGCAGAATGCGCGAGACCCCGCGAATCGGCGTGATCGGCGGATCGTCCGGGTGCAGCGCCAGCTTCACCTTCGCTTCCTCGGCGACGGGCACGATCCGCTCCATGAAGTAATGCAGATTTTCCCACAGCTGCTCCTCCGATACGACGCCCGCTTCCGTGAGCGGCGCGTTCTTCATCAGGCTGTGATCGTAGCTCGAGACCAGCGCCCCGCCGCGCGACATCGTCGTCGTGGACGTGCGGAACCAGTTGAACTGCGCCATGAAATTGTAGCAAAGCACCGGGATGCCGGCCGCCCCCATGTTGACCAGGAACTGTTGGAATTGCTCGATCTCTTCGTCGCGGCCCGCCGTGCCGAGCTTGATCCGGTTGCTCGGCGGCATCGATTCGATGACGAGCAGCTCAAGGCCGTGATCGGCGTACCGCTGCTTCATCCGAACGAGCGGCATCAGATCCCAAGGCTTCTCGTTCGTCTCCTCCCAGGGCAAGCCCCCGACCGCGTAATTCACGTTCATCTGCTTCGCCAGCTGCCACAGCCGGGACGGCTGCGACGAGAAAAATTCCGCAAGCTGCATAGACGCAAGCTCCTTCCGTTAGGTATCCGCCATCTATCAATTTCCATATTTCATCTTCCATCTTTTATCTTCCATCTTTTATCTTCCATCTTTTATCTTCCATCAGCCTTTCGCCATCTTCCTTCCGCCATGAAGGCGCGGCGGCGGACGGACGCCCGGACCGGCATGCCGGCCGGCGGGCGCCGATCGTGCCGCCGCTCCCGGCCCTGCGGATCTACGAGCCGGCCTTCGCCGCCAGCTCCGTGCCCATCTTGTTGATTTTGTCGTACGCGGCTTCGATCGACTGCTGCCCGTACGTCACCGCCTGCATTTCCTTGTTGTACGTGTCCACCCACTCCGAGAAGCCCGCCGCGGCGGAATAGAACGGCAGCGCCTTCTCCACCGAGAGGTCGTAGATCTCCTTGCCGAGCTTGTCCTTCTCCGCCAGCGTCGGTTCGAGCTCCTTGTAGATCTCCGGATTGATCGGAATGCCGCGCGTCAGTCCGAGCGTCTGGCCGGCATCCTTGTCGGTGATGAACCATCTCACGAAGCGCTTGGCGTCGTCCTTATGCTTCGAGTTCGCGCTGACGCTCAGGAAGATCGTCGACTGCGCCCAGCCGCCGCCGGAAGGGCCCGTCGGCATGTTCACGACGCCGACCTTGCCGGGCATGAGCTGCTCCAGGGCGCTGACCGAGCCCGTCGTGGCGCCGCGGGTCATGACCACGCCGGACGCCATCGGATCGGCCTGCGGGTCGTTCTCGAGGAAGGCGGCGGCCTTCTCCGCCGGCGGCACGATCTTGTCCTTGCGGAAGTCCGCGTACGTCTCGTAGAACTTCATGAACAGCTCCTTGTCGAGCGTGAACGTCTTGCCCCCGTCGGCCATGACCGGCGGCTTGCCCATCGACGTCTGGTACATATTGAAGCCGTCCCAGGACGTCGTGTCGCCGATCGGATATTTGCCCTCCGGCAGCTTCGCGCGGGCATCCCTGGCCCATTGGAAATACTCGTCGTACGTCCAGTTCTGCTGCGGAAGCGGAATGCCGTACTGCTCCAGCTCCGTCTTGTTGAACGCGATGCCTTGCGCGTTCTGGCTGAGCGGAATGCCGTATAGCTTGCCGCCGATTTTCAAGTTCTCCACGACTTTCGGATCGACGATGCCGCTCAGGTCGACGTCGGACAGATCCTCGAGCTGCCCGCGCGCCACGTACTCCTGAATGTACGCCGCGTCCATCTGCAGGACGTCCGGAATCGACTTGGACGCCGCCAGCGTCGGCAGCTTCTGCCAATACGCGTCCCAGGCCATGAACTCGGGCTTGAAGGTCACGTTCGGATTCTGCTTCGTATACAGCTCGAGCGCGCTCTTCGTGGCCGTGTGGCGCTCGTCCGGCCCCCACCACATCATGCCCAGCGCGGCCGGCTCCGCGGCCTTCGTCTCCTCGCCGTTGCCGGAGGCGCCGGCATTGCCGTTCGCCGCGCCGTTCCCGCCGTCGTTCCCCCCTCCGCTGCTGCACGCCGTCGCCGCAAGCAGCAGCGTCAACCCCGTTAGTAGCAGTGCCGCCGGCTTTCCTCTTCTCATCACTCGCAATCCCCTCTCTGGATTCGTGTATTGGACCGCTAGCCTTTCAGCCCGGTCGTGGCGATGCCCTCGACGAAATACTTCTGCGCGAACAGAAAGATCAGGACGGAAGGCAAAATGGACAACAGCGACATCGCGAGCAGCTGGCCCCATTGGATGTCGAATTGGTCGATGAACATGCGCAGCGCGAGGCCGACGGTGAACTTGTCGACGGAGCTGATATACAGCACCTGCGCGAAGAAGTCGTCCCAGCTCCAGATGAAGGTGAAGATCGCGACCGTCACGAGCGCGGGCTTGATGAGCGGCAGCACGATCCGGAAGAAGATGCCGTACACCGACGTGCCGTCGATCTTCGCCGCCTCGTCCAGATCGCGGGGGATGCCGCGGATGAACTGCACGAGCAGGAAGATGAAGAACGCCCCGCCGCCGAAGAAATGCGGCAGCACCAGCGGCACGTAGCTGTCCACCCAGCCCAGCTTGTTGAACAGGATGTACTGCGGCACCACCGTCACTTGGCCGGGGAGCATCATGGTGAGCAGCAGAATCGAGAACCAGAAGCCCCGCAGCTTGAACCGCAGCCGGCTGAAGCCGTAGGCGACGAGCGCGGCCGTGAAGACGCCGCCGGCGACGTTGCCGAGCTCCATCAGCAGCGTGTTGCCGAAGAAGTGCGCGAATGTGTAGTCCCCGGAGAAATGCCAGCCTTTGCTGTAGTTCTCCCACATCGGCGTCGCCGGCCAGATCGTCGGCAGGCTGAGCTCCGCCGTCTTCTTCAGCGACGCCCCGACCCACCAGATGACCGGGTACAGCATCAAGAGGGAGAACAGCGCCAGGAACAGATGATGGGTTAGCTTGACGCGCGATGCGTTCATCCGGTCTTCCCTCCCGCTCCGTCCGACTCGTAGAACACCCAGTAGCGCGAGGCCAAGAAATTCAGCACGGTCAGCGCGGCCACGATGAAGAGCAGAATCCAGGCCAGCGCGGAGGCGTAGCCCATCTGGTAATGCTTGAACGCTTTGTCGTACAGGTACAGCGCATAGACGTACGTGGAATTGATCGGGCCGCCCTTCGTGATGATGAACGCCGAGGTGAAGGTCTGGAACGAGCCGATGACGCCGAGCACCAGGTTGAAGAACATGACCGGCGACAGCATCGGCAGCGTGATGGAGACGAACTTGCGGAAGCGGCCGGCGCCGTCGACCGCGGCGGATTCGTACAGCTCCTGGGGAATCTGCTTGAGGCCCGCCAGGAAGATGACCATCGTCGAGCCGAACTGCCATGTGTTGAGCAGAATCAGCGTGCCGAGCGAGGTGTCGGGGTTCGAGATCCAGCCGACGCCTTCAATGCCGAACCAGGCGAGCACCTGGTTGACGTAGCCGTCGAGGCCGAACATGTTGCGCCAGAGCGCGGCCACCGCGATGCTGCCCCCGATCAGGGACGGGAAGTAGATCGCCGTCCGGTAGACGTTCATGCCCCGGATGTTCTTGCTGAGCGCCATCGCCACGAGCAGCGAGAAGAACAGCTTGAGCGGAACCGAGACGAGCACGAACGTGAACGTCACGCCGAGCGATTGCACGAAGGTCGCGTCGTTCGTGAAGATGTTCTTGTAATTGGCCGTTCCCGTCCACACGGGCGCTTCGAGCAGCGAATACTCCGTGAACGACAAATAGAAGGATTGCGCGATGGGCCAGAGCGTCAGCAGAAAAAAGCCGAGCAGCCACGGGGAAATGAACGCATAACCCGCCAGATTGGTTTCGCCCTTGTTCCTGCGACGTTTCCCGGGCGCCTTCATCGCCTCCGCGCCGGGTGCTAGGGATAACGCGTCAGAAGCCACCCTGTATCTCCTCCTCCGATAATCGAATGAATCGCCCGTGCCTGGGCGCTTCTTAACTTTACCGAAAGCGGTTTCATCGCAAAAGGCGAAGAAATTACGAATTTGTTGGATTATTTTAGCGATCTTTTTCAACCGGCTTTCGCCCCCGCCCGGCCGGCAGGGAAGGGGGGAATAATTATGCGTTTCGCGCGAAATGCCGTAAAAATGCCGCATCGACAAACGCCGGGTTCTCCCTAACAATAAAAGCGAGAACCGGCGGCGCCCGCGACCGGCATGGCCGCATGCGCTGTCAAATCGAGGGAATGAGGTGCGCCAGATGAAATTCGACAATCCGGAAGACATCGTCCAGCTTACGCCGCTCTGGGAAGGGGAACGGTTTCCGAACGGCCGGCCGAAGGTGCCCGCGGACGTGCTGCGGCGGATGCGGAAGATTACGCTCGAGGAAGCGTGGGGCCCGTTATGGAACCGGGGCTATGCCTTTCAATTCGAGGGGGATTTCAAAATCGTCCATCCCGACCAAGTCATGGTCGGCCGGGCGGTGACGGCCGTCATGGTGCCGCAGCGTCCCGATCTGCACGAGACGCTGCTGCGCTACGGGCATGAACAGGAAGGCCGCAAGGGCTTCTTCAACCAATGGGTCATCGACTCGCTCGTCGAGGACGACGTCGCCGTCGTCGACATGTTCGACAAGGTACACCTCGGCACGTACGTCGGGGGCAACCTGTCGACCGCGATATCGACCCGGACGAAGCGCGGCGGCGCCGTGATCTGGGGCGGCATCCGGGACAATCAGCAGGTGTCCCAGATCGACAACATCAATATTTATTACCGGGGAAGCGACCCGACCGCCATCGCGGAGGTCACGATGACGGGCATGAACGTGCCCGCGCGCATCGGCAAGGCGATCTGCCTGCCCGGCGACGTCGTGCTCGGCACGCCGGCCGGCGTGATCTTCATCCCGCCGCACCTGGCGGAGCTGACGGTCGCGCAGGCGGAGAAATCGCAGGTGCGCGACGTCTTCGGCTTCGTCCGGCTCCGGGAAGGCGTCTATTCGACCGCCCAAATCGACGCGCCGTGGACGACCGCCTTGATGCGGGATTTCGTGACCTGGTTCGAGAACGATCCGGCCGCGCGGGACTATCGGCATTTGACGTGGGAACACGAGCTGGCCGAAGCGGCGAAGCGGGACGCCGAGGGCGGCAGCCGGCACGACGTGCGGCTGTAACGGGCGCCTCGGGCCGGACCGCGGCGATCGTGCCGCACGGGCAAAAGGACTTTGGAGCGCGGCCGGGGCCGCGCTCCAAAGTCCTTTATGTCGTTGCCGCGTTTACGCCATGCCGGCCGATTCCCGGTACTCCGTCGGGGACAGGCCGACCTTGCGCTTGAAGATCTGGCTAAAGTAGCGCGGATCGTGGTACCCGACCAGCTCGGCGACCTCGTAATTTTTGTAATGCGTGCCCACTAGCAGGCTCTTGGCCTTCTCGATGCGGATCTGCGTCAGATGCTCGATGAACGTCGTGCCGGTGTTCAGCTTGAAGAGCAGGCTGAGGTACGTCGGCGTCATGTAGACCTTCTGCGCCATCCGCTGCAGCGACGCGCCCCGGTAATCCTGCTCCATGTGCTGGATCGTCTTCTTGATGATGCTGCGGTGGCTCTCCTTCCGCTCGGGCAGCAGCGCGCTTCGGACGCCGGAGAGGAAGCTCGCGACGTACGCCTTGATCTCCCGCAGCGTCCGCAGCTTGACGACGGACAGGATCTCGCAGCGGTTGCAAGCGCTCTCATAATTCGCGTTGGGAAGCAGCTTCCTCTCGGTGCCGACCAAGAGGCGCGCCGTCAGCTCGTACATGGCCCGGATCTCGATCGGTCCCTCCGCGAGCAGCGCGTCGTAATACGCGTCCACGGCCGCCTCGATGTCCGCGTCGGCGTCCGCCGCCTTCAAGCTTTCGAGCAGCGCCTGCTCCAGCTCCGGCGTATCGTCGCGCGGCGCCGCGTACCGGGGCAGCTCCCCGTGCCGGATGACGTTGCCGGTTCCGCGGTAAAACGTATCCTGCAGCGCCCGCGACGCCTGCCGGTACGATTGATGGACGTCGCCGAGCAGGGCGCATGGCGCGCCGACGCCGACGCTCACCGGCACGCCGAACCGCTCGGCGACCAGCGACTGGACGGCTTCCAGCTGATCCGCGGACGCCCACGAGAACAGCAGCCCGATCCGGTGCCGGCCGTCCATGAACACGGCGCTCCCGCGGAATGCGCGCTGCTGCAAGTCGTCCCGCATGCGCTCGATGCGCTGCGCCTTCTCTTCCTCGTCGTCGCCTTGCGGCGGACACGGCTCGAACAGCGCGATCGCGGGGTAAGTGAAATACGGATTCAGCCCCAGGCGGGACAAGCCGTCCTTCGCGTTCGCGCTCTTCGGCTTGCGTCCCAGCGCGAGATCCTGCAGAAACCGGTCCCGCATCCACGTCAAAATAACGTCCTCTTCATACGGCAGCCCTTCAGGAAGCATCGTCATGTCCCCTTTTCGCGAAAGGATGTATGCCGGCCGGCTCGCCGCCGCCCCCTCTAAGATGCCGCTATTCCAACTCGATCTGCTTGTAGGCGTGCATATGCTCGACGAACGCCGCCTCCGCCGCGTCCGCGTCTCCCGAACGGAGGGCGTCGACGAGCAGCTGATGCCATTCGGCCAGCACGTTGGTCGTGTAGTGGCGGTTGGAGAAAGCCATGAACCGCATGACCTTGGTGCGCATGTGATTCCATAGCTCCAGAATCGCCTGGTTGTCGCAGCGCACGTAGAAGAAACCGTGAAAATCCATGTCCAGCTCGAGGATGCGCAGCATCTCGTTCTGCCGGTGGGCGGCTTCCATGTCCGCGATGAGGCGATGGAGATAGCGGTAATCCTCCTCCGTCAGCGTTGTCATCGCCTGCCGGACGGCGAAGCCTTCGATAATCTCGCGCAGGACGAAAATATCCCGGATCTCCTTGGCGGTAATCGTCGAGACGACCGAGCCCTTATTCGGCACGCCGGTGATCAAGCCTTCCTGCTTCAGCCGCTCCAGCGCTTCGCGCACCGGCGCCTGGCTGATTTGATGCCTGCCCGCGATGTCCATGACGATCAGGCGCGTGCCCGGCTGCAGCGTTCCGGCGAGAATGTCCCGCTTCAGACCGGCGTACACGTGCTCGCTGATCGAATTGGTCGGATAGTCCGTCCGGTCGTGGATGATGGCGTTCACGGCTCCTTTATGAATTATGAATTATCGATTATCGATAATCGATAATGCTGATGTAGCTCTATTATAGGGGCTGTCTCCGTTCGGGACAACCGCTAATATTGCCGAAATTTGTCGGATGCGGCGGCTTTATGCGCGTACGGCGTCGGACGGTTTGGAAAAAAGGAACCGGACCGAACAGCGCCGCCGTTCGGTCCGGTTCTCGAAATCGCTATCTATGGCCCGCCGTGCGCATGCTGCCGACCGCTGCGGCGAGGCCTCCCTCTAAGCGCCTCCCGGTTTTGATCGCCGGCCTCGCGCTGCCGGTGCCGGCCGCTCCCTTCCTACTCCAGGTCCGTGTTCGGCGGCTCGTACCCGAGCAGCCGCGCCATCGCCGCGATTTGCCCTTTGTGATGGAATTCGTGGGTCTCGGTATGGGTGAGCAGCCAAAGCGGCGTCGTGCTCCACTCCGGCTGCCACTTCACCTCGTTCGTAACGCTCTCCAGCATCCGCCCGTCGTACCGGTCCAGGAACCGGTCCGCCGTTTCGTCCGCGCGCTTGAACCGGTCGCGAACCGCGCGAACGTCGGCTTCCGCGATCTCCTCCTTCGTCGCGAACGCGAAATCCGCCCGCTTCTGCCCGAAGGCGAACGAACCGAGCCAATACCGGTAACAATCGGCCACGTGAATATGCGTGCGAATGATGCTGCCGCTGCCGAAGCCCGGCACGTCGGCCCGCAGCTTCTCCGGCGGCAGCTCCCCGAGGAACGCGAACAAGGTTTCCCGCGTGATTCGAATGAGTCCGTATTGCGTCTTCAGCAGTTCCTTCATGCTTGATGCTCCCCTTCGGCAAAAGACAGCCGGGCGCTCTGCCCGGCTGTTTTCCGTAAAATGTGGGTTGACGCGGTTCCGCCGCTCGTCGTTGTCGGCGACGAAGAAGAACGGCGAGCTCCGGCTCCCTTTAGCGGTAGGCCCGCATCGCCTTGAACAGCTCTTTCATCGACGGCTTCTTGCCGTACATCAGCACGCCCGCGCGGTAGATCTTGGCGGACAGCCAACCGGACGCCAGAATCGTGACGACCAGCACCGCGATCGACAGCCATACCTGCCAGATCGGCGGGTCGGACAGTCCGAGCCGGACGACCATCGCGTACGGCGAGAAGAACGGGATGAACGACGAGACCTTGATCAGCATCGAGCCCGGCGCGTTCAGCCCGCCGAACATGCAGATGTAGAAGCCCGCGAGCGACAGCATCGTGATCGGCAGCACCGCCTGGCCGAGATCCTCCGTCCGGCTGACGATGGAGCCGACGGCCGCGAACAGCGTCGCGAACAGGAAGAAGCCGGTCAGGAAGAACAGAATCGCGTAGACGAGCAGGACCGGATCGATCTTGTCGAGCGAGATGCCGAGGTCGCCGAGCTTGTCGGCGTTCTGCGGCAGCGTCATGTTGATGACGATGACGACGATGTAGACGGCCAGCTGCGTCAGCACGACGAGGAACATGCCGAGGATTTTGCCGAACATCGCCTTCAGCGGCGCCACGCTCGTGATGAGGATTTCCATGACGCGGGAGCTCTTCTCCGCCGTGATCTCGCTCGCGATCATCTGGCCGCTGATCATGATCGCCATGAACAGCATGAAGAGGATGACGTACACGGTCACCATGTCCATGGCCTGCTGCTCCTTCGTCTTGCCCGTGCCGATGGAGCCCGCGCCTTCGGCCGTGGAGATCTGGACGGTGTCGAACTGAATCGGCTTCGTCAGCAGCGTCTTCAGCTCGTCGCTCAGCCCGCCGCCGTTAATGACGGCGTCCATCTTGACCGCCTGCAGCGCCGTCGTGAGCGACTGCGACACCTTGGACTCCATCAGGCTCTCGGACTTGTACGTGACGGCAGGGAAGCCGCCGCCCGCCGGATCCGGCGCGAATGCCACGTAGCCGTCGACGGCGCCGTCCGCGACCGCCCGCTTCAGCGCCTTCTCGTTCGCCTCCGCCGAGCCGGCGTCCGCGATCGGCACGAGCTTCAGCTCCGGCTTCTCCTGCGCCGCGTAATACTTGCCGAGACTGTCGGCGATGCGCGCCGGCGTGAATAGCTGCGACTGCGACTGTTCCGCCGCGACGGCCGCATAGCCGACCGCCGTCGGCTTGCCTTCGCCGCTGAACTTGGAAATAATATAGGGCAAATTGATGCCGATGCTCATGATAATGGCGATGATGATCGTCGTGATGAGAAACGCCTTGCCCCGAAGCTTGTTTTTGGCCGTGAATCCGACCACCGTCCAGAAGCCGTTATTCATGGTTCTCACCTACCGTCTTAATAAAGATTTCGTTCAGCGTCGGTTCCATGATCTCGAAGCGCTGCACCCCGGTCTGCGCCATCGCCAGCTCCAGGATTTCCCTGCCCGCCGCTTCGTCGTCGACGAACAGCTCGTAGCCGTACTCGTGGCGCGTGACGCTTCGCACGCCGCCTGCGTTCTCCAGCCCGGTCACGTCGCCGTCCGTCGCCAGAATGACGCGCTCCCGCGGAAACTGCTTTTTGATCGCCTTCAGATTGCCCTGCAGCACGGGATTGGATTTGTGCAAAATCGTGATGTTGCGGCACAGCTCCTCGACGTGCTCCATCCGGTGCGTCGAGAACAGGATGCACGAGCCCGCGTCGCGCAGCTCCTTGACCGTCGACTTCAGCAGCTCGACGTTGACGGGATCGAGGCCGCTGAACGCTTCGTCCATGATGACGATGCGCGGGTGATGAATGACCGCGGCGATGAACTGGATCTTCTGCTGGTTCCCCTTGGACAGCTCCTCGACCTTCTTGCCGTAATACTCCGGCACGCCGAACCGGTCGAGCCAGCGCTTCAAGTTCACGTCGGCGTCCTTGCGGGACATGCCGCGCAGCTGCGCGAGGTACAGAATTTGGTCGCTTACCTTCACTTTCGGATAGAGGCCGCGCTCCTCGGGCAGGTAGCCGAGCCCCTGCAGCTGCTCCTTGCCGTAAGCCTTGCCGTCGTACAGGATCTTGCCGGAATCGGGATAAATAAGGCCGAGCACCATGCGCATCGTCGTCGTTTTGCCCGCGCCGTTCGCGCCGAGCAGGCCGTAAATCTCGCCGGGCGCGACGTCGAAGCTGATGCCGTTCACGGCGGTCTTGTCGCCGTACTGCTTGAAGACGTGGTTGAGCGATAAAGCATTCATTTACATAACTCCTCTCGCATGTTCGGTGAGATGAATCAGGATATCGTCCAGCTCCAGCTTTTGCTTGCTGACGAGCGTTGCGCCGGCTTCGGCCAGCCAGCGCTCCGCCGCATGCGCCGAATCCGTCACGATCCGGTACGTCGTGCCTCCGGCCGCCTCGAAGCCGCGCAAGCCGGGCATCGCCTTCCAGTCGGTCGACCTTCCCGCGTCGTCGACGTACATCGTCTGCCACGACTCCAGCAGCGCGTCCTTCTCGTACATTCCGAGCACCCGGCCGTGGACGACGAAGACGATGTAATCGGCCAGCCGCCGGACCTCGTCCACGATGTGGGACGCCATCACGATCGTCCGGTCGCCCCGCTCCATGTAGCGGTGCAGGACGTCGATCATCGTTTTCCACGCGATGGGGTCGAGGCCCGAGGACGGTTCGTCGAGCAGCAGCAAATCCGGATGATGCGCCATCGCGAGCGACAGGTCGTACTTGCGCCGCATCCCTTTGGACATTTTGCCGAGCTTCAGTCCGGCGTCGATCTCGAAGCGCCGCAGCAGCTCGCGGTAGTAATTAACGTCCCAGCCGGGGTACCACGGCCGCACGAACGCCGCCTTCTGGTCGCCGGATATCTTGTCCTCGAGGTCGATCGCTTCCTCCGGCACGTACCCGATGCGCGTCTTGTACGCCGTGTCGTCGCCGTCGCCGACCCGCCGCCCGAGCAGGCTGACGCGTCCCGCGTCCGGCCGCGCCAAGCCCAGCATCAGCCGGAACAGCGAGCTTTTGCCGGAGCCGTTCGGCCCGACGATCGCCGTCACGTACCCCGCCGGGATGGCCAGCTCGACCGGTCCCAGCTCGAAATGCGCCCTTCGCTGCACCAGCGCTTCGATCGCCACAGCCGCTTCCGTCATGTCGATTCCCCCTCCTCGCCCGAAGGCGTCTTCGCTTGTCCCGTCTCGTACGCCGCCCGTTTCCGCCGCAGCGCTTCGAGCAGCATCTCCACCAATTCGCCGTCCGTAAACTGCACCCGAACGCCCGCGTCCGCCGCCGTCTCGATCGCCTCCATGACCGCGCCTCGCCGCTGGTTGTCCCGCAGCGCGTCGTCGACCTTGGCCACGAACGTGCCCGTTCCCTGGCGGGTGCGCAGCAGGCCTTCGTTCTCGAGGTCCTGGTACACCCGGCGGATCGTAATGACGCTGCATTTCGTCTGCTGCGCCAGCTCGCGGATCGAAGGCAGGAGCGTGCCCTCCGGCATCTGCCCGCTGACGATGAACGCGCGGAGCTGCACTTCGATTTGGCGGTACAGCGGTTCCGCGCTCTGTTCATTCAATTGGATCGGTATCCACACCGCTGCCACCCCTTTCCCGGCCCCTAGAGCAGCAGATTGCGCTTCGCAAGCTGCCTTCGGGCCAACCGCGCGACTAGGCACGTGGCAAGCGCGCCCGCCAGCAGCGCGACGGCCGGCCAGACGGCCCGATGATCGCGGGCCGCTTCGATCGAAGCGAACATCAGGCTCGTATGCGTCAGCCACAGCACGATGCCGACGAGCACGTAGACCGCCACGTAGCTGAGACAGACCGCGAAGTAGACCTTGCCGTGCAGCGTCTGCTCGAAAAACACGTACGTGGCGCCCGCCGCCATCGCGTAGCCGTACCACGTCAGCGCGTACAGCGCGTAAGCGCCGGGCGAGAGCAGCTCGCGCACGCCGCTCATGACGGCATACTGCAGGGTGAAGAAATACGCGGCCACGACCGTCAGAACGACGACGTGCTGCACCATCCGCGAGAGCACGATCGCATTCCAGCTGATCGGGAGCGTGCGCCAGTAAGCCAGCTTGCGGGAGAACGGATCGCGGCTCCAGTAATGCATCATGTTGCGGTTCATGACGAACGCCATGTTCGGCAGGATGGTCAGGTAGAGGAAATCGCCCAGCCAGCCGAAGCGGCTCGCCGTCCCTTTCTCCCACATGTCCTGAAACACCGGCATCATGACCACCGCGACGTAGGTGAAAAACACGAACGTAAAAATCAATCCGCCCCAGGAACGCCGCCCTTCGGAACGAAGCAGCGTCATCGCGCCTTGCCAAGTCGTCATCGTCGCTTCAGCTCCTTCGGTTTATATACTGTATATATTCATATACACAGTATAATCACTGCTGAATCGGATTGTCAATGGCTGGGAAAGGGAAATTTCGGAAGTTTGCGGCGAGGGAGGCGGAGCGTCGTTAGTCGTTATGGCAGACGAGGTGCACGGGGCGATGCGTGGGGCGGGTTATGGGGTAGGCGGGTGATGCCGTGGGCGGGTGATGCCGTGGGCGGGTGAGTGGCGAATGTGCGGTACGACGTACCGTTCTTGCGGCGATTTCGCCTCCTTTTGACGAATATGCGGTACTAGATACCGCACCAGTGGCGTTTTGCCGCCGCGCGGCCTCTACGTACACCTTTCACCGCGCCGGACGCATCCCCGCGCCAAAATAAAAAAACCGCCAACCCTGCGCCATGCGCTTGGTTGGCGGTTTAAGCTCAATGGATGCGTTCCTGCGGCGCCGGCGAGCAGCCGGCGCACGTGCAGCCGGCGGCATGCCGGGCACGAAGCGTCACGTTCGGTCCGGCGCCCGCTCCGGCGCCCGGATTGGCGACGGGTGCCCGCCGCCGTTCGCCGCCGGCCTCCGGACTACCGTCCATCGCCTTCAGCATGTGCAGCAGCTCCTCGTCCTCCTTCATCCGGGCCGCGAGATCGAAGTAGATGTCGCTTAGCTGCGGCGGGGACGCCTCTCGGTCATATTCCCCGGGAAATCGGCTCAACGCCCGGACGGCTGGCCGTTTTCGGCCGAACGGACGCATCCGCCCGCGGGGGACCGCCGGAAGGGCGGCCGCTTCCCGTTTTAGCACGAACAGCAGCAGCAGCGCCGAGATGAGCATCACGACGCCGGATTTCCAGGAGGCCGTAAAGCCGAGCACCAGGAAGGCGAGCAGAATCGCCGGGTAAATGAACACGGCGGTAAACAGAAAGATCAGCAGCCTGGCCAGGAACGATGTGAACGCGTTCATTGATGCGCAACCCCCTTGCACCCGATGTTACTCATACTTATGCGGCGAGGGGTTATCCGTATTTTGAGCATTCGGTGGCGGGCAGCCGACTATCCGCATCGACATTCGCTCGGCATCAACGAAGCGGCCCGGAACGTCATCGTTCCGGGCTGCTGGCTTCGCGACGCCTAGGCGTCCTTCCCGCACATCCGTTCATGCAGAAAATCGACCAAATGAACGGCCTTCATTTGCCCGCTCATGCCGTGCTTCTCGATGCCGTGCTTCATCTGCAGCAGGCAGCCGGGATTGCTGGTCAGCAAATAATGGGCGTCGGTGCGCCTCACGTGCTCCATCTTGTGATCGAGGATCTGACCCGCCATTCGCGGCTCCGTCAGGTTGTAAATGCCGGCCGAGCCGCAGCAGCGCTCCGCTTCGAACAGCTCGACGAACTCGGCGTTCGCCACGCTGCGCATCAGCTTCCGCGGCGCGTCCGAGGAACGCATCACGTTGCGCAAATGGCACGAATCCTGGTACGTGATGCGGACCTGCTCGCCCGACGCGAAGCCGACGCCGCCGCTGCACGAACCGCCGCAGCCGCCGCTTTCCGCGGCATGGCCGCCGTTAGGCGCCGCAGTCGCGCCGCCGACGACGGAGCCGGCACCGGCCGCGACCGCCGCCTGCGCCGCGGCCCGCAGCCGCCCGTGCTCGACGAGCAGCTTGCTCACGTCGACCGCGCGCTTCGCGAACCACGCCGCGTCGTCCGCCCATTGCGGATCGTCGTGCAGCAGATGATCGTACTCGACGAGCAAGGCCCCGCAGCCGCCCGCGTTGGAGACGATCCACTCGACGCCGGCCGCCTTGAACGCCGCGATGTTGCGCTTCGCCAGCGCCTTCGCGCCGTCCTGCTCGCCGCTGTGCGCGTGCAGCGCGCCGCAGCAATTTTGCGACTCGGGGATGACGACGTCGAAGCCCGCTTCGTTCAGCAGCTCGACCGTGTGCTTGTTCGTCTCCGTGAACAGCACGTCCATGATGCAGCCCCGGAACAAGCCGACCGTCGCGATCCGCTCGCCCTTCGCCGGATGGAACGCGCCGATCTGCTCCGCGACGCCCTTGTACGAAGCATCCGGCAGGATCGCTTCCATCTCGCGCATATGCGCCGGGAACAGCTTCATCAACCCCGCGCCGCGCGCGAGCTTGCGCAGGCCGGTCCGCTGGTACAGCATCAGCGCGCCGCCGAGCAGGCGCATCCGGTTCTGGTGCGGAAACAGGCCGTCGAACGCGGTCCTCCGCGCGGCCTTCACCCACCGGCGGTGCGTCGTCGTATGCCGCTCGACGGAGTCGCGCGCCTGCTCCAGCAGCTGGCCGTACTTGACGTCGGCCGGACAGGCCGGCTCGCACGCGCGGCAGCCGAGGCAGTGGTTCATCTGCGTCTCGAACGCCTCGTCCGGATCCAGGATGCCGTCGGCGACCGCCTTCATCAGCGCGATGCGTCCGCGCGGCGATTCCGCCTCGATGCCCGTCTCGCGGAACGTCGGGCAGGCCGGCAGGCAGAAGCCGCAGCGCATGCAGTTCGTCAGCTGGTCGTAATCCAGCGTCCGCTTCAGCGTCGCCGCGAGCTCGCCGCAGCCGCCGGCTTCCGCCGGAAGGAGATCGCTCAGCGTCTTAGCCACGGTGCAGCACCACCCTTTTGCGCGCCGATTTGGCGAACATTTTGCCCGGATTCAGGATGTTATGCGGGTCGAACGCCTTCTTGATCGCCTGCATGACCTCGATGCCGGCCGCGCCTACCTTCCATTCCAGGTACGGCGCCTTCACGAGCCCGACGCCGTGCTCGCCGGTAATCGTGCCGCCGAGGCGGATGGCCGCTTCGAAAATCTCCGCGAACGCCTCTTCCACGCGGTGGATCTCGTTCGCGTCGCGGGCGTCCGTCGTCGCCGTCGGATGCAGATTGCCGTCGCCGGCGTGGCCGAACGTGCAGATCGTTACGCGGTGGCGCTTCGCGATCTCGTTGATCGCGAGCACCATGTCGGCGATCTTGGAGCGGGGCACCGTCGCGTCCTCGAGGATCGTCGTCGGCCGAAGGCGGGCCAGCGCGGTGAACGCGCTGCGGCGCGCCGTCAGCAGCTTCAGCGCCTCCGCTTCGTCGGCGGCGATGCTGACGCGTTCGGCATTCTCGCCGCGGCAGATCTCCGCGATCCGCGCGATGTCGCGCTCGACCGTCTCCGCCTCGCCGTCCTGCTCGATCAGCAGAATCGCGTCCATGTCGAGCGGCAGGCCCAGCTTCGCGAAATCGTCCACGACGCGGATCGTCGGGTTGTCGAGAAACTCCAGCGTCGCCGGGATGATGCGGCTCTCGATGATTTTGGACACGGTCCGCGCGGCGCCGTACAGATCCTTGTACATCGCGAGCATCGTCTTCTTCGTCTTCGGCGGCGGAACGAGCTTCAGCGTCGCTTCCGTGATGACGGCGAGCGTGCCTTCGGAGCCGACGAGCAGCTTCGTCAGGTCGTAGCCCGCGACGTCCTTCATCAGCTTGCCGCCGGTGCGGATGATTTCGCCGCTGGCCAGCACCGCTTCCAGGCCGATGACGTAGTCCTTCGTCGTGCCGTACTTGAGGCCGCGCAGGCCGCCGGAGCATTCGGCGATGTTGCCGCCGATCGTCGAGATCGCCATGCTGCTCGGGTCCGGGGGATAAAACAGGCCGAGGCTTTCCACGTGCGTAATGAACGCTTTCGTGTTCAGGCCGGGCTGGACGGTAGCGGTCAAGTTCTCGAGGTCGATCTCCAATATGCGATTCATCCGGTGCATGACCATGACGACGCCGCCTTGAACGGGCACGGTGCCGCCGCACAAATTCGTCCCGGAGCCGCGGCTGATCAGCGGAACCCGGTGCTCCTGGAGCACCTTGACGATCTCGGATACCTGGGCGGTCGTCTCGGGATAGACGACGCCGTCCGGCAGCGATTGCAGCATCGGCGTGCCGTCGTACGAATGGGTAACGAGCGATTCCGGATCGTCCTTGAACCAGCCCGGGCCGACGATGGCGCGCAGCTTGCCGGCGACTGCTTCTTGCAGCATGGATAACTCCCCTTTGATGAAGGTATAATGGAAAATAGATCAGGTCGTCTGATGACTTTGTTTTGAAAGTAGTATAGCATAAGATGGGAGAATGCTAAACCCCGAAAATGCCGGTTTCGCACCTGCATCCGCCATGCATTCACCATCGACGCGCCAAGGAGGCCCGCTTCATGTCCAATCACGAACGCCCGCTCAAGAGCAACGAGTGGGTCGCCCGGCAGCTGCTGCTCAAGCTGACCTCCGGCGAGCTGTCGCCCGGCGACAAGCTGCCGTCGGTCGTCGACCTCGCCGCCGAATACGGCGTCGGCCGCTCCACGATCCGCGAAGCGCAGAGCGCGCTGAAAGCGAAAGGGCTGCTCGATATCCGCCAGGGCGGCGGCACGTACGTCAAGTCCCCGCCGGAGGAGCCCGCGTTCGCGCAGGAAGCGTGGCTGGACCGCGCGGATTCGCTGCTTCAGCTGCTCGAGGTGCGCAAGGTGCTCGAGACCGGCTGCGCCGGCCTCGCCGCGAAGCACCGCACCGACGACGACCTGGCCGCTATGAACGCGACGCTGCGGGAGATGGAAGAGCGCCTGGGCGACGAAGCGTTCGGCGAGCAGGCCGACGTGCGGCTGCACGAGCAGCTCGCGAAGGCGACGCATAATCCGATGCTGGCGGAGCTCATGAAGTCGCTGTCGGAGCGGCTGCACGAGAGCATGCGCGACACGCGGTCGCTCTGGTTCTACGCGGAGCATCGGTCCGCGAGCCGGCTGCTCGAGGAGCACCGGTCGATCGTATCCGCCGTCGCGAGCCGCGACGAGGCGCTCGCCGCCTCCCTCATGGAGCGGCATCTCGCCAAGGTCGAGCAAGTGCTGCGCGAAAAAACCGGCATCCGCTAGGGGATGCCGGTTTTGCTTATTACGGTTTGCTATTACGGTTTGCTGATACGGTTTGCTTCTACGGTTTGCTTTTACGGTCTGCTGTTGCGGGTTGTTGTTACGATTCGGTCAGTCCTCCGTGACGACGGGAATCCGCACCACGTTCGGATCCGTGAAAATATCGAATTCGTCCCGGCTCGTGCTCGAGAACTCCGAAACGATCGCGCCCGTCTCCCCCGCCTGGAACCAATGCTTCGTGCCCGGCGGAATCGTGTACTGCTGGCCGGGATGCAGCTCGATCTCGTGGAACACCGTGTAGAACGACTCGCTTCCGGCCGGCACTTCGGCCTGGATCGTGCCGCCGTTGCCGCCTTCGACGTACAAATAGACGACGCCGTGCCGGCAGCGGAACGTTTCCGTCTTGCCGGGATCGTCCCCGACCGGCGGATGCAGGTGCTCCGGACAGGTTTGGTTCGGGAACAAGACAAGCTCCTTCGCGCAATAACGGTCCGTATTGATATACGTGACGAGCTGCAGGCCCTGAAGCTCCAACTTGCCGAGCCCGAACTCCGCCACCTCGACGTGTTCTCTCTCCTGCGGCGTCAAAATAATGCCGATCGCGTCCAACATATCCGCGGCGCGATGCTGCGCCGCGACGACTTCGCTGCGTTTCATGCCGTCACCCTCCTGGTATTATAGTATCCGCATAATGATTTCCAGTCATCCCTGCCGAAATCCTTTTTCTGCCGGTCCGTGCCATATCCCTTGTTCGTCCTCCCGCCAGCCCGGCAGCGACAGCCTCACGCCGCGTTTGCGCCAGCCCGCGGCCATGCGCGCCTGCACGGCTTCCCACGACGGGACGCCGCTCGTCGCGTCCGCCTGCTCCACGTTGCAGGCCCCGACGGCAACCGCGCCGCCGACGCACGCCTCCGGGCCGAGCCCCTTCAACAGGCCGGCGAGAAAGCCCGCGATCGTGCAGTCGCCGGCGCCCGTCGTGCCGGCCTCCGCGACTTCGAAGCACGGCGCCAGCAGCTCCCGGCCGCTCCACGATTCGAGCGGCGCCGTGGACGTCACGGCGCCCATCGCGGCCAGCCGGGCGGCGTCGTCCGTCGTCCGCAGATAGAGGCCGTGCTCGCCGAGCTTCAGCGCGACGACGGCGGCCCCGAGCGCCAGCAGCTCCTCCGCCAGCTCGCGCAGCAGCGGCCCGTCGGCGAAAGGCAGCAGGTCGCTGCCATGCGCCGCGGCCAAGGCGTCGTAACGTTCCCGCCGCAGCATGTAGAGAATCTCTTCGAAGCTCGGCAGGAACACGTCAACGTACGGGAGCGCTTTCACAAAAATGCCGCGCCAATCGGCTTCTCCCGCCGGCGACGCCGGGTCCGGCTTCGCGAGGTCGAGCGACACCGTCAGCCCGCGCCCCTTCGCCTTGGCGAGCAGCCCGGCGAGCTCGCCGCCGCCGTCCGCGTACATTCGCCGCATGAGCGGCGGATAGCCGAAATGGAACAGCCGCGCCCCTTCCAGCGCTTCCTCCCGCAGGTCGTCCGCGGCGAACGTGTCGTTCGCGCCGGTGCAGTGCAGAAAGATGCGGTCGATGTTCGGCGGGCTCACCACGAGCGTATAGGACGTCGGCTCGCCCGGCGAGACGATCATGCCGTCCGCGAGCTCCTGCCCGTAGTCCCGCAGCACGCGCGCGATCGCGCCGCCGAACAGATCGTCGCCGATCTTGCCCATCAGCTTCGCCGGCACGCCGAGCCGGTGCAGCGCGAGCCCCGTGTTGGAGACGGCGCCTCCGGCGGCGATGCGCGCCGAGCCGATGTCGACCAGCTTGCCCGGGACGAGCATCGTCCCCATCCCGTCCTTCATCTCCGGCATCGCCGGAATGACGTCCAGGCAAATATGCCCCGCGACGACGACCTCGGCCGCTCCGCGCCTAGCCGTTCCGCTCACGGTCAATTCCCCCAATCGATCGCCACGGTACTGCCGTCGCGCTCCGAGGCCAGCGCCGCCGTGAAGACGCGGTGGCTGCCGAGCGCTTCCTCCGGCGTCGCGCAGCGGAACGGCTGCGACATGCCGTCCGCGCCGTGGGCCAGCTCGTCGCAGAACGCCGCCCACATTTGCAGGATGGAGTCGGAGAAGCCGAATTCGAAGATGCCGCCGGTAATCGTGCCGTACGCCGACTTATACGGCGCGTCGACGATATGCCATGCCTGCGGCCGGCCCGGCGAATACGGCAGGGACGCCACCTGCTTCGGATGCTTCGTGCTGAATTCCGCCGACAGCTCCGTGCCCTGGATGCGAATGAACCACGTGTTGGCATGCCCCGGCGCGATCCGCTTCGTCGAGAGCACCATCGGGAACCGCTGGTCCTCCGTCCGGACGTCGCAAGCGAGAATCGCGTTGTCCCACGTCTCGCACGGCACGGTGCCGCCTTTGCCGTCCGGGCGTTCCGGCACGATTTTGCTCAGCAGCGCGCGCACGTTCGCCGGCCGCCAGCCAAAGCGCAGCGGCAGATGCAGCACGTGCATGCCGAGATCGCCCATGCAGCCGTATTCGCCGTTCGTCGCGATGCGGCGCTTCCAGTTGATCGGCTTCGCCGGATCGAGGTCGCTGGCATGCCAGAAGCCGGCCTCCACCTCGATGATGCGGCCGAACCGGCCTTCGTTCACCCACTGAACGACCTGCTGCGCGCCGGGGTAAAACGGAAATTCCGACGAGCAGCGCACGACGACGCCGGGATGGGCCGCCAGCGCGGCGCCGATGCGCGCGTTCGCGGCCGCGTCGATGCCGAACGGCTTCTCGCCGAGCAGATGCTTGCCGGCTTCGATGATGTCGACGTAGAGCTGCGCGTGCAGGTGATGCGGCACCGCGCAGTAGACCGCTTCGACCGCGTCGTCCGCAAGCAGCTCCTTGTAGTCGCCGTACGCGCGCTCCACGCTCGGCACCTGGCGCGTGAACCATTCCGTCGCCGCGGGATTCGCGTCGCACACCGCCACGATGCGAGGCTCGAAGCCGACGCCTTCGAGATGCAGCCATCTGGCGGCGGCGCTTGCGAATTCTTTACCCATCAAGCCGCAGCCGATAACCCCGAAACGGATCATTCGTTTGCTCATGGCTACCGCGCCTCCCCGCCGGCCAGCATCGCCAGCGCCTGTTCCGCCGGCGCGCCGTGGTGCACGATCGCCATGAGTGCGTTCGTCATGCCCGCAGGATCCGGGTGCTGGATGACGTTACGGCCGTACACGATGCCGGAAGCGCCTTGCCGCATCAATTCGACCGTCCGGGCGACGATCTCTTCGTCGCTTGCCCGGCCGCCCCCGCGCACGAGCACCGGCACGCCGGACGCGACCTCGATCACGCGATGGTACTCCGACACGTCGTCGCACGGATCCGCCTTGATGACGTCGGCGCCCAGCTCGACGCCCTGACGTACGAGCGGCATGATTTTGCGGATGTCCCCGTCAACCATGTACCCGCCCTTCGCTTCGTTCGGCAGCATGACGAGCGGCTCCACCATGAGCGGCATGCCGTATTTCTCGCATTCGCTCTTCAGCAGCGAGATGTTGCGCACGCATTGGCGATGCAGCTCCGGCTGGTTCGGCAGCAGCAGCAGGTTGACGCATACCGCGACGGCGTCGAGCGCTACGGCCTTCTCGATCGCTCGGTCGATCAGCTCGCTGAACAGGAAGCTCGGCAGCTCCGTGCCGTAGATATTCGCGGCGTCCGTGCGCAGCACGAGCCCCGGCTTCCGCTTGCCCGGCACCTCCTGCAGCCATTTCGCCTGCCCGATGCTCAGCTGGATGCAGTCCGGGTTCGCCTCCACGATCGCGCGCACGGCCTCCCGCATGTTTTCGATGCCGTTCAAGAACGAGATTTCGTTGAAAAACCCGTGATCCACCGCCACGTCGAAACATTTCCCCTGCTCGCTGAACATCCGGTTAAGCCTTGGTTTGACCGACATCCGCATCCATCTCCCTCAGTTCCGTTAGAACAAACAATGTTCGTTTATAACATTATCTTAATTCACGAGTTGGAATCTGTCTATTCAAACGTTCGATTCAAACATGGTGGCTGGCGACCCATATCTCGACGCCCTGGTCCCGGCAAGCCTGCAGCAGTTCCCCGTCCGGCTGCGCGTCGGCGATGATCCGGTGCGCTTCGCCGAGCGCGGCAAACGAGAACAGCTCCTTCGCCCCGTACTTCGTATGGTCGAGGACGACGTTCACCTCCGCCGCCTGCGCGATCGCCATCCGCTTGATCTCGGCCTCGTACAGATTGGAATTGCTGAAGCCGTGCTTCGCCGTCAGTCCGGTCGCGCCGAGAAACACGCGGTCGAACGCCATTTTGCCGATCGCCTCGACCGTTCCCGGCCCGACCAGCGTCGACGTGGCCTCGAGCGCCATTCCCCCGGTCACCACCGTCGTGATCCTCCGCTCCAGCAGCTCCATCGCGATATTGAGCGCGTTCGTCACGACCGTGCCGTTCTGCTCCGCCTTCAAGTAGCGAGCCACGTAGAGCGTCGTCGTTCCGCCGTCGATGAAGACGGCTTCGTTCTCCTTCACCAGCGACGCGGCGGCGCGGCCGACGGCCTGCTTCTCGTCGGTCATTACGCCGGTCCGGTCGCCGATCGCGACGTCCTTCGACGCCAAGATCGCGCCGCCGAACGTCCGTTTCACGTAGCCGGCCTGCTCCAGCTTCTCGAGATCCCGGCGGATCGTCATCTCCGTCACGCCGAAATGCTCCTTCAACCCGCCGACCTTCACTTCGCCGGCGCTCTCCAGCATGCCGAGCAGCTGCCGCTGCCTATCGTTCAAGCTCATTGCCTATCCTCCTCGCCGATCGTCATTCGATCGACAGCTTCAATTCGTAGCGCGCGGTCTCGCCCGGTTCCATTAATCGCAGCGTGCCGCGTTCCCGTTCGACCGCCATGCCTTCCACGCCGCAGTTCGCCGGCTCGATGCCGAGCGCATGCACGCCCGCCCCCGGCATCTTCCACTGCACGAGGCGCGCCAGCGTGTCCGTCTTCCACGCCAGCCTGACGGTCACGGGCGCCGATCGCCCTGCGCCAAGCGGAAACTGCGGCTGATGCAGCGCGACCTCCGCCCGGCCGTCCGCCGTCTTCGGCAGCTCGTGATAATAGACGCGTTCCTCGTACTCCGGCGACGGCGCTTCCCACCGATCGTACCCGTCAAGCGGGACATTCGGATCCCGCGGCGTAACGCGACTGCCCGGAAACGCGATCCGCGTCGCCTCCGTCAGGAGCGGATACCCGAAATTGAAATGGTACAGCATCATATGCGGACAAGGCCGGAAGCCGGCGTTCTCCACCTCGTCGCGGATTTCGATCGCGTTCTCGCCGAGGCGGCTCCGAATCTCGCGCCGCAGGCGCAAGTGACCGCCGAATATCGACGTCTCCTCCACGACCCCTCGTACGCGGAGCTCCAGCTCGTCGCCGACCCAGACGGCTTCCGCGGCCACCTGCTTCGCCGGCGTATGATGCGCGCGGCCGTGCTGTCCATAGGCGACGCCGTCCACGGTGCTCGGCGATCCCGCGCTGATCAAGCCGCAGCTCATGAACAGCCCGCCGGCGGCCGTTCGCAGCCAGCCGGTTCCGTGATCGTCATAGTAGGACGGATGCGCGTCGCCGTTCGCCGACTGCCAGGTTAGCGATTCGCCCGCGAACGAAGCCGCCGATATATCCAGCCCCTTATCCGGCGTGACGTCGTACGCGAGTCCCGCACCGGTCCGCACCGCGAGGATCGACGTTCCCGACTCGTTCCCCTCCGCCAGCGTCATTTTTCGAATGCCGCCGATCTGCTCGATCCTTCCCACGCGCGCCTCGATTTCCCTTCTCGTGTACCGCTTGCCGTGCAGCAGCATCGGCTCTCCCTCCCTGTTCGAAACAAACAAGAGATGTTGCTAACTAACATTTATTGTACAAAAAAGCGGTAAACCTCACAAGGAGATTTACCGCTAGTTACGCGATGGCGTTGTCTATTGCGGATTAGCCGCCGAACAGCACGTCCAGCACCGGCTTCGTATGGCCGCCCGGGTACATCAGATAGAGCAGCACATAGACGATGACGCCCGTAATGGCCGTGAAAAACCAGACGACCGATGTGATCCGTCCCCATTTTCGGTGCTTGTTGAAGCTCTTGCGGAATGCGAGCGTTAAGGTCGTGATGCCGAAGATCGCGCCGACCGTCGCGAGAACGATATGAAAGAAGAGAAACGTCAGATAATACGGCTTCATTTCGTCCGAGCCGCCCCAGTCGGTGTTGCCGACGAACACCGTGCGAGACATATAAATCAGGAAGAAAAGCAGCGCGGAGACGGCGCCGGCAAGCATCACTTTCTTATGCGCTTCCAGTTTGCGTTTGATGGCGAGATTCCAGCCGATCGCGACCAGAATCGCGCTGATGACGATGAAAGAGGTACTGATTGTAGGCAAAATATCGTACTTTGACAAGATGCATCCCGTCCGTTTCTGCACAAATATGCGTTTAATTCAAAGCGCCGTTGTCGGGAATTTCGTCATCCGCCGAATCTCCGTGCTCTTTTTTATACCATTGAAAGAAGACATAGGCCAGGATGCAGCCGTACATGACTTCTTGAACGAGCTTCATAATGACGCCGCCAAGCTGTTGATCGTCCTTCGGGGACAATAGATTGAAGAAGCTGGGGCCGGAAAACTTCGACAATAGAATCGTCGGATCGCCCGCTACGCAATAGCCCATGGCTTTCGCCCACACTGCCGGATCGTTGTACGTCGCGTACATGGACTGACCCGAGAAGATAATGAGCGCGCAGGCCGGCGTAAGCAGCAACCCGTTCGCGAAGATATAAGCCATTTTCCGCACGTCCGTCAAGCGATGCCATTCCGGCACCGGACAAGCGATCTGCCACCACATCATAAACGAAGTGACAAGCAATACCAAATAGTAGATTCGATGCACGGTGAAATGCGTCATAACGTAATCATGCACCACCGGGACGTGGTAGAGCGAGAACAGCATATTAAACAGCACGAGCGTGAAGATCGGATGCATCGCCCAATCCAGCTTGGACCAGAAGGACGCCCGGAACGCCCGGCGCCAAATAAACGCGGGAATGCCGAGCAGCAGCAGCGGGGGCGCGATCAAATACGATAACGACATGTCGACCATATGGAACGTAAACATCAAATGGCCTAGCAGCTCGAGCGGTCCGCCTTGGGCCATGTAATAACACACCATGCCCGACACGAACAACGTCTTCTGTACGCCGGTGACTTTCGGCTCCGACGGCGCATGCTTTTCCTTCCAAGGTCCAGCTAAGTAGAAATAAAGGATGACTAACGCTGTCATCAAGAAGAAAAACCATGGGCTCCACAACTCTTCAAAGCTGAAATATTGCAATCCGAGCATGTTGGTACCCCTTTCCAAGGCAACACTCATTTACAACAAAAGAGGGGTCGGCAAGGACCTCCCCCTCTTCAATTTATGGACGTTTTACCACCAAGCCCAGTATTCGGCCATGATGACAATCGTGAATACGACGAACACACCCATCAGAATGCCGATAATCGGGAACGCGTGACCGCGATCCTTCATGTGCATCCAGAAGCCCATTTGGACGAAGACCTGGATGCCAGCCATAAGAACCAGGAACATATAGATGAACGTGGTATTGATTTCGCCCGCCGCAACCATCGCGAACGCGATGATTGTCAGAAGGATGGACATGATGAACGCGACGATGTGTTTCTTTGGACCTTCGTGTTTGTGATGCTTTTGCTCTTCGACTGCGGAATGTTGTTCGGACATTCTTTAGCCCACCTTTCCCATCAAATACACGACGGTGAAGATGAATACCCACACGACGTCGATAAAGTGCCAGTAAATACCGGCTACATATATCTTCGGAGCCGTTACCACCGTCAAGCCTTTTTTGAAGATCTGCAGGATCAGAAGCAGGATCCAGAGAACCCCGAACAAGACGTGCGCGCCGTGGAAGCCGACTAGCGTATAGAAGGACGTACTGAACGCGCTAGTCGAGAACTTGTGGCCTTCATCCACGTAGTTCGCGAACTCGTATACCTCGAGACCGAGGAATGCCGCGCCGAGCAGAATCGTGACGACCAGCCACGTAATCATCGCCTTCACTTTGTTCATGTGCATCGCCTGAATCGCGAACACGCTCGTCAAGGAAGACGTAAGGAGAATGAACGTCGCCCAAGCCGTAATGGAAAGCTCGAACAGCTCTTGCGAAGTCGGGTTGCCGTCGCCGACTTGATGGCGAAGCGCAAGGAACGCGGAGAAGAGCGTACCGAACAATACGGTTTCGGCGCCAAGGAACAGCCAGAAGCCGAGTACCTTGTTGCGCGCCTCGAGCGTCGCTTTCTCGGGCTCGTGCGGCAATTTGCCGTCTACGTGCGAATGTGCGCTCATGCTTTTACCCCCTTATCCCCAGTAATTTCATCCGGTTCGATATGGAAGCCATGATCGTCGTAAACCGAACGCAGGAACATGCAGGCCAGCGTAATCGCCAAGCCGAGAATCGCTACGATATGGTTATTGAACAGGAACGCCTTGAAGCCGTCGCCGTAATCGCCTTTGCCGTACATGAAGCCCAGACCGGCGATAAACAGGCCGACTGCCATGATGAGCGGAAGAATCGAAGGCGATGGCATGTGGATCGAGCCAAGCGGCTCGGCCGGCAGCATTTCCTTCTTGCCGTCCATCTTTTCTTTCCAGAATGCGTCGTAACCGCGAACCAGCGGCGTCTGCGCGAAGTTGTACTCCGGAGCCGGGGACGGAATCGACCATTCCAGCGTGCGGCCGTCTTCCCACGGATCGTTCACCGCGTTGCGCGGCTTGAGCGACGTGATGACGATGTTCAGCAGGAAGAAGATCGTGCCGAGGCCCATCAGGAACGCCCCGATCGTACTGATCATATTCAAGTTATTGAAGCCTTGGCCGTCCAGATACGTCCATACGCGGCGCGGCATCCCCATCAGGCCGAGGAAGTGCTGCACGAAGAACGTCAGGTGGAAGCCGATGAAGAAGGTCCAGAAGCAAAGCTTGCCGAGCCCTTCGTTCAGCACGCGGCCGAACATTTTCGGCCACCAGTAGAACAGGCCGGAGAACAAGCCCAGAATCAAGCCGCCTACGATTACGTAGTGGAAGTGGGCAACGACGAAGTAGGAATCGTGATACTGGAAGTCCGCCGGTGCGGCAGCGAGCATGACGCCGGTAACGCCGCCCATGACGAACGTCGGAACGAAGCCGACGGCGAACAGGTTGGCGGTCGTAAACCGGATGGAACCGCCCCACATCGTGAACAGCCAGTTGAAGATTTTGATCCCCGTCGGCACGGCGATCAGCATCGTGGCGATGGAGAACAGCGCGTTCGCGACCGGCCCGAGGCCCGTCGTGAACATATGGTGCGCCCATACCATGAAGCCCAAGAAGCCGATCAGCACCGTTGCGAAGACCATGGAGCTGTAACCGAACAACCGTTTGCGCGAGAACGTGCTGATGACTTCGGAGATGACGCCGAAGGCCGGAAGGATCAGGATGTATACCTCAGGATGTCCGAAAATCCAGAAGATATGCTCCCAGAGAACGGCGTTGCCGCCGTTAGTCGGTTCGAAGAAGTTGCCGCCGAACAGCCGATCGAACATCATCGCGACCAGACCTACCGTCAGCGCAGGGAAAGCGAACAGGATCAGCGCGGAAGTAATGAACGCCGTCCAGGTAAACATCGGCATCCGCATGAAGCTCATGCCCGGCGCGCGCATGTTGATGATCGTGGCCAGGAAGTTGATGCCGCCGACCAAGGTTCCGATACCGGCGATTTGAAGACCGATGACGTAGTAGTCGACGCCGTGTCCGCCGCTGAATGTCGGCGTGGCGAGCGGCGCGTACGACGTCCAGCCCGCATCCGGCGCTCCGCCGGCGAACCAGCTGACGTTCAGCAGGACGCCGCCCGCGAAGAACGTCCAGAAGCCGATGGCGTTGACGAACGGGAACGCGACGTCGCGCGCGCCGATCTGTAGCGGCACGATCGCGTTCATCAGCGCGAAGATGATCGGCATCGCCGCGAGGAAGATCATGGTCGTACCGTGCATCGTCAGCAATTCGTTAAACGTATGCGCCGCTACGAAATCGTTGAGCGGTTTCCATAATTGAATCCGGATCATCAGCGCTTCCAGGCCGCCGACGAGGAAGAAGAAGCCGCCGGCGATCAAGTACAGAATGCCGATCTTTTTATGGTCAACGGTCGTTAGCCAGTCCATCAGGCCGCTATACCGTTTAACCGTATGTGCGTGAGCCAAAGTAGGTACCTCCTTCATTCCGTCACTGTTTAATAGTCTAGTTTCAATCCCGCCAAGTACTTAGCGATGGCTTTCACTTGATCCTGGGTCAGATCGACCTTCGGCATGAGCGTGCCTGGTTTAACCGCTTGCGGATCCGAGATCCACTTTTCGAGGTTATGCTCGACCGTGCCTTCGTTTTTGTATTTCGGGTCGTCCGTGTTGACCAGGATGCCGGCTACCGTTTGGCGACCGCCGATGCCCGTCAGGTTTGGGAACGCAGGTCCGCCGTTGCCGCCGATGGCGTGGCAGGACAGACATTGTTTATTGAGCAAGTCCGCGACTTCTTGATCTTGCGGAAGCGCAACCGGATTTTTCATTGCCGCTACCCAGCGATCGAACGAAGCTTTGTCCACGACTTTCACTTTGAAATCCATCAGGGAGTGCGAAGGACCGCAAAGCTCTGCGCACTTGCCGAGGAATACGCCGGTATGGTCGGCTTTGAAGTACATCGTGTTAACGTTTCCGCCCGGGTTCGTGTCGGTCTTGCCGGCCAGGGACGGAATCCAGAAGGAGTGAAGAACGTCCGCCGTCTTCGCTTCCACCGAGATGATCGTGCCTTCCGGAATCAAGAGCTCTTGGGCGGTTTTGACGCCGAGCTTCGGATATTCGAATTCCCACCAGTATTGGTGCGCGGTTACGTTAATTTGAATGGCATTCGGGTCTTTCGTGTAGTCTTTAGCCAGACCGAATACCGAATTGACCGTTGGAATCCCGATAATGATCAGGAGCACAATCGGAATAACCGTCCAGATAATCTCCAGCTTGTGATTGCCTTCCACTTGAACCGGGATCGACTTATCCCCCGGGCGGCGGCGATAACGAAGAATTACGTATCCAGCGATTGCAAATACGACCAGAACGACGATAACCATGATCGTGATCGTAAGTTTCATTAGTCCGAACTGTTCTTCGGCTACCGGCCCTTGCGGTCTCAGCGTCGACAGGTCAGCTCGTCCGCAAGCTGACAGCAGCAACACCATTCCGGCCAGAAGCGGCAATAGCCGTTTTAGAACGTGCCACCGATTCATCATCAATCAACCCCACTTTTTACGTTTTGACAGCAGCCGTAGACGGTGCAAAAAGCGGCTCTGCTGCTTGCAAATCCTGATGTTTAGACAACTTCCGCAATCTAATCACTTTAATAAATATAAAGTTGCAGGTGCTTTTTGTCAATCTTCCCAGAGATGTTCACAAAATGTTCTCATAGCCTGAAAATCCTTGATTTTCGGCGTTTTTCCCCTTGCCAATTCACGGTATTGAGGCTCCATGTCTATCCTTCATTGTGTGCCTAAACCATGGTTCTTTATGTATCGCTCCCCCATGCATATTTGAAGTTTCGTCGCCCATTCTAAGGATAGGCTGACGAAAGGAGCGACCTTTTGATGAAGAAGCAAGCACGATTCATGACCCTGCTGGCCGCCGCGGCGTTATGCCTCGCCGTCATCGGCGGCTGCAATTATCAACGCTATGTACAGAACAGCACCTACGACTACGGCAGTCAGAACAAAGGGGATCCGAAGATGCTGGGCAGCCGCATGTACGGCTCGATGAGCAGCATGCCGGGCCAGCACGACAACGCCTGGTTCGAATACAGCTCCCTGCTGTCCAACGACGTCTCCAATATCAACGGCGTGGCGGGCGCGCTTGTCATGCTGACGGACAAGAACGCCTACGTCGGCATCACGACCGATTGGACCGCGACGCACACGCACCGTGCCGGAGGCAAGCGCGAGCAGGATAACACCGGCTCGACCGAGGGCGTGTACAATAACGATACGGGCAGCCCCTATTGGAATAACCAGCGGATCGCGACGCCTTATAACTCCTACTTCACCGTCAACGACCATAACCAGTTGTCCGGCGAGCTGAAGCAGACGATCGCGATCCATATCCGCAAGCTGGCGCCCGAAGTGCAGGAAGTGCATATCTCGGCGAACAAGGAATTCAACAACCACTTGGTGCAGTACGCCCAGGAAGCTTGGGCCGGCCGTTCGCTGAAGCCGTGGCTTGCCTCCTTCAACCAGCTCGTGAAGCATCAATTCGCCGGCGGCAACGATGTACCGGCTCCGCTCGACGTTCAGCAAGGACGAGCCGCGCCGAAGAAATAAAGCCCACGGTTTCGATAAGGGATATGGCCGGGGTGCGCGAATAGAACGCTCCGGTCTTCTTGTTTTCCTATATATAATGAAGAAAAAAATTCGTTTTCCTGGTAATGTCAGGCCCGGCCCGCGGATTTTATCCGTTTCGGCAGAAATCCCCGATTCTAAGATACACGCTGCGCCGCCGACCATGCGGTTCGAATCGTCTGCAATCGCTATTCTCTCCTCCTCTTACTCTTCTCGTTAGAACCATCCTCTGCAGCGTCCCGCGGTTCATCCTGTCCTTCGCTTTCTTCCGTGATATCGTCGCTGCCGCAGCGCCTTCATCTACGAGACAACGTTTTTGCCTGCTTTCGAGCCGCATTCGCACACGCGGTCATGCTTTCTTTTACCCGTTTCTTCATTAATATATCCGCTGCATCGGTTGGTCGGCGAATCCCCCCGGCCCGAGACTTCCGGATGACGCTGACTCGCTTTGAATGAACGATAGCCTCCCCCCGCGAACCGGCTTGACTTTTCGACCGAAAAGATTTATCTTTAAATAAAGATAATGAATATTGAGAAAACGAAGCGAGCGAGGTGGCATCACATGACGGCAACCGACCGAGAGAACGAACTCCGGTTGTTTATTACGCTTTCCCGGGCGCATCAATGGGTCACCGCCCACGTGCATCAGGATATCCGCAAACGCGGGCTGAACCCGACGGAATTCGCAGTTCTGGAGCTGTTGTACCATAAAGGGGAGCAGCCTCTGCAGCAAATCGGCGAGAAGATCCTTATGACGAGCGGCAATATTACGTACGTGATCGACAAGCTGGCCGACAAGGGGCTCGCCAAGCGGAAAGCGTGCCCGACCGACCGGCGCGTCACGTTCGCGGAAATCACGGAGGAAGGGAAACGGTTCATCGAAGAAGCGTTCCCGCCCCATACCGAGGCGATCGCGAAAGCGGTGCACGGCCTGACGCCGGACGAACAGCGCCAAGCGATCGAACTGCTAAAAAAGTTGGGGATCGCCGCGCAGAACAGTTTTACGTAGCGATCGCCCGCCGGCATTGAGAAGCGAGAACGGCCGGCAGCATGAACGGACACGAAAACATTCGGGATGCGCGCATCCCCTCGGAGGAGATCGCAATCGGTATCGCGCTTGGATTATTGATCATTCGGCTGGCGGTCGGGTTGACGCTGGCCGGACACGGCACGCAGAAGCTGTTCGGGTGGTTCGGGGGCTACGGCCTGAAGAGCACCGGCGGCTGGATGAGTTCCATTGGCTTAAAGCCCGGACTCGCGATCGCGCTGCTGGCGGGATTGGCCGAACTGTTCGGCGGCCTGCTGTTCGCGCTCGGCTTATGGGTGGTCGTCGCCGCCGTGCTCATCGTGCTGACGATGCTCGGCGCGATCGCGTCCATCCACTTCCGGCACGGCTACTGGGTCAGGCAGAACGGCATGGAATATAACGTCATTCTAATCGCCGTCGCCATCGGCGTCGCGCTCGTCGGGCCCGGCGAATACGCGATTCCTTAAAAATTAACGCAAACAAACGCGATGGACGAAAGCCACAACAAACAGGAGGCATGCAACATGCAAACGCTCGTATACGGTCCGACTTTACAGGCGAAAGGCGCTTTCGACGGCGGGAAAATCACCGAGCAGAAGCCGATCGGCTTCTCCGGCGAAGGCTCCGTCGTGAAACGGGTCAGCACGCTGTTCTACTGGGCTTGGGCGCATGCCCAAAACGACGGCTATATTCCGCTTCATCCGCATCAAGCCTTCGAAATCATGACGTACGTCGTGGCCGGCAAAGCGGAGCACGGCGATACGCTCGGCACGAAGAGCTCCATCGGCGCCGGCGGGGTGCAGCTCATGCAAACCGGCTCCGGCGTCAGCCACGAAGAACGCTTCATCGGCCCGGACATGGAAGGCTTCCAAATCTGGTTCGAGCCGTCGATCCAAGAAGCGCTCAAAACGACGCCGACCTATCATCAGTACGAGCATGAGGATTTCCCGATTCGCGCGGGCGAAGGCTTCACGCAGAAAACCGTCATCGGCGAAGGCTCGCCGATCGCCATCGTCGCCGACGCCCGCATGTGGGACGTCGAGCTCGCGCCGGGCGCCGTATATCGTCATTCGGTCGAGGATGGCCGCACGCTGACGGCGCTTGCCATTCGCGGCGACGGCACATGGTCCTACGAAGGACAGCCGGACAACCGGACCGACGTTAAGCACAAGGATTTCGTCCTCGTGCGGGCGGACCGCTCGGACGAGATCGTCCTCTCCGCCAAGCCCGACGCGCCGCTGCGTCTCATTCTGATCGATGTGCCGACTTCGGTCGATTATGCCCTTTATCCGAAACGTTAATCCGCCGCTTATGGTAAAAAGGCTCCGCATGCCCGGTGTTACCCACCGTAGCGTGCGGAGCCTTTTGGTTAGGAGGTACGATTTCAGTGCGCGGCTGCCGGACGTTCCTTCGCCTTGTCGGACTCGCCGGCATTGCGGGTCGCCGCTTCGCGGTCCTGCATCAGCTCTTCGACCGTCTTGGTCTTGAGGCGCGCCGCCCCTTGGTACCCTTCGCGCGTCGGGACGCGGTCGCCCGACGCCAGCCGCTGTTCCGCCGCTTCGATCGCGGCCGTATACTGCGGCAGCCATTTCGCCTGCGCGACCAGCATCTCGTCGACCATCTGCCAGATCTCCTTCGGATTGCAGACCGCGCCTACGAGCGGATCCATCATCATCGCCTGGCGCAGCAGCTTGTCGTCGCCGCGAACGGCGGCTTCCACGGCCAGCCGCTGGACGGAGATGCTGACGTTGCACACGGCGGCGCAGCCGAGCGGCAGGTCCCCGACGACCGGCATGTTGATGCCGTTGCGGTCGACGTAGCCCGGCGCTTCGATGATGGCGTCATCCGGCAGGTTCGTAATGACGCCGTTATTCACGACGTTGAAGTGCCCGCGATAGACGCGGCCGGTTTCCAGCCCTTCGATAATGTAGGAACCGTGCTCTTCGCCGCGCTTCTCGGCCGAGTAGACGTACGGGTCGGACTTCATCCAGTTCGGGAAATCCGTCTCGAACCAGTTGCGGCCCTCCGTGCAGACGCGCAGGTAGCCGCCGGTCTCGCCGTTGATCCAGCTGCCGAGGTCGATCCAGTCTTTGATCTCGTCCGGACGCTTGCGGTACCACGGCACGTATTCGCTTAAGTGGCCGTTCGATTCCGTGGAATAGTAGCCGAACCGGCGCAGCATGTCGATGCGCACCTTCTCCGTCTGTTTGAATTCCGGATGATTCTCGAACGCTTCCAGCAGGTCGCCGGTGCGATCGACGCCGTTCGTCTTGACGGACACGTACCATGTCTGGTGGTTGATGCCCGCGCAGATGATGTCGACGTCCTTCTTCTCGAGGCCGAGGGCGCGCGCGATCTGGTGATGGCCGCCCTGCACGCCGTGGCACAGGCCGATCGTGCGGACGCCGCCGTACTTGTTGCAGGCCCACGTCAGCATGGCCATCGGATTGGCGTAGTTGAGCAGCAGCGCATTCGGCTCGGCCACTTCGCGGATGTCCTTGCAGATCTCGAGCATCGCCGCGATGCCGCGCTGGCCGTACATGATGCCCCCGGCGCACAGCGTGTCGCCGACGCATTGGTCGACGCCGTACTTGAGCGGAATGTCGACGTCATGCTGGAACGCTTCCAGACCGCCGATCCGCACGACGCAGAACACATACCGCGCGTCCTTCAGCGCTTCGCGCCGGTCCGTCGTCGCCTGAATCTCGATGGACAAGCCGTTCTCGTTAATATCCCGCTGGACGAGCTGCGTCACCATGTCGAGATTATGCGCGTTAATGTCTGTAAACGCAACTTGAATATCCTTGAACTCCGGCACCGCGAGCAAATCGCGCATCAAGCCGCGCGTAAATCCGATGCTGCCCGCGCCGACAAACGCTACTTTAAAAGACATGAAAAAAGCCTCCTCTTCGCCGTTTGGGGGTGGTGAATCTCACTACCCTCATTGTAGCAGGCAAGAAAAGAAGGCGTTTCCACATTTGCAACGGGTTTGCGGGCGGGATGTCAACTATCTCAACTTCCGGTGCTCCCGGCTTCGGGCTCTCCGGAGAACGCTTGAATGGACGCTTGCGACTTGCGGTACGCGGCTGGCGACAGGCCGGTCATCTTTTTGAACAGCATGCTGAAATATTGGCGGCTGTTCAAGCCGACGTAATCGGCGATATCGATGATCGGCACGTCGGTGCGGGCCAGCAGCATCTTCGCTTTCTCCACGCGCAGCTCCGCCAAGTATTCCGTTAGGGACACGCCCATGTTCGCCTTGAAAATCCGCTGCAGGTAGACCGGGTGCAGATTGACCGCCGCCGCGATGTCCTTCGCCTGAATGTCGCAGTCGTAATGCTGGTGGATGTACTCCGCCGCGATGCGGACGTAGCGGTGAATCTGCCGGTCCGGGCCGTCCTCGGCGCCTTCCGCCGTCAAGCGCGCGACGCGGAGGAGCAGCTGGGAGATGAGCAGGTTCGTCATGTTCTCCTTGCCCACGCCCGCGCCGACGATATCGAGCTCCAGCACGAGGCTCTTCAGAATCTGCTGCACGTCCGCGGAATCCCGCAGCACGATCGTGCCGAGCCCGCGCGCCAAGAACGCCGCGAATCCGGCGTCGCTGTCGGCCAGCTGCTTCATGGACGGAAATATGCCGTCGCAGGGCTTGAACGAGAATTCGACGTTCAGCATCCGGCACGGACTGTCCTTGCCGACGATCAGCTTGTGGGACACCCCCGCATCCAGCAGGATGAGATCGCCCTTGCGCATCGCCATCGCGCCGCCGGGCGTCTCGACCGTGCACGTTCCGGAGAGGACGTACATGAATTCCGTCCAGTCGTGCGTATGGAACGCCATGTGAAAGTCGTCCCACTGCTTATAATAGTACGCGACGATTTTCGGACGGTAATCTCCGTTCGTCCGCCACCGCGTCTCGTAAAGGCCGCCGCCCGGCATCCGCATCCCTACCCTTCGATCGCGCGGTTCCGCTCCCGTCTCCGGGATCGGCGCAGTATCAGCGTGAAGATGCCGCTCGCGACGACGCCGACGATGACGCCGACCGCCAGGTCATGCGTCACGACGACCGCCGCGACGGTAAGGACCATGACCGCGGTTTCCGCTACGGGCACGTCGCGCACCTTGAAGATCGACTTCCAATCGAAGATCGCCGCGCACACCATCAGCATGATGCCGACGAGCGCGGCCATCGGCACGAGCGACAGCAGATCGCCCAGCACGACGACGAGCAGCAGCAGGAACAGCGCGGCGACGAGCGTGGACAACCGGTTCCGGCCCCCCATGCGCACGTTCAGCACGGATTCCGCCACGAGGGCGCAGCCGGCCATGCCGCCGAAGAAGCCGGCGACGAAGTTCGCGATGCCTTGGCCGCGCATCTCGCGGTTCTTGTCCGTCCGCTCCCCCGTCGTCTCGTCGAGCAAATTCTGCGTCAGCATCGTCTCCGTGAAGCCGACGACGGCCAGCGACAGCGAATACGGCAAAATGATGCCCAGCGTCTCCCACGTGAACGGCACGTCCGGCAGCAGGAACGACGGCAGCGACACGTCGATCGCCGCGATGTCGCCGATCCGGTTCACGTCGTGAATGCCGAACGCCCAGACGGCGATCGTCAGCAGGACGACGGCCGCGAGCGGCGACGGCACGGCTTTAAAGAAGCGCGGCAGCACGTAGATGATGAGCAGCGCCGCGGCCGCCAGCGCGTACATGGTCCAGTTCGCGTGATCGAAATACCGCAGCTGCGACATGAAGATCAGAATCGCCAGGGCGTTGACGAAGCCCGTCAGCACCGGTTTCGGCACGTAGTTCACCAGCTTGCCGAGCTTGAAGACGCCCATCAAATATTGCAAGACGCCCGTCAGCACCGTCGCCGCGAACAAGTAGGCGATGCCGTGCTCCTTCACGAGCGTCAGCATCAGCACCGCCATCGAACCCGCGGCGGCGGAGATCATGCCGGGCCGCCCGCCGAGAAACGTTATGACGAGCAGGATGCAGATCGATGCGTAAATGCCGACCGTCGGCGGGACGCCCGCCATGAACGAGAATGCCAGCGAGTCCGGAATCAGGGCCAGCGTGGCCGTAATGCCCGCGAGCACGTTCAATTTCACGTCCGACGTCCATTGTTTGCGCCAAGAACCGTTCAAATCGTCACCTCTAACCGTTGAATTTTCCGAGCGCCGGCAGGGACCGGCTCGTAAACTGCTTCAACGGTTAGCATAACCCCGTACCCGGGGCAGGTCAACGCTCAATTTTTGCGTTCTCGGGGCGATTTGCGCGCCTTCCGCTTGGCGCGGCCGAAACAAGCCGGCCGCGCATGAGGGGGCGCCGCCGCCGGAGCGGCGCTTAGAACGTGCTCGCCTTGTGCGTGTCCGGACACCACCGGGCGGTACGGTAGCAGCGAATAAGCCAGTCGACCGCTTCCGGCGTGCGAATCGCCGTCAGCGCTTCGAACGCGTACGCCCGGGTATAGCGGTCGCGGCTGTCGAGGCCGGCCCGCAAGCCGGAGACGACCAGCGCGGGATCGCCCAGCCTGCCGATGCGCAGCAGCGACAACGCCGCCGTGTAGCCGAGCTTATTGGCGATGTAGTCTTGGTTCGCGACGTACTGGTTCGGATTGGCGACCGCGCCGCCCTCCTCGGCCTGCGCTTCCTCCTCGACCGACGCCGTCAAGAGCGCGACGAGCGCCGGCACCGTCAACTCGGCCGGCTCGCCGATCATGCCGAGCGCCTCCGCGGCGTTGCGGCGCACCCATTCGCTCGCGTCGCCGAGCGCCTCGATCAGCGCCGGCACCGCCGGCGCGGCGGCCGCGCCGTTCATGCCGAGCGCGAACGCGGCAAGCCCCCGCGCGTGCTCGCCGGCCTCGCGGAGCGCGTCCGCCAGGCCGGGCAG
>NZ_JAGGDJ010000038.1 GCF_017652985.1 Paenibacillus artemisiicola
CAGCGTGCCGGCCGACGGCGAGGCCGCGGAAGCCGGCGCGCCCTTCGGCGCTTCGCCGTCCGACGGGGCCGGCCGCGGCGCGCCGGAGCCGGCCGAAGCCGCGCCGGCCGAAGAGTCGCTTCCGGCCGACGAAGACTACACCGTCGCGGGCCATTTTCTCCGCCTGCTGCACGGCAGGCACGCTTCGATCCGCGACCGGCGCGTGTTCGACGTCTCGCTCACGCTGTACGCGGAGCACGAGTTCAACGCGTCCACGTTCGCCGCGCGCGTGACGGCGTCGACGCTGTCGAACTTCCACGCGTGCGTCGCGACGGGGATCGGCACGCTGCGCGGCAACCTGCACGGCGGCGCCAACGAAGCCGTGATGGAGCTGATCGAGCGGTTCAAGACGCCGGAGGAAGCGGCGGAGGCGACGCGGGAGCGGCTGGCCGGGAAGCAGCTGATCATGGGCTTCGGCCACCGGGTGTACCGCGTGTCCGATCCGCGCTCCGACATCATCAAGAAATGGTCGGAGACGCTCTCCTTCTGGTCGCCGGACGGCCATCTCTATTCCGTGTCCGAGGCGGTCGAAGCCGTGATGCGGGAGGAGAAGTCGCTGTTCCCGAACCTGGATTTCTACAGCGCGACCGCGTACCGTTTCATGGGCATTCCGACCGCGATGTTCACGCCGATTTTCGTCATCGCGCGGCTCTCCGGCTGGACCGCCCATATTCTCGAGCAGCGCCGGAACAACCGGATCATCCGGCCGACGGCCGCCTACAACGGGCCGGAGCCCAGGCCCTGGCCGGACCTGCACGAACGGCGCTAGCACGCAAGCGAACGAAAGCGAGGCGATCCGATCATGTCTTACGAAACGAACGTCAGGCCCGAGCCGGACCAGCTGCTCGTCGACATCGCCGATTACGCGGCGAACTACCGCGTCCGCAGCGAGGCGGCCTACGAGACGGCGCGCTTGTGCCTGACGGATACGCTGGGCTGCGGCATCCTGGCCCTGAATTACCCGGCCTGCACGAAGCTGCTCGGTCCCGTCGTGCCCGGCGCGGAGCTGGAGGGCGGCGTCCGGGTGCCGGGGACGTCCTACAGCCTCGATCCCGTGACGGCGGCGTTCAACATCGGCGCGATGATCCGTTGGCTGGATTATAACGATACGTGGCTGGCGGCGGAGTGGGGTCACCCGTCCGACAATCTCGGCGCCGTGCTCGCCGCCGCCGATTACGTCAGCCGGCGCAACGACGCCGCGGGCAAGCCGCCGCTCGCGATGCGCGACGTGCTGACGGCGATGATCAAGGCGCACGAGATTCAGGGCGTGCTCGCCTTGAGCAACAGCTTCAACCGGGTCGGGCTCGATCACGTCATCCTCGTCAAGGTGGCGTCGGCCGCCGTCATCACCGGCCTGCTCGGCGGCACGCGGGACGATATCGTCGGCGCGCTGTCGCACGCGTGGCTCGACGGGCATCCGCTGCGCGTCTACCGCCACGCCCCGAACACGGGCTCGCGCAAGTCGTGGGCCGCCGGCGACGCGGCCGGCCGCGCCGTGCAGCTCGCGCTGCTGACGCTGCGCGGGGAGATGGGCTACCCCTCCGCCGTCACGGCCAAGGGCTGGGGCTTTAGCGACGCGCTGTTCCGGGGGAACGCGGTCACGCTCGAGCGCCCGTTCGGCTCGTACGTGATGGAGAACGTCCTGTTCAAGGTCGCCTTCCCCGCCGAATTCCACGCCCAGACCGCGGTGGAAAGCGCCATCCGGCTTCACCCGCTGGTGGCCGGCCGGCTGGACGACGTCGCGCGGATCGTCATCTCGACGCACGAGTCGGCCATCCGCATCATCGACAAGACCGGCCCGCTGCACAACCCGGCCGACCGCGACCACTGCCTCCAATACATGACCGCCGTGGGGCTGCTGCACGGCCGGCTGACCGCCGACGACTACGAGGACGAAGCGGCGGCGGATCCCCGGCTCGACCGGCTGCGCGGCTTGATGAAGGTGACGGAGAACGCGCAGTTCTCGCGCGACTACCTGGATCCCGACAAGCGGTCCATCGCGAACGCCGTGCAGGTGTTCTTCCGCGACGGCAGCATGACGGAGCAGGCGGTCACCGAATATCCGGTCGGCCACAAGCGCCGCAGGGAGGAAGCCGTCCCGCTGCTGAAGCGCAAATTCGAAGCGAACCTGGCGACCCGGTACGACGAAGAACGGACGCGGCGCATCGTGCGGCTGTGCGGCGACGCGCGCGAGCTCGACGCCATGCCCGTTCACCGGTTCATGGACCTGCTCGCGGACTGAAGGCGAAGCCTCCTGCCGTCTGGCGGTTTTCGCCGCATCTTCGCATCGCCGCGCGGTCGCCACAGGCGCCACAAGCGCCCGCATTTCGTTTGGAGGCCTTCGGGCCTCCTTTTTGCCGTGGCGCCGCGGCTTGAACGTGGACCGTCGCCCGCGGAATTCTTCGCGCGCGCGATTCTGTGCTATGATGGCTAGAAGAGCGACGAACGGCGTTCGAACGAGGAGGCGGGCATCGCGCATGGGACATTCGATATTCAATCCCGATCGGCCTTACGGTGCCGATCCCGATTTGCAACTGCTGTACTGGGGGAAGGAGAAGTGCCCGCCGGGGCATTCCGTCGGCCCGGGCATCCGGGAATGCTACAAGGTCCATTTCGTGCACGACGGGTTCGGCACGGTCACCGTCGGGGAGCGGACGCACCGGCTGTCGGCCGGCGAGGCGTTCCTCATCTACCCGCATATCGTGACGCATTACGAGGCGGACCGGGAGGCGCCGTGGACGTATTCGTGGATCGCCTTCCAAGGCGCGCAGGCGGGCGCGATGCTGGCGGAGACGAGCCTGTCCCCGGAGCGTCCGGCGTTTCCGATGGATCTGAAGCTGATGCCGGGACTGTACGACGCGCTGTGCGGCGTGCTGGCCCGAGGGGGAGCGGCCGGCCTGCGCCTCACCGCCCTGCTGTACGAGTTCATGTTCGCGCTGACGGAAGCGGCGCCGGCGTCGGCGCAGGCGGCCAAGCCGCCGCTGCGCAAGCAGGACGGCTACGTGCACCGCAGCATCGACTTCATCCATGCCCACTACGGCGAGAACATTACCGTCACCCAGCTGGCCGCGCATATCGGGCTGGACCGCAAATACTTCTCCGTGCTGTTCAAGGAGGCGCTCGGCATACCGCCGCAGCAGTATTTGCTTCACTACCGCATGGACAAGGCGTGCGGCCTGCTCGGAAGCGGGGCGTACACCGTCGGCGAGGTGGCCCGTTCGGTCGGCTACCAGGACGCGCTGCTGTTCTCGAAAATGTTCAAAAAAACGAAGGGTTCTTCCCCGAAGCAGTTTCTTCCGCCGCCGTAAATCCGCCTTCATCCCATATTCTTCAGCCTTGCTGACATTGGCCGGGCTCCCGTCATCCTTTAAGATGGACAAGAACCCACCATAAGGAGGAGACGGCAATGACCTACTTGGCTGAACCGAACCGATACGACACGATGACATACAACCGCTCCGGCCGGAGTGGCCTGCGCCTGCCCGCGATTTCGCTCGGGCTGTGGCATAACTTCGGCGGCATCAACGCGCTGGAGACGCAGCGCGCGATGGCGAGGCGGGCGTTCGACCTCGGCATCACCCATTTCGACCTCGCGAACAATTACGGCCCGCCCCCGGGCTCGGCCGAAGAGAATTTCGGCGCGCTGCTGAAGCAGGACCTCGCGCCGTACCGGGACGAGCTGATCATCTCCACGAAGGCCGGCTATTACATGTGGCCGGGACCTTACGGCGAGTGGGGCTCGAAGAAGAACCTCGTCGCGAGCCTCGACCAGAGCCTGAAGCGGATGGGGCTGGCGTACGTCGATATTTTCTACCACCACCGTCCTGATCCGGACACGCCGCTCGAGGAGACGATGGCCGCGCTCGATCTCATCGTCCGCCAGGGCAAGGCGCTGTACGTCGGGCTGTCCAACTATTCGGCGGAGCAGACCCGCGAAGCGTCGCGCATCCTGAAGTCGCTCGGCACGCCGTGCCTCATCCATCAGCCGAACTACTCGATGTTCTCGCGCTGGATCGAGGAGGGGCTGCAGGACGTGCTGGCCGAGGAGGGCATCGGCACGATCGCGTTCTCGCCGCTCGCCGGCGGCATGCTGACGGACCGGTATTTGAACGGCATCGCGGCGGATTCGCGCGCGGCCGGCCCGTCGGTCTTCATGCGGCCGGAGCACGTGACCGAGGAGCGCCTCGCGAAGGTGCGCCGGCTGGACGAGCTGGCCAAGGCCCGCGGCCAGAAAATGTCGCAGCTCGCGCTTGCCTGGGTGCTCCGCGGCGGCCGCGTCACTTCCGCGCTGATCGGCGCGAGCAAGGTCGGCCAGATCGAGGACGCCGTCGGCGCGCTCGAAGCGCCGCCGCTCACGGCGGAGGAGCTGGCGCGGATCGAGGCGATCCTGAAGGGCTGACGACCGGCGCCGGCCGTATCGCATCCCGCGAAACCCGCATGACCCGCAAGACCCGCAAGACGGACCCCGGAAAGAGGGTGCCGCCTTGCGGGTTTTTGTGCTTTAATAGAGTTCATTCGTCGATGACGTCGCTGGCCATACGCATCCGGAGAAGACCTGACGATGATCATTCCGGGCGGCGCCCGAGGCGGTGAAGGCGCGCCGTTCGCTATTCGGGAGGTTTTATCTTGCTGCACGAACGAAAGCGGTTCCATTTCGACAATCTGTACTTTCTGAATCCGAAGCAGTACGAGTTCTTCACCCTGTATCAAATCGGCGACCTGTGCTGCGATTCGGGCTATCAGCTGCGGGAGCATACGCAGGTGTGCTACGAGATCAGCTACGTCATGTCGGGTAAGGGCTGGTTCTCGACCGACGGCGCGCGAAGCGACGTGGAGGCCGGGGACGTGTACATCAACATTCCCGGCGAGGCGCACGCGGGAGGCGCCGACGCCAAGGAGCCTTTCCGTTACTTCTACTTGGGGTTCCTGTTCAACCTGCAGCCGGAGAACGGCTATCGGGAAAACGTCGAGAGTCCTTTCATCCACATTCAGAAAATGATGGACAAGCGGGAGACGCCCCTCGCGAAGGACCGTTTGGATATGCAGCATACGTTCCTGAGCGCGCTCCGGGAATTCCGCAGCCTCTCGCACTATTCGCAGGTGATGACGCAAACGTATTTGAACCAATTGATCGTGCTCATGTACCGCAACTTCTTCTCCGACTGGGACAGCGCCTACCACGCCGAACCGGGGGACGGCGCGACCGGCGGCATCGTCTACGACGCCATCAGCTACATCGATACCCACATGCTGACGATGAAGGACCTGGCCGAAGTGTCGCGGGAGCTCGGGTACAGCTATTCCTATCTGTCCCATCTGTTCACCGAGGAGACGGGCATCAGCCTGCGCAACTTTTACTCGCAGAAGCGGCTGCAAAAGATCATCGAGCTGATGAAATCGCGGACGTGCAGCATTACCGAGATCGCCTCGACCATGCAGTATCAATCCATCCACTCCTTCAGCCGGGCGTTCAAGAAAGCCGTCGGCTTATCCCCCACCGAATACATCCGCCTCTACGTCAAGGACGAACGGGATCAGGCTTGACGATGGCGCGCCTCCGCCCCTTTCGCGCTTGCCGAGGGGGCTTTTTTTTGCCGGCTGTCCCGTCCCGTACCGAGCCGGCGATCTAAAAAAGAGACAACAGTTTTAAGCATGTATGGTTAAATACAGCCCACCTCCGTTCAGGTAAAATCGCCTTAGCAGCGCAAGTTAAGCGAAGGAGAGGGGATGGGTATGACAACCGGTAAACGATTGGCCTCGATCGCAGTGGCAGGAAGCCTGGTCGCCGCATTGGCGGCCTGCAGCGGCGGCAGCGCCGGGAAGGACGACGCGTCCGGCCCCGGCCAAGCGCCGGCAAACGGGAACGCCGGCGGGACGGATGCGCCGCCGAAAGCCGTCACCTTGAATTTCTGGACCATCTCGCTCAGTCCGAACTTCGACGACTACATCAACGAACGGATCAAGACGTACCAGGACGCGCATCCGGGCATTACCGTCAAGTGGACCGATCTGCCTTACGGCTCCATGGAAAACAAGCTGCTGACCTCCATCGCCGGCGGCAACTCCCCGGACGTCGTCAATCTGAACACCGGCATGACGCTGACGCTCGCCGCGAAGAACGCGCTCGTCGATCTGAACAAGGAAGCGACGGAGGAGCAGCGCGCGATCTATTTCCCCGACCTCTACGATTCCACCAAGCTCGGCGACAGCGCGTACGCGTTCCCGTGGTACTTCGGCTTATCCGTGTTCATGTACAACAAGCAAATCTACGAGGCGGCGGGACTCGACCCGAACAAGCCGCCCGTCACGCTGGACGAATTGAAGCAGCAGGCGGTGCAAATCAAGCAGAAGACCGGCAAATACGGCTTCACGCTCGTCTCCAATCCGCCGGCGGACCTGTACTTCGCGGGCGTGCCGATGATCAGCGAGGACAAGAAGACGATCATCCTGAACACGCCCGAAGCGCTGGCGTGGGCGAAATGGAACAAGGCGCTGTACGACGAAGGCGTCATTCCGAAGGACAGCGTGGGGGCCGACGCCAACTACGCGACCGACAAGTACCAGGCCGGCCAGATCGCGACGCTGACGACCGGCGCGAATTTCCTGAACCGCGTCAAGCAGAACGCGAAGGACGTGTTCGATAACACGCTCGTGGCCAAGATGCCGGCGAAGAAGGAAGGCGGCAATTACCAGGCCAGCCTGATGGACGTCGTCGTGCCGACGATGAGCAAGAACCATAAGGAAGCGATCGACTTCGCCAACTACATCACGAACGACGAATCCCAGCTGGCCTTTTGCAAAATCGTCAACATCCTGCCGTCCACGAAGAAGGCGGCCGCCGATCCGTTCTTCACGCAGGCCGGCGACGATCCGGAATCCAAGGCGAAGGTGATCGCCGCTTCGATGGTCGGGCAGGCGAAGGACTTCACGCTCGGCATCAAGGACGAGTCGAAGGTGCTCGATCCGCTGTGGAAAGGCTGGACCAAGATGATGCTGGGCCAGCAGTCGCCGGAGGACATGCTGAAGCAGGCCGAGCAGGACATGCAGAAGCAGCTCGATGCCGTGAACGCGGACAATTAGGCGGCAACGCCGCGGAGGAAGGCGCGCGCTTCTCCTCCCGGGCGCCCGGCGTAAGGGGGATTCATCGTGGCATCGTCGTTATCCAAACAGCAGCGGCGGCGGGCCGGGTTCGCTTATCTGATGATCGCGCCCGGCGTCCTGCTGCTCGTCGTCTTTACCTTCTACCCGATCGTGTACGGCCTTCCGCTCGCGTTCACGAATTATTCGGCGCTCGACGCGACGAAGTGGATCGGGCTGAGCAATTTCCGGCGCGCGTTCGCCGATCCGGACTTCTATACGGCGCTCCGCAACTCGCTGCTGTACGTCGTCGTCGTGCCGGTGATCCAGCTGCTCGCGATTCTGATGGCCGTGCTGGTCAATACGAAGCTGAAATTCGTCGGTTTTTTCCGGGTGGCGTATTTCGTTCCCGTCGTCACGTCCATGGTCGCGGCGGCGATCGCGTGGAAGTGGATGTACGAGGAGCAGGGCATTCTGAACTATATCCTGCGCAGCCTCGGTCTCATTCGCCACGACATCGCGTTCATGGTGGAGCCGAAGCTGGCGCTGGGCGGCGTCATGCTCGTAACGATCTGGAAGGGCCTCGGTTATTACATGATGATCTACCTGGCCGGCCTGCAGTCCATTCCGGGCGAGCTGCAGGAGGCGGCCCGAATCGACGGCGCGAACCGCTGGCAGGTCGTCCGCCGGATCACGATTCCGCTGCTCATGCCGTTCGTGCTGCTCTGCTCGCTGCTCTCGGTCATGGGCGCGATCCGGGTGTTCGACGAAATCTTCGTCATGCACGGGCCGAAGGGAGATCCGATCGATTCCACGCTGGTCGCGAGCGTGTATACGTACAAGGTGGCGTTCCAGGATTTCGACTTCGGCTACGCCGCGGCCATCGGGCTCGTCGTCGCCGTGATCATTCTGGCGTTCTCCCTGGTCCTGTTCCGGTACACGCGGAAGGGAGGCTTGACCTATTATGAGTAACGGCGCTTTGGGGCGCGGAGGCGGCAGCGCGCGTTCGCGGCGGCCGGCCGGCATCGGGCTCAAGAAAGCCGCGTCCGCGATCGTCCTGTACGGGCTGCTGCTCGCCGTCGCGCTCGTCTGCCTGGGTCCGTTCCTGTGGCTGCTGTCGACCTCGCTCAAGGTGAACGCGAACGTGTACGCCTTCCCGCCCCAGCTGATTCCGCGGCCGGTCAATTTTCAAAATTTCGCCGACGTGTTCCGGATCATGCCGCTCTGGACGTACATCAAGAACACCGTGTTCATGACGCTGCTCGGCGTCGGGCTGAACGTCGTCATCTGCACGATGACCGCTTACCCGCTGGCGCGCATCGCCTTCCCGGCGCGGAGCGTCGTGTTCTACGCCATCGTCAGCACCATGATTCTCCCGAACGCGGCCGGCATGATCGTCAATTTCATCATCATTCAGAAGCTGCACCTGTACAATACGCTCCTGGGCGTCGTGCTCCCGTCGGCGGTCAGCGTGTTCAATATTTTCCTGCTGCGGCAGGCGTTCATCACCATACCGAACGACATCGAGCATTCCGGCCGCATCGACGGCGCGAGCGAATTCCGCATTTTCTGGAACCTGATGGTTCCGATGGTCCGATCCGCGGTCGCGACGGTCGTCATCTTCGACTTCATGGCCTTCTGGAACAGCATGATCTGGCCGATCATCGTACTGGACGACAAGGAGAAATACCCGCTCGCCGCGGCGCTGCAATATTTGCAGGGCAACCTGTCCTATAATTTCCCGTACATCGCGGCCGGCACGATCATATCCGTCATTCCGATCCTGATCATCTTCCTTGTCCTGCAGAAGCAGTTCATCAACGGCATGGTCGGAGCGGTCAAAGGATAGCGCAAGCTGTAGAAGCGAGGCGGTCAAGGGATAGAAGCGTACGCGGGAACCATATTCGAACGAAACGAGGGATAACCATGACGACGCGCAAACTCTTGCTGGCGTTATCGGCCGGGCTGCTCGGCGCAAGCACTGCCTACGCGGCCCAAACGACGGTTCCGGTCGCTTCGCTGCAGCCGGCCGTGCATCTCGAGAAGCCGCAGCTGACGGCGACGGGCGGCAAGCTCCTGCTCAGCGATTCGCCGGAAACGTTCTCGGCGGCCGGGGCGTTCTACCGGGACGCGGCCGAAGGCGAATTCCGCGTATTCTGGCATCACCAGAACGCGTCGGCGCAGCCCGTGGAGGTCGGGGTCGCGATCACGAACACGTCCGCGGCGCCGGTGAAGCTGTCGACCAAGGGCGCGGGCATCGCCGCGAACGTGTACGTGGACGTGGCCGGTCAGGACGCGCTGGTCGGCTTCATGCGGACGCAGAACGCGCTGACGCCGGCGGCGACGCTCGCGCCGGGCGAGAGCTATTATTTGACGGCGCCGACGGCGCCCGGCATCACGAACAGCGGCATCGTTCAATTCGTCGCGGCCTCGGCGGCCGGCGGCGCGCCCGCGCGGGTCACGGCGACCGTGCTGAGCTTCGCCGAGAAGCCCGTCCATCCGGAGCAGGTCGCGGTCCTTCCCGAAGATTCGCATACGCGGGGGACGTTTCCGCATTTCGACCGGACCGGGACCATCCGGTACGACACGTCGCTCGGCAACGCCTACCTGCGCATCGATTCCGCCGCTTACGGGCAATGGAGCGACGCCCTGCCCGGCGAATACGAGGACGGCTACGACGCGGTGGACGGCGGCAAGACGGTCGTCAATAACGGCAACTACGGCGTATTCTACCGCCTGTCCGCCGAGATCGCCAACAGCTTCCATCATCCCCGCACCGTCGGCTTATACCTCAACCCGTCGGGCGGCTACGGCCATTACGCGGTCAAATGGAACAAGACGATCTACCAATCCGAGTATCTCACGTACGAGAACGCCTGGAACATCGCGAACTTCAAGCTGAACCCGAACGGCGGCTCGTACAAGGCCGAGATGAGCCTGACCGGCGGGGCGGCCGGGCCGCAGGTCGTCTATTTCACGAATCAAGCGAAATGAAGCTAGGAGGCTTGCCCGATGACCGAAGAGCTGCATGCCGATCTCGTCATTATCGGCGGCGGGACCGGCGGCTGCGCGGCCGCGCTGGCCGCCGCCAAAATGGGGTTGACGGTGATCATGACGGAAGAAACGCCATGGATCGGCGGCCAATTGACGAGTCAGGCCGTGCCGCCCGACGAACACCCGTGGATCGAACAGTTCGGCTGCACGAGGAGCTACCGCCGGTTCCGCGACGGCGTGCGGCAGTATTACCGCGATTATTTTCCGCTCACGCCCGAAGCCCGGGCGAACGTGCAGCTCAATCCGGGCAACGGCTGGGTGAGCCGGCTGTGCCATGAGCCGCGCGCGGCGCTCGCCGTGCTGCGCAACCTGCTGGCCCCGTACGTGCACGGCGGCCGCGTGACGATTCTGGACCGCTGCCGCGCCGAATCGGCCCGGACCGCCGGGGACGACGTCGCGTCGGTCACGGTACGCGGCGGCGGCTTGCAGGATCGCGCGGAGCTGGTCGCGCCGTATTTCCTCGACGCGACCGAATGCGGCGACCTGCTGCCGCTGGCCGGGGTCGAATACGTGACGGGCGCGGAATCGCAGCGCCAGACCGGCGAACCCCACGCCTTGGAAGGCGATCCGCAGCCCGCGGACATGCAGGCGTTCACGTACTGCTTCGCCATGGACTATCTCGAGGGCGAAGACCACACGATCGCCAAGCCCGGCCAGTATGCGTTCTGGCGGGACTACCGCGCGGACTTCTGGCCGGACCGGCAGCTCAGCTGGACCGGCGTCAAGCCCGCGACGCTGGAGCCCGTCCGCTACGACCTGTTTCCGGATAAGGACTGGATGTCGCTGTTCGGCTACCGGCGAATCGTCGACCGGGGCAATTTCGCCCCCGGCACCTACCGCGGCGACATTACGCTCGTGAACTGGCCGCAAAACGATTACTGGCTCGGCTCCGTCATCGACGTCGGCGAAGCGGAGAAGGCGCGCCACCTGGAGGCCGCGAAGCAGCTGAGCCTGTCGCTGCTGTATTGGATGCAAACGGAGGCGCCGCGGCCGGACGGCAAGCAGGGTTACCCGGGCTTACGCCTGCGGAAGGACGTCGTCGGCACCGCGGACGGACTCGCGATGGCGCCGTACATCCGGGAATCGCGCCGCATCAAGGCCGAATTCACGGTCGTGGAGCAGCATCTGAGCACGGAATGCCGCGGCACGGAGGAGGCGGAGCCTTTCCTCGATTCCGTCGGCCTCGGCTGCTACCGGATCGATCTGCACCCGAGCACGGGGCTGCGCCATTACATCGACATCTCCAGCCTGCCGTTCCAGATTCCGCTCGGCAGCCTGATTCCCGTGCGCGTCGGCAATCTGCTGCCCGCCTGCAAGAACATCGGCGTCACCCATATTACGAACGGCTGCTACCGGCTTCATCCCGTCGAATGGAATATCGGGGAGGCGGCGGGCTATCTGGCGGCGTTTTGCTTGCGGCGCGGCAAGCGTCCCCGGGAGGTGCGCAACCGTCCGGAGCTGCTCGGGGAGTTCCAGCAGCTGCTGGCGCGGGAAGGCATCGAGCTCGCCTGGCCCGAGTCGCACCCGGTCTAGCAAGCCGAAATCACGAGAATCGAGGTGTCAGGCATGACGAACAAGCTGCGGATCGGCGTCATCGGCGCCGGATCCATCTCGGACCAGCATCTGAACGCGTACCGGCGCAATCCGCGCGCGGAGCTCGCCGCCGTGTGCGACAAGAACGCGGACCGGGCGCGGGAGAAGGCGGAGAAGCACGGCGTCCCGCGCGCGTATGCGGACTACCGCGAATTGCTGGCGAATCCCGGCATCGACGCGGTCAGCGTCTGTACCTGGAACGATTCCCACGCGGAGATCAGCATCGCCGCGCTGGAAGCGGGCAAGCACGTCCTCTGCGAGAAGCCGCTGTGCACAACGGTCGAAGAAGCGCTGCGCGTGGAGCAAGCGGCCAAGCGCAGCGGGAAAACGCTGCAGGTCGGCTTCGTCCGGCGCTACGGCGCCAACACGCGGATCGTGAAGGCCATGGCGGACCGCGGGGAATTCGGCGAGCTGTATTACGCCAAGGCCTCGTGCATCCGGCGCCTGGGCAATCCCGGCGGCTGGTTCGCGGACAAGGAGCGCTCCGGCGGCGGCCCGCTGATCGACGTGGGCGTTCACGTCATCGATCTGTGCTGGTATTTGATGGGCCGTCCCAAGGCGAAGTCGGTCAGCGGCAATACGTACGCGAAGCTGGGCAACCGCGCCAACGTGCAAAACCTGGCCTATTACAAGTCGTCGGACTACGATCCGGCGCTGAACACGGTGGAGGACCTGGCCAACGCGCTCATCCGGTTCGAGAACGGCGCCTCGCTGCTGGTCGACGTCAGCTTCGCGCTGCATGCCAAGGAAGACGAGCTGTCGGTGAAGCTGTACGGGGAGAAAGGCGGCGTCGAGCTGGAGCCGGCGCTGACGTTCGTGACGGAGCGCTGCGACACGATCTTGAACATGACGCCCCAGATCGATCATTTGTCGTTCGACTTCGCCTCGGGGTTCCGGGACGAGATCGATCATTTCGTCGAGGCATGCCGCGGCGGCGAACCGACGTTAAGTCCGGTCGAGGACGGCGTGGAGATGATGAAGATCCTGTGCGGCATCTATGAATCGGCCGAGAAGGGGGAGGAAATCCGGCTATAGCGGATGCGGACATGAAAACAATCGGATTTGTGGACGATTATCTGGACGAGTGGCATGCCAACCGGTACCCGGCGTGGATCGAGGAAGCCTCCGGCGGCCGGTTGAAGGTCGCGTACGCGTACGGCCGGAGGGACGCGGACCGCGGCCTTTCCAACGCGGCGTGGTGCGAGAAGAACGGCATCGCGCTGCTGGCTTCCATCGAAGAAGTAGCGGACAAAAGCGACGGATTGGTCGTGCTGGCGCCGGACCATCCGGAGCTTCACGAGGCGCTGGCCCTGCCGTGCCTGCGCTCGGGCAAGCCGACGTACGTCGACAAGACGTTCGCCCCCGACCGCCGGACGGCGGAGGCGTTGTTCGAAGCCGCCCGCGCGCACGGGACGCCCGTTTATTCGGCGTCCGCGCTGCGGTTCGCGGCGGAATACGCCGAGGCCGACAAGACGGACATCGAAGTCCTGTGCAGCGTCGGGCCGGGGGATTACGGCAATTACGCGGTTCATCAGCTCGAGCCGATCGTGGCGCTCATGGGACGCGACGCGACGCGCCTCATGTACATCGGCACGCCGGATGCGCCGGCGCTGCTCATCCGGTTCGCGGACGGGAGGCAGGCCGCGGTCCATCAGCTCGGCCGGGACTGCCCGTTCGGCATCGCGGTGCGGCGCTCGTCGGGCGGCACGACGGTGTTGAAGCCCGAATCGGACTATTTTCGAGCCTTCGTCCGGCAGCTGGTCGCGTTCTTCGAGACCGGCGCGCCGGGCGTGGAGCCGGCCGACACGATCGCGATCGTGACCCTGCTCGAATACGGCCGGATCGCCGCCCGGACACCGTACGAATGGGTCGAACTGCCGGCGTCCGGGTAGCTTCGCGGTTCTGCGGCACGCTGCCGGACCGCTGCGATCCGATGCCGCGCGCTGGCGTTCGAAGCCGCGGCGATCGGGCGCGGGCAGGTTACGCTTGATTGACTTCAGGGCTCCCCCGTCGGGGGAGCCCTTTGCGCTGTGCGCGCCGGCCTCCGGCTTCTACTCCACGATCGCTTCCGCCTCGATCTCCACGAGCAGCCGCGGATCGATCAACGCCCGGACCTCCACCATCGTCGCCGCCGGGCGGATGTCTTTGAAAAACTCCCCGTGCGCGCGGCCGATCTCCTCCCATTGCGAGATATCCGTCACGAACATCCGCGTGCGCACGACATGATTCATGTCGGCGCCCAGCTCGCGGAGCGCCCGCTCGATCGTCTGCAGAGCGAATTGGGTCTGCTCGTACGGGCTGCCTTCGCCGACGACCTCGCCGTCCTTCATCGCGGTCGTGCCCGCCACCTCGATCCGCCCGCCGACGCGCACGGCGCGGCAGTAGCCGACGACCGGTTCCCAGGGCGAGCCGGTGAATACTTGACGTTTGTTCATGCGCTTCACTCCGTTTCATTTCGATGCTGGGTTCGGTGTTTATTATACGGGGCGCGCCCGGGATTTTGAAGACCCCTTGCCGCCGTCACGGTCTTCTGGTAGATTAGGTATTGCCTAATATAATTAAGCGTTGCCTAAATAACTTGTCCGACGAAAAAGGAGGTTCGCTGCCATGCTCGCATGGATGCTGCGTCAAATCATGGCGGAGCGGGGCATATGGTCCGGCGCCGCGCTGGCCCGGCTGCTGAAGGAGAAGGCGGACTACGAGCTGTCCGCGCCGTCGATCAGCGCGCTCCTGAACGCGCCGCCGAAGCAGATGAAGGCGGAGACGATGGACGCCTTGTGCACGGCGCTGTCCTGCACGCCCGGGGACTTGTGGGTCCACACGCCGACGTATACGAAGGGTGCCTGACGGCTTGGCGTCGGACGCGGTACGGGACGGATCGAACGCAGATGCAGGACTGAAAGCGGATCGAAAGCGGCCTGAGTGACAACGAGGCAGAACGAAGCAGATGGAAAGTTGAAAGAAAGCAGAATGAGACACAACGAACGGAAATTGCGCGGGAACGGGCAATAGATCGCAAGGAAAGGAAGCGAGACGATGGCGGAAAAAACGATTCTCCCGTTCGGCGATCCCGTCCTTCGGAAGCTCGCGCGTCCGGTCGACGGGCTGGGACCGCGCGTCCTCAAGCTGCTGGACGACATGCGGGATACGCTGTACGCCGCGGAGGGCCGAGCCGGGCTGGCCGCGCCGCAGATCGGCATTTTGCGCCGGGTCGCCGTCATGGATTGCGGGGACGGGCTGATCGAGCTCATCAACCCGGAAATTCTCGAAGCGTCCGGCGAGCAGACGGGCGCGGAAGCGTGCTTGTCGTATCCCGGCTACCGCGGGCTCGTGACGCGGGCGTACGCCGTGAAGGTCCGCACGCTGACCCGCGCGGGCGAGACGGTCGTGCTGGAGGCGGAGGGCTATCCCGCGGTGTGCATGCAGCACGAGATCGACCATCTGAACGGCGTGCTGTTCATCGACCATGTGCGGGAGCCGTTATTGGTGCACGAAACGACGGGGCACCGGGTTCGCGTGCTGGACGCGCAGCGTTTGACGCGGGGCTAGCGGAGGAACGGCTGGCCGCGCGGCCGGCCGGCAGCCGAGCGATGGCAGCGAGGCGAGGACAAACAGAGCGAGCTGGAGCGGCGCGGCGTTTCGGATGTGTTGCCTTTAATGCAAGGCGCCTCGCGTTCTCATCCCGTTTCCCGACTGGCGATTTGCCGAGTAGCTCATTTCTGCATTTTTGGCGGCCACAGGAGCCGCTATTTTTGCTTTTGCCACCGATTCGGCGATTGAGCGGCCACACGTTCCGCTATTCGCCGAAAATCGGTCATCTATAGCGTGTTTTGTGCCCCATAACTGCACCTGTGTCCGCCAAACGCGGAAAACACGCCGAATCGCCCAAATAACGCTCCTGTGTCCGCTCCAATAGGGGAACGAAGCTAGCCTGCAGATGCCCGGACCCGGCTCCGCCGCCGGCCGGCGCCTCCCGCTCCCGCCCCAATAAAAAACGCATCTCCCCCTTGGAGATGCGTTTTTCCGTTTGTTCCGCTAGCGCAGCAAGTGATACGGCACCGTCGCGACGACGACGTCCTTCTGGTTGAACAGGTAGGCGCGCAGCAGCAGGCTGGATTGGTTATGCAGGAAGTTGTGCCACCACTGCTTCGTGATGAACTGGGGGATGAGCACCGTGATGTGGTCCGACTCCTGCGTCTTCCATTCGACGGTTTCGATGAAGCGGATCAGCGGCCGGATGAAGCTGCGGTAACTGGACCGCAGGACGATCAGGCGCACGCCGGGGTTCCATTCTTCCCACTTCTTCTCCATCCGGTCGATCTCGTCCTCGTCGAAGCCGACGTAGACCGCCACGACGTTGTCCGTCAGCGACTTCGCGTAGCTGATGGACTGCAGCACGACCTGCGTGATGCCGGCGACGGGCACGACGATCGTGCTGCCCTTGATGACGGGCTTCTCCTTCTTGATGTCGACCCGGAGCTCGTCGGCGGTATTCATGTAGTGCCGGTGGATTTTGAAGAAGACGAAGATGACGATCGGCAGGAAGATGAAGACCATCCAGATCTGCGTGAACTTCGTGAAGATGAAAATCAGCGTAATGACGAGCGTCGTCAGCATCCCGATCGTGTTAACCACGAGGCTGAACACCCAGTTGGCCGGCTTCAGCCGAATCCAGCGGATCATCATGCCGAGCTGCGACAGGGTGAACGGGATGAACACGCCGACCGCGTACAGCGGGATCAGGTTCTCCGTATCCCCGTGGAACACGATGACGAGCACCGCCGAGAAGATGCCGAGAAAGATGATGCCGTTCGAGAAGCCGAGCCGGTCGCCGCGCACCATGAAGGCGTTCGGCATGTATTTGTCCTTCGCCAGCATGAAGGCGAGCAGCGGGAAGGCGGAATACGCGGTATTCGCGGCCAGGAACAGGATCAGCGCCGTGATGCCCTGGATCGCGTAATACAGGATGCCGCGCCCGAAGGTGGCGTTGGCGATCTGCGAGACGACGGTTTCCTTCGGATTCGGCACGATGCCGTTCCAATAGGCGAGCAGGCTGATGCCGATGAACATCGCGCCGAGGATGGTGCCCATCATCATGAGCGTGATCGCGGCGTTGCGTTCCGCCGGCTTCTTGAAGTTCGGAATGGCGTTGGACACGGCTTCGACGCCCGTCAGCGCGGAACAGCCCGAGCTGAACGCCTTCAGCAGCATGAACAGGCTGATGTTGGAAACCGCCGTCCCGAGTTCCGGGATATCGCCGTTCGCGCCGTGAACGATGACTTTGAAGAGACCCGCGATAATGAGCACGAAGACGGCGGCGACGAACAGATACACGGGATAGGCGAGCACGGACGCGGACTCCCCGATGCCGCGCAGGTTCATGACCGTCAGGAACACGATCATGATGAGCGCGATGACGACCCGGTAATCGTGCAGCGCCGGGAACGCCGACGTGATCGCGTCCGTGCCGGCCGACGAGCTGACCGCGACGGTCAGAATGTAGTCGACCAGCAGCGAGCCGCCGGCGAGCAAGCCGGTCGAGATCCCGAGGTTGTCTTTGGCCACGATGTAGGCGCCGCCGCCCTTGGGATACGCGTAGATGGTTTGGCGGTACGAGAGAATCAGGATGAGCAGGAGCCCCAGGACGGCGATGGAAATCGGAATCGAATACCAGACCGCCGCGAAGCCCGCGGCCACCAGCACGAGCAGGATCTGCTCCGTACCGTAGGCGACCGACGAGAGCGCGTCGGAGGAGAGCACGGCAAGCGCCTTCAGCTTGCTCAGCTTCTCTCCCTCGAGCTCGGCGCTCTTCATCGGCCGGCCAATCAACAATCGTTTGAATCGGCTAATCATGGATGGGACCTCTTTTCTCTCCACATAAGGTAATCACTGTCTACGTTTATAATCGCTTTTAGGGTAACCGCAATGACCAGAATTCATTATAGCAGAAATAGAGCCGGTTAAAAGATGTCGGCCGGAATTAAAAGAGAGCGGTTGAACCGCCCCGTCCTGATGGTATACTTGGAAGAAAACCGCCGCCGCATCACGACGCGCGCACGCGAAAACAGGAGGAAAACCATGCCGACGGCAATCAAATGGGACGGCCACACGCACACGAAATTTTGTTACCACGGAAGCCCCGACGAATCGGAGGCCTACGTCGACCGCGCGCTCGCGCTCGGCTTCGACCGGTACACGATCAGCGAGCACCCGCCGCTGCCCGCGGAATGGATCCCGGACCTGCCGCTCATGAAGGAGCTGGCCATGCCGGCCGAGGAGCTGCCGGCTTATATGGATTACGTAACTTCCATTAAACAGAAGTATGCGGGCCGAATCGACGTCGCGATCGGCCTCGAGCTGGACTATTTGCAAGGGGCGCTGCCGTTCACGGAAGCGATCGTCGACCGGTACCTGGACAAGCTCGAGGACGTCGTCTACTCCGTGCATTACCTGCCGGGCCGGGGCGGCATGCGCTGCATCGACTTCACGCCGGACGATTTCGCGGCGAACCTGCTGTCCTACTACGGCACGATGGAGAAGGTCGTCGACGAATATTATGACCACGTGGAAGCCGCGATCGCCTGGGCGGCGAAGCTGCCGATGCGCAAGCGGATCGGGCATATCAACCTGATCGAGAAATTCGCGCAGAAGCTGCCCCCGATCGACGAGGCGCAGCTCGAGCGCAGGCTGACCGCGATCCTGCCGAAGCTCGCGGAGAGCGGCGTCGGCATCGACGTCAACACCGCGGGGCTGCGGGTGCCGACGTGCGGCAAGGCTTACGTGCCTGCCTGGTTCATGCAGGCCTGCGCCGAGCGGGGCATCCCGCTCGTCTATGGTTCCGATTCGCACAAGCCGGAGCACGTCGGGTTCGGCTACGACTGGTTCGCGGCGAACCTGCCGGACGAACGATAACGTCGCGCGCGCAGCCGTGACGTTCTTGCCGCCGCTCCGTCGGGCTTTATTTTTGCGCGCGGGGCGCATGCCGTTCGCCGTTCGCGTATAGATAAGACAAAGGGCGTCCGCGGAGACGGCCGGGTTTCTGGAACCGACTAAAAAGAAGGAATGAGGCGGCATGGCGACAACCGTACAGCAAGTTTACGACCCCGGCATTTGGCATATCAGCTATTGGGAGCTGACGATCCGCCTGGTCGCCGCGCTTGCGCTGGGCGGGCTGGTCGGATTGGAGCGCGAGCTCGGCGGTCATTCCGCGGGGTTTCGGACGCATATTCTGGTCTGCGTGGGGTCCGCCGCGATCGTGCTCTTATCCATCTACGGCTTTGCGGAATTTTCGACGGATCCCAACGTGCGGCTCGATCCGGCGCGGCTGGCGGCGCAGGTCATCAGCGGCATCGGCTTTCTCGGGGCGGGGACGATCCTGCGCACGGGCCTGACCGTGTCGGGACTGACGACGGCGGCGTCGCTCTGGGTCGTCGCGGCCATCGGCCTGACGGTCGGCGCGGGGTTCTACTACGGCTCGGCGGTGCTGACCGTGCTCGTGGTCGTCAGCCTGTTCGTCCTGAACAAGCTGGAGAAGAAATTTTCGCGGACGAAGCGAAAGCGGGATCTGGTGCTGCGCGTGAACAAGGATTCCGCCAGCCTGAGCAAGGTCGTGACCGAGCTGCACCGGCACGGCATCGGCATTAACAAAATCATCGTCGAAAACGAGGAAGCGGATACATGCGACCGCGATGACATGCTGATCGTCCGGCTGCAGCTGAAGCTCGGCCAGACGAAGCATTTCGAGGAAGTCATCGTATCGCTCGCGGCCATCGAAGGCGTCCTCGGCCTCGAAGCGGGCGTGGAATCGTTATAACGGCTTGCCGGGAACGGCAGGCGGGGGAGAGGGGAAGCGAATGAAGAAATCGTTGTATTACCGCGGGGACGGCACGTTCACGATCGTGCAGTTCACGGATCTGCACTGGCAAAACGGCGAACCGGACGACATGCTGACCCGCATGCTGATGGAACGGGTGCTCGACGCGGAGTCGCCTGATCTGGTCGTCTTTACCGGCGACGTCATCTACAGCAAGGACTGCGTCGATCCGCGGCAGTCGTTCCGCGACGCGGTCCGGACCGTCGACCGAAGGGGCATCCCGTGGGCGGCGGTGTTCGGCAACCACGACACGGAGCATCTCGTCACGCGCGGCGAGCTCATGAACGTGCAGCTGGAGCACGAGCACTGCATCGCCGAGGCCGGACCGCAGGAGCTGAGCGGAGAAGGCAACGCCGTGCTGTTCGTGCACGATCCCGAGACGGGCCGGGCGGTCAACGCCCTGTACCTGTTCGACAGCGGCAGCTATTCCGAGCTGCCGCATATCGTGGGCTACCAATGGATCCAGCGCGACCAGATCGCATGGTACGCCGCGCGGTCCGCGGCCATCGCCGCGGCGAACGGCGGCGAACCGCTGCCGTCGCTGGCGTTCTTCCATATTCCGCTGCCGGAGTACAAGCGGGTCTGGAAGAAGGAGCTGTGCTTCGGCAGCAAGCACGAAGGCGTCGCCTGCCCGCCGGTCAATTCCGGCCTGTACGCGGCCATGCTGGAGATGGGCGACGTCGTCGGCACGTTCTGCGGGCACGACCACGTGAACGATTACTGGGGCGCGCTGAACGACATCCGGCTCTGCTACGGCCGGGCGACGGGCTACCAAACGTACGGGCGGGAAGGCTTCCCGCGCGGCGCGCGCGTCATCAAGCTGCAGCGGGACGAGCGGGATTTCGCGACGTACGTGCGGCTGGACGACGGCACCGTGATCCTGGAGCCGAAGGAGCATTATCCGAAAGGCATGGATAACTAGCGGAACTTGGATGCCGCCGTCTGGAAGCCTAAGCGGCAGAAGGGCAGGAGCCTCGGCGGAAGCGCAGGCGGAAGCCGCATGCTTTCGTTGCCGAAACGTAAGGAATTGTTAACCATTTCGATAGGCGGCCGTAAGACCGGCATCTTATCCTCGTTGTTGCAGGACACAATGACGAGGAGAGATGACGGATGAACAGAAGCTTGAAGCGGGCGATCGCGCCCGCGCTGGCGCTGGCGGTCATGGTACCGGCCATGGCCTACGCGGCGGACATGAACGGGGATTCGAGTATGACGGCGAAGGTCGATTACAGCCGCGTAACCGTGGTGAAGAAGGACGGGCACGAGCTCGTGCCGCTCCGGCAAATCGCCATGTCGCTCGGGTACGGCGTGGATTGGACGAAGCAGGCCGTAGTGCTGACGCGGACGGGCATGACGGGTATGGGCATGGGCATGCAGAATTCGGACATGACCGACATGACCGACGCGTCCGGTATGAACGCGATGACGGACAGGTCGGGGATGAAGCCGCAGCCGTACGCGGTGACGCTGATGCCGGGCAGCACGCGCGTCATGGCCGGCATGGCCGCGAAGACGGCCGATTACGCGCCCGTCGTCATTATGGGCAAGACATACGTTACCAAGCCGTTCGTCGAAACGTTTTTGGCCATGACGCCTTAGCCCTTCGGCGCATCTTGGCCGGGGTAAACCGAGCGTCGGCCTGGCGGGCGGGAGAGGCGCGAAATGTCGACGAGGCGCCATCGCGCGAATCGGCGGCGAGCGCGTTATATGAAGCAAGACCGGCACCTAACGAAAGCGCCGGACGACCGTCTCCGCGGAGGCGAGGTTGTCCGGCGCTCTTCGTTTATGCTACGCTTAGAGGGACGCGCGAACAAGGAGCATGGGAATGAAACAAGTGCTGGTTACGGGATACAAAGCTTCGGAGCTGGGCATTTTCTCCGATAAGCACCCCGGCGTGGGCGTGATCAAGAAGGCGCTCAAGCAGCGGCTGCGGGCGCTCGCCGAAGAAGGGCTGGAATGGGTGATCGTGAGCGGGCAATGGGGTGTTGAGCTGTGGGCTGCAGAGGTCGCGCTGGAGCTTAGAGCTGAATATGAATCGTTGCGCCTGGCCGTCATTACGCCGTTTTTGGAGCAGGACGAGAACTGGAGCGAGCCGAAGAAAGCGGCCTATGCGGCCATTCTGGGGCAAGCGGACTACGTGAACAGCGTGTCCAAACAGAAATACGCGGGTCCTTGGCAATTCAAGGCGCGCGACCGGTTCCTGCTGGACAACACGGAGGGGCTGCTGCTCATCTACGACGAGGAGCAGGAGGGCTCGCCGCGGTTTCTGCTCGAGCTCGCGCGCAAGCATGCCGAAGTGACGCCGGATTACGGCATCATCGTCCTGAACGGGGAGGACCTGCAGAACGCCGCCGAGGAAGATCGGTTCTACGACTACGAATAAAAGGAGAGTGCAGCTATGCCTCAACTGATCATGCGGGGCGTCGACCTCGCGGAAGTCATGAAAATCAGCACGGCGCTCGTCGAGGAATTGGCGCAGATTTGCCGGTGCGGCAAGGACAACTTCACGCTCGACGTCCTGAACGCGACGTCGGTCTCGGAAGGCGCGATCGTGCCGACCTTTCCGTTCGTCGAGGTGGCCTGGTTCGACCGCGGCCGGGAGGTGCAGGACGCGGTCGCGACCGCGATCACGAACCATCTCCTGACGACGGGCATCCCCGAGGTCGAGGTCGCCTTCAAGGTGTACCGGGAGACGCATTACTACGCCAACGGCCAGCCGTTCATGGTCAAGGCCGGCCCTCCGGTGTTCGACTGATCCGCTGACGGCGGAAGAGACGGGGCGGCACGCCCTGCTCCCGCTTGAACAGCGTGCTGAACTGCGCGTCGCTCGAGAAGCCGCAGGCTTCCGCGATGGCCGTGACGGTAAGCGCGCTATGCTGCAGCAGATGGCTTGCCCGCTGGATGCGCCGGTTCAGCAGGTAAGCGATCGGCGAGCGGCCGAACTTCCGCTTGAACAAATGACGGAAATGATGATAGCTGTACCCCGACATCGCCGCGAGCTCCTCGACGGTGATTTTTTCGTTATAATGCTCGTCGATGAACGCGCGCGCGTACTGCAGATGGTCGTCCGCTTCTTTGGATGCGGCGACGTCGGCGTTCCGCTTGTGCTCGATGACGATGAGGCCGAGCAAATAATTGAGCTTGTCCGGGTAATACGGCCGCTGCTCCTGCATTTCTTGCAGCATCGCGCGCAGCAGCTTCTCCACGGGCCGGTCGGCCCCGTCCTCGTGCAGGCCCTCCCGCAGCCCCCCGTCGGTGCCGGTCAGCCGAAAGCCGACGCAGACGACCTCGGTATCCGCGAGCCGCCGCTCGTCGTGCAGCGTCCCCGCGGCCATGACGGCGTAGGTGCCGGGCGCATAAGCATGCGCATCGTCCAGAATCCGGGTCGTGCCGCCGCCCATGCCGTAATAGACGAGCTCGCAGCACGAATGCGCGTGCATCGGCATGTAGGTGCCTGCCTGCCGGACCGCCTGAAACATGAACTCCATCTGCGCGTGCATCGGACGCCTCCCCCCTTCGTTACAGCCATATCATGCAAACAATCAGCCATTTCGTAAAGCCGCGGCCGCCCGCGTTCGGTGTAGAATAACCATGACAACACGATACGGCCCGCCTAGCATAACCAAATCATATAAGAATACCGGCGGACCGGCAAGCAGGACGGGACGCTGTCCAAAAACGCCCGAGAGGATGAACGGCCCATCATGGTTCACTACCCGGCAATCTCCGAACAGAAGCGGGTCCAGCGACTCGCGCACCCGCGGCGCAAGGTCCGCATGGTGCTCGACACGGACACCTATAACGAAATCGACGACCAGTTCGCCGTCATCTACGCGCTGAAGTCGCCGGAAGCCGTCGCGGTCGAGGCGTTCTACGCCGCGCCGTTCTTCAACGAGCTGTCGAGCGGCCCGAAGGACGGCATGGAGAAGAGCTACAACGAGCTGCGCCGCATCGCCGGCATCGTGCCGGAAATGGCCGGCATTCCGATTCACCGCGGTTCCGAAGGCTACCTGCCCGGCGCGGACGAGCCGGTCGACAGCGAAGCGGCGCGCGATCTCGTGGCGCGGGCGATGGCCTCGTCCGAGGACGACCCGCTCTACGTGCTCGCGATCGGCGCGATCACGAACGTCGCGTCCGCCATTCTGCTGGAGCCGCGGATCATCGAGCGGATCGTGGTGATCTGGCTGGGCGGCCATGCTCTGCATTGGCCGGACACGCGGGAATTCAACCTGTACCAGGACGTGCCGGCCGCCCGCGTCGTGCTGGACAGCGGGGTGCCGCTCGTGCTCATCCCGTGCATGGGCGTGACCACCCATCTGCGTACGACGCTGGCCGAGATCGAAGCGTACGTGAAGGACAAGGGCCCGATCGGCCGGTATTTGTACGAAACCTATCGGAATTGCAGCCCGGACCATGTCGGCTATTCCCGCGTGATCTGGGACATGACGACGGTGGCCTACCTGGTCAACGACGAATACCTGCCGAGCTCGCTCGTCCACAGCCCCGTGCTGTCGGACGACGGCCGCTGGAGCATGGACAAGACCCGCCATTTGATCCGGTACGTGGATTACGTCGAGCGCGACGGCGTATTCAAGGATCTGTTCCGCAAGCTGGAAGGCTGACGCCGGCACGCGAGGGCTGCGAGCGCGGCGCGAATAGACCGTTACGGCCGGAGGCTTCCCGGCCGGAACGGTCTTTTTTCGGAGCGGGCGGCTTCGAGACCGTGCATCGGGATCAAAGGCGCTTCTCGAGCTCGATTTCGTCGCGAACGGGGACCTTCTGGCGCCCCATTTTTTTGCCGGTTCCGCATCCGCGCGGCCGCTTTCGCGTATATACAGCGTGCGAAACGCGAGAGGAGCGATGGACGATGGCGGAATACGGACCGGACCGGTTGGCGGAAGCGAAGGAACGGATGCATCGGCTGGAGAAGGCGCAGCGGCGGCAGGAGCAGCTGCGCGGCCGGCTGCGGGAGAAGGAGAAGCAGATCGTCGAGCTGGAAATGAAGCTGGAGGCGGAGCAGGCGGACGTGGAGAAGCTGACGCGGATGTCGCTCGCGAACCTGTTCCATACGCTGCTGCGCAGCAAGGAGGAGCAGCTCGAGCTGGAACGCCAGCAGGCGCTCGCCGCCGCGCTGAACCTGCAGGAGGCCAGGCAGGCGCAGGAGCGGCTGAAGGCCGATATCGTGGACGCCGGCGACGAGCTCGCGGCGTGCGCGAACGCGGAGGTCGAGTACGCCCGGCTGCTGGCCGAGAGGGAAGCGCTGCTGCGGACGTCCGCGTACGCTACCGAGCTGGCCGAGATGGACGCGCAGATCGCCGACCGGTCGCTCGCGGCGAAGGAGCTGAAGGAGGCGCTGACGGCCGGCCGGCGCGTGATGACGTCGCTCGAGGACGCCTCGCACAGCCTCGAGAAAGCCGAAGGCTGGGGCAATTGGGACCTGTGGGGCGGCGGCGGGGTCATCAGCACGCATATGAAGCACGAGCACGTCGACGCCGCCAAGACGTCCATGAACAATGCCAACCATTTGATGCGGAGCTTCCGCGACGAGCTCGCGGACCTGGACCGGACCGTCGACGTCGGGATCGACATCAGCGGCATGCTGAAGTTCGGGGATTATTGGTTCGACGGCCTCATTACGGACTGGATCGTGCAGAAGCGGATCCAGGAGGCGCAGAACCAGACGCTGGGCGCGCTCGGCGAGGTGCGCGCCGTCGTGAACCGGCTGCAGTCGGAATTCGCGGCCGCGGATGCCGCGCTGCAGGGCAGCCGGACGAAGCGCGTCGCCTGGATCGAAGCGCAGCGGCCGTAGCGGCCGGCGGCGTACCGCCGTGCCTGCTTCTTAGCGCTTAGTGCCGCTGCTAATGCAAGGCGGTACGTCGTACCCCGTGCCGGCGCCTCATGCGCCAAACAGCAAAAGACTGACTGTCCCCGGCCGAGCGGTACTAGCCCCTGCAAGCAGGCATTCCATAAAACCTTCACGGAATCATGGAGCAGCAATCTTTTTGTGCACGAGTAACGAAGGCGGGTGAGCGAAATACTCTCGCCTTGCTTATAGAGATAAGGCGAGGATTTCGCGAGGTAAAAATGAAAACGGGGCCCAAAGGCTCCGTCTTCCTTGCTAGGACTGGCTTGTGGCCCAGCCGCCCATCACGAAGCATATTTGGAAACCCTCGACCAAGTTCGTTCACGGGTAAACAACCCTCTTGGCGAAAATAAGACAGTGAATAGTTGTCCTTTCTCCGGCCACTCGACATGAACATGGCCATCGTAGGGAAGACTACCGTGGAGAGACTCGCCTCTAACGTTATTCGTTTTATACAAACTGTGATAAAATTCATTTGTCGCCTTTCGGTTAGGCGGATACCGAGTTCGAACAAAAGTAAACACAAAGGGCGTGTCGAGTTGTCGAAACTCCAAGAAATTATAACGATTTCCAGAAAAATTATTTATTATAAGGGCTACCAAGCTACGTCGATCAGCGATATCATGGACGAGGCTCACATCGGAAAAGGCCAGTTCTATCACTACTTTTCGTCCAAGCGCGACCTCGGCCTGGCCGTTGTCGATGATTTGGTCAAGGAATGGGACAGGGATGTATTCGAAGGCATTTTCGCTGCCGATCTTGACCCAATCGTGAAATTAAATAAAATGCTGGACAGGACGTTGACCATCCATACGGACGAAGAGTCGGGTTGTCCCGCGGGGAACCTTGCCATCGAGATGAGCGAACACGACGAGACGTTTCGGCTTAAAGTCCACTATATATTCGATCGCTGGATTTCGTCGATCGAAGGCGCGCTGAGCGAGCTGAAAACACGGGGGCATCTAACGTCGGACTTCGATGCCAAACAGCATGCGCAAGCCATCGTATCGATGATCGAAGGCGCCATTTTACTGAAGAAAAGCCAGAAAGAAGTCGGCTTCCTCACGAACGCCATCGCGACCATTCGCGCGCAATATCGGCTTTCATGAGAACCGATCGCTTCCGTTTTTTTCCGTTGCGCGAAAGAAGCGTTTTTGTTATGATCACTCTGTACCGAATGGTAGGTACAACAATATACACGATCACGAAGGGGGGCTGCCGAGAAGCGGCGATCTTTTTTTCTCTATAATGTACCGACCGGTAGGTAAAAATTCGCGGCTAAGCTGAAATGGCTAAGGCGATTTGTTCGCGCCTAGAAGGCGCTCCGCCATGACGCAAGGCGTAAACGGGCTTATCGCTTTCGACGGGAACGTCGGAGATGAACGATATAGATCTGCTTATTTGAATCGGCTCAAAGAATTGCTGCATGACACGATTCACGTTCGCGCGGAATGGATAGAAATGAAGCAGGTGTTGGAACTAGACGGGCTGCTCGTTAAGTAACAAGAAAGCATTCTTATCCAAAACGCTTGCACGTTTAACAACAACTAACCTAATAGAGGAACGGAGAGATCATATGAAAATACTGGTCATCGTTGCCCACCCGAATATCGAATCGTCGGTTTGGAATAAAGCATGGGTAAACGAATTGAAAAGGCATGATGAGATTACGATTCATGAATTGTATAAGGAATATCCGGACGAGAACATTGACGTCAATCGGGAGCAGCAGTTAGTTCTAGCCCATGACCGGATTATTTTCCAATACCCGCTTTATTGGTACAGCGCGCCGCCGCTGTTGAAAAAATGGTTTGAAGACGTGCTGCTATACAACTGGGCATACGGTCCCGAGGGAACGAAGACAAAAGGCAAAGAAATCGGGGTCGCGTTTTCGTATGGCGCGCCTAAGGATGCGTATCAACCGACCGGTTCCAACCGCTTCACGCTGGAAGAAATCTTGGTTCCCGTCCGAGCACTTGCCAATTATATCAGCGCCCTGTACCTGCCCCACTTTGCGTACAACACGTTGGACTTAACGCGCTTGGTGCAAAGCAGCAAAGAATATGTACGGCACATCACGACGGTTAAGCCTGTGGTTTAATTGATACACGTAAATATTGATGCTTACATGGATATGGTTTATCCCTGTTGCCGGATGGAACGGCAAGACTGCTTCCACTCCGAAACGTTTGCCGGATGGGACGAATGCCGAGGGTCACTTGAACCCCGGCATTCGTACAAAAGATTAAGACCACCGGAAGGTGACGACCGGGGCCGATATGCCACGGATTCATGATGCAAATCTATGTAACAGGGAGATGCTTGACATTGGGTAATAAGAATAGGAATCCATGGCTTGCTATTGTTGCACTCGCATTAGGTGCTTTCTCAATTTCTCTTGCTGAGTTTTTGCCAGTCGGTCTTCTTTATGAAATTAGCCGAAGTTTTGATGTATCGGAGGGTACTGCTGGGATTACGGTAACGTCCACTTCCATACTGGCGGCCCTTGCGGGCCCGATTCTTACGTTGGCAATCGGACGCCTGGATCGGCGGGTAGTGGTTCTCGGCTTGTCGTTGCTGCTCATTGTATCGAATGCGTTTTCGATGATTACAACCCATTTCTTTGTGCTGGTCATTGCGCGAATCATCCTTGGAATAAGTGTTGGAGGATTCTGGGCTGTGGCTATGACTGCTCAAGCACAGTTAGTTCCGCAAGAGAAGATAGCAAAAGCAACCTCGGTTGTCCTCGGAGGATTTGGGATCGGAACGGTCATAAGCGTTCCACTAGCGTCTTTTATGGCCGCACATTTTGATTTGAGAATCGTTTTCACTGTAGGATGCATGCTTGCGATTGCTGTTTTCATCATCCAATTCATTCTACTTCCGAGAATTCCGATGGATCAGGGGGTTCGCGGAAAAGATTTCTTGGAGCTCATGAAAACAAGGAAAGTAATAACGGTCTTTTTTATTGCGATACTCACTGTAGGCGGCCAATTTGCAGCCTACACCTATATAACGCCGTTTTTCCAAAATGTGACTGGAATCGGCCCGGATCTGCTCAGTGCGGTACTGCTCGTCTACGGGCTTGTTTCCTTCATAAGCAATTTTGCCGCTGGTTTCATAGCCGGACGCAGCCTCAAGGGATTATTAGTGGGAACAGTTGTTATTTTCCTTATTTCATTACTGGGCATTTCACTGTTTGAAGATAACGTTGTAATTTCAATCGTTGCTTTCATTATTTGGGCGATCGCCTGGGGAATGGCTCCCTTAGGCCTCCAGCTATTGGTTTATTCAACCGCTGGGAATGCTATAGAAGCCATGAGTCCGATCTATGTGGGTATTTATCAATTGTCAGTCAGCTTGGGAGCTTTAATAGGCGGTTTGGTAGTCGATATGACCAATGTAACCGGCGCGATGTGGCTGGGAACGTTCTCTTTTGCTTTGGTGCTGATCCTTCTTACGATTACCACAACGGTCAACAATAACCGATCGCTGGTCAGTCGAACAGAATAAGGAAAAAATTGCGGAAAGCGAATATAACGGCAGCCGTATATAATATACGGCTGTTTTTCGTTTTATTTAGAGAAGAGCCGCTTGCGAGGCAAGTAGACATTCAAAAAAACCTTCATGCAGCATGGAGGTTTGAGTGCCATTTGAAGGGGATATTCTTACCTCCATTTCCGGCGGAACGAACTTTCACAGCCTGTCCGTTATTCAGAACTTTTTGTACGCCCGAGACGTGTATTGGAAGCCCAGATCCGAATGGAGCATGGCACTGACGTCGCTTTTTCTTGGCCGCTGCTCGATGGTATCCGGCACCTACCGCTTTCAAGCCAAACTTAAACAACGCGCACCGATTGAGTATAGATGCGCGTTAGCGGTTTAGCTTTTTCCAGTTGTCTGCTCGACAAGGGCATGATCCTAGAGGAGAAAGTCTTTTTGACCGTGACGCCGGGCAGGCGGCAGCCTCCGGTTAGAACCGGGCCAAGTATGCCTCCAGCGTCAAACCGAGCTTATGCACGTCCTTCGCGACGGAGACGCCGACGTACCGGACGTGCCACGGCTCGTACATATAGCCGGTCTCCTGCTCCTTGCCTTTCTCGAAGCGGATGATGAAGCCGTACTCCGCGGCATGCTCCTTCAGCCACTTGCCTTCCTTCGTCTCGCCGTAGCTTTCCTCGAGGCCGTAATGGACGCTCGCGCTGGAGACGTCCATGGCGAGGCCGGTCTGATGCTCGCTTTGGCCGGGATGCGCGCTGAACGTGTTGGCTTCTTCCTCGCCGTGCGTCCTCGCGTAGGCGTTGAAGATGGACTTCTGCGACGCGTACGACCGGTAGCCGGACACGGCCTTCAGCTCGACGCCGTCCTGCTTGGCGCCGGCGAACAGCTTGCCGAGCGCTTCGGCGGCGACTTTGCGCATTTGCTGCTTCGGGCTGTCGCCGGAGAAGGAGAACTCGACGGGCGCTTTCTCGAGATCGGGCGGCACGTAGCCGGGATCGAGCTCGCGCTTCTTGTTGACGAGCACGAGCACGCTCGTCGGGTTCGTAACGTAGGCGACGCCGCTTCGCGTCACCGTCGTGCGCGAGGCGGCGTTGTCGTACAGAAACTGCTGGAGCTCCGACCGGCCGGCGGCCGACGCGGGCTTCGCGGGCGGATTTCCCTTCGCCGGCGCGCCGGCGGTCTGGCCCGTGCCCGAATTCGGCTTCGCGCCGGCGCCTTGAGCGGCATCGTTGCCGGCGCCGGCCGAGGCGGAATCGCCGAAGAAGCGGTCGTACGCGGGTTGCAATAAGGTCGTTTGGGTTGCTATGACGGCTGTCCCGAGCGCGATGCCGAGAACGACGACGGGAATCAGAGCGGATTTTCTCAAAGTGGTTCCTTGCCTCCCAGGTTTGCTGCAGCCCCGCTTGCCGCGGCATGCGGGCGCTTCTATTTATCTAACGAATATTATAGGGGGATTTGTTGCGCTTGTACAACACGGTCTCGGCGGATAGGCACCGAAAACGGCTCGAAAAGACGCGAAAGATGCAAAAATTTGTCTATCGGCGCAGGGACGCATGGTGTAAAATGGAAGCCGATTCGACAAACGAACACCGAAAACGAAAGACGATTCAGGGGGAACGCGACACGTGAGAAGGATCCGCAAACCGTTGCAGGCCGCGCGCAGACTGGCGCTGCTGTTGACCGCATCGGCCGCCGCGCTTGCCGCGCTGCCGGCGGCGAACGTCCACGCGATGGACGTATGGGGCGTCTACAAGGCGGCCCAGAAGCTCGACGCCCAGGGCAGCTACGCCGAAGCGATCGCGAAATACAAGCAAATCGCCCCGGAATTCGCGAAGAGGAAGGAATACGGCAACGCCGCGGGCATGTACAGGCGCATCGGCGACGACTACGCCAAGCTGGCCAAGTACGACGACGCCGTCGCCGGCTGGGACCTCGAGGCGAGCTACGCCGGCAAGGCGGGACAGACGCAGATCGGCCTCGCGGCGAAGCGCCGGGCGGACATGCTCCGCAGCACCGCCAAGCTGTTCGTCGAGACGTCCGCCTCCGCGGTCGGCGGCGCGTATGCGCACGGGGCCAAGTTCGAGCCGAAGAACGGCGCGCTGCTCGGCGCCTATGCGGAGCTCGACCCGGCCGTCCACAACGCGAAGACGGCGAACCCGTTCTACACGGAGCGGTTCCCGCAGCTGACCGGGAAGAAGCATGCGGCGTACTTGCTGTACTTTACGTACGGGCAGCCGCTGTCGGTCATTCAGAGCCATCTCGACCGCGCGCGGGCGGCCGGCACGGCGATCGAGCTCGGGCTGCAGCCGCTCCAAGGGCTCGGCGAGGTGAAGGACGACGCGTACCTGCATCAGCTGGCCCGGGACATCGAGGCGTCCGGCGTGAAGGTGTTTCTCCGCTTCGCGAACGAAATGAACGGCGATTGGGTCAAGTGGCACGTCGATCCGAAGACGTACATCGCGAAATTCAGGCTCGTCGCCAAGGTATTTCATCAAGAGGCGCCGAACGGCGTCGCGATGGTATGGGCGCCGGACCGGCTGCCGGAAACCAACATCCCGGATTATTACCCCGGCGACGACGCGGTCGATTGGGTCGGGGTCAGCCTGTATTCGATCTTCGACCCGTCGCTCGATCCGCTGAAGCAGGGCGAGGACCGGTCCAGCCACGTCGACAAATTCGACGTCATCTACAAACTTTACGCCGCGCGCAAGCCGGTGTTCGTCTCCGAGGGCGGCATCGCCTACCTGTACCCGGAGAAGAAGCAGGACAAAACGGACTGGGCCGTCTACCAGCTGAAGCAATTTTACGCCGCGCTGCCGATGCTGTATCCGAAAGTAAAGGCCGTCTTCTGGTTCGACAGCAACCACGACGCGTCCGCGCGGGCGAAATATTACATGCTGTCCGCCAATCCGAAGCTGCTCGCGGCTTACAAGGGCGCGGTCGCGAATCCGTTCTACCTCGGCGCGGTCGGGGACGAGTCGCCGGTCGCCTACAAGCCGGCGAGCGCCGCCTCGCCGGTCGCGGCCGCGAAGCAGCGCGTCTCCGCCTACGTGAAGTCCTGGTCGCCGATGCTGGCCAAGGTCACGTACGGCATCGGCGGCCGGACGGTCGCGTCGGCTTCGTCGCCGCCGTGGACGGCGTCCGTCGATTTCGCGCCGTACAAGGGCCGCGCGATCGACGTCGCCGTGCAGGCGTACGACGGCCGCGGCAAGCTCGTCACGACGCAGAAGGTGCGCGTCGCCGTGAAATAACCGTCCGCCGGCAAGCGTGTTCCTCCGCGGCCGGGGCGCCGCCGCATGCTCGGCGTCCGTCTCGCCCGCGTCCGCTTTTACAAAGCGCCTTCCTTCGCGCTACAATGGGAGGACGAACCGTGCGCGGGCAAGACGAAAGGGGGGCGGGCGATGCAGGAGCAGAACGGGCCGATAGGGGCGAACGCGTCCGCGGAGGAGCGGCTCGCGGCCGCGCTCGCGGAGATCGAGGCGCTGCGCGAAGACAAGCGGCGGCTGCAGCGGGAGGTTGTCCGGCTGCGCGGGCTGCTGCGCGGCGGCGACCGGGAGCTGCGCTCCACGCGGCTGAACGAGGCGCTGCGCGAATAGGCGTCCCGATCCGCGGGAAACAGGCGCGAATCTGCCGCCGGCTACTGGAAAGCAAGACGAAAACGCGCTACAATAGGAGTAGTACAATCAGGCGAGGTGATTTCAATGTCCGACAACCAAACGACGCCGGAATCGCAGGAGCAATCGCTGGACCAACCGAAGAAGGTCTCCCTGGCCGATGCCGTGAAGCAGAAGCTCGCGCAGAAGAAGCAGGAGCAGGCGAACGGCGGCAAGCAAAAATTCGGTCCCGGCGGCAATCAGCAGACGATGAAGAGCCAGAACACGAAGAAGGTCAACAATCAGCGCAAGAAAATGGGCGTATAACGAGTCACGCGAAAACTGAGGGCGATTATCGCCTTCAGTTTTTTTAACGATAAGGGGGAATCGGACATGATGCGGAGTACGGACATCGGAGCGAGCGAGCGCCATGCGAGGATCGTGCTGGACAGCTACCGCAAGCTGCTGGGCAAGCCGCTATTGGAGACGGAAGGAAGCGGTTCGGCGGCGGAGCAGCTGTTCGAAGCGCCGATCGCGGTGCTGTCCCACGGGACGGAGGCGGACCCGGTGCTGAATTACGGCAACCGCACGGCGCTCGGGCTGTGGGAAATGGACTGGGCTAGCTTCACGTCCATGCCGTCCAGGCTGACGGCGGAGCCGCTTGTCCGCGAAGAGCGGCAGCGGTTCATGGAGGCCGTCGCGGCGAAGGGCTACATCGACGATTACAGCGGCGTGCGGATCTCCGGCACCGGCCGGCGGTTCCGCATCGAGCAGGCGGTCGTCTGGAATCTGTACGACGAGTCCGGCGCGTATTACGGACAAGCCGCGGCGTTCGCCGGCTATACCCGGCTGTGAGGGGGGCGCGCGGATGAAACCGATCGTCGAGTACTGCTTGTCCCTGAAATGCGCGGAGAAGGACTATCCGTTCGGCCCGGAGCCGCTCGTCATGAAGGTCGGCGGCAAAATGTTCGCGCTCGTCGCGGACAACGTCGTGTCGCTGAAATGCGACCCCGTCGTCGCCGAGAACCTGCGCGAGCAGCACGCGGCGGTGAAGCCGGGCTACCACTTGAACAAGAAGCACTGGAATTCCGTCACGGTCGACGGCTCCCTCCCGCTGGGCGAGGTGTTCGACATGATCCGTCACTCCTACGAACTCGTCTTCAAGGGGCTGCCGAAGGCCGAACGCAACCGGATCGAAGCGCTGCTGAGGCAGCCGTAGCGAGCGGGCGGGGAAGGCGCAGCGTCCCGGACGCCGCCCGCCCCGCGCGGGCCGCTAATTGGACGGGCACCAGCCGGGCGGGCCCGAGCAGATCGCGGCCGCGAAGCCCGGCGCGTCCTTGGCCAAATCCCCGAAATAGCTGCCGATGACGTGATTCCCTCCGACCGAGCCGTTCCGGAAGCTGCGCTTGACGTCCTCTTTGACGTGCATGTAATAGTACGTTTTGTCCGTCTTGGGGGAGGTGTAGACAAGCGGCGGCAGATGCGGCACGACGTCGAATTCGTTCTCGATGCGGAAGGAGACCGGCACGGCCGCGTTGTAGCTGCGGGCGAAGGCGGGGTCCCCGACGCGCGGCGAGCCGAACGTGTAGACGACCAGGTTCGCGGGCTTCCGGTTCAGGGCGATGTCGAGGGCCGCCAGCGTGCCGAGCGCGCCGCCGAGGCTGTGGCCGGTGACGAACACGGGCTTGCCGGGCGTCGTATCGCTCAGCAGGCGGAACATCGCGTCGCGGGCGGACATGTAGACGTCGTTGAAGCCGCGGTGCGCGAGGCAGCCTTTCCCCGCCGGCTTGAAGGCGACCTGCTGCGCGATCATGTCCGTGATCCAGTCCGTCGGCGAGATCGTGCCGCGAAAGGCGACGATGACGCCGCGGTCGGATTCCAGGACGAAGCCGAACAGCTCTTCCTTGCCCGCGTAGGACGAAGCCCCGATCGGGCCGATCAGCCGGTACGTATCCGGCATCAGGAACAAGCCGCCGTTGTCGTACTGCACATAGGTTTGACCGCAGATGGCGGCCAGGAATATCGCCGTTCTCAGGTCCGCCGAGCTGCCGTTGCTCATGAGGGCTCCCCCTTTCCTTGTTCCATTGTATGAGGCGCTGGGCCGGCGTGCTTTAGGCGTTCGCCCCTTCGTAGGCGAATTCCCGTTTCAAGGCCGGGGAATGGGGGTAATGAAGAAGAACGTCTGGCGAGGTACGGCAGGAACGAAGCAGGCACGGAAATTCATAGAGTGGGAGCAGTGCGGAAGTCATGAACAAATCGACGGCACGGGACGGCGGCGCAAGGCGGTGGAACATGCGCATCGCCGTCGTGGACGACAATCCGATGAACATCACGGTAGTCAAGGAAATCCTGAAGCGGGCGGGCTATTCCGATCTTCGGACGGCGGCGAGCGGAATGGAGCTGTTCGGCATGCTCGGCTTGGACGCGAGAGGCCAGGAACCCGCGGACAAGCCGGGGGACGACAACCACGGGATCGATTTGATTTTGCTCGATCTCATGATGCCCGGCGTGGACGGGATCGCGGTATGCGCGCGCATCCAGGAGTCGCCGCGGTTAAAGGACATTCCGATCATCATGGTGACGGCGATCGGCGATTCCAAGAAGCTGGCGGAGGCCCTCGACGCCGGCGCGATCGACTACGTGACGAAGCCGATCAACCGGATCGAGCTGCTGGCGCGCATTCGCGTCGCGCTGCGCTTGAAGGAAGAGAAGGACTGGCACCGGGAGCGCGACCGCCGGGTCAGAGAAGAGCTGCAGCTGGCGCGGGAGGTGCAGTTCGCGGCGCTGCCGCAGCCGGTGGACGACGAAGGCATGGCGATCGATGCGATCTATCGGCCATCGGAGGAGCTCTCCGGCGACCTGTACGCGTGGCACCGGATCGACGACAACCGGTACGGCATCGCCGTCATCGACGCGATGGGCCACGGGATCAGCTCGTCGCTCGCGAGCATGTTCATCGCGTCCGTCCTGAAGGAAGCGATGACGAAGCAGGTGGAGCCGAAGCGGGTCGTGCGGGAGCTGAACCGTCGGTCCCAGCAGCTGCAGTTCGCCGACCAGCTGATCCAGTATTATTTTACGGGGCTGTACATGGTCGTGGACTTGAACAAAGGCGTGCTGGAGTACGTCAACGCGGGCCATCCCCCGGGGCTGGTCGTTCGGGCGGACGGCAGCATCGAGCATTTCGAGCTGGGCGGGGCGGCGATCGGCCTGTTCGACGAGATCGCGACGGAGAAATACGCGCTGGACATCCGGCCCGGCGACCGGATCATGCTGTTTACGGACGGGATGTACGATCTGGTGGGCAGCGATTACGCGGAGGACCGCGAGGCGAGCTTGACGGAGCTGCTGCGGCCGTTCGGCGGCGGAACGCCGGTCAAGGCGCTGGAGGAGGCGCTGTTCGGCGGCGAGGACCGGAACGGGCTGACATCCGACGACCGTTGTCTGGTGATCGTGGATATTAAATAGACGATCGATACGAACGTCTAGCCTAAGACAGCAGAATGTCCGATAAATGCTCTTACGCGCCCGAAACCGTCTCGTCGACGAGAGATTTCGGGCGCATACGCAAAAAAGGGAGCTCCCCGGCCCGATCCGCTTGCGGACGGCCTTGGGGCAGCTCCCTTTGTCATGTCGATTTCGGATTCCGGCTGTCGCGCGGCCGGCAGCGCGGCGTCGCTAACGGCTCGATCGCGACGGCAGCGGCGGCGGATCCTCGCCGCCCCCGTCCCGCGTCGTCACCGTCGTCTTCGTCCGGGCTTGCGATCGGCTGCGGCGCGGCAGCAGCGGGATGTCCTCGCCGTCCGCCCGCTCGATCCGGTCGGCCTCCGAAGGCTCGAGCCGCGACGAGCTGACGATGTCTCCTTGCGAGCGGCCGTTCAGCAGATCGCCCGTCCAGCCTTTGCGCCACAGCCACCAATAGATCAGCAGCGTGGTGACGACGATGACGCCGCTGACGGTGATGAAGCCCCAACGCTCCTTGGCCCACGGGATGTCGTCGAAATTCATCCCCCAGACGGCGCCGATGACCGTGGCGGGCATGAACAAGGCGGTGAAGATCGTGAGCGTCTTCATGATGTCGTTGCCCCGGAAGTTCGAGATGGCGTCGTCCATCATGAGCAGCGTGTCGATCTCCATCGCGTAATGGCTGAGCAGGTTCTGCACCCGGTCCATCCGAAGCTCCATCCGCTTGAACTCCTCCTGATTCGTCAGCTCTTCCATGAACGCTTCCTTGGCGGCGCCTTGAATCTCTTTCATCGGAATGAACAGGTGGCTCCAGTGCAGCAGCTCGTAGCGGCGCTCGAAGATGACGTTCATCAGCCCCGTCTTGTTATGGCGGCTCATCCGGAGCTCCAGCTCGCCGAGCCGCGTCTCGAACCGGTCGAGACCGGCGTGAAACGTCTCCAGGATGCTGCCGAGCATGACGAACAGCGCTTCCGGGGCCGTCTGGCAGCGGTGCAGCTTCTCGCTCCACGGTTCGAGCTGCAGCCGCAGGGACAGGCGCATGTCGGACTGGTACGTGACCAGCTTGTTGCGCGTGACCCGGAAGTGGAGGGGCTGGATATCGTCCTCGTCCTCCGATGCCTGGAACATGAGCGTGCCCTGCAGGACGGGCTCGCCCCCCGGCAGCTCGGATACCGATATTTGATTGTGCTCGCAGCCTTCCGCGTCCTGCAGCCAGGCGGCGTATTCCGGGTGCGCCTGCCGGACGTCCAGCTCGGCTTCGTCCCGGAAAGCTTCGCGATCTTCCCGCTGCGCGCCGTCATGCCGGGCGCCGTCTTTCTTCCTGCGGCTCAGACCGGAGACGGCCGGTCGTTTGGCGTGCAGCATGTGCCATTCCCATTCCGATGGAAATTGCAGCAACCGATGCATCATGGTCGGGGCCTCCTGCTTGTCCGTACGTGCTCGATACGATTAGTTCCATCATAACGCGAATTCGCCGGGAAGCACAACTCGCCCGCGGCAAAATGCGCCCTTCGGCCGCCTTGGGCACCTTCGCCCGACACGAAAAGAAGCACGCCCGTTCCCGGCGTTGCCGGGGCGGCGTGCTTCGGAGGCGTTCGGCGCTCAGTCCTCGGGCTGCTCGCTCAGCAGCACCTTCAGCTTGTCGATGGCGCGCCGCTGAATGCGGGAGATGCTCATCTGCGAGATGCCGAGCTGATCCGCGATATGGCGCTGCGGCAGTCCCTCGGAGTAGGCGAGCATGAGCACCTGCTGCTCCTGGGGCTTGAGCTGGGTCATGGCGGCCTGCAGATCGAGCCGCCGGTCGACGTCCTCGAAGTCGTCGCCCGGCGAGCCGAGGAGATCGCCGAGAGACGTCGCGTTGTCTTCCTCGGAGATCGGCGTATCCAGCGACACGTAGTGGTACAGGTCGCGTCCCGCGAGGATCTCCGTCGTTTCCTCGACGGAGAGGGCCATCTGCGCGGCGATTTCCTCGACCTTCGGCGAGCGCTCCAGCTTCACGGTCAGCTCGTCGATGGCCTGCTGAACGGCGATGCCCTTCTCCTTGATCCGGCGCGGCACCTGGACGTACCAGGACTTGTCGCGCAAATAGTTTTTCATGTGGCCGATAATGCTCTTCATGGCATAGGGCTCGAATTGCACGCCGAGCGAACTGTCGAATTGGCTGAACAGGCGCAGCAGCGCGATTTGGCCCACTTGCATGAGATCCTCGTACAGATCGGGACGGTTGCGGGAGATTTTACCGGCTGCCATCCGTACCATGGGCTCATAATGCTCGATCAGCTGTTCTGCGATTTCATTGGAGGGACTGTCCTGATAAGCGATAATGAGCTCGGCGCCGGTGACGGTCGGTTGCTTGGCCGGCTGCGGGCTCATCACAGCTCACCGCTCTTGACTAATCGCTTGGTCAGTACCACTTCCGTTCCCCGGTTGCTGTTCACTTCGACGTCGTCCATCAGCGCTTGCATCAAATACAGTCCCAATCCTCCGGCTTGCAGTTCGTCGATCGATTTGCCGTTCACCGGCTGCGCCCGGCGCGCCGCGGCGGCCGCGTCGAAGCTCCGTCCGTCGTCCTTCACGACGATCGACAGGGCGTCGTCGCGCTTCACGAGCCTGACCTCGATCCGCGGCGCCGGCATCGGCGCCTGCGCCGCCTCGCCCGAGCTCAGGTCGCCGTACGCATACAACACCGCGTTGTTGCAGGCCTCCGAGACGGCGACCTTCATATCTTCGATTTCCTCGTAGGAGAATCCCATTTTGACCGCCAGCCCGTACAGGGTCAGCCGCACCAAGTCGATATATTCCGCAGATGCGGGCACCTGCAATGTGATTACTTCTTCCTTTACGTTCATCTTGGTCTCTGTCCTTTCTGCGGTTCGCCTCCGATCGGCGAATTAGGCTTGTTTGAGAAGGAACGGCGTGATGCCGGTCATGTCGAACAGCTTGCGGATATGCGGCGGGACGGCCTCGACGGCAAACGGCGCGTCTTTCGCGTGGCGCGCCTTCAGGACGGAGACCAGAATGCCGATCCCGGTGCTGTCGACGTAGCGCAGCTCGCGCAGATTGAGCACGAGCTCGCGGTCGTCCAGCTCGATCAGCGGCGACATGACGGCTCTCATTTGCACGGCGGATTCCAGATCGAGCTCCCCGCCGATATAGACGGTACACTTGCCTGTTTGGTTTTCGGTTCGAACGAATAGTTTATCGTTTTGCTTCATCGTCACGACGCTCCTGTACATGGATTTGCCTCTCATTAAGGGATGATTACCCTCGCGGACCGGGACTGAAACAAACCGCGGGCCGGTTAGAAATATGTTCTAGTTTAACCGATTGAATCCTTCGCAAACAGGGTATACCAAGCATACCCGACAAATATGGAGGCGATGGACATGAGCTACAAAATCGCGATTTACGATACGCACAACGACGCCATCCGCGCCATTCAGGCGCTGGAGCAGGCGGGCTTCGTCAAGACGGACCTGACGGTCATCGCGAAGAACCGGGAGGATACGCGCCGGATCGAAAACGAGACGGACGTCGACGCGGACGAGCTGCAGGACCTGACGGACGCGCGGCTCGCGGCGGATCAGCACGGCCTTGACGATCCGCGGGTCGTGGTCCCGATCGCGGCTTCGCCGGGACTTACCATGACGGGCCCGTTCACGGGCGGCATGGCGTACCCGGGCAATTCGTTCGTGGCGGCCGCCGCGTTCCTGGACGACGACGACAGCATGGACAGCGCGCTGCACGATCTCGGCGTGCCGGGCGGCGACGTGGAGGCGTGCCGGGAGGCGATCGCGCGCGGCGGGATCATCGTCGCTGCCGAGACCGGCAGCGACGCGTCGAACGGCGGGCCGGACATGACCCGCGGCGGTGAGGCGGAGGCGCTCTTCCGCAGCACCGGCGCGACGCGGATTTTGTAAAATCGCGCAACCGGCCGCGAAATCATACGGATCCGGTCGAACCCGGCCGTGCCCGCCGAAGCGCCGCGCTTCGGGGCACGGCCTCTTCGGCGTTCGGGGACCCCATTTACAACGGCGAAAACTCTCTGCTATGCTAGGGTGAAACTGTCCGAGCAGGACGGATTTTCCATTTTGGGGCCAAGAGGGAGAAGCCATGATGAAATCGGTTACCGTGTACGACATCGCCAAAGAAGCCAACGTATCCGTCGCGACGGTTTCGCGCGTGCTGAACAACACCGCTCCCGTTAAAGCCTCCACCCGCCAGCGCATCCAGAACCTCATCGACAAGTACCAGTTTCAGCCCAACGCCCTCGCCCGCAGCTTGATCAAGAAGGCCACCGGGATGATCGGCATCATCCTGCCCGACATCACGAATCCGTTCTTCCCCGAGGTGCTCGCGGGGCTCGAGCAGGAGGCGCGCCAGGCGGGCTACACGTTCTTCCTCTGCGACACCGGCTCCTCCAACCAGGACATCAAGGACCAGTACCGGCGCGAGTCGCAGTACCTCGGCATCCTGACCGAGAAGCAGGTCGACGGCATCATCATGATCGGCGGGCGCATCGACCTGCATCACTGCGGCAAGGAGATGGCCAAGGAAGTCGCCGAGATCAACAAGCGCGTGCCGATCGTCCTGATCAACGGCAACTTGCCGGGCGCGGCGTTCCACCGCGTCGTCGTCGACGAAATCGCCGGCGCCGAGCGCGTGACGGAGCATCTTATCGGCCTCGGCCACCGCGACATCGCCTTCATCGGCGGCTATCCGCAGATGTCCAACACGGTGCGCCGGCTGGAGGGGTTCCGCACGGCGATGGAACGCGCGGGTCTGGCCGTGCGCGAGGAGTGGGTCAACCACGGCGGCTTCTCCGTGAACCGCGGCAAGGAGCTGATGGGCCGGCTGCTTGATCGCGAAGGCCGGCGTCCGACCGCCGTCGTCTGCGCGAACGATCTGGTCGGCATCGGCGCGATCAAAGCCGCGGTCAAGGCCGGGCTCGAGGTGCCGCGCGACGTGTCCGTCACCGGCGTCGACGACGTGCCGATGGCGGCGAATATCATTCCCGAGCTGACGACGCTGTCGCTCCGCTGCGTGGAGCTGGGCCGCACAGCAGCCCGCGTGCTGCATCAGCTGATCTCCAAATCCGACGGCGTCGAGCTGTTGACGACGCTTCAGCCGGAGCTTGTCGTGCGGGAGAGCACGGCGCCGCCGGCGAAATAGGGGCAGAAAATTTTTCTAACAGCCCCATTGACAGCGCTATCATTTTGCGGGTAAACTTCAAATCAAGGCAGCCCTGATGAAAAGGGTTTCATTTTTACCCCGGAATGAAATGGGTTTCACTCACACCGGATAAAGGCTAGCCCGCACCGCACTCCAAACGCAGCAGCGCATGACCAAGATGCACCGCCGCACTCCAAACGCAGCAGCGCAAGATCAAGTTGCACCGCCGCACTCCAAACGCAGCAGCGCATGACCAAGATGCACTGCTTCGGACTCACCGCGTGATCATTGCCATCCATCGCAACGCCTGAATCGCTTCACGAACCGATATTCGCCTCATCGCAGCCATACCGCATCACCAGGCCATCCAACGCGGCCGTACGCAGTACGCCGCCGCAGCTTTCAATCGCATAGCCGCACGATTGCCGCCCGCAGCCGGCCGGCATCGATACACGCGCATTCCCGGAATGGAGAACGCAAGGCTTCTCGTCTACTCCCGCATGTCGCCGTGTATTTTTTTCCCCTGCTTATGAAATGGGTTTCATAAACGCATGCCTATTAAGTTGAGCCTCGGGAGGATCCTGCATGAACATGGATACGACGCACGACACGGCGCTGCAGCTCGGCGCTTCATCCCTGCGCATCGGCGGCCAGGCCGAAATCGTGCTTTGCGCATCGCTCTTTTATTTCCGCCTTCCCCGCGCGCTGTGGCGGGAACGGATGGAGCAGGTCAAAGCCTGCGGCTACAACGCCATCGACGTGTATTTCCCCTGGAACTACCACGAGCTCGAAGAAGGACGCTGGGATTTCGCCGGCGAGCGGGACGCGGAGTTCTTCCTGCGGCAGGCGGCGGAAGCCGGCCTCTGGGTCGTCGCCCGGCCGGGTCCGTACATTTGCTCCGAATGGGACGGCGGCGGACTGCCCGCGTACCTGTTCGCAAAGCCCGGCATGTTCATCCGCAGCGCCGAGCCGGCGTACATGGAGGCCGTTAAACGCTGGTACGACCGCATTCTCCCGCTGCTCGCCAAGTACGAGGCGAACCGCGGCGGCACCGTCCTCTGCGTGCAGCTCGAGAACGAGCTCGACTTCTACGATTGCCCGGATCCGGCGGCCTACATCGCGGCGCTCCGCGACCTGGCTCTCGGCGGCGGCATCACGGTGCCGCTCATCGCTTGCGCCGGACAGGGCGGGCTGCGCGAAGCGTCGGGGCTGGTCGACGGCGTCGTGCCGACCTGCAACTTCTACCCGAACGACCGCGATCCGGCCTTCGAAGACAAGGCCGCGTCCTACGAACGGCGGCTCGCCGAGCTGAACCTGCCGCTGCTCGTGACGGAGACGAACCGTTCGCATTTCCTACTCCGGCGGCTGCTCTCCTGCGGCGCGAAGCTGCTCGGGCCGTACCTGCAGGCATCCGGCACGAACTTCGGCTTCACGAACGGCACGAACAATTGGGGCGACCCGCTGGCGTTCATGACGTCCGATTACGATTTTCGCGGCATGATCTCGCCGGAGGGCCATCTGCGGCCGGAAGCGCTGGAAGGCCGGCTGCTGCGCCGGGTAATCCGGACGTACGGCGACGCGATCGCGGAAGCCGTCTCGGCTCCGGCGGCGGAGATCGCCGGCCTGGAGCGGAACGCCGGCGAACCCGCGGGCGGCGCGCTGCTCGAGCGGACGCTGCGCTTGGCCGGCGGCGGGGAGCTGCTGTTCCTCGCCAACGTCGGCGGCGAGGCGGAAGCCGTCACGCTCCGGTTGGCGGACGCGGCCGGCGGGGCGCGGAGCATCCCGCGGGCGTCGCGGCTGCAGAGCGTGCCGATGCGCTGCGCGATGCTGCCGGCCGGCGTGCCGCTCGCGCGCTGGAGCGTCCCGGCGGGCACGCTCCGCTACGCGACGGCGGAGCTGTCGGACGCGCACCTCGCCGCCGACCGCACCGTGCTCGTGTTCCACGCGGAGCACGAGGGCGAGATCGCGCTGGCGCTCGGGGAAGCCGCGCCAGCTGAAGCCGCGAACGGCGCAGCGGCCGATGCGGCCAGTGCGACGGCCAGCGCAATGGACCACGCGAACGGCACCGCGGCCAATGCGGCTAATCCGGCGGACGCGCTCGCGGCCGAAGCCGCGGCAACCGCCTCCCATATGACGGTGCAAGCGCTGGACGGCGAGCTTGTCTTCCATTATAAAGCGGTGCCGGGCCAAATCGCCTCGGCGACGCTCGTGCTCGCCGGCGGCCGCCGGCTGACGCTGATCGGCCTGGCGCGCGAGGACGCGCTGCTGCTGGCCGGCATCGGCGACGACGGCAGCCTAAGCTTCCGGCCGCCGGCCGACTACGACGACGCGCCCCGCGTGCTGCGCGTCGGCTGGACGCGCGGCGACGCGGAGCCCGCGCGGCCGCTCGCCGCGGAGCCGGCGGTGCCGCTGCCGGCGGCGGAGCCGCTCGAGGCGCACGGCGTGTACCGCGGCTTCGCCTGGTACCGCGCCGCGAGCGGCCTGCCCGAAGGCAAGCGCGCAGAGGGCTTGCTGCTGCGGCACGGCGCCGACGTCGTCTCGCTCTACGCGGGAGCCGACTATGTCGGCACGGTCGCGCCGGGCGGCGGCAGCCGGTACCTCCCGGCTGGCGATGCCGTCGCGATCGGCGCGGGCGAGAGCCTGACGGCCCGGGTCGAAATTTGGGGCCATGCCAATTTCGACGATCCGCGGCTGCCCGGGCTGCGGCTGAACAGCCTGAAAGGGCTGGCCGGCCTGACCGCCGTGACCGCGAAGTGGCGCCTGACGTCCAACTGGCGCGTCCGCAGGATGCGGGACCGCGCGCTGCTGCCGGAGCTGCTCGGCCCGGATTGCGACGATGCCGCTTGGCCGATCGTCGCCTTCGGCGGCTGGCTGTCGCCGGACCACCCCGCCTTCGAATATTACCGCCGGCGCTTCGTCGCGGACGGGACGGCGGATGCCTTCACGCTGCGCTTCCAGGGCATCCAAGCGATCGCCCGGGTCTTCGTCAACGGCGCGGCGGCCGGCCAGGTGCATCCGTTCGATCCGTACGTCGACATCTCCGCGTTCGTGCGGCCCGGCGAAGACAACCTGATCGCCGTCTTCCTCGAGCGGGTGCTGGGCCTGCCGGCCGGCGACGTGCTCTTATATGAAGGGAACGCGTCGCGGGAGTGGACGCTGTCCGCCTGCGAGGAAGCGGGACTGCTCGAGCACGCGGAGCGGCTCGCGGCCGGCGCCGCGGCGGCGGAGCTGCCGGTCGAGCTGGCGCCGGGCGGCGTCGCCTGGCTGTACGGGACGCTTCCGGAGGAAGCCGGCGGCGTGCCGGGCGGCTGGCGGGTGCGGGCCGAGGGCAGCGGACTGAAGCTGACGGCGTTCCTCGGCGATACGATCGTCGGCCGGCTGTGGACGGCCGGGGGCGCGTCGTCGTCGAGGCCGGTATTCAGCGGCGGGGACCAGGCGTCGTTCTACTTGCCGGGACCGTGGCTTCGGGAGCGGGAAGACGGCTCGCGCCTTACGCTGCTGCTGGAAGCGGTCGAGACCGGAGAGCCGGGCAGGCTGGAGCGGCTGACGTTCGTGCCGGTCGGCGAGCCGAAGAAGCGTACCGAGGAGGGATAAGCGATGAAAACGATCACGCAGCCAAGAATGGCGGCCGAAGCGGCGGTCCGTCCGCGGACGGCGAAAGCCGGGTGGAAGCGGTTTTGGAACAACCGGACGCTGCTCCTGATGTGCGCCCCGGCGGTGCTGTTCTTCGCGATTTTCGCGTACCTGCCGATGCCGGGCCTGTACTTGGCCTTCATTAAATACAACTACACGGACGGGATCTTCAAGAGCCCGTTCGTGGCCTTCGAGAACTTCCGGTTTCTGGTCATGACGGGCGATCTGTGGCGGCTGACGTTCAATACGATCGCCTACAACCTGGCGTTCATCGTGCTCGGCAATTTCCTGCAGATCTTCGTGGCGATCCTGCTCAATGAGCTGCGCAAGAAATGGTTCAAGAAGGTGTCGCAGACGATCATGTTCCTGCCGTTCTTCATTTCGTTCGTCATCGTCGGCCTGATCGCGTACAACATTTTGAGCTACGACTACGGCCTGCTGAACGTCATCCTGAAGTCGCTCGGCGCCGATCCGGTGAAGACGTACTCCAATCCGCACATTTGGCCGGTCATCATTATCGTCACGTTTCTATGGCAGTCCACGGGATACGGCTCCATCGTCTACTTCGCGGCGATCATGGGCCTCGACTCCGAGGTGGTCGAAGCCGCCGAGATCGACGGCGCCAACGCGCTGCAGCGCATCCGCTACATCGTGCTGCCATGGCTGAAGCCGACCTTCATCATCCTGCTGCTGTTCTCGCTCGGCGGCGTGCTCCGGGGCAACTTCGGCCTCTTCTACAACTTGGTCGGCGCGAACAACACGTCGCTTTACTCGACGACGGATATTATCGAGACGTACGTCTTCCGCTCGCTCATGAACAATTTCAACTTCTCGATGGGCAGCGCGGTCAGTCTGTACCAGTCCGTCTTCGGCTTCATCGTCGTCATCACGGCCAACTGGCTGGTGAAGAAGGCGTCGCCGGATAATTCACTGTTCTAGGAGGGAGAATCATGCAAGCTGATGCAGCGCGCCGACGCATCCGAAGCGATGCGACGTCCTTGTTCGTCAGAGGTTTTGGTTACGCTTTCATCGGGCTGTTCGCCCTATGCTGCCTGCTGCCGTTTCTGCTCGTGCTCGGCACTTCCTTCACGAACGAAGGCACGATCGCGAAGCACGGCTTCAATATTTGGCCGCGGGAATTCTCGACGTTCGCGTACAAAATCGTCTTCGAGAATCCCGATCTCATCCTCGGCGCCTACGGCGTCACGATCTTCATCACGATCGTCGGCACGGCGGTCGGCCTGTTCCTGGTCGCGATGACCGGCTACGCCCTGCAGCGGCCGGACTTCCAGCAGCGCAACGCGATCTCGTTTTTCATTTACTTCACGACGCTGTTCTCGGGCGGCATCGTGCCGTTCTACCTGCTCGTCAAGCAGTACCTCGGCCTCGGGGACAACTACTTGGCGGTGCTGCTGCCGGGGCTCATGAGCCCGTTCCTCATCATCATGATGAAGAGCTTCACGAAGTCGATCCCGCATGCGATCACGGAATCCGCCAAGATCGACGGCGCCGGCGACTTCACGATCTTCCTGCGCCTCATCCTGCCGATGGCGACGCCCGCGCTGGCCACGATCGGCCTCTTCATCGCCCTCGGTTATTGGAACGAATGGTACAACGCGATGCTGTTCCTGTCGCCGGACATGAAGTACCGGCCGCTGCAGCTGTTCCTGTACAACGTCATCACGAGCGCGGACTTCATCCGCAACTCCTCCGCGGCGTCCAACGTGCCCCTGCGCGACATGCCGCTGGAATCGATGAAAATGGCCACCGCCGTCGTCGCCACCGGGCCGGTCATCCTGTTCTATCCGTTCGTGCAGCGGTACTTCATCCAAGGGATCACCGTCGGCGCCGTGAAAGGGTAAGCCGACCGCGATCATGCGCAAAGAATGGCCGCAGGGAAGCGCGCTTCGCGCCGACCTGTTCCATAGCCGGCACGCGAACGGCCCTCGTCCGCGAACGGCGCAGTATCCATGTCATACCATTCCATGGGGAGGCTAGAAAGAATGAGACACGCGAAGAAATGGGCAGGACTCGTATTGGCGCTCATCCTGGTGCTCGGATTGGCGGCTTGCGGAGGCAACGGCAACAACGGCGGCTCCGGAAACTCGGCGGACGCGGGCAGCGGCGGGAACGCGGGCGGCGACGGAGGCAATGCAGGCAGCGGCAATGCAGGCAGCGGCAATGCGGGCGGCGACGCCGGCGGCATCGACACGAGCAAGTTCGAAACGATCACGTACGTCGTGCTCGGCGACAAGCCGAAGAACGGCCAGCTGGAGAAGGTCATGGAGAAGGTCAACGCCATTCTGAAGCAGAAGGTCAACGCCGAGCTGCAGTTCAAGTGGGTGGAATGGGCCGACTGGCAGACGAAATACAACCTGCTGCTCGCGTCCGGCGAGCCGCTCGACCTGATTACGATCGGCACCGACTGGCTCGACACGTGGGGCAACGCGCAGCGCGGCGCGTTCCTGCCGCTGAACGACCTGCTCGAGAAGTACGCGCCGCTCACGTACGCGGAAATTCCGCAGGAGGATTGGGATCAAAGCAAGTTCAAGGACGATATCGTCCTCATTCCGGAAGACCACTACACGCAGTGGGTTAACCACGGCATCTATTACCGCGGCGATTGGGCGAAGCAGTTCGGCATCACGCAGCCGATCACCGATTTCGAGACGTTGGGAAAATACTTCCAAGGCATCAAGGACAACATGAAGGACGTCATTCCTTGGGACGCGAACGGCACGAACGGCACGCTGTATAACGGCTTCGCGACGGCGTATACCGACAATATCGAGCTGCCGATCTCGACCGGTTACGCCGGCGTGTTCTACGGCAAGTCCTATGACGAGCGCTACACCGTCGACAGCCCGATCTTCAACGACAAGTTCATCGATTTCGCCAAGCTGATGAAGCAGTGGGGCGACGCCGGCTACTGGCGCGAGGACGTGCTGAACTACAAGGGCGACACGCGCACGGAGCTGAAGGCCGGTCAAACGGGCACGGACGCGCACCATACGCAGACGTTCAAAGGGCTCCGCGTCGAGATGGATAAGCAGCAGCCGGGGTCCGAGCTGCAAATGTTCTCCTACTCCGACACGCGCGGCAACCTGATCTCCATGCCGATCACGCACGGCGGCACGTCCATCGGCGCGCACAGCAAGCATCCGGAGCGGGCGCTCACGGTTTACGACCTGATCCGCCAGGATCCGGAGCTGTACAAACTGATCAATTACGGGCTCGAAGGCGTGCAGTACGAAATCAAAGACGGCATCCGCACGCGCCCGGCGGGCTACGACGACGCGAAGGACGGCTTCTACACCGACTTCTGGGGCGGCCGCATCGACAAGAACGAAATTCCGTCGGACACCGACTGGAGCGGCATCGGCGATATCTACAAGAAGTACGACGGCATCAAGAAGCCGTTCCCGTACGGCAAGTTCGTCTTCGACAAAACGAACGTCGACGCCGAAATGACGGCCATCTCCCAAGTCGTCGGCGAGCAAATGCCGGCCATTCTGTTCGGCAAGGCGGGCGATCCGGAGAAGGCGGTCCAAGCGCTGCGCGACAAGCTGAAGGCGGCGGGCTACGACAAGGTGAAGGACGAAATCCAGAAGCAGCTCGACGCGTTCAAGGCGTCGGAGCAAGGCTAATCCAAGGCAGGCCGCGGGCAGCGGCCGAGGTCCGGCAGGGACATGATCCCTGCCGGGCTTTTTTTGCGTTCCGGCGGACAAATGACAGGGTCGGAGGCCGATCGGATCCCGCACCAGAAATTTCTTGATTGAGGTATGCTATAGATAACCCGTATCCGTCGTCTTATAGAGTGAAGGAGGCGATAAGCGTATGCCGCAAGAGGAAGGGCCGGCGAAGTTCCAGGCGTTGTTCCGGGAACATTATCCGTCGGTGCTGCGGAAAATCACCCTGCTCGTCGGGGACCGCGCCGCGGCCGAGGATTTGACGCAGGACGTGTTCCTGCGGCTCTACCGCAATCCGCCGGAAGACCTGGATCGCGCCGGCGCTTGGCTGCATCGCGTGCTGACCCGCATCGTGTACGACCATTACCGCAAGTCGGGCCGGGAAGCGAATTTGACGGAGAAGCTGCAGGCGATGTCCGAAGAGCGGTCGGTGCCGTCGAACGAAACGGCCGTCATTCAGAATTGGGAGCGGGAAGTCGTGCGCAATGTGCTGAACAAGCTGTCCGAGCGCGACCGCAACGCCTTATTAATGAAGGAAAAAGGCTACAGCCACGCCGAGATCGCCGAAGCGCTGCAGGTGAACCCCAAGATCGTCGGGACGCTGCTGATGCGCGCGACCAAGCGGCTGAAGAAAAATTTGCTGACGGAGGAGGCCATGGAGTCATGAACGAACGGAAGCAAGCGGACAAGCGCGGTCCCGAGCTCGACGTGACGGACGAACAGATCGAAGACGCGCTGAACCGATTGTTCAAGGCCGTGAAGAATGAGCCTGTACCAGATACATGGAGGGAGAGATCGGAGATGGAAACGAAACCGGAAATGACGCCGGCCATGACGCCGGCCATGAAGATGAATGAGGGACATGCGACGGGAAGCCTGCCGGCAAACGGGGAAATCGCGGAGCCGTTCGGCTTGGAGGATGCGCAAGGAGAGCGGGCGCAGGCCGCGTTCGCGCCGATGGCCGCGCGGAAGCGGCGCCAGGCCAAGCGCAGATGGCTGTCGGCCGCGGCGGCCGTCGTCGTGGCGGGCACGATGCTGTTCACGTCCTGGGGTCAGGACGTCATGGCGGGCATGCTGAACACGTTCCGGGTGCAGCATTTCGAGACCGTGTCGTTCAGCCAGGCGGATCTGGACGGCTTCCGCGACGCGCTGGAGAACGGGACGATCGGCAAGCAGCAGCTCGATATGAGCCGGTACGGCGAGATCGAGCATAGCGGCGACGGGAAGCAGCGCGCCGTCGGGGCGGCGGAAGCGGAGACGCTCGCCGGACGCCCGCTGAAGCAGCTGCCCGGGGCCGATCTGAAGGCGATCGCGTACATGCCGCAGCAGCAGCTCACGTTCAAGCTGCATCCGAAGGAAATCAACAAGCTGATCGCGATGCTCGGCGGCAAGACGGAATTCCCGGCCGCGATCGACGACGAGGCGATCAAGCTGACGGTGCCGGGCAGCTTCTCGATGGATATCCGCGATCCGAAGACCGGCGATACGTCCAAGCATCTGATGCAGCTGCCGTCCCCGTCGCTGGACGTGCCGAGCGGCGTCGACGTCGACCGGATCCGCCAAGCGGTGCTCGATCTGCCGGTGCTGCCGGATGACCTGCGGACCAAGCTGGCCGCGATCGGCGACTGGCGGACGACGCTGCCGGTGCCGACGATCGAAGGCGAGGGCGATAAGCTGCACACCGTGACCATCGGCGGCCATGACGCCATCGTCTCGACGAACGGCCACGAGCGGATGCTGATCTGGCTCGAAAACGACTGGATGTACGTGCTCGGCGGCTCGACCGACGCTTATCCGACCGAGGACGCCCTTACGAAGGAAGCCAAAGGATTGATGAAATGACGATGCTGGTCACGCGGGGACTCACCAAGACATACGCAGCCGGAACCGGGTGCCTCGATATTTCCTTGGAAATAAAACCCGGGCAGATCTTCGGTCTGCTCGGTCCGAACGGAGCCGGCAAGAGCACGTTCGTAAAAATGGCCATCGGCCTGCTTCGGCCGGACGCCGGCAGCGGCACGCTGCTCGGCAAGCCGATCGGCCATCCGGAATCGCGGCGGGGGCTTGGGTATTTACCCGAGCTTTTCCGCTTCCAGGATTGGCTGACGGGCGAGGAAGTGCTGCGCTATCACGCCGGGCTGTACGGCAAGACGCTGGGGGAGACCCGCTCGCCGGCGATGGCGTCGCGCATTCGCGACGTGCTGGCCATGACCGGTCTCGGCAAGCGCGGCCAGGACCGCGTGCGCCAATATTCGAAGGGGATGCAGCAGCGGCTCGGCCTCGCCTGCGCGCTGCTGATGAACCCGGAGCTCGTCATTCTCGACGAGCCGTCCTCCGCGCTCGATCCGATCGGGCGCTACGAGGTGCGGCAGCTGCTGGAGCGGCTTCGCGCCGAAGGCAAGACGGTGTTTCTGAACACGCACTTGCTCGAGGACGTGGAAGCCGTATGCGACGAGGTGGCGTTCCTGCATCTCGGGCGGCTGCGGGCGGTCGGCACCATGCGGGAGCTGCTGCACGCCGGCACGAGCTGGGAGACGACGGTCGGCGGCTGGCAGCCGGAGCTGGCGGAGGCGGTCGGACGGGGGCTGCTGCCCGGCATGTCGCTCTCGGCCGTCCGCCAGGAGGCGGACGGCAGCGCAGTCCTGCGCGTAACGGCGCATAACCGCGAGCAGATCGGGCACCTGAACCGGCTGCTGATCGAAGAAGGCGTGACGCTGTACGAAGTGAAGCCGGTCCAAGGGAAGCTGGAGGAATGGTTCCTGTCGATGACGGGCGCGACCGGTTCCGCCGCGTCCGGCGACGCATCCGGCGGGAAGGGGGGCGCGGAACGATGATGTGGATCGCGTTCGCGGGGAAAGAGCTGTTCCGCAAAAAAATCGTGCTCGTCACCGGCGTATTGACCCTGCTGTTCATCGGCATGTTCAACTTCGGTCTCTACAAAATGACGCACGCGGAACCGAGCGGGCTGCGGCCGCCCTTTGCCAGTCTGATCGACGGCGTCGCGCTGCTCGCGGTCGGCCTGCTGTTCGCGGGCATGATCGTCGCCTTTCTCGTCTTCTTCGCCACGATGGGCACGATTTCGGGCGAGATCGAGAACGGGCTCATGCTGGCGGTGTTGGCGCGGCCGATTCCGCGCTGGAAGGTTTACCTCGGCAAATATTTCGGCATGGGGTTCTGGATTTTCATCTACTGCACCGTGCTATTCTTGGCCATTCTGCTGCCCGTTCACTTCATGGCCGACGTGCCGATGCAGGCCGGCAGCCTGTTCCGCTCCTGGCTGCTTTTCTGCTGGGGGCCGCAGCTGCTGCTCGCGCTGTCGCTGCTCGGCTCCGCGTACCTGCCGATGCTCGGCAACGGCGTGGCCTGCGCCATCCTGTACGGACTTAGCTTGTTCATGAACTTCGCGGAATCCGTCTTCAACCTGAACGGCGGGAACGAGACGCTCAGCAGCATCTCGCTCATCGTCTCGATGTTCATGCCGGCGAACGCGCTGTTTTACCGGCTGACGTACGAGATCATCGGGGGGCTCGACGTGCCGCTGCTGCCGGACATGCTGAACATGCTCGGACCGTTCTCGCCGTCCAACGCGCCGAGTCCGGCGTTCGTCGCGTATTCGGCCGTGTACTGGGCGGCGCTGTTGGCGCTCGGCTGCCGGGCTTTCAGGCGGAAGGACATCGCATAATCGCATCAACATGGGAGAAGGAGCGTTCGAACGACAATGGCACAACCGATCTTGCACGTGCAAGGCTTATGCAAGCATTATAAAGGGGTCAAGGCGGTCGACGGCGTCGACATGCGGCTGAACCCCGGCGACATTTATGGCTTCCTGGGACAAAACGGCGCGGGGAAGACGACGACGATCCGCATGATGATGGGGCTGATCCGGCCGTCCTCGGGCTCCGTCAAGCTGTTCGGGGAGGAGGTCGGCAAAGGCGGGGACGCGGTGCTGCGCAAGGTCGGCTCCGTGATCGAATATCCCGGCTTCTACCCCAACCTGACGGCGATCGAGAATTTGGAGATTCACCGCCGCTTGATGGGCGTCAAGGACAAGGGCGCGCTGGAGGATTCGCTGCGCACGACGGGGCTGTGGGACGCGCGCAACCGCAAAGCGTCGAATTTCTCGCTCGGCATGAAGCAGCGGCTCGGCATCGCGCGGGCGATTCTTCACCGGCCGGAGCTGCTCATCCTCGACGAGCCGACGAACGGCCTCGATCCGATGGGGATCAAGGAGATGCGGCAGCTCATCCAGGAGCTGGCCCAGAAGCGGAACATTACGATTCTCGTGTCCAGCCATATCCTGAGCGAGGTCGAGCAGCTGGCGACGAAGGTGGGCATCATCCACCGCGGCGTCATGCTCGAGGAAGCGACGATGCAGGAGCTGAAGCACAAGAATCGCCAATATATCGGCCTGCAGGTCGACGATTTCGCGAAGTCGCAGGATCTGCTGCGCGACGAGCTCGGCGTCCGGGACTGCCGGCTGGAGGACGACGGATGGCTGCGCGTCTACGACGAAGGGAAGCAGCCGTCCGAGATGAACCGGCTGCTCGTCCGCGAAGGCATCGAGGTCAGCAGCCTGGTCGCGATGAAGGATTCGCTCGAAGACTACTTCGTGCGCCTGGTGGAAGGAGGTGCCGCGCATGCTTGATTTGATCGCTTGCGAATGGCTGAAATGGAAACGGTCGCGCATGCTGTGGCTCGTGCTGCTGGGCGCGCTGCTGCCGGCGCTGCTCATGTTCCTCGTCCAGCTGAACGCCGCGGGCCAAGGCCAGCCGTTCCAATGGAAAGACTACTTCGAGACGCCGCTGCAAATCATGGCGATGCTCATGTGCCCGGCCCTCTTCTCGCTGCTCGTCGGCTACTTGTTCGCCCGCGAGTTCCAGGAGCGGACGGTCAACAACATGCTGACGGGACCGCATTCGCGGCTTGCCGTGCTGACGGCCAAATTCATCATCGCGTTCCCGGTGCTGCTCGCCGTCATGCTGCTGACGTTCGTGCTCGTGCTCGGCTCCGGGCTCGTCTTCCACGGCGCGGCTTCGTCGCTGACGATGAAGTTCCTCGCGGACGAAGCGGGCAAGTACGGCCTGCTGCTGCTCCTGCAGTACGCGCTGGCGCCAATCTCGGCGGCGGTCGCCCTGCTCTGGCGCAGCTACATTCCGGCGATGGGGCTCGGCATCTTCGCCGTCATCTCGGAGCTGACCATCATGCAGTCCAAGTACATCATGTATTATCCGTGGAGCGCGACGCTGAACCTGACGACGAACCTGTCGCCGAGCATGAATTCGGCCGCGGTCGGATATACGACGATCGCGATCGCGTTCGTCGTGCCGCTGCTGTTCATCGCCGCGTACTTCCGCAAGGCGGACGTGCACAGCGGATAAGGCGCCCGGCGGATGGAAGTTGGCGGAAGGTCGCGGACAGCAGGTCCCCTGCGCCGTGCCGCGCGAAGAATAAGGAGAGGAATAAGGAGAGGAAGACGGAGAGGAAGAAGGATAGGAATATGGATAGGAAGAAGAGCGTCAGGGCCATGGCCCCGGCGCTCTTTTGTCGTCTCGGGACGGGCGGCGAGCGCCGGTCAGCGTTCCTGCCGGAACGCTTGCGGCGATTTGCCCGCATGCCGGCGGAACAGCCGGGAGAAGTAATGGACGGAGCTGAAGCCGTACTTCTCGGCGATTTGCGCGACGGTCAGGTTCGAGGAACGGAGATCGTCCTTCGCCCGGTTGATCAGAAACCGGTTCATGTAATGAATCGGCGACGCGCCTGTCGTCCGCTTGAACAGCTCGAAGAAGTAGCCGCGGCTTAAGCCCAGCCCTTCGGCGTATGTCTCCGGAGGCACGCGCAGGCCGCTCAGGAGATCCTCTTCGATCCGCGCGAGCAGCTTCGTGACGCGCGGGTCGGGAATGTCGTTTTCATGCAGCGCGTAGTTGAGGAATTGGTCGATGAACCGCATGAAGTGGCTTTGGGCGGACAGGCTGCGGATGAACGTCCGTTCCGTCGTATGCTCGTTCGGCGTGTAGCTGGGCTGCAGCAGCTCGATCCAGCCGCGGAGCGAGGCGCCGACCTGCATGACGCTCGGCATGGGATGCGGGAACGGTTCGCCGACCAGCTCGCGCCGCAAGGACGATGCTTCGTACGCGATCGGGCCGGCCGCGTCCGGGAACGCCGCGGTCCGGTCGACGTAACGCCAGTCGAAATAGCAGCAGGCGTGCGTCATCGGCGCTTCGCGGCTCGAGGCCCAGTCGTGGCGGCGGCCGGCCTCAGCGTAGACCAGCATGCCGGGCAGCGCCTCGTACTCGCGGCCGTCGAGCCGGAATATGCCGCGGCCTTCAGTCACGAAATAGATCGATGCCGAATAGCAGTGCCGGTTCAGGCTGGCTTGTCCGGGGTAGAACGCGTACCGCGTCGCGTAATAGACGTAGGGATGGAAGCGGGCGAAATCCATGGCGGGGCGGACCTCCTTGGCGGCATCGGTCATTTGGCCTGACGATCGTGCAACAAGCTGACTGTGCGCTAAATACATCCGGAGCGCGTTCGTATACAGTATCACTATAGCACATTCACTACGATCCAAAGGGGCTGACAAGCATGGAGAACGATATGGTATTGCTGAACGACGCGCAGGTGGCCGAGTTTATCGTCAACGGGTACTTGGTGCTGCGCAACGAATTGCCGAAGGCGCTGCACGACGGCGTCATGCGGCAGATCGATTACGTACTAGGGGAGGAAGGCAATCCGGGGAACAATATTTTGCCGCGCGTGCCGGATATCGGCAAGTTCTTCGAGACGCCGGTCGTGCGAGGCGCGCTGACGAGCCTGCTCGGACCTGACTATTATATGCATCCGCACCGGCATATGCATTACAACCAGCCGGGCAACCAGGCGCCGGGCGGCGGCCAATGGCATAAGGACGGCTACTGGTCGTCGATGCGCAGCCATCGTCCGTGGTGGGTCATGCTGTTCTACTACACGCAGGACATTACCGAGGACATGGGCCCGACCGCCATCATGCCGCGCTCGCAGTACGGCGAGAAGTTCCCGGGCCGGGAAACGGTGCTGCCGGCGGGCAAGGCGGGCACGATCGCGCTCGTCCACTTCGACCTGTGGCATAAAGCATCGCTCAACACGTCGCAGCTCGACCGCTACATGCTGAAATTCCAATTCGTCCGCTTGCGGGAGCCGGCCGCGCCGAGCTGGAACCACGACGCGAACTTCGCGCCGGCGTTCCCGGCCGATCTGCCGGACGGCCATCTGAACCTATGGCAGGATGTCTGGCGCTGGCTGCTCGGAAGCGAGGGGCGGGCGTCGGAGGCCGCTTTTGCCGCCGGAACGCTCGGCGAGGCGTCGCCGGCCGAGCTGGACGCGCGGCTGTCGGCCGAGGACGCGGCCGTTCGCGCCCGGGCGGCGGACCGGCTCGGCCAGCTCGGCGAAGCCGCCGCGGGCAGCGCCGCGAAGCTCGGCGAGCGGGTCGGCGACGCGGCCGAGGACGTCGGCCTGAACGCGGCGTACGCGCTCGGCCGGCTCGGCGCGGCCGGAACCGCCGAGCTG
>NZ_JAGGDJ010000039.1 GCF_017652985.1 Paenibacillus artemisiicola
GCGGCTCGGGCGTGACCGTCACAGAAGGCCGGCCGGGCGAGGAGCCGGGCGCGCGCAATCCGCGCGCGCTGCGCAGCTTCGACGGCTTGAAGCCGGGCGACGCGCTCGTCCATTCGGCCTTCGGCGAAGGCGAATTTCTCTCGGCCGGCCGGGACTACGTCGAGATCCGTTTCGGCATGGGCGTGCGCAAGCTGTCGGCCGCGGCCTGCATCGGCGCGGGCATGCTGACGCGCCGCTAGCCGCCTTCTTTTTTGGACGCCTCCCGCATAAGCTTGGAAAGGGAACGCGGACAAACGCTCGGAAGGGGGACGCACGATGCGCAGATGGGGGAGAAGAGGCTGGCGGAGCAGAGGCGTCCGGCGCCGGTCCGGCGGCGCGGCCGGCGGCAAGAAGCCGAACCGCCGCCGGAGGCTCGTGCTGTTTCTCGCGCTCCTCTTTTTGATCTTCTTCTTCCAGACGTTCATCTTCGTCGAGCGGAATTTGCAGAAGCCGCTGATGGCTGTCGCGCAGGTGCGCGTCAAGCAGGAAGCGACGCAGGCGATCAACAAGTCGATTACCGATCAGGTGGCGGAGACGACGAACGCCGACAAGCTGATCGAGTGGAAGACGAACGCCGCCGGCAAAATCTCCGGCTTCATGCTCAATTATTCCGAGCATATGCGAATCACGTCCGAGACGATCGACACCGTGCAGCGGACGCTCGACCGGATGGGGGACATCCCCGAGAAAATCCCGCTCGGCCAGGCGCTGGGCAGCGCGATCATCGCGTCGTTCGGGCCGCGCATCCCCGTCAAGTTCGAACCGATCGGCGCCGTGAAGGTGGACTTGAACACCCGGCAGAAGGACGCCGGCATCAATATGATTCTCGTGGAAGTGTACATGCACATCGTGGCGGAGGTGTCCATCATCATTCCGTTCGACACGAAACCGGAGCTCGTGGAGACGGAGATTCCGATCTCCTATCTGCTCGTCGTGGGCGACGTGCCGACGTATTATTACGACGGGAACGGCAAGCCCGTCGGCGATTCCGCGCCGAACGCGCCGAGCATCGCCATTCCGGCGAATCCCGGCGCCAAGGAAGGCGACGCCGCGGGCTCTGGCGGCTCCGCGGGGGCAGACGGCGGCTCCGCGCCGGACGAGAACGCGCTGCCGGCGGACGCAGACGCGGGCGCGGACGAGGCGGACGCCGATTCGTGACGTCCGGCAACGCGAAGAAGAGCGCTTATCGGCTTGGGACCGGATAAGCGCTCTTCTTGTTTGTCGCGCGGCTCCGGGAGCGGGGCTGCGCCCAGCCGCGGGATTACCGTCTCCCGGCGCGCAGCGCGCGGCGTTCCTCGGATTCCCACTGCCGCAGGCTCGGATACGGGTCGAAGGACCATTCCACGAGTCCGCGGTCGCGGTAGATGCCGTAATGCAGATGCGGCGGGAATTTGCCTTGCGTGCCGGGACGGCCGTAGCCCGAACTGCCGACCCAGCCGATCGTCTGCCCCGGCTTGACGATGGCGCCGACGGCGATCGTCTTGTCATAGCCGGACAGATGCGCATAGTAATGATAGTAATTGTTGAGGTCGCGGATGCCGATTCGCCAGCCGCCGTAAGGGTTCCAGCCCTTCACCTCGACAACGCCGAAGCAGGTGCTCCGGACGGGCACGCCGTGGTTCGCGAAGATGTCCGTGCCCTCGTGGATCCGGTAGCCGCCCCAGCTTCGGCGCGTCCCCCACGTGCCTTTATACGAATAATTGTCGCCGATCGGAAGGGGGAAGGCGTGCCGGAACAGGTCGAGCTTGCCGTACGCCTCGTACAGGCGGGAGAACTGCCGGATGCGCTGCACGGCCCGCGTGTTGTGGTAATACTGCCACAGCCCGATGGCGAAATCGTCCTCTTCCGTGCCGTACTGCAGCAGGTGGTTGGCGACGGCGTACAGCAGGTCGGTATCGTCCGTGCGCCTCGCGAGCCCGTCGCCGTCGCCGTCTTCCCCGAGGCCGTGGAACCAATGAATGGATAGCGGAGACTGGTCGCCGCTGTCCGGGTTCAGCTCGCCGGCCCACTCCGTGTCGGTGACGAACACGCTGATGTACGGGCCGAGCTGCTCGCGCGTTTTCGGGCGGGCATTGGTCATCGTCCGCTCGTACTGGTCCACCGCGGCCAACCGATACCAGGGGATGCCCGTCACGACGCTGATCTCGTCGTACAGCACGCGCCGTTTGGCGTAGATTTCCTCTTGAACTTCCTTTTTCCGGGGCTCCGCCGCGGCCGCCCGTCCCGCGACCGGCTGCAGGAGCAGCGACAGCGCGAGCGGGAGCACCGCCATGAGGCGGAAAGCATATGATTTCACATGGTTCAGCCTCCAAACATGGGGCCGTCCGTTCGCCGCGCCGATCCGTCGCCGGCGCGCGCCGCGTCCGGCCGTTGCCTTAAAATGGACGCCTTGAGAAGCGGCGCCTTCCTGCTGTTATGGTTTGCAAATCATTGGTTTTTATCCGAAACATGCTATAATAAGACGGGAATCAGCGAACAGGAAAGCAGGTACAGCGCGATGAAAACCAAAGAGAAGCAACCTAAGCCGGATTGGCTGCGAATAAAATTGACGACGGGCGGCAATTATGCCGAACTCAAAGATATGATGCGTTCCAAGACTTTGCATACGGTGTGCGAGGAAGCCAAGTGCCCGAACATTTACGAATGCTGGGCGAACCGGACCGCGACGTTCATGATCCTCGGCGATATCTGCACGCGGGCGTGCCGGTTCTGCGCGGTGAAGACCGGGCTGCCGACGGAGCTCGACCTGCAGGAGCCGGAGCGCGTGGCGGAAGCCGCGGAGCAAATGGGCCTGCGCCATTGCGTGGTCACCTCCGTGGCGCGCGACGATCTGAAAGACGGCGGCGCGAGCATTTTCGTGGAGACGATCAAGGCGATCCGCCGCAAGCTTCCGCTTTGCAGCGTCGAAGTGCTCATTCCCGATTTCATGGGCAACTGGGACGCGCTGCGGGCGGTCATGGATGCCAAGCCGGATATTTTGAATCATAATATCGAGACCGTCGCCCGGCTCTCGGACCGCGTCCGCGCGAAAGCGAAATACGCGCGTTCCATGGAGCTTCTGAAGCGGGCGAAGGAGATGCAGCCCGACATCCCGACCAAATCGAGCATCATGCTCGGCGTCGGCGAGGAATGGGACGAAATTTTGGAAGCGATGGACGACTTGCGCGCCGTGGATTGCAATATTTTGACGCTCGGCCAATATTTGCAGCCGTCGCCGAACCATATGCCGATCGCGCGTTACGTGCATCCCGACGAGTTTGCGAAGCTGAAGGAAGAGGGCTTGAAGCGCGGCTTCAGCCACGTGGAATCGGCGCCGCTCGTTCGCAGCTCGTACCACGCGCACGAGCAGGTGAAATCCGCGGAGGAAGCCCGCACCGCATCCTTGTGAGAAGGAGTGAGAAGCAGCCTTGATCCATATTAGCGGCAGAACCTACGCATTAATTCACGAAAACAGAAACGGCTGGAATCTCGAGGCGTTCCGGGAACGGTACAGCGACGTGCTGGAACGGTACGATTACGTCGTCGGGGATTGGGGATACAATCAACTGCGTCTCAAGGGGTTCTTCCGCGACGGCCACCCGAAGGCGACGCGGGACACTTTGATCTCCTCGATGGCGGATTATATCAACGAATACTGCAACTTCGGCTGCGCGTACTTCGTGCTCGAGAAGCAGCCCGGCGGGGCGAAGCAGGGCGAGGACGGCGGTACGGGCGAGGACGGCGTAATCGAGATCATCGAGGTGCCGGACAGCGCCGAGGAAGCGTACCTGACGGCTTCCCGGGCGATCGCGGCCGCCAAGGCGGTCGAGGCGCCGGCTTCGGAGAACCAGCACGTGAAGTTCATGCCCCGCCACGAGCGGGACCTTCGCCGCGAGCAGCAGCGCAACCGGCACCGGGATACGGCGAAGGAGACGGACAAGGAGAAGGACGGCGGGCGCGAGAACCGCAAGCCGGCCGGCAAGGACCGCGACCACGGAGGCCGGCAAGGCCAGCAGGGCGGACGCGGCCAGCAGCACGATCGGGGCGAGCGCCAGGATCGCGGCGAACGGCAAGACCGGCCGAACCGGGGCGAGCGCCAGGACCGGTCGAACCATGGCGAGCGCCAGGACCGGCCGAACCATGGCGAGCGCCAGGACCGCGGCGAGCGCCACGAACGAGGGGAGCAGCGCGGCGAACGTCAGGACCGGGGCGAACGTCCGGAGCGTTCGGACCGCAACCGGGGCAAACGCCATTTCAATCCGAACCAGCAGCATCAGAAGGCGCCCGTGGCCGCGGCTTCCGAGCCGAAGCCGCAGTCTTCGCAGCCCAAGAACAAAGATTCCGCGCCGAAGCCGCAGCAATAGCCGGCTGGCGCGTCCGACGCAAAACGGCCATGCGGGCCTTGAGCCTGCATGGCCGTTTATTTGCGTTCCGGCTCGTCTCGCGGGAGCCGGCTGGCGCCCGCTGCACCTTCAGGCAACGGCAAGACCGAACAAGAAAAGACCGGGCGCGGTCATCCGCCGCCCGGTCCTTTGTTTGGTTCCGGGCGCCTGCCCGGAAGCTATAGATACTGCACGTTGTAGAGGCGGGCATACGCCCCGTCCCGGGCCATCAGCTCGTCGTGCGTCCCTTGCTCGACGATTTCCCCGTGCTCCATGACGACGATGGGATCGGCGTGCGTGATCGTCGACAGCCGGTGGGCGACGACGATCGTCGTCCGGTTGCGGGCCAGCTCCGCGAGCGATTCCTGGATCGCGTGCTCCGACTCCAGGTCGAGCGCGGACGTGGCTTCGTCCAGCACGAGTATGGCGGGATCCTTCAGGAAGACGCGGGCGATGGCGATGCGCTGCTTTTGCCCGCCGGAGAGCTTGACGCCCCGCTCGCCGATTTCGGTATCGTAGCCGCGGGGCAGCGACTGGATGAACGCGTGGGCGTTGGCCCGCTTGGCCGCTTCGATCACGGCCTCTTCGGAAGCCTCGGGGCTCCCGAGCAGAATATTGTCGCGGACGGAGCCGCTGAACAGGATGTTGTCCTGCAGCACCATGCCGATGTGGGCTCGCAGGCTCCGCTGCGCGACGCGGTCGATCGGCACGCCGTCGATCCGAATGCGGCCTTCCTGCACGTCGTAGAACCGGGCGAGCAGACTGACCATCGACGACTTGCCGCCGCCGCTCATGCCGACGAGCGCGGCGGTCGCCCCGCGCGGGATCGTCAGGTTGATGTTCCGCAGCACCCATTCCGTCTCGTGCTGGTAGCGGAACGAGACGTTCTCGAACGCGATGTCGCCGCGCACCGCCGGCAGCGCCGCCGCGTCCGGCGCGTCCTTCACCTCCGGCTGTTCGTCCAGCAGCTCCATGACCCGCTCGAGGGACGCCGATGCTTGGGTCAGCTCGGTCGACGAGTTGACCAGCCGGCGAAGCGGCGCGTAGAGCCGGTCCAGGTACCCGTAGAAAGCGACGAACTCGCCGAGGGTGAGCGCCTCCTTGACGACCAGGTAGCCGCCGGCGGCGAGCACGAGCAGCGGCGCGATCTCGGTCAGCGTGTTGATGATCGACTGCGTGAGGGCGTTCCAGCGGGTCAGCGCGAACGCCCGCTCGAGGAACGCGTTGTTCCGTTTGCCGAACTGCCGCTCCTCATGGCGCTCGAGCGTGAAGCTCTTGATGACCGGGATGCCGTTCACGTGCTCGTTCAGATAGCCCTGCATCTCGGCGAGCGCCTGGGAGCGGGATTTGGAATACCCGCGCAGCCGCTTGTACAGCTTCTTCACCGCATAGCCGTAGAAGGGCAGAATGGCGATGGCGACGAACGTCAGCGGCACGTTCATGCCGAACATGATGACGAGCGCGATGACGAGCGTGAAAATGTCCAGCCAGACGTTCATGAGGCCGGTCTCCACGAGCGCCTTGGTCTGCTCGGCGTCGTTCATCATCCGGGAGATGATCTCGCCGGACTTGCGGTTCTGGTAGAACCGCAGCGACAGCTGCTGCAGATGCGCGTACAGCTTGTTGCGCAGGTCGTACAGCACCCGGCTCGTCGTGAACTGGGCGAAATATTGGCGGAAATATTCGATCGGATACCGAAGGACGACGAAAATCAAAAAGGCCAGCCCGACTGCTTTGAACAGCCGGGCGGTTTTGTCGGCGGCGGGCAGCTTGGCGAGCAGCACGTCGTCGACGACGTATTTGATGAACAGCGGCAGCGTCAGCGGAATCGCGAACTTGACGGCGCCGATGAGCAGCGTCAGCGCGACGAGCCACTTGTACGGCTTGACGAGGCGGTAGAAGGCGCGATACCGGTTCATATCACTTCAGTTCGTAGCCCAGGAACGCTTCCCGGACCCGGTTCCAGAACGGGAACGGCCGATAGCGGGCAAAGCTGATTTTGCGCGAGGACACGCTGCACCGGATGGAACGGATGTCGTCGCGCGTGATGTTCAGGTGGTCGAACGTCAGCTGCAGCCGCTGGTCTTTGCGCGAAATGATGTCGCAGTGGTGATGCTGCGGCAGGACGACGGAGGAGCCGAGCGTCCGGTACACCCGGTTGTTGATGGACGCGATTTCGGCAATTTGGAGACAGTCGATGGAAGGATGGATGACCGCGCCGCCGAGGCTCTTGTTGTAGGCGGTGCTCCCGCACGGCGTCGAGACGACGATGCCGTCGCCGCGGAACATCTCGAAGAGCTCGTCGTTGATGTCGATCTCCGCGACGAGCGTGTTGTCCACGCCCTTCAGCGTGAATTCGTTGACCGCGATGTAGGTGGACAGGCCTTCGGACGTGTCGAGCACGATTTCCGCGAGCGGGTAGCGCACGATCTTCGGTTCGTCCTCCGCCATCATGCCGACCAGCGTCTCCAGCTCGTCGGCCTTCCAGTCGGCGAAGAAGCCGAGATGGCCGGTGTGGATGCCGACGAAGGCGATGTCATCGATCCGGTCGATATGGGTATGAAAAGCTTGCAGCAGCGTTCCGTCGCCGCCGATGGAGATGACCGTCTCGGGCCGCTCCTCGTTGCGCTTCAGACCGCGGGCCGCCGCGAGCGTATGGAAATCGGCGGCCAGCTGCTTGGACAGCTTGTCGCCTCTGTCAATGACGTCGTAATTCAAAAGTTCTAGCCCCTTCCGCACGGCAGGGCGTTCCGAAGGGACGGTCCGCGCCGCGTTCGGGCGGCGGCCGCTTCGGGGCGCGTCAGCCGGTTTCTTCTTGCATCATAGCCGAAAACGGGGCCGAACACAACGTTACGCGGCCGGTCCGAGCCATCCCCAAAGCGCGTAAATAAGCGCGGCGGCGATGAAGCCGTGCAGCAGGCGGGCCAGGAGAAAAGGCTTATAGCGGAGGTCCGTGCGGCTGAGCAGGCTGGCGACCTGGGCATGCACGGACAAGCCGGCCCAGGAGAGCACGAACGCGGCGATCGCCGCCTGGTGCATGAGCCCGCTGCCCGCGGCTCCGCCCGCTGCGCGCGCGCCGAGCGTCACCTCGAAGAGGCCGCTCACGACGGCGTCGGACAGCGCGGCCGGCACGCCCGCGAACCCGAGCAGCAGGCGCACCGCGGCGGCAAGCACCTCGATGCCCCCGGTCTGCCGGAGCAGCTCCATGACGACGGAGAACACGACGACGAGGCCGCCGACGACGATCATGAGGCGCAGCGCGGCCTGCACCGAATCCTGCAGCAGCGTGCCGAGCGAGCGGCCGTCCAGCATGCGCGCCTCGTGCATGGCCCGGATCGCTTCGGCGAACCGGCCGCGCTTCCATCCGCGGGGAGCCGCCGCCTTCGCCTCGGCGCTGGCCGGCGCATGGCGATCGTGGAACCGCATCAGCAGCCCGATGATCAGGCCGCCGCCGTAATGCGCCGCGGCCAGCACGGGCGCGAGCGCGGCGCTGTGGAAGAACCCGACCGACACGGCGCCGATCAGGAAGATCGGGTCCGAGGTCGTCGTGAAGGCCACGAGCCGCTCGCCCTCGGCGCGGTTGATGAGCCGCTGCTCCCAAAGCTGGGCGGTCAGCCGCGCCCCGACGGGATAGCCCGACGCGTAGCCCATGGTGACGACGAAGCCGCCGATGCCCGGGATGCGAAAGAGGGGCCGCATGAACGGATCCAGCATTTTGCCGAAGAAGTGGACGATGCCGAAGCCGAGCAGCAGCTCGGAGATGACGAAGAAGGGGAAGAGCGCCGGGAACAGCACCTCCCACCAGATCGAGAGCCCCCGGAGGGACGCCTCGAACGCCTGGGCGGGAAAAGCCGCGAGCAGCAGCGCGAGCAGGGCCGTCGACCAGGCGGGAACGACGGACGGACGAAGCAGGAAACGGACGATATGCAAAGGGAGTTCCCTCCTATGGGCGAATGGAATCGGGCCTACTACTGCTATATGTTCCGGCGCGGACAATCATCACTTGTCCCCGGGGATCTCGTCCGGAAAAGCCCTGAAAATGCCGGGTTTGCGCAAAAATATTTTTTTGAGAACGCTTGCAAAACCTGCTGTCTTTTTGGTTGCGATATGGTACAATCGGAGTAAGACAAACGCTAGAGGTGATGGGTATGAGTATTCTAGCCGGCATTCTTGTCTGCGCCTTCGTTTACGTCATCCGCGAGTCGCTGGTGGCTCCCGGAGAAGAGGATTACGAGAGTTGATCCGTCGTTCAAAAGTTTCATACTACGCCGCAATGCCCTCTTGCGAGAGGGCATTTTTTTGATGTTTTCGTCCCGGCCGAAAGGCCGAAAAGTTTGGTATACTAATCCCAAAGACCTAAAAAACGGAGATGAAGATGACGATGAATAACTATAGCACTATTTTCGAAGCCGTCGGAGGCGTCGCGGGAATCAGGCGGATCGTAGAGGCCTTTTATCCCAAGGTGCTGCGCAATCCGCTGATCGGACCGCTGTTTCCGGCCGAGATCGATCCCGTCATGGACCGGCAAACGCTGTTTCTGTCGCAGTTCTTCGGCGGCCCCCCTCTGTACTCGGACGAGTACGGCCATCCCATGATGCGCGCCAGACATCTGCCGTTCCCCATTACGCCGGAACGCGCCGAGGCTTGGCTGGGCTGCATGCGGGAGGCGCTGGCCGAGACGGATCTGCCGCAGGAGCTGCAGGCGATCATCGTGGACAGGCTCTCGGGGCCGGCGCATCATTTTATCAACCAACCCTAAACGATCTGGAGACGTGATGACGAATGGAACTGGAGCCGCTATACTCGACCGCCAAAACCTGCCCCTGCTGCGGTGCTTCCTTTCAAACGTCGCGCGTCCGTCCCAGCTTCAAGAAGGCGGACAGCCGGGAAACCGACTTTCAAGCCGCGTACAAGACCGACGTTAACCCGGATTATTACGTCGTCTTCGTCTGCCCGGGCTGCGGCTTCGCGACGACGGAGAACGGCGCGGCGGCCATGACGGACGCCGAGCGGGAGCTGTACTACGAGCGGATCGGCTCGCGCTGGACGCGCCGGGATTACGGCGGCAGCCGGACGCGGGAGCAGGCGGCGGACTGCTTCAAGCTCGCGCTGCTGTGCGCGGGCATCGTCGGCGAGAAGGAGCGGGTGGTGGCGGGCATTCTCCATCATCTCGCCTGGCTGTACCGTTCGGCGGGGAACGTCGGGCAGGAGCGGCGCTTCCTTCGCTACGCCCTGGACGCATACGTCGCCGTGTTCGAGACGGAAGGCGTCTCGCTCAACAACGCCAAGCTGATGTATTTGATCGGGGAGCTGCACCGGCGCCTCGGCGAGCCGCGGGACGCCGTCCGCTGGTTCTCCCGCGTCGTGAACGACAAGAAGATCACCGACGCCGCGATGATTCGCGCGAGCCGCGAGCAGTGGCAGCTGATCCGCGAGGAGCAGACGGGCCTCGGCGAGGACGCGGCCGCCGACATCGCGTAGCGGCAAGACGAAAAAGCCGCCCGGACTTGGGAGTCCGGGCGGCTTTTTCGCCGTTCGTACGGAAGCGGTTCGGCCGGCGGGTCCGGCTGGCTATGCGCGTGCGGCGGTTCGGATGCGGTCGCGTCAGGCTAGCTCGGCTCAGGCGCGGCGCAGTACGGTGTCCGTTAACAGGTAGTCCTGGTCCGTGTCCAGGACGGTCACTTTATTATGGCAGCAGGGAAAGACGAGCAGCTTCTTTTTGCCGCCGCGGATTTCGGCCAGCTCCTTCGGCCGCATCGGGAGCAGGACGTTGTCTTGCCCGCAGAACGGGCAGGAGGCGACGTACACGTCCTTCATGACGACGTCGTAAGGCCAGGCGCGCTCGAACGGAATCACGGCTTGCCGTCTCCTTCGGCGCCGTCGCCGCCCGCGGGCTTGGCGTCGGCCTTCGCCAGCTCGGCGATTTTTTGCAGCAAAATATGCTTCGGCATATGCATGAGATGCTCCAGCGGCACGTTCAGTTCCTTGGCCAGCTTCACGGCCGTCTCGGGGGACAGCTGCAGCGGTTGGGACATCTTCGTCAACTCCTTTATCGATCGAATCGTAGGAACGGAAGGCTTGCCTGCATAGGATTGGTAAAAGGACGGCCCTTGCCGTTATAATCAGTTATACACCGATGCGCTTCGTTGCGCAATGCGAAACGGCCCCGGTTTCGCGCGGATGACGAAGAGCGGATGCCGAAGAGCCGCGTCCGCGGGGCGCTCGCGGGTTTCGACCGCAGGGCCGGATGTCCGGCTTGGGTTGACTTAGTGAAGAATACGAACTTATTCGAGGAGGAACCTACAATGACAACCTCTTATCCGATGACTTGGGACTTGGACGCGATTTATCCGGGCGGCTCGGGTTCCGCGGCTTTTCTGGCGGAGCTGGCCGGCATGGAACGCGACATCGAGGCGCTGGCCGGCGAGCTTGCCGCGCTGCCGGCGGACGCCGCGCCGAGCGAGTCGCAGCTGAGCGCCTGGACGGCCGCGGTGCAGTCGATCCTGCTGCGGCTGCGCCAATCCGATTCGTTCGTCTCCTGCCTGCAGGCGCAGCAGATGAAGGACGCCGCCGCGAACGGCCTGAACGACCGCGTGAAGACGATGTCCGCGAAGTTCAATTCCGCGCTGGCCCGCTACGACGAGCAGCTGCTGCGCGTCGACGGCGCGTCGTGGGCGGCGTGGCTGAAGGATGGCGACGCGGCGCAGGTCGCGTTCGTGCTGAACGAGCGCCGCGAAGCGGCGAAGGAGAAGCTGCCGCCGGAGCAGGAGGCGTTGGCCGGCGAGCTGGCGGTCGACGGCTATCACGGCTGGGGCGACTTCTATAACACGATCGTCTCGCGCATCCGCTTCGACGTGACGGAGGAGGACGGCACCGCGATGGCGCTGTCCGCGGGACAAATGTTCAACCGCCTGTCGAACAGCGACCGGTCCGTGCGCGAGACCGCCTTTCAAGAGTGGGAACGCGGTTGGGGCGAGCAGGCGGATCTGTGCGCCGATACGCTGAACCGCATCGCCGGCTTCCGCCTGAAGCTGTACGGCAAGCGCGGCTGGGATCGCGTGCTGAAGGAGCCGCTCGACATGAACCGGATGACCGCCGCGACGCTGGACGCGATGTGGGCGGCGGTCGCGGAGGGCAAGCCGAAGCTCGTACGCTACCTGGAGCGCAAGGCGAAGCTGCTCGGCTTGGACAAGCTCGATTGGCACGACGTCCACGCGCCGCTCGGCCAAGTCGAGAAGAAGGTGTCGTACGACGAAGCGGCCGCGCTCATCAAGGCGCAGTTCGGCGCGTTCAGCCCGGACCTGGCGGCGTTTACGGAAATGGCGTTCCGCGACGCGTGGATCGAGGCGGAGGACCGCCCCGGCAAACGGCCCGGCGGCTTCTGCACGGCGTTCCCGAAGAGCGAGCAGACGCGCATCTTCATGACGTACTCCGGCACGCCGGACAACGTCTCGACGCTGGCGCACGAGCTCGGCCACGCCTATCACCAGCACGTCATGAACGACCTGCCGCCGCTGGCGCAGGAGTACGCGATGAACGTGGCGGAGACCGCGTCGACGTTCGCCGAGATGATCGTGGCGGATTCCGCGCTGGAAGCGGCGACGGACCGCGAAGAGAAGCTGGCGCTGCTCGACGAGAAGCTGCAGAACGCCGTGGCGTTCTTCATGAACATCCACACGCGGTTTATTTTCGAGAACCGGTTCTACGAGAAGCGCCGCGAAGGCATGGTCAGCCACGAGGAATTGAGCGCGCTGATGGCGGACGCGCAGCGGGAAGGCTTTAGCGGCGCGCTGGGCGAGCTGCATCCCCATTTCTGGGCGTCGAAGCTGCATTTTTACTTGACGGACGTGCCGTTCTACAATTTCCCGTACACGTTCGGCTATCTGTTCAGCGGCGGCATCTACGCCATCGCCAAGAAGGAAGGCGCGACGTTCGCGGACAAGTACGTGGCCCTGCTGCGGGACACGGGCCTCATGACGGTCGAAGAGCTGGCCGCGAAGCATCTGGGCGTGCGGCTGGACGAACCGGGCTTCTGGCGCGAAGCGGTGGCGCTGCTGCTGGCGGACGTGGACGCGTTCCTGGCGCTGACCGAAGCGTGAGGCTATGGAGGATTGACTTCAGGCAAGTTCTGGCATCGCGGCGTAGGAATGAAAACTCCCTTGGCGTGGCATACTAGGCAGAGAAGGAACGGTGCGGCCCGCGAGGGCGTCGGCGCCGTTTTTCTGTCCTCTCGCGGGATGCATCGATGAATGCCGCCAGTTCGATCTTTGGATCGACCGCGCACCAAACGTCGTCTGCGAGCTGGATGATCACGGAAGGAGAGGTTGGCATGCAGCAGCAAGAGCAGACGTTTGTGATGGTAAAACCGGACGGAGTCCTGCGGGGGTTGATCGGCGCGATCGTATCCCGTTTCGAGCAGAAGGGCTTCAAGCTGGCGGCCATCGAAATCCTGACGATCGACCGCGCCCTGGCGGAGCGGCATTACGGGGAGCTGCGGGCGAAACCGTTCTTCGGCGAGCTGGTCGCGTATCTGACGTCGGGACCCGTGTGCGCCATGATCTGGCAGGGCTTGCACGCGGTCGAGAACGCACGCGCCCTGATCGGGAAGACGAATCCCGTCGAAGCGGCGCCGGGGACGATCCGCGGCGATTTCGCGATGGATATCGCGGGCAACATCGTGCACGGCTCGGATTCGGCGGCAAGCGCGGAGCGGGAGATCGGCCTGTTTTTCGGCCGGACGGCCGACGATCATCGCGCCGGCTGGCTGGCGGGGCTCGACGAAGCGCACGGCGGCGAGCATACGGTTCATTGACCGCCGGGTTCGGCGCGAACCGCGCGGCGGAAACAAGGGAAAGCCCTCGCGGTCCCGGTTTGGGGATCGGAGGGCTTTCGTTATATAAAGGGTTATGGGGTAGCGCGTTTGGACCGATTCGTATTAAAACGACTCGTTGATGACGAGCTGGCTGAGCGGCAGGCGGCCGGACGGACGCGCCGGCGTCGCCGCTTCGCCGATCGGGATCATCATGACCGGGATGTAGCGAGGCGGAATGTTCAGCGCTTCAACAAGCTTCGCTTTGTCGAATCCGCCCATCGGCACGGTGTCGTAGCCTTTCGCTTTGGCCGCCAGCATCAGCTGCATGGCCGCCAGGCCGGCGTTTTTGTTCGCTTCGTCGCGCGCGACTTGCTCGATTCCGTACGCGCCTTCGATTTGCTTGATCAGGTTGTCGGCCACGTCCTTCGGCACGTAACCGTCGCGTGCGGCGGCTTCATAGATTTCGCGGCCCGTGACGTGCGCCTGCAGGTCGCCGAGCACGACGACGACGGCGGACGCGTCGGACACTTGCTTTTGCCCGTAAGCGATCGGAAGAATCAGGTCCTTCTGCTCTTGCTTCTGAATCACGAGGAAACGCCATTGCTGCAGGTTCCACGAGGACGGCGCGGCCGCGGCCAGCTCCAGGATTTCGTTCAGCGTTTCTTGCGGGATCGCGACGTCGCGTTTGTATTGGCGCACGGACGCGCGCGCGCGCATGACTTCTTCGGCCGTCAGGTTAGCGGTCGTATCGATTTGGCTCATAGATAAGTTCTCCCTCTCCGATTGGAATACTTGTATTTATACGAAGCATGATGCGCAAAGCATCTCTTGTGCTGTCGGTATAGTCATTATAATTAACTTACAAAAGATAAGCAACTAATTTTGTTGTCATAATTATGGTTCCGATGGCCTAAGAAAAAAGTTGACTCCGAACGTATGTCCGTGGTAAATTATGGTCAAATCAACCCGTCTTACGCTACGGAAGCACCGTAACGCGCAGCAGTTCTGCGACGTTACGGTGCTTTTTTGCGTTCGTTTCATCCTCGAAGGAGAGTGGCAATCGTCATCATGAGCAAACGACATTTGATCGTGGCGGTCAAGGAAGGCGAGTACGTCGAGCGGTTCGCGGACTATCTCCGCGATTCCGCGTTCGGCGAGAGCTGGCAGCTGACGGCGTTCACGAATCCCGCGGCGCTTCGCGGCTTCATCCGCGGCGGCTACGCGATCGACCTGCTGGCCGCCCAGCCCGACATGCTGGGCGAGCTGGGCGAGCTGCCGGCCGATCTTCCGGTGGCGGCGCTCGTCGAGTATCTCGGCCAGTCCCGGCACGGGCAGGAGGTGCTGCAGTTTCAGCCGCTGCCGCAGCTGCTGCAGGCGTTCGCCGCGCTTTACGCCGCGGGCGGCAATCGCTTGCCGAAGGCCGTCCGCGAGGGCAAAGAACCCTCCGTCGTCGCGGTCTATTCGGCTTCCGGCGGCACGGGCAAGACGACGCTGGCGATGCAAGCGGCCAAGCAGGCCGGCATTCTCGGCGTGCCGAGCTTCTATTTGAACCTCGAGCAGTGGAACGCCTCCTGGCCCGCCGACGGCGGCGGAGGCGAAGACTTGGCGAAGCTGCTCTACGCGCTGCAGTCCGATTCCGGGCAAGCCGCCTCCGCCGTCGCCGCGCTGCGAAGGAGGCATCCGTCGCTCGGCTTGGACATGATCGCGGCGAGCGACAATCCGGACGAGCGGCTGTCGCTCGGCGCGGAGCAGGCGAAGCGGCTGATCGCCGCGATCGCCGGCACGGGCGAGTACGGCTGCATCGCCGTCGATTTGGACTGCAGACTCGACGCGCTGCACGCCGGCGTCTTCGAAGCGTGCGACGCCGTGCTGTGGCTGATGACGCCGGATGCCGTCAGCCTGCGCAAGAACGAGCTCGCGCTGGACTACGGCGAGCGGAAGTTCGGCGACGCGTTCGCGTCCCAGCGGCCCAAGTTCCGGTTCGTCCAAGTCGGCGGATCGTCTCGCGAACCGGCCGTGTACGGCGGACGGAACCTGCGGATCGACGCGGTGCTCCCGTACGTCGAGGAATGGGCGAGCGGCGGGCATTTGAGCGGCACCGGGGTGATGGCGCCCCATTACCGCGGAGCCGTCGAGACGCTCATCCGCAGGCTCGGGATCGCGTGAGGAGGCGGTTGGGATGAACGAAGAAACGGTGCAGCTCCTGAAGGAGCGCATCCGCGGCCAGCTTGAGCTCGACAGCGCGCTGACGGACGCGGAGCTTAAAGCGCGGATCGAGACTGCCGTATTCCGCTGGTGCGCCGATCACCCGCTTCCCGCCGGCGAGAAGGTGCAGCTGGTGCGCCGGCTGTTTCACGCTTTCCGCGGCCTGGACCTGATTCAGCCGCTGATGGACGATCCCGCCGTGACGGAGATCATGATCAACGGCCACGAGGAGCTGTTCGTCGAACGGGACGGCCGGCTCGAGCGGCTGCCGTTCGCCTTCGAGAGCCGCGAGCGGCTGGAAGATCTGATTCAGTCCGTCGTGGCGGGGGTGAACCGCGTCGTCAACGAATCAACGCCGATCGTCGACGCCCGGCTGAAGGACGGCTCGCGCGTGCACGTCGTGCTGCCGCCGGTCGCGCTGAAGGGACCGACGATGACGATCCGTAAATTCCCGGAGAAGCCGCTGCTTATGAAGGACCTGGTCGCGTTCGGGGCCATTCCGGACGAGGCCGCCGCGCTGCTCGAGAAGCTGGTCAAGGCGAAGTATAACATCTTCATCAGCGGCGGAACGGGTTCGGGGAAGACGACGTTCCTGAACGCCTTGTCCCAGTTCATTCCCGAGGACGAGCGGCTCGTCACGATCGAGGACGCCGCGGAGCTGCGCATCGTGTCCGTGCCGAACCTCGTCTCGCTGGAGACGCGCAACGCCAATACCGAAGGGAAGGGAACGATCTCGATGCGGGAGCTGATTCGGGCTTCGCTGCGGATGCGGCCGAACCGGATCATCGTCGGGGAAGTGCGGGGCGGCGAAGCGATCGATATGCTGCAGGCCATGAATACCGGGCACGACGGTTCTTTGTCCACCGGTCACGCCAACAGCGCCCGCGACATGATCGCCCGTCTCGAGACGATGGCGCTCGGAGGCGCGGACCTGCCGGTCGCGGTAATCCGCCAGCAGATCGCTTCGGCCATCGACGTCATCGTGCATCTGGCGCGGCTGCGCGACCGGTCCCGGCGCGTGACGGAGATTTGCGAGGTGACCGGGATGGCCGGGGGCGAGGTCGCCGTCTCGCCGCTGTTCCGCTTCGAGGAAGAAGGCGAGCGGAACGGCCGCGTCATCGGCGGATTGAAGCGCTGCGGGAACGGCCTGTCGCGCACATGGAAGCTGCAAATGGCAGGCATGTCGGAGATGATCGGAGGCGAGCGGACGTGAAGAACAAGAAGAACCGGGATCGGCCGAGGCGGGATTGGCTGGATTGGTTCGCATGGCCGGACGCGGAAGCCGCGAAGGCGCGCGCCCGGTCCTCCGAAGGCTTGGTCCGCTATGGCGATTACCGGCTGACCAAGCGGCAGTTCGCGGCGGCGGCCCTGGCCGGCGGCGCGGCGGTCTTCATGGCGGCGTACTTATTCTATCGCTCGGCGCCGGCCGCGCTTCTGTTGGCGGCCATCGGCATCGCGGCCCCGCGGCTGTACCGCAAGTTTCTGCTGGAACGGCGCAAGCTTCGCCTGACGCAGCAGTTTAAAGAAGCGCTGTATGCCATCGCTTCCTCGCTCGCGGCCGGGCGATCCGTCGAGAACGCGTTTCTGGCCGCTCAGGAGGATATGAAGCTGCTGTACCCTGGCCCGGGGACGGAAATCCTGGCCGAGTTCGAGATCCTTGCCGCCCGAATGGGCTACGGCGAGCCGCTCGAATTCGCCCTCGCGGATTTGAGCAAGCGGGCCGAAATCGAGGACATCGCCCAGTTCGCCGACGTCTTCGCGACCTGCAAACGGTCGGGCGGAGACATGGTGGACGTCATCCGGAGAACGTCCCAAATGATCGGCGAGAAGCTGGAGGTCCAGCAGGAAATCTCGGTCATGATCGCTCAGAAGCGGTTCGAGTCGCGGATCATGATGGCGGTGCCGTTCGTGTTTCTCGCGTTCCTGACCTTGGCCGCGCCGGAATATATGAAGCCGCTGTACAGCGGCGCCGGCTATGTCCTCCTGACCGGCGCCTTGCTGGCGCTCGGGCTGTGTTACGCGTTGATGTCGAAGATCATGAATATCCGCTTGTAAGGAGAATGGGCATATGATGGCAGCATGGGCGGCGGGCTCGGCCCTGACGTTAATGTGGCTCTACGGAATCTTATTGAACGAACGTATCGGGGGCGGAAGCAAGGAGCCGAAACGGCGGTGGATCGCGGGTCCCTCTCTGCAGCTGCTGCAGCGGAGCGGGCTGCTCGACCGGATGCAGCCGCTTGCCGCGGGACTGCACGGAAAGCTGCTGCTCCTGCACGGGCAAGGCTGGACCGCCGAGGCGAGCCGGACGTACATCGCCGAAGCCGCCGGCATGGGGTACGCGGCGGTTTGCGCGGGGTCTTGGCTCGGCGTCTTGAGCGGGGAGCCCGCGATGCCGCTCATCGGCTTGCTGCTCGGCTTCGTTCTCCCTGCCGCGAAGTGGAGGGACGTGGCCCGGAAGCTGGATCGCCGCAAACAGGACATCGTCCTGCTGCTGCCGGAGCTGCTGAATAAATTAATGCTTCTGCTCGGCGCGGGGGAGACGCTGCAGCGGTCGCTCGTCCGCTGTTCGGAACGAAGCGGCGCGCCCGAAGGTCATCCGCTGCTCGCGGAGCTGCGCCGGGTGAACGAGACCGTTCGGAACGGCGAGTCGTTCGCGGGGGCGATGGAGCTGTTCAGCCGGCGCTGCGGCGTGCAGGAGGTTTCGATTTTCACGACGACGCTGCTGTTGAACTACAGGCGAGGCGGCGATCGTCTCGTGCTTTCGCTGAAGGAGCTGTCTTACTCGCTGTGGGAGAAGCGCAAAGCCGTCGTCCGCGCCCGGGGGGAAGAAGCTTCGTCGAAGCTGGTGTTTCCGCTCGTCGGCATCTTTTTCGTGCTTATGGTCGTGGTCGCGGCGCCTGCCGTTCTGATGATGGGCGGGTAACGGCCGAAATTCGAATCGAGGGAGAGAAAACGAAAATGCGCAAATGGGGACAAGCGGTACGCCGCTTTTGGAAGAACGAGGAAGGCTTGGGGACGCTGGAGGTCGTGCTCATTATAGCGGTCGTCATTATTTTGGCGCTGATATTCAAGGATTGGATCATCGGCTTGCTGCAAAGCTTGATGGATAACGCGGATGAGAAGGCAAGCGGGATCTTCGATGACAAGTAATCGCCCGCTCGCGGCGCTCCTTAAGCGCGAAGAGGGCAGTTTCGCGGTCGAGGCGAGTCTCGTGTTCCCGGCGTTGTTCGTGGCGCTGATCGCGCTGCTGATGCTGAGCATGTACGTTTACCAGACGGTCGCGGCGTATCACGGCGCTTCGCTGGCGGCGGAGCGGACGGCTTTCCGCTGGGACAACAGCGCCCGCGATCCCGTCAGCGGCATCGGGCCGACCGGAAGCTACGACGGCTTATATTGGCGCATGACGGATAACGGCGCGCTGCGGTCCTTGTTCGATTTGGCCGCCGGCGGCGAAGGGGAGGGCGGCATCGAGATCGCCGTCGGCGTGAACGGGTCCGCCGGAGCCGAGGACGGCGATGAAGAAGACGCGTCCCTGCCGGTCCTCAAGATGCGGGCGGAAGGCGCCCGCGTCGCAGGTCCGTTCCAGGGCACGATGCGATACTCCGGCACGCTGGAGAAACGGGTGGACGCGAAGCTGCGGCAGCCGCTCTCCATTCCGGTGCTGGAGGCGTTTCTGGGCCATTCGGAGCCCGCGGCGGAGGCGTCCGCTTCGATCGCCGATCCCGTCGAGCTGATCCGGAACGTCGAGCTGGCCCGCTATTACGCCGGCAAGTTCAAGGGCGGCATGAGCGGCGACCAGCGAAAGCAGGCGCAGGCGATCTTGATCGGGCGGCAGGGGATGGAACATGGCTAGGAGCAGGGAGGCCAGGGACGCATACCGGACAGGCTGGCCCGCACCGCCCCGCATGCGGACGAAACGGCGGGGCCGGCATCCGGCAGGGCGGCGGGAAGACGGATCCGTCTCGCTGTATTTGATCGTTGCTACGGCGGCAATCCTGCTGTTCACGGCGCTTCTGATCGATTACGCCAGAATCGCCGCGTTCAACAAGCAATCCGAGCTCGCCGCGCAGTCCGGGGTCCGCTCGGCTTTATCGGCTTACGACGACGCGCTGTATACCCGTTACGGCTTGTTCGGCGCAGGCGGCTCCGACCGCGGCGAGCTGTTCGCGCAGGCCGCGGAGCATAATTGGCCGCCCGAGGACGGGAACGGCTTTCAGCTTCTCCGCATCCGCCGGGAGACGTCCCACGTCGACGCGTACGAGGTACTCGGCAATCAGGCGGTGTTCACCCGTCAAGTACTGGAAGAAATGAAGTACAAAGCGCCGATCGATTTCACGATGGAGATCGCCTCCCGTTTCGCCCCCATGGGTTCGGCACTGAAAGAAGCATCGGCAACGGTGGGCGCGCTGGAGGATGTCAAGCACCTCTATGAGGAACGCGAGAAGCATCTCGAACGCATCGAGGACATCCGGCGGGAAAGCGCCGGGCGGCTGCCGGGGATCGCATCCAAGCTCGAAGCGGCATCTGGAATCGCCGGAGGTTAAGGCGACTACGAGAGTTGGATGCGCGAGGATGCGGCGATCGGCGAAGGCGAGCAGCCTGCGCACGCGGATGCCATCGAAACCTACCGCAGCCGCGCGCTGAACGACGCGGCGGCTTTGGCTTCCGCGGCTTCAGGGGAACTGGCGCGCTTGAAAACGGGTCTCGCCCAGGCGCTGTCCGAGTTGCGGTCGGCGGAGCGGTTGAACGCGTCGATCGCGGAGGCGGCCAAGCGAATGGAAGAGTCTCAGGACGGCGGCGGGTTCGATGACCTCGCGGAGGCGCAGCTCGGCGGGCAGACCGCCTCGTCGATGACGCCAGGCGAGCTCGAGGGCTTCGGCGACACGCGAAAGTCCATCGGCGGATTGACGATGGAAGCGGATTGGTTCGCGCGTTACCGCGAGGAATTAAGCGGGCAGCTTGACGCTTTTGAAGGGCTGGACGGCGCGGCCGCGGGATTCGGCGCCGCCGTTCGGAGCGCCGTCGCGGCGCCCGGCGGCGGCGCCGCGCTCGGTCAAGCATGGGCAAGCGTGAGCCGCGCCTTTCAAGACTACGATCGTCCCTACGGCAATCCGGGAACGGCGCTAAAGGCGAGGCAGGAGGAGCTGCGCGTCCGGCATGCCGGGGACGACGAGCGCAAATCCAACGAAGCGGCGGCGCAGTCGAAGTGGGGCCAGGTCAAGACGATCATCGGCGGCATGTCCGCCGAGCCGGGCTCGGAGGAGCAGCGGAAAGCGTTCGAGGACGCGAAGCGGCTGGCTGCGGATAACTTGACGTTCAACCAGGCGGCCGAAAACGGCGGCGATTCCGACGGCGAGCCATCCGGCAGCGCTGCGGAAGTTTCAGGCGATGCGGCGAAGTCCGCGCTGTCCTCCATGGGGGCGATGTTCGGGGGGATGGGAGACCTGCTCCAAGGCATCCGCGATCCGCTCTACGTCAACGAATACGTCGCGCATCGCTTCAGCAGGTTCGATCCCAAGCTCCTTCGCGAGGTGATCGCCGGGGGCAGCCGGGAAGCGTTCGCGCGATCGCTGGCGCTGGAGAACCAGGAGACGGAATTTATTTTGTACGGGTTCGGCGAGCCGGGGGCGAATGTAGCCGCCGCTTACGGCGAGATTTTCGCCGCGCGGCTGGCGATACGAACGATGGAGGGCTTGATCGCCTGCCGCGAGCTCGGCAACCCGTTGTTGATCCTGTCGGCGGCCGTGCTTTACGGCATCGAGAAATCCATCGCGGACATGACCGCGTTGGCGGAAACCGGAAAGGTGCAGCTCTCGAAGTACGTTCCCGTCGAACTGACGTATGCGGATTACTTGCGTCTCTTTCTCGTGCTCCACGGCTGCGGCGGCCAAGCAAGGACGGCCCGCGTCATCGCGGTCATCGAGCATAACACGGGCGCGGATTTGTCGAACGTCGCGACGGGATTGTCGGGCGAAATGACGTCCTCGGTCAATCTTTGGTTTTTGCCGGGACTGATGAGGAGCTTCACGGCGACCGGGATTCTGAGCGGAAAGGTTAAGGATGGCCGTTATGAGAAAACGCAGACGATCGGCAGCTCTTACGGCTAGATGGCGGAGCGAGTCCGGCAGCATCGCGCTGGAAGCGAGCTTGACGCTTCCAATCGTGCTGATGGCGATCATTTTCTTCATTTGCTTGATCCGGCTGAACGCGGCGCAGATGGCGCTTCACGGCGCCGTCTCCCAGACGGTCCGGCAGGCGGCGGCCAATATTCATCCGATCGATCTCGCCGTGAATCGGCTTGCTTCCGGCGAGAACGACGCGGATGCGGGCGGCGGGACGGAGGGGGGAGGCGCGGAATCAGGCAGCGGGGCGGTTGGGCACTCAACCGGAAACGGCAACTCCGGCGGCGGGCATCCATCCGCCGATTCCTCGGGCGAAGGCCTGGCTGCCTCCGGATTCCCATGGAACGGGCAATCGTCCGGCTCAACTTCGGACGAACCGCTCCCGGCCGTCGAGTACTTGGCGGATAAGCTCGAAGAGTGGCTTCCGTCGCCGGCGGGGCCATTGCTTTCGGCGGCTTTGAAGGGGGATTGGAAGTCGATCCGGGACACCGCCGCCGCGACGGTCGGCCGGCCCGTCATCGAGCCGCTGCTTCGCCGCGAAGCCGATGCCTCCGTGCTCGATCCGGAGCGGATTCGGCTCTCGAAGCTCTCGCTCCCCGATCTGAAGGACAAGACCGACCTCACGCTGGCGATCGAAGCGGAATATTCGTTTCCGCTCGGGTTCCCGTTCACAAAGAAAGCGATCGTGCTGCGGGAACGGGCGGAGGAGCGCGTCTGGACGCCGGATACCGTCCCGGCGCCGAAAGGCGGCGATTCGGATTCCGAACACGCGCCGATCCAAATCGTGTTGATCGAGCCTTCGCCGGCGCGCCCGGGCCATAAAGCCCGCGTGGTGGTGAAGACGAGCCCGGGCCGAAGCCTGTCCATTGAAGTGCTGTACAAGAGCGGGCAAAGCGTCGCCAAGCACTTGGGCGATACGGTCACGGACGGCGAAGGGCTGGCCGAATGGACGTGGCTGGTGTCCGGCAACACGACGCCGGGCGTCTGGGAAATCGTCGTGACGGCCTCGGACGGAGGATCCGCGGCGCGGCATTTCGTCGTTCAGAAGAAACCGAAGGAGGGAGAGCATGGTTAGCTGGGCAACCGCTATTTTGGCTTTGCTGTTCGTTGCGGCGGCTTTCGTCAGCGATATACGCAAGATGACGATTCCCAACCGTCTGAACGCCGTTTTCTTTACCGCAGGGGCGGTTTATCACGTGGCCGCCGGTGGCTGGAACGGAGGGCTGCAGGCGCTGCTCGGCGCGGCCGCCGGCCTGGTTCCTTTGCTGCTGCTCTACGCGCTGAAGGGCATCGGAGCGGGAGACGTGAAATTTTTCGCGGCTTTGGGGGCGGTCGTCGGGCCGGTGGCCGTTTTGCAGGTGCTGATGTATGCGATTTTGTACGGCGGCCTGCTGGGCTTTGCCTTTTTGCTGCTGAAGCGGACTTTTGCCCGGCGCCTGCTGTCCGGCGCCGTTGCGGTCATCGCGGCGGATTCCCGGCTTGCGGCTTGGGGGACGAATGTTGCCGGTTCCGGCGGCCTGCGGTTTCCGTTCATGATCGCGGTTTTGCCGGGAGCCGTTACGGCGTGGTGCATGGCGCCGTTTTAATTTCATCTAGGAGGGATTGCTATGCTGCTCGACGATCTTCGGGTCGATTACGCCATGAAGCGCGGCCATGAAATGATCGTGGATTTGAAGTCCGGCGTCGAACGGGCCGATCTTGACGCCGTCGAAATCCAAATGCTGCAGGGTCAGCGCATTCCGAAGCTGCTGCCGGTCGAATGGATCGACATCGACGGCGGAATTACGTTCCGCTACCCGCTGAACGGGAGGCGCATGCTGTCACACCGGCTGCAGACGCGGCAGCTGACCATGTTTCAGTTCTACGCCTTGCTGCTCGCCGTCGTCGAAGCGTTGGACGACAGCCGGCATTACATGCTTCGCGCGGAGTGTTTCCTGCTCCATGAACAATACATCTTCATCGGGGAAAACTGGGACGATGCCGTTCTCGCTTACGTGCCGCTGCGGGGCAAGCGCATGGTGCACTCGGCCGGCGAGGCGGTGCTCGCGATGGCGATCCGCTGGATCGGCGCCGTCGCGGAGCCGGACGGCCTCGGCCTGCAGCAGGTGTTCCAGCACTTGCGCGGCGAGTACGTCTCGTGGACGCTGCTCCGGCAAACGCTGCTTTCGCTGCTCGGGTCCAGCTATCGGGCGGGACTGACGGAGGAGGCCGCCGACGTGCGCGGATACCCGGCGCCGGAACAGTACGCCGCTCCGCCGGCTGTTGCGCAAGAACCCGCCGATGAACGCAAAGCCTTCGAAAACCCGGCCATGTTCATGGACAAGCACGAGCACTCGCCGCTCGAGGCGGTCTGGAATAACGCGATCGGCCGCGAACGGATGAATGCCCCGGCGGAAGAGGAGCTGCCTTTGACGGAAATGCCGGTGGAAGCCGCGAAAGAATCGTCGCGCATGGGATGGCTGGCCGGCGCGGGCTGGATTCTTGCGGCGGCCGTCATCTGGCGGTTCCTATACTTGGCTTCTCCTTCGCGCACGAATCTGCTTCTGTGCGCCGGGCTGACGCTGTTGACGGGCACGTTGGCGATCGTGCTGCTGAAGCGGGCGGGAAGAAGCGCGGATACCGCCGACGAGGTGAATTGGAGAGCCGGCAAAGAATGGAGCCCCGAGGATGCGTTCGTGCCGAATTCCGGGCAAATCGGTTCCGGCTCGAAACATTCGCCGCAATCGGCCAAGCTCCGCGTCCCGGAACCGGCCCCGATCAAGGCGCGAGAGCCGCGAGACCGGGAAACGCCGTTTGGTGCGGCAGCCGCCTCATACACGGAAAGCAGCCCGATGCCCGTTGCGTTATCCGGGGGCATGCCGTCTGCCGGCGCTGCGTCCGGGAGCGGGTTGTCCGTCGCGGCTTCATCCGAAATCGCGCATGCGCCAGCAATGCCCTCCGGCTACCCATTATCTTCCGCTTCGCCTGCAAACGGCCTAAGGACCGGCGCGACGTCTTCAAGCGCCGCGCAGTCATTCGCGAAATCGCCGCGTTCCGACGATGTCACGGTGCTGCTCGGCCGGGACGCTAAGGAGGATTCCGGCACGGACAAGCGGATTCCATGGCTGGAACGACGGGACGATGGAGGCGTGGCGGAAAAAATTCCGCTCGAGCAGCAGCAATTCGTCATTGGCCGCTCCCGCGAAGGCGTGCAATACATCGACCGCTCGTCGGGCATTTCTCGCGCCCACGTGGAGCTGCACGCCAGCGGAGAGCGTTGGTGCGTCAAGGACATGGGCTCCCGGAACGGCAGCACGCTGAACGGGAGCGGCATGGTGCCGTACAAGACGTACGAGCTGGCCGATACGGACAAGCTGCAGCTGGCGGGCGAACAGGGACCGGTCTACGTGTTTCGGGCGGGATAAGTATTCTCCATACGGAAGTAAATATTGCTGCGAGCAATTCAGGGTTAAGGCGTATCGTGCAGTACATTAACAAAGGTTACGCGGGGAGCGGACATGAAAGCGCAGTTGGGCGCTTAAGCGCGAAGCACGAACAGCGCTCGGCTAAGCCGAGCGCCCGAGGCGTGCCGCGAATCTCGTAACGGCTAATGGATCGGCCCTAGCTCCGCTGGCGGCCGAACAGCTGTCCCAAAGCGGCGTCCGCCGTCCGATACCGGAACGAAAAGCCGTGCGCCGTCGCCTTGCGCGGGATCGCGCGCGAGCCTTCGAGCAGCAGGAAGGACATTTCCCCCAGCGCGCCTTTCAGGACGAACGACGGCAGCGGGAGCCAATGCGGTTTGCGGGCCGCCGCGCCGACGGCCCGTCCGAATTCGTCGTTCGTCAACGGTTCGGGCGCGCAGGCATTGACGGGGCCTTCGATGTCGGAACGGTCGAGGCAGAACAAGATCAGACGCACCATGTCCTCTTCGTGGATCCACGGCATCCATTGCTTCCCGCTGCCGATCCGCCCGCCCGCGAACAAGCGGTAGGGCAGCAGCATCTTCGGAAACGCGCCGTCGTCCAGGCCGATCACGAGTCCGATTCGCAGTTTGACGAGGCGGGGGACGGGGATGCGGTCCGCGGCGGCTTCCCATTGCCCCACGACGGAAGCGAGGAAATCCGTTCCCCGCGCCGCGCTATTTTCGTCGTGGGGGACGCTGCCGTCGGTGCCGTAGACGGATATGCCGGAGGCGTTCACGACGACGCCCGGTTTCCGTTTCAGCGCCGCCGCGGCTTTCGCGAGCGCATCGACGGCATCCAGCCGCGATTGCAGAATCGCCTGTTTGCCGCTTTTGTTCCATCGGCGGCTGATCGTCTCTCCGGCCAGATTCACGATCGCGTCGAAGCCCTCCAGCACCTCGGGCGACGCGGCGAGCTGCGCCCACGTGATCCGGCGCGGTCCCGAAGCCGAAGCCGCCCCTCCTCCCGAGCGGGAAATCAGCGCCACCTCGTCTCCGCGCGCCTTCAGCGCGGCGACGAGCAGGCGCCCCACGTAACCGGTCCCGCCGGCAACGGCTACTTTCATGCCAATCCCTCCCATATTCCAATTGTTCCCACAACGATTAACCTCATGGTACAACAAAAGCCGCCCGAACGGGCGGCTTATTTATTCAGCAGATGGGTATACGGCCGATAATCGATCTGTTCCTTCTCCAGAAACGTAATCAAACTGCGGTAGTCGCGTTTGGGCGTGGCCCGGATGTAGCCTTCGATGCAGTGGCTTTGCGAGACTTCGGCCGCTCCCCCTTCGACCGCCACCTGCGCGATTTTGGCCGCGATGGAATGCCTGGCGATATCGCGGAACGCGCTCGGTACCGGCGACACGAGCTTCTCGAGGAACGCCTTGGCATCTTCGGACCACATGCCGCGGCTGCGCTCGACCCAATAGTTTTGCCAATCCAGCTTGGACTTGCCATCCCGCTGGGGGAGCACCTTCAGAAACTTGCGGAACATGAAATAGCCGCCGATCGACATGAAGACGATCATGACGACCGCCCAAAACACGATAAAATACATGAACCAATTCGGAGCCATCGCTACCATCACCTCTTGCGGGCACTCTATGCCTCGAAAAATATCGGCAAATCATGCCTATTATAAGCCAAGCCGGCCTTCGGCCGCAACAATCGGCCGTGATCGGAACCTAGATTTATTTCGCCGTTCCTTGTAAAATAGGAGGGACAAGCATTGAATCAGGACCTGCCCCTTCGCAGGCTTCCGCCGTATACACGAAAGGAGCGATTACACGTCCATGTTGAAAATCGGTTCGCACGTTTCTTTTTCCGATAAAGGGTTGCTCACCGCCACGAACGAAGCCGTCTCGTACGGCTCCAGCTCGTTCATGATTTACACCGGGGCCCCGCAGAACACGCGCCGCAAGCCTATGGAAGACCTCTACATTCCGGAAGGCAAGGCCGCGATGAGCGAGGCCGGGATCGACGAAATCGTCGTGCACGCCCCCTACATCATTAACCTCGGTTCCTATAAAGACGACACGTACGAGCTCGCCGTGCGGTTTCTTCAGGAGGAGATCCGCCGCACCGACGCGATCGGCGTGCGCAACATCGTGCTGCATCCGGGCGCTTATACGGACAAGGACGCGGAGTACGGCATCGCCCGGATCGCGGAAGGCCTGAACGAAGTGTTGAACGGCACGAAAGAAACGAACGTCAACATCGCGCTCGAAACGATGGCCGGCAAAGGAACGGAAATCGGCCGGAGCTTCGAGGAAATCGCGTCCATCATCGATAAAGTCGCGGCGAACGACCGGCTGACCGTCTGCATGGACACGTGCCACATGCACGACGCCGGCTACGACCTCGTGAACGACCCCGACGGCGTGCTGAGCGCGTTCGACCGCATCGTCGGTCTCGACCGCGTGGCCGTCGTCCACGTCAACGACAGCAAAAACCCGCGCGGCGCCGCGAAAGACCGCCATGCGCCGATCGGCGCGGGCTGGATCGGCTACGACGCCATCCGCGCTTTCGTGCACCACGAAGCGCTGAAGGGCCGTCCGTTCATTCTCGAGACGCCTTGGATCGGCCAACAAGACAAGACGCAGCGTCCGATGTACGAAGCCGAAATCGCGCTGCTCCGCGGCGATGCGTCGAACCGCTTCGGCGGCGAGTTCCTGGAGGACGTCGAGCGCCTGCACCATTTCTTCGGCAAGCAGGACATCGATCACCGCCAGTACGTGCTGAACGTCTGGGACGTGCTTAAAACCGACGCGAAAGCGAAGAAAGCCGACCCGCGCGAGCCGATGGACCGTCTCTACGACCTCGTGGCCGAGCACCGCGTGCTGCCCGAGCTGTCCGAGGAAGCGGTCAACCAGCGCATCACGGCATGGTTCGCCGGCAAGACGCTGCTCGTAAACGCCTGATCCCGCCGGCTTCGGCCGGCTTTGCTTGACCCACTCGCCGACGGAAGGAAGACTGTCTCTCATGCAAACCATTCATCAAGCCCCGCGGCCGCCGCGGCCGGACAACGCCAACCGCGCGCGGATGCTCATCTCGTGCCCGGACCGCAACGGCATCGTGGCCGCGGTGTCGCAATTTCTGTACGAACACGGCGCGAATATCGTGCAATCGGACCAATATACGCTGAACCCCGGCGGCGGCATGTTCTTCATCCGTTTCGAATTCGACTTAAGCGACCTGGAGCGCGAGCTGCCCGTGCTGCAGGAAGATTTCGGCCGCGTGGCGGACCGCTTCGACATGAAATGGAATACGTTTCGCGCCAGCCGCAAGAAACGCCTCGCGATCTTCGTCTCCAAGGAAGATCACTGCTTGCTGGAGCTGCTCTGGCAGTGGCAGGCCGGCGACCTCGACGCGGAAATCGCGATGGTCGTGAGCAACCATCCCGACATGCAGGGGCTCGTGGAATCGTTCGGCATCCCCTTCCATCACATTCCGGTTACCCCGGACACGAAGGCGGAAGCCGAGAAACGCCAGCTGGAAGCGGTCAAAGGCAAAGCCGATCTAATCGTGCTGGCCCGTTACATGCAAATCATTTCGCCGAAATTCATCGAGCAGTTTCCGAACCGGATCATTAACATCCATCATTCCTTCCTCCCGGCCTTCGTCGGCGGCAAGCCGTACGCGCAAGCCTACCAGCGGGGCGTCAAGATCATCGGCGCCACGGCGCATTACGTCACGGAAGAGCTTGACGGCGGTCCGATCATCGAGCAGGACGTCCAGCGCGTCACGCACCGCGACGACGTCGACAACTTGAAACGGATCGGCCGGACCATCGAGCGCGTCGTGCTCGCGCGCGCCGTCAAATGGCATGTCGAGGACCGGATTCTCGTGCATCAGAACAAAACGGTCGTTTTCAATTGATTTTTTCTTTGGTCCTTATCTGCTGAGTCAAGACCCGCGCGCCTTCCCCCCAAGGAACGGCGCGCTTTTTTCGCGTTGACCGTTTATGCGCGAGGGCGGTCGGTTTAATAAGTACGGACAGCGATAAGAATGCAAATGTTGGGCCATAATTTAAGTGTCGAATTTTAGAGCAGTACCGCAATAAAGATGGCAATGGCCAAGAGGTAATGGTACAATATTTCAAAGCCAGTGCGGGATTCCCTGCCAATTGTAGAATATAGAGAGAAACGCGAAGCTGTACCCATTGCGATTTAGGAGGAGTATTTGAATGACAGTCACGCAGAAAACCATCGATCAACTTTCCATCGACACCATTCGCACCCTGGCGATCGACGCGGTCGAGAAAGCGAACTCCGGCCATCCGGGCATGCCCATGGGCGCGGCGCCGATGGGTTATCAATTGTTCGCGAAGACGATGAACCACAATCCGTCCAATCCGACCTGGATCAACCGCGACCGCTTCGTGCTGTCCGCGGGCCACGGCTCCATGCTGCTGTACAGCCTGCTTCACCTTTCGGGCTACGGCCTTCCGATCGAACAGCTGCAGCAGTTCCGTCAATGGGGCTCCCTGACGCCGGGCCATCCGGAGTACGGCCACACGGCCGGCGTGGACGCGACCACGGGCCCGCTCGGACAAGGCGTCGCGATGGCGGTCGGCATGGCCATGGCGGAAGCGCACTTGGGCGCGACTTACAATAAGCAGGACCTGAACATCGTCGACCACTTCACGTTCGCGATTTGCGGCGACGGCGACCTGATGGAAGGCGTGGCGAGCGAAGCGGCTTCGCTGGCGGCTCATCTGAAGCTCGGCAAGCTCGTCGTGCTGTACGATTCCAACGACATCTCGCTCGACGGCGAGCTGAACCTGGCGTTCTCCGAGAACGTGCAGGGCCGCTTCCAAGCGTACGGCTGGCAGGTGCTTCGCGTCGAGGACGGCAACGACCTGAACGCGCTCGCGCAAGCCGTCGCTGCGGCGCAAGCGGAGCTCGGCCGTCCGACGCTCATCGAAGTCAAGACGACGATCGGCTACGGCAGCCCGAACAAAGGCGGCAAAGGCGGCCATCTCGGCACGCACGGCAGCCCGCTCGGCGCCGACGAAACGAAGCTGACGAAAGAATTTTACGGCTGGGAGCATGAGGCGTTCTTCGTGCCGGACGAGGTTCGCGCCCATTTCGCCGAAGTCAAGACCCGCGGCGAGCAAGCGAACGCAGCGTGGGACAAGCTGTTCGCGTCCTACAAGTCCGCGTATCCGGAGCTGGCGGCTCAATTCGAAACGGCCATCAGCGGCAAGCTGCCCGCGGGCTGGGATAAGGATCTCCCGACGTACACGACCGCGGACAAGGCGGTATCGACGCGCGTGGCGTCCGGCAACGCGCTGAACGGCCTGGCGAACAACGTGCCGAGCCTGATCGGCGGCTCCGCCGACTTGGAAAGCTCCACGATGACCCACTTGAAGGGCTTGCCGGTATTCAAACCGGGCAGCTACGAAGGCCGCAACGTGTACTTCGGCGTACGGGAATTCGCCATGGCGGCTGCCGTAAACGGCATGAGCCTGCACGGCGGCGTGAAGCCGTACGGCGCGACGTTCTTCGTCTTTACGGACTACTTGCGTCCGGCAGTGCGCCTCTCCGCGCTGATGAAGCAGCCGGTCACGTTCGTCCTGACGCACGACAGCATCGCGGTCGGCGAAGACGGCCCGACGCACGAGCCGATCGAGCAGCTGGCGTCCCTGCGCATCATCCCGCAGCTGACGGTCATCCGTCCGGCCGATGCCAACGAGACGTCCTCGGCATGGGCTTACGCGCTCTCGCAGGCGGATCAGCCGGTCGCGCTCGTCCTGACTCGCCAGAACCTGCCGATCCTCGAAGGCACGAACGAGAATTCGCGCGAAGGCATCGCGAAAGGCGCGTACGTCATCGCCGACGCGGCGAACGGCAAGCCGCAAGCGCAGCTGATCGCGACGGGCTCCGAGGTGCAGCTGGCGGTTGCCGCGCAGAAGGCGCTGGCGGACGAAGGCATCCACGTGCGCGTCATCAGCATGCCGAGCTTCGACCTGTTCGAGCGCCAATCGAAGGCCTACAAGGATTCCGTCCTGCTGCCTGACGTCAAGGCGCGCCTAGCGATCGAAATGGCGTCGCCGTTCGGCTGGGAGCGTTACGTCGGCGACCAAGGCGCCGTGCTCGGCATCAACAAGTTCGGCGCGTCCGCGAAAGGCGACCGCGTCATCCAGGAGTACGGCTTCACGGTCGAGAACGTCGTCAGCCACGTCAAAGGGCTGCTGTAAACGCGCATCATCGGTTCCAATCGCGGGGCTTGGGCCACTTCGGCGGCCGTGAGCTCCGCTTTTTACATATCGCCATCATCCCACACGCAGAGGAGTATTGCCCTTATGTCCCAGTACGAAAACGTCACCGTTATCAAAAAAGCCAACCTGTACTTCGACGGCAAAGTATCCAGCCGCACCGTCCTGTTTCCGGACGGCACGAAAAAAACGCTCGGCATCATGCTGCCGGGCGACTATGAATTCGGCACGGACGCCAAGGAAATCATGGAAATTCTCGCCGGCGACCTGAAAGTGCTGCTGCCGGGCGAAACGGAATGGCTCCATATCGCCGGCGAAGGCGAGTTCACGGTCCCGGCCAACGCCAAGTTCAAGCTGCAGGTCGCGTCGATTACCGACTACGCCTGCTCGTACATCCAAGAATAACAATCCGGCGCGCTTAACCGGACGCTCGGCCTCGAGCCGCGGATCCGAATCGCGTCAAAGGCATGCAAAAAAAAGGCTGCTCCGCGTTCTCCCGCAATAAACGGGAGGCGGAGCAGCCTTCTTTGTCTTTCGTGCGGCGCCGGCGGGGTTAGGCGCTCCCGGGCGCGCCGAAACGCGCACCCCCGAGGGCCGCGGCTAAGCCGGCCTAAGGCGAGCCCGCGATGCACCGCGCGGCGTGAATCCTATTCGGCCTTCGTGCCGGCGCGGTTCGTGATCGGCTTGTTGATCCATTGCTCGTAGGTATGCGCCAGCGCCGAGAGATCCGCTTCGGCGAAGCCCATCGCGTCGCCGATCTGATACAGGCTCTTGACCGTCTCCAGAATCGGCGTCGGCGTCTTCAGCTCGTCCGACAGCACCGAAGCCAGCCGCAGGTCCTTCAGCATCAGGCCGAGCGAGAACTGCACGCCGAAGTCGCGTTCCAGCAGCTTCGGCGTTTTCAGCTCGGCCATTTTGCTCGCGGCGCCGCCGGATTGGACAAGCTCGAGGAACGAGGCGGCGTCGATGCCGCCGCTGGCCGCGATGGCCATGCCTTCCAGCAGCGCGGCGACGTTGATGCCGACGACCGTGTTATGGGCCAGCTTGGCGGTCGAGCCGCTGCCGCCCGGGCCCATCGGAATGATCTTGCGGCCCATCGCGCCCAGCACGTCATGGACCTTCGCCAGCACTTGCGCGTCCCCGCCGACCATGAACGTCAGCGTGCCGCTTTCCGCCGCCGGCTTGCTGCCCGTGACCGGCGCGTCGAGGAAGGCCGCGGACTTGGCCGCGATGTCCTGGTGCAGCTGTCGGGAGAGGGCGGGCGAAATGGTGCTGCTATCGATGACGACGGAACCCGGCTTCAACGCGCCGAGCACGCCGTTGTCGCCGTAGTAGACTTCGCGGATCGAATCGTCGTTGCTGATCATGGTTATGATGATGTCGGAGGCATCGGCGACCGCCGCGGTCGTCTTCGCTTCCGCGGCTCCGAGCTCGAGCAGTTGGGCCGCTTTGCCCGGCGTGCGGTTGTAGACCGTGACCGGATAGCCTTTGCGCAGCAGGTTGGCCGCCATGGGCTCGCCCATGACGCCGAGGCCGATAAAGCCGATTTTGAACATGATACGTCATCTCCTTGAGTTTCCGAATGTGAAGGCTCCAACCATTTTACCATACTTACCGGCCAAGCTGCATTCGGCCCGGGTTCCCTTGTTTTTGGGTAGGAAATCCATTATCCTTATCGTGACGTAAAAAGGACATGCTCCGCGGCAGGCCGAACGGCGCGTCCCGACGCCCGGCCGGAGCTGCTCCGTCCTACATAGAGCCGCATCGCAAAAAACTTAAGCCTCAGCTTTCGAAGCGAGTTTTTGCTCGCATTGAAGAATAACCACTGAAGCATCGCAAAAACTTAAGCCTATGCTTTCGAAGCGAGTTTTTGCTCGCATTGAAGAATAACCAACGAAGCATCGCAAAAACTTAAGCCTATGCTTTCGAAGCGAGTTTTTGCTCGCATTGAAGAATAACCAACGAAGCATCGCAAAAACTTTCAGGAGGTTCCAAAAACCATGACGAAAGCAGTTTCCTTCGACTACAGCAAAGCGCTCGGCTTCATCGGCCAGCACGAGATCGACAATCTGGCGCAGCAGGTGCGCACGGCGCACGATCAGCTCCGCAACGGCTCCGGCGCGGGCTCCGACTATCTCGGCTGGATCGACCTGCCGACGAATTACGATCGAGACGAATTCGCGCGGATCAAGCAAGCGGCGGACAAAATCCAATCCGACTCCCAAGTGCTCGTCGTCATCGGCATCGGCGGGTCCTACCTCGGCGCGCGCGCCGCGATCGAAATGCTGTCGCATTCCTTCTACAACCTTCTCCCGCAGGAGCAGCGCAAGACGCCGCAGATCCTGTTCGCGGGCAACAATATCAGCTCCACGTACGTAACGCATCTGCTGCAGCTGCTGGAAGGCCGCGACTGGTCGATCAACGTCATTTCCAAATCGGGCACGACGACGGAGCCGGCCATCGCGTTCCGCATCTTCCGCGAAGCGCTGGAAGCCAAATACGGCAAAGCCGAAGCGCGCAAGCGCATCTACGCCACGACGGACCGCGAGAAGGGCGCCCTGAAGAAGCTCGCGACCGAAGAAGGCTACGAGTCCTTCATCATTCCGGACGACGTCGGCGGACGTTACTCCGTGCTCACGGCCGTCGGCCTGCTGCCGATCGCCGCTGCCGGCATCGACATCGAAGCCATGATGAAAGGCGCCGCGGACGCGTCCGCCGCCTACAACAACCCGGCTCTGGCCGAGAACGAGGCGTACCAGTATGCCGCGGCCCGCAACGCGCTCTACCGCAAAGGCAAAGTGACGGAAATTCTCGTCAACTACGAGCCGGCGCTGCACTTCGTGTCGGAATGGTGGAAGCAGCTGTACGGCGAGAGCGAAGGCAAGGATTACAAAGGCATTTTCCCGGCGGCCGTCGATTTCTCGACCGACCTGCACTCCATGGGCCAATTCATCCAGGAGGGCAACCGGAACATCTTCGAAACGGTCATTCAGGTCGGCAGCGTCTCCGAGCAAATCACGATCGGCCATGACGAAAGCAACCTGGACGGCTTGAACTTCCTCACCGGCAAGACGATGGACTTCGTCAACAAGAAGGCGTTCGAAGGCACGCTGCTCGCGCACGCGGACGGCCACGTACCGAACTTCGTCGTGAACATCGCCGACATGACGCCGTACACGTTCGGCTATCTGGTGTACTTCTTCGAGATCGCCTGCGGCATCAGCGGCTACCTGTCGGGCGTGAACCCGTTCGACCAGCCGGGCGTCGAAGCGTACAAGAAGAACATGTTCGCGCTGCTCGGCAAGCCGGGCTACGAGAAAGAAAAAGCCGAGCTCGAAGCTCGGCTGTAAGCGGCGGACATGCTGAACCGCTACCGGACGCTGCGGCGGCCGGACAGCAAGGAGATCGTCATCAAGAAGTCGCGTTTCATCGGCCACGGCAGACCCGTCGCCTCGGAGGAAGAAGCGATCGCCTTCATCGAGGAGATCAAGAAGCTCCACTGGAACGCGACGCACAACTGCTCGGCTTACGTCGTCGGCGAACGCGACGAATGCCAGAAGCAGTCCGACGACGGGGAGCCGAGCGGCACGGCCGGCAAACCTATTCTTGAAGTGATCAAGCATCAAGGGCTTAAGAACGTCGCCGTCGTCGTGACCCGGTATTTCGGCGGCATCATGCTCGGCGCGGGCGGCTTGATCCGCGCCTATACCGACGGCGCGGTCGCGGCGATCGAGGCGGCGGAGGCCGTTACCCAGGTGCTGCACCGGGAGGTCATCGTCGACGTCGACTATACCTGGTACGGCAAGCTCGAGAACGAATTCCACGCGCGCGGCGTCCGCGTCGGCGGCACCGATTTTACCGACCGCGTCGTCATTACATGCCTGCCGGAGGCGCCCGAAGCGGACAAGTTCGCGGCGTGGATCACGGACTTGACGCAAGGCCAGGCGGTCATCGCGATCGGCGAGGACCGGTACTTCATCGACGGCGAGTAGCCGCGCGTGCCGCCACGCAACCCCCAATCGAGAATGAACGGCCAGCTCCCCTGAGGTTCCGAACGGACCTCCGGGGAGCTTTTCGTTTTTTGCCGTTGGCGCGAGATTTTCACCGTTCCAAGGATTGACTAGACATCCCGTGGTCTGCTAAAGTGTGAATACCAAGTATTTTAATGGGGATTATCCGTTTCCGCACCGCGATTCCTCAAGGAAAGCGTCAGGGGGTTATTCAGCTTGAATTTCATAATGCGCGGCCGCTTGTGGAGCTTCGGGTTTCGCAGCACCGTTATGCTCTATTTCATTCTGCTGATCGTCTTGCCGATCATCGGCATCTACACCCAGTCGTTCAAGCTGGGCTGGGCGCCGTTCTGGCAAAGCGTGACGGACCAGCTGGCGTGGGAAGCCGTTCTCCTTACGATTAAGCTGTCCGTGTTCGCCACGGTAATCAACGTGCTTCTGGGCACGATGATCGGGTGGGTGCTGATCCGGTACCGGTTTCCCGGGCGCAGCATCCTGAACAGCTTCGTGGATTTGCCGTTCGCGCTGCCGACCGCGGTCGGCGGCTTGATGATATTGCTGCTGCTCGGCCCCAACAGTCTCGTGGGGGGCCAGGCCGGCAAGCTCGGTTTCGAAATCGTCTTCCACGAACCCGCGATCGTCATCGCGATGGTGTTCGTGACGTTTCCGTTCGTCATTCGCGGCGTGCAGCCGCTGCTCGAGGAGATGGACAAATCCGAGGAGGAGGCGTCTTACACCCTCGGCGCATCCAGGACGCGGACGTTTCTGCAGGTGATATTCCCGTCGATGCTGCCGGGCATCATCAGCGGCGCGATGCTGGCGTTCTCCCGGGCGCTGGCGGAATTCGGCGCCGTCGTGCTCGTGGCCGGCAACATTCCGGGCAAGACGCTGATCGCGTCGGTGTATATTTTCGGCGAAATCGAAAGCGACAACGCGCAGGGCGCCGCGGCCGTGTCCGTGCTGCTCCTGACGCTGTCGTTCCTTATCCTCGGCGCCGTCAACCTCGTTCAGGCGAGGAGGCGCGCCAAATGAAAAAGCTGTGGATCGCGCTGACGTATCTGGTGTTTCTGATCCTGATCGTCGCGCCGCTGGTCAAAATTTTCGCCGGCTCCTGGGGCGACGGCTGGAGCGGCTTCGCGGAGGCGCTCACGCGCGAGCAATCGCTGCACGCGCTCCTGATGACGGGCATGCTCGTCGTGATCGTGACGCTGCTGAACACGCTGTTCGGCGTCATGCTCGCGCTGTACCTCGTCCGGGCGACCTGGCTGTCCCGCCGGATCAAGGGCCTTCTGAACAGCATCGTCGACCTGCCGTTCGCGGTCTCGCCCGTCATCGGCGGCCTTATGATCGTCCTCGTGCTCGGACCGAGCTCGGCGCTCGGCGCGTTCTTCGAGGATATCGGCTTCAAAGTCGTGTACGCGCTTCCCGGCATGATCCTGGCGACGCTGTTCGTCACGTTCCCGCTGATGGTGCGCGAGGTCATGCCGGTGCTGCAGGAGATCGGCGCGCAGCAGGAAGAAGCGGCCTCGACGCTCGGCGCCTATTCGTGGTACACCTTCTGGAAGGTGACATGGCCTTCGATCCGCTGGGGCGTCATCTACGGCGTCGTGCTGACGGTTGCCCGGTCGCTCGGGGAGTTCGGAGCGGTGCTCGTCGTTTCCGGCAATATTATGAACAAGACGCAGACGGCGACGACGCTCGTCTACCAGGACGTGGAGAACTTCAACGTCACCGAGGCCAGCAGCGTCGCGCTGGTGCTCGCGGCGTTCTCCGTCGGCCTGCTGCTGCTCATGGAATGGGCGAAGAAGAGAAAGGAAGTGCATTGAACGATGCATATCGAGGTGCGCGGCTTAAACAAACAGTTCGGCGATTTCCACGCCGTGCGGGACGTCAGTTTCGACATCGCCAAAGGCCAGCTGATCGGCCTGCTCGGCCCGAGCGGCGGCGGCAAAACGTCGATTCTCCGCATGCTCGCGGGGCTGGAATCCCCGTCGTCGGGCGACATCGTGTTCCATGGCAAGCGGGTCAACGACCTGCCGCCGCAGGAGCGCGGCATCGGCTTCGTCTTCCAGAATTACGCGCTGTTCAAGCATATGACCGTATACGACAACGTCGCGTTCGGCCTGAAGGTGAAGAAGGAGAAGAAGGACGTCATCCGCGAGCGCGTCATGTCGCTGATCGAGCTGACGGGACTGAAGGGCTTCGAGCACCGTTACCCGCACCAGCTCTCCGGCGGCCAGCGCCAGCGGGTCGCGTTCGCGCGGGCGCTCGCCCCGCAGCCGCAGCTGCTGCTGCTCGACGAGCCGTTCGCGGCCATCGACGCCAAGATCCGAACGGAGCTGCGCACGTGGCTGAAGGACATGATCGAGCGCCTCGGCATCACTTCGATCTTCGTGACGCACGACCAGGACGAGGCGATCGAGGTCGCCGACGAGATCATGATCATCAATAAAGGGCGGCTGGAGCAGAAAGGCACGCCTTGGGATATTTACAAGAGCCCGCAAACGCAGTTCGTGGCCAGCTTCATCGGCGAATCGACCATCGTCGAGAACGTGGAGCGGCTGAGGGGCTTCGAGGAAGCGGCCAACTGGCCGTCGACGAAGGCGCTGATCCGGCCGGAATACATCGAGATCGGCAAGCGGAGCGACTTCCGCATCCCGTCCGCGACCGTGGACGGCATCGTGCGGCATTTGCACTTCCGCGGCAGCGAGTGGATGGTGGAGGTCGAGATCGGCGACGTCAAGCTGATCACGTACCGTTCGCTCGAGAAGGACGTCCTGACGCCGGGCGAGCCGGTCAGCGTCCTCATCCACCGCGCGTATCTGTTCAACGACGACGACACGTGGATCATGGAGAACAAGCTGAAGGAAGACCCCATGCCGATCTACATCTAAGCATCCCGGCCGCGCGCGACAGCCGGCCGTCCCATCTAGGCGACTCGCTTGCCGAACAGAAAGTGTTGTGTGCACAATGAAACCTACCCTACTCAAAGGATGGCGGATTGCGGGTACGGCGCTTCTCGCGCTGACGCTTCTCCTGACGGCGGCCTGCGGGAAGGACGGCGCGGAGGGCGCGGCGGACGGCGGCGCGCAGACGGCGCCCAAGGGCGGCGTGACGCTCGTCATCGGCGCGTATTCCGTCGCGAAGGACTCGTTCGCGGAGCTGCTGCCCGCGTTCGCGAAGCAGTGGAAGGCCGAGACGGGGCAGACGGTGACGTTCCAGGAATCGTACGAGGCCTCCGGCACGCAGGCGCGCGCCATCGCCGGCGGGTTCGAGGCGGACGTGGCCGTGCTCGCGATGGAAAGCGACATCGACAAAATCCAAAAGGCCGGCTTCATCACCGCCGACTGGCGCAAGCAGTTCGGCGACGCCGGCATGATCACGCGATCGATCGCCGTCATGGGCACCCGCGAAGGAAACCCGAAGGGGATCAAGGACTGGGAAGATCTGACCCGCAAAGGCGTCAAAGTGCTCTATCCGAACCCGAAGACGTCCGGCGGCGCGCAGTGGGACATCAACGCGATGTACGGCGCGGGCTTGAAGGAATCCGAGGCGAAGACGGGCAAGAAGGATCCGGCGTACGCCAAGGCGTTCCTGGAGCGCATCCACCGGAACGTCGAGTCGCTCGACAAGAGCGGCCGCGCCTCCATGGCGGCGTTCGAATACGGCTTCGGCGACGTAATCGTTACCTACGAGAACGAATTGCTGGGCCGGAAGATGCAGGGCGTTCCGTACGAGGAAGTGATTCCGTCTTCGACGATCCTGATCGAGAACCCCGCTGCGATCGTCGACAAGAACGTCGACAAGCACGGCACGCGCAAGGTCGCCGAAGCGTTCCTGGCTTACCTGCACAGTCCGGACGCGCAGCGGATGCTCGCCAAGTACGGCTTCCGTCCCGTGAACGCTGCCGTCATGGAGGAGGTCAAGGACCGATTCGTCACGCCGCCGGGGCTGTTCGATATCTCGTACCTGGGCGGCTGGGCGGAAGTTCGCAATACGCTCTATTCGCCGAAAGGCGTCTGGTACCAAATCCTGGCGGGCATCTGACGCATGCCGCGCCTCACCGTAAACAGGCCCTGACCGCTTCGATGGAAGCGGCAGGGCCTTGTTCATGCTTGCTTGCCGGCGCCGCGCGGGGCGGCGGGAAGCCAGCGGCTGTGGCTAAACGGGAATCCGCGCGCGTTAGTTCGCCGGCGCGGACGTCAGGACGATGGCTTGCTTCGTGTACGCCAGGTCGGCGTGCAGCACCCGCGCGAAGAAATCCAGCGGCACGTAGAGCGTGCCGTTCTTCGTTGCCGGCGCGGCGCCGAGCGTGAAGGGCGCCATGTCTTTGAAGCCGTAGCGGTTCAGGTTGGCCGTCACTTTCGCCCAGTCGTTGCCCTTGGTCGCCTTGGTCTGATGCGTGCGCGCGTCGTAGCTGACCGTGTAGCCGAGCGCGGAGGCGACCGAACGCAGCGGCGCCATGACGGTACCGCCCGGGCCGGCGTACAGGGCGGCCTTCGCGTTCTGGCCGTTCGCCACGACCGGCAGCTTGACCGCGCCCGCGGGCACGGCCGCGCCGCCGTCCGGAATCACGACCGCGACTTCCGGCATGCCGGCGGCATACGGCGCGATCTCGTATTGTTGGAAGATGACGTAGGCGACGCCGTTTTTGATATAGAACGCTTGATTATCGGCGATCGATTTGAATTGGTCGGCGAAGAAATCGTCCGGGCGCGCGTTCATCTCCGCTTGCACCGCGCGGTTGACGACGCTCTTGTAGTTCGCGCCGAAGAGGTCCTTCAGCTTGATCGGGGACGCCTTCGCTTCGTTGCGGACGTTGTACGTCTCCGCGAGGGTGCCGCCGTGCGCGCCGCCCGTGTACGTATACGTCAGGACGCGGAACGAGAGGACGCCGTTCGCGGCCGCGCTTCCGTTCGAGATCAGCTCGGCTTTCACGGTGACGCCGTAAGGGCGGAACTCGTACGAGCCGTCATTGGCGGCATAGTCGTCGGCTGCCTGCTTGGCGATCGCGTCCGCGGCCGCTTTCGCGCGCGCCGCGATGTTCGCGTTCAGCGCGTTTTGGTAGGCGGCGTCTTTCATGCCTTGGAGGACCGGAATCTCGAGATCGGTCTCGAGCTGGTCCGTCGATTTCTTGATGACGGTCGTCGTCATCTGCACGGCGCCGTTCGCCTGCGCGACGACGGCGACCGGAGCGGCTGCCGGCGTTTGGCTCGCTTCCGCGGCGAACGCGAACGGCGCGGCTGCCGAGAGAAGGAGCGCGGAGCCGAGGACGGCGGCGGTCATCGTTTTGACGGGGCGGTTATGAGTACGGTCGTTCATGGGAATCCCTCCTGAATGAGTCTACTTATACTATAAACGCTTGCCCGCCGGATGATCGTAACAAAACGGTAACGAGTCCGTCAGGGCGCATCGCATAACGAATCTTGATTCGATTCATCATAAGGATTGATTTCTCATATCGAAGAGCGGTCGGTATAATGGGAACCATCCCAAACGTACGGAGGCGGTACAGACATGTCGATCCCTTACTCGCTGAAACGGCCGCCCGGCTTTTCCCTCGCGCTGCTTCGCGCCTGCCGGCTGCGGCTCGGCGGCCTCGCGTTCACGCTGCTGATCGCTTCTGCCGGCTGCGGCTTGGCGCTTCTGCCGGGCTTTCGCTACGCCGGCCAAATGGCCTGCGCCATCCTGCTCGCGGTCGCCTACCGGCAGGTGAGGGGCTACCCTGCGCGGCAGAAGGCCGGCATCCAGTTCGCGAGCAAGCATCTGCTGCGGCTGGCCATCATCCTCTACGGCCTCAAGCTGAACGTCGTCGCGATCTACGAGGAAGGCCTCGGGTTGCTGGCCCGGGACGCGGCCGTCGTGCTGTTCGCGGTCGGCTGCACGATGCTGTTCGCGAGATGGCTGCGCGCGGACCTCCGGCTGTCGCTGCTGCTCGGCATCGGCACGGGCATTTGCGGCGCGGCGGCGATCGCGGCCGTCTCGCCGATTCTGCGCGCGAAGGAGGAGGACACGGCGGTAGGCGCAGGCCTGATCGCGCTGGTCGGCACGGCGTTCGCCGTCGCGTATACGCTGCTTCGCCCGCTGCTCGGCCTGACCGGCGCGCAATACGGCGTCTGGTCCGGGTCGAGCCTGCACGAGATCGCGCACGCCGCGCTCGCCGCGTCGCCGGCGGGCCAGGACGCGCTGGCGCTGGCGCTGCTCGCCAAGCTCGGGCGCGTGTTCCTGCTCGTGCCGGTCTGCCTCGGGATCGTGTACGTGCAGCGGCGCCTTCGCCAAGGCGGCGCCGAGGCGCGCGGCGGGGAAGCGAAGACGCCGCTGCCGTTCCCGTGGTTCCTGCTCGGCTTCGCGGCCATGAGCCTGTTCGGCAGCAGCGCGTTCGGCCATCAGGTGCTGCAAGCGGCGCCGGGCGCGGTGAACGATTTGACCGTCGCCACGACGTTCCTGCTCACGATGGCGATGGTCGGGCTCGGCTTGAACGTCGACCTGCGCAAGCTCGGCGGCGGGGTGCTGAAGGCGCTCGCGGCCATGGTCGCCGCGTCGCTGCTGCTGTCGGCGTGGACGTATTTCACGGTATAAGCCGCCACCGCCGCCGTAACGCCGCCACCGCCGCCACCGCCGCCGCCGTCCGCGGCGCGCAGCGCAAAAAAGAGCTGCAAGCCCCGTCCGTTCGGACCGGAGGCTGCAGCTCTTCGCGTTTACACCGTTTGCAGGATGAATTTGTCGATGACGTGCTTGACGCCCTCTTCGTTGTTCGTCTTCGTGACGTACTGCGCGATTTCCTTCAGCTTCGGCAGGGCGTTGCCCATCGCGACGCCGAGGCCGGCGGCTTCGATCATCTCGTGGTCGTTCCAGGAATCCCCGATGGCGATGACCTCGTCCAGCGTGCAGCCGATGTGCTCGGCCATGAACGCGATCGCGTGTCCCTTCGTGCCTTCCTTGTTCGTCACTTCCAGGTAATGCGGCTTGGACTTCGTGATATGCGCGCGGTCGCCGATCAGAGGAGCCAGCTGCTCCGCCACCTCGTCCAGCCGGGCGGGATCGTCGATCATGAGCATTTTCGCCGACGGTTTGGCCAGCAGCGACTCGAAGTCGGGCTCCACCGCGAACGGAATGTTCGACAGCGCGGAATAGGCGCGGGCTTTATCGTTGTCCTCCTGCACGTACAAGATGTCGTCGATGTACAGCTGCAGATGAAGGCCGTTCGCTTTGCAAAAGGCGTACAGCTCCCGGGCCGCGTCCTCCGGCACGTACCGTTCGTACAGCACCTGCTCGTCGAGCAGCGTCTTCACCATGGAGCCCTGGTACGTGATGATCGGCACGTTCAGCTCGATTTGCTTCGCGATCTTCTTCGCTGACGGAAACATCCGGCCCGTGGCCAGCGTGACGAAGACGCCGCGCTCGATCGCGGCGGCCAGCGCCGCCTTGGTGCCCGGCGTGACGACGATGTCGTCCGTCAGCAGGGTGTCGTCGATGTCGATGGCAATCAGTTTGTAGGTCATGCTCTCCGCTCCTTCTCTCTATGGCTTGCATTGTCCTTGATTGTAGCGGAATTCGGGGGCGGGAACAAGCGTTATCTTCGTAAAGCGCGGCGTCCCGCGAACTGCTGCCGGTAGGCGGTCGGCGTCATGTTTTCGCTCTCCTGGAACCGCTTGTTGAAGTAGCCGGCCGTCTCGTAGCCGGACTGGCGGGCGACCTCGCCGACGCTCAGCTCGGGCCGTTCCACGAGCAGCGCCTTGGCCCGCTGGATGCGGCAAAGCGTGACGAATTGCAGCGGCGTCTGGCCGACGGCGCGGCGGAACCAGCGGCAAAACGCGTAGCGGTTCGTCTCCGCCCGCTCGGCCCAGGCGTCGAGGTCGAACGGCTCGGCCGCGGCGGCCTGCAGCTCCGGCAGCAGGGCGAGAATGCGCCGCGCGGCGGCGGCCGGCGGACCGGCGGCCGGCGCGGACAACGGCTCGGCCTGCTCGATGAATTCCGCGAGCACGCCGTAAAGCAGCATGGCGACCCGGCTCGGGTGAAGCAGCTTGTGCCGTTCGATTTCGGCGAGCAGCTCGTCGAACCGGGCCTCCAGCTCCGCCGCCGTGCGCGGCCGCCACGGCACGGCGCGGCGGAAGCCGCGCGCCTTCAAGTCCGCCGCGATCCCGCTGCCGTAAAAATGAATCCACTTGATCGCCCACGGATGATCGGGGTGGGCGTAATAGACCTGGCGGTCGCCGGGAAAATAGAGAAAGCAGTCGCCCGCCCGCAGCTCCCGCCGCCGGCCGTCCAGCTCGACGAAGCCGCTGCCGGCGGTCACGAGATGCAGGTTGAACGCCTGCATCGCGCCGGCGTCGCGGCGGACCTCGTGCTCGGGGTCGGGCTGGTAATGGCCGGCCGACTCCGGGAAGCAGTAGAAGCGGCCGGGGGACTGCAGCGGCAGGGTAAGATGGTTGCGGAACACGGCATCGCCTCCTCCGTATGAGTAGTTGCTATTGTCAATATCGTGGTAACGCAAGCAATATATTTCGATATGGCGCGGCGGAATCCTTTACTATAATAAGCAATATAGATCAATTCCACGCAAAGGAGAACGAACCGCCATGAAACGAATCGAAATCGCGGGCATCCCGCAAGGCATTACGCAGCTTATCCAGGGCTCCATGATGCTGAAAGCCGAGGACATGGACTACTCGGGCGGGCTGCTCGACGCCTACGCCGCCGCCGGCGGCAACGCGATTGACACCGGCCACATCTACGGCGTCAGCTCGGCGCAAGCCATCGGCAAATGGATGGAAGCGCGGGGCAACCGCGCCAACATCGTCGTGATCGGCAAAGGCGCGCATCCGTACGAGCAGTCGCGCATGACGAAGACGTGCATTCAGAACGATCTCATCGAATCGCTGGAACGCTTGGCTACGGATTATATGGACGTCTACCTGCTGCACCGCGACGATCCCAACGTTCACGTGGGCTACATCCTCGAAGGCTTGAACGACCAGCTGGCGGCCGGCCGCTGCCGGGCGATCGGCGCGTCCAATTGGAGCGTCGCGCGCATCCGCGAGGCCAACGCCTACGCGGAGAAGCACGGCTTGACGGGCTTCGGCTGCAGCAGCCCGAACCTCGGACTCGCCCGTCCGATCGAACCGCGCTGGGCGGGCTGCGTGTCGACGACGGCCGAGGACGAGGCGTGGCACGAGCAGTCCCGCCTGCCGATCCTGTCCTGGTCGTCGCAATCCGGCGGCTTCTTCACGGACCGGTGCGCTCCGGACAAGCGCGGCGACGCCGACATGGTCCGCGTCTACTACAGCGACGAGAACTGGGAGCGCAAGCGCCGGGCCGGCGTCCTCGCCGAGAAATACGGCGTCTCCGCGAACCAAATCGCGCTCGCGTACGTGCTGAACCAGCCGTTCCCGGTCGCGGCGATCATCGGGCCGCAGTCGCCGGCGGAGCTGAAGGACAGCGTCGACGCGCTGCCGATCGCGCTGAGCGCCGAAGAACGCGCCTGGCTCAAGCTCGCGACGGAGACGGCGTCTCTGTAAAGCCGGCGTTCGCGGCAGCGCCGGTCCTCCGGGCTGCAGCGCCGCCGCGAAGCGGCATGACACGCAGCGAAGACCTCTATCGAGCATGCGGAAACGACGGCAGCGCCGTCCCTCCGCAAGCCTCGGAAGGGGTCTTTTTCGCCTGGGTTCGCGCGAACTTGCGGCGGCTCTCCGAATGCGATAGAGTGAGGAAACAGGTTCATTTGCGGAAGAGGTGTGGGAATGAATAGGTTTGGTGAGAACGCCGCGAAGCAGCGGCGAGTGACGCTCGTCGTGATCATGGTGATTTTGCTCCTGGGCGGCTTCTTCGTCGGCAGGCTGAGCATGCTGGCGCAATATCCGATCATCAAGGACCAGGCGTTCGGGAATTTATCGTACGCGTACAAGGAAATCATGAACGATTATTTGGACGGCGCGAAGTCCAAGGCGCTCGTCGACGGCGCGGCGGAAGGGATGGTCGGCTCGCTGCAGGATCCGTATTCCGTGTATTTGTCGGAGGACAAGGGCGAGGCCTACATGCAGTCGTACGAAGACCATTTCGTCGGGATCGGCGTGGAGATCCGGCAGGAGGACGGCGCGTTCATCATCGACAATATCATTAAAGGAGCGCCTTCCGAGAAATCGGGGCTGCAGAAGGAAGACACCATCGAGACGGTCGACGGCAAGAGCGTCAAGGGCCTGACCTTCGACGACCTGAAGAGCAAGCTGCAGGGCAAGTCGGGCTCCACGGTCAAGCTCGAGGTGCAGCGGCCCGGCCGCAGCGGCATGGTGACCGTCTCCGTCAAGCGCGGCGACGTGCCGGTGCTGACGGTTTCCTCGGAGATGAAGGCGGACGGCGTCGGCGAGATCACGATCAGCCGGTTCGCGGAGAAGACGGCGCAGGAATTCGACGCGGCGGTCCAGAGCCTGCGGAAGCAGGGCATGAAGGCGCTGCTGCTGGATCTGCGCGGCAATCCGGGCGGGCTGCTCAACCCGACGATCGAGATCGCGAACCGGTTCGTGCCGAAAGGGAAAACGATCGTGCAGGTCGTCTACAAGGACGAGAAGCGGGTGCTCACGCATACGTCGAGCCAGAAGGAGCCGTGGACGCTGCCGATCGCGATTCTCGTGGACGGGCACACGGCCAGCTCCGCCGAGGTGCTGACCGCGGCGCTCAAGGATACGGCCGGCGCGCAGGTCGTCGGCGAGAAGACGTTCGGCAAGGGCATCGTGCAAAATTTCAACCAGCTGAAGGACGGTTCCGTGCTGAAGCTGACGGAGGCGCAGTGGCGGACGCCGAACGGGCAGTGGATCCACAAGAAGGGCATCGAGCCCAACGTGGCGGTCGCGCCGCCGGCTTACGCGCTGCTGCCGCGACTCGACGCGGGCCTGAAGCTGAAGGCCGGGGATTACGGCGACAAGGTCGTCACCGTGCAGAAAATGCTGCAGGCGATCGGCTACGGCACCGGGACGGGGTCGGGCATCTACGACGAGGCGACGGAAGCTGCCGTGCGCGCCTTCCAGCAGAAGGAGTCGCTGCCGGTGACCGGCGAGACGAACGACCGGACCGCCTACCGGATTTTGGATCGGCTGACGGCCAAATTCCAGACCGAGGATCCGCAGCGGAACAAGGCGATCGAGCTGCTGAAAGCGGCGGAAGCGGCCGCGTCGTCCGGCAAATAGGTTTAACATAACTTCCATTGCTTGTTCGTGGGCGCTGTGATATGCTTGTAAAAATTTATCCGGAATCCATCATCCCAGGAGGCGACATTGTTTTGGCTTATTATTACATGGAACCGTCCCGCACCTTCAGCGAATTTCTGCTGGTGCCGAATCTGACGACGAAGGCGTGCAACCCGGCCAACGTTTCGCTCAAGACCCCGCTCGTGAAATTCAAGAAGGGCGAGCAGCCGGCGTATTCGCTCAACATTCCGTTCTCGTCGGCGGTCATGCAGGCCGTGTCGGACGATCGCATGGCCGTGGCGCTGGCGCGCAGCGGCGGCATCTCGTTCATCTTCGGCTCGCAATCCGTCGAGAGCCAAGCGGAGATGGTCCGCAAGGCGAAGAGCTACAAAGCCGGCTTCGTCGTCAGCCGTTCGAACCTGACGCCGGACCATACGCTGAAGGACGTGCTGGAGCTGAAAGAGCGGACGGGCCATTCCACCGTAGCGATCACGCACGACGGTTCCCCGAACGGCAAGCTGCTCGGCATCGTGACGGGCCGCGACTACCGGGTCAGCCGGGATTCGCAGTCCAAGTCCGTCGCCGACTTCATGACGCCGTTCGAGAAGCTGGTTTACGGCAAATCCGGCATCACGCTGTCGGAAGCGAACGACCTGATCTGGGATCATAAGCTGAACTGCCTGCCGGTCGTCGGCGACGAAGGCAATCTGGAATACCTGGTCTTCCGCAAAGACTATGACGAGCACAAAGTGAACCCGATGGAGCTGCTCGACGCCAACAAGAGCTACATCGTCGGCGCGGGCATCAACACGAAGGATTATCGGGACCGCGTGCCGGCGCTCGTGGCGGCGGGCGTGGACGTGCTGGTCATCGACTCCTCGGACGGCTATTCCGAATGGCAGAAGGATACGATCGAATTCGTCAAGTCGAACTTCCCGCAAGTCAAGATCGGCGCCGGCAACGTCGTCGACAAGGAAGGCTTCCAATACCTGGTCGACGCCGGCGCGGACTTCGTGAAGATCGGCATCGGCGGCGGTTCCATCTGCATCACGCGCGAACAGAAGGGCATCGGCCGCGGACAAGCCTCCGCGCTGATCGAAGTCTCGGCGGCGCGCGACGCGTACTATGAGCAAACCGGCGAATACGTGCCGATCTGCTCCGACGGCGGCATCGTGCACGATTACCACATCACGCTGGCGCTCGCCATGGGCGCGGATTTCGTCATGATGGGCCGCTACTTCGCGCGGTTCGACGAGAGCCCGACGCGCAAGCTCAAGGTCGGCAACAATTTCGTGAAGGAATTCTGGGGCGAAGGCTCCAACCGCGCCCGCAACTGGGAGCGGTACGACACCGGCGGCAAGGCGGGGCTTATGTTCGAGGAGGGCGTCGATTCCTACGTGCCTTACGCGGGCAGCCTGCAGGAGAACATGAGCAAGACGCTGCACAAGATCAAATCGACGATGTGCAACTGCGGCTCCATCTCCATTCCGGAGCTCCAGCGCAACGCGCGGATCACGCTCGTCTCCGCGACCAGCATCGTCGAAGGCGGCGCGCACGACGTCATCCTGAAGGAAAACAACATCGCCGGCGAATAAGCCGGGTCGACGCAAGAAGGCTGCATGGAACCGACGAGGTTCATGCAGCCTTCTTTGCGTGCCGATTGCGCCTGGGATGCGAAATCGCGGGTTCTGGGGCGGAGAGGATTCGGACGCCGGCCTTTGCCTTGGCGATTGCCGTGCCGCTTGCCTTGCCGAGTACCTTTGTGCGCGCCTTCCGGTAGGCCGATTGACAGTTTTTTGCTCGCGCGCTCACGCCAGCGTCTCCCAGCGCTCCCACATCTCGCGCGGGTTGCGTTCGTACACTTCACGCTCCCGGTACAGGTACGCGTGCATGATGAATTCGCGCCGGATCGTGGCGAAGTCGGGATGATACGCTTGAATGAAGGCGTTCAATTCCTTCTCCGTGTAGCTGCGGCCTTCCTGCAGCCGCTCCGCCAGATGCTCCAGCACGATGCGCTTCTTCTTCAGCTGGGCTGGGATATGCTTCAGCTTGCCGTCCGCGGTAAAGAAATTGCGCAGCACGGACTGCTTCAGCTTCTCGTTCTTCTCGTTCTTCTCGTTCATCGGTTCCGCCTCCTTCGCGGGTCCGGCTTCCGCCGGTTTGGCCAGCATGGCCTGCAGCGCCCCTTCGTACTGCTTCACGAAATACCGGTCCAGCGAGAAATAGATTGCGTTCTTGTCGCGCCGCTCGCGAATCAGGCTTACGCCCCGAAGCTTCCCGGCGTGATGCGTGATCGTGGCGGGGGAGAGGAACAGCTTCTCCGCCAGCTCCTGGCCGGTCAGCTCGCCTTCCGCCAGCAGGATCAGCATGCGGACGCGGGTCGGATCGGCCAGCGCTTTGTGATAATTGACGAGTTTGTCGAGCTGCATCATGAAGGTCGCCGCCTTTCTGTGGTTTGGTTTTCATCGAATTCGGCGTTCATTGAATATGGTAATCATTAAATTAGTCGCCCATCAAATTTGTCGGTCATCAAAATTTATCGCTTATCTAATTTAATGATTATCTAATTAGATAATAATCTAATTCGAATGTCGGAGTCAAGCGTCGTTTGCCTATATGTTGCGATAGACCCGTCCTTAGGTTAGGCGCGCAAAACGGGTTCGCGGGCTGCCCGGCACATGCGGATTGGCCCCGAACGCGCGCAAATAGGGATCCCGCTCGTCGGATGACAACCGGAATCCCTATGCTTTCGTTCTACGCCTATTCAATTGTCTTTCGCGCTCCGTTTCTAAAATGCGCTTCCACATTTTTCAGATTTTGTGCCGCTATGGCGCCGTTCGAGCATTGCTGCCGGGCCCCGCATGCTCCTCGTCTTCGCGCGTCCGCATGGCGCCTTTCGCGGGACCGCATCGGAACATGCTTCGCTTGCCGTCTCCAATGGACTATCCCCTTCCGTCGGAACGTGGATGTCAGATCAGCAAGCCCGAAAGCAGCATCCCCCGCGGGAGAAGCGTCCGTTCCGCTTGATCTGCCTTCAGTGTACAGGCCGGCGTAAATTTTGTAAATATTCAGAAAATTATAAAATCTCCCGTTTGCCGCCGAAAAATGGCCCTAATCCACGGGATGCTCGCCTATCTTTACAATTCCTCAATTTGACGAACGATGTCGCAAACGGCGAAGCGCGGCGAGCGACGCGATGGCAAGCAGGACGGCAGCCGTGGCGGATGCGGCTGCGATAGCCGGGTGATCAGCTTGCTTGACGGCAATGGCGGCGAACGCCCAAGCGAAGACGAGCGCGTACGTCCCATCCCTGTTGCTCCACAGGGCCGTAAGCGCAAGCGCGGCGGCAAGCGCAAGAAGCATGTAGGCCCACGGACTGCCCGGGAGCCGGAAGCCGCGCCAGCCGGCGTCGTCGATTACGACCGCGAAGTTCACGATCGCGGCGATGCTGATCCAGCCGAGATAGAGACTGAACGGCAGCCGGACCAGCCAGCGTTCGCCGGCGGTCGGCGTCCCGCGCCCGCTTCGGACGCGGCGGTAGACGACGATGAGCGCAAGCAGCAGCGCGAGCATGACGACGCCGCTCGCGGCGATGAATTCGTAGTGCCAGACGACGATCCAGGCCGCGTTCAGCAGACAGCTGGCCGCGAACCAAGGTCCGATGCGCGCGGCGGACGGCCGCGAACGGCCGGCGGGCAAGAGCTGATAGATGACGAACCCGGCCAGAAGCGCATAGATGACCGACCAGATGGCGAAGGCGTAACCGGCGGGCGTGATCAGCACGGGGTGGCGGTCCGACAATTCCCCGGTCGTCCGGTCGTTGAGCGGCAGCCATACGGCCAGCGCGTTGAAGGCCAGCATGACGGCAAAGGCAACCGGGTTCAGCAGGCGAATTATTCGATGAAAACGATGCATGGGCGATTCGCTCCTTTCCTCTACGGTCATTATTCCCACTGGCGGGTCAGGATGAAACGGCGCATGAAATTGAGCATTGACAGCCGGAAGAAATTGCTCTATATTATAACCAACGGTTAGTAACCAGTGGTTACGAATGACGATGAGATGAGAGGGCGGAGATACGGATGAAAATCGAACGGATATCGGAGCAGGTGTGGAGCTTGAGCACGTGGGTCATTATTCCGATCCATGTGTGGGCGGTCGTGGAGAAGGACGGCATTACGCTGGTGGACGCGGGGATATCGATGATGACGAAAGGAATCGCGGAATTCGCCGAGAAGCGGCTCGGGCTGCCGCTGCGGCGCATCGTGCTGACGCACGGCCACGGAGATCATACGGGGGCGGTCAAGAAGTTGGCCGAACGCTATCCGGACGTGACCGTCTATGCGCATGAGATCGAAATTCCGTATATGGAAGGCAAGCTCGCCTACCCGGGACGCAAAAAGCCGCAGCAATCCGTCGCGCCGGGGCTGGCGAAGCCGCTGCCCGCGGCGGCGGACGGCACGCTTGCCCGCGTGGGCGGGCTGTCCGCGCATTTGACGCCGGGCCATTCGCCGGGCCACGTCGTCTACTTCCACGAGGCGGACGGCGTTATGCTGGCGGGCGATCTGTTCACGTCCAAGGGCGGACGCCTTCGCAAGCCGATGCCGATGTTTACGTCGGACATGGCGGAAGCGGTCCGCAGCAGCGAGATCGTGCGCCAGCTTCGCCCTTCGCGGCTCGAAGTGTGCCACGGCGGCGCCGTCCTGAATCCGGCGGATCAGCTGGACGCGTATCAGCGGAGCCAGGGCTTCGCGGGCGGAGGCGGAGGCGGTGGCGTTTCGTTACAGCGCTGAGTTGTAATGCTCGTGGAGCTCCAAGGCCAGGCTCGCCATGCGCGCCTTCAATTCGGGCGGGCCGAGAACGGTCAGCTTGGCGCCGTAGCCGAGCAGGTAGTAGGGGACGTAGGTGAGCATCGCGTTCTCCTCGAACATGAACTGCGCCCGGTCCTTCGCTCGCTCGACGAGCGAATCGCCGAACGGCCCCGTTTCGCAGAGCGCGTTCAACGTTTCCGGCTTGCCCTCCACGCCGACCGCGATCAGCTTCTCGCCGTCGGCGCTGATCCACGGCTTCAGGAATTGCAGCAGATAGCCGCGGGCGGAGAAGTCCGCGGGCCGCTCGAAGGTCGCGTCGGTCGGCTCGGCCGAGACGATGCGGTCGACGCGGAAGCTGCGGATTTCCTCCCGCAGATGGCAGTGGGCGACGACGTACCATTTGCCCTTCCAATGCACGAGGCCGTACGGGTCGATGCGCCGCCCTTGCGGCTCGAGCCCGACGCCTTTATGGTGCTCGATCAGCATCGTGCCGTTCCCGGCGACGGCCGCCTCGAGCTGCCGCAGCAGCGGCGCCATGCCTTCGTCCGGACCGGAGCTGATGACGTCGAAGCCGACGAGATGGCGGTCGATGGCGGTCCGCTGCTCCTCGTTCGTATACCGCTTCAGCTTCGTCAGCGCCTGCCGGAGCACGTCGCCGTACGGGTAGCCGGCTTCCTGGGCGAAGACGGCCGCCTGCAGGAGCGCCTTTTGCTCCTCGAGGTCGAAGAAGAGCGGCGATTCCTTGAACTGCGGCAGGAGGCTGTAGCCCCCGTTATGGCCGGAGTCCGCCACGATCGGCACGCCGCTCGCGCACAGCGCGTCGATGTAGCGGTAAACCGTGCGGATATGCATTTCCAGCGCATCGGCCAGCTGTTTGGCCGTCATGCGCTTGTTTGCTTTGAGCAGCCAGAGGATGGCGAGCATGTTGTCGGCTTTGGACACGGGGGCACCTCCTTGCGGTGGATGGGAATCGTCCGGGCCGCGGGCTTCCCGAATTCGGGTTCAGGCACCTCGCGTCCAGACAGGGCTTCCGCTCAACGCGGGCCGGCGTTCTCCTTGAACGGCTGCAGGAACGCTTTCGGAATCGGCGTTTCGAACCGCATCGTCTCGCCCGTCCGGGGATGCTTGAACGCCAGAACACGCGCGTGCAGGCCGAGCCGGCCGATCGCCTTCGACCGGGCGCCGTACTTCTTGTCGCCGACGATCGGATGGCCGATGTCCTCCATGTGGACGCGGATCTGGTTTTTGCGCCCGGTTTCGAGCGACAATTCGAGCAGGGAGAATTGGGCGCCGCTTTGCAGCAGCTTGTAGTGCGTGACGGCATGCTGCGCGCCTTCCGGATTGTTCGTCGAATACATCTTGAGCGTCTTGGTCTCCTTCAGGTACGACGAAATCGTGCCTTCCGGCTTCTTGACCTTGCCTTCGACGAGGGCGACGTACGTGCGCTCCTCCACGTCGTCCTGCCAGGCGTTCTGCAGCTTCTGCTGCACCTGCTCGCTCTTCGCGAACATCATGACGCCGGACGTATCGCGGTCGAGCCGGTGCAGCACGAAAATCCGGCTGTTCGGATCGGCCGCGCGCACATGCGCGGTCAGCTGCCGGTACGCCGTCAGCTCGTTCTCCTGCCCGGTCGAGACGGAGAGCAGGCCCGCGTCCTTCGCGACGACGACGACGTCGTCGTCCTCGTGCAGGATCGCGAGGCCGATCAGCGGCGGCTTCTCGGCGACGCGCTCCTTGGACACGGTGACCGTCTGGCCGGGCCGCAGGGCATGGTTGTACAGCTTGACCGGCGTGCCGTCGACGGCGATCTGGCCGCGGCTCAGCATCGATTTGAGGGCGTTGCGGCCTTCGCCGGCGACGTGCTGCAGCAGGAAAGCGAGCAGCTCCGACGGCTCGTTCACTTCGTAGGCGCGGACCGGGGGCTTAACCGGACCGCGGAGCTGCGCCGCGGGCTTGGCCGGGCCGCGCCGCTGCGCCGCGGGCGGTTTGCCGGCCGGCTTCGGCCGGCCCGCGGGCTTGCCGTGCG
>NZ_JAGGDJ010000003.1 GCF_017652985.1 Paenibacillus artemisiicola
CCCGGGCGCCTCCGGCGCCAGCACATGCGGCAGCTCCCACATCTGCGCGAGCAGCCCGCTGTCCGGCCGCCGGCGGACGAGCAGCTTGCCGGCATTCGCGCCGCTGCCGGCGACGAGCGCGGCGATGCGCGTCTCGCGGCGCGGCGGCTTCGCTTTCGACTTGACCGGCAGCTCATGTTCCTTGCCGGCCATGCGTCCTTCGCAATGCCGCATAACCGGGCAGGTCAAGCAGCCCGGCGACTTCGGCGTGCAGACGAGCGCGCCGAGCTCCATGAGCGCCTGGTTGAAGTCGCCCGCCGCGCCTTCCGGTATGAGCGACGCGGCCAGCTTCTCGATGCCGACGCGGGTCGAAGGCTTCGCGATGTCCTCCTCGAGGCAGAAGTAGCGCGACAGCACGCGCATCACGTTGCCGTCCACCGCCGGCTCCGGGCGGTTGAACGCGATGCTCATGATCGCGCCCGTCGTATACGGCCCGACGCCGCGCAGCGCGGCGACGGCGTCGCGGTCGTCCGGCACGGCGCCGCCGTGGCGGGCGACCACTTCCTTGGCCCCCGCCTGCAAATTGCGGGCGCGCGAATAATAGCCGAGGCCCTCCCAGCACTTCAGCACTTCCGGCTCCGGCGCCTCCGCCAGGGCGGCCGCCGTCGGGAATTTCGCCATGAACCGTTCGTAATACGGAATGACGGTGTCCACCCGCGTCTGCTGCAGCATGATTTCCGACACCCAGACGCGGTAAGGATCCCGGTTCATCCGCCAGGGAAGGTCCCGTTTATTCGCCAAATACCAATGCAGCAGCTCCTCGCTGAAATAAGCCGCCGCCTCCGTCGTTACCACTCGTTGTCCTCCTTGTCCGCGGCTTGCTCGCAATGGGCAGCGGTTTGATGATAGATCTGTCTGTACCGGCTCGGCGTCAGGCCCGTGTAATGCCTGAACATCCGCGATAAGTAATGGTTCTGCATGCCGACCGCCCGCGCGACGTCGGAGATGCTGGCGTCCTTTCGTTCCAGCAGCTCCTTGGCGCGCTCCAACCTCCGGTAGAGGACGTACTGGGCCGGTGCGTAGCCGATCAGGTTTTTGAAATAACCGATAAAATAGTTCGGGTGCAAATAAGCCAGACGGGCCATGTCTTCCACGGCGATCGGACCGGACAGATGCTCTTCAATGTATTGTAGCACATGATCGATCTTGTCGAGCGGCTCGTTTTCGCGCAGCGACGATTCGCTGAAGCCCCCGTACTCCAAGTAGCAGGCAAGCAGCTCGAACATCGCGGAGCGGATGTGCAGCTCTCTCGTCAAGGCGGTGGAATGGCAGGCGTCGATCAGCCGGCAGAACAGCCCCGCGACGCGCTCCGGTTCCGACGGAACGACGGAGATCGGCAGCTGGAGCAGCTCGAACATGTCCATATCTCCGATGGAGGCGCGAAAATGGCACCAATACAGCCCGACGGTCTCGTCGTTCTCCGCGGTAAAGGACTGGCGCGTGCCCGGCGGGACGAGCAGCAGCTGTCCCGGCTGCAAATCGAGGCAGCGCCCTCCGATCTGCAGCCGGCCTCCGCCCTCTTGTATCATCCAGAAGCGGTAAAATTCGGGCGTCGATTGATCCCGGATCCCCGGATTCGTGCGCGTGAACGCCGCCATGGATACTTCCGCGTGAAAGCGGTGAAAATAATTTTGAATGATCGTCTTGTAGGTCAGTTTCATTGCGGCTCCCAATCATCAAAAATGTTTATTCGCTGGCTCGATATCTTGTATACAAGTCCGTACTATTATAACGCACTTTATCCCGATAAAGCCACACCGCATCCGGTTGCTTTACGTACCTAATAAGGCCTATACTGGAACATACATCCAAACGATGGAGGCTGACGCATCACATGCCAATTGCTGCCACTCTACTCGCCCCTCGCGGAGCCGCCCGCCTCTTGCTCGTCCTCGCGCCGGCCGCGCTCCTGCTGCTCGGCGGCTGCGGTTCGTCGGCGAAGACGACCATCGGATCCGCCGATACGCCGCAAGTCTTCAAGTCCAACTGCGTCTCGTGCCACGGCACGGACCTGCAGGGACGCATGGGCGCGTCCACCAATTTGACGAAGGTCGGCAAACGCATGACGAAGGACCAAATCGAGAAGCAAATCAAGCAGGGCGGCGGCGGGATGCCGGCCTTTAACGGCAGGCTGTCCGACGCGCAGATCGACGAGCTCGCTTCCTGGCTAAGCGCCAAAAAATAAAACGAAGACCCTTGCGGGGCGCGAATCGCGCATCCCGCAAGGGTCTTCTTCATTGCTTGGGCCGTGCCCGTCTCGGGCCGCCCGGCATCTCGGTCGCGCTCCCCTCAGGCCGCGCTTGGCAAGGAGCGCTTCCGCCAGCGGCCCGGCCGACCGGAACGTCAGATCACCGCTCTCCCGTCAGCCGCCCTGCACCGCCTGGACCCTTCCAGGCGGGCATGCCCATTCCGAGGGGGCCTCTGTACGACCATCGGGACTCGCCCATCTGCGGGTGGAACGGGAACAGATCGCCCTTGAACAGGGCCAACCGGGTTCCCCATAGATCGCCGTATTCTCCGTCGAGCGGCACCTGCTTCCCGCTTCTGAACATCCGCTTCGCCAGCCATTCCGTTCTCATCGCCGTACGCGCCCCCTGCCCGTCTTGTTTCTACTATCTATTCCCATTATGGGCAAAGGGTGACGGCGTTATGCGGAGTTATGCAGACGTGGATGACGCGCGGCGCTCCGCGACGACATAGGCGGACGCCAGCGCCCGGTCATGCGTGACGGACACGTGAATCGTCATGTCCGCCGCCCGCAGGCCGAGCCGCTCCCAGGCGCTCGCGGTCAAGCGGCAGAGCGGCTTCCCGCCCGGCGCCCGGTCGATCTCGATATCGTGAAACCGCAGCGTGCCCCCGATGCCGCAGCCGAACGCTTTGGAGACCGCTTCCTTGGCGGCGAACCGGCCGCCGACGAATTCGATCAGCCGCGTCCCGCCGTACGACGCGGCGAGCTCCCGCTCGCGCGCCGTCAAGATCCGTTCGCGGAACCGCTGGCCCGCTTCGCCGAGCAGGATCCGCTCGATCCGCTCCAGCGACGCGAGGTCATGCCCGATTCCATGTATCATCGCGCTTCCTCCGCCTTCTTCGGCGGCGGCGCCCGGCGCCGCCGTCCATAATCGCTTGCTTCCGCCTTATCGGCGGCGTTCCGCCGAAATCAAACCGCCCTCCGGCTATGGCCGAAGGGCGGCGGACAAACGGTCATCGCTGGCCGTTAAATGCCCGGAATCGTGTTCCGCTTGTGGGCGGTCTTGAGGTACTGCTTCTCGAGCTTCTCGCGGGCCGCGTCGCTGACGGGCTTGCCCTCGAGGTAATCGCTGTTCTCGTCGTACGTGATGCCGAGCTCGTCCTCGTCGGTCTGGCCTTCCCACAGCCCGGCGGTCGGCGCCTTCGTCACGACCGCGCCCGGCACGCCGAGCTCCGCGGCGATGAGACGAACCTGCCGCTTGTTCAGCGTGCTGAGCGGCGTGATGTCCACCGCGCCGTCGCCCCACTTCGTGTAGAAGCCGGTGATCGCTTCGGACGCGTGGTCGGTGCCGACGACGAGCAGGTTCAGTTCGAACGCGAGCGCGTACTGCGTGACCATCCGGGTGCGCGCCTTGACGTTGCCTTTGCCGCCGCGGCTTAGATGGCGCGAGATGCCGATCGCCTTCAAGCCGTGCTCGACCTCGAGCGCGATTTCGTCGACCGCTTCCTGGATGTTCGTCTCGACGCGGTGCTTCAGGTTGAACGCTTCCGCCACCGCGTAGCTGTCGGAGATGTCGACCTGCTCGCCGTACGGCTGGAACACGCCGAGCGTCATATACTCCTTGCCGCTCTCCTCGCTCAGCTCGTCGGTCGCCAGCTTGCACAGGCCCGTGGCGACCGCGCTGTCGATGCCGCCGCTGATCGCGATCAGCAGGCCGGTCGTGCCCGATTTGCGGACATAGTCTTTGAGGAAATCGACGCGCTTGCGAATCTCCTGCTTCGGATCGATCTCCGGTTTGACGCCAAGCTCTTGAATGATCTGTTGCTGCAAGCTCATCCCATCACCTCTATTATTGGCAGTACCGCTCGAACGCGGAAGTCAGATCCGCCGCGATTTCGGCGGCCGAACGGTTTTCGATCTGGTGGCGCTCGATGAAGTGCACGAGCTCGCCGTCCTTCATCAGCGCGATGGACGGGGAGGACGGCGGATACGGCGCGAAATATTCGCGCGCCTTGGCCGTGGCTTCCTTGTCCTGGCCGGCGAAGACCGTGAACAGGTGGTCCGGCTTCAGGTCGGACTGCAGCGCCTGCGCGACGCCCGGGCGGCATTGGCCGGCGGCGCAGCCGCAGACGGAGTTAACGACCACGAGCGCGGTGCCTTGGGCGCCCGGCAGCTTCTCTTCCACCGCTTCCGGCGTGCGCAGCTCCTCGATGCCGAGACGGGTCAGATCGTCCCGCATCGGTTGAATCATATCCAGCATGTATCGTTCGAAAGACATCGACATCTGTCATCGCTCCTTAAGCGTTATTGATAGGGATGGTAATGATGATTTTAATTCCTATTATACCCCCCGATCGTATCGAAAGCAAAGAAAAAGCAATCGGACCTGAGCCCGATTGCTTCGCTGCCGGATTTACGGCTCCTCGCCGGAGACGCCGTCTCCCGCCGCCCCGTAAGCGGCATCCTTGTCGGGATGCGCGAAGATGCCGCCCTTCGGCGGAATGCCCCGTTCGAAATAATCCCGGTTCTCGCTCGTCAGGAAGCCGACGTCCTTGAACGGATGCACCCACTCGTCCCCCGCCATGACGGCGGGATCGGTCTCCTCCGTCCAATTCGACAGCGGCGACTGCGGCGACTCGTACATATGGTCGCCGATCACGACGCCGCTGCCGTTGACGAACGGCCCCCGCGGACCGCGGCCGGCGCGGAACTCGGGGAGGAATTCGATTTCGTACGGATCCAGATCCGGATCGTCCGCGCCGATCGCCGGCGCTTGCGGCCGCTGCTCGTTCTCGTTCATGCCCATTCTCCTTCCTTAAATGGAAGGGCGATTGGGGCCGTCTAATTTCTTGTCGTAGCCTTCCGATTCCGGCGCTTTGGCGCTCTGCTTCTTCTTGCCGGCCGCCGCCTTCCCGGAAGCACTGCCGGACTGCGAATTGCGTTCCATTGCTGGCACCCCCTTCCAAGGGTAGTATGCGCGCGCGGCGGAACGCTTATGTAGAGGCATGGCCGATGCCGTCCGGTTGCGCCGGCTCGAATCGGAGTCAGGAGCGGCTAAGCGCCGCCGCCGCTTCGAGGGCGTTGCGGTTGCGGTCGAACCGCACGTAGAAGGTCGTGCCGACGCCTTCCTGCGACTCCACCTGGATGACGCCGCCATGGCGCTCCATGATGCTGAGGCACAGCGGCAATCCGAGGCCCGTGCCGTGCGATTTCGTCGTATAGAAGGGCTCGAACATGTGCTCCAGCTTCTCTTGCGGAATGCCGCTGCCGTTATCGATCACCCGAAGCTCCACGAATTGCTCGTATGTATACGTTTCCAATGCCAGCACGCCGTGCTGGTCCATGGCTTCCATGCCGTTGCGGGCCAGGTTCAGAATCAGCTGCTTCATTTCCTTCTCGTTCAGCAGCAGCTTCGGGACGTCTTCGGCGAGCTTCAGCTCCAGCGATTGGCCGCGCATGTTCGCGTCCGCCCACAGCAGCGGCAAAATCTCGTTGATGATGTCGTGCAGCGACTGGCTGTCCTTCTCGATGACCCGGTTCTGGGCCAGCGACAGAAAGTCGCTGATGATGCTGTTGGCCCGGTCGAGCTCGTCCATCACGATGCGGTAATATTCCTTCTGATGGTCCGGGCTGCGCTCGCGCATCAGCTGCACGAAGCCGCGAATGACCGCCATCGGATTGCGGATCTCGTGCGTGATGCTGGCGGCCATCTGTCCGACGAGGCTGAGCCGCTCCATCCGTCCGATTTCGTCGCGCAGCCGGCTCAGCTCCGTCATGTCGTGGGCGATGATCGCCGCGCCGATGATTTCGCCGTTCTGGATGTCGCGCACGCAGACGCCGGTGTTTACGTAGATCTTGCCCATCTCCTGCACGTATTCCGTCGTCATCTTGTGGCCGTTCAGCGCCTGATATAACAGACGGCCGAGCACGTCCTTCTCGATGTGGTCGTACATGATCGTGAACGGCTGGCCGATCAGCTCGTGGCGCTGCTTGGCGCCGACCTTGTCCCGGAGCAGGTGGATCGCCATCTCGTTGATGTGCGTGATCGTGCCCGACGCGTCGACGAATATGACGCCGAGCGGCGTCTCCTCGATGAATTGCTGCAGCTTCTGCACCTCGATGCGGAAGCTGTCGGAGATGTGATGCAGCCGGCGGTTGACGTTCTGATGCCGGACGAAATGCTCCGAGCAGGCGAGCCCGAGCGGCATAATAACGAAATAGCCCAGCTCATGCGCGAGCATCCACGCGTAATCGGCCATCGACAGGCCGGGATGCGAAACGTAGCTATAATTAATGAACGCGCAGAACCGAATGAGCAGCAGGAGCCCCGTCAGGCCGAGCACGACCGCATACTTCGTCCTTTGCTTCAACTGCACGAAGCGATGATTGTAAAGCGAGACGATCGGGATGATGAACAGCAGCGTGCCGGTGATTTCGATCCAGCCCCAGCTTCCCTCCATCATCAGCTGCTCGGCGGCGAGATAGACGATGGTCAGCGCCAAGGTTACCCAGCCTCCCCCGTAGAGGGAACCGAGCATCAACTGCGCGTACAGGTAGTCCAGGCCGAACCCTTTCACTTCGACGCAAGCCGCGATGCCGAGCAGCATGCTGGCGCCGCAAAACACGATTAGGAGGTAAGGTACTCTTTTGCGTGGTTTCGAGTAGTCATACCAGAATTGAAAAATAAATACCGGTAGAAATGCGAGAAAGAATTGCAAAAGAATAAGCTTCCACACTAAAATGAGTCCCACCCTTCAGAAGAAACCCAGTTAATGGTTATCCGAATTACCCGTTAATCCGATTAAATCACAGGTCTATTGTTTTTACAACGACTTTCGACGAGGTTCGCGCGTTCTATAAAATTTGTCATATTATTCCATTAATGCTCGATTGCCGATCTCCTCCGAACGCGCCGTGTAGACGCTCTCGGAACTGGATAGTATGATAGGTAACGGCGGCGAAGGCCTTATTCCTTCGCCATACGACGAGGATTAATCGGGGAGATTATCAAGTGAACTACGACGTCATTATCATCGGCGGCGGCTCGGCCGGCTTGATGGCCGGCATCGCCGCCGGCAGGCGCGGCGCGAAGACGCTGCTGCTGGACAAAGGCGACAAGCTGGGCCGCAAGCTCGGCATCTCCGGCGGCGGCCGGTGCAACGTGACCAACAACAAGGACATGGACGAGCTGATCGCGCATATCCCGGGCAACGGCCGCTTCCTGTACAGCGCCTTGACGAGCTTCGGCAACCGCGAGATCGTCGCCTTCTTCGAGGGGCTCGGGATACGGCTCAAGGAAGAGGACAACGGACGGATGTTCCCCGTCTCGGACAAAGCGAAGACCGTTGTGGACGCCCTCGTGAGCCAGGTGCGGAAGCTGGGGGTCGAGATCCGGGTGAACGCGCCGGTCGCCCGCGTCCTCTATGAAGACGGCCGCGTTCGGGGCGTCGCGCTGAAGACGGGCGAGACGATCGGCGCGCGCAGCGTCGTCGTCGCGACGGGCGGCAAATCCGTGCCCCATACCGGCTCGACCGGGGACGGTTACCCGTGGGCGGAGAAAGCCGGCCATACGGTGACGGAGCTGTTCCCGACGGAGGTGCCGATCACGTCCAACGAGCCGTACATTCAGAGCAAGGAGCTGCAGGGCCTCTCGCTGCGCGGCGTCGGCCTCTCCGTCTGGAACGCGAAGGGCAAGCGGATCGTCGAGCATCGGGGCGACCTGCTGTTCACCCATTTCGGCATCTCCGGCCCGATCGCGCTGCGCTGCAGCCAGTTCGTCGTCAAGGAGTTGAAGAAGAGCGGCGCGCGGAACGTCCTGCTCACGATCGATCTGCTGCCGGACGCGAGCGCGAACGACGTATACGAGGAGTCGCTGCGGCTTGCCCGCGAGGATGCCCGGAAGGCGGTCAAGAACGTGCTGAAGGGCTACGTGCCGGAGCGCATGGTCCCCTTATTATTGAAGGAAAGCGATCTCGACGGGCAGCTGACGTACGACAATATCCCGAAGCAGGCGTGGCTCGGGCTCGCGAAGCTGATCAAGGCGTTCCCGATGCGGGCGTACGGCACGCTCAAGCTGGAGGATGCGTTCGTCACCGGCGGCGGGGTGAATCTGAAGGAAATCGATCCGAAGACCATGGCGTCGAAGCTGATGCGGGGGTTGTATTTTTGCGGCGAGGTGCTGGACGTGCACGGGTATACCGGGGGCTACAACATTACGGCCGCGTTCTCGACGGGCTACGCCGCGGGCAGCCATGCCGCGGCGCGCGAATAAAAAGGCTGACCGGCGGATCGTCCGCCCGTCAGCCTTTTTCGCGCGCCGCGCGCTTCATTACAGGTGCACGTCGCCGGAGAAGTACCCGTACGAGCCGTCGTCCGGGAAGAATTCGTCCTCCGCGGGCGCATCGTCGTCGCGGTTGGCGAGCTCCTGCCCTTCCTCCCGGGCGATCCAGTCTTCGTTCACGACATGCGCCGGAATCGTGATATTCTCCATCCGGTATGCGTCGTTCGTCAGCTCGATGTCCGGAATCGTGGACTGCACGGCGAGCTGCCCGCCGTGCGCCTGCGCGATTTCCAGCGCGGAGGTCAGGTCGTCTCCCAGCATATGGATGTGCACCTCGTTTCCCTGCTGGACGACGGGATCGTAGCCCAGCTCTTCGTACGTGCCGCGCGCGAGCGACGCGGTGCGGGAATCGGCGAATTGAAACAACAACGCGGTATCATTTTGCATAGCGGATTCACCCTTATCGGTTAAATGTTCCAACCCGCATAGCGTGCCCCGTTCCCCCGCCGTCCATACCGGCCATGCCGGCGCCGCGCCCGGTCCTATTTATGGATGCGAAACCGAAGGGCTGTGCTATAATAGAACGACAATTCGAGCTAAGGTGCTGATGATAATGGTGGATGTATTCGCGCATGCTCCCGACGCGGTCCTGATTGTCCGCACGTTCCGCAACAAACGCTTCGTCTACGCGTGCAACGAAGCCTTCCAGACGCTGACCGGCTTCAAGAGCGAGCGCCTGATCGGGCTCGAGCTGGCGTCGCTGCCGCTCGCGGGGACGAACCCGCTGTGGCCCATCGTCGAGCGGCTGTGCGCATCCTTGACGCGGCGCAATCCGGAAGCGTTTGCAGAATCGCCGTTCTCGCTGTCGGAGCACGCGCCGCTCTTCGGCGAACTGCATGCGAAGCGCATGAAAGCGACGGACGACGAAAGCTTCGCCATGATTACGATCCGCGACCGGTCGGAGCATAAATGGATCGAGGACGCGGCCTACGAACGCGACCCGTTCGTCTCCATGCTGCTGACGACCGCCGGCACGATCGTCTCGCTGCGCAGCTACCGCGGCCCCATTCACTACGACCGGCTGGAGCTGTCGCGGACCGAAAGCAGCCGCTTCGTCGTCCGGCAGGACCGCGCGCGCGTGCGCGATGGGCTCCGGGAGCTGCAGGACGACCGCAAAACCGGCGAATTCCGGTTCACGCTGCAGCTGTTCCGCGACCGGTTCCAGGTCCATTCGCTCGTCAAGCCGTTCTATCGCGGGGACGGGTCGTTCAAGTGCTTCGCCATCCTCGTCGTGGACATGCTGCCCGTCAAAGGCGCGTTCGCGCAAGCGGCTCCGCCCGCCGGAACCGCCGATGCGGCGGTGCCCGGACGCGGCGAGCCGACCGATTCGTCCTATAAGCTGCGGCTGCTCATGCTGGAGAAGCGGCTGTCCGTCACCCAGCTGGCCGAGAACACGAACATCTCGCTCACGACCATCTCCAACATCCGCAACGGCAAAATCAAAAAGCCCCAGCGGCTCACGGCGGAGCTGATCGCGAGCCAGCTCGGCGTCGCGCCGTCGGACATCTGGAGCGCCTATAGATAAGCGCGGGCGACCGATAAGCAGGGGCGAGCAAGGCGCGCGGCCACGCCAAAAAAAAACCTCCGCCTCCCGGCGTTGACCGCGGGAAGCGGAGGTTTTCGCATGCTTTACGGCTTGAAGCATGCTTTACAGCTTGAAGCATGCTTTACAGCTTGAAGCATGCTTTACAGCTTGAAGCCCGCCGCCAGCTCGTTCATTTCGAGGGCGATGCCGCTCAGCGAACGGGACGACAGCGCGATCTGCTCGGCCGAGGCCGTCTGCTCCTCTGACGTCGCGGCCACGGTCGCGGCGGTCTCCGCGCTCTGCTTGGCGTAGCGCTCCAGGAGCTGCATGGCGCGCACGAGCTGCCGCGAGCCGTCGGCCATCCGCTCGGAGGCGGCGGCGACTTCCCGCACCTGGCCCGACACCCGCTCCGACGCCTCCGCGATTTCGGCGAACGACGCGCCGGCCGCCTGGACCGCGCTCATCCCCGCTTCCGCTTCCTGCGCGCTCGCGCGCATCCGCATGGCGGTCTCGCGCGTGTCGCCCGCGATCCGTCCGACGACGAAGCCGATCTCGGAGACGGCTTCCGTCGTCTGCCGCGCCAGCTTGCGCACCTCGTCCGCGACGACGGCAAAGCCCTTGCCGTGCTCGCCCGCGCGGGCCGCTTCGATCGCCGCGTTCAGCGCCAGGAGGTTCGTCTGCTTCGAAATCGTGCCGATCAGCTTCGAGATGGCGCCGATGCTCTGCGAATGCGTCTCCAGCAGACCGACCCGGTCGGCCGCGAGCCGGACGCTGTCGTTCACCGCGACCATCCGGGCGACGGCGTCGTTCACCGCTTCCCGCCCGGACAACGCGAGCCGGCTCGCGTCCGCCGACAGCGACGCGACGACCGCCGTCGAATCGGCGATCCGATCGATCCCCGCGCCGAGCTCGCCGGTCGTCCGGCTCGCGTCCGCGAACTGCGCGAAGGCGCGCTCGGCGCCTTCCGCCATGCTTTGCACCGCCTGGGCCGCCTGATGCGAGGAGCTGGCGTTCTCTTCGGAGACGGCCAACATCTGCCGCGACGACGACGCGATGCCGGCGGAAGCCTCCTGCACGCCCAGCATGGCCGCGCGAAGCTGCGCGACCATCGTCCGCAGCGAGGCGAACAGTCCGCCGATCTCGTCGCGGTTGCGCACCGCGGGCACGTCCGCCGTCAGGCTGCCGCCGGCCACCTCGTCCACGACCCGCGCCGCGAGCCGGATCGGCTTCGCGATCGCTTGGCGCACGTAGACGGTCAGCAGCGCGACGAGCACGATGCCGGCGGCCACCGCGATCAGCACCGCGGCGCCGGACCGCGCGCTCAGCTTGGCGCTCTGCCGCTTCGCCTCGTCCGCGCCGCCGTGGTTGTTCCGCACCAGATAATCCAGATTGGACTGCAGCGCCGCGAAGGAGCCCTCGGATTCCTTCCGCAGCGCGTCCGCTTGCTCGCCCGTCAGCCGGTTCGCGTCCGCTTGCGCGGCCGCGTCGTTGTAATCGACCTCGAAAGCCTTCCACGCGGCGACGAGCTTGTCGAACAGCTCCTTCTCCGTCTCGTCGTCCGGTCCCAGCACCGAACGGTAGGTGTCGAAGCTCTCATGGATGCTCGCCATCGCCGTCCGGGCGTCGCCGGCGTACTGCTTCTTCAATGCGGCGTTCGGCTCGGACAGCAGCCGGTACTGCAGGTTCATCACATGCTCCGTCAAATAGTTGATCCGGTTGATCGTCTCCGCGCCGACCACCCATTTGCCGGCCAGGTCGCCGTTCGTTTGCTTCATCTTGGCCATCATCGCGTAGCTGACGGCGCCGTTCGCGGCGAGCAGCAGCAGCACGCTCAAGAATGACGCCATCAGTTTGGCGCCGACCGTCCATTTGCGTTTTGCGTTCCCCATCCGATTCCCGCCCCTGTTGTCGATAGTTTGATGTCAACTTGGTTTCCATATCTAGTATACGGGGTGAATACCAGGAAGAAACAGCTCGTATTTCGCCGAATTCCGGACGTTTTTGTGGGATATTAAGCTAAATAATTAAACTTTCTCGCCTTCTCTCCGTTTCGCTGCAATTTTCTCGGGCTATATTACCATTACTCGACACCTATTTACGTTAGCTTTTCTCTCACGCCGCTAACCTGAGCCCTATCGCCCGAGGACGGCACAAAAAACCGTTCCCCCGCTTGCGAGGGAACGGCGATTCAGCCAGTGACGGTCTTGCGGTCTTGCGGTCTTGCGTGGAGCCCAAGCTGCCTTGATGCTGCGAGCGCGTTACCGGTAAGCCTGAAGCCCTTCGTTCAGCGCCCGCGTCGACGCGTAGACGTCCCGGTAGACGCGGAACAAGCCTTCGTACGCTTCGACGGCGGACGGTTCCGGTTTGTAGACGGACGCGCGCTTGACGAACCGCTCCGCGCACGCCTCGAGACTGTCGAACCAGCCGCAGCCGTATGCCGCCAGCATGGCCGCCCCGAGCCCCGGCCCCTGCTCGTTCTCCAGGGACACGACGTCGGCGTTGAAGATGTCCGCCTGCATCTGCAGCCACACCGGATTGGACGCGCCGCCGCCGATCGAGACGATCGTGCCGACCGTCTTGCCGGCTTCGCGGAACATCGCGACCGATTCGTTCAGCGAGAACGTGATGCCTTCCATGACCGCCCGGGCGAAATGCACCCGCTCGTGCGAGCCGTCGATGCCGACGAAGCTGCCGCGGATGACGGAATCCGCGTGCGGCGTCCGTTCGCCGACGAGGTACGGCGTGAAGAGCAGCCCTTTCGCGCCCGGCTTCACGTCGCCGACGCCCTGCAGCAGCTCGTCGAACGATTCGCCCTTCGCGAACGCGTTCTTGAACCAGCTCAGGCTGTAGCCCGCCGCGAGCGTGACGCCCATGGCGTAGAAGGCGTCCTCCTTGCCGTGGTTGAAGAAATGCACCTTGCCGCGGAAGTCGTTGCCGCCGTCCTTCTCATAGGACAGGATGACGCCCGACGTGCCGATGCTGCACATCGTCAGCCCTTCCTGCAGGATGCCGGAGCCGATGGCGCCGCAGGCATTGTCCGCCCCGCCGGCGAACACCTTCGTGCCCTCGACCAGCCCGGCCTCCGCCGCTTGATTCGGCAGCAGCGTGCCCGTGAGCGCGTGGGATTCCACGAGCGGCGGCGCGAACGAGGCCGGGAGCGAGACGGCTTCCAGCATCTCGCCGCTCCAGCGCTTGTTCGCCACGTCGAGCAGCAGTGTGCCCGCCGCGTCGGAGTAATCCATGTGCCGGGCGCCCGTCAGCCGGTAGCGGACGTAGTCCTTCGGCAGCAGGAACGACGCGGCCCGCGCGAAGACGTCGGGCTCGTGCTTGCGCACCCAGAGGATTTTCGGCAGGGTGAAGCCTTCGAGCGCCGGATTGCGGGTGATCGTGAGCAGCCGGTCCTTGCCGACCAGCGTCTCGATCTCGCGGCATTCCGCGGTCGTGCGCGTGTCGTTCCACAGGATCGCGTTGCGGACGGGATTGCCGTCCGCGTCCAGCAGGACGAGGCCGTGCATTTGGCCCGAGAAGCTGAGCCCTTCGATCTCGCCGGCGGGAACGCCGGCTTCCGCGACGAGCTCCCGGATCGCTTCGAGCGTGCCGGTCACCCAATCGTCCGGCCGCTGCTCGCTCCAGCCGGAATGCTCGTGAAACAGCGGGTAGTCGCGGGAGGCCTCCGCGGCGACCGCGCCGCTCCGGTCCAGGAGCAGCGCCTTCACCGCGCTCGTGCCTAAGTCGACGCCGATGACGTAAGACATGGAATGGAAAGCCTCCCTCTTAAACGCTGTAAATGATTTCGTTCAGCTGCAGTTTGATCCGTTCCAGACGGCCGGATTCGTTCTTGATGGCGTTGTTTTGCAGCGCGTATTGCTCCAGCGACGCCAGCGTGGCGCGGCCGGCGACGATCTCGGCGCCGATGCCTTCCTTGAAGCTGCGGTAACGGTTCTCGACGAAGCCGTCGATCAGGTTCGTATCGATCAGCTTCGCGGCCGCCTTCAGGCCCCAAGCGTACGTGTCCATGCCCGCGATGTGCGCGAGGAAGAGATCCTCGTCCTCGAACGAGCCGCGGCGCACTTTCGCGTCGAAGTTGACGCCGCCCTTGCCGATGCCGCCGGCCTTCAGCACTTCGTACATCGTCAGCGTCGTGGAGAACAGGTCGGTCGGGAATTCGTCCGTGTCCCAGCCGAGCAGCAGGTCGCCTTGGTTCGCGTCGAGCGAGCCCAGCATGCCGTTGATCGCCGCCACGCGGATTTCGTGCTCGAACGTGTGGCCGGCCAGCGTCGCGTGGTTCGCTTCGAGGTTCAGCTTGAAGTAATCCTTCAGGCCGTACTTCTGCAGGAACGCGATCGTCGTCGCCGCGTCGAAGTCGTACTGGTGCTTCGTCGGCTCCTTCGGCTTAGGCTCGATCAGGAACTGCGCGCCGAAGCCGATTTCGTTCGCGTACGCGACGGCCATGTGGAACAGGCGGGCCAGGTTGTCGAGCTCGAGCGCCATGTCGGTGTTGAGCAGCGTCTCGTAGCCTTCGCGGCCGCCCCAGAAGACGTAGTTCTCGGCGCCGAGGCGCTTGCCGATCTCGAGGCTCTTCTTCAGCTGCGCGCCGGCGTAAGCGTAGACGTCGGCGTTGGACGTCGTGCCCGCGCCGTGCACGAAGCGCGGATTCGTGAACATGTTCGCCGTGTTCCAGAGCAGCTTGGCGCCGGTGTCCTTCATGCCCTGCTCCAGCAGGTCGACGATGACGTCGAGGTTCTTGTTCGTCTCGGCGAGCGAAGCGCCTTCCGGCGCGATGTCGCGGTCATGGAAGCAGTAGAACGGAATGCCGATCTTGTTCAGGAATTCGAAGTTCGCTTCGACGCGCATCTTCGCCTGGTCCATCTCGTTCGCGCTGTCCCAGCCGCGGACCGCCGTGCCCACGCCGAACGGATCGGCGCCGGATGCCGTGAACGTGTGCCAGTAGGCGACGGCGAAGCGCAGGTGCTCCTCCATCGTTTTGCCGAGCACGACTTCTTGCGGATTATAATGTTTGAATGCGAGCGGGTTGTCGGAGCCTTTGCCCTCGTACGCGATTTTGCCGATGTTCTTGAAATACGCCATGGAATGAAATCCCTCCAAAATGGTGTCCGCTTCACGCGGCGGGGTTATGATGAAACGCCATGATGAAAACGTTCTTACGGCTATTCTAGCATCGCAAAACTTTGTTTGTCTAGTAAACAAAGAAAGTTTTTCGGAACCGCCCGCTTCCTATGGCATCGCCGCGAAACCCATGGTACAATCGTTCCCATACATCGGGACAAGCGGAGGCAATTGGGAAATTATGAAGCAAACCGGAGATTTGGCGCTCGTCAAAAAAATGAATACCGCCATCGTGCTGGACGCCGTGCTGCGCTACGCGCCCCTCTCGCGGGCTCAAATCTCGGAGCGGACGGGGCTGAACAAGGCGACCGTGTCGAGTCTCGTGCAGGACCTGATCGAGCATCATCTCGTCATCGACATCGGCCCCGGGGAATCGAGCGGCGGCCGCAAGCCGAACCTGCTCCAATTCCGGGCGCGCACCGGCTTCGCGGTCGGCATCGATCTCGGCGTCAATTATATCCGCGGCATCCTGACGGACCTCGAGGGCGTGGTGCTGGCGGAACGGCGGCTGACGCTGACGGCGCACGACGCGGCGTACGTCCTCCCGCGGCTGCTGGACTGCATCGCGTCGCTGCAGGCGGAAATCCCGCCCTGCCCGTACGGCACCGTCGGCGTCGGCATCGGCGTGCCGGGCCTCGTCAACGAGGAAGGCGCCATTCTGTACGCGCCGAACCTGGACTGGACGGACGTGCCGCTGCGCGCCATCGTCGAAGAGCGCTTCGGCGTGCCGGTCACGATCGACAACGAGGCGAACGCCGGCGCCCAGGGCGAGCAGCGCTACGGCGCGGGCCGGGGCGTCGCCAATCAGATCTACGTCAGCGCGGGCATCGGCATCGGCACGGGCATGATTTTGAACAAGGAGCTGTACAAAGGGGCCGGCGGCTTCTCGGGCGAGCTCGGCCACCTGTCCATCCGGGCGGACGGCAAGCCGTGCCGCTGCGGCAACCGCGGCTGCTGGGAGCTGTACGCGTCGGAGAACGCGCTGCTGGAGCAGGCGGCCGCGCTCGGCTACCGCGACCTCGACGGCCTGCTGGAGGCGGCCGGCCGCGGCGAGGCCGGGGTGCTGCGGCTGTTCGAGCGGATCGGCGAAGCGCTCGGCGTCGGCATCGCGAACATCGTCAACGTGTTCAATCCCGACGTCGTCATCGTCGGCAACGAGCTGCGGCGCGCGGAGGCCTGGCTCGGCGAAGCGATGCAGCGCACCGTCGCCGAACGGGCGCTGGCTCATCACCGGCGCCGGCTGCGCGTGCTGTTCGCGGAGCAGGGCGAGAAATCGGCGGTGCGCGGAGCGGCGTATTACGCGATATCGGCGTTTTTGTCGAAGATGAAGGGAAGCGGCGTCTGATTGAGGCGCCGCTTCTTTTTTTTCGCCGCGGCGAGGCCGACGGCGCGCGGCGAGGCCGGCAGGGCGCGGCGAGGCCGAGGGCCGCGGCGGGGCCGTCCAAGCGGACACACGTTCCGCTATTTGCGTCATTCGGGCCTTTATTGCAGCTACGCGGACATACGTTCCGCTATTGCCATGCCGATCCGCGTTTTCGGCGGCTTTTCAAGCCAATAGCGGCTCTGGTGTCCGGCTAACTCGACTATTTGCCAGGAAACCGCAAAATAGCGGCGCTCATGGCCGTCAAACTTCACATCGCCCGCATGCTCCCCATCGATGCTCGCCCCGCCGTAACATTGCTTCGTCAGTCCTTCCCGTGACTCTTACCGCGTAAACGCGCACCCGTCCTCCCGTCCTCGCCAACTAACACAACAAAACGAGACCGTCCCCGCATCCGGCAAGCGGATCCGCTGGGACAGTCCCTTTGTTTTCGTTATGAGTCTGGCGTCGATGCGGCGCATGAATCGCGAAAGCCGCGAGCGGTTCGCCTGCACGCATACTCCCGCTCCCGTCCGTCGAGCCGGATCGCGCCGCCGCGCTCCGCGATCTCCAAGAACAGCGGCCGCTCGTCGGGCGTCCGGTTCGGCGCGTGGATCGCGAGCAGCAGCCGGCCGTCGAAAGCGCGGAAGATCATGCCGTGCCCGCCGTCGCTGCGATACAGCGCCTCCGGCTGATGCGTCCACGGACCGGCGAGCCCGCCCGATTCCGACCGCGCGACGCCGAGCGCGTACGTGTTGGCGATGAAGCTCGCCCACAGCAGGTACAGCGCGCCCGCGCCGCCCCGGAACAGAAACGGCCCGTCCGTGACGTAATTGGCCGCATCCGGATAACGGGGCGATACGTACGGCGTCGTCCACGGCGCTTCCGACGCACGGAACAGCGTCTCCGGCTCGCCGACCGCTTCCCGCAGATCGGCGCTAAGCCGGACCGCGCAAACCTCGCCGTCCCCGATCTGCTGCCATTCGTGGCAAAATACCATCCACGGCGCGCCGGCTTCGTCGACGAACAAGCTCCCGTCGAGCGAGCTCCAGCCCTCCGGCGTCACAGGCCCCGCGCTATGCGGCAGGAACGGTCCGAGCGGTCCGTCCGCCGCGAGCGCCGCCGTGCCGAGCCGCCCGTTGTCCTTGCGCCGGAACGTCGCGAACATGTAGAAGCGTCCGTCCCGCGCGTACACCTCCGGCGCCCAGAAGTTGGTGTCGGAGAAGAAATCCGCCGGCGGCCGGAAGACAGGGAACGGCCCTTCCCAGTCGTCCAGATTCCGGCTGACGTAGGCGTCGAAGCCGGTGCCGGGTCCCCAAATGTCGGCATCCGTGCTGCCGTACAAGTAATAAACGCCTTCCGCCTCGGAGGGCAGCACGAACGGATCGCGGAGCTGAATGTCTTCGCGCTTCCAACTCCGCGTCGCGATCCGTTCCGATTGAGAGCAGTCCTCGCGTTTCCGGCTCCGGACGTCTTCCCGTTCCGAATGCGCCAAGTCCTCGTTGCTCATCGGCGGCCTCCCCCTCCCTTACTCGTACGTCGGATAAATCAGCCCGATCTCCCGTTCGCGCCGCCATTGCCCGGCTTCGTACCGCAGCAGCTCGTTGCCCCGCACGGCGAACGGAAGCGCGCGCCCTTCCCAGACAAGCGTCCCTTCCACCGGCCGCGCGCTCATGCCGAGCACGCCGCGAAGCCGGCCCCGCCGGTCCGTGATCACGCGGACGCCGGACGGGAACGCCATCCACGGCGCGCCGCCGCGGTACAGCTCGGACCCGCCGCGCAGATTGAGCAGCTCGAACGCCACGCCGTCGACCGTGCGGGCGTACGCCGTCTCCGCGGCGACCTCGGCGCCGTGGTCCCGGGCGTCTGGCGCGAGCCCGGTGAACCACAGCTCGCCGTCCGGCGTCGGCAGCACGCCGCACAGCCGCTCGACGAAGTCGAGCAGGCAGAGGATGGCCGGCGAGTACGCCTTCGTGAAGCCTTCCTCCCCCGTCCACGGGCCGACCGCCTGCGCGAAGCGCTCCGCCCGGGCGAACGACGACAGGATCGGCTGCATCGCCCACGTCAGCTCGACGTGCCGGCCGTGATGCTCGAACGCGTGCGGCGCGCGGATCAGGCTGAGGTAATTGGACGGCCCCGCCCAGCTGTTGTAGCTGGAGAACGGATCGAAGCGCGGATCGTCCAGCGCGATCGACGTGAACGGATACTTCGCGAAAAACTTCCGCGTGTTCAGCAGATACCGCCGCAGCGCTTCGTCGAAGAACGTCCGGTCGCCGACCTCGCACGCCAGGACGCGCAGCAGCACGTCGGACTGCACCCGCACGAACCGGCCGTGGCGGTCCCGGTCGTAGAAGAACGCGTCCGCCTCGTCGTAGCAGTGGCGCATCAGGCTGTCCAGGCTGGCCTGCGCCTTGGCGCGCCAAGCCTCCCCGCTCTCGCCGAGCTCCTCGGCCATGCGCGCCAAGTACAGCCGCTGGCAGTAGACGTTCGCCGTCAGGTCCGGCGCGAGGAACGGCAGCACCGGCGAATCCGGATCGCAGCGCGACGCGTCGCCGCGATGCGGCGCGTCGGGGACGTGCCAAAACCGCGGCGACAAGTCATGCCCGGTGTCGTAGGCGCCGAACGCCTCGACGCAGCCGGTGCCGCGCGTGTCCCGGTTCGCGGCGAGCCAGCCGTCGTACCGCGCCATCGCCCCGTACATCCGGGCCAGGAACGCCCGGTCGCGCCCGTGCAGCGCGTAATGGTTCCAGACGCTGCGGGCGAGCGGCGTCACGAGCTGGATCTGGCGGAAGGCCGGCCCCTGCTCCGTGATCTTGTACGGCAGCAGGCCGTCCGTCCGCTGATGCGCCGCGAACGACCGGTAGGTCGCCTCGGACACCCGCGGCAGGAACCGCGACAGCAGCTCCGCGTTGATCGTGCCCGTGCTCTCCAGCCAGCAGCCGAGATAGACGCCGCCCTCCTGCAGCGTCGGCGCCTCGCCGGCCATCGGCACGATGCAATCGAACAGCGTGCGCAAGGCCCGGTAATAGACGTCCTCGAGCCGTCCCTCCGACGCCGCGAACCGGATGCCGGCGCCGAGCCATTCCTTCAGCACGGCCCCGTCCGAGGGCTTGCCGAGCGGGCCGAGACGTTCCTCGGTCCGCAGCGTCCGCAGTTTATGAAGCAGCGCGCCTTCGCTCATCGTCCATCCTCGCTTTCCGCCATCGCCGGGTTACGGCTGCTTGTTGCTTTCGAATATTTTGACCGTGCCGTCGTAGAACGCCTTGACCGCCTTGTCCACGCTTTCCTTGCCGAAGCCGATGAGCTGCACCGTGTTGTCCGACAGCTTGATGAACTCCGCGTTGCCCGGAGGGTTGTAGCTGACCGCGAACGGCTCCTTCTTCGTCGCCTCGGAGACGCGGCTCGTGAAGTAGTAGACGATTTTGTCCGTCTCGCTCGCGCTGCCCTCCAGCACCGCGCGGTTTGCCGAGGTGACCGGCACGCCGCGGTTGTTGCCGAGTATCTTGGCCGCGTCCGGATCGTTGATCCAGAAGTCCATCAGCTTGGCGACTTCGCTCGGATGCTTCGTCTTCACGTAGCCCGACAGCCCCTGGCTCGATTCGAACACGACGCCCGTGCCCTTCGCGCCGCGCGGCACCTGCACCATGATCAGTTCGTCCTTCGTCGCGCTCTGGAACGAGCCGAGCAGGTTCGACGGCAGCAGCGTCATCGCCGCCTTGCCCGTCACGATCAGCGATTTGCTCGCGTCCGCCGGAGGATTGGATACCTGCAGCTCGGCCGGTACGACGCCGCCGGCTTTGGCCGTCTTATCCCAATACCGGAACCAAGGCAGGATATCCGCTTCCTCGAAGCCGAGCTTGCCGTTCGCCATGTCGTACAGCTGCTTGCCGTTCTGCTTCAGGTAAATATCGTGGCCGTCCGTCGTGAAATTGTACGTGCCGTAGTAGCCTTTGCCCAGCTTGTCGGCGATCTCCTTGCTGATGCGGGCGTAATCGTCCCAGGTCCAGCCGTCCTGCGGCACCGGAAGGCCGGCCTTGTCGAACATCGTCTTGTTGACGACGATGCCCCGGGCGTTGGCTCCCGCGGAGAGATGGATCAGCTTGCCGCCCAGCGTGCCGTACTCTTTCATCGCCGGATCCATGTCGTCGAGCTTCAACCCCTTGCCGACGTATGGGCCGAGGTCGAGCAGTACGCCTTTGTCGGCGTAGTCGACGACGTTGCCGCCGAGGAAGAAAATATCCGGCGCCGTGCCCGACGCGAGCTGCGTGTTCAGCTTGTCGAAGTAGCCGTCCGACGGGCCGAACTCGCCCGTGATCTTGATGTTCGGGTTCTTCTGCTCGAACAGGTCGATCGCCTTGTTCGTCAAGTCCGCGCGGTTCTGGTCGCCCCACCACATCATCCGCAGCTCGACCTGCTCCCGGCCGCCGTTGTCCGGCGTTGCCGCCGGAGCGTTCGCGTTCGTGCCGGCGTTCCCCGCCGCCCCGCCTTCGTTCGCCGCGTTAGGCCCGCCGGAGTTGCCGCAAGCCGACAGCGAGATGGCCGTCAGGGCCGCCAAGCCGAACAAGAGTACCTTCTTTTTCATCGTTTCTTCTCCCCTTCTGATGAAATGCCAAGCGCTTGCAACAACCATCCTACCGGATTGCCGATTCGGCCGGAATGCGATTCCTTCGGCTGTTCGCGTGTCATTTTTTCGGGCGGACGCGCTGGCCCCGGTCCCGTCAAGAATGCCGCCAGCGCCGCGCCGGCCGCGAACGCAGGCCTCCCCGTCCCGCGCGCCTTGCCTCATTTCAGCCCCGTCGTGGCGATGCCGTCGAGGAAATACCGCTGGAAGATCAGGAAGATCAGCGTGATCGGCAGCAGCGACAGCACCGAAATCGCGAGCAGCGCCCCCCAGTCCGACGAACCGGACGGATCGAACAGCGCGCGGATGCCGAGCTGGACCGTGAACAGCTTGATATCGCTCAGATAGATCATCTGGCTGAAGAAGTCGTCCCACGACCAGATGAACGTGAAGATCGCCGTGGTGATCAGCGCCGGCAGCAGCAGCGGCATGATGATCCGGGCGTACAGCATCGGCTGGCTGCAGCCGTCGATCGTCGCGCTCTCGTCGAGCTCCCGCGGGATGCCGCGGATGAACTGCACCATCAGCAGGATGAAGAACGAGTCGTGCGCCAGCCATTTCGGCAGGAACAGCGGGAAATACGTGTTGATCCAGTGCAGCTGGCTGTAAATGATGTACTGCGGCACGAGCGTGACGTGGTACGGCAGCATGATCGTGACGAGCATGAGCCCGAACCACAGCTTCTTCAAGCCGAACTCCAGCCTGGCGAAGGCGAAGGCGGCGAGCGAGCAGGTCGCGATATTGCCGAGCACGCTGAGCGTCGAGATCAGTGCCGAATTGCCGAAGAAGCGGGCGAACGAGATGCCCTGGAAGCCTCTCCAGCCGTTGCGGTAGTTGTCGAGCGTGAACGTATGGGGCCAGAGGCCGCCGCCGGCGAAGATTTCCTGATTCGGCTTGAACGAGCTCGCGAGCAGCCACAGCACGGGATACAGCATGGCGAGTCCGACCGCGACGATGGCGAGATGCCGGACCGCGCCGGCGTACGCTCCTTTTCTCATGGACATGGCCGTCTACCTCCCTTCCTTGCCGTCGCCGTAGAACACCCAGAACCGCGAGGTCGCGAAGACGAGGCCGGTGAACGCGGCGATGATGAGCAGCATGATCCACGCCAGCGCGGACGCGTAGCCCATGTCGAAGTACGCGAAGCCCTTCAGGTACAGGTACAGCGTGTAGAACATTGACGCGTCGAGCGGACCGCCGCGCCCGTCGCCGATGACGTAGGCGGGCGTGAACGCCTGGAACGAATTGATGATGCTCATGATCAGGTTGAAGAAAATCACGGGCGTCAGCATCGGCAGCGAAATGCTGAAGAACCGCCGCGCCTTGCCCGCGCCGTCGACCTGCGACGCTTCGTACAGATCGGCGGGAATTTGCTTCAGCCCGGCCAGGAAGATGACCATCGCGGAGCCGAACTGCCAGACGGACAGCGCGACGATGGGATAGAGGAGATAGTCGGGATGGGCGATCCACGACGGGCCGTCGATGCCGAACCAGCCGAGCGCCCGGTTGACGACGCCGTCGCCGTCGAATATTTGCCGCCACACGATCGAAATGGCGATGCTGCCGCCGAGCAGCGACGGGACGTAATAGACGGTCCGGTAAACGCCGAGCGCCCGGATGCCCTTGTTCAGCGCCATGGCGACGAGCAGCGCGAAGACGAGGCGAAGCGGCACGGACAGCAGCACGTAAGTGAACGTCAGCTTCAAGGAATGGCCGAACGTGGCGTCGTCCCCGAAGATCTGCTTGTAGTTCTCGAGCCCGGTCCAGTTCGGCGCGGCCAGCAGGTTATACTTGGTGAACGACAGGTAGAGCGAGCCGATCATCGGGCCCAGCGTCAGGCAAAAAAACCCGACAAGCCACGGCAGCAAAAACAAATACGCTGTTCGGTTGTGGGTTCGGGCAAGCGGCCTGCGGACGGTTCGCATCGGGAGTCCTCCTCTGGTCATGGTGGAATAGCTCCATCATAAGCGGACCGCCCCCGCGGCTGAATGCGATTTCTTCGGCTGTTGGCTTTTGAATTTTTTAGGTGCGCGCCCGTCGCGCCGGGCGCGGCGCCGCATCCGTCAGCCTTCCTGCGGCTCGCCTTGCCCGGCGCCCCGCTGCCGGTAGTCCGAGGGCGACAGGCCGAACATCCGCTTGAACTTGGCGCTGAAGTAGCTGGCGCTCGCGAAGCCGGTCAGCTCCGCGATGTCCCACAGGCCGAGCTGCGTTCCTTCGAGCAGGCGAACCGCCTGGGCCATCCTCGCCTCGGTCAAGTATTGAATGAACGTCTTGCCGACCTTGGACTTGAACAGCTCCGAGAAATAGGACGGATTGTAATTGAATTTCTCCGCGATCTGCGTCAGGTTCAGATCGGACATGTAGTTCTCGCCGATATGCCGGAGCACGGCGTCCATGAGCGGCGCGTCCCCGTCCGCCGCCTCGCTGCGGCGCGCCGCGGCGATTTTGCCCGCGATGCCCGCGAGGAAGCCGGCCGCCCGGTCGACCGTGTCGAGGGCCAGCGCCATCTCCGGCCGGAGCCACAGCTGCTCCGCGCTCCCGAGCGGCGCGCGGGCTTCGTGCGCCAGCGGCTCGAGCAGCAGGTACAGCCGGAAGATCGCCCGCACGAAGCGGGCGCGCGACGCCGCGAACGCCGCCTGCAGCGACTGCCGCGCGGCCCGCTCGAACGACGCCAGGTCGCCCCGCGCCAAGCACCGTTCGATGACGCTGATCTCTTCCGCGGACAGCGCCGCCTGGCCGTCGGCCGGCCCCCGCTCGTCCTCCGCCGCCCCGCTTTCGGACCAGTTCCAGGCGAGCAGCGCGGACAGGTAGCCTTCCTTCCACTGCCCGAAGCCGGTCACGGGCCGGCCGGCGCCGAGCGCGAGCCCGAAGCCGAGCATGCCGCGCGCCAGCTCGTCCAGCTCCGCGGCGAAGCCGCGCAGCCACGCTTCGTCCTCCGTCGTCGCGAAATGGATCAGGCCGGGATAATTGGCGTCCCGGAACGCCACGACGGCCGCGCCGGACGTCTCTTCCTTCTCCCGGCAGAGCAGCTCGAACGGGAGAAGGAACCGGTCCGGCGTCCGTTCCGCCGCGGCCTCGGGCGCGTCTCCGTCGGCCCGCGGCCGGAGGCCGACGGAGAGGAAGCGCGCCTCCCGCCGGGCCCATGGCTCCATCCCGAACCGGGCGGCCCGGTCGAGCACGGCGCTCTCCCGGTCGGACTCGCCCTTGATCAGCCGCACGACGAAATGCTCCCGCATCTCCTTGAAGTAGCGGGACAGCTCCCAGCGGGCCCGCGCTTCCCGCTCCAGCTCCTCGCGCGCCCCGTCGAGCTCCGCCGCGATGCTCGCCAGCACGGCGGCCAGCTCGTCCCGGGCGACCGGCTTCAGCAAGTAGTCGAACGCGTGATGCCGGAGCGCCGCCCGCGCGTACCGAAAGTCCTCGTAGCCGGTAATGACGACGAGGCGCACGTCCGGATGCCGCTCCCGGCAGGCCTCGAGGAACGACACGCCGTCCATGAGCGGCATGTTCATGTCGGTCAGGACGATGTCGACGGGCGTCTGCTCGAGCAGCTCGAGCGCCTCGAGCCCGTTCGACGCCTCGCCGGCCAGCTCGAGGCCGAGCCTTGCGGCGTCGATTTTGAGCGTCAGGCCGAGCCGGATCTCGGGTTCGTCATCCACGATGAGCAAGCGGTACATGCGCGATCGCCTCCCGTGCGGGTAGAGTCAGCTCGATGCGCGTGCCCTCGCCTTCGGCGGAGTCGATGCGCGCCTCGAAGAGCGAGCCGTAATACAGCCGGCAGCGCGCGAGCACGTTGCCGAGGCCGATCTGGCGGTCGCCGCCGGCCAGAATCTGATGGGTGCGCGCGGCGTCGGACCGCGCCAGCAGCCGGCGGCGCTGCAGATCGCTCATGCCGATGCCGTTGTCGGCGACGGTCAGGCGCACGCGGCCGTCCGCCCGCTCGACCCGGACGTCCACCCGCGCTTCCGCCTGCCGCAGGAACGCGAACTTGACGGCGTTCTCGATGAGCGGCTGCAGGATGAACTTGACGACCGTCACGCGCGCGAGGTCGCCTTCCTCCTCGATCGCGAGACGGAGCCGGCCGCCGAAGCGGATCTGCAGAATGCCCGCGTAATCGCGGACGTACCTCAGCTCCTCCCGCAGCGCGACGAGATCGTCGTCGATCTTCAGCGAGAACCGGAGCATCTTGCCGAGCGATTCGATGACCGCGACCGTGTCGTCGGTCCGCTTCTGCATGGCCAGGCTGCTCATCAGCTCCAGCGTGTTGAACATGAAATGGGGATTGATCTGCATGAGCAGCGCCTTGTACTCGGCCTGCTGCCGCAGCAGCCGCAGCTCGAATTCGGTCCGGATGTGCTGCCGGAGCCGGCCGATCATGTTGCGGAACGTCGCCGTCGCGAACCCGACCTCGTTGCGCACGTCTCCCGCGGGCGGCAGCCGGCTCTCGGCGCTGTCGAAGTCCCCGCGCTGCACGTGGCGCATGGACGAGATGAGCCGGGAGAGCGGCTTCGTGATGCCGTGCGACAGCCAGAAGGCGATGAACACCGACAGCAGCAGCAGGAGCGCGGCGAGCAGGATGATGCTGTCCCGCAGCTTGAACAGCCGGCCGTACAGGTCCCGCTCGGAGACGAAGCCGACGAGCGTCCAGCCGGTCAGCGTCAGCTTCTTGTAGACCATGATCTGGTTTTCCCCGCGGTCGTTCTTGAAGTAGACGACGCCCTGCTTCCGCCAGTCCTCCCGAACGGCCTTCACCTCTCCCGACGCGTCCGCGCGCGCGCCGTAATCGGCCTGGGACAGCAGCGGGCTGCCGTTCTGGTCGAGCAAATAGATCGTCCCGCTCGTGCCGAGGTGGATCCGGTTCAGCGGTTCGAGGAAATCGTCCGCGCGGACGTTGACCTTCAGCACGTTTTTGGCGAGCGAGGGTTCGAACGTGCCGATCGGCATCAGCATGCTGACGACGGGATGGGTATTGTTGTTGTTGATCCGGATTTCGACGTCGTCCGTATGGGCCGCCAGCCAGCGGACGCTCTGCGCCTTGAAGTTCTTGTACCATTCCTGTCCCAGAAAGGACGGGTCCTTGACGACCTGGTTGCCCATGCTGACCAGCGTTCCTTCGCTGCGATAGACCCCGACCGAGGAAATGCTGGAGTAGCTGGTCGCCGTCTGCGTCAGGAACTTGCTCATGTTCAGGTGGGCCAGCATCTTCTCGCCGTCCGGCAGCGACTTGTCCGAGGCGGCGTCGTCCCATTCGTCCGTCGCGGCGCTGTTGAACACGAGCGAGGCCAAGTCGTAGATCTGCGTCTGCATCATGTCAATATAGGAGCCGTACTCGTCCATCTTCTCGAGCGCCGAAGACTCGATATAGGAGCGGATGATGGAGCGGGACTGGTCGAACAGCAGGACGGACAGGGCGCCGAACGCGAGGACGAACAGCAGGACGAACACCGCGATGAGCCGATTGCGAAGCGAATAGAACATGGTCTTCTCCTTCCGTGAACGGGCGGATCCCGATGTGTGAATGCGCTTGCATGACGGCTTGCGCGCCGCGGCCGATTCGGGCACGATGCGACTTCGGCCGCACTGCCATCATACCGTATCGCCGCCGTTTGCGCAGTCGGAATGTGCGCCGGGCGCCCGTCGCGGCGGTCCTTCCGGACGTCCGCGCGCGACAAAAAGCAGCCGAACCCCCCGGGTTCGGCTGCCTCCGCATGCGCCGCGCCTCAGCTCTTGACCGCGCCGGCCGCGATATCCGAGATGAACTGCCGGCTGACGAACAGGAACAGCACGACGAGCGGCAGGACCGCGAGCAGCGTGCCCGCGATGACCATCGCGTAATCCGTCACGTAGATTCCGTTCAGGGACGACAAAGCGACCTGCAGCGTAAACTTCCGTTCGTTATTCAAAATAATCAGCGGCCACAGATAATCGTTCCATACCCCGATGAAGGTGAACGCCCCGAGGAACGATAACGCCGGCCGCAGGATCGGCAGCATGAGGCTCCAATAGATGCGGAAGAATCCGCAGCCGTCGATGCGGCCGGCCTCGATCAGCTCCGTCGGAATGGACTCCTCGGCGTACTGGCGGATCCAGAAGATCCCGAAGGCATTGACCATGCCGGGGATAATGAGCGCCTTGAACGAGCCGACCCAGCCGAACTTCGCCATGATGACGAACGAGGGCACGAGCGACAGCTGCGCCGGCGCCATCATCGTGGCCAGCAGCAGGACGAACAGCCACTTTTTCCCCGGAAACGCGTACTTCGCGAACGTCGCGCCGGCCAGCGAGTCGAAGAACAAGACCAGCAGCGCGACCGCCCCCGACACGAACAGCGAATTGGCGAACGCGCCGAAGAAATCGATCGTGTCGATCACGCGCTTTACATTGTCGAGCAGCTGCGTCCCGAACCCTAATTTGGGCGGATAGCCGTAGATCTCCCCCGTCGTGCGCGTGGCCATGACCGTGAGCCAGTAGAAGGGGAAAACGGACAGCAGGAACCCCGCTATCAATACCGCATGCAAGAATGCCGATTTCCATTTGCTCGTCGCCATCGGACACACTCCTCTCCTCGTTTCGCTCCCGGCCGCTTCAATCCGGGCTGCCCTTGACCAGCCGCCAGTTCAGCATGGAGAACAGCGCGATCAGCACGAACATCCCCCAGCCGACCGCCGCGCCGTAGCCGAAGTAATTGTTGATGAACGCTTCCCGGTACAGATAGAGCACGATGGTCAGCCCGCCGCCTCCCGGCCCGCCGTCGTTGCCGACGAGCACCTGCGGCTCCGTGAAGATCTGCATGCCGCCGATCGTGGACGTGATGACGGTGAACAGGATGATCGGCCGCAGAATCGGCACCGTGATGCGGAAGAAGGCCTGCGCGCCCGTGGCGCCGTCCATGCGCGCCGCCTCGTACAGGACGGAAGGAATGCTCTGCAGCCCCGCGAGGAAGATGATGGCGTTATAGCCGACCCAGCGCCAGACGATCATCAGGGAGATCGCGAATTGGATGCCCCACGTCTTCTGCAGGAATTCCACGGACTGCAGGCCGAACAGACGGAGCACGTAATTAAGCAAGCCGTAATTGCCCGAGAACAGCGTGCTGAACACGATGGCGACCGCCACGAGCGACGTGACGTTCGGCAGGAAATAGCCGATCCGGAAGAAGGTCCGGCCCTTTACGAACGACGCGTTCAGCAGGAACGCCAGCACGAGCGCCAAGAAGAGCATCGGAATCGTGGAATAGATCCAGATGAGCAAGGTGTTGGCCACCGCATGCCAGAATTCGGGATCGCCGAGCATGAACCGGTAATTGTTCAGCCCGTTGAACGTCATGTCGCCGATGCCGTCCCACTTCTGGAAGGAGAGATACATCGAGAACGCGATCGGGAACAGACCGAAGATCGCGAACACGATAAAAAAGGGCGAGATAGCCGCGTACGCTTTGCGGTGCTTCCATAGTTCGGCGGTTAACCTGCGATTCATAGGCCCAGCCTCCTCGTTCGTTCATTCGGACTTGCCTTGCCCGCTTGATGCCGGCGGGCTAGCGGAGCAGCTCCTTGCCGATGCGCGCCATGGCGTCGCGCCACGCGTCGTCCGGGTTCTTGCCCTGCGTCGCCACCGATTGCAGCTGGCGGTTCACGATGCCGTTGACGTTCACGTACCGCGGCCCGAAGTACGTCGGCTTCACGTGCAGCGCCGAAGCGGTGAAAATCTCGCCCGTCGCCTGGCCGCCGAAGAAATCCTCCTTCCGGCGCATCACCGGCGCGTCCAGCGCCGTCTTGGCGGAAGGAAACAGATTGACGTCGGCGAAGCTCTTCACCTGATTGTCCGGGCTTTGCAGCCATTTGATCAGCCGGAACGCTTCGCCCGGATGCTTGCTCGTTCGCATGATCGCCAGGAACGAGCCGCCGTTGTTGCCGTCTCCTCCCGGCGCCCGGGCGACGCGCCACTTGCCGGCGGTGTCGGGCGCGGCTTGCCGGAGGACTTCCTTGTTCCACACGGCGCCGACGAACGAAGCGATCTTGCCGGTGTTCATGGCGGCGCTCCACTCCGGCGTCCCGCCGTTCGCGTTCGCGAGCAGCCCCATGGACGAAGCCTTCACGGCAAGCTCCCACGCCCGCTTCGCCGAAGAGGACGGGTCGCCGCCGACGAAGTTATCGTGCTTGTCGAAGTAGATCGTCTCGCTCTGCGCGTTCACCTGCGTATAGATCGTGCCGATATTGTCCGTCAGCTTCACGCCGTCGCCGAGCGCGTCCTGCAGCTTCTTCCCGGCCGCGAGATAATCGTCCCAGGTTCCCATGAGCTTGTGAACCTCCTCGGGGTCGGACGGCAGGCCCGCCTTCTCGAACAAGTCGGCCCGATAGAACAGCGCGGTCGGCCCCGTGTCGATCGGCAGCGCGACCATGCGGCCTTGCGGCGTCACGCCGAGCTGCCATTTCCAAGGCAAGTAATCCGGCTCGATGTCGCGCGCCCCGAGTTCGTACAGGTCGTAGAACCGGTCGGCGTTCGGGAACATCTCCGTGACCCAGTCGTTGAAGGCCACGATGTCGGGTCCGCCGGAGCCGGCGGCCAGCGTCGTCTTGAGCTTGGATTTGAAGTCGCCGCCGACCTTCTGCGCCACGATCCGGACGTTCGGAAATTCGGTCCGGGCCGCTTCGATGAGCTTGTCGTCGAGCCCGCGGTTCCAGTACCAGATGGTCAGCGTGGTCTTCTTGTCGGCTGCCGCTTGCGCGGAGCACCCCGTCAGCATGACGGCGGCGACCAAAATCGCCGTCAGCAGCGCCGAAAACGTCGCGCGCGTGGTCATTTTCAATCCCTCCCGTCTGCATCCGTCAGCCGGTCAAGCCAGTGAAAGCGCTTAACTTTAGTTGGATGACATCCTTTACACGGAAGCAAGCACGGTTGAACCTGAGAAATTGTGGCAGCTTGGTGAACACGAGGATTCGTTAGGGGTACGGCGGTCCGCGACTGCTTCGGCAACGAGCCTGTCCTGCATGTTGTCGCCCGCACCGGATCAGGCGCGCCAATAAGCAGCAATCGCATTCGTCAGCTCGCGAAGATTATGTCATTTAATCTTACGTATTCTATTTGATCTCCTTTTGAAAATTTAAAAAAATAAACTTATTGACGCCTTAAATTTGCGGATTATATAATTTTCTCAGAATTTCGGACGATTTGCGTCATAAAACCTTACATATTGTTCGAATTCACTCCATTTCCCGACTGAAGAAGCCGATTCAACCGAGCGGGACGCATGTCCCAGGCCACTTAACGAGGAGGTTGTTCACGAAGTCCCCGCCTTTGCATGTCCGCGGACATGCCTTGTTCGCCGCCGCGCCGGAAGAGCCGCTCGCGTTTTTTGCCGGCCGAACGAGACACGATTCAGAGACAAGCCATCGCAGCCGATGCGTGGCACGAACGTTCAGAATCTATCGACACGGTGGGAGGAGACACACCCTTGAAGCATCGCTCGAAGAGCAAGTTGTTCTTGTTGATCTCGTTATCTTTCGTTTGCCTGTCCGGTTCCCTCGTTCCGAATCTCGGCCAGCATGACCGCGGCCTTGCGCTGGCGCAGGGAACCGCCGCATCCGATAAGCTCCGGAAGACGATGGGACCGGAAGCCGCGAATGCGTCGGAGACGGTCATCGAAGTCCCGGATGCCCCTCGCTCGCAGCCTCTCTCCCGGCCGGTCGGCGCCGATAAAGCCATGAAAGCCGACCGTATCATCGTGAAATACAAAACGGGCAGCCGCCCGCAAGCGTTGGCCGAAGACCTCGGACTAACGCCGTCGCGAACGCTCCCGGGACTCGGTGCCGAGGTCCTAACGCTGCCCGAAGGCGCGGATATCGCCGCCGTCCTCGCCCGTCTCAAGGCCGACCCGGCCGTCCTGTACGCGGAGCCGGACGCCCAGGTCATCGCCTCCGATTCGGGGACGTCCGGCACAAGCGTTCCGCCGAATCCCGGACAAGCCTTGCATGCACCGCAACCGTCATCCTCCGTTTCGGCCGGCATGCCCCCCGCGAACGGGCCGGCATCCGTTTCATCCGAGCCGCAACCCCTCATCCCGAACGATCCTTTATTTCCCAATCAGTGGGCCTTGAATAACGCCGACGGCCTGGATATCGACCTCAACGCGCCGGAAGCCTGGCCGTATCTGCAGGACGCCGGCAAGGACGTCGTCGTGGCGGTAATCAGCGACGGCGTGGATGGCGATCATCCGGATCTGGCGAACAGCATCTGGACCAATCCCAAAGAGATCCCGGGCAACGGCATCGACGACGACGGCAACGGCTTTGTCGACGACGTTCACGGCTGGGACTTCAATCATGACGACAACGATGCCGACGACGGCTTGAACGACCCGGCCAAGAACGGGACGGTGATCGCGGGCATCGTAGCCGCCTCCGTCAACAACGGCGTCGGGATCGCGGGCGTGGCCCCGAACGCGAAGATTCTGCCGGTCAAGACGTTTTCCTCGACGTCGGGGAGCGGAACGTTCTCGCAAATCGCGGCGGGCATCGCCTACGCCGGGCAGATGGGTGCCGACATCGCCGTCCTGGACTTCATGACCTGGGAACCGAGCGACCTGGTCCTGGACGCGCTCCGGCACTCCGACATGCTGTTCGTCGCGCAGCCCGGCGACTTCGGCGACGACCTGGAACGCATCCCGAGCTACCCGGCTTCCTACAAGCTCCCCAACGTGCTGACCGTTAACGGCATCGGACGCGCCGGCAATACGCCGACGAGCTACGGCAAAAAGACCGTTCAGATCGCCGCGCCGGCCCTCGATACGTTAACGACCATGCCTTCGGAAAACCCGGCGTACGCCGCCCAAATCGACACCGGCGCGTACCGAGCGGTCTATAACGGACTCGGCTTCGAGCATTTCGCTCCGCCGTTCCAGACCGATGCCTTCCGTGCGGCGCTCGATTACTTGGGCGAAGGCGCGGACAAACCGTCGGTCCTGCTCGTCCAGGACGACAACTCGTCCGGGGGCAACGAGGAGGAGCGAAGCTTCCTCGCGCTATACAAGAGCTTCCTGCTGTCCGCCGGCTACGAGACCGACGGGATGCCGCAGGGCGATGCGCGCGGAACGTTCCAAGTCGCGACCGTCGCCAAGAACGGGGATGGCCCTTCGCTTGAAGCCATGCAAGCCTACGACATCGTCGTATGGTTCACCGGTCACGCCAACGCGAGCATGAATCCGGATCCGGATGCCCCTTCGGTGCTGACCGAGTCCGACAAGGCAAATCTAACGAATTACCTGCAAGCGGGCGGGGGACTGCTCCTTACGGGCAGGGACGCGCTCTTCGGAAGCGAAGCGTCGCCTTTCGCGAAGGACGTGCTCCACTTGGATTATGTGACCGAAGGCTATTTCGGCTATTACGATTTGCAAGGCGCGGACGGGACCATCTTTGCCGGACAATCCGTTCCGATGCCGGATGAATCGCTCGGCGACGTCATCGTTGCCCGGGATTCCTTCGCCCAACCCAACCTGTTCCTGGATAAGCCGGACTACGATATTCCCGGAAACTACGGTACGCCGGCCATCGCGCACGCCGCCGGCGCGGCTGCCGTGGTGCTTGGCGTCAATCCGGGCTACGACGCGAAGCTGACGATTCAACGCCTGATGAACAGCGGAAAGAAAGTGAGCTCCCTGGCGGACAAGAACATGTCCGGCAAGATGATCGACGTCTATCGGGCCGTATCCGACAAGGATATCCCCGGCACTCCGCTCCAGGCGCCGGAAGTGAGCGAGCGTCTCGACGAAGCGTCCGATCCGGACCGCGTGTACGCCGTCGAACTGAACGCCGGCGAAACGATCCAGGCGGAGCTGACCGGGGACGATGGCACCGACTTCGATCTCTACCTCTACTCGCCTTCCGCCGTTACCGTCCACGGCAAGGCCGGCATCGTCGCCGCTTCCGAGCATCCGGGAACGTCCGGCGAAGGCTTCTCCTATTTCGCGAAGCAAACCGGCACCTATTACGTGAACGTCTACGCGTTCGCGGGATCGGGCGGCTACACCCTGCGCCTGCGGCACGCCAACGCCTCCGGCACCTACGAGGACGATTCGGAAGCCGTGACGTACGCCGGCGATTGGGAGAACGTACCGGACGACGCGCTGTCCGGCGGAACCGCGAAACGCATCGACGCCCCGGGCCACGCCGAGCTCGCCTTCGAGGGCAGCTACGTCGAATGGATCGGAACCAAGAATCCGCGGCAAGGCATCGCCAACGTCTACCTCGACGGCAAGCTGGCCGCGGCCGTGTCCTTGTACGGCGAAGCCGAATCGAAGCGTCAGTCGCTCTTCAAGAAGACGGTCTCCTACGACAAGCATACGATCCGGATCGAATGGACGGGCAAGACCGACCCAAGAGCCCGGAAGGACGATCCCGCGTTCGTGAACGTCGATGCGTTCCTCGTCAAACATCTCGTCCAAGACGCCGACTTCTCCGAGGTGCGCTATGAAGGCACGTGGGCGACAAGCTTCAGCACGGTTTACTCGGGCCAGTCCGTGACGACGTCCATCACGAAAGACGACTATGCCGAGTTCGTCTTCGCCGGGACGAAGGTTCGTCTCCTCGCGCCGGTCGGCGGCAACCGCGGCATCGCGGATATCTACATCGACGGGCAATTGGCGGCATCGGCGGACCTGTACCGGCCGGCCCGCCAATACGAAGCCGTCGTCTTCGAATCGGAGGCGCTCTCCGAGGGCACGCACACCGTGCGCGTCGTGAACAGCGGCCGGAAGCACGCGAGCTCCGCCGGCACCGCCGTCCCGATCGACGCCTTCGAGATCGAATCGTGAATCATCCATGCGAGAGCGACAACTTTTAAGAAATGGGGACCTGGATTTGAAGAGCATGCAGAAGCGAATTCCTAAGGTATCGTCCATCGTGATCTCCACGACCGTCTTGGCGGCTTCCCTGTTCCAGCCCGCCTACTCCGCGTCCGCCGGCGCTTCGCCGAACGGCTTGATCCCGGCCTCCGCCTCGGCGGACCCGGACCTGAATCTGTTCGAGACCTTCGCGGACGATTGGAAGCGCAGCTTGGCTTCCGCTCCCGGCGCTTCGGCCAACCTCCTAATATCGCCGGAGATCGACACGTCCTCCGCGGGGCCGGTCAGCGTCATCGTGCAATTGAGCGCTCCGCCCGCCGCCATCGGCAAGTACGCCGCGGGCAAGGGGAATAAAACGCTGGCGGCCGAAGCGACCGCGAAAGCGGTGCAGACCGAGCAAGCCGCATTCTTGAAATCCGCCAAAGCCGGCGGCTTATCCCTTGACGTCGGCTATCGGTACAATCAGGTGCTGAACGGGATGGCGATCACGCTGCCGGGCACCCGCATCGCCCAACTGGCGAAGCTTCCGGGCGTGAGCGCGATCTACCCGAACTTGACCTATGCATCGGAGCCGGCGCCAGCCTACGAGGCGAACGCGGAGGATCCGCGGATCGATATGACGCCCCTGCGGCAATTGGGCGTTGACGAAGCCTGGGCGGAAGGCTACACCGGCAAAGGGCTCAAAGTGGGCGTCATCGATACCGGCATCGATTACTTGCATCCCGACCTGAAGGACGCGTTCAAAGGCGGGCACGATTCCTTCTACAACGACGACGACCCTTATGAAGACATTGCCATTCCGGAAGAGCTGGTCGCGGGTACGGCCCATGGCACCCACGTCTCCGGCACGATCGCGGGACGCGCGGCGAACGCCGACGGCCATTTCCTGCAGAAGGGCGTCGCCTACGAAGCGGACTTATACGCGTATAAAGTGTTGGGCGGCGTGCTGGGCACCGGCACCTCGGCCATGATCGTTGACGGCATCGAACACGCCGTCAAGGACGGCATGGACGTGATCAACCTGTCGCTCGGAGACGATGCGACGAAGGATCCGTATTCCGCGGAGGCGGTTGCCATCAACAACGCGGCGCTCGCCGGCGTCGTCCCCGTCATCGCGGCAGGCAACGCCGCCATGGACGCGCCTTACTATTATTCGCTCGGCTCCCCGTCGACGGCGGAGCTCGGCATTACGGTCGGCGCGGCCACCAGCCGGATCGACACGTACGAGACGGCCGCCGCCAGCTCCTTGACGGGGCAGGGGTACGCGCTTCGCGCGATGGCCTGGGCGCCCGGAAGCACGGATTTCGCCTCCATCCTCGGAACGGATCCGATTGAGGCGGTCTATCTCGGCTTCGGCTTGGACGCCGATTACGAGGGGAAAGACGTGGCGGGCAAAATCGTCATCGTCACGCGGACGCACGACAGCCAACACCTCCCTTACGGCCGGCAAATCGTCACCGCCAAGCAGCACGGCGCCAAGGCGGTCGTCATCTTCAACGGCACGACCAACGATTCCCGCGACGTCTTTCAGCCGAATACCGTCGATCTATCGGAATCGATTCCGGGACGGGACGGCCCGATCGGGTACATGGGCTTCCAAGGCGAATACGACGGCTTCATCCCCGCCTTCGACCTCGCGGGCAAGGAAGGCCGCGCCTTGGTTCGGGCCATGCTGCGGCAGCCGGACGCGCCGGTTACCCTGACGTTCGGCAAGCCCTTCAAGAGCGTCTCCCTGCCCGGCGATACCATGGCGGAATTCAGCTCGCGCGGGCCGAACCAGGATGGAAGATTGGGCATCAAACCGGACGTCGTCGCGCCCGGCCACCTCATCCGGTCGTCGGTCCCCGCCTACGGCGCGGCGCACCCGGATGCCGATTATTCCGAGGCTTACGAGCGTTACAGCGGGACCAGCATGGCGACGCCGCATATCGCCGGCCTCGCGCTGCTGCTGAAGGATAAATTTCCGGATTGGACGCCTTCGGACATCCGGGCGGCGCTCGCGAATACGTCCGATCCCTTGGCGGACGAGAACGGCACGCCGTACGATGCTTATTCGCAAGGCGCCGGGCGCGCCGATCTGACCCATGCCCTGCATACGGCGGCATTGTTGAAATCGCTGGACGAAATTACGATCATGGACAAGGACATGAAGCCGGTCACGCTCCCGAGCGAAGCCAGCAGCGTCGCTTTCGGCGTCGTGGATCCGGCCGGCGACGCGAAAGCCGCGAGCACGCTTCAGCTGAAGAGCGTGACCGGCAAGACGGTGACTTACGCCGCCAAGACGGAGCTTCACCAAACGTTCACCAATAAGCCCGGATACGTCAGCACCCCGGACTGGGACGGCGTCTCCGTCAAGCTGACCGGACTGGATGCGGACGGCAAACTCGCCGTCGGCGCCGGGAAAGCCCGCACCTTCGGCTTGTCCGTCGAAGCGAAGCCGGACGCCAAGCCGGGCGTGTACGAAGGGACCGTCGTGCTGGAAAGCGACGGCGTTCCGACCCTCCGCCTCCCGTTCGTCTTCCACGTCGGGAAGAAGTCGCTCGATAACGAGAACGCGTTCGGAGGCATCGACGTCACGAACAGGATCGTATCTCCGCAATCGCCGATCGACATTACCTTGCATTACAACGGCGGCGGCTATAATGTCCTGCAGCTCGCCCTGCTCGACAACGACGGCCGGTATTACGGGCTGCTCGCGGACTGGAGGAGCGCCAAGAACGGCTTCGATTCCTATATGTCGAAGGGCGATTACGTCATCGAAGACTTTAACGGAAGCTATCTGGACGGATCAAGCGGCGCGAACGGCATCTTCGATCTGCCTTCGCTGCCCGACGGACAGTACGTGCTCTCCGCCGTTACGGCGTTTTCCGTCTACGGCTTCACATCGGCCGTCCATTTCTCGAATATCACGATCAACGTGGACAACGATTATGCCGGCGGCGGTCAGCCGGGGGGCGGCAATCCGGGAGACGGTCAGCCGGGAGGCGGCAATCCGGGAGGCGGCGGTCAGCCTGGCTCCGGTACGCCGCAAACGCCGGACGCGGCGCCGGCGGATAGCGGCGTGGACGTCGCGGCATCGGTTATCGGCGCCGCGCAAACGCCGGTATCGCTGGCCGCGAAAACAAGCGCGGCTAACGGCGTGCTGACCGCGACCGTTGACGATGCCGCGTTGGACCGCGCGCTTGAAGACGCGGCGAAACCGGTCGCGCTCGTCGCCTCGGCCTCCTCCGCGGACGAGGGCGAAGCGGCGCTGCGCTTCACGCCGGCCCAAGCGCAGCGGTTGAAAGCCGCGCCGACGGGCAGCTCGGTCGTGTTCGCATTGGACGGCGCATCCGTCGCGCTTCCGCTTTCCGCTCTCGGCGGCCTCTCGGAGGACGCGGGTCTTGTCATTCGAATCGAGAAGGACGGCGATGCCGTCAAGCGCTTCGAGGCGGCTTATCCGGATGCCCGCGTCGTCGGCACGCCGATCGCCTTCGAAGCGGGCGGCGTCGAGGACGGCCGCGAGACACCGATTCCGCTCTCCGTCCAAGACACGGTGACGCGCGCCTTCCTGATCGACGGAGACGTCCCCGCCGCGACGGCCGGCGCTCTGTACGAAGAAGACGGCGCCGTACGACCGGCGGCCGCAACCTTCAAGGCCGGCAAGCACGGCGGCACGATCGTGACCGTGGCGCGTCCGGGCTTCTCGACCTATGCGGCGGCGGTGCGCGGCGTCGCGTTCTCGGATATCGGGTCTTCGTGGGCGAAGGACGAGATCTCGAAGCTCGCCGCCAAGTTCGTGATGAACGGCACGTCCGCCGGCGCCTTCGCGCCGAAACGCAGCGTGACGCGGGCCGAGCTCGCCTCGATGCTGGTCAGAGCGCTCGGCCTGAAGATCTCTGACGCAGCGGCGCCGTTCGCGGACGTGCGCGAGAACGACTGGTTCGCCGCCGAGGTTGCCGCCGCGCACGCGGCAGGATTGGTAACCGGCGACAACGGACGCTTCCTTCCGAACGCGCCCGTGAGCCGTCAAGACATGGCCGTCATGCTGAACCGCTCGCTTACGCTGCTGCATGCGAAGCCGGCGGGCGGCGGCATCGTTTACGCCGATGCGGGGACGTTCGGCGCCTATGCGGCCGACGCGATCCGGGCCGTCACCGAAGCCGGCCTGATGAACGGCGTCGAAGCACAAGACGGCCGCTTCTTCCGGCCGGCCGAAGCGACGACGCGCGAAGCGGCCGCCAAAGTCATGTACCGCTTGCTCCAAGCGGGAAACCGGATCGACTGACCGCGCGGAATTGCCGCGTGCCGCAATCGCTCGAATAGCGTAATTTAACGAAAAAGAAGGACCGTCGGAGCTCGAACTCCGACGGTCCTTCTTCATGCGCGCGGAAACGGGGCCCCGTGCCGGCTTTACGCGTCGTAACGGACCAGATACGGCTGCAGCTCCGTCTGGTAATAGCCCATGCTGTACTCGATGAGCCGCCCTTCGAGGTCGTACGTGCGCCGCTGCCGCACGAGCAGCGGCGACCCCTCCGGAATCCCGAGCAGACTCGCGGTCTCCGCCGAGGCCGTGCCGACCGAGAACGCGTCGCGGAAGTTGTCCAGCGCGACGCCCTGCTCCTCCAGCAAATCGTACAGCGATTCGAACGCCGGCTCGCCGGCGTCCCGCTCCGCCTTCGGCAGCAGGGCAGCGGCCACCTCGTGCCGGATGTGAAGATACGGGCGGTCGTCCAGCACGTACAGCCGCTCGATGCGGATCGATTCCGGCCCCAGCAGGCCGTGCAGCTCGGTCCCCGGCTCCAGCCGCGCGCGGGTCATGGACAGCATCCGCTTCTCCAAGCGGTGCCCCTCCTCCACCAGCAGCTCGGTGAACCGCTTGCCCTTGGAGAGCCGGGAGACCGACACGTTGGTGAGCACGATGGTGCCGACGCCGCTTTTCTTCGCGACGTAGCCTTCCTCCGCCAGTTCCCGGATCGCGTTGCGCACCGTCATTTTGCTGACGTTGAATTCCTTCTCGAGCTGCGGCTCCGGCGGGATATGGCCGCCCAGCGGATAGACCCCGTGAAGGATGCGGTCCTTGACGATCTTCTTGATTTGCAAATACAGCGGGCCCTTCTTGCGCGTGATGGTCATCCCGGCTCCTCTTTCTTCGTCATCCTGGTTACCGCACGATATCGCCGGCCGTACGGGCCAGCGCCTTCACCACGTCCGCCTCCGACGCCAGCGGCGTATCCCCGTGCACCGTGTGCGCGAGCGCGGCCGCGGCGGTCGCGAAATCGACCGCGTATTGTGGATCGTCGCCGCGCAGCCACGCGTGAATGATGCCGCTCGCGTACGCATCGCCGGCGCCGACCCGGTCGTACACCGAGAACGTCGACGGCCGGGCGAACCGGAACGTCCCTTCCCGGTAAAGATAACCGGCCAGCGTATGCGTGTTGTCCCCGTTTACCTGCCGGTGCGTGCCGGCGATCGCTTCGATCCCGTATGTCTTCGCGACTTGCGGGATCAAATCGCGCAGCTGCGCCAGGCGGTCGGCGCCGCCGCTCGGCATGCCGAGCGTGAGCAGCGCGTCCTTCTCGTTCATGAAGACGAGATCCGCCAGCTCCAGCATCTCGCGATAATGCGGCGCGGCCGCCGCGTGCCCGCCTTCGCCCCAGAGCGACGGCCGGTAATTGCAGTCGAAAATCACCTTGCCGCCGCGGCGCTTGACCGCGGTGGCCAATTGCTTCATTTGCGAGCGCGCGAGGTCGTTCATCGCCAGCGTGATGCCGCAAAAATGCGCCGCGTCTACCGCGTCGGCAATCCGCTCCCAATCCCCCGCGTCGCGCGGAACGGTATTGAAGCTGCTGCCGAGCCGGTCCGTATAGGTCACCTGGCTCGGACGGAGGCCGAAGCCGTGCTCCAGGAAATACATGCCGATGTACCGGCCTCCCCGGCTCACGAACGCCGTCCCGATGCCCAGCTTGCGCAGCTGCGCCAGCGCGGCGTCGCCGAGCGAATTGTCCGGCAGCGTGCTGGCCAGGTACGTCTCATGGCCGAAGCGCGACAGCGCCGAGGCGACGTTGACCCCGGTTCCCGAGAACGAATACGCCAGGCTGCCGCTCTGGGACAGCGTCGCGAAGCCGGGCGTCTCCAGGCGCATCATCACTTCGCCGAACGCGGCGATGCTAGACATGCCGGTCGACCAGCGCTTTCAGCTCGCCGAGCAGCGTCCGCACGTCCTCCACGCGCGTATCGCCGCTCGCCGGATCGATAATCGAGGAATAGACGTGGGGAATGACCTGCGGCACGCCCGCTTCCAAGGCAATCTCCAAGATCCTCGCGAAGTTGGCCGGGTCGATGCCGCCGGTAGGCTCCAGCGCGAAGCCTTCCTCTCCGCAGGCTTTGGCGACGGCGCGGTATTCCTCCTCCAGCTTCAAGCCCTGCATCGGGAAGTATTTCAGCGCATGCCCGCCCATGTCCCGGACCAGCGCGATCGCGGCCTTGACCGGTACGACGGCTTGATCCGCGGCGGCCGCGCTGAACACGCCCGTCGAGACGTTCACGTAACCGGGCCGGCCGCAAGGCGACACCAGCGCGTTGATCCAGCCCGCCCAGCCGCCCAGGTTGGCGCTGGTGGCGCCGACGGCCGGAAAGATCTGATTGACGTGGCTGCCCGCGTACGACTTGACGATCTCGGCCACGACCGCGCCCTGGCGGTTGTCGCCCGCGCCTAGACCGATCGATACCGCGTCGTCGATGGCCGCGCCGTACTGCTTCATCGCCGCCACGGCGGACGGCGCGTCGGGATAGGCCTTGGAGAGCACGCCGACGATCACGTGGCCTTCCGCCGCTTCGTAGATCTCGCGCGCGTTGTCGATGCTGCCCGCCAGCACGTTAAGCGCCGCTTTGTTTCTGTATAACCGGGAACGAATGTCCGCCATTAGTGCTTCCCTCCGATAATGTCTTGAATGCGGCCGATAATGACCGCCAAATCGTCGCCTTGCAGCGAGCGCGGATCGATGTCGAAATACCCCTGCGCCACGCCGTAATCCCGCGTATACACGGCAATATCGCCGCCGCGAAGCGCGTCGTTGACCGCCCGCGCGGACAAGCCCGCCACCGCTTCGTCGATGTTGACCCGGCCGCGGAAGATCGCCCGGCCGGCCTCGTCTTGGACGATGCGAACGTCAACGCCCGGAAGCGCGCCCAGCGCGTCCAGCGCCGCGAGCGCGGCGCGCTCTTGCTCGCTTGCGTCGCCCTTCTCGAAGTACTCGTCCAGCGCCCGCAGCAGGCCGAAGATCGACTCCTTCCCCACCTTCATGCTCCGTCCGATGCCGTGCAGCTGCGTCTTCACCCAGCTCACGCAGTCCGCCTTGCCCGCCACGATGCCGGAGGTCGGGCCTTCGATCGCCTTGGAGCCGCTGTAGATGACCAGGTCCGAGCAGGCCGGGTACTTGCGCAGATCCTCCTCGGCCGCGGCGTCGACGATCAGCGGCACCCCGCGGCGCCGCGCCACTTCCCAGGCCTCCTCGACCTTGATCATGTTCTTCTGGACGCAATGATGCGATTGCACGAACAGAATGGCCGCCGTCCGCGCGCCCAGCGCCATCTCGAGATGCGCTTTGCGCCCCTCGTTGGCGTAGCCGGCCTCGACGAGCTTCCCGCCGCCGAGCGCGACCATCGTCTCGACCGGGGCGCCGTATTGGACGTTGTGCCCCTTGAAGAGGACGATCTCGTTGCGCTCCGGCAGCTCCTGATGGAGCTTGAGGCTCGCCCGCTCGTCGCCCCGGGTGACGACGGCCGCGACGGCCATCGCGATCCCGCTGGAGGCGGAGTTGACGATGACCGCGTCTTCGGCGTTCAGCAGCTTCGCGGCGTACGCGCCGGACTTGTCCGCCAGATCCGCCATTTCGACGTAGCTTTGGCCGCCCGTCTTCATCGCCGCCATGACGCCGTCGGTCGGCGCGGAGACGCCGAGAATGCTCATGCGCCCGCTGGCGTTGACGACCCGTTTCAATCCGTATTTAGCATGCAAAGTACGATCCATGGATCACTGCTCCCTTGGCTTGAATATAGGCGTTCGCCGTTCGCGTCTCCCCTTCGGAATCCGTCAGCGTCTTGCCGCCCTGCTTGACCTCGAACACCGTCAGGTTCGCGTTCCCGCCGACGCCCAGCTCGGCGAGCTCGGGCCGGCCCAGCCAGGCGGCCGCGTTCACCGTCACCGCATCGACGATCTCCCGCAAGCCGTAGCCGAGATCGAGAAACTTGCTCATGACGTCGGCCAAGCTGAAGACCGGCCCCTCGAGCCGATTGCGCTCGTAAATGTCCGTGCTGATGGTATGCGGCGCCAAGCCGGCCGCCCGGGCCTGCTCCGCCACGCGGAACGAGAAGCTCGCCGACCCGTGGCCGACGTCCAGATGCACGCCGCGCGCCACCGCGTCCGTCAGCGCGGGGAGGGGCCGTCCTTGCGCGTCGAACAGGTTGTTGGCCTTGCCGTTCAGATAGTGCGTGACGATATCGCCGCGCGCAAGCAGCGCCATCACGTCGCCGATGGCCGGCGGCCCGGAGCCGATATGCACCATGAGGGGCAGCCCCGTCGCCGCGGAGAACCGGCGGGCTAGCCTTAACGGCTCGATGCCCAGCTCCTTCACCACGCTGCGACTGATGCGCGCCTTGAGCCCGACGATGAAGTCCGGGTAAGCCCGCGCCGCCTCCCGGACCGCCGCCCCGTCGATCCACTCCGGCCGGGACAGCTCGTCGATGCGCGAGAGGCCGATCCGGGAGACGTTCAGGAAGGCCAGCAGCCGCGTGACCGACCGGCTCCCGGCTTCCCGCAGCTCGCCGATCCGGTCCGCGCCGCAGCTCCCGGCGTCGACGATCGTCGTCACGCCTTGCTTCACCCCGATCTCGTCGATCGCGTCTCCGTACGGCTTGAATGTCGGAAAGGCATGCACGTGCATGTCGATCCAGCCGCTGGAGATATAGCCGCCTTCGGCGACGACCTCGCCTTCGCCCGTCCCCGGCGGAACGATCGCGGCGATCTTGCCTTCGTCGATGACAATGTCGGATACTTGTCCATTCAACCGTTTCATGCTGCGCAGTACAATTCCCATGGGTCCGAGCATCCTTCCTTTCCGTGCCGGCGGGCTGCATGCCCGGCTTAATCGAGTAAAGCTTAACACATCCTAGCAATAAATTGAACATAACGTTATAATGTTCATACAAATAAAAAAGGGCATGCCGATGGCACTCATCATCCGCATTCATCGAATCGCTATCCCCGGGAGGTCGCCGTGAACGCATTTCTTAAGTCATCCCGCGAGAAGTCGGGCTTTCGCTTCACTTGGAACCGCTTTAAATCCAAATTGCTCCTCACTTATACGCTGTCTTACATTTTGATTTTTTTGATTCCGCTTTCAGGCGTCACCTTCGTCATCTACCATAACGCGACGGGCAACCTGCGCTCGGAGATCGAGCAGTCGAATGTCAACCAGCTCAACCAGGTACGGCTGTCCATCGACAATCAGATGAGCAATTTGCTCGAGACGGCCAACAACATCTCCTTCGACGAGCATCTCACCAAGTACATGGTCTCGCACCCGTACTACAGCCGCGACGCTATCGCCTCGCTCGCGCGCTACAAGACCAACAACACGGTCCTCGAGGATTTGTTTCTCTATTACCGCGGCGAGGATCGCGTGTATTCCAGTCTCGGGATGTCGAATTTCGATCTCGTCTTCAAGAACATCTACCGGTTCGAACGCTGGCAGCCGGGCGAGATCAAGCAGGCGCTGAACCAAACGGCGTTCAACACCGTTCGGCCGGCCGAGACGGTCGTCGTGCGTTCGCGGAGCGAATCCATGCTGGCGATGCTCGTGCCGATCAAGCCCAACGATCCCTACCCGTACGGGACGATCCTGTATCTCATTAAAGAAGCGCAGCTGACCGGCGTGATGGATTCCATCCTGAACGATTTCTCCGGGAGCAGCTACATCTTCTCGGGCACGGGCGAAGTGCTGACGGCCAACAACCGGGGCGACACCCTTCGCGGGCAGGATTTGGCCTCCTTGACCGCGCTCGCTCCCGGCATCCACGGCATGGCGCTCGGCGGCGAACGCTATTCGGTCGTCACGGTCAAGTCCAAGATCAACGGCTGGACGTACGCGACCGCCATTCCCAGCTACCAGTTCTTCGAACAGGTCGCCCAGATCCGCACGATCATCCTGCTGGTCTTCGCCTTCACGGCGCTGACCGGCATTATCGTGGCCATGCTGCTCGCCAGAAGGCAGTATCACCCGATTCGCGATTTGCTGGAGTTCGCTTCGCTGCAGCGCGGCGCGAAGGACGCGCCCCGGAGCCGGAACGAATGGGACTGGATCAAGCAGACCATCCACGACTACAACGCGCGCATCGACATGCAGGAGCCGTTCGTGCGCAACCAATGCCTCATGCTGCTGTTCAAGCACGGGAAGCCCGACGATCCCGAGATCGAGCGGATGATCGTCCAGTCCGGGCTGGAGCTGCCCGAGAACGCCCGCTGCTTCACGATCATCCTCAGCTTGGACGAGCAGCAGCGCGACGAGCGGTCGTGGACCCGCCAGCAAGCGCTGCGCGCTTTGCTCCATCGGCTGGATCTGCCGGAGCTGCATGCCCGCATCTACGGCGTCGAGTTCTCCGTCGCCCACCGGCTCGCCCTCATGGTCATGCTGCTGCCGACGGAGGAAGACGACGAGGAGCAGCGCGTAAGGGGCATCCTCGGCGAGCTCGACAACCGCCTCGCGGACCAATTGCCCCGGCAGCCCAATCTGGGCGTCGGCACCGTGTACGGCGGCTTGTCCGGGCTGAACCAGTCGTTCCTCGAAGCGGCTTCGGCGCTGGAGCAGCGGATGCTGACGGTCAGCGGGCGCATCGCTTACTTCGAGGAGCTCGCGGAGCCGTCCGCTTCGGCCGTATCCGGCGAGAGCTACTGGATTCCGAAGAAGTGGCTGCTCAAGCTGGAGCAGAGCCTCAAGCAGGGCAACGAAGCGACGGCGCTCCAGCTGATCGCGAGCATGATGGAGAAGATCAAGCAGGAAGCGCTGCCGGTCGGCCTGCTGCGCTGCCTGTGCTTCGACGTCCTGAACTCCTTGCTGCGGACCGCCGCCGAGCTCGGCATCGACGACATGCACGGCGACATCTCGTCGCTGCACGCGTTCGAGACGCTCGAGGGACTGGCGAGCAAGCTGCGCTCCCTCGCCATGCGCATCTGCCTCGCGGCTACGAACCGGACCGAAGAGGCGCAGCCGACGCTGATGGACGAGATCGTCGCCTACGTCGAAGAGAACTACGCCGACTATACGCTCAGCCTGGAGCATGTCGCGCTCAAGTACGGCACCTCCACGTCCTATCTCAGCCGCAGCTTCAAAGAGAAAATCGGCGCGAATTTCACGGAATACATCTGGCAATGCCGGCTCAAGGAAGTGGTGCGCCAGCTCCTGCACACCAGCGCGCCGCTCAAGGATATCATCGAGCGCGTCGGCTATCTGGACGCGCCGAACTTCATCCGCAAATTCAAGAAGGAAACCGGCGTTACGCCCGGCCAATACCGCAAGCTGCACGGCGCGGGCGGCCCCGTCTCCCTGGACTCGTAACGGATCGGCAACCGCGCGCAAGGAGCTGTTTAACGTATGGAGGACGTTATACAGCTCCTTGCCGCGTTCCTATCGGCTTTCCTATCCGCTTTCCTTGCCGCGGTAAGATCCGCCTCGTCTACTCCCTCGGCTCATTCAGGACGTAATCCACCAGCTCGTCGAGCGGGACGGTCGCCAGAGCGATCGCCGTATCCGTCACGCCGTAATAGATGTACAGCAGCCCGTCCTTCACCACGTTGCCGGTCGGGAAGATGACGTTCGGGATCTGATAGCCGAACTTCTCGTAATACGTCTCCGGCTCCATGATGAAGCGATGCGTCCGGGCAATCACCTTCTCCGGATTCTCGAGGTCGAGCAGCAGCGCGCCGACCCGGTAGACGATCCGGTCGTCCACGCCGTGGTACAGCACGAGCCAGCCCTTGTCCGTCTTGATCGGCGGCGTCGAGCCCCCGATCTTGCGGGATTCCCAGGCCATGTTCTCGGCTTTGGCCAAGAGCTTCGGCGCTTCCCAGTGGATCAGGTCCTCGGAGTAGGCGATCCACATCGCCGCCTTGTCCGTACCGTACGCTTCGCCCACATACTCCTCCGGGCGCCGCAGCAGGACATACTTGCCGTTGATCTTCTCCGGGAACAAGATGTTGTCCCGGTCGTTAATCGTCAATTCCGTCGTATCCGCGACGAATTCCCAGTCGACGAGGTTCTGCGATTTCGCGATGGACGAGCGGGTCAGCCAATGCCCTTCCTGTTCGCCCCAGCCGTCCGGGTACTTCGGAAGGGAGCGTTCCGGGACGCCCGTGTTCGTCGGATAGTAGTTCATCGCGCAGGGACGCAGCGCGTAGTTCATGTAGAACACGCCGTCGAGCTTGACGACGCGCGGATCCTGGACGCTGCCGTACGGGAAGCCCAGCTCGTCCGGCGTCAGCACGGGTTCGTCCTTCACGTGGGTGAAATGCACCCCGTCGTCGCTGCGCAGCAGACCGAGGTAGTTTTTGCAAGGGGTCAGCGAACCGGCGGTCCGCTCGATCATGTAGAAGGTATCGTCTTCGAGAATGACAGCCGGATTGAAGACCGTCGCTTTCCGCCATTCGTATTTGCCGGGAACCACGATGGGATTGGCGGGATGCCGGGTGATTTTCATGGGACTCTTCCTCCAATGCAGGCGTCTGCGATTAATGATTGCTTGTCGTTGCAACGCGGGAAGAAAGCACGGCCTGCCGCGATTCCGCCGCAGGCCCGTCCCTTCCGTTGCCGGCGCCGCGGCCTCGTCGGCCGCGCGCCGGGTGCGAATTCAATTAGTTGCTTTTCCAGCGGTCATAGGCGGTTTGGTAGATTTCGGCCATGCGTTCGCCGCCCATCTTCTTAATGGTCGCGACATAACCGTCCCAGTTCGTCAGCGGCTCGGCGCCGGTCACGAACTTGGCTTCCATCTGACGCACGTACGTATTGAGGTCGGACGTCATCGCCGTCACGTCCGCCTGCTCTTCCGGCGTCAGGAACAGCACCGGGAACGGAATGCGGGCGCCGCGGTCGAGCAGCTTCGTCTTGGTCTCGTTGGCGACCCAGGCATCCACGTCGCCCAGCAGCCCCTTGTCGATCTCCGGCAGGTTGATCGTCGGCGCGGGAATCCCGTAGTTCGGCGTAATTCTCGAGCGGTATTCCTCGCGGTCGCCGCCGTCCGGCACGGGCAGGTATTCCTTCACGAAGTTGGCCTTGTCCGTGTACTTCCACAGAATGCCTTCCGGTCCTTTGTTGAACATGGTCGCGCCTTCCACGGAGTAGGCGTAATCGACCCAGCGCATGGACGCTTCCGGCGACGGATTCGTCTTCGAGATGGCGAAGGCACCGGTGTTGATGCCTTTGTTCTTGGCGATGGCCGGCTTATCGACGGAATCGCTCTTCACCGGGCTGAACATCGGATCGTCGGTGTTCGGCTCTTCGCCCATCATCTGGAACGCCGTCCAAGCCGAGAACAAGCCGAGCTGGTTGTTGCGCGCTTTCGCCTCGCGCTGCTCGCTCGTTTGCGAGAAGCTCTCGTGGTCCAGCAGGTCTTCCTTCCACAGCCGGTTCAGGTACGTCAAATAGTCCTTGTATCCCGCTTCGATGGGGGTATAGTGCACCTTGTCGCTGTCGTCCACGTAAATCTCTTCCTCGTAGATGCCGAAGGCGCCGAGCAGCCACGTCCGGATATCGCGCAGGCTGTTGCCGGGCGAAGCGGAGGACAGCGGAATTTCGTCGGCCTGGCCGTTCTTGTTCGGGTCTTCGGTCTTGACCCGCTTCAGGTACGCGTACAGCTCCTCGGTCGTCTCCGGCAGCTTGGTCACGCCGAGCGCTTTCAGGTAATCGCCGTTGTACCACAGCGGGTTCCGGTACCACGGCTGGTTGAATTCAATGACCGGCAGCGCGTAGATATGACCGTCGGGCGCGGTGATCGATTTGCGAATCTCGGGATTGTCGTCGAGAATTTTCTTGACGTTCGGCGCGTAGCCCTCGATCAGGTCCTCGAGCGGGAGCAGAATGCCCTGCTCGCCGTAATTCATTTGCTCCGCCGGCGTCAATCCGGCCGCGTAGAAAATGTCGGGATACGTGCCGCTGACGAACACCAGGTTTTTCTTCGTCTCGAAGGCATCCTTCGGCGCGTTTTGGAAGGTCATGTGAATGCCCGTCTTCTTCTCCATCTCTTGGAACAGCGGCATCTTGTCCCAATTCTGAATGCCCACGTCGGGTCCCATCATGGTGAGCGTCAACGGCTCCTTGACCACGGGGAAGCCTTCCTTGTTCACGTTGTCGGCGGCGGCGCTCGGCTTGTTTTCCGTCTCTTTTTCCGCCGAGCTGCAGCCGGCCAGCGCCCCCGCCAGCATGGTGCCCGCAAGCAGCAAATTCAACTTCTTTCTTCCTGTCTTCATAACGCGCTCCTCCCTTAGTTAACCTACCGTTGTTATTTATAATAAACGAAGACGACCGGTTCCCTGAAACGAAATGCCCCTGCAAGCCTGCGTCAATCCGTTCATAACGTCCGGGGAAGGGCCGGCGCTTCGGTTATTCATGCCGATTCCCCCGCCGTTACCCTTTCACCGAGCCGATCATGACGCCTTGCACGAAGTAGCGCTGCAGGAACGGATAGACGGCGATGATGGGCAGCGTGGAGACGATGATCACGGCGTACTTCACCATGGAGGCGATCTCCGCCTTGGAGGCCGCCAGACTGGCCGCTTCCCCGCTCAGTACCGCTCCGTTCGTCTCGGCGCCCATCTGCTGAAGCACGAGGATCTGCCGAAGCACCATCTGCAGCGGAAACTTGGTATCGTCGTTCAGGTAGATCAGCGCGGAGAAATAGCTGTTCCAGTGCCCCACGCCGTAGAACAGCGCCATGACCGCGATAATCGGCGCCGACAGCGGCAGCACGATGCGGGCGAACAGCCGCAAATTCGTGCAGCCGTCGATATGCGCCGCCTCCTGCAGCTCCTTCGGAATCGTCGACTGGAAGAACGTCCGCGCCACGATGATGTTCCACACGGATGCGGAGACCGGCAGGATCAGCGCCCACATCGAATTGATCAAGCCCAGATTCTTGACGACCAGATACGTCGGCACCAAGCCGCCGCCGAAAAACATCGTAATTAAGAGCAGGATCATGAAGAACTGCCGGCCGACGAAATCGCCGCGGCTGAGCGCGTACGCAGCCGGCAGGGTCACCGCCAGATTGATCAAGGTGCCGATGCAGGTGTAAAGAATCGTGTTGCGGTAGCCCATCCAAATCTTGGAATTTCCGAACACGAGCTTGTAGCCTTCGAGCGTGATCCCCTTCGGCAGCAGCCACATCTCCCCGGAGTTCACGTACTTCGGCGTGCTGATCGAGGCGCTGATCATATAAACGAGCGGATAGAGCACGATGACGAGCGCCGCCGCCAAAAAGAGATAAACCAGGACGAGAAAGAGCTTGTCCCCTTTGGATTCTTTGATTGCCGATACCATCGCTGTGACCTCCTCGTTACCAAAGACTGTTGTCGCTGGTTTTTTTGGCGATGCGGTTAACCGTCAGAAGCAGAATGGCGTTGATCGCGGAGTTGAACAAGCCGACGGCCGTCGAGAAGCTGAGCTGATTGTTCAGCAAGCCCGACTTATAGACAAAGGTCGATATTACGTCGGAGGATTCGATATTCAGCGAGTTTTGCAGCAGCAGGATTTTCTCGTACCCGATGCCGAGGATGTTGCCGACGTTCAAGATCAAGAGAATGGCGATCGTCGGGACGATCGTCGGGATGTTGATGTGGATCACGCGCTTCAGGCGGCTCGCGCCGTCGACGATCGCCGCTTCGTGCAGCTGCGGGTCGACGCCGGACAACGCGGCCAGGTAGATGATCGTTCCCCAGCCGGCGCTCTGCCACACGCCCGAGAGCACGTAGACCGTCTTGAACCAGCGCGGATCCTCCAGGAAGGACGCCGGCTGCAGGCCGACCCACTCGATCATGCGAATCAGAATCCCGGAGGACGGGCTCAAAAACGTGATGATCATGCCCGCCATGACGACGATGGAGATAAAGTGCGGCGCATAGGTGACGGTTTGCACGCTGCGCTTGAAGAACCCGTTCTTGATCTCGTTGAACGCCAGCGCGAGCAGGATCGGCAGCGGGAAGCCGACCGCCAGCTCGTACAGGCTGAGGCTGAACGTGTTCCATAAGAGATCCCAGAAGTAATAGGAATTGAAGAACCGTTCGAAGTTGTCGAAGCCGACCCAGCTGCTGCCGGCGATGCCCTTGGAGGGCAGGAAGTTTTTGAACGCGATCTGAACCCCGTACATGGGCACATAATGAAATACGATGAAATACAGCAGGCACGGTACCATAAACAGGTACAGCTCCCAGTTGTGCAGGATTCTTTTTCGCAGGGAGCCTTTCTTGATCTTCTCGAGCCCGGTCGTCCGCGTCCGGGACGTCAGCGCCTCGCTTGCTTTCATATGCACCGTCTCCTTTCCGTGGCTCTTCCGCCGTATCGCAGGAAGGCCGTTATGTTCCGTTAAGCAAGCGTATTCATTTTCGCCTTGCCCTCTTCATACGACACATTCTAAGAAATTCGGCGGACGACCGTAAATATGTCGAATCTGAATTGTCACGCCGAAAAGCCCGTCACGCCAGGCATGACAAGGCTTTCGGCGGGCCGACGGCCGCGGTTGGACGAGCGTTCGTCGTCGCGCATGTGTCGGATTTGACCTGCCGATCCGCGCGCAAAGGATACATATTGCGCAGGGCCGCCGGGTGTGACATTCTTGCTGCAGTTTGAATCCATCGCCACAGGAGGTTTGTCCATCCCATGACCGTCCCTGCTTCCGTATCCCGTTTCCTGGATGAGGCCGATCGCCGCCTGGCCCACCGGCCCAAGCTTCAGCGGCTGTTCCGCAACTGCTTTCCCAATACCTTGGAGACCACGACCAAGCCGCTCGAGGACGGCACGACCTTCGTCTTCACCGGCGACATCCCGGCGATGTGGCTGCGCGACTCCACCGAGCAAGTGCGCCACTATTTGCTCCTCGCCAAAGACGACGAGGAGCTCCAGCGCCTCTTAAGCGGCCTGATCGCCCGGCAGATGTTCTATCTGACGATCGACCCGTATACCAATGCGTTCAACGAGACGCCCAGCGACGCCCACTACCGCGCAAGCGACGATTGCGGCCTCAATCCGTGGATGTGGGAGCGCAAATACGAGCTCGACTCCCTCTGTTTCCCGGTGCAGCTGCTGTATAGCTATTGGCAGGAGACCGGCCGCGTCGACGCGTTCACCGACACCTGCTACCGCGCGCTCACGTCGATCGTGAACGTCATGATAACCGAGCAGCGGCATATGGAGCGGTCGCCGTACCGGTTCGTCCGCGACACCGACAAGGAAACCGAGACGCTTCAGAACGACGGCCGCGGACTTCCCGTCAACTACACCGGCATGACATGGTCCGGCTTCCGTCCGAGCGACGACGCCTGCCTGTTCGGCTACAACATCCCGAACAACATGTTCGCCGTCGTCGTACTCGGCCATATCCGCACCATCGCCCGCGACATCTACAAGGACAAGCGGCTGGCCGAGCGGGCCGAGAAGCTGCGCCGGGAGATCGACTTCGGCATCCGGGCCTACGGGATCGTGAACCATCCCGCGTACGGGCGCATCTACGCGTACGAGACGGACGGCTTCGGCAACTACTGCCTCATGGACGATGCCGGCACGCCGGGGCTCGTCTCCATCCCGTATATCGGGTATGCCGGACCCGACGATCCCGTCTACCGGAACACCAGGCGCTTCGCGCTAAGCGGCGACAATCCGTATTACTTCCAAGGGACGCATGCGCGCGGCATCGGCAGCCCGCACACGCCGAAAGGCTACGTCTGGCATATGGCATTGTCCATGCAGGCCCTGACCTCCGACGACGACGACGAGATCCGCGAGCTGATCGACATGCTGGCGAATACCGACGCCGACACCGGCTACATGCACGAGGGCTTCCACCCGGATGACCCGGCCGTCTTCACCCGGCCCTGGTTCGCGTGGTCCAACAGTCTGTTCGCCGCCCTCATCGTCAAGGCCATGGAACGCGGACTCGTGTAGACGCCGCGCCGGCGGACCGTTCGCACGGGGCTATTCAAACAATCAAACGAAGAAGGCCAGCCGGTCGCGAGCGACCGGCTGGCCTTCTATTATCCCTCGCACGCCAAACAACGATAAGACAAAACTGCATCAACACGCCTTACCCGATCATAGAATCGCATCCGCCGGCGGCAGCGTCAGATAGACGGCCTCGATCTCGCTTTTTTCTTCGATCAACGCCTTTGCGATCCGATGTCCCCCGTCAATCAATTGGCCCTCGGCGCATAACAAGACGGGGTACGCCAGGTTCGCGCCGATAATCCGAGCGCAATGAAACGCGACGTTGCGAATCGTCGGGACCGGTCTGCTCCCGCTATCCGCAAACCAACAATCCTGATCGAGCTCCCGGATGGATTCAAGCTTGACCCTCTGAACGGGCAGGTCCTTCGATAGCGCCCACAGCTTCTCCACGTCCCAGTAATGCCGCCTTCCGTCGATTAATCTTCCGTGCTTATGCTTCATGCGCGCAAGCGATTCTTCCATCGTCATCACCTCTTACTCCTCTACTTCTTCGAATCTTGCGGATTGCCCTTCCCCGTCCCTGTGAATATCCGACGGGATCACGTATAATTTCCTTAGATGTAATCGTTTTCAAATGAGGGGACGACAATGCGGAATACCGCGTCGTTCGCCGCGGCATGGTTCCCTCGCGCGGCAGGCGTCCGGCCGCTACTACCTAATCGGGAGTGAAATCGCATGATTAAGCTTCTGCTCGTCGAAGACGAGACCGCTACTCGGCAAGGCCTGATGAAACATATCAAGTGGCATGAGCTGGGCATCGGGGTCGTCGAAGAGGCCAAGGACGGCATTGAAGGGCTCGAAGCGGCGAGCCGCCTGCGGCCCGATATCGTCGTATCGGATATCCGCATGCCCGGCATGAACGGCATCGACTTTACCGCCTCGGTCCGCGAACGGTTTCCCGCCTGCAAAATCATTTATTTGAGCGGGCATTCCGACAAGGAATACCTGAAAGCCGCCATTCGCATCAACGCGGTCAGTTACGTGGAGAAACCGATCAATCTCGACGAGCTGCAGGAGGTGATCGCCAAGGCCGTGCAGCTGTGCCTGGAGCATCTGAAAGCCGACCATCTGAACCTGGCATTGTCCGAGAGCCTGCCGTTCATCAGGCAGACGATCGTTAGCGGGCTCATTCGCGGCCCGATCGACGACGACGAACTGAAACGCAGCCTGCAGCTTGCCGGCGTCACCTTTGCCCCCGGCAGCTCCTATACGGTTTCCATCCTCGTCCCCGCCCATGAGGACGGCGAACCGAACGCGATCGACCTGCGCGGCCTCAACCGGATCGTCGACTATCTGCATCGGGCTTCGAACGGCTTCACGCACCTGGCGGCCATCCAGGATTCCGCCCGCATCGTCGTGATCTCCGCCCATCGGCCGGAACGCCGGAACGAGCTGGCGGCGGTCTACCCGCTGCTTGCGGAGCATCTGAGCCAGTACCCGCCTTCCCCCAAGGTGTCCTGGATCGTCGGCATGACTTCTCCCGGTTGGGCGGGAATCCGCGCTTCCTACGAGACGGCGGCCGGGTTTCTGAGCCGGCTGTTCTACTACGGCTTCGGCACGATGGTCGATGCCATGGAGAAGCCGACCGCCGCGTACCCGATCACGCTCGAACTCCTTCATGCGTACGAGAAGCTGCTGCAGGAGCTGAACAAAGAGGCGATCCTGTCGTTTGCGGAGCAGCTGTATCAGGCCATGCGAACCAAGACCGGCACGCCGGCCGACGATGTCAGAAGCCTGTTCTACCGCATGCTGCGCCTGCTCGCGGAGCAAGGCGAGAAGCGTGGCCTGCTCCTGAGCCCGTCCGGCGCCGGGCAGGAGGAATACGACTGGGCGGTCATGTCCAAGATCGGCACGTTCAAGCAGCTGAAGGACTACTTTCTGCGCAGGGCGGCCGTTCTCCTCGACCGCATCGCGAATCTGGAATCCAACTGCAGAGCCGTGCTGGACGTGAAGAAGTATATCCGGGGCAACTACAGCGACAAGGAAATTACCGTGCATATGCTGGCCGATCACGTCCACCTGACGCCGACCTATCTGTCGTCGCTGTTTCGGAAAGAGACGGGCAAGACGATCAGCGAATATATCGCGGAGGTCCGCATCGCGCGTTCCGCGGACTTGCTGATGGAGCCGCAATCCAAGCTGTACGAGGTCGCGGATCTGTCGGGCTACAACGACGCCAATTATTTCGCGAAGGCCTTCAAGAAAATCACCGGCATGACGCCTACGCAATTCAGGAGAAAACATAAGCCGTGAGAAACCCGCTGCGGACGATAACCGGCTTGTTCACGAACCTGCATATTCGGGGCAAGCTCCTGATCTCCTATTTCATCCTCATCTTCCTGCCGCTTGCGCTGATGACTTCGTTCTCGTACAAGAACGTATCCCGCGATTACGAGAAGCAGATCCTTCACTCCGCCGATCTGTCGTTCGACCAGGCCTACACGTTCCTGAGCTATAAGGTGAACACGCTGATCAAAGCCTCCGACGTCATCTACTTCAACGCCGACGTGCAGACGATGCTGACCCGGGACAAGCAGGCGTTCGGAGACGATTACGTCCAGCAGAATATCGACAGACAGAAGCTGGAATCATTCTTGAACAGCTTTCAGAATGCGGAAGACGTCTACCGGGCCAGTCTGTACGTGCCGGGGTGGCTGATGTACGCGGGACAGAACTTCAACTTCTTCGACATGGACGCCTTCTCCCAAACCGGGAGCTACCGGGCGCTGCTGGCTTCCAAGGATAAGGTCAGCTGGCTGCCGGAACATGCGATCACCAACAACAACAGCAATCTCGACCCGGTACCGGTCATCTCGCTGCTCCGCAAGATCCGCAACAGCGAGCAGACGACGGAAATCATCGGCATTATCGAACTGAACATTCTCAAGGAATTGATCGAAGATATCCTGCGGAAAGCGAATATCGCGAATGACGGCGCCGTCTATCTTCAAAACGCGAACGGCGCGATCGTAAGCTGCTCCAACATGGACAATTTCCGGCGGATCAACCCGGATCCGGCGCTGATTCAAGACGCGCAAACCGACGGCCCGGCATGGAGAAACGCCGCCATCGGCGGCAGCGATTACGTCATCAAGACCAGAGCGGTCGAGAATACGGATTGGACGATGGTGACGGCGATTCCAATGACCGATATCCTGACGCAAAGCATCCGAATCCGGGACCTTATGCTCGTCTTGATGCTCGTCTGCGGCCTGATCTCCTACGGATTGGCCTACTTGATTGCCGGCGCGACGGTCAAGCGCATCCTGCTGCTCAAGAAAAAAATGCGCTTGGTGCAAGAAGGCGTGCTGAACGTGGAAGCGCAGTCCGCGAGTCGGGACGAGATCGGCGAGCTCACCGACAGCTTCAACCACATGGTCAAACGCATCCGGCTGCTCGTCGAAGAGCAGTACCAGAACGGCAAGGAAATCAAGAATCTCGAGCTCAAAGCGCTCCAGGCGCAGATCAACCCGCATTTTCTGTACAACACGCTCGAGATGATCAACTGGAAAGCCATCGACAACGGCGTGCCCGACATCGCGGTCATCTCGCAATCGCTCGCCAAGTTCTATAAGCTCAGCCTGAACAAGGGCAGGGACATCGTCAGCATCGAAGACGAAATCAATCATATTCGCGCCTATGTGCAAATTCAGAATTTGCGGTTCGACAATAAAATCAAGCTGGACGTTCAGATCGACCCCGCCTTGTACGGCCGCGATATCCTGAAGCTGATCCTCCAGCCCCTCGTTGAAAATGCCATCATCCACGGCATCCTCGAGGCCAGGGACGGCAAGGAAGGCACCATTGCGATTACCGGCTATCCCGAGATGGGCGAGATCGTCTTGACGGTCGCGGACGACGGCGTGGGCATGCCTTCGGAACAGGCCGAGCGCCTGCTTGCGAACGGGAACGCCGGCGAGGAAGTCCAAGGCTACGGCGTCCGCAACGTCGACCACCGGATCAAGCTCTGCTACGGCCAGGAATACGGGCTTGCCTACCGCTCGTCGCCGGGCAACGGCACGTCCGTCGAGATCCGGATCCCGGATCGCTTCCGGTAAACAAAAGGCTCAGGAGGGATGTCATCCCTCCTGAACCTTCCGATCGGTTGAACGGATTTACTTGTTGGCCGCCAGGAACGCGTCCAGCTGCTTCTGCATTTCGGCCATGATCTTCTCCGAGCCCGCGGCTTTGACTTTGGATTGGAGCGTCTTCAGTCCTTCTTCCGGATTCTTCACGTACCCGTAGTTGAGCGGGAACGAATACTGCTGCACGATATTGGTGACGGCGGCCATCTCGTTCTTGACCGGCTCGAAGTCCGGCGTGAAGAGCGCGTACGGGTTCTCTCTCGCCCGGTCCGCCAGCTTCTGACGCACTTCGGCGTTGGTCGGCGGCGTACCGACGACATCATAGCGGAGCTCCGGCGCCTTAAAGCCCCACGAGCAATAGCCATCCGGCGCGAAGCCGTCCAGATCCAGCGGTTTCAGCTTATTGTCGGCCGTAATTTCATAATGCTTGCCCTCGATGCCGTACGTCAGGAGATTGTTGTAGCTGCGATCCGTGCGCAGCAATTCAAGGAGCATCAGCGCGCGTTCCGGATTTTTGGACGAAGCCGGTACCGCCATGCCGTCCTGCATCGCTTGCGTTTTATACGTGTACTTGCTGTTCAGATAGAATTGGACGTCCCAATCCGGATGCTCCATGTATACGCCGCTCCAGGAATCTTGATTGTGCAGTTTGGACGCGGCCTTCCCTTCCGTTAACATTTTATCGTCTTTGTTGGAGAGAATCGATTTCGACCAGTAGCCCTTGTCTCCCCACTCTTTCATTTTCTTGAAGTAATCCAGGATGCCGTCCGTCTCGTACAAGTTAAAGATCTTCGGATTGGCATCGTCCATGTTGATATAGAACGGGGAAAACTGGCTCGACAGGATCCCGTAATAGCCTTGCGCATTCGCATAATACGACTCCAGACCGCCGGATGAGCTGATATCGCCGCTTGGATCGAGCTGCGGATCGTTCTTCACGACCGCATCCATGAATTTCCCGTAATCATCGATGCTGTCGATGGATGTCAGTCCGTATTTCTTCATTAAATCGCCTCGGACGATATAGCCCATATCGCCATACTGATAGAACTCCGAAGGCATCGCAAAGAGATGGCCGTCCACTTCCGTCTGCTTGTAGAAATCCGGAGTGATCTGGGCAAGACTCTTCGGCGCGTATTTCTTCGCCAGGTCTTTAATATCCATGAACGCGCCCTTCCGGGCATTCTGATAGAAGTTCGTCCACGTCGAAGCGTAAATCAAGTCGATCGGTTCGCCGGAAGCCAGAAGCAGCGGATATTGCGTGCCGTAATCGGCCCAGCCGACCCAGTTCACTTTCAAGGTCGCGTTCAAGTCCTTCTCCAGCTTCTTGTTCACTTCGGCCAGCACCATGTCGTAATCCCGGGCGGGCGAGCCGATCAGGTACATGGTCAGGTCGACGTGCTTGGACAGGTCGATATCCGGCTTCGCCGCGCCATTGTCGGCACCGGCAGCGGCGTTATCCGTCGTGCCGCCCGCATTGCCGCTCGTGCCCGAATTGCCGCCGCTGCCCGAATCGGCGTTTGAATTTCCGGAGTTATTGCCGCAGCCGGTTAACGCAATCGCCATTGTGAGCGTGATTGCCAGAAGCAGCGTTAATACGTTTGATCTTCTCATACGCATCCCCCTTGAAATAGTCGTTATGCGATAAACCGGATCATCCGGCATTATCCTTTGATTGCGCCGACCGTAAGGCCTTTGACGAAATACTTCTGCACGGACGGATAGACGAGAATGATCGGCCCCGTCGCGATCACCGCCATGGCGAGCTTGAGCGACAAGGTCGGAACGGAAATGGCGGCCACGCTGGCCATCTTGGAGATCCGCGAGATGGCCTCGGCGGATTGCAGCGTCGAGAACAGCAAATATTGCAGCGGGTACTTGTTCACGTCGGTAATGTAGAGCATCGCGTTGTACCAGTCATTCCAGTAATCCAGGGCATAGAACAGGCCGATGGTGGCGAGCCCCGGCTTCGTAAGCGGCAGGATGAGCTTCATGAAGATCGTGAAGTCTCCCGCTCCGTCGATCTTGGCCGATTCGCTGATCGAATCGGGAATCGAACTGATGAAGGTCCGCATCACGATGAGGTAGAACACGTTGATCAGCAGCGGGAGGATCAAGGAGAGCATGTCGTTTTTCAATTGCAGGTACTTCACGAAGAAGATATAAGTCGACAGAATGCCGCCGTTGAACAACGTCGTGAAGTAGAAGAAGAACGCCAGCTTGTTCCGGTACTTGAAATCCTTGCGGTTCATCACGTAAGCCGTCATCGAAGTCAGGAATAGCCCGATGACCGTCCCGACCGCCGTAATGAAAATGGATACGCCGTAGGCCCGTATGATCGCTTGCGGGAACTTGAACAACACGCGATACGCTTCGAGCGAGAAATCGCTCGGTATGATGCCGTAGCCGTGCAGCGCGATCGCGCTCTCGTCCGTGAACGAGCCGGAGATGAGAATTTCGAACGGCAGCAGGCAGAGGATCGCCGCCACGCTCACCACCGTGTAGCTGATCACGTTGAATAGGAAATTCGCGCCTGCCGTCTTTGGAATCCTTCCCGTCCGGTCGATAGCAAGATTGTTCTCCATAAATCTCCTTTCCTGGCGAAAACGTAATCGGCTTACCCCCTGGTCGCGAACTTTGTTCGCTGCTCGGGCATGCATCCTGCCTGGTCGCGAACTTTGTTCGCTGCTCGGGCATGCATCCTAGAACAGCGCGTTGTCCGGTCTGGTCCTCCGAATGACGCCATTCACCACCATAATGATGACGAAGCAGAGCACGGATTGATAGAACGTCGCCGCGGCCGGCATCGCGATGTCGCCGCTCGTCAGCAGCGATCGGAAGACGAACGTATCGATGACATCGGTGGAATCGAACAGCTGGCCGTTGTTGCCGATGATCTGGTAGAACATCTGGAAGTCGCCGCGCAAGATCCGGCCGATATTGAGCAGGAACATGATGAAGATCGTCGGGCTGATCGACGGAATCGTAATATAAAAGATTTTCTGGAACACGTTCGCGCCGTCGATCTCGGCGGCCTCGAAGCATTCCGCGTCGATGCTGAGAATCGAAGCGATATAAATGACCGACGTATAGCCGACCCACTTCCAGGAGTTGAAGAAACAGATGATGAAGATCCATACCGTCGGCGTGCTGTACAGGTTGACGGGGTCCATGTGCAGCGATTTCAGCACCGAGTTCAGCGTCCCGGTCTCGTAGTTGAAAATGTTGTACACGAAGACGCCGACGATCGTCCATGAGATGAAGAAAGGGAGGAAAATAATCGATTGCGAGACCTTCTTGAAATATTTCCCTCGCATCTCGTTAATGAAAATGGCGATCATGATGGCAAACAGCTGCGAGGTCACCAGATTGAGCACATTGTACAGAATCGTATTGCGCGTGACCCGCAGCCCGGTTCCCGAATTAAAGAAGTATTTGAAGTTTTCGAACCCGTTCCAATGACTGCCGAACACGCCGAGATCGAAGCGGTAGTCCTTGAACGCCAGGATGATCCCCGCCATCGGGATGTAAGAGATTAAGAGGACCAGCAGCACGGCGGGCAGCGCCATGAGAAATAAGGTTCGATTCTTACGAAGTTCATAGAGAATGCCGTGCTTGTTCAACCGCTATCCCTTCCTTCGTCCGCGAGTCGTTGCGCCATGGCGTCATGGCTTCGGTGGCACACCCTGTCCATATACAGCTTGAGGAACGCTTCCGCCTCGACGCGCTTCGCGGCCCGGATGACGGACCGGTCGGCGCCGCCGCGCCAGTAGAGGGCGCTGCGGTTATACGTCTGCCCGCGCGTAAATTCGCCCTGCGTCTCCACGACGATGTCGTCCTGTTGGAATTCGAGCAAGCGATCGTCGAATACGGCGCAGACGGCCAGCGGATCGTGCAGCATCGGATGGTGGTCCGTCACTTTCCGCCACCTGGCGAGCAGCTCCGGGAGATACGCGGCCGATCGTTTCGGGCTGGTCGTCAGCCGGTCCGCGTCTTCCGCGGTCAGCACGCATTGCACCGTCACGTCCAGGCCGACCGCCCTGATCGGGATGCCGGATTCGAACACGACTCTCGCGGCCTCCGGGTCGCACCGGATGTTCCATTCGCTTAGATGGCTGTAGTAGCAGCCGCCCATCATGACGATTTCCTTCACCTTGCTTCGAAGCGCCGGCTCTTTAAGAATGGCGATCGCGATATTCGTCAGCGGGCCGATCGGCACCAGCGTAATCCCGCCGTCCGACTTCAGGATCGTATCGATCATGAAGTCGATGCCGTTCGTGCCGAACCCCGCCGCGTCCCCGTCGCGTTCTTTGGCGTATTGGTTCGGGATCTCGTTCACGTCAACCTTGTTCAGCATCGGACTGCCGATGCCGGCGTAGACGGGAATGTCCGCGCGTCCGGCATGTTCCAGCAGCCGAACCGCAAGTTTCGCCCTCGCTGTCACGTTTTTGAACACCGTCGTAATGCCGAGCACGTCCAGCTCGGGCGACTCCAGCGCAAAGGCGATCGCCAGCGCGTCGTCGATATCGTCGCCGATATCCGTATCGATGATGATCTTCGTCCGCTCCATCTTCAGCCTCCATAGCTACGGATTTACATTCGCGTACCGTCGCCGCGCCTGTGGCGCGCAACGATTTTGAAAAGGCTTACATATCTATTCTAGAGTGAAACGGAGCCGGTTTATATATACAAAAGTACGATTTCGGGTAAAAATATACGATGTTGCGCGTTAATAGAGCTGTCGTCATCTTGGAGTTCTCTCGGCGTTCTCTCGGAGCTATTCTGGAGTCGTCCCGGAGCAAACCAAAAAGCCAGTCCGATCCAGGAATCGATCGGACTGGCTTTGTACGGCATGGAGGATCGCACGAAATGCGTGCATGAAGGATCAAGGCAAAGTCGGCGGCGCCTCCGTGCATTTGGGGCTGCCGTTTATCGGATGAAGCGCGCCTTCCTTTTCGATCCCCTCAAATGAACGCGCCTGGATGCTATAGGCCTGCTCCGTCTCAAGCGCCTTGCTTTTCCATTCGCCGAATCTAGCCGAGTCAAGCCCGAGCTGTTCGACAATGGCCGCGATATCCAACTTCATTCGTTTCCCACTCCCATTACGGTTCTCTTTACCATCAAACCATACCATTGCTGAACGATAAGCCGTCAGCCTGTAGCCATCCTCTGTAAGCCGGCTCCGCATCCCATAGTAGCGCCACCGCTTCGGCAACTACGCGGTCACGGGGCTTTCCTTGTACAGTTCTAAAGCGAGCGCTTTCATAAAATGCGTATCATTTCCAAAGGCCGGGTCCAGCATCGGCAAGCCGTTGCCGGTCAGCCGCGGCGCATCGGCCCCCGCAGCCGCCGCCGGCGAAACCGCGGCGCTTCCCGTTGTCCCCGCGAGCAGCACGGCCGCAAGCAGCATGCCCCTTGTCCATTCCCTTGTCATGTCCACCAACCTTTCCTTCAAAGCGCGCGCTCCCTGATTTTACAGACGCTTCCAGATTTCGAAAGTTGCGGCAGGATAAAAAAAGCCGTCCGAACCATAACGCTAAGGCGCTCTTCTTCCAACGGAAATGAGATAAGCGGCATTTTGATGTTGCGCCGAAATTTGGTTTTAACAAGAACGCTAGTATATACCAAAAAAAGCCGCGATGGTAAGCACCGATATGGCGTCCCTCGGCCGTATGCAGAACGCGCCGAAAGGGCGCAATTCTCTACGGACAGTACCTTCTTTCGGCGGGCGGGTTATCCGGGATGGGCGAGCGAAATAAAAAACTTAACTAAAAAACCGGCTTGCTTCCGCAAGCCGGTTTTTTGCTTATGCTTACAGAGAACGCTTCAGAGCCTCGATGCTCAGCAGCAACCGATCCGCGAAGGCGGCGTCGATTTTCTTGCCTTTTTCCTTGTTGATATCCTTTTCCAGCTGTTTGAAATCCTTCGCTTCCAGCTTGCCTTTCGCTTGATCCTTTTGAATGTGGTCGATATCCGATTGCAGCGACTTCACGGTCTTGGCATCGGCGATCAATCCGCGGGTTTGCGCGAGCGCGATCAGTTCGTCTAATTGCGCGACTTCCATCGTGATGTTCAAGCTGAACGTCTGCGTCGTTCGATGGCCCAGATTATCCGTCGCCGTAACGACGATCGGATACGTTCCGGCCGCGAGGCCGAGGGGATCCGCGGAAACCGCCACGGCATCCGTGCCGGATGTCGACTTGCCGTTAAAGGAGGCGGTCAACGATTGCAAGCCGCTTCCGCCGTCGCTTGCGGAGAACGCGATCGACACCGCTTCCGTTTGGAGGAACGACAGCTCGCTCGGCCCCACGATTGCCGGCGGCGTCGAATCGATCGTGACAAGGCGTTCGCCCGTTACGCCCGATCCGTCCTTCGCCGTGGCGACGACTTTGACTACGCCGTCGGCAGCCGCGGTCAGCAGGCCGGTCTCGTCGATCGTCGCCTTGTCCGTTGCGCCGCCATTCGCGCCGACGACCGCCCAGGAGACGGATGTATCCGTCGCGTTGTCCGGCGTTGCGGTTGCGGTCATTTGCGCCGTTTCTCCCAGCTCGCCGATCATCGATGCGCTCGTCACGCCGATGCCGGTAACCGCTATGGGCGCGTTGCCCGGCTTATCGTCCGGGTTGCCGATGACAGGAACATACGTGCTCTCGTTCGGCACGGAGATCGTCATGGGCTCGGTGTAGCCGCAGATGCCGAAATATCCCGCGCTCGGAAGATAATTGTTCTCGTCGAGCCAACTCGCGACGATCGCGTCGCCTGCCTTGACGCGGATCCACACGCCGTAGTCGGTGTTCACGATGCTGACTTTCACGAGCGTGTCCGTATACGCCGGCACGAAGCCTTTGTTGTCCGCCAGCGCCGATCTGCCGTCATCCGACAGAATGGCTGCGCCGGGCTTCCAGAGCTCCGGCCAGTGCTGAATCTCAAAGGAGCCCTCCTTGAAGATGACGCTGTATTTCGCGCCGCTCCATGGGTTGTTCAGAAGATCCTCCTCGGTCGGAGCCCGCAGCGTAAAGTTGGGGAACGCCCCCGTGTTCATGCCGGATTCAAAGCCCACCGCGAACTCCGCGTCGCCGAATGTCCGGTCGGTGTACCCGGCGGTTGCGCTCCCGACCGGGGTCAGCCGGGTATCGCTATTCGCCCAGGCGATGGAAGACCCGGATGTCCAGTTGGCCTTATCCGCGATTACGGAGCGCATATCCACATATTCGGTCACGCGTCCGAGTGCGATGGCGGATTCCGTCGCCAGACCGAAGTAGCCGGGGGTCGAGACGTTTAAGTTGCTTTCGTCGCGGAAGGAGAACAGCGTATCGTCCCCGCTCTTGAGGGTCACGGTTACGCCGCCGTTACCGCTGCCGTTGCTGTCATCCCATACCGAGCCGGCCTTCAAGAGCCGGTCGTTGATAGCCACCTGCCACTGGCCCAGCCGGGTGCTTGTGCCGCTGTAATAACGGGTCAGCGTGGCGGTCGTGCCGTGAATCGCGATCTCATACCGATTGGCGGTCCGCGTCGCCGCGTTGGCCCGGAGTATAAGGTTCAGGTCGAGCGCGTCAAGCTTTTCATGCTCGCCGAGTTTCAAATAGAAGTCCTTGTCTCCGTACTTCTCCCGGGTGTAGAACGCGGCGGCGGTTTGACCGGGCTGCGCTTCCAGCGCGAGGCCGGTCGGTTCGTCCTTCGCGAACGAGGATTGGCCCGCTGTAGTCCAATCGGAATCCTCGTACAGCATATCGTCCAGGAGTGCCACCGGCGAGTGAAGCATCGGGTATAGATCGTCGCTAGGCGGCGCAAGGTCGGGCACCAGATCGGCGCTCACAACCGAGAAATCGTCTATCAGCGCCTGCGAGCCGGAGGTTGTCTTTGTCGCATAAATCGTCGCTTCTCCGGTCTGGTCCGCGGTGAATGGAATCGAAACCGCTCGCCATGCGGGCCTATTCGCATCGCCCTTAAGGGTATTCGGACCGACGCGCACGCCGATTTCCACGTTTTGTCCGGCGGCCTCGCTGCCGCTGCCCATCCGGGCAAAGCCGCGCAGAACATAATCCTTGCCGGGCTCCAGACCGGTTATGGTCTGCTCCAGGCCGATATTCTGACCGGTCAGCGCCACGGCGTACTGCTCGCGGGCATGCGCGTTGTCGGCCGATGAAGAGGCTTGCACGAGGGATGCGCTTCCCGTCCCCGTCTTGTTCCAATAAGGCAAGGTGCCCATGCCTTGGACGTCGAGCCGCGGCCACTCGAACCCGCTGTTGAACAGCAGGTTTCGGTTCGCGTAGGGCAGGAGCCGCGGACCTCCGCTGACTTCGCCGGCCGTTACCGGCGTATCCTGCACGCCCGCGTCCCAGTTGTCTCCCGGCTGATAGGCGCCCGCGCCGATCGCGCCGGAACCGGCTTTCAGGGTAAAGTCATGCGCAGCCGGGTCGGTAAAGGTGGCGGTGCCGTCGACGTCGTCTTCCGGTCTGCTGTAATTGTCCTTCACGACCGCGCCGGCGTTGACGTTATCCGTGCCCACGCCGCGGGAATCCACGATGTTGTTCATGTAGACGTCCATATAGGCGTCCCCGGGGGAGTTCGTGTACATTTCAGGGTTCGGGTGAGCCGTTGCTCCTTGGTAGACCGTGTTGTTGAACGCGGATACGAACTCCGAGCTGGCGTTTACGAACATCGCCGCCCAGGGCAAATTCCAAAACACGTTATGGAACACTTGGGCGTTCTTGCCGCCCAGGTCAAAATACACGCCATTGGAAAATTCGCTGTGGGAGTCATGGATGTTGTTGTGGTGAATTTGGCTGTTTCCCATATCGGTATAAGCGAAGTACATCAGACCCGCGTCGGTGCTGTGCCAGTTGCCGTCATGGATGTCGTTGTACGAGATTTCGCTGGCGTAGAAGCTGCCGCCGATCAGCGTGCCGCTGGCGTTATAGACCTCGTTGCGGCTGATCAAGTGATTCATGCCCGAAACGGTGATCGCGAACGTAAACATGGTCGGGCCGGTAGTCGCGTCGTGGAGCTTGTTATTGACGATCTTGTTGCCCTCGCCCTCGACGGTGACCAGCGCGCCGGCGGAATACGCGATCTCGCTGTTGATCAAGGCGTTGTTCTTGCCGCCCACGATGATGCCGCCCCGCTCATCGTCCGGGGACAGGAATTCGGTGACGTACTTGGCCGTCATATGATCGACGACATTGCTCACGCCGTTACGCATGGTCAGGTTGGAGCCGTTCAGGTCGATGCCTTCGATATGGATATACTTGCGGCCGGACAGATCCAAACCCCATTCGCGCGCTTTGTAACGAATATCCAGCTCGTTCGGGTTCATGCCGTTCGGGAGCTGGACATACAGGGTTTCGCCGCTCTCGTCATAGAACCATTCAAATGGCGCGTCCAGAGCGGCCATTGCGTTTTGGAGATAGTAATGGAAATCATTACCGGAAGCGTAGCCGGTCGGCCCTAGCTCGTAGAAGTCGAGGTTCGCCAGATTCAGCCAGCCGGGCGTGGAGGAGACGACTTCCGCGCCGGATAAGTTCCATCCGCGGTTGTCCATGCCCACGATGGCCGCGCCGTTCCATGTACCTGCGGGCTGGTTCAGCTCGGGGTCGCGCAGCTTGCCCGCCGGGGTAGACCATCCGCCCGTGCTGGCGTTCTCGCCGTCGAACGCGTAGGTTAGCCAGTTCGGACGGTAGTACGCGTCTTCCTTCGCCACGTTCGGATACCGTGCCGGCAGCATGGCTTCGCCGTTCGCAAAAATTTGATTGCGGTAATTGCCCATCGGCAAGCGCATGTTTACTTTCCATAGGTTCGCGTCGTCGGCGTCGTATTCCGCCGCGCCGGGGTTTGACGCCGTCTGCCATTGCTCGGTGATCAGGTTCGCGCCGGAGATGACCGCTTTCTCGCCGCCGCCCGTTTTATAGGTAATGGGATGATCCGCCGTGCCGTTGTATTTCGGACGTACGGATTCCTCGTAGACGCCCTCGCGGATGATGACGGTTTCGCCGGGCAGCAGGACATCGGCTGCCTTCTGGATCGTAAGGAAAGGCTCGGCTTCCGTACCCGGATTGCCGTCGCTGCCGGTCTTAGCCACATAATAGGTCTTGTCGCCCACTTGATCGGTGTCGGCCGGATCCGCCTGCTGGCCGGTGCCGTCCGTATTGGGCGCTCGGTTATAGAGCGCTTCTTGCGCGGCGTCGCCAAGAGCCGAAGGGAAGACCGAAAGCTCATCCAGGAGGCCGGTGTACGCGCGTCCCTGATAGCCATTCCCGCCGAACCACTTGTAGGCTTGCAGATTGATGGGGGCAAGGGAAGTATACTTTTTTTCGCCGATCATCGCGCCGTCCGCATACAGCTTGATTGTCAGCTCCGTCGCACTGTAAACGTACGACAGATAGTGCCAATTGCCGTCCGCCAGATTCCCAGCCGTCGCGGAAAAGCCGCCATCCCAACCGGCATTGTCCGATCCGACAACCAAGAAGTCGATCGTGGTGTCCGCGTAATGGTTTTCCTCGGTGCCCCATTTGATATTCCACCAAATATCTCCGTTAGGCAGCCCCCAATCGCCATGGGTCCCTCCGTAAGGCGGGGCCATTAAATAACTGACTTTTCCCACATCCTGGATTTCGGCGGGGATCGTAGGCTTCACCCACACGCCCATGGTAAGATCCGTTAAGCTCGCGAACGGATCCCCGTAGTCGATCGTGAGCCCGCTCGCGCCCCTGTCTTCCGAGGAGATCGCGGAAGTGCCGCCCCGGCCGTTGTTGCCGGTATCCCACGAATAGTTGTGCAAGGTGGCCGTCAGACCGCCCGTAAGGGCGCCGGAGGTCGTACCGTTCCCCTCATTGAAGGGGAAGAGGTTCTCGCCTTGGAAGGGATCCTCCGGATTGCCGCCGCTCGTATTGGGCGCCCTGTTATAGAGCGCTTCGTGCGCGCCGGCGTCGAGAACCGCGGGGAACACCGACAGCTCATCCAGGAGGCCGGTGTACGCGCGCCCCTGATAGCCATTCCCGCCGAACCACTTGTAAGCTTGCAGATTGACGGGGAATGTGGACGCGTAGGTCTTCTCGCCGATCGGACTGCCGTCCACATACAGCGCGACCGTTTTCGCCGACGCGCTGAACGAGAACGCCAGATAGTGCCAGCCGCCGTCGGCCAGGTTCCCCGCCGGCGCGGACATGGTGCTCCCCCACTCGGAACCGTCCGATCCATAAGATAGGAAGCTTATGCTGGTGTCGGCGAAGGTATTGGCATCGGTGCCCCAGTCGATCCCCCACCAGATTTCGCCGTTGCCGAATCCCCAATTGCCCGTGGTACCGCTATATGGCGGGGCCATTAAAGAACTGGAGGTTCCCGGACTGGGAGCCGAGGGCTTCACCCATACGCCCATGGTCAAATCGGTTACGCTCGCGAACTCGGCACCGTAGTCGATCGTGATCCCGTTCTTGCCCGTTTGATCGTTGGAGATGGCGGGCGTGCCGCCCCGGCCGTTCGGATCCCGCGCATAGTTGTCTAAGGTAGCCGTCAGACCGCCCGTAAGGGCGCTGGAGGTCGGACCGTTCCCCTCGTTGAAGGGGAACAGGATCTCGCCTTGGAACGGATCGCCGCCGGCAGGGGTTTCCGCGAAAACCGTCCCCGGCAGCGTCATTGCCGCCAGCAAAACGCTAAGAACCAAAGATGTCAGACGTGAAGCCAAGCGTAACGTCCGTTTGCGCTTGTTCATAGTGTCATCCCTTCTATGGCAGATTTCGTAAATGGATCCTCGTTCATCCTCATGGCAAAGGCACACGATCGAATCACAAGCAGACTTCACTTCAATTCCTAAGCTGTCCCCCTCTCGACGGTCGACATCCCGTTTGCAGCGCCAAAAAGCCGCCGCAATCTCCAAAAGCCAGGTGTCCAGACGCAGCGCGGATGCATGGTCAACTTGTATTTTAGTGTCAGCACGACAAGGAGAAAATGAACTTTTCTACGATTTTCGGACCAGACCGGTTGAAGCTCCATTTTTATTCCGAGCGTAATCAAGCCAGCAAAAAAAAACGGCTGCCCTGGTCTGGCAGCCGTTCGGTATCGAGGCTGACTAAATTTCCCATGCTGCGGTCATTTGCGATCGTACAAGCATCACGGCTCGAACGTACCGACTTCTCGCATTGCATCATCGCTTCATTGTCATTATCCGCCGCAGCCACAAGCAGGCACTCGCTGCCCACAGTTAATATTATTAATTGCGTATTGAAAATGGCTCTCCAACAGCTGCAAAAATACCCGCTTGTATCAATAATGCTAACAGGAAGGTCTTCCATGTTTTGCAATATTGATAAATCAACATTTGTGCAACAGGAACTAAAGACAAATCAAAAGGAAAAGAAATTAGAGTATGGTAGTAGTTTTATAGGATAAACCCACATCCCAATTTCTGCACCAAGATCGTCTGTAAAGGAAGTAATTATTAGCACCAGAAGTCCAAAAAACCAAATTGGCGCTGCTCTTTTACGATCAATAACCACCTGGCTAAATTCAGCCTCTCGTCATTCAAATACTTGCCGTTACTTGTGATAGGACTCATTCCAATTGATCCTCAACTTAACTGTTTAATTGAAACAATACTAACGTCGGCCGTTATCACATTATTGCGGTTCAAGTTATCGATCACATATTTAAAGTGCGTGTCTTGTTGAAAAGACCGTATCGCTCAATTGCTGACTCTTGAATCGCTGTTGCGGCCGTTACAGTTCCAATAACCTTCAACCTTGAATCCAACCGACTTGTTCAATCGTAATATGCGCACATTCAGTTAGAAATCGAATAAAATGTGTTGATTCAGTATGAAGGTTGTTTAGTGTAATGCCACACTTTGAGGAGAGTTCACCTTGACTCATATAATAATCAATGGAATGGTTTGGAATTCGGAAAAAATGGAACGTTATCACTTTAATCAGGCAGAGCTATTCAGTAGGTTGAAATTGGCATCAGCTGCCTATCCGATTTTATGTAATGAATATGCTGAACATCAGTTTATGAATATGGATTTGGCTCACCGATATAAAGCTATGGCAGTAAATCAATATCGCAATCCATTCGTAGTAGCCCAAAGATCACTATTAGATGACCTGCGTAGAGGGGGTTATATACTCTATACAAGGCACGGAGAAGCAACTTTAGGACATGATCAACCAAACCTGAATTTTCAGGATTGTATGACTCAAAGAAATCTTTCCGACGAAGGAAGACGCCAAGCAATCGCCTACGGGGATTCAATACGGAGATTACGTATACCCATCTCCTTGCCGGTAGAAGCCAGTCCTTTTTGCAGGACGATTGAAACAGCAGCATTGGCATTTGGAGGAGAGAATGTACAAGTAGACCCGAATGGATATGATATATATAGGCTGAGCAGTGGTAGCTTGAGTCCCAGAGAACAATCAAATATATTAAATAAACTCTTGACGGTATTGGAAAAACAGCCGCCCCAAGGCAGCAATCAAATTATTATTTCTCACAGCTTTCCGCCGGGGGTTGGATTAGGTCAAATTCCGAACCTAGGAACCGTTGTAGTGAAGCCAAACGGATTGGGTAACGGATATAATCTAATCGACAGAATATCTCTAGAGGAACTGGAGGGCCAGTGAAAGACGTCGTCGAAGACATTATGTTACAAACAAACGAATTTGTACGTTCTCCGAATCCGTCGTAACGATGCTGGCTATCACTATCTTGAGCAAAAAGGGCAAACTTGATGTAAGTCTTGCACGGCATTCTTCAAACGCAGTCATTCAGTATGTCGCTCCCGATACATTATTCACAGTAACGGCGTGCGATTAGGTGACCCTCAGCAGGACAAATGGATCACTCAACATCAATGGGATGCTTAATTTCATCTTTATAATAATCCAAGTACAACTGACCGTGTCTTCCCCTGACCGCATAGAACACATCTTCCACGGTAACCTTGTGTGATTTAAGCACATTCATGAACCAGTCCTGAGAGATATGGTTGGAAATGAAATTTTCGTGCAGCATTTGTACGTCTATTATAAGTTCGATTGGAAACTGTTCAGAATCCGTTACCTTCAGCCCACATTCGTAATTTCCTGCTTCTAAGAATTACTTTCGATAAGATAAATGAAGTAACCGTAAACACGGTAAAAGATATAAGAAGGTGCGAGATATTTATTTTTTCGTTGAATGCAAAATTAGCTGCTATTGCGCCTAATATCACAGCTGTGACAAACTCATGAAAATTCATGTTCGATGATGTTTGTTTGCCTAGAATTCTCGTGATAATAAGCAAAATTAAAAAGGCGGAGATGCTTCGGAGCAATATCACCAGATGATCCATCATTGCAAATGACTCCTTCCCGTTTCCACAGTACAACTATATCCATGAATTTAAAGTCCCCCTTTACAGAAAAATTATCCATTATCAGCCACGACGATAATAAGTTATGTCCTGAGCTCATGTTACCAAGAACTAGGCAGTTGCATAGGATAAAAGGTCTTCTGTAATCTAAACTGAAGGGAGCTTGAGTATGTATCCTCACTTGCATCAATGGCAAAAACCAATCGAACACCATTGTCCTTCGTACGACTACGGCACCCAACGAACCTTCCAACAATATGGAAGTTTACCATTACATGATTATGGAACAAGGCCATTGGTTGTGAATATTAACCTTGCTGCCAAGCAAAACAACAATTACCGTACTGCTTTATGGACAGGGCAATTTTTTCAAATCACTTTAATGACTATTAACGTAGGTGAAGACATAGGTCTGGAAATGCATCCTACAACTGACCAGTTTATAAGGATTGAACAAGGTCAAGGGCTAGTTCAAATGGGCGATTCCAAAGATCATTTAGATTTTCAAGCTATGGCCTATGATGACTATGCAATTGTTGTACCGGCTGGAAAATGGCACAATGTCACCAATATAGGTAAGGTTCCTCTTAAGGTTTATGTCATTTATGCGCCGCCTCATCATCCGTTTGGAACTGTTCAGGAGACGCGTCCATGAACCTGAGAAAATAATAGCGATCAAAAAGCGGGCGATTGTCGAATGCGTGCAACGGCATAGCCTACAGCAGGAAAACTCCAAAATGTTGGGTTTCTGCCCATATACATTTTGGAGTTGTTTGTTATTGGACGGATATAAACTTGTAAGAAATAAAACGTGACAATCTCGCACATAGATGCAAAGCTGCAATAATTAGTGTGATTACGTAATTATCTTAGCGACCAAATATGCGATTCCCGCTGCAATGCCGCCGACAAGCGCGGTTTGAACAGCGCTTTTGAGCGGCTTTGAACCCGTGAAATTACCTTTGACATAACCGAAAATGAACAAAGCAATTAAGGTTGAGACGACGGAAACCAGCAAGGCCGTAACGGCACGATGGATGATCATATAGGGAATTAACGGAATGAGCCCACCCACAATATAGGATATACCAATGGTTAAGGAGCTGTTTCGGGCTCTTTTAGGCTCGGGCTTTTCAAGCCCAAGTTCGAGCTTCATCATGAAATCAACCCACCGATCGGAATCTGCGCTAATTTCCTTTACCGCCAGCCTAACGTTAGTTTCCTGAAGCCCCCACCCCCGTAACACTTCAGCGACTTCCTCCCTTTCGCGTTCCGGAACCTCAATGATCTCCTTCTTTTCTCTCTCCAATTCGTTGAAATAATGCTCCCGTTCTGTCCTCGCGGCCAAATAGCCGCCGAGTCCCATGGCGATCGAACCGGCTGCAATCTCAGCAAGACCGGCGATGACGACGATGTTCGTACCAGGGACGGAGCTCGAGAGACCGGCGGCGAGCGCAAACGGAACCGTCAGTCCATCCGACATTCCGATTACGATGTCCCGAACGGCGTCAGATGCGGTGAAATGATGTTCACGATGAATGGAATGATCTGAATGGCTCATACGATTCGCTCCCTACAGTCTTAACTTTGATTTGAGTTATCTTGAACGGTTTGCTTTGTTCGATTCGCCGGCTTTTCCAGCAGATAAACGATGCCTCCGACCGCGAGCGTTGCCGCAGAGGCAAGAACCGCCGAGCCTCCGGCATGCAGCCAGAGCACGGGGAGCCATAACAAGCCGAGTGTACGGTGCACGGACCGCATCCATTTGTTCCGGATCTTAGTGATGAAATAGCCGTAACCGGTCAAGGCGAGTAAAATGGCAAACCCGGCAAGACCCGTATATACATGCTCATCGTATATTTTCGTGACTACGAAATAGCTTCCATGGACGACGATCAGGATGAACGTTGTCCAGCCAAGCAGATTATGCAGCGAATACAACAGCTTTCCGGCTTGACGGACGAGCCTCGACGCAGACTTACGCTTTTTCTTAAACCAAAGCCACGAGAAGCTCGCTGCACCCGCAAATAAAGCGATCGTACCGAAAGTGGAAAAATAACCGCTTACTGCAGAATCTTCGCCTCTATCTGGCCGTAGTCCCCCCGGAGACACCGTCCCGTCTCCGCCTTTCGGGAAACGTGGATGAAGTTCTCCCTTGGATGGGGCGTAAATGTAGTAACATAAGACAAGAACGGCCGCTACGATGAGAGCGATGAACGCCGGAATCCATACTTTTTTGCTTTTGCTCATGGCAATCACCTCGGAGAAGCGGATATTGGATTCGACGTCGGTTTAGAGGACGAATTGGGCCGGTTCACGGATAATCGCTGCCTTACCACATGAAACACATTTCCGGCCATGAGCCCGATAAAGAGATACATTAAGCCACCATAAAGCCCATATACGATGGCGGCGGTTGCCGCTGCAATTATTCCGAACCAGATTTGATCCCTAGTCTTGGCCGGCGAAGTCGGGGGATCCGTCAACATGAAGAAACCGAAAAACAATGTTGCATTTATAATCGGTGGACGCAATGCATCCGCGGTATCCCCTAGCTGAAGGTATCCCAACAACAGCTGCAGCAAGAAGTATGTGCCGAAGAAGGCGAAAATCTGCGGATACTTCCGCACTCTATTCGTAATCAGGTAACCGCCGATTAGAAGAAGCAGTCCCATGCGGGTAGATCACCGAATGCTCCCCACCAGCATTGTTCGGAATGAAACACCATCACAGCTAGAAGCAATCCGAACGCCGCTGGGTTCAGTACAGGTTTTTTCTTGTAGACGAGCATGTGCTTGGACGAAATGGCGAACACTGCCGTTGCCACGACGATCAGCGGTGCGGTGTGCGTACCTAAAATCAAGGCGATAATGAGCCCGGTAATGACGGCGCCATCCGGCATCATTCGTTTTCGCTTTTCGAGCAAGCAGCAGACGACGTCCAATGCCAGTGACACGATTACGCCAAGCAGGCTATTCGCGACTCCCTTTATATCTTGCGACAAAACGGAGGCCATTAGTAAATTGACAATTATGGCCATGATTACATAGCTCTTCGGCGTTTTTATCCATTGACCCGCTGTCATTGTATGCCTCCTCCAATCCGGACAACCTGCAGTCCCGGAGTGACCAGCAATCCATCTAATTCGGCATCTTCAATGAACCGTCGACCCTCTTCGGCACCTAGGACAAATGCGGCGGTCGAGTACAAGTCAGCCATCATCGCGTAAGGTGCGATCACGCTGCAGCTGATCCAATCGTTTGGCGATTGCTTTGAAGCGGGGGCGATCAAATGGTGGATGCCGGCCGTACTGGGACTTTTGCGTTCGTAGCTCCCGGATGTACATACCGCCCCCTGACTCATATCGATCGCGGCAATGAAATGATCCTGATGGATCGGGTGCCGAATGCCGACTTTCCACGGTAACTCTTGGTCGTTGACGCCTTTGGCGTATAGATCGCCGCCTGCATTAATAACAAAACCAGCCGCGCCGTCCAGCTTATTCAGTTCATGAGACGCCAGGTCGACAGCAAAACCCTTGGCAGAAGCGCCTAAATCGAGGACCATCGGTTTAAGCAAACGAAGGGTCCGTTCCTGCTCATCCAGAATGACATCCTGATAGGACACGTGCTCCGCCGCCCGGCTCTCGATAACCCCGCCCGTTAAATAATGACGGTTAAAGCCGTATGCTTCCATGATGCTCCCGATCGTCGGGTCGAACCTTCCCTTCGTCATCCGAGCCATCTCCAGAGCTGCATGAAGAGGTTCATACAAAAGCGGGCTGATTCGGACCGGCATTTCGCGCTGTAAGCAAGCCTTCATTAACTCGCTGTCGGCGGAAAACCGGCTGCACGCCTGCTCGACGCTGCGAAATACCTCAAAAGCACGGTCAATGGCAAGCTCCATCTCCTCCCTGCTTGTCAGCTCGTTATAGACGATTTTCATATCGACAACGGTACCCATCATCAGTTTGGCTTTGTGCATCGTCTTCATGCGTTCATCGCTTGCGCTAGGGCATCCTGTACCGCATCCTCGAAAGCAGCCGTGCTATACGTAGCGCCGGAAACATTATCCACTTGCGGGTTTTGGGTCTGCACCACTTCGTTTGGTAAATCAACGACATCGCTTTCGGCATAGTGCATCTCGAAATCGCTGATTTCAACATCCGTGATCCGATCTTCCTTAATTGTGACTTTCACCTGTATCGAACCTCGGCGATTGCTGCCCATCCCCGTAAAGACACCGTCATTATACATCCGATTAGACTGGCTGGTGTCAAGTTGGACTTGCGTCTGCGGTAGCGGCTCTATGGACGCTTGAGATTCCGTAGTGAAAAAGCCCGCGGCATAAACCGCCGTAATAGCCGTTGAACAGAGAACGACCCATTTCTTGCTCATGTTGGCCACGCCCACTCCTCCAGTTCTTTCAACGTTGGTACGTCAATCCTCAGTATAAACGGGCAACCTTTAAATTTTTTTAAAATCCGGCATTCTGCTACAATAAGTAAAAATCCACCTAATGGAGGTGCCGGCCTTGCGTGTGTTAATCGTCGAGGATGACGCAGCCTTGCTTGCTTTAATCCGCAGCGTTTTTGAGGACGGAGCTTTCCATGCGGACGGCGCCGAGAATGGCGATGATGGCTACTATTTAGCGCAGCAGGCAATTCACGATCTAATCGTGCTCGATGTGATGCTCCCGGGAATGAACGGCATTGAAATCATTCGCAAGCTACGAGCCGCTCAAGTCGGCGTTCCGATCATTTTGTTAACCGCCAAAGATGCGGTGAAGGACCGGGTGGTCGGGCTAAATGCAGGTGCGGACGACTATATGGTCAAGCCGTTTGCCGTGTCCGAATTGCTTGCCCGTGCAAGAGCTGTTCTCAGAAGACGCGGCACGGTCGGACTGGATGGCGATTTGACATATGGCCCGCTCCGTCTCTCCATGGCATCGAAGAGCGCATATTGCGACGAGACCGAGCTGCATTTGACGGCCACCGAATATGCGCTGCTGGAGTTTTTCATGATTCATCGGAATCAAATTTTGACGCGTGAACAAATTTCTGACCGAATTTGGGGCTTTGATTCGGGGGCGGCGCTTTCGGCTGTCGACGTTTACGTTCATCATCTGCGCAAAAAGCTCATGGTGCAAGAAGCGGGCCGGCTATTGCGCACGGTGCGGGGAATCGGATTTATTTTCAAAGGTGAACCGCATGTTCAGTAAGGTCCGGCGAAGGCTCGTCATTCTTAATGCCGTCGTCATATTTATCGTGCTTGCAATGCTGAGCTCGCTCTTATATGTACATCTGAGGTACAGGCTTTACCATGACACGGATGAAGTATTGAAGATGGCTCAGAACCGCATCGCGGGCTTCCGCGAATTATCGAACATGCTCCGTTCCGATCAGCCGGATCCCGAGCAAGATGAAACAACCACGTATCTGTTCTGGGACGGCGAGGGCAAACTGATCGGCCAACTGCCGGAACAGTCGTTTTCAACGGATACGGCGTTGTTGTTCAAGGCCGCTCCCATGGGTGAAACGATTATGACGGTTACGATCGGCAAGCACGGCTTCCGAGTGTTCGAGTTTCCGAATGTGCGACAGAATCGTGGCTCGATCGTCACGATAGGGATCGTCCGCAGTTTGGACGATGCGAATAGCACGCTGCGAACCTTATTGTGGGATATCTGCTCGGTCATCATCGCCGGCGTCATCATTTCCATACTAGCCGGCCGGTTTTTGGCTGGAAGGGCGCTGATTCCAATCCGGAATTCGTGGGATAAGCAGCAGCGTTTCGTCGCCGATGCCTCACATGAGCTTCGAACGCCGAATGCGGTCATTCACGCGCAAACGGAGATGCTTCTGCGGCAACCCGACCATACGATCGAGCAGGAAAGTGCGCATATCGCCCTCATTTTGAAAGAAAGCAAACGAATGAACAAGTTACTGGATGACTTACTAACGCTTGCCCGCTCTGACTCCAATCAGCTCTTGATTCATCGCGCCGCGGTCCCTCTTGGTTCCCTGATTCGGGAAATCGTGGAACAGTTCCGACTATTAACAAGCATTCGCGACGTTGATTTGTCGGCGGAGCTGCAGGAACCTCTGACCCTTTGGGGAGATGAGGGGCGAATCCGCCAGCTGCTTTTTATTTTGCTGGATAATGCCCTGAAGTACACCGCTTCTTCGGGGCGAATCGTTATCACCGCCCGGAGCGAAGGCCAGCTCGTCTACATTAGCGTGACAGATAACGGGAAGGGCATTGCGGATGAGGATCTGCCTTATCTGTTTGAGCGGTTTTACCGAGGGGATAAAGCGAGGTCACGGGCAGAAGGCGGTACAGGGCTCGGTCTGTCTATCGCACAATGGATCATGAACGCGCATGACGGAAGCATCCGCATTGATTCGAAGCTTGGTGAAGGAACGAAAGTAGAACTGTTGTTTCCTCGAAGGGCACGGTAAGGAACAGCCCGGCATGTACAAACGGGCTGTTCATATTAAACGAAGACTTCCTTCTATTGTGACTTCAATGGACAACGGCAGCCGATCCATCGTGCGTACTCTTCCGGTTCGCGCACGCCCTGCAGGTTGAGCTGCTCACCGGCGTTTCAGTTTTGTCGCCACAACCTGAGAAGTTAACGTTTTTGCTACGTTGAATGCCTTGATGTCTCTCACCTTGGACGAGTCGAATATTTTAGCAGCAGGATTAACGGCTCTTCACGAGCAGTTCGACTGCTTCCTTTACCATTTTCCCCGTATCGTAGTTGCCTGCGGCTTGCTCGGCCTGAATGCATTGCTGTAGGTTCTCGGCTACGATCTGGGCAATGGCTTTGTCCGAAGCGTTTCGTACAGCCGACAGCTGTGCAACCACTTCTTTACACGACTTGCCTTCCTCCATGAGCCTAAGCACGCCTCGTACCTGACCTTCAATTCTGCGCAGACGCGTCTTCAGTTCATCCGTATAGTTGTAATCCATATTCAATTCCTCACCTTCCTCATTGATATACCGGTATGGGTATAGTATAGAGCAAAAAAATAAGGGATTTCAATGTTCAAATAAACAGATTGACCTTGCCGTTCGATGCGTCACCTAGATACGCGGCAACGCCGGCATACGTAATCCCGTCAATGAGCTCCTCCTGCTGCAGGCCGAGCAGATCCATCGTCATGGTACATGCAACGAGCTTAACCCCTTGCTCTTGTGCCAGCTCAATCAGCTGCGGCAGCGAAAGTGCATGGTGCTTTTTCATCACATGCTTGATCATCTGCGGTCCCAGGCCGCCGAAATTCATTTTGGACAAGCCAAGCTTCTTGGGTCCGCGCGGCATCATCCAGCCAAATGCCCTCTCGAGCATCCCCTTCTTAGTTTTGATTGCTTCGTCTTTCCTAAGCGCGTTCAATCCCCAAAAGGTAAAAAAGATCGTGACCTCATGGTCGTATGCCGCAGCACCGTTAGCGATGATGAACGCAGCAATGGCTTTATCAAGCTCGCCGCTGAATAGGACGATCGTTGATTTCTCTTTCATTATGAGCTTGGACCCTCTTTCTTATGATTTTATACATATACCCCTATAGGTAATTTGAAGGCCTGAATGGACTGCGCCAACAACCCTCTTGTGAAAAGTTCCCGATGCATTTACAGGATGCTCGACCAAACTTTGACCGCGGTCAATGCGATAAGGATGACGAGCCCATAGCGAAGTACCTTTACGTTAATTTTCGCGCTTAGCTTGGATCCAATCGGCGCCCCGGTCAGGCTGCCGATCACGGTGAATACTGTGGGCCATAATGGAATGCCACCGCCGCCGAGTTTGCCGAAGACACCGCCAATCGCCGATATGAAGACGATGGCCAGCGAAGAAGCAATCGTCGTTCGTGTTGGAATGCGGAGTACGGTCAGCATGATGGGAATGAGGATAAACGCACCGCCAGCGCCCACGATGCCTGAGACGATACCGACGACGAATGCTGATCCGATGGCGACCCCTTTATTAAAATGCAGTTCTGCTGCCGGCTGGTCTCCCTTTCCTCTGGCAGGAATCAGCATCAAAACGACCGCCAGTACCGCAAGAATGCCATAAGTGAGATTGATAATATCCCCTTTTAGCATGCCGGAGACGAAACCGCCGAATAGGCTGCCCGCCAGGATGCTGCTCCCCATATACAGAACCAGCCCTTTGTGTACGACGCCTTCGGATCCTTTTATGGTCTTTTTGCGAAAAGCGATCACGCCGGCCAGTGAAGCAAAAAAGACCTGGAACATGCTGATGGAGGAAACCTCGCTGGCCGAAAAATAAGCCGCGCCCAGCATCGCAGGCACGTAAAGCAACAGCGGATAGTTGATGATGGCTCCGCCGATTCCCAGCAGGCCGGAAAAGAAGGAACCTACCAATCCCAGTACGACCATGACGAGAAACAGCAGCATATCCACGTTTTACTCCTTCCAATCCATTTTGGGAAACTACAAAAACCTGTATACGAAAAAGCTGCTGATGCGTATAATAAGACCAAGTAAATTCATATGAAATGAGTGATTAGGCGTGCTTAGGAAGCTGAAAAGCTTGTTTATCGATACATGCCCCGTGTGCGCGGAGCGGCTGATTGCAGAAACCGATGCCGTCTGCTGCACTAAAGCATGCCCGGATGGTCATTATAAAGAAGAGAGCTACCGCACCCTCGGCGTACGGGTGGTCTATGGCGGGCTAAAATAAGCGATTACGCCATGCGGGTTCGCTTATTTTATATTCCTTATACCTTCTTCACGTAAAACTTATAGATGCCGTTCTCTTCCTCGTGCTTGATCAGCTCCTGTTTCGTTTGTTTGACCCATGCCTGAAAATCATTCACGGAACCTTTGTCCGTGGACAGCACTTCCATCACTTGCCCGGCTTCCAGCTTATCAAGCGCCTTCTTAGCCCGGACGATCGGCATTGGGCAGGCAAGCCCCTTCGTATCGACTACCAGATTTGCTTGCATCTTGTCTATTCCTCCCTTATTTATCGTGCACTGCGCAGCGGTTCGGTCCAATTTCCATTTCGCGCTGTTCGTCTTCACTAGGCGTTATTTTCCCCATATTCGTCTGACGGATTTGCTGATAGGCGTTCGGCTGCGACGGCAGATTTTCCGTTACCGTCCGGCGGAACGTTTCCTCCTCCCGGATGTTCAACCCGGGGTTATTGCGGTACAGGTCCGACAGTCGGGCCATCACGCGTCCGCCCTCGCCCAGTTCAGTCACCTTGCCGAAGTGAGCCGGCAGCACAAACAGGTCCCCGGACAGCTCCTTGTACTGATTATAGAGCGTGTTGCGAAGGTCGCTCACCCAGTCCTCGGCTTTGCCAGCCAGATCGGGACGCCCGATCGAATCGATAAACAAAATATCACCCGTTAGCAGGTACCGTTCATCGACGATGAAAGAAGTACTGCCAAGTGTGTGACCCGGCGAGTAAAGCGGCTGAATCCCAATTTTCGTCCCGCCTACAGTGATATTGCGGCCCTCTTCCAGCTTTTCGTACGAGAAAGTGACTTCACCGGCGTCCTTCGGAGGCAGCCAGTACGTTGCGCCTGTTTTTTCCGCCAGCTTGCGGCCGCCCGAAATATGGTCGGCATGAAGGTGCGTATCGAGCGTATGCTTGATGACCGCTCCTTGTTCGTTGGCAAACCGCTCGAGTACATCGGTCATCCGAAGCGTATCGATGACGGCGGCCTCTCCGCCGGAAACGACCATGTAGGACAGGCAGCCTTTGCCGATGCGAACAAATTGGTACAGCGAGCCGCCGTCCATCAGGTCGCCGATCTTGACCGGCTCCAAATGCTCGTTCCACGACTTCATGCCGCCTTCCAGGTAGCGCACGTTCGTCCGTCCGGCCTCAACAAGCTGTTCCGCGATGAATTTGGACGAGCCTTCTTTCGCACACACGACAAGCACCTTTTTGTCGTCCGGAATCCGCTCCAGTGCTGCGTCGACGCCATCCAACAGTTCAAAATACGGGATATTGATGATCTCAATGCTTTCTCCTTCGATCCTCCAGTCGTTAAAGTCGCTTTCGTTGCGTACGTCCAGAATGAACAATGCTTCTTTAGCCAGGACGATTCGGGTGAGTTCCTTGGCTGTCATCCTGCTGAGTTGCCCTGTTGTAATATTCATCATGCGATTCCTCCTCTTCGTTTTAGAATGTCATGGACATATTCGCATCCTTCGGCTAAATCCAGGAATGTTACCGCCCCGTCCACTTCAAAGCCTTCGATAACGTCCTCAGGCGATGATCTTGAAGCCCATCTGCGTCATCTCAACAAGCTACGGAATGGACGAAATGTTGGCGTTCTTAAAGCCTTCGGCAAAATGCTTGTGGCCGGCTGGCAGGGGCAGCTGGGAGGATCAGCCTTCGTTTATTGGTTTTGTTCAATCGGCCCAGTCCATTCGGACATGCCTTGCACGACGTTCTTCACAAGCTTGAAGCCTTTCTCGGCAAGCAACTGGCATGCCATATCGCTTCGGTTACCCGTTCGGCACATTACATGGATCTCTTCCCAAGGGTTCAGTTCCTCCATGCGGCTTTCCAGTTCGTCCAGTGGGATCGACATCGCACCCGGAATATGGCGAAAGGCATATTCCGCCGGCTCGCGGACATCGAGGACCTTCACCTTTTCTCCGTTTGCCAGCTTTTGCATCAGCTCCTCATTGGAAATGGTATTCGCAAACTTCTTCGGTTCCTTAGCTTCATCGTTATTCGACTTGCGAAGGTAATGTTTCTGCAAATCCCCCTCACAAACCGTCCCTAGATACTCATGGCCGCTATTCTTGGCCCAGCCTTGAATATCCGCAAGCGATCCTTTATCCGTCGCCTGCACTTCGATTACCTGACCGGCCTGCAGCCAATCCATGGCCTTTTTGGTACGAACGATCGGCATTGGACAGGCCATGCCTCTACAGTCCAGCGTTTGATCTGCTTTGATTTCTGGCACTGAGCATCCTCCTTCAATGTGGGGACTAATTGAACAATTTCTGGGGCATACCAAAACAGATTTGATGTACTCAAAAAGTCAAAACATACATATACCCCTATGGGTATAATTATAGGTATGGAAAAGCGCTTTGTCAATTTAGTAGATAATCGAATTCCATCGTGAACAGGACCGCTGCCATATATGCGCTTCCGATGACTGGCGCAAAGCATCCAGAGCAGTGCACGGTGCGATCGCGCTTTCGTCAGCAAGAATAGAAATGTATCGCGGATCACTCCATTTCCGGCGACATTGAGCGCAGGTTGTTCGGGGGTTTTTTGGGCAACAATAACTGCAAAGTAAAACGATAAAGGAATTGGACGACATGGTCGGGCTTCTGCTTGCGATCGCGCTCTTTAACGCGGCCGCCTTTCTCTTGTGCAAGCGGCTAACTGGAAATCAAATCCTGCACATCTGGTCGTTCACCGCAGCATTTCAAGATACCTTCGACTTGTACGTCGACGTCAAATATCATGGCTATTGGTATTTTACCCAACACGTCGATTGGGTGGACTTGTTCGCGCATTCGGTACTGCTCCCGCCCATAAACATGATGATCTTGAATTGGTACCCGTTCCATAAGCCGTTAAGGTACCAAGCACTCTATTTGCTATTGTGGGACATCGGCGTAGGGGGATATGAATTAGCAACGCTGCTCCCGAGGCCGTGGGGCTATTTCAGCTATGGCTGGTGGACAATCTGGTACTCGTTACTCATTAACCCAATTCTCATGATGACCTTAGTATCTTATTTTCTATTGATCAGAAAGCTCGAAAAAAGGCGGGCCTGCGACGCCCGTTAATGCCATATCGTAAAAACCGGCTGCTTCCGTGCCTAAAGTCATTCACGCGAATCGAGGTCCGCTCGTCGAATGCGCCTGGTGCGGTTACCCGATCGTTCCTGCGCCTTGCCCGTTATCTCTCATCCCTGTGCGGCCGCCGCCTTGCCCGCCACCACCGCGTCGATAGCATTGATATGTAGTAATGTTGTATGAAGCTGCTCTGCGGAGACGACCGTCGATGGAACGCAAATAGCTGTTGCATGACCACCTGCAGGATGGTCCACTCATCAGCAAAATGCCCTTCTTTACTGAAGAAACGTCTTTTCTTGCGGATAACAGACTGAATCTCGAGACGCTTCATCAATCTGTAGACACGTTTATGGTTGATGTGTAGCCTTTCTTTTTAATTGTGCCGTGTACTGGAAAAATAGTTGTCCCTTTTTCGCCAAAAAAATCCCCTCCGATTGCAGCTTTTAAGTCCATTGTACCAATGGGCTTTTCTTCGCTGTCAACCATGAGGGGGTAATACCATTAACGCGGCCTTTAATGAAATAATGTTCTTGTCACCTGACACTAAACCATCATTATTCAAGAATTATTGTTAGTTCGGCGGTTTCTCTCCCCAGATTCGCTTTCCGCTGGGGCAGTGAAACGATATGATCGCCGAATAAAACGACTAGTTTTCTTTAAAGTTAACCGCTTTGGCATAGGAACGGTATATCCAAAACCCTCCATGGAAACGCTAGGGATACCTTTCGCAAATATGAGGATGATGAGACAAATGAACGAAAAAATTTCCAGCATGCAATTTGGATTGTTATTTTTTTCCTTTGTAGGCGCAACGATAATCTTGATCGTCCCGGGAGTGATGGTATCTTTTGCGAAGCAAGATGCCTGGATATCGGTGTTTCCCGCTTCAATTTCGGGGGTCGTCTGCATTTTGATTATGACGGCACTTGCAAATCGTTATCCGGGGTTGACGATAACGCAATACGGATCAAGGATTGTTGGGAAATGGTTGGGGAAATGTTTAGGACTATACTACCTCTTCTTTTTATTTCTCTTTATATCGCAGACTGTAAACAACCATATCGAGTTTGTAAGCTCGGTTCTGCTGCCGGAAAGTCCTTCGCTTGTCATCATCTTGGCGCTTCTCGTTATCTGCTGTCTGACTGTTCGAGGGGGAATTGAAGTGATCGGAAGATGCACGGAGTTCCTCATACCGATTATCATTCTCTTTTTAATCCCCCTTTTTATTCTGGCGCTCAAGGACTCGGATCCCGGACAGCTTAAGCCTCTATTAGCGCGCGGGCTATTGCCGGTATTGCAAGGAGCCATCGTCCCTACCGCCTGGATGAGCCAATTCTTTTTTTTCGGGTGGCTCATCCCGTTTCTAAATCAACCTGAAAAGGCGCGCAGGATTTCGCTGATTGCGCTAGGTGGTGTTATCATTCTCATGGTTATCATTGATGTACTGACGATTATGGTTTTCGGTCCGGTGACGGATAAATTGAGTTTTCCATTTTTAAGCGTCATTCAGTATATTGGTATTCAAGGTTCTTTTGAACGCTTGGAGGCCTTTGCGGTTTCGATGTGGATGATGGGTATATTTTTAAAAGCCTCCGTCTTATTATTTATATTTTGTCTTCACATCAGCCATCTTTTCGAATTGCAGGATTATCGGAAGTTCATGATACCTGTTACGCTGTTGTCTGTCATCGGATCCGTTTGGGTTTCCACCAACGCGGCGGAATTGAATGACTTTCTTACGTTTACATATCCCGTGATGGGATTGGTGAACCAAACTCTCATTCCATTGTTACTTCTGATCATCGACGTCTTAAAGAAAAAACATTCACTTCTTTAAAATAAGTTCACCAAAAGGCCTGAACAGCAGTAAATACGGAGCAAGCGGGCTGGGAATCGGGGCCTTTGAAAGAAGCAAGGAACCGATCACGGCACATACCCCCATTAAACTGCCGTATATAACGGCTTCTTTTGTTTGCTGCTTTCTTAAGAAGGACCGGACGCTAAAAACTGACCATACGACCACCAACACAACGTACCCCCCAATTTGTAAAATCACTTTTTGTTCTCCTTTTCTTTTATGTGTAAAGGTCTGCTTCCCAATCCGGACCCCCGCAGGTTAATCTGTACCGATACGGAGACGTCCGCTTCCGAAAACCTCCTGTCCCAATGATCTTTTAATAATCTCCAATTTCTCGGATGGTCCCGGTAAACTTTCCGGCCGAAACCGGCAACATCCGTCCGGTAATGTTTTTGGGATTGGAATAAAAAATCTTGAATTTGCGATTTGATCGATTGCTCGGCAGCCTTTCGCACCAGCGCGAGGTTCCCGGGTTGATTGAGATCCAGCGAGGTGTTATTTTCATCAACCCTTCCCTCCCCATGAACAAGCACTTTGAACTTGACTCTATTGCCATTTATTTGCGGAATCATCTTGCTTGTCGCCCGTGAAACCCTCACATTGACGTTTCCCCCAACTTGAGGTAAATCCGCGTAAATTCTGACCCTCTTTATTTTATCCGCGACCCAGAGGAAACCGTATGTTTCTTTTTCGTTCAGATATCCAATGAGCTTAAAATTTTTAAAAATTGCCGTTCCAGCCAGTGTAAAGTCCGGCTTAATGACGCCCATAACGGGATAAATACCTTCACTCGAGGCCGCAATAAAAAAATCCCGTAATGTCACCGCCGATTCGCTGCCTAAGATCTCCATTTCCTTGACAGCTTCGATTGGAACGAGTTCAAAAGGGTACTTTGTTTGCAGGATCTCCTTTGCATTCGTGCCTTTTACAACCATCATATAGGTGGTTAACCGGTTTCGCGGGTCGTGTGTAAAATAGTCAAGTACATCTTCAATTCCATGTCTGGCCAGAGGCTCACCGATAAAAATAACGCTGCGATGAGCGGTAAATAATTGACGGGAGCTTTTTTTCTGAAGTTCTTGGACCCCTTCGCTTATATTCTTTGATTCACCCGTAATCACAAAAAACTTTTCTTGCGAGCCCCCCCCTCCCGTACTTGGGCTGCCCTGACCGGACCCGGGGACTGGAATTTGAAGCGTCCCCAATATCTTCCCCTCATTTGTTAAGTCGATCGCCGAACCCGAAACAAATGCAAGGTCGTTAATTTCTTTACGGTCCCAGCAGCCGCTGATTATCACTATCAGGATAAGTAAGCCGATACATATGAGTGGTTTCATGCTTGTGCATTCCTTTCCTTTCTACCTACTGACGGATAAGATACGCCCGTATCAAGGGATGTTATTCCCCTCGATTCGGACTTGGTTTCTGACCCGGAGGCCGGCGAATCGAGTCGTTGGCTGCGATACTTTGGGGACGCCTTGTTTTCGCCCAAAACGGTGTGCGGATGAATACATCCTTGAGCTCTCTAAGCGTTAGCGGAGCTACCGGACTGAAATAAGGGACGCCAAATGAGCGCAGGGATGCGACGTGCGCTAAGATCCCCAGAATCCCGATCGCAATCCCGTACAGCCCCAGCGTACCAGCCAAAAGTAGTAATGGAAAGCGGAGCAGCCGGATTCCGTTTGCAAAACTGTATCTTGGAATCGTAAATGCCGCAATGCCGGTAATGGACACGATGATGACCACCGGAGCCGATATAATGCCCGCCTGTACAGCGGCTTGGCCGATAACGAGCGCCCCGACGATGCTGATTGCTTGGCCGATTTGCATGGGCAGACGGATCCCCGCTTCACGCAGTGCCTCGAATGTAATTTCCATCAATAGGGCTTCGACCAGGGCCGGAAAAGGTACCGGTTCCCGGGCAGTCGCGATACTCAAGACGAGACTGGTGGGGATCATTTCTTGATGAAAGGTTGTTACCGCGACATACAAGGGAGGAGCTAGTACCGCAATCGTAGCGAACATAAAACGAATCCAGCGGACAAACGTTGCGATAGGCCAGCGAATGTAATAATCTTCACTCGCCTGCATTCCCGTCCAAAATGTCATCGGAACAATAAGCACAAAGGGGGACGTATCAACAAGTATGGATACTTTGCCTTCGAGCAGTTCTGCTGACACGACATCCGGCCGCTCCGTACTGTGGACTTGAGGAAAAGGCGAATACGGATAGTCCTCAATAAACTCCTCGATATAATTGGATTCGAGCACCCCATCGATTCGAATCCGGGATACCCGCTTTCGAACCTCTTCAACGACAGCATCCGAAGCGATGCCTTCGATATACGCAACGACGACTTGGGTCTGTGAGATTTCGCCAATCGTAAAAGACTCCGTCTTGAGTCGGGGTGTTTTAATTCTGCGTCGGATCAAGCCAATATTGGTGGAGATATGCTCAATAAATCCTTCCCGCGGACCGCGAATGACGGGTTCGGAGGTAGGTTCTTCCGGGGTTCGTTTATCCAGCCCTGAAACCGTAACCGTCAAAGCATTGCTATCCCCGGCGGTAAGAACCACGGCATAACCCATTAACACCAACCGAACAATTTCGGATATGCTTCCGGTTGTATTTGTGTTTGCAGCAGAGACCATTTGATCATCCAGAATTTCGACTTCCTCGAATTGCTCGTCTCGAGTATTGTCATTTTTTACCAATGATTTAATGACATGTTCGTCGATCATTTTTTCATCCACTAAACTTTTGATAAATACGACAAGCCATTGAAGGTGCCCTGCAACTCGAATTTTTCGAAATACGATATCGGAACAGTTGCGGAAGATGTCCTTGAGCAATTTCTCATTGCGATCGATTTCCGATGTTAGGTTGCGCTCCTCTTCACCCAATTGAAGCTCCTCTGTTCTATACTGATCCGCTGGCTTGAGCAACCATTTCCTATATCGTTTCATTGGAGGTCCTCCATACAATAGCAGATCTATAAATATTGCTCATTTAAAAAATATCCGTTTGCCTAAATTTTCTTCCTTAAAAGACGGCGGCAAAGCAGGGTTGGCCGGATCCGGAACAAGGAATTACATGCCTTGCACCTTTAAAATGTCCAAGCATGGAACAATAAATAGCCTGGTTGATCTTTTCAAGGTTATTGATCGTAATTCAAAGATAATTAACGAATAGCCAATCAATGGACTGTTGACAATCAAATTACCTTAGCCTGGAAAAGCTGCAGACAAAGCGGGATCCATGGATTCAGTGAATATTCAATACTGGTATTTGAAGGAAAGGAATGCATCAGATGTGAATACCGTTTTTGTTGAGTCATAGATAACCTCAGGAAGTGCTTCTACGTGTAGTATTTGTAAAAAGGTGGTTTTCATTCCTGCGACAAACCTGTCAGTTCTGTTTATGTAACGTTGTCGGTCAATATCGTTATTCAAATGGCTTTTCTAAGCTTCACAGCTCTGACAGACCAGGTTCGGAAGCCCCGCAAGTAGCTTAAAACCACCCGAATCCCACTTTATATTGTTGTATTCAACATTCATCATAAGAAAAACCGCCAGGGCACCATTGCCTTGGCGGTTGATTTATCGTTGTTCTAATGTATATTCTTTGTCAGCACCGTCAGATGGTCCGACTTTTATAATTTAGTCTCATGAATATCATTTAAACACAATATGTTCTTTTCACTCGGTATCGACCCTTACCCATCTAATTTCCATGTTCCTCAGCCCCATCATGCTCCACTTGCAAATTTATCCAGCAATACATGCACTTCACTTTTTGATTTGGCGTTCATCAAGCTGGTTCTGAGTTCACTTGCTCCTCGAAACCCACGGACATAGATTTTGAAGAAACGGGTAAGCGCACTAAACGAACGCGGTACCTCTGCTGAGTATTGATCATGCAGATCCAGATGGAGTCGCAGCAGATCAAGCAATTCCGCACTGCTGTGCTCCTTCGGCTCTATCTCAAATGCATATGGATTTTGAAAAATACCGCGTCCAATCATAATACCGTCGACACCGTATTGCTCTGCAAGCTGCTGGCCGGTCTGACGGTCAGGGATATCCCCGTTAATGGTCAGAAGTGTATCTGGGGCCACCTCATCACGAAGCTTCTTAATCTCCGGAATCAGTTCCCAATGAGCTTTTACTTTGCTCATTTCTTCTCTTGTTCGAAGATGAATGGACAGATTAACAATGTCTTGTTTCAAAATATGGGTTAACCAGTCACGCCATTCGTCTAGGTCACTAAAACCGAGCCTCGTTTTCACACTGACAGGTAGTCCCCCGGCTTTGGCGGCTTGGATGATATCCGCTGCGATTTCAGGACGGCAGATGAGGCCGCTGCCTTTTCCATTCTCTGCTACATTCGCCACTGGACAACCCATATTAATATCGATGCCTTTGAATCCTTCTTTCGCCATGCCGATGCTCATTTCACGGAAAAATTCCGGCTTATCTCCCCAGATATGTGCTACAACGGGCTGTTCATCTGAGGTAAAAGTCAAGCGCCCACGTACACTTTTGTTCCCCTCTGGGTGACAATAACTCTCCGTATTCGCAAACTCCGTAAAATACACATCCGGTCTGCCTGCCTCACTTACCACGTGGCGAAAAACAACATCTGTCACATCTTCCATGGGTGCTAGTACAAAAAAAGGTCGTGGTAAATCGCGCCAAAAGTTTTCTTTCATTATAAAAACCCCTCTATACCTACCAGAACACACGTTGTTCTTAGAATAGTCAAACTTGCTGTCAGTGGATCATTTGTTCAAACGACATCACAGGTTAATAACAGATTTCATAAAGTAAACGTCTTTATTATAAACTGAATAACGTCATTATAGGTATGTCCCCTTCGTAACGTCAACAATGTTTCGTAATTACACAGGTTCTTATTATTTCACCTGCGGACTGCTTCAATATACGATTCCCAGCCTTTCGTCATGAGGTTAAGTTCTTGTCAATTTTGGAAATGGAATCAAGTTCTTGTCATCTGCTTTTGACAAGACCTTGATCCCATAAATACAAAAAGCCGCGATTATCGCGGCCTTTAATGAGATAATGTTCTTGTCATCCGACACCGCCTTTGCCGGGCTGTTATCGCGGTTCCCACCGAGTCTGCACGTGACGGTAAGCTTTTGTTTCTTCTTCTTATCTCGCGATTAGACTTGACCAACTCCGCCGTCTATGAATAGCTCAATTCCATTAACATAACTACTTTCACTTGATGCAAGGTACATGACAGCATTGGCCAAATCTTCAACCGTTCCCAATCTGCCTAGCGGCGTAATGTTTTTCGCATATTCAAGAACGGCATCCTTATTCTCGCCGAATAAGTAATCGTAGGCAGGCGTACTAACGAAACCTGGACTTAGTACATTTACACGAATGCCAGTTCCTTTGAGGTCAAGGATCCAGTTGCGAGCCAACTGCCGAATCGCTGCCTTAGATGCTCCGTAGACGCTGAATGCAGCAGAATTCGCCCGAGACCCCGTCAGAATGATGGATCCAACGTTATCCGGAAACAATGGAAGAGCTTTTTGAACAGTGAAAATCGTACCTTTCACATTAACAGCAAACGTTTTTTCATACATCTCTTCTGTAATTTCACCCAATGGCTGCAAATGTCCAACCCCAGCATTCGCGAAGAGAATATCCAAATGCCCGCTTTGCCTCTTTACCGTCGCATAGAGCTTATCTAAATCCTCGAACTTGGAAATGTCTCCTTGTACGCCAGTTACATTGTTACCGATTTGTTTTACTGCTTCATCAAGCTCCGCTTGTCTGCGTCCCATGATATAGACATGAGCGCCCTCTTGTGCGAGTTGCTTGGCTGCTTGAAGACCGATGCCGCTTGTACCACCTGTTACGACTGCTACTTTACCGTCAAATTTACCCATGATTTCTCCTCCTTGTGATGTTCCAATCATCATGTATCTGAATGTGTCTATTTGCATCAAATGATTATGATGAAATATCATACAAATTCTTATTCATTTTTTGATACTTTGCTCTTCAAGCTTTTTCCGCAATATCTGAATTGATTCATTGTTCACTCCCTTTCTTACGCATTAACTGTCAATTTAAGCCGATCGCTCAACAAATCTTTTACTTAAATCTCAGCTTCAGCTTAGTTTAATACAAACACGAAATGGTTAGCAGTAAGTTACATTACATTACTCGTCTCAATTTTTCATATTTAAGCCGTTGGAAATGATCTGACTTTCTCTTTGCATTTAATTTTGATTTATTCTTATGAATCCATCTTTCTGCATAAGGTGCTCCTAGGGCAACCACTAGAATATCAGGCTTCAAGATTCCAATTTCTTCGACAATCGCATTCTTCTTCATTTTGTTTAAAGAAACCATGGTGTCTACCTACTATTGAAAGGGCAGGATACTTTTCGCCTATAACCTCACACACTTTTTCATTTGTTAGTGGATCTGCACCCAAAAAATAAAAAGACCACTTCTATTGGTTCCCAGAATTCAGTAACCTTAATAACGTGTCATATCCAGTAACCCTCTCAGGTAGATTTCCACCTCTTAGCCGAGATACCATTACAATTCCAATACCGTCAGCTGTAATTAGACCTGCTTCATCAAATATTGAGCGTAATGATGCGTCTTACTGACAAGCCATGGTGATCTCTGGGTTAACCGTTATGACATGAAAGAGTTCGGTTCTATTCTCTTCAATGACATCAGTGAGAACTTTTATTGTACGGTCTAACGTCATCTTCGGGAAATTCTGGTTGCATTCGTTGATCAGAATACGCAGTAGCCACGTTTTGAAATAGGTCGCTTCGCGCAGCGTCTGGATCTTCTCGAATGACCTGATAATTGCTTCTTGGATGGCGTCCTCGCAATCCGCATCCCTTTTTAGGATTGTTTTCGCCACTTGGTACATTACGACTTTATTCGCTTGAATCAGGCGCTCAAAGGCTTGCCTACTACCCTTTTGTGCTCGTTTTACTTCCTTGGTTACATCCACTGCGTCTCCCTCCTTCCTCCTAGACGTAAGTTAGATGCACGGCGACACAGTTAGGTTTCACAACGTGAGAAGTTTACGTTATTCTGCCCGTTAGCGTAACGAAAAAATGGAGTATCTGCCGACGGCAGACTGCTCCAAGATGTCTTGAACGAAGAAATCGCGATACCGAAAAAAATGTCACCATTATTGAATGGCTTTATATTTTTCAAGAGTTTGTCGGGATACAAGGTCAGGTCTTTTTTGAAGAAGCGGTTCAGCAGCTTTAAGTGCAGAGACTGGTAGCTGTCCTTTGTTCACTCCAATAATTATCTTAGACATTCTTTCATACTCCTGTTTGCTGATCATGATTCCCGTATTTGAATTATTCGCAAGAGCAAAAGCAGAGCCACTCACAACCAGTACTGCTGTAGCAATAAGCGATGAAGCCAGTATCTTTTTCATAATCTCTCCCTTCATATTGGAAAAAAATTGGGCACGACTCTGTAACGTCATATCTAATTAAAAAGTTCCCCATCGCTAAAATAATTAATATTCCCTACCCTAAACTAACCTCCCTCTTTGAACAATCGCTTTTCTCCGAATTGCTCACGCTATCTCACGAATACGGTGTTTTCAAGAACACATTTCCCACGACCAGTTGGGACGGTTATCAAGATGAAGAAATTCCTGGGGGCGGAGAAAGCGCAAAGATCCCCCCCCCCTTAAACTACTTGCTGTAAAAAGTGGCTCCTTAGGAAAGATATAGTCGCACCTTTGGATCTCCACAAGGTCTCATGGCGGTGAACCCTCCCATGTCTCACAGAGTCTTCGCTCCCACATTCCTTCATTCAACCTGTCCATGAGGTGGAGGTCAGATAGGTTTGCCGGACGTATTCTCGCGCAGGTTCAAGCCAGCCAGCTTGCTGATCTGCCTCGGATGCCGGTATTGCTGAATGTCGCCGACTTCAGCGAGAAATCCAACAGCCGTATCGCGGCCAGTCCCTTTCATAGCTAACAGCTGCTTGCTGCTGGGAATCTGCTCCAGCAGTTCGTCCATTTTGGCATGCAACTCGGTGAACTGTCCCTGAAGAAATTCGTACTGCGTAAGCAGCAGCTGCAGTTCCATCTTGGCCAGTCCCTTGCCATGTTCAATGCTTATAGAGCGGCGTGCTGCCTCTTTAAGACTTTGAATTCGGCTCAGACCAGCGCCGCGCTTCGCTACCTGTCTCATATGCTTTGCACCACCCGCAGGTCGGTCGACAGATGGTCGCGAATCTTCGTCGTCTCTCGCAGTTCGGCGTAAACGCTCTGCGGCAGGCTGGGTACGGCGTACCGTCCGTCTTTGACCAATTGGGCAATGACGCGCGCGTCTTTTACGTCATTCTTCGTCGGTGAATTGTCGTCGAGCTCTTTCGTTCTCTTTACGTGCAGCGGATTCACTACGCCGCACGTAATCTCTTGCTGCCTCAAATGATGAACGAGATTCATTTTGAAACATTTACAGCTATAGATGAAATATCACAATTAATTGCGAAGTCTCTGTAAACATGTCCCAAAATAACCATAGACATGCGAACTTACGTTCGTATATAATGAAGGAGCGATGAGTGGCTAGCAAGGGCGGTCGGCTAGTCTCCCCGAGGGGAGGTGATGCCATGGAGACCAAAGACGCGATAACGCTGATGATTACGTTCGGCATGTTTATTCTCGCGCTGCTCTCTTATCTCAAAAAAAAATAGACCGCCCTCTCGCAAAGGTATGCGGTCTACTCTAATTCCCATATCTTCCTGAGCCTTCCGCCCTTAAAGCGGTGAGTCGCGCGAGGAGTCGGTTGCCGCCGGCTCCTTTTGCCTGATTAGGCTCATCTTCTTTCACTATACCATATTACCCGCGGATTGGAATACGGCATACGCAGAATTTGGGCGATGCGCGCCATTATTTCTTCGGTTTCGCCGCATCCATCAGCGCCTGACCTTCCTTCTGAATGGCGGCGATGACGCCGTCGACGCTTCGTTCGCCTTTAACGGCGGCGGCAATCTCGCGGTCCTCCAGCTCGGAGAACAGCGTCGTGAATTTCGGGTCGTACCCTTCCAGCGAATAGGACTGGCCGAGCCCCGGCAGAATCTCGTACAGCTTCGGCAGCAGCGGGTTGCGGTCGTACTGCATATACGACTTGCGGGTCGGCAGCTCGCTTTCTTCCTGCAGTCCGGAACGCACCTTGGCTACATAATCGCCGAGCATGAAGCGAATCATCTCCCACGCCGTATCACTGTGCTCGGCGCCCGCCGGAATCGCCATGTAGGTATAGACCCCCATATCTTCGGAGCGGTTGCCCGACGAGCTGACCGGAGGCGTGACCATGCCGAGCTCGAACGGCATGCCCCGCATGGCGTTGTAACCCCCGATCGTCATGGCCGACTTCCCCTTCTTGAACAGATCCGCCTCGTTCACGTCTTCCGGCCCGTACCAGACCTCGCCGTCCACCGTATCGCCGGTGACGTTCTGCATGGTGAACGTCCCGTTCTTGTACAGCGCCGCGACCGTCTCGACGATCTCCCGCCAGGACGTGGTATCCATCGTCACCTTGCCGGTCCGGAAATCGTAGGGGCGCAGCCCATCCCGGGTAGACAACGAGAAGAGCAAGTTGTGCGGCATGCTGCTGAACGGCTGATGATACCCGGCGACGCCGTCCTTGGCGCTGCCGGCTTTGCCGAATTGAGCCGCCAGCACGAAGACGTCTTTCATCGTCATCCCGTCCTGCGGCAAGGGGACGCCGTATTTGCGGAACAAGTCCGCGTTGTAGTAGAGCGCCGACGCTTGAAAGGTCGGCGAGACCGCGTATAGGCCGCCATCTCCGTCGCGCCTCATTTTCTCGATCATCCCCGGGTAGAAATCGGCTTCCTTCAGGTTGTCGTCGATCAGGCGGGGCGATAAATCCTCGAGCAGCCCATCGGCGGCAAGACGCTTGTAACGGATGTCATAGCCGAGCAGCAAATCCGGGCGTTCCTCGTTCAGCTTGCGCTCGTACTGCTCGTCGGTCAGCGGGTTCTTATAGTCGGGGTCCATCTCCACCAACGTCACCTTGAAGTCGGGGAAAGCCGCCGACAAATAGTCCCCGTATGCGCTGGCATACGCGCTCTTGTTCGCGATCCCGATGACGACTTCCTTCGGAGCCGATCCTGCCCCGTCCGAGCCGTTCGCGCAGGCGGCGAGCAGCAGCCCGAAGACCGGCAGCAGCGGCAGCAGCAGACGGAGACACGCGGCCCATGGCTTGTGCGCGGGCTTCCTCATGGCGGTCATGGCGGTCATGGAGGTCATGGCGCTTGGTCCCCTTTCCCGATGACCGCCAGTTGGGCGTCCAGCCGGCTCTGAAAATCGGCAAGGGCGTCGTCGACGGACTTGCCGTCCTTCAGAATCGCATCCATGGCTTCGCCGCCCAGCTTGTACAGGACTTGATTGGCCTGTATGAGCCGCGGGTCGCCGCTTGCCGCCAAGCCGGACGCCGCCTTCGCGGGATCGACGTTCGCGGCGGCGTAGAAAGCCTCCCACTCCTTGCGGAACGCTTGGTCCATGGAGGCCGGTGCGGCCAACACTTGCTGATGCAAATAGCTATTGGGATCCACATTCCGCTGCCATGCTCCGCCGGCCACGAAGCGAAGCAGCTCCCAGGCCGCATCCGCCTGCGCGGACTTCGCGTTAATAGCATACACCGTCGACGTGCCGAGATACGCTTCCTGGTTCGTCGCGGAAGGGTCCAGGCGGATCGGAAGGGTCCGCCAATTGAAATGCATGATGCCGCTTTGCTCGTATTGCTTGAGATTGCCGTAGTAGTAGCTCTGGCTAAGCGTCATCGCGACTTGCCCGAGCGCGAACGGATCCTGCTTGCCGATCTCCGCCATGGTCGTCCCGTTCTTGCCGTATTGAACCGGCTTCGCCTGGTTCATCCAGCCCGTCCGGTAGCCGTCGACGACGGTCGTCCAGACGCGCTTCCACCCTTCGGAGTCCACCTTCGCCCGCAGCCTTCCGTTCTGGTCGACGATCGTCTGCAAGCCGGAGGTCTGGCCGGCGGCGGCGACGGTCGCGAAGGTGTTCGACCGGTTCACCGCGGCCAACCCGCTGACGCCGGCGCCCCGGAACCGCGCGGCCAGCTGCAGCAGTTCGTCGGCGTTCACGGGACCTTCGGGCAGCGGCACCCCGCGGGCGGCAAAGAGATCCTCGTTCACGTAGAGAGCCGTGGACGTCAGATCATAGCTCAGGCCGTACAATTCGCCGTTCCCGCCGGCCTGGCGCAGCAGTTCGACGAGCGGCCCGTGGAGCGCCTCGGTCTCCGTCTCCGATTTGTCCGTTTTCGTCAGAACGTCCAGCGGCTTCAGCCTTCCGTCGGCGGCCAGCTTGGCGTAGACGTTATACGGCACCTGCACCACGTCGGGCTGCTCGGCGTCGAACCACGCCTCGAATTTGCCGGGATCCCCGTACAGCGCGTCGGGCGATTCCTGGATCGACAGCTTGACGGACGGATGCCGGATAATAAACGGCTTCTTGAACGAATATTCGAACGTGTTGTTCATCTCGAATTGCTGCACCTTCAGGTCGTATTCCTTCGCGGCCAGCGGATCCTTGCTCAGCGCCGCCGGCACGTCGGCATGCGGCCGCGGCTGCAGCAGCTGCTTCAGATCGTCCCCGAACCGCCAGCCCCCGGCGAGCAGGACGGCCAGGCACAGCAGTGCGGCCGCCTTTCGGAGCGGCGCGCGTCGTCGCGTCGTCGTCGTCATGCGAATGCGTTCCCTCACTTTGTTCTCAAGTTCCGAGGTGAACCCATTCTTCACGGGGGGCTTGCCGGCGAGGCGCCGCTCCCATTCGTAACCCGGCTGCTTCATGTCCATTCTTCCTCCCCGGTCCAATGCGCTTCTTGGGCCAGCTTGCGGTTGACCGCCGCCCGGGCGCGGTGCAGCCTCGACTTCACCGTCCCGGCCGACACGCGAAGCATGTCCGCCATCTCGCTCATGGAGAGCCCGTAGCGGCTGCTCAGGAGGAGCACTTCCCGCAGCTTGCGCGGCAGCTTCAAGACGACCGCCCAAATCTCCTCGGCCATCAGCTTGTCCATGCTCTCCCGCTCCGCCGAAGGCGAAGTCTGCGCATGCGAACGGATCGTATCGAACAGCACGACCCGCCGCACCCAGGCCGACCGCAGCACGTCGCGCGCCGTGTTGCGGGTAATGGCCAGCAGCCAGGTTTTGATCGACGATTGCCCGCGGAATTCGTAAAGCTGCTGGAACACCTTCACGAAGACGTCCTGGGCGATATCGTCCGCCATCTCCCGGGAATGCGTGATGAAGTAAGCGAAATGCCAGACGTCCTTGCCGTACGCGGCCATCAGCTCGTCCAGCACCGCGTGACGGTCCAAGCCGTCCGTGACATGCTTCAAATAATCGAACTGCAAGCGATTCACCTCGGAAAGTAGACGAAGCAGCTGGAAAATGGTTCCGTCGTTTCGTGAATTTATTATAAGGGACGGTTTGCGTTTCAGGGAGACCCGTTCGCCGCCGCGAAACGGGCTTGACAGCCGGCCGGGCGGGCAGCCCACCGGAGCGTGCCCTAAAGAACCGCACCCGCCGGCAACGGAAAAAGCCTTGAGAGTCGGCGGCCGACTCTCAAGGCTTGATGTCCCGCGCGCGATCGCGCCGGGCAGCGGCTTGGCGGCGGAACCTCCGCGCGCCGCGGGCTCAGCGCTCCGCCGGCGCGCGATTATAGCCTTCCGGCTCGTAAGGCCGCAGCTCGTCGAGCCACTTGCGCTCCAACCGCTTCAGCGCGTCCCGGTACGCCCGGACGGCGCCCCGGCCGAGCGCGGGCTTCCCCGCCTCCGCTTCCTCGCCGCCCTGCCCCGCGCCGTCGTCAAGCGCCAGGCGCTCCACGATCCCGAAGCGGAAATCGGCGCCCGCCTGCGCCTTGTACGCCTGCTGCAGCGCGGAATTGGGGTGGCTGCCCGCATCGAGCATGAATTTCTCCCGCCGCCAGGCGGAATCCAGCGTCGGCGAGGACGCGACGTAGCGTTTGCCGTCGCGCCCGTTGACGATCTGGAACACGCCCATCGCGCGTCCCTTGACGCCGAACTCGTTTTGCAACTCTTTGCGTCTGTTCATGGCTTTCCTTCCGACGTCCCTTCTTCTTCCTTGCTTAGATGCCCAGCCGGTAGGCGTCCCCTTCGCCTTCGCGCACCAGGAAGCCGTAATCGACGAGGAGCAGGCGCAGCGTGGCGAACTCCTCCGGCATCAGCCGCGCGAGCAGCTCGTCCACTTCCGCTTCCCGGTAACGGCGGCCCTTCCGGAAGCTGGTCGCGATATGGCGCAGCAGCGCGGTCCGGCGCTTCGCCTTGCGCGGCAGCCCGGTAAGCGTTCCGTCCAAGCCCTGCGGCAAATACTTGTCCAGCAGCGCCTTGTATTCCTCCGGCGGCAGCGCGAAGCGCTCGTCCGGCAGCGGCGCGGTCCGCCGCGCGGGAACGGCCTTCGCGCTCGGCTCGGCGCTCTCGTCGAGCATCTCCATGATCGCGAGGAAGAGCTTCGCCTGCTTGGCCCGCTCCTTCAGCGAGAACCGGTGGTTACGGATCGTCGAAGCGCTGCCGGCGCCCGTCAGCTCGACGATCTCCGCGTCCGGCTTGCCGGAGGCGAACGCGCCGATCAAGAGCTTTTGCAGCTCCGTCAAGCCCGTCGACTTCTTGTCCAGTCCGAGCAGGAACTGCAGCATCGTGCCGTGCGCCGCCGCGACGTGCGCGGCGATCGCCTTGCGCGCCTCCATCATTCGGTCCCCGACCGGGTAGACGACGCCATCCTCGTACCGTTCCCCGCAGACGAGGCAGCAGTAGCCGTCCGATTCGTCATGGAACATGTAGCCTTGCTTCAGTTCCGGCAGCGAAGCTCCGTACAGCGCTTCCGATACGTCCATTTCACCCATCTCCCCGCAAAATGTAATCGTTGTCTCGATCATAGCCCATGCGCCGCCAACTGGCAACCGTTCGACGGCAGGCGACGTTCCCCCGCTCCGGCGGCCGCGGGGCTCGCTCCGGAAACAAGAATGACGATGATCCAGCCCTCAAGCCGCGTCCGGCTTGAATCCTCGATCATCGTCATTCTTGGGGTACGCGATTCTCCGTTTGTCCGGTTTCACCCTCGTCGCCGGCTTCACGCCGTTCCAGCTTCCGCGCAGCGTTCTCGGGTCCAGACCGCCTTGCCGCACATGCTTCTCCAGGCGCTTGCGCGCCCCGCTCTTCGCCATCGTCTTGCACGCTCCCGTTATCGGATTCGGCCGCGAACCCGCAGCCTTCTACCAGTGTACGCCATAAGGCGCGTTCCGTTCAAGCGGCGTCCGCCCGGAAGCGGCGAAGGAAGGGGCCGCCCCCCCTCCCGGCCGCCTCGGAGAAACGCTTGCGTCTACTCGCGGCTGCACGCCGGCGGCATCGGCCGCTCCGGCCGCGCCCCGCGTACGACGGGAAACCGAAGCTCAACGACGGATTCCGCGTCGTCCGCCCCCAGATAGAGGTCGCCATAACGCTCGTATTCGTAGTCGTCGATGGCTTCGAAGCCGGACTGCCCGCGCCAGCTCCCATGATAGAACCCCCGCGCCTGCCCGATTTCGGCCAGCGGCCCGCGGTACGTCACGGCGGCGAATTCGCCGGCCGGAATCGTCCGCGCGGTCATGCCCGCCGGAATCGGACCCTCGTCGTCCGCGGGAATCTCGACGCCGGCCAGGTACAGGAAGCTTTGGTCCGGACCGAAGGGCGGCGCGTACGTGAACAAGCCGAACTCCGCTTCGCGGCCGCCCGTGCCGGCCCATCCTTCGCTCAAGCGAAGGAACTGCTCCCGGATCGCCGGAATGGCTTCCGCGGCGTTCTCGCCGTCTCCCTGCGCCACGAACCGCTCGACGCCGACGATCCGGCGCGCCGGTTCCGCGGCGAGAGCGATGCTTTCGACGCGCGGATGCGGGTCCGGGTCGAGCGCGTCGCCGTCCTTGATCGGCGCGTAGATGTCGTAATCGAACCAAGCGATCTCCGAACGGGGAATCGCGAACGGATCGACCGGCTTCAAGCGGTTCGCCTCGAACCCGAACGAGCCCTCGTCCGCGTCCCGCGCGATGCCCGTCCGTTCGAACCATTTCGCCAGAAACGCATAGCCGTCCTCCATCGCTCCGCTATTCCCCCGGATCGTGAGCTTGGCGTATTTGCGCGGCGGAATCGCGATCGTCTCCACGCCGTCCGGAAGCGCCCCGGCATCCGTGATCTCGACGCCGGTCCACAGCTCGCGCACGCCGTCCGCCCATTGCCATTCCGGGATGAACACCAGCCCGTATTCCGCGTTCGCCACGGCGGGGTGGCCGTTCAGCAGCGCTTGGACGCCCCGCCAGGCGCGGCGCGTGCCTTCGCCGCCGAGCTCCGAGCGGATGACCGCCGCGCGCATCGCCGGCCTCTCCACGATTACTACCCTCATCGTCTCTCCGCCTCCCGAATTAAGATGTGACGAGCTCCTGCGTCACCGTCACGACGTTGCCGTCTTCATCGCGAAGATTGAAATACGCGACCGTCGGCAGGCGCCGCACGTCGAACGCGAGCTCGAAACCGTGGCCGAGCGCCTCCCGCTTGGCCCGCTCGATATCGGTCGCCGCCAGCTTCAGCGAAGGTCCGCGCTCCGGGATGGGCGCGCCCTCCATGCCGTGCGAATCGAGCATCAGATGCGTGCCGTTGTCCAGCCGGAACAGATGCAGCTTGCCGAAACGGTCCTCTTCGCGGACGGGCAGGCCCATCAGCTTGGCGTAACGGTCGACCGCCCGATCGAGGTCGCGCACCCATAGGATCGCCGAATCGATCTGCGGCCGGATGCTGCAATGCGCCCGTCCGCCGTCGACGCCGCCGAACGCGAGATGGTAGCCGTCCGGATCCTCGACGACGAATTCCTTCCACGGTCCGAAGTCCGGATAGACGACGGGCTCGCGGGCGAACGACGCGCCTTTGCTTTTGAACTCCTCGTACAACGCGTCAAGTCCCGCCCAGGTATCCGTGTAGCCCTGTACGTCGATGCCCGTGTCCGCGCCGGGCTCCGGCGGATTCGGCACCGGCTTGAACCCCTCCGGCGCCTGATGCAGCTTGAGCGCCATGCCGTTCAAGCCGTCGCGCTCCGCCCACCAATCCGTCACGTCGAAGCCAAGCACGTCCCGGTAATACGCCCGCGAACGGGCGAGATCCGATACGGCGAGCACGCTGAGCGAGCTGCCGATTTGTTTGGCCATTCGATTCCCCTCCTCAAAATCAACGCCTGAATGCGAATATACATTCGCCTTTTTGAGTGGTAATTCCTTCTAGGCCGAACAATTATTTTCGGATCGCGTGCGGCAAGGCATAAAAAAGCGGCAGCCGTGAACGGGTATTTCCGCCGTCCTGCTGCCGCAATCCCCTATTCCTTAGCGCGCTCCAGGCTCCGCCCCCCGCAGGATGCGCGCAATCTCCGTCAGGCCGTTCCGTTCGGCATGCCTTAGCGCCGTTACGCCGTCCCGGTCGGCCAGACGCGGGTCCGCGCCGTGCTGAAGCAGCAGGCGCGCGATCTCTTGATGCCGCGGTCCGCCGTCGCTCAGGATGGCCACCTCCAGCAGCGCCGTCCAGCCGAGGTTGTTGACGTGGTTGACGTCGACGTCCGTCGTCTCGAGCAGCGTCCGGACGGTTTCCGCGTGCCCCTTCTCGGAGGCCGGAATCAGCGCGACGCCCCCGTACCGGTTCGTCCGCTTCGCGTCGGCCCCCGCCGCGATCAGCAGCTTCAAGATCTCGAGCCGCCCCTGCGCCCCCGCGTACAGAAAGGGGTTATCCAAGATCGCGTCCTGCAGGTCAAGATCGGCGCCGGCGTCGATCAAGAGCCGCGCGGCCTCGGCATCGCCGGCATGCGTGGCGGCGAGAAGCGCCGTCCGTCCCCGAGCGTCCCGCGCGTTCACCTCCGCGCCCTCCGCGAGCAGCCGCCGGACTTCCGCGGCGTCTCCGCGCCCGGCGGCGGCGATCAAAGCTTGGCTCATGCGCTATTCACCCTTTCGCTTGTGGGCTCACTGTGGGAACCGTCCTTGTTTGATCCCGTTTTGGGCTAATCCTGCCTGCATGCCTCGCCACCGTGCGATTCCGCCTCTATTCTACCTCTAATCTACCTCTATGTTACCTCCATGCTACGTCTATTCTACCTTCATGCTACCTCTATGCTACCTCTATGCTACGTCTATTCTACCTTCATGCTACCTCTATGCTACCTCTATGCTACCTCTATACTACCTCTAAGCCGCCTCTATTCCGCCTCTATGCCGCTTCGCGCCGGTCGGGCGGCAGCAGCATCGCCAACAGCCCGATCAGCGGCAGGACGCTGGAATAGGTCATGACCTTGGGCAGCCCCCAAGCTTCCGCCAGGTTGCCGAGCACGATCGCGCCGAGCGCCCCCATCCCGAACGCCAGCCCCGTGATGAGCCCCGACGCCATGCCGACGTTGTTCGGAATGAGCTCCTGCGCGTACACGACGCTGACCGAGAAGCCGGACATGAGGATGAAGCCGAGCGCGAGGCTGATCGGATAGACCCAGCCGAGCGCGACATGCGGCAGCAGCAGCGCGAAAGGCGCGGCGCCGCCGATCGAGAAGACGATCATCCGCTTGCGGCCGAACCGGTCGGCCAGCACGCCGCCGAAGAACGTGCCGAGCACGCCCGCGGCCATGAACAGGAAGATCGGCACCTGCGCCGCCCGGACGGACAGGCCGTATGTCTCCTCGGCGAAGAAATTGTAGAAGCTCGAGATGCCGCTGACGTACCACGAGCGCGCGAAGACGAGCAGCACGAGAATCGTCATGGCGAACGCGATGACGGAGCGCCCTTTGGCCGGGGCAGCGACCGCGGTTCCGGCCGCCTTCGCCTTCTTGACGGGCTTGCCGTGCCGCTCCAGCTGCGTCTTGTACCACGGCACGACGCGGAGGAGAATCGCGATCGCGGCGGCGGCCAGCAGCGTCCCCCATATCGCGCCGGGCTGGCCGAGCGGCAGGAAGATGAAGATCGTCATGAGCGGCGCGAGCGAGCTGCCGGCGTTGCCCCCGACCTGATAGATCGACTGCGCGAGCCCGCGCCGGCCGCCCGCGGCGAAGTACACGACCCGCGAGCCCTCCGGGTGGAACACCGCGGAGCCGAGGCCGATGAAGACGACCGCGAGCAGCACGTAGAAGAAGCCGGGGGCGAACGCGAGGCCCGCCATGCCGGCGAGGCTCAGCCCCATGCCGACCGGAAGCATCCACGGCATCGGCCGTTTGTCCGAGAAGTAGCCCACGACCGGCTGCATGACGGAGGACGTCATGTTGAGCGTAAACGCGATCCACCCCATCTGCCCGTACGTGAGGCGAAGCGAATCCTGGAACACCGGGAACAGCGCGCTTACGACCGCCTGCATCGTATCGTTCAACAAGTGCACGGCGCTGATCGCGAAGAGCACGGCATAGACCGTGCCCGTCCGCAGCGCGGCCGTCCGCGCGGAAGCTGTCGTCATAGTGCCTACCACCTTTATCTGATCCGATATCGAAACGTTCATTTGCTACCATAGCACAGCGCCAAAGGGGTGACAATTGGCCGTTAGGAAGATTTTGGCGCCTTAACGCCCCCCGCAATCGGCCGTTCGTCCCCGCATGCGCGTCAGGCGCTCTTTTAGTAGAAACGCGGCCTCGAACCGCCGTCCCGGCTCCCCGCCGCCGAACAAAATGGAAGCGCGCACATTGACACTCCACGGGTCCGGGTTTATGCTTGAATAAGCAAATTTGTCAAATAAAGTATGACGTTTATTTTACGACGAGGGGAGAACCTTTCCAGCCTATGGCTTACCCGACGACTACCAAACGCCGCCCTTATTTGGCGCGGGCCGCCGCCTTCTGCGCGGGGCTGTCGCTGCTCGCCGGCTGTTCGCTGCTGCCGAGCGAAGAAGAACCGCTCGATCCCCCCGCGCTGACGAGCAAGGCGGAGGAACACGTCACGGAGCCCGTCACCCGCGGCAACCTGGAGCTGTACCTGTCTTCGACGGCTACGGCCGTATCGGAGGAGAACCGGACCGTCTCGTTCCCGGAATCCGGCGGGATTCTGAAGAAGCTGTACGTCGCCGAAGGCGATACGGTCAAAGCCGGCGCGCCGATCGCGGAGCTGGATACCGGCGACCTGCCGATGCGGCTGAAGCTCCAGGAGCTCACCGTCGAGCAGCGCACCATCCGCTATCAGGACGCCGTCAAGCAAAATGCGGGCAAGGATGCCGTCTCGCTGGCGAAAATCGACTTGGACGCGGAACAGCTGCAGCTGAACGCGCTGAAGGAGCAATACCGCAAAGCCCTGCTGTTCGCGCCCGCGGACGGGCTGATCACGTACCTGAACGATATGAAGCCGGGCGAAGCGGTGGAGGCCAACATCGCGATGGCGGTCATCTCCGATCCCGGCAAGGTCAACTTCGTCTACGACGCGACCGACGCCACGAAGCTCCGGCCGGTTCAGAAAGGAACGGCGGTTTCGCTCACGCTCGACAAGAAGGCGTACGAAGGCACCGTCGTGCAGACGCCGGCGACCGCGCCGAAGAGCGACGACGACGAGGTGAACCGCCGCAATTCCAAGTCGCTCGTCATTGCCTTGAAGAATCCCGGCACGCCGATTCAGATCGGCACCTACGCCGATTTCAAGCTGTTCATCGAGAAGCGGGACAACGTCCTCATCATCCCGCGCGACGCGTTGAAATCGATGTTCGGCCGCGATTACGTCGAGACGATCGAGAACAACCGGGTCAAAGAAGTCGATATCGAGACCGGGCTGAAGACGAGCGATCAGGTCGAGGTCGTCAAAGGACTGGAAGCCGGCCAAGGCGTCATCGTCGACGAGTAGCCGCGCGCGCGCCGGACGAGCCTGCCCCATTCGCGCCGCCGCCCCGGCCAAGCGCGGGATGCCGGTTCACCGTCCTTCTCGCTTGAGCTCGGGTCCTCCCCTTCGATAATGCCAAAAGAAAAAGCGCCCCCGCGGGCGGCATACGCAAGTATGCGGCCCGCGCCGGAGGCGCTTTTTTCGTTCGCTTATTCGGCGCTGCCCTTCAGCGTGAAGCGGAACGCGTAGGTGCGGTTCGCGTGCAGCACGTACTCCGGATGCGTCTTCGCGCCCCAGCTGTCGTCGCCGCCGACGCCGCTTTGCTTGTGGTTGATGCGGACGACCGTCTTGTCGCTGGCCGGCAGTTTGTAGACATGGTCGTGCGTCTCCAACTCCTGCGGCGCGTACGGCAGCGCGTTCAGCTCGAACTGCGGCTCGCCCGCGATCCGCAGCGCCGCCCCCTCCCCGTTCGCGAGCTCGGCGCTGCGGACGCCGACCTTGTTGCCGCACTCCTGCGGGCGCAGGTACGGCACGAACTGCTCCGCGACGGTGCCTTCGTAACGTCCGAGCTTGGCGCCGTGCTGGCGGTCCCAATACGATTCGTGCGGCCCTTTGCCGTACCAGGCCAGCCGGTCGAACGAGCCGTCCATCGTGAGCATCAGGCCGATTTCCGGAATTTCCGGCAACCCTTCGCCCGGCTCGAGCCGCAGGCCGACCTCGATCGCGCCGTCGCCGCGGATCTCGTACGTCACGTCGCAGCGGGATTCCGCCGTCGTCGGCAGCGTGAACGCCGCGCGCACGATGACGCGGTCCGGCCGCGCGTCCCAGGCGAGCGCGCGAAGCGAGCGCTCTTCGCCGGCGGAACGCCAGGTCGCGCTGACCTCGTGCTGCTTGCTGCCGCGGTCGTTGTCCGTGTACGCGCGCCAGAAGTTCGGCGCGAGCGCGCCGCGGATCAGCTCCGTGCCGTTCGCGATGTACGAGACGAGACCGCCGTGGCCGAGATCGACGGCGGCGGAGAAGCCTTGGCCGCGCACGACGAGCCGGCCGCCTTCCTCGGCGGCTTCCACCGTGCCCGAACCGATGTCCGCGCGTCCGACGGTTGCGGCGACGCCCTGCGCTTCCGGCAGCACGAACTGCCCGAAGGCGACCTCATGGCCGGCATCGGCCCACGGCGAGTCCGACTTGGTGTGCAGACTCACGGTCAGGACGGCTTCGCCTTCTTCGCCCGTCCGCCCCGGGAGCGGGATCGCGAGCTCGGCCGATTCGCCCGGCGCCGCCGCGGCGTCCAGGCTGCCGCTCGCCGCTTCGATGCCGTCGAACGCGACGGACCAGCGCAGCGCGAACGCGCTCAAGTCGGTGAAGAGGAACTTATTCCGCAGCGAGACGACGCCGCGGCTCAGATCGACGGCGGTCACGTCCGCGTTCTGGTAGCAGCGCTTCGTTTCCAGCAGCTTCGGCGACGCCGTGCGGTCCGCGAAGATCAAGCCGTTGCCGCAGAAGTTGCCGTCATGCGGCTGCTCGCCGAAATCGCCGCCGTAGGCGAGGTACGCGGCGCCCTCCGCGTTCGTCGTCCAGATCGCCTGATCGATCCAGTCCCAGATGAAGCCGCCTTGCACGAGCGGAAACTTGTCGAACAGCTCGGTGTACAGATGAAGACCGCCGCACGAATTGCCCATGGCGTGGCTGTACTCGCATAGAATGAACGGCTTCGGCGAATTTGGATGGGCGCCGTACTCCGCTACTTTGGAAGGCGGGGTGTACATCTGGCTCTCCACGTCGGTCGCCGCGTCGGACGGCCGCCACTGCGTGACGCCTTCGTAATGGACGATCCGCGACGGATCCGCCTCGCGCAGGAAGTCGTGCATGCGGACGAAATTATCGCCGCCGAACGATTCGTTGCCGAGCGACCAGATGAGGATGGACGGATGGTTCTTGTCGCGCTGCATCATGGAATTGGCGCGGTCGAGCACGTTGGCCGTCCAGGCCGGGTCGCTGCCGGGCACGAAGCTCGGCTTCAGCACCGGCGAGTTGTATTCCCAGCTGCCGTGCGTCTCCAGATTCGTCTCGTCGATGACGTACAAGCCGTACTCGTCGCACAGCTCGTACCAGAGCGGGCTGTTCGGGTAATGCGACGTCCGCACCGCGTTGACGTTGTGCGTCTTCATCAGCTTGACGTCCGTCAGCATGTCCTCGTAGCCGAGCGCCCGGCCGGTCCGGCTGGAGAATTCGTGGCGGTTGACGCCCTTGAACACGATGCGCTTGCCGTTGATCAGCATCAGCTTATCCTTGATCTCGAACTTGCGGAAGCCGATCCGGCTGCCGACCGTCTCGAGCAGGCGGCCTTCCGCGTCCTTCAGGGAGAGGACGAGCGTGTACAGGTTCGGGTGCTCGGCGCTCCATTTCAGCGGATTCGCGACGTTCGCCGACGCTTCGATCTCCAGCTCCTCGCTGTCCTTGCCCATCGCGGCGTATACCGTCACCGGCTGCGGCAGCACGGCTTGGCGGTCCCGGTCGTACAGCTGCGCCTCGAAGGTCACCGTGCCGAGATCCTGCGCGAAATAATTCAGCAGCGTCGCGCGCAGCTTCAGCTCCGCGTCGCGGTAGTCCCCGTCCAGCTCCGTGACCGCGAAGAAATCGTAGATGTGCGCTTTCGGCGCCGTATACAGATAGACGTCCCGGAAGATGCCGCTCATGCGCCAGAAATCCTGGTCCTCCAGCCAGCTCGCGTCGCACCAGCGGTACACTTCGACGGCCAGCTTGTTCGCGCCCGGACGCAGGTACGGCGTCAGGTCGAACTCGGCCGGCGTGAACGTGTCCTCGCTGTAGCCGACGAGGTCGCCGTTCACCCAGACGTAGAAGGCGGACTCGACGCCCTGGAAGCTGATGAACACCGGCTGTCCGTCCCATTCGGCCGGCACCTCGAACGTGCGCGCGTACGAACCGACGGGATTGTACTTGGTCGGCGCGAACGGCTGCACGAGATCTTCCGACGCTTCCCACGGATAGCGGATGTTCGTGTATTGCGGATAATCGTAGCCCTGCAGCTGCCAATGGCCGGGCACTTGGATGTCGGCCCAGTCCGAATGGTCGTAAGCGTCGGCATGGAAATCGGCGATGCGCGACGCCGGATTCTCGGCGAACGCGAATTTCCACGTGCCGTTCAGGGACAAGCGGCTGCGCGAAGCGGAGCGGTCGCCCCGCAGCGCCTCCTCGACGGAGGCGAACGGGATCAGCGTCGCATGCGCCTTCATCCGGTTCAGCTCGAAAATATCCGGGTTATTGTTCCACTCGGGATAGCCGTTGGCCGGCGGGGTATACGTGAATTTCGACTTCATGAAGCACCTCTTTACGTGAGATTGAGCCTTCTTCCCCCTACTCTATAGGAGGCCCGTCAGCCCGTAAATATAAAATTAGCGCGGCCGGATAGCTAAAAATGGCGCCCTTCGCGGACGCGAAAAAAAGCGGCCGGACGGGGGAATATCCCCGTCCGGCCGCTTGGTGCGCGCGTGCCGCGCCCGCGCCTCATGGGCGCGAGCGGCGTTGTGCGCTATTCGAATCTAAGCGCCTCGATCGGCCGCAGGCTGGACGCCTTGTTCGCCGGGAAGAGGCCGAACACGACGCCGATGAATACCGAGAAGCCGAACGCGAGGCCCATGATCGGAATGGACACGACGACGGTCATGCTCGCGAACTTCTGCAGCAATTGCGCCGTCCCGAGCCCGATGCCGATGCCGAGCAGGCCGCCGAGGCCGCTCAGCGCGATCGATTCGATCAGGAACTGGATCATGATGTCCCGCTTCTTCGCGCCGATCGCCTTGCGGATGCCGATCTCCCGGGTCCGTTCCGTGACGGACACGAGCATGATGTTCATGATGCCGATGCCGCCGACGAGCAGCGAGATCGCCGCCACGCCGCCGAGCGCGAGCGAGAGCGTATCCGAGATGCTGCTGAACGAGTCGAGCAGGTCCTGCTGGTTGAACACGCGGTAGCTGTTCGTGTCGCCGCGGAACTTCTTGCCAAGCGCGGTTTCGAGCTCCGCCATGACGGCGTCCATCTTCTTCGGGTCCGCCACCTGCACGTTGATCGACTTGACCCCTTTGGACTTGAACAGCCGCTCGGAGGTCGTGATCGGGATGATGACGATCTCGTCGTTGGAGCCGGTGAGCGAGCTGCCCTTCGTCGCCAGCACGCCGACGACCTTGTAACGCACGCCGTTGATCAGGAACGACTGGCCGACGACGTTCGTCGTGCCGAACAGGTCGGTCGCCGTCGTGGAGCCGAGCACCGCGATTTTCTGGTAATAATCGAGGTCGATCTGCGCGACGAACCGGCCCTGGGCCAGGCTGTAATCCTTCACGTCCATGTAGTCGGCCGTCGTCCCGACGACGCTGACGCTCGTGCTGCTGCCGCCGTTCTTCACGGTCGCGTTCTGCTGGTTGTACGGCGCGGCGAACTCGATGTCGGACGTGTTCGTGATGTCCTCCGCTTCCTTGTAATCGAGCGTCGTCTTGGAGCCGCGCCCCGTGATGCTGACGGTCAGCAGGTTCGTGCCGAGGCTCTGCACCTGGTCGGTGACCTGCTTCGTCGTGCCCTGGCCGACGCCGACGAGCGCGATGACCGCGGCCACGCCGATGATGATGCCGAGCATGGTGAGCAGGGAACGCATTTTGTTCGCCAGAATGCTTTTACCCGCCATTTTGAAGGCTTGCCCGATATTCACGACTGTCACCGCCTTCTTCGCTGATTTGGCCGTCCTGGATGCGAACGACACGTCTGGCCTGCTTGGAAATGGCGATGTCGTGCGTGATCAGAACGATGGTATGCCCCTGCCGGTTCAATTCCTGCATGAGGCCCATGACCTCGGCGCCGGTGCGCGTGTCGAGCGCGCCCGTCGGTTCGTCCGCCAGCAGGATCGGCGGATTGCCGGCCAGTGCCCGCGCGATGGCGACGCGCTGCTGCTGGCCGCCGGAGAGCTCGCTCGGCCTATGCTTGACGCGGCCCTCGAGGCCGACCTTGCCGAGCGCCTCGATCGCCTGCTCCCGGCGCAGCTTGGCCGGCACGCCGCGGTAGATGAGCGGCAGCTCGACGTTCTCGAGCGCCGACAACTTGCTGAGCAGATTGAAGCCCTGGAAAATAAAGCCGATCTTCCGGTTGCGGATCTCCGCCAGCCGGCCTTCGCGCAGCCGGCTGACTTCTTCGCCGTCCAGCCAATACTTGCCCGAGCTCGGCGCGTCGAGGCAGCCGATGACGTTCATCAGCGTCGACTTCCCGGACCCGGAAGGACCGATGATGGCCAGGAAATCGCCGTGCTCGACGCGCATCGAAATCTCGTTCAGCGCGTGGACGGTCTCGCCGCCCATCTTGTACAGCTTCGACAGCGTCTCGATCCGGATGAGCGGTTCGCGTGCCGCTTCCATCAGCGCGTCCCTCCGCCCGCGCCGGCGCCGCCTCCGCCGCCCGTCGTCCGCGTCGTGGTACGGCCGCCTCCGCCGCCCGCGAAGCCGCCTCCGCCTCCGAAGCCGCCGCCTCCGATGGCCGCGCCTCCGAAGCCGCCGAGGCCGCCCCCGCCGAACCCGCCAGCCTGCTGCTGGTTCGAGGAGGAGGACGTCACGACCGTCGGCAAAATGACGCGGTCGCCTTCCGCGAGACCGGTGAGCACTTCGATGTAATCCTCGTTATGAATGCCGACGGTGATGACCTTCGGCGTGCCGGTGCCGAAGCGGCTGCCCGCGCCGCTGGCGCCGCTGCGGTTACTGCCCGTGCCCGTGCGGCCGTAGCCGCCGCCGGCGCCGAAACCGCCATAGCCGCCTTGACCTCGGCCGCCGCCTTGCGCGCCGGCGTAACCGCCCCGGCCGCCGTAGCCGCCGCCCTGACCGCCTGCGGCACCTTGGCCGCCTGCCGCGCCTTGACCGCTCGCCGCGCCTTGACCGCCTGCCGCGCCTTGGCCGCCTGCCGCGCCTTGGCCGCCTGCCGCGCCTTGGCCGCCTGCCGCGCCTTGACCGCTCGCCGCGCCTTGGCCGCTTGCCGCGCCTTGGCTTCCTGCCGCGCCTTGGCCGCCTGCCGCGCCCGTACCTGCCGTTTCGGACGGCACGAATACCATGTACCGGCCGCCCAGCGACTGCACCGCGTCGATCGGCAGCATCAGCGCGTTTTCCTTCTTCTCGACCTCGATGCTCGCTTCGGCCGACATGCCGCTCTTCAAGCCGTCCGCCTTATCCAGCGCGACCGTCACGTCGAACGACGCGACGCCGTTGCTCGACGTGCCTTCGTCGGCGATCTTGACGACTTTGCCCGTGTATGTCTTGTCGGACAGCGCTTCGACGGAAATCGTCGCGGACTGGTCCTTCTTCACCTTCGCGATGTCCAGCTCGTCGATGCCGACGACCATCTGCAGCTTCGCGTAATTGGAAATGTCGATCAGCTCGGCGGACGGATTGAGCGAGTCGCCCGCCGTCACGTTCAGCGCCGTTACCGTGCCGTCGATCGGCGCCGTAATCGTGCTGCCCGTCTCCGCGTCCTGCAGATCCGCGATGTTTTCGCGCGTCTGGTCGATTTGCAGCTGCATTTTCTTCAAATTCAGCTTAATGCTGTCGATGCTCGCGTCGTCCGTTGCCGTCTTCAGCTTGTTCTGCGTGTCCGACAAGTCAAGCAGCTGGCTCTCGAGGTTCAACTGCTCCGACTTGATCTTGTCGCTATTGTCCTCGCCTTCGACCGTCAGGAGAACGTCGCCCTTCTTCACGACCGAGCCTTCCGCCACGTTGACCTTCCCGACGGTGCCCTGCTCGGTCGCTTTGACCGTCGCTTTGTCGATCGGCGCCAGGCTTCCCGTGCCGCTGACGCTCACTTCGATCGTTCCCTTCGTGACGCGCGTCGTCTGGACGGTCGGCGCCGGAGCCGCCGCCTTCGTGTCGCGCTTCATATAATAGAAGACGCCCGCGGCGACGATCAGCGCGCCGATGCCAAGCAGCCACCATTTTCTCATTGTCCGTTACCTGCCTTTCCCGCGTTGCCCATGTCGGCCGGATTGAATTGAAGCCGGATGTACCCCGCCGTCTTGTTGTCGGCGCCGAGCCAGACCATCAGCACGTCGCCCGCCTGCAGATCGGTCGCCTTCAAGGCGTCGGTCGTCATCCCGTTCTGCCCGCGGCCGAACTTCACGATCCGGGTATCGGCGTTCACGGGTACGGTGGTCTGCGCGTCCTCGAATTTCATCGCGTTCATGAAGCCGCCTCCGCCGAACCGTCCGCCGCCCGCGCGGCCTTGGCCCTGGCCTTGGCCCTGGCCTTGGCCGCCGGCCGCCGCGCCTTGGCCGTTCCCGGCTTGACCGCCCGCCGTCTGGCCTTGCGCGCCGTCGCCGTTCGCCTTGCCGCCGCCCTGCCAATTGCCGCGCTGGCCGCCGCCTTGACCGCCTTGGACCTGGGCGCCGTCGCCCCCTTGCGGACGCTGGCCGCCCCGGCCGCCGCCGAACGACGGCATGTCGGGGGGGGGGGGGGGCCGCGTCCCGTGCGGGGACGGGCGCGCCGGGGGGGCGGGCGGCCTCGCCGGGAAAATGGGCGGGCGGGCCGGGCGCCCCGGGGCGCGTGGCGCGGCCGCCCGGCCCCTCGCCCCGGCCCCGCGCCGCCGCCGCGCGCGCCCGCTGCGCGGAGACGGAGCGCCGGCTCGAGCAGAGCGCGGCGGCTTGCGCGACGCAGGAAGCGCTGGCCGACCGCGCGCGGGCGCATGACGCGCAATGCCGGCAAGCGCTGGAGCGGGAGCTCGCGGAATGGGCGGCCCAGCTCGGGCCGGAGCTTCGCCCGGATACGGCGGAGGCGGCGCTGCTGGCGCTCGACGGGCGGGAAGCCGCAGCGGACGAGCTGCGCGGCCGATTGGACCGCAGCGTCACGTACATCGAGGAGACGGCGCGGACGAAGGAAGAGAGCGAGCGGCTCGCGAACGAGGCCGAACTGGAAGCCGCCAGGCTGGAAGCGTCGCTCCATGAACGGCGCGAGCAGCTGGACGAGAAGCGGCAGCGGCTGTCCGCCGTCACCGAAGGACAGCCGGCCGACCAATTGATTCGCAAGGCGGAGCGAGAGCTTGCCGAGCTGCGAACCCGGACCGCCGAGCGCTCGCGGCGTCACGAAGACGCCCAGCGGGAGCTGCAGCAGGCGGCCGAGCAGCGGACCGGCGCGGCGGAAGCGGAACGCGCCGCGGAGGAACGCCGCCGCGAAGCCGGCGCCGAGTGGACGGCCGCCCTGGAACGGTCGCCTTTCGAAAGCGCGGACGAAGTGAACGCCTTGCGGCCGATGCTGGATCGGCAGGGCGCGATCGCGGATCTCGTGGCGAAGCACCGGGAAGAAGAGCGGCAGCTGGCGGCGCAGGCGTCCCTGCTGCGCGAACAGCTCGGCGGCCGCACGCTGACGGAAGAGGAATGGGAGGCTTCCGCCGCCGAACTTTCCGCGCGGCGCGCATCGGGCGAGCTGTGCCTGCAGGCGGCCGCGAAGGCGGAACGCGATCTGGAATCGCTGCGGAGCAAGCAGGAACGGTGGCTCGCGCTGGAGGCGAAGCGCTCGGCCATGGAGCGGCTGACGAACCGGCTGAAGTCGCTGCAGACCGTCTTCCGCGGCAACGCGTTCGTGGAATACGTCGCCGAGGAGCAGCTGGTGCAGGTGTGCCGGGCCGCTTCGGAACGGCTGGGCTTCCTGACCAAGCGCCGTTACGCGCTCGAGGTCGATTCCGGCGGGGGCTTCGTCATCCGCGACGATGCCGCGGGCGGCCTTCGCCGCCCGGTGTCGACGCTCTCCGGCGGGGAGACGTTCCTCGCGTCGCTGGCGCTCGCCCTCGCGCTTTCGGGCCAAATCCAGCTGCGGGGCAAGTACCCGCTCCAATTCTTCTTCCTGGACGAAGGCTTCGGCACCTTGGATCCCGAGCTGCTGGACACGGTCATCACCGCGCTCGAGAAGCTGCACCACGAGACGCTCGCGGTCGGGGTCATCAGCCACGTGCCGGAGCTGCGGGCAAGGCTTCCGCGCCGGCTGATCGTCACCCCGTCCGAGCCGTTCGGCCGCGGGAGCGCGGTCGAGCTGGAGACGATGTGACGGAACTGTTAACGTTGGGCGCGTCCGGTTGATTTCTAGGAGGGAAACCGCTAACGTAGGGGAGAGAATGCCGGGGGAGCGAATCAACGCGCAGACCGGCGGAACTTGCGTGCGTAGGGGGCAGTCTCGTGGAAGAACAGCAGGCCAAGAGGCCGATTTTCACGCCGATCGTGCTGATTTTGTTGACCGTCAGCTTAATCGGCAACGTGTTCTTATATTCCAAGCTCATTCAGAACGACCAGACGTCCAAGGAGGACCGCGGCGCGGCGGTCATTCGCTCCGGCAACGGCGCGAAGGCGTTCTTCGCCGAGGCCGCCGCCGATACCGGCGGCCTGCTCGCGAAGGGAGACATCGCGGATCGCATGCTGGCGAAGAGCAAGCTGTTGGCCGCCTACCGGCAAGCGGCGGCCGCGGCGGACTTCATCCGGGCGGCGGAAGACGCGAACGGCCGGAAGTTCGCGGCGAAGCGCGGCGCGGACGAGTTCCTGGACCAAACGCTGGCGTCGCTGCAAGCGGTCGGCAATCATGACGGGCCGCTCACGGCAGGGGAGCAAGCCTACTTGAACGAATTGCTGCAAGTGTTCAAGGCTTGCGAGCAGGAGCTGTCGGCTTTTCAGCACGATACGGTCAATAAGGAGCAATCGCTCGCCATCCTGGTCGACGCCAGCTGGCCGTCGACCGCGGGCAATCTGCTGACGGAAATGAACAAGCCCGCGGACCTCGCGTTCAAGGATTGATCGACGTTCGCATCAAAAAGACCGGCCGCGCTTCCTCTTGCCGAGGAACGCGGCCGGTCTTTTGCGTTTCAATTTTGCCGGTATGCTGCCTTGCGCCAGATAACGCCGCAACTCCGCCCCGAACTGCGCCCCGAACTGCGCCCCGAACTGCGCCCAACCCCATTTCGTCCAATCCGTCCGTTCCGTCGTTTCGTCCATTTCTTTCATTCCGTCGTTCCTTCATTCCATCGTTCCGTCGTTCCGTCGTTCCGTCGTTCCATCCATTCCGTCGTTCCATCCATTCCGTCCCGCGTCCGCGACGTCCGTCACACCTTCGCGTGCAGCTTTTCCAATTCGCCCGCGATGCGCCAAGCCGCCAGACGGCCGCTCGAGAACGCGCGCTCGGCCAGCTCGCCCTTGCCCTCGCAGCCGTCCCCGCAAAAATAAAACGGCATGCTTTCGATCCGGATCGGCAGCAGCTTGTTGCCCGCGACGTTTTTGACGCTCTGCACCATGGACTTCTTCGATACGCGCTTGACCGCGACGGCATCCCGCCAGCCCGGGTAGTGGCGGTCGAACAGCGCTTCCATCTGCGCCGTCCGTTCCTCGAGATACGCTTTCCGGTCGGCTTCGCCGCCGCCGCGCTCATCGCTGAGGTAGGCGATGCCCTGCAGCAGCTGCCCGCCCTCCGGCACGAGGGTGTGGTCCGTCGCGGACACGTCCGAGATGAACAGCTTATGGTTCATATCGCTGATGTAGCTGAACGGCCGGGCGACGACCGCATGCAGCCCGACGTCGTAGACCATGACTTCCGTGGCGGAATTGCGTTCGTACGGCTCCAGGAACGGCTCCCACGGCGTGCCGCGCAGCAGCTTGACGACCTGCTGGACCGGCATCGCGAAGACGACCCGGTCGAACGCCTCCTCGCGCGATTTCGTCGTCAGGACGTATTTGCCTTGCTCGTAGCGGATGCCGTCGACGCCTTCCTGCAGGGCGATCGCCCAGCGCGCGGACAAGCCGATCTTGTCGCGCAGCTGATCGGTGATGACGGCCCAGCTGCCGAGCACGTAGTTGACGGGACGCTGGGACAGGAACAAGTTGTGGTAATAGTCGGCGATGACGGGTCCCGGCACGCGGCGCGCGTCCTCGGGCGCGATGAAGAAGTTGCTGCATACGAGATGCTCCCATAACTCCTTGACGTCCTCGTCCGCGCCGGACTCCCGCAGGTAATCCCCGAGCGTTGCGTAATGCTTGAGCTGATGAATGTTCGCGATGATCGCCGTAATCTCTCCGACGAAACGGACCTTCTGCCTCGCGCTTAAAATATCCGTCTTGACCAGATTCACGAAATCGAGCGGAGCCGGCGTCAACCGTTCGCCTTTCTCGTACATGACCTTCCGCTTGTCGACCTGCTTGCTCCCGAAACGCAGATGCAGCTCCCGCTCCATCACGGAGAGGGTGTGGCGGTCCAAGCCGTAGACGGCATGCGCGCCGTAATTGAGCGTGAAGCCGGCCTTCTCGTAGGTAAACGCGCGGCCGCCCAGCTGCGGACTCCGTTCGAACAGCACGCCTTCGACGTCCGGCCGGACCGACAAATACGCGGCTGCCGTCAATCCGGCAAGCCCGCCCCCGATAATCGCCACTTTCATGCAGCTTGTCTCCTTCCGACGAATCGTCGGCCTTGCCGGCCAAGCCGGCGCCGAAGCCCCTTCGGCACGGCCGATCTCCTTGGAGCGCCGCGTCGCCGCGCGCTCTCGCGTTTTCCATTATACGCGCGGCAAGAGGGCCGATCTATCTCGTTTTCGGCTGATATTCCCATCGAATCGGCATCGATCCCTCCCGGGTAAACGCCTATTTTGCCCAGTCATAGGCGCCATTTGCCCACGGGCGAATATCATGGTAAGAGATTGAAGGAGGTCATGTTGAGAGATGGAGAAGAAAGTGACAACGTCCCCGGTCGTCAAGCCGTCGTCGAAGGGCGCGACGATTGCCCCGGTCGGCAAAGCTTCCAAAGGCGCGACCGGCAAGAAATCGACGGGTACGATCCCGACTCCGCCGGGGAAGACATCGACGGCGCCGATCGAGACGCCGAAGCCGAGCACGCATCACGTCCATAAGCATGAAATGAAGCATTGGTGCCACGAGCATATGCACCGTTACGTGCTCGCGCATACGCACGACGGCTGGTGCTGCGACGGCTTCATCGAGCATATCGACGACGAGGTCGTCTGCCTGGCGGTGCCGCACTGCGGCGGCATGGACCGCGCGTTCGTCCCGGGGCCGTTTTTCCCGCCGCTGTATCCGTATCCGTTCTTCCCGCGCCGCCGTTTCTACCGGCAGGTATTCCCGCTCACGGCGCTCGTCGGCCTGTCGCTGCTGCCGTTTTATTAAGCCTTGGCGGCCTTCGCTGCCGCGCCGTCCTGACGAACCAGCGTTCATCGACCGGACGCTGGTTTCCGGCATTGGACTTGCTTACTTTTTTTCGTTATGATGGAGATTAGGTAGCACCGATTTCGGCGGGAAAGGAGCTTGAAGCATGGATTGCGTTTTTTGCGGCATCATCGAGGGCGGCATTCCGTCCAACAAAGTGTTCGAGAACGACCGCGTCGTGGCGTTCCGCGACATCCAGCCCGCAGCGCCCGTACATATTCTCATCATCCCGAAGAAACATATCCCGACGATGAACGACGTGACGTCCGAGGACGACGCGCTGATGGCGGAGCTGTTCGCGGCCGCCCGGCAGATCGCGGGGGAACTCGGCATCGCGGAATCCGGCTACCGTCTCGTCAACAACGTGAACGGCGACGGCGGACAAGTCGTGTATCACCTGCATCTTCACCTGCTCGGCGGGACGAAGCTGAAGGGCCTTAATTAGGTGAAAAAAATAGCATGTCCGTTCAAGTTGACACTGCCTTTCGTTATCAACTATAATTAAATTTGATGAACCGTGTTAACTTTCTTGGACGGTCTGATTCGGAGGGAGGGAAAACTGGTGTCTGAAACAAAAGTTCGCAAAAACGAGACGATCGATGCTGCACTCCGCCGCTTCAAACGTACCATCGCAAAGGATGGCGTATTGGCCGAGGTGAAGAAACGCAAGCATTATGAGAAGCCTAGTGTCAAGCGTAAGTTGAAGTCCGAGGCTGCGCGCAAGAGAAAGTTTTAGGAGGATCCTTCCACGATGAACCTTAGCGAACGATTGAACGACGATATGAAGCAGGCGATGAAGAGCCAGGACAAATTCAAGCTCACGACGATTCGGATGCTCCGCGCATCCATCAAGAATCAAGAGATCGAGCTGAAACGTCCGCTTGAAGACGCCGAAGTGCTTGATATCTTAAGTCGTGAGATCAAACAACGTAAAGATTCCCTCCAAGAATTTGAGAAAGCCGGCCGCGATGATCTTGCGAAAGGTGTCGCAGCAGAAATTGAAATTATTAGTGAATACCTGCCTCAGCAGCTGACCGAAGAAGAGATCAAGTTGATTGTTCAGCAGACCATCCAGGAAACCGGTGCTTCTTCGAAAGCCGAGATGGGGAAAGTCATGAGCGCTCTTATGCCGAAAGTCAAAGGGCGTGCTGATGGTAAACTAGTAAACACATTTGTGCAGCAATTTCTGCAATAACATAGGCTGACAGCCAAACACTCCTCCTTCCGGGGGAGTGTTTTTTCGTGTTGCCGGGCACCGTGCCCCTATTGACACACCCTCTTTAGGTGGGCGACAATTAGGGCTAACCTACCGAAACGAGGCTTACGCGTCCATGCTGCGAAATTGGAAAGAAATTTTACTGCTGGCCATTCCGTCCTTGGTTTCCTTTGCAAGCGCTACCGTCGTCGGGACGATCAATCTGATCATCGTCGGGCAGCTCGGCTCGCTCATCATCGCGATCGTCGGCGTCTCCAACATCATTATGTACAACGCCTTCGCCCTTTTCTCCGGCATCGGACACACCGTCAATTACCTCGTCGCGCAAAATCACGGCGCGGGCGACATGAAACGGGGCATCCAGCGCACCTACATCGCGATGTACATGTGTCTGGCGTTCGCGCTGCTCATCGCGTTCGTCGGCCTGGTAGGCGCCGATGACGTGCTGCGCTGGACCGGCGGCTCGTCGGAGCTCGTGCACACGGGGACCTACTACCTGGAGCTGCGGTTCTACGCCATGTCCTTCGGCATCATCAATTTCGCGTTTCACGGCTTTCTGCGCGGCATCGGGGCGACGAAGTTGTCCATGGTCGTCTCGCTGATGGCGAACGTGCCGATCCTGCTTCTGACGTACCTGCTGACGTACGGCAAGCTCGGCCTGCCTGAGCTGGGGTTAAAGGGCGCGGGGTACGCCATACTAATCGGCGAAAGCGCTCAAACGCTCATTTGCGCCTTCATCTTCTTCGTCGTGCTGAACAAGAAATTCCAGACGCGGCGTTACTTGACCCTTACGTTCAAATGGGTCGAGATGAAGCTGATCGCGCAGGAGAGCGGCAAGCTCGGCATGCAGGAATTTTCGCTCAGCCTCTCGATGTACATCTTCACGGCGTTCGTCGCGCGCCTCGGCGACCAAGCGCTGGCGGCCAACGAAGTGGCGCTCAGCATCATGTCTTTCGGCTTCATGCCGGCCTTCGCGTTCGGCTCGACCGCGACGATCCTCGTCGGGCAGCTCGTGGGCAAAGGGACGCCGCTGCTCGGCCGGCGCGTCGGCACGGACACCGCGATTTTGGGCGGCGCGTTTCTCGTCCTGCTCGGAACGGGGGAATTTATTTTCGCCGAGCATATTACGCATCTGTATACGAACGACGCCGAGGTGTACCAGCTCGCCGCGTACTTGATCAAGGCGTCCGCGTACCTGCAAATCTTCGACGGCCTGCTGAACTTCTACGCGGGCGGGCTGCGCGGCATCGGCGACACGACGTTCCTGCTGCGGGTCTCCTTCATTGTCAGCTGGTTTCTGTTCGTGCCGCTCGCCTACCTCTTCATCTTCGTGTTCCATTGGGGGAGCATGGGCGCCTGGCTCGCGCTGTATACGTTCTTGATGGTGTTCGGCCTGTCGGTCATGGTCCGGTTTTACCGGACGGACTGGACCGCGGTCCGGCTGAAGGAAGCCGCGCATGCGTAAGCGTGAAACATGTCGGGGCCGCGTCCGTACTAGAGGAGTAGGTTGCGTCGTTCGTTAGGCGTACAAAGGAGGGGCTAATGTGCGGCAAGTCCAGCGTTGGAACTTCAGGTGGCTGCTGCCCGTCGCCGTGCTGCTCGGATTCGCGCTCGCGGGAACGTCCGCCGTGCCGGCGAAAGCCGCGGCCGCCGGCGATTCCGTCGGCTCGACGGTTTACGTCGTCGACGCGGACCGGTCGGTGGAATCCGGGCTGTACCAGCATTTGAAACGGGCTTACGAGGAAGCCGAGGAAGCGAAAGCGAGCCGGGTGCTGCTCGTGCTCAACACGCTCGGCGGGCGGGTCGACAGCGCGCTCGACATCGGGGAGCTGATCCGCGAGAGCAAGGTGCCTACGACCGCGTTCGTGCAGGGCAAGGCCGTGTCGGCCGGCACGTACATCGCGCTGAACGCGAAGCAGATCGTCATGCAGCCGGGCAGCACGATCGGCGCGGCGGCCGTCGTGGACGAAACCGGAACGCTCGTCGACAATCCGAAGACGGTGTCGTTCTGGACGGAGACGATGAAATCCGCGGCGGAACTGAACGGGCGCAATCCCGACATCGCCGCGGCCATGGTCAATCCGTCGCTGACGGTCGAGCTGAAGGAGCTCGGGCGCACGAAGGCGAAGGGCGAAGTGCTGACGCTGACCGCCCAGGAAGCGGTCAAGGCCGGCTATGCCGAATTTACGGCGGACACGGAACAAGCGGCGATCGACGGCTTGAAGCTGGATCAGCCGAACGTGGTCCGTTACGAAGCGAGCGCGGTGGAGAAGATCGGCGATTTTCTGACGCATCCCGCCGTCATGACGATCCTGCTGATCATCGGCATCGCCGGCATCGCCATCGAATTCATGGTGCCCGGCTTCGGGGCGCCCGGGGTCATCGGCACGCTGGCGTTCGTGCTTTATTTCTTCGGCCACTACGTAACGGGGTTCGCCGGCTTCGAGGACGTCGCGCTGTTCATCGCGGGACTCTTGCTGCTCGTCTCGGAGTTCTTCCTGCCGAGTTTCGGCATTCTCGGCATTCTCGGCTCGTCCGCGCTCGTCGCGGGGGTGCTGCTGGCCGCGCCGAATCCGAAGTCCGCGCTGCTGTCGCTCGTCGTCGCGCTCGTCGCCGCGGCCGTCATCGTCTACTTCGTCGCGAAGCGCTTCGCGCATAAAGGCGTCTGGAACAAATTCATCCTGCGCGATCAGCTGACGACCGACAAGGGGTACCGCTCCTCGGCGAACAAGGCGGACTATCTCGGCCGGCACGGCATCGCCCTGACGCCGCTGCGGCCGGCCGGCACGGCGCGCTTCGGCGACGAGCGCGTCGACGTGGTGACGTCCGGCGAGTTCGTCGCGCCGCATTCGGACGTGGTGGTCGTCAAAGTCGAGGGCACCCGCGTCGTCGTAAGGCCGAAAGACGAGAACGAATAATTTGGAGGGATTTCAGTGACGCTTGATCCTACCGTGACAATCATTATCATCGTCGTGCTTGCCGTAATCGCCATTTCCGTATTTTTGAGCTTCTTCCCGATCATGCTGTGGATCTCCGCGCTCGCGTCCGGCGTCCGCGTCGGCATCATCACGCTCGTCGCCATGCGGCTGCGCCGCGTCGTCCCGAGCCGCATCGTCAATCCGCTGATCAAGGCGACCAAGGCCGGGCTCGGCCTCACGATCAATCAGCTGGAAAGCCATTTTCTGGCCGGCGGCAACGTCGACCGGGTCGTCAACTCCTTGATCGCGGCGCAGCGCGCCAACATCGAACTGGAATTCGAACGCGCCGCCGCGATCGATCTCGCGGGCCGCGACGTGCTGCAGGCCGTGCAGATGAGCGTCAACCCGCGCGTCATCGAGACGCCGATCGTCGCGGCGGTCGCCAAGAACGGCATCGAAGTGAAGGTCAAAGCCCGCGTCACCGTGCGCGCGAACATCGACCGGCTCGTCGGCGGCGCCGGCGAAGAAACGATCATTGCCCGCGTCGGCGAAGGCATCGTCACGACGGTGGGTTCATCCGAGTCGCACAAGGACGTGCTTGAAAACCCGGATCTCATTTCCCGTACGGTGCTCGGCAAGGGGCTCGATGCCGGAACGGCGTTCGAAATTCTGTCCATCGACATCGCGGACGTCGACGTCGGCAAAAACATCGGCGCCCATCTGCAGACGGAGCAGGCGGAAGCCGACAAACGGATCGCCCAGGCGAAGGCGGAAGAACGCCGCGCCATGGCCGTCGCGCAGGAGCAGGAGATGAAAGCCCGCGTCGTCGAGATGCGCGCGCTCGTCGTGGAAGCGGAGTCCCAAGTGCCGCTCGCCATGTCCGAGGCGCTCAAGTCCGGCAAAATCGGCGTGCTGGATTACATGAACTTCAAAAACATCGAAGCCGATACGAGCATGCGGAATTCGATCGGCAAAGACGGGACCGAGAAGGATGAGCGGTAATGGCCGCCAGCCTTTCGCGGCTTGATCCGGACGGGGAGGTAACCGCATGGAAGAGCTGCTGAAGCTGCTGTTCTCGAATATTTACGTGGTCATCATCATCGCGGGGATCCTGCTTTCGCTGCTGAACAAGGCGCGCGGCAAGCAAAACCCCGGCGGCAACCGGATGCCGCCGTTCGGCGGCGGACCGGCCGGACGGCCGCAAGCCCGGCCGCAAGCCGACCGGCCGGCGCAGCCGCAGCGGCCGCACGCCCGCCCGGTTCCGCAGCAGGCGCAGCCGGATACCGGCCGGCCTTTCGTCGCGCCGCCGGAAACGTCCGGCCCTCTGGGCGGCTCGGTGTATACGTCGCACCTGAAGCCCTCTGGCGGCACCGCAAGCGAGGAAAACGTCGGCGCCGAGCTGACCGGCGAAACGCTGCTGGGACGCGCGCTCGAAGCGGAGCGGGCCGCCGAGGCGCGGCCGAAGCCGTCCGCGGGCTCGCCGCTTCCGGCGTCCGCTCGGCCGCAGCCGGACGGCGCGACGTTCCGCGCGCCGCGCGGCCAAGACCTGCGGCAGGCGTTCGTCATGTCCGAGGTGCTCGGCCCGCCCAGATCGAAGCGGCCGCTCAAGCAGAAGTAACCGGCGTTCGCCGCAAGCATCCGTTCCTTTCGGAACGGGTGCTTTTTTATTTGCGGGGCCGGCTCGCGAGAGGCTTCGCCGTTCTCATATTTCCGACTCATCCCGCATAGTTTGGTACAGTACGGGAAGGGGGGCCTCTGCCAGGATGCGCCGCATCAACCGCAAACTTCGAAAAATGGCTGCCGATTTGCTGGACCTGCCGCAGGACGTCGTTATGGATTTGCCCCGTCTCACGATGATCGGCGATCGGCAGCTGTATATTGAGAACCATCGCGGCGTCCTGCATTTCTCCAGCGACAAGCTGCGACTGGCCCTGAGCAAAGGCGAACTCGAGGTGACCGGGAGCGACCTGGTCATTCGTACCATTTGGACGGAAGAAGTGTTCGTGGAAGGCATCATCAAAAATATCGAGGTCCGAGAATAAGGGGGCGTACAAATGGATGCGACATGGATGCAATGGCTGCGGGGCTACGTCGCGGTCACCATACGCGGCCAGGAGACGGAGCGGCTCGTGAACGAAGCGCTCGCGGATGGACTGCGGCTGTGGTCCATTCGCCGCACGAAGGAAGGCGAGCTGTTGGGCTACGTCGTCTTGGGCGACTTTTTCCGCTTGCGGCCGCTGCTGAAGCGGACAGGCTGCCGGGTGCATGTCCGGGAGCGGCTCGGCATGCCGTTTTGGCTGCAGCGGATGCGGAAGCGCGTTTTTTTTGCGGCGGGGCTCGTCCTGTTCTTCGTCGGGATGTACTTGCTCTCCTCGCTCGTCTGGTCGATCGACGTGCAGGGCAACGACAAGCTGTCCGAGGAGCAGATCCTGCAGGCGGCCAAGGCGGAGGGACTGTACCCGTTCCAATGGTCGTTCCGGCTGGAGGACTCGTCGGTCCTGTCGCGCCATCTCGCGCAGAAGCTGCCCGGGGCGGCGTGGATCGGCGTGGAGAAACGGGGCACGCACGTGACGATCCGGATCGTGGAATCGGCGACGCCGGAACCGAAGGTTCTGCTCAATCCCCGCCATCTCGTCGCCTCCACGGACGCGGTCGTCACGAAGGTCATGGCGGAGTCCGGCAATCCGGTGGTCCGGCCGAACATGAAGGTCAAGCAGGGCGACGTTCTGATCTCGGGCCTTCTCGGCGACGCGGCGAACGGCAAGGCGGTCGTGGCGAAGGGCGAGGTAAAAGGGATCGTCTGGCACGAATACGACATCGTATCGCCGCTTACGCGGACGACGAAAGTATACACGGGCAACAAGAAAGTGATCTGGTACGGCGTCGCGGGCGGCCGGGGGCTTCAGGTGAGCGGCTTCGGCAAAATCCCGTTCGCCATGTACGAGCGCGTGACGGAAGAGGAACGGGCGGCGTGGCGGACGCTGAAGCTGCCGTTCGGGCGGATGAAGGAAACGATTTTGGAAGTCAAGATGCAGCAGCAGACGGTCAGCGTCGAGGAAGCCAAAGCGGAGGGCATCGAGCAGGCGAAGGCCGATTTGCTGGCCAAAGTCGGGCCCGGCGCGCAGGTGCTCGCGGAAAACATTTTGCATGAAAAGACGGACAATGGTAAAGTTTATTTGAAAGTGTTTTTCGAGGTGGACCAGTCGATCGTGAAAGAGAGACCGTTAGTTCAAATGCAAGGGGACTGAGTATGTTTGCCGAATGAATTCAAAGTAGTCAAAATTCCGCTCGCGAACGCCGCGGAAGGGCTGGCATTGTTCGGCCCGCAGGATAAATATTTGCGGCTCGTGCAGCAGCAGTCGTCCTCCGACATCATGTCGCGCGAGGCGGAGATCGCGATCTCCGGCCCGGCGGACGAAGTCGAATCGCTCGAGCAGTTCTACACGGTGCTGCAGCAGCTCGTCAGAGGCGGCTATTCGCCCTCGGAGCGGGATATCGCGTACGCGCTCGACCTGTCCCGCACGCTGCAGGCCGACCAGCTGCTCGACCTGTTCAAGGCGGAAATCACGACGACGTTCCGCGGCAAGCCGATTCGCGTCAAGACGATCGGCCAGCGGACGTACGTCAAAACGATCAAGAAAATGGACGTCGTCTTCGGCATCGGCCCGGCCGGGACGGGCAAAACGTATCTGGCCGTCGTGCTGGCCGTCGCGGCGCTCAAGGAAGGCGCGGTCAAGCGGATCGTTCTGACCCGCCCCGCCGTGGAAGCGGGCGAGAATCTCGGCTTCCTGCCGGGCGATCTGCAGGAGAAGGTCGATCCGTACCTGCGGCCGCTCTACGACGCGCTGCACGACGTGCTGGGCCCGGATCAGACGACGAAAGCGTTCGAACGCGGCCTGATCGAAGTCGCGCCGCTCGCCTACATGCGCGGACGGACGCTCGAGGATTCGTTCATCATCCTGGACGAGGCGCAGAACACGACGCCGGAGCAAATGAAGATGTTTCTGACGCGGCTCGGCTTCGGCTCCAAGATGGTCATCACCGGCGACGTTACCCAGATCGACCTGCCGCGGGGCAAGCGCTCCGGCCTCATAGAGGCGCAGCGGATTCTCCGCGACATCCCGGAAATCGGCTTCATCGTCTTCGGCGAGCAGGACGTGGTCCGGCATTCGCTGGTGCAAAAAATCATTACCGCTTACAATTTGGACGCGGAGAACCGGGACGAATAAACATACGGCATGAACGGCAAAGCGTTCGCACGCGCTTTGCTCGTTCTTTTTTCGGCGGTCCGGCCCGTTCGGCTTCGCGCGCGGACGCCGCCCGCAAAACGGCGCGTCCGGACGAATCGTATACGCATGTTGCCGAAGCCGAACGGAAACGCCCGGGGAAGCGGGCGCGCGGGGCGGGTTTCGCCGAAAAATGAAATTCGTTTAATGGGCTTGTGTTCGGGCGGCCGGAAGGTATAAAATCTCTTCAAGCCGCCGGACGGCAAGCCTTTTCGCGCTTGCGGGGACGGCGAAGCCGGCATCCGCCGCGGGCAGGGGACGCGCGCAGGCGAAACGCTCCTTGGAGACCGCATCGCATGCGCGTATCGTTTAGCAGGGTCCAAGGGACGAAGTCCCTGGAGGTCCCGCGACGTTCGGGGGATTTTGGGGGATGCACGCTCTAGGAGGATAGCAACGATGGAGAACCAGCAGACCGGTCAGGAGGAAGCGAAGACGTTCGATTGGAGCGGGTGGAGGAACAGCGGCGCCGTTCGCTGGCTGCTGCTGCTGCTCTTCGTGCTGCTTTTTTATTTCAGTCTGGCGCCGCATCTGCTTCCGAAGACGTATCATATCGAACTGAACAAGGCGAGCGACCGCGATATCGAAGCGCCGATGGAGATCAAGGACGAGAAGGCGACGCTGCAGGCGCAGGAGCAGGCGGCCGAGCAGGTGGAATCGATCTATTCCATCGTCGCGCTCCGCAACGAGACGCTGCTGGAGCAGGTCTTCGCGCGGATGGAACAGCTAAACCAGGACGATCAAGTCTCGCTCGAGAACAAAGTGGCGATCTACCGAAGCGAAATTCCGCAAATGTACATCGACTACGTCGATCAGTTCGTCCGGTCCAACAAAGGGAACGGCACGTATAACGACTCGCTGCTGGATGAGATGGCGAGCGTCGTCAAGGAACAGGCGTACCGCATCCCGGAAGAGACGTTTTATAAACTGCCGCAGCTGACGCCGACGCAATTAAACGAAATGCAGGTCGTGGCGGTATCGATCGTCCACAAGCTGATGGGCGACTCGCTGCGGGAGGCGGAAACGGCCCGCACGAAGGTGGCGGAGCTCGTCAACGCCAGCTCGCTCAGCGAGCGCAAGTCGCGGGAGATCGTGCAGGAGCTGGCGCGGTACGCGATCATGCCGAACAAATTCCTCGACAAACAGGCGACGAACGACGCCCGCGTGGCGGCCAAGGAGAACACGCCGCCGGTCGTCATCAAGCAGGGCGACGTGCTCGTCCACAAGGGCGACGTCATCAACAAGGAAATGTACGACCGGCTCTCTTCGTTCGGCCTGCTGCAGACGAAGAAAAACTATTGGCCGCAGCTCGGCCTGCTGCTGTTCTCGACGCTGTTTCTGATCGTCATCTACGGCTATCTGGAGAAGGCGTCGAATTTGAGCGGCGGCACGCGGACGGGGTACACCAACGCGCAGCTGTGCATGCTGCTGCTCATCTACTTGCTCAACGTCCTGGCGATGCATATCGTGGAGCTGACCCAGACGTCGACGATGCCGTACGTCGGCTATTTGGCGCCGACGGCGATGGGCGCGATGCTGATCGTGCTGCTGCTCGACGTGCAGCTGGCGGTCGTGAGCTCGTTCGTGTTCGCCATCATGGGCAGCATTATTTTCAATTCGGAATCCGGTCGGATCTTCGATTTCAATTACGGCTTCACGACGGCGGTCGTCTCGTTCGCGGCCATCTTCGCCATTCACCGGGCGAGCCAGCGGTCGACGATTCTCAAGGCCGGCATCATGGCCAGCCTGTTCGGGTCGGCTTCGGCGCTCGCGATCATTCTGCTCGGCGAGCTGCCGGCCAAGACCGATTTGATCATGACCGTGGCTTTCGCGTTCGCGAGCGGGCTGCTGACGGCGATTCTCGTGGTCGGCCTCATGCCGTTCTTCGAAGTGACGTTCGGCATTTTGTCGGCGCTGAAGCTGGTCGAACTGTCGAATCCGAACCATCCGCTGCTGCGCAAGCTGCTGACGGAAACGCCGGGCACGTATCATCACAGCGTCATGGTGGGCAACCTGTCCGAAGCCGCGGCGGAAGCGATCGGCGCCAACGGCCTCTTGTGCCGCGTCGGCTCGTTCTATCACGATATCGGGAAAACGAAGCGGCCCAGTTATTTTATCGAGAATCAGACAAACTATGAAAATCCGCACGATTCGATCGATCCGAAGCTCAGCAAATCGATCATCATCGCGCATGCGCGCGACGGCGTGGAAATGCTGAAGAGCCACAAGCTGCCGAAGCCGATCCGCGATATCGCGGAGCAGCATCACGGCACGACGTTTCTGAAATTCTTCTACCACAAGGCGCTCAAATTGGCGGAAGAAGCGGGCGTCGAGCCCGATTTCGCCGAGGAGGACTTCCGCTATCCGGGCCCGAAAGCCCAATCGAAGGAAGCCGCCATCGTCGGCATCGCCGACAGCGTCGAGGCGGCCGTGCGCAGCATGCGCAGCCCGACCATGGAGCAGGTGGAATCGATGATACACAAAATCATCAAAGGACGCCTCGACGACGATCAATTCAACGAATGCGACCTGACGCTGAAAGAGCTGGAGAAAATCGCGCAAACGTTGAAAGAAACCATCGTGGGCATTTTTCATTCGCGCATCGAATATCCGGAAGACGCGAAACCAAAGGAGCGGCTGGCATGAGTTTGCAGTTGGACTGGAGCAACGATCAAGACAAGGTGGTGATTTCCGAAGCGTTCGTCGGTGTGCTGGAGCGGCTGCTGCGGCTGGCGGGCGAAGCGGAGGGCATTACGGAAGGCGAAGTGACCCTTTCGTTCGTCGACGATGCGGAAATCCACCAATTGAACAAGGATTACCGCAACATCGATCGTCCGACGGACGTTTTGTCCTTCGCGATGCAGGAAGAAACGGACGAAGAACTGGACATCATTTACGAAGTGGACGACGAGAGCGACCCGATCCCGTACGACGGCATGCTCGGCGACATCATCATTTCCGCGGAACGCGCCAAGCTGCAGAGCGAGGAGTACGGCCATTCGCTGGAACGGGAGCTGGGCTTTCTGTTCGTGCACGGGTTCCTGCACCTGACCGGCTACGACCATCAGGACGAGGAGAGCGAAGCCGTCATGACCCGGAAGCAGGAAGCGGTGCTGCGGCAGGCCGGCCTGACCCGCTAAGATGCGGCGGTTCCTCCGCAGCGTCGCCTTCGCGTGGGCCGGCGTCCGCGCTTCCGTTCGCACGGAAGCGAACATGCGCCTTCATCTCGTCGCGGTCGTCGCGGTCAATGCCGCCGGCTGGCTCGCGGGACTGTCGCGGACGGAATGGCTGGCGATCGTCATCGCGCAGGGCATGGTGCTGGGGGCGGAACTGCTGAACACGGCCGTCGAGCACGTCGTCGACCTGGCTAGTCCGGGCCCGCATCCGCTCGCGAAGGCCGCCAAGGACGCGGCCGCGGGCGCGGTGCTCGTGGCGGCGGTCATGGCCGTCATCGTCGGCCTGATCGTGTTCGGACCGCATATCGTGCCTTAAGAAGAGAAAGGAAGGACCGCCATGTCCGAAACCACCAAACAACCGCTGCCGGAGCCATACCGGCAGCTGATGGAGCAAGCGATCGAAGCGAAGGGGAAGGCATACGTGCCGTATTCGCATTTTCAAGTCGGAGCGGCGCTGCTCGATGCGGAGGGCGCCGTCCATCTCGGCTGCAACGTCGAGAACGCGGCGTACAGCCCGACGAACTGCGCCGAACGGACCGCGCTCTTCCGGGCGATCGCCGACGGCCGCGCGGCGAAGAGCTTCAAGGCGATCGCCGTCGTCGGCGACACCGATTTGCCGATCACGCCTTGCGGCGTTTGCCGCCAGGTGCTCGTGGAGCTATGCGCGCCCGACATGCCCGTCGTCATGGGCAATACGAAGGGCGACTGGAACATAATGACCGTGGAAGAGCTGCTGCCCGGCGCGTTCTCGTCGAAGCAGCTGGAAGAAGTTTAACGATAGCGTAATGCCTGGAAGGGGACATTAGACCACCTATGAATACGACTACGACCGGGTCCAAAGGATCCAAAGAAAAATACCGCTCCGGCTTCGTCGCGATCGTCGGACGGCCGAACGTCGGCAAGTCGACGCTGATCAACGAAGTCATCGGCCAGAAAATCGCGATCATGTCGGACAAGCCGCAGACGACGCGCAACAAAATCCACGGCGTGTACACGACGGACCGTTCGCAGATCGTGTTCCTCGATACGCCGGGCATCCACAAGCCGACCTCGAAGCTGGGCGATTTCATGGTGAAGTCGGCCATCGGCACGCTCGGGGAAGTGGATGCGGCGCTCTTCCTGATCGACGTCTCCGAAGGACTGGGCGGCGGCGACCGCTTCATCATCGAAGCGCTGAAGAAGGTCAACACGCCGGTGTTCCTCGTCATGAACAAAATCGACAAGATCGAGCCGGACGCGCTGCTGCCGCTCATCGTCCAATATAAAGAGCTGTACGATTTCGCCGAGGTCATTCCGATCTCCGCGCTGCAGGGCAACAACGTCAACACGCTGCTGAAGGTGCTCGGCGATTATTTGCCGGAAGGCCCGCAATATTACCCGGCGGATCAGGTGACGGACCACCCGGAGCAGTTCGTCTGCGCCGAGCTCGTCCGCGAGAAGATTCTGCATCTCACCCGGGAAGAAGTGCCGCATTCCATCGCCGTCGCCATCGAAGACATGCGCGTGCAGGACAACGGCGTCGTCTACATCGGCGCGGTGATCTTCGTCGAGCGCGATTCGCAAAAGGGCATCGTCATCGGCAAGCAGGGCGCCTTGCTGAAGCAGGTCGGCAAGGAAGCGCGGCGCGACATCGAGACGCTGCTCGGCTCCCGCGTGTTTCTGGAGCTGTGGGTCAAGGTGAAGAAAGATTGGCGCAACCAGGACCGGGTTCTGAAGGACCTCGGCTTCCGCAACGATTGACGCGATGGACGCCGGCCGCGCTGCCGGATAAGCAATAATTTGGCTGGGATAAGGGCTCTTCGATCATCGCATCCTAATCCGTGAGCAACATTTCTGAGCGCGGAAAGGATGAATACGAATGCGAACTTTTTCGTGGAAGTATTTTACGCTGACCGGGGATGTGGAAGCTTTCTTGCTGTACCGGGAGATGGAGCGCCACGCGCCTGCAGAGTCCGTTTCCGACGATGAGGAAGGGGAGCCCGCGGCCGAAAGCGACGGCGCCACTTAGCCGTACACGGAGTTTGTTGGGGGAGAGGCTCATGCAGTACCGGGTCGAAGGGATCGTCATCCGAAGCACCGATTACGGGGAAGGCAACAAAATCGTCACGCTGCTGACGAACACGAACGGCAAAGCCGGCGTCGTCGTCCGCGGCGCGAAGAAACTGAAAAGCCGCCACGGCTCCCTTTCGCAGCTGTTCACGCACGGGGAGTATCTATTTTTTCGCAGCAGCGGCCTGGGAACGTTGACGCATGGTGAGATTATCGAATCTCACCATGTTTTGCGTGAGCAGCTGGATTTGGCGGCCTATGCCTCCTACGCGGCGGAGCTGGTAGACCGCGCGCTGCAGGAGGAAGACGCCGGCGCGTTCATGTTCGAGCAGCTGAAAGCCTGCCTCGGCTCGCTCGCCGAAGGCAAGGATCCGCTGGTGACCACGCAGCTGTTCGAGATGAAAATTTTGCAGGCGGCCGGGTACGGGCCGGATTTCTCCGCCTGCGCGTCGTGCGGCAACGCGGCGGGGCCGATGGCGCTGACCGCGAGAAGCGGCGGCATTCTGTGCGGCCGCTGCGCCTACAAGGACCCGCAGGCGCTGCCGCTTAGCGAAAGCGCGCTCAAGCTGCTGCGCGTCTACCAGGGCATGGATCTTCGGCGGCTCGGCAACGTGCAGCTCAAGGACGAGACGAAGCAGGAGCTGAAGAAGGCGATGCGGCTTCTGATGGATACGCATATCGGCCTTCCGCTGAAGTCGCGCGCGTTTCTGGACCAAATGGATAAGTATTCGATTTGAACGGCTTTTTGGCTGCGATTGACACGGTGACCTGGAATTGATAAGATAGGTTATTATGTGTACAAACGATGATGGAGAAAGTAGTCGGTATGCCGTCCGATCGAAGCGAGCCGGGGACAGTGGAAGCCCGGACGGACCTGCGCGGCGAAGGGCGCTCCGGAGTTTACCGTATCGAAAAGCGGGCTGTCGCCGCCGTCGCAAGGACGCGCGGACGGAGAGCCAAGTAGGGTGGAACCGCGGAAGCGCAAGCTTTCGTCCCTACGTCTGTAGCTCAGACGTAGAGACGGAAGCTTTTTTTGACGTTCACTATGAATGAAGGAGAGAAGAAGCGCATGAATTTTCAGACCATGATTTTGACGCTGCAGCAGTTCTGGGCGGAACAAAATTGCATTCTTGTCCAGCCGTACGATACGGAGAAAGGCGCCGGCACCATGAATCCGATGACGTTCCTGCGTTCCATCGGCCCCGAGCCGTGGAACGTCGCGTACGTCGAGCCTTCCCGCCGTCCGGCGGACGGCCGCTACGGGGAGAATCCGAACCGGCTGTACCAGCATCATCAGTTTCAGGTCATTCTGAAGCCGTCGCCGGACAACATCCAGGAGCTGTACTTGGAAAGCCTGAAGCGGCTCGGCGTCGATCCGCTGCATCACGACATCCGGTTCGTGGAAGACAACTGGGAATCGCCGACGCTCGGCGCCTGGGGACTGGGCTGGGAAGTGTGGCTGAACGGCATGGAAATCACGCAGTTTACGTACTTTCAGCAGGTCGGCGGCATCGATGCGAATCCCGTGGCCGTAGAAATCACGTACGGCATGGAACGTCTTGCCTCCTACATTCAGGAGAAGGAAAACGTGTTCGATCTGGAATGGGTGGACGGCGTAACGTATGGCGACGTTTTCCTGCAGCCGGAATACGAGCATTCGAAATACACGTTCGAAACGTCGGACACGGCGATGCTGTTCTCGCTGTTCAACATGTACGAGGAAGAAGCGAAGAAAACGATGGAGCATAAGCTCGTCTTCCCGGCCTACGACTACGTGCTGAAATGTTCGCACACGTTCAACTTGCTGGATGCGCGCGGCGCGATCAGCGTCACGGAGCGGACGGGCTACATCATGCGCGTTCGCAACCTGGCGCGCGCGTGCGCGGCGACGTATTTGGAAGAGCGCGAGCGTCTCGGCTTCCCGATGCTCAAGAAAGGAGCGAACGACAATGGCTAAGGATTTGCTGCTGGAAATCGGACTCGAAGAGGTGCCGGCCCGCTTCGTGCGCGGCGCCATGAACCAATTGAAAGAAAAGACCGCCAAATGGCTGGAATCGAGCCGCATCGCGCACGGCGAAATCGAAGCGTACGGCACGCCGCGCCGCATCGCGGTGCTCGTTCGCGCCGTCGAGGAGAAGCAGGCCGACGTCCATGAGGAAGTGAAGGGGCCGTCCCGCAAAATCGCGGGAGGCGAGAACGGCGAATGGAGCAAGGCCGCGCTCGGCTTCGCCCGCAGCCAGGGCGTCGATCCGAAGGACTTCTTCTTCAAGGAAGTCGGCGGGGTCGAATACGTCTACGCGAACAAGAGCAGCATCGGCACGGCGACGGCCGACGTGCTGCCGGAAGGGCTGACGTCGCTGATCACGTCGATGTCCTTCCCGAAAAACATGCGCTGGGGCAGCTACGACTTGCGCTTCGTGCGCCCGATCAAATGGCTGGTCGCCTTGTTCGGCGACGAAGTCGTGCCGCTCGAAATCACGGCGGTGCGCAGCGGCCGAACGACGCGCGGCCATCGCTTCCTCGGCGCGGAAACCGATATTCCGTCCCCGGCCGACTACGTCGCGCGCTTGAAGGAGCAGCACGTCATCGCCGACGCGGCCGAGCGCGAAGCGCTGATCGTGGCGCAGATCGACGCGCTGTCGGCCGAGAAGGGCTGGCATATCGCCGTCAAGGAAGATCTGTTGGAAGAAGTCGTCTTCCTCGTCGAGTACCCGAACGCGCTGTTCGGCTCGTTCGACGAATCGTTCCTGAACATTCCGCAGGACGTGCTCATCACGTCGATGCGCGAGCATCAGCGGTATTTTCCGGTACTGGACGGCAACGGAAAGCTGCTGCCTTACTTCGTGACGGTGCGCAACGGCGACCGGACGTCCATCGAGAACGTGGCGAAAGGCAACGAGAAGGTGCTGCGCGCGCGGCTGTCCGATGCGAAGTTCTTCTACGCCGAGGATCAGAAGCTCGCCATCGGCGACGCGCTGGCCAAGCTGGAGACGATCGTCTATCACGAGGAGCTCGGCACGGTTGCCGACAAGGTCCGCCGAATCGTGGAGACGACGGGCAAGCTGGCGGCCGCGCTTGCGCTGGGCGCGCAGGACGCGGCCGATGCCGCGCGCGCGGCGGCGATCTGCAAGTTCGACCTCGTGACGCAAATGGTGTATGAGTTCCCCGAGCTGCAGGGCATCATGGGAGAGGACTACGCGCGCAAAGCCGGCGAGCGGGAAGCCGTGGCGCGGGCGATCAACGAGCATTACCAGCCGCGCTTCGCCGGAGACCGGGCGCCGGCTTCCGTCGCGGGAGCCATCGTCAGCCTCGCGGACAAAATCGACACGATCGTCGGCTGCTTCTCCATCGGCATCATTCCGACGGGCTCCCAGGATCCGTACGCGCTTCGCCGCCAAGCGGCGGGCATCGTGCAGATCGTCTTGTCGCACGGCTTGAAGCTGCCGCTCGGCACGCTGTTCGACCTGTCGCTCGAGGTGCACGCCGCCCGCGGCATGAAGCGCGACGCCGCCGACGTGCGCAAGGACCTCTACGAATTCTTCGCCCTGCGCGTGAAGAACGTGCTCACGGAGCAGAGCGTGCGCTACGACGTCATCGACGCCGTCATGGCCGTCGGTTACAACGACCTGCGCCAGACGGTCGATCGCGCCGCTGCGCTGACGGCTGCCGCGGCCGGCGAGCGCCGCGAGGAATTCAAAACCGTCGTGGACGCGCTGAACCGCGTCTGCAACCTGGCGGCGAAAGCTACGTCCGGCGACGTCAAGCCGGCCTTGTTCGCGGAAGCGGTGGAAGGCGAGCTGTACGGCGCCTGGACGTCGGTGCGCGACGAGATCGCGTCACTCGTCTCGCAAGGCGAAGCCGACGCCGCGATCGTGAAGCTGTCCGCCTTGAAGGACCCGATCAATGCGTACTTCGACCGCGTCATGGTCATGGCCGAGGACGAAGCGGTACGGGCGAACCGCCTGGCGACGCTGGCTTCGATCGCGGGCAGCGTCACCCAAGTGGCGGATTTTTCGAAACTGGTATGGTAAGGGTTCGCGGAGCGAACCGCAGCTTTATATAGGGAAGCAAACGCGCCTTCGAACAAAGCCGAAAGCAAAGCGCAACTTTAGGCGCGGAACCGCGTATTAGTAACCCGACTATCTTTGGAGAGGGGATTGAAATGGCAGCCGATACACAGCCTGAAGTGATCATTTACGTCGTTTCCGATTCCGCCGGCGATACCGGCGAGCTTGTCGTCAGGGCTGCGGTAGCCCAATTTCATCCCATTCATACGGAAATCCGCCGGGTTCCGTTCGTGCACGACGAAGCCTCGCTCGAGCGTTACGTCGCGCAGGCGAAGCAGCACGGCGCGATCATGCTGTACACCCTCGTGCTTCCGGGCTTGCGGGAAGCGATGCTCCGGCTGGCGGAGAAGCACGGCGTGACGGCCATCGACCTGCTGGGCTCGCTCATCCAAAGCCTGGAGCAGAAGACGGACCGCAAGGCGCGCCAGGAGCCGGGACTGAACCACGTGCTGGACGAGAACTATTTCCGCAAGGTCGATGCCGTCGAGTTCGCCGTCAAGTACGACGACATGCGCGACACGACGGGCATTCTGAAAGCGGACATCGTGCTCGTCGGAGTGTCGCGGACGTCCAAGACGCCGTTGTCGATGTACTTGGCGCACAAGCAGTTCAAGGTCGCGAACGTGCCGCTTATTCCGGAAGTCGGACCGCCGCCGGAGCTGTTCCAAATTCCCAAGGAGAAGGTCGTCGGCCTCACCATCGACGTGCATTATCTGAACGGGATCCGCAAGGAACGGCTCAAGGCGCTCGGCCTGCCGGACAGCGCGTCGTACGCGAAGGCGGACCGAATCGAGTTCGAGCTGCAGTATGCCGCCTCGGTCATGGAGAAAATCGGTTGTCTCGTCATCGACGTGTCCCACAAGGCGGTCGAAGAGACGGCCAGCCTGATCCTCGAGCACATCGAATCCGTTTGAGCGCGGGAAAGCAGGATTTTTTGGTTATTTGCCGTATATAATAGTACGGAAGTTACACATGAAGATACGGTGGTGCTAAGTTGACGGCGGAGCCAACGATCGTAGTCGATGCCGATGCGTGTCCGGTGAAGCGGGAAATTGTCGAAGCGGCCCGGGCGCGCGGCGTGGCGGTGCTGATGGTCGCTTCGCACGACCACCGGCTTCAGCAGGAGGCCGGGGTCGAGATCATGCAGGTCGACCGCAGCGACCAGTCAGTGGATTTGTACATCGCGAACCGCGTGCGGCGCGGCGACATCGTCGTGACGCAGGATTTCGGGCTGGCCACGATCGCGCTTGCCCGGGGCGCGATCGCCCTTTCCCCGCGGGGCGAGCGGTACGACGACCGCAACATCGATTATTTGATGGAACGCAGGCACGCGCTTGCCAAACGGCGGCGGGGAGGCGCAAGGACGAAAGGGCCGAAAGCGATGACGGACGAGGATCGGTACCGCTTTCAGCAAAAGCTGACAAAAGTTTTGGAATCTCGGCAGGAGAATGGTGAACCGTAGCGAATAGTATTACTTGTTATTCAGGATGAAGGTGAAAGAGTATGGCTTACGGGAAAATACCGGATTCCGTTATCGAAGCGGTGCTCAAGCACCACGATATCGTCGAAACGGTAGCGAAGTACGTTCACCTCTCGAAGCACGGGAAATACATGAAGGGGCTTTGCCCGTTCCATTCGGAGAAGACGCCGTCGTTCACGGTCACCCCCGAGAAAGGGATTTTCTACTGCTACGGCTGCGGCAAGGGCGGCAACGCGATTAAGTTCATCGAGGAAATCGAAGAATATTCGTTTCCCGAGGCCGTTCGCGTCATGGCGGAAGAAGCCGGAATCCCGATCGCGTGGGGCGGCGCGCCGGAAGGTCAGCGCGGCGACGAAGGGAACGGAGAACGCGACAAGCTGGTTCAAGCCCATGAGCTGGCGGTGAAATTGTATCATTATTTGCTTATGAACACGACGCACGGGCAACCGGCCTTGCAATACTTGCGTTCGCGCGGCGTCACCGACAAGCAGATCGATCAGTTTTCGATCGGCTACGCGCCGCCGGAATGGGATACGCTCGCGCGCTTTCTGGAGAAGCGGGAATTCGACCCGGCTTTGATGGAGAAGGGCGGGCTGCTCATCGGCAAGCAGGACAGGAGCGGATACATCGACCGTTTCCGGGACCGGATCATGTTTCCCATCTGGAATCGGGACGGCAAGCCGATCGCGCTTGCGGGACGGATGCTCGGCGAGGGTCAGCCGAAGTATTTGAATTCCCCCGAGACGATGCTCTTCAACAAGAGCCGGAATTTGTACAATTTTCATCATGCCAGGGCGGCGATGCGCAAGAACCGGCGCGTCGTTTTGTTTGAGGGGTACATGGACATCGTGAAGGCGTGGAGCGCCGGCGTTCAGAACGGCGTGGCTTCGATGGGGACGTCCCTGACGGAGGAGCATGCGGCGGTGCTGCAGCGCAACGCGGACGAAGCGGTGATCTGCTATGACGGAGACAATGCGGGACAAGCCGCGGCGCTGAAGTCGATTCCGATCCTGGAGAAGGCCGGACTGAAGGTGCAGGTGGCCATGCTGCCGAAGGGCATGGACCCGGACGAGTTCATCGAAGCGAACGGCGCGAACGCCTTCATGCGCGAAATTATCGAACATCCGGTGTCCGCCACAAAATTTAAATTATTATATGCAAAGAAAAACCATATACTCCTAGAAGAAGAGGGACAGAAAAATTACTTGCTTGAAGCCGTACGCATCATCGCCGTGCTGGATTCGCCGACAGAGCGGGAATTTTACCTGAAGGAGCTGTCCCGGGAGTTCGATATGTCCCTGGAATCGCTGAAGCAGGACTGTTTTAACGAACGGCAGCAGCTTCAAAAAATGAAACCGCAAAGGGATAATAACGACAATTCGTGGAATAATGGTAGGAATGAAAACCGTGAAAACCGCCGGAAGTCCTCGGCGCCGCCGGTGCTGCCCGCATACCAGGTAGCCGAGCGCAAGCTGCTTGCGCAAATGCTGCAAAGCGCGGATACGGCCGGCGCGGTGCATCGGAAGCTCGGGGAAGCGTTCCACGTGGAGGATCACGCAGCGCTTGCTGCTTATTTATATGCTTATTATGCGCAAGGCCATGATCCGGATGTTAGCCGGTTTATTGCATCGCTTCAGGATGACCGTCTGGAACGGACGGCCGCTTCGATCTTGATGATGGACGACGACATGCCCTTCGACGAGCAGCTGCTCGACGATTACGTCAACGAAATCGTCAAGGTGCCTAAACTACGGGAAGTCGAAGAGAAAAAAGAAGCCATGGTTCGGGCGGAGCGGTCCGGCGATATGCTGAAAGCGGCACAAATTGCAAGTGAGATTATAGCCCTAGAGAGACAGCTTAAAGGTCGGTAGGATGATCGTTTCTAGGGAGGAGGGAGTCGGAATATGGCGAATGATCAACATACTGAACTGGATACGGAACAAAAGCTGGAACTCGTCAAGGAACAGCTGATTGAACACGGGAAGAAGAGATCCTCCTTAACCTACAAAGAAATTATGGAGAAGCTCTCGCCGTTCGATCAGGATCCGGAACAAATCGACGAGTTTTTCGAGCAGCTTGACGATATCGGCATCGAAGTGGTGAACGAGAACGACGAAGATCTTCCGATCGGCGGCAGGGAAGATCAGGAACGGGATCAGGACGATTTCAACTTCGACGATGACTTGGCGCTCCCGCCCGGCATTAAAATAAACGATCCCGTCCGGATGTACTTGAAGGAAATCGGCCGCGTCCCGCTGCTGTCGGCGGACGACGAAGTCGAACTCGCCAAGCGCATCGAGCACGGCGACGAAGAAGCGAAGCGCAGACTGGCCGAAGCGAACCTCCGGCTCGTCGTCAGCATCGCCAAGCGCTACGTCGGACGCGGCATGCTGTTCTTGGATTTGATTCAAGAAGGCAACATGGGCTTGATCAAAGCCGTCGAGAAGTTCGACCATACGAAGGGGTACAAATTCAGCACGTACGCCACTTGGTGGATCAGACAAGCGATCACCCGCGCGATCGCGGACCAGGCGCGCACGATCCGGATTCCGGTTCATATGGTGGAAACGATCAACAAGCTCGTTCGCGTATCCCGTCAGCTGCTGCAAGAGCTGGGTCGCGAGCCGAGTCCGGAAGAAATCGCGGCCGAAATGGATCTGAGCACGGAGAAAGTCCGGGAAATCATGAAAATCGCGCAGGAGCCGGTGTCGCTCGAAACGCCGATCGGGGAAGAAGACGACTCGCACTTGGGGGATTTCATCGAGGACCAGGAGGCGCTCGCGCCGGCGGACGCCGCCGCGTACGAGCTGCTGAAGGAACAGCTGGAGGACGTGCTCGATACGCTCACGGAGCGCGAGGAGAACGTGCTGAGGCTTCGTTTCGGCCTGGACGACGGCCGTACACGGACGCTGGAGGAAGTGGGCAAAGTGTTCGGCGTCACGCGCGAACGGATTCGCCAGATCGAAGCGAAGGCGCTGCGCAAGCTGCGGCATCCGTCCCGCAGCAAACGGTTGAAAGATTTTCTCGAATAATCATTCCGGGACCTTACTGCTTCGTGCAGCAAGGTCTTTTTTGAAGAAACGGACGGGATCGCCGCTGCTTCGATGAAGGCCAACTTGACGTTAAGCGAGGGACGACAGGACTGCCATGGATCAGGAACGACGTAAAACGATTGTCAAAGAGATCGAGCATTGGCAGCGGACCAAATTGCTGCCCGAGCAGTATTGCGACTTTCTGCTTAATCTGTATCTGGAAGAAGGAGAGTCCCGGAAGCCGGCCTCGTTCGCGGGCAGAGCGGCGATCGTCGTCAAGGAAGCATCGGCGAAACAATGGCTGCTTACATTTGGAATATTTTCCTTGATTTGTTTTATTGTTCTTTATTTTAACGTTTTTCATCCGGTATTGCAAATAGCGGTCAGCTTGACGGGCGTTTATACCCTACTGCTTCTGGGTCAAAAGTACCGGAGGCGGAGCGAGTCCGCCGGCATGGGCCTAATCGGCGCCGGCATGCTGCTCATGCTAGGCGCTGGCCTGTACATGCTGCAGCTGCACGAACTGCAAGCTTGGGGCTGGAAAGCCGGGCTCCTGTCGGTCTGCGCGCTCGTCTGGGTCGCGTTCGGCATCGGCGCCCGCATCCCGCTGCTGCATCTGTGCGGCTGGCTGGCGTCCTTCCTCGTCTATGCCTGGCTGCTGGCCAACAAGACGGACGCGCCGGCGTGGTACGAGATCCAGCTGTACTGGGTGCCGCTGTCGTTCGTGTTCGGCTGGTTCAGCTGGTTCGTGCAGCGGTGGACGAAGCCGGCGGCCTCGATGCTGTTCGCGGCCGGCGCGCTCGCCTGGTTCATGCCGGAGCTGTACGCCGCGCTGTTCGCGGACGAGGCGGGCGGGATTCAGCTGCAGCTGATCGTTAAAATCATCGCGGGAGGGGCCTTGCTCTTCTCGCTTCGAAAACAATGGATTGCGTGGGTTGCCTAACATGATAAAGCTGTCGAAACGATTACAAACGATCGCGGACCGCGTGACCGCGGGCGCGCGCGCCGCCGATATCGGCTCCGACCACGCGCTGCTGCCGGTCTACCTGGTGCAAACCGGGAAATGCCCTTCGGCGATCGCGGGGGAACTGAACGACGGGCCGCTGCAGGCGGCGAAGCGCCAGATCGCCGAAGCCGGACTGGCGAAGGCCGTCGCGGCGCGAAAAGGGAACGGGCTGGCCGTTCTCGAGCCCGGCGAAGCCGATACCGTCACCATCGCGGGAATGGGCGGCAGCCTGATGGCGGAAATTTTGGAGACGGGCCGTCTAGCCGGCAAGCTGGAAGGCGTCCGCGAGCTGGTGCTGCAGCCGAACGTCGGCGAGGAGCTCGTCCGCCGGTGGCTCTTCGAGCATGGCTACGTGCTGCAGGGCGAGTGGCTGCTGGAAGAGGACGGGAAGCTGTACGAGGTGCTGCGCGCGCTTCGCGAAGCGGACAGCCCGACGGACGTCACGAACGCGGAGGTGTACGATCCCGCCTTCCTGCCGGCCGATATGGACGCGGAGCGAAAGCGCTGCTGGCTGTTCCGCATGGGCCCGTACCTGCTGCGCCAGCGGGCGGAGCTCCTGCCGGAGAAGTGGCGGCAGGAACACGGCAAGCTGAAGCGGATCCGCGCGCAGCTCGAGCAGTCCGAGCTCGCGGAATCGCGCGGCAAGGAAGCGCAGCTGCGCGAAGAAATGGAAGCGATCGAGGAGGTGCTGTCTTGTTTGCAAACGGTCAAACCGTCGTCCAGCTCGTAGAGCAGCTGGCGCCGAAGCATATCGCCATGGAGAACGACAAGATCGGCCTGCAGCTCGGCACGCTGCAGAAGGAAGTGACGAAGGTGCTCGTGGCGCTCGACGTTACGCCGGAGGTCGTCGACGAAGCGATCGCGGCCGGCGCCGAGCTGATCGTCGCGCACCACGCGATCATTTACCGGCCGCTGGCCAAGCTCGACACATCGACGCCCGCGGGCAAGCTGTACGAGAAGCTGATCAAGCATGATATCGCGGTCTATATCGCGCATACGAATTTGGACGTCGCGGACGGCGGCATCAACGATTGGATGGCCGACATGCTCGGCGTGCCCGCGGAGGGGCGCTCGGCGCTGGAGGACGTCCACACGGACAAGCTGTACAAGCTCGTCGTCTTCGTACCGGAGACGCATCACGAGCAGGTGCTGCAGGCGGTCTGGAACGCCGGCGCCGGCCAGATCGGCGGCTACAGCCACTGCAGCTTCAACATCGACGGCGTCGGCACGTTCAAGCCGGGCGAAGGCACGCAGCCGTTCATCGGCGAAGCCGGTCGGCTGGAGCGCGTCAAGGAGGTCCGGATCGAGACGATCGTGCCGCACAGCGCGCACCGCAAAGTCGTGCAGGCGATGCTGAAGGCGCATCCGTACGAAGAGGTCGCGTACGATCTCTACGCCGTTGAGCTGAAGGGCCGCGTCTTCGGGCTCGGGAGGGTCGGCAAGCTGCCGGAGCCGGTGAAGCTGGGCGAGCTCGCGGCGAAGGCGAAAGCCGCCTTCGAAGTGCCGATGCTGCGCCTCGTCGGCGATCCGGAGCGGCCGATCCGCAAGGTAGCGGTGCTGGGCGGCTCGGGCTCGCGTTATATCCGCCACGCGTCCTTCGCGGGCGCCGACGTGCTGGTCACCGGCGATGTCGATTACCATACCGCGCACGACGCGCTGGCGGCCGGGCTCGCGATCATCGATCCCGGCCACAACATCGAGAAGCTCATGAAGCCGCGCCTGGCAGACTGGCTCCGTCAGGAGCTGCAGCGGCGCGGCTACGCGACGGAAACGATGCCGTCGCAGATCGACACGGAGCCGTTCCGGTTCCTGTAGCACCGCCGCGGGAAGCCGCTACCAGCGTTGCCGGCGTTGCCCTGCGCAAGTAAAAGCGGCCAATGCGCGATTCCGCCTTGAGGTTTGGCCGCGTTCTTAGTATACTATTGAATACGCGGAAAGTTTGACAGACAATCGCTGGCGGCCTTGTTGCCGCGAGAGGAAAGTCCGGGCTCCGTAGGGCGAAGATGCTGGATAACGTCCAGTCGGCGCGAGCCGAAGGATAGTGCCACAGAAATGGACCGCCGATGGCTGCGATAACGACGCGGCACAGGCAAGGGTGGAACCGTGGTGTAAGAGACCACGAGGACCGTTGGCGACAACGGTGCTGGTAAACCCCATCTGGAGCAAGACCGAGAGAACGCGGCAGCCTCGCGCTGCAACCCTTGCCCGGGGAGCGTTCGGGTTGGTCGCTTGAGCCGGTCAGCAATGGCCGGCCTAGATAGATGATTGTCGCTTCATAAGTGGGAGGGTAGTTCCCGTTTGACCACGCGAAGCACAGAACCCGGCTTACGGCAAGCTTTCCATATGCTCAAATAACCCGCAAGGCATCATGCCTTGCGGGTTATTTCGCGTTGCCGGTCCGGCTGCTCTTCACGAAAGCGGATCAGCTGTATTTGCGGGCGATTTGGGCAAGCCGCCGCTCGACCTGCTGCGGGAACTGCTGCAGCGACGCGGTGGTCGATTGGCGCGCGGCCAGCAGCGCGCGGTCGACGTCGATTTGGCCATAGCCGAAGTATTTGTCTTTGCCCTTGCTGCCCAAATCCTTCGCGGATTTGCGAATGATGTCCATGACCTCGACGTTGGACAGATCCGGATTGATGGAACGGACCAGCCCCGCGAGCGCCGCGACGTGCGGACTGGCCATCGACGTGCCGGACAGGGCGGCGTATTGGCTGCCCGGATAGGTGCTCGCGATCGTCATGCCCGGCGCCGCGACGTCGACGTAGTCGCCGTAGTTGGAGAACGGCGAGCGCGTGCCGTCGGCGTTGGTGGACGCGACCGCGAGCACTTCCGGATAAGCCGCCGGATAGCCGGGCCGTTCGGTGTTGTCGTTGCCGCTCGCGGCGACGAGCACGACGTCCCGGTCATAGGCGTATTTGATCGCGTCGTGAAGGAACTGCGCTTCGGCATAGTTGCCGAGGCTCATGTTGATGACCTTGATGCCGTGGTCGGTTGCCCATATGATGCCCTCGGCGACAGAATAGGTCGAGCCGGCGCCGCTCGCGTCGAGCACCTTGACCGGCACGATCTTGTTGAACCAGGTCAGTCCCGCGACGCCTTCGCCGTTATTGACGGAGGCGGCGATAATGCCGGATACGTGCGTACCGTGGCCGACGTCGTCGTCCGGCGGCGCGGTCTGGTCGACCAGATTGGTGCCTTCGTCGATTTTGCCGATCAGGTCGGGATGATCGGCCTGAACGCCCGTGTCCAGCACGCCGATCCGCACTTGATCGTTGCCTTTGGATACCGTCCAGCCTTTCTCCGTCTCGATGACCGGCAAATTCCATTGGTACTGGGCGTACAAGGCGTCGTTCGGCACGATCGACGCGCCGTTGTCGGCATTCGCGCCGACGGACGGCACGTCGTTGGTCATGTACAGGTAATGGGGCTCGACGTAAGCGACATGCCAACTGCGCTTGAAATACCGCATCATGTCGTCGGCTTTCATGACGCGGGAACGGAAGACGTACGTGTAGCCCAGCTTTTTCACCGAAACGGCGGAGATGTCATGCTGAATCCGGGCCATCTCGTCGCCGGTCGGCTGCTGCCGGAAACGGACCACGACTTCATTGATGTGGTAATGGCTCGCGTTCCCGTTGTCTTCGCCGCTGTCGACCGTGATGTCCGTCGTGGAGTTCGGCTTCACCGATTCAATCTTATACTTGCCCTCGGCCGGGTAAGGGACGAGGCGCAGGTTCCGCCGCTGATGGCCTTCGACCTTCATGACGATATCCTGCAGCAGCACCCCGACGATGCCGTCCCCGCGATGCTTCCGGTCGGCTTCGCCGATCACCATGTACCGGTGCCCGTTCGCTTGGAGCGGCGAGGATGCGTAATCCTGGCCGGCCATGACGCGTTTCTTCGCTTGGCCGACCAGGCCGCCCAGCTGCGCGGAGGACGGTTGGGCGCCCAGCGCGACGCTGCCGCCCTGGTGATGCCACCAGACGTAGACCATCTGCTTGTGCATCTTCATCATATGCGCCAAGTGCTGCTTGTTCATCGGCATGGACGCTTCGTGCTTGATCAATTTCTGGAAATTGCGGGCGCATTCCGTCGTGCACAGCAGCGCGGTCGCGTCCATGTCCGACTTGACGGTCGCCAGCTTCATCTGGCGTTCCTTGTGCGCGGACAGCGTGCTGACCCCGGCCTTGTTCGACGGCGCCTTTACCGGTCCTCCGCCGAACCACGGCGTCAGCGGGATGAGGAACGCCAGCGCGGCAAGCACGGCGAACCAGCCGATCCATTTACGTCGAGTCATATCGTCTTATCCTCCCTGATCGGCGCCGCCTCGGGAAAGCCGCGGCCCTGTCGTCAACTTGTCCTTAGGGTAGCGTGCGCCGGAGCAAAATATACGGCCGGCCGGTCCAAACGGCAGTACCATCTGTTTCAATTTTGTGGTACGATGTTGATGATTTAAGTATTGTTTGCAGATAATGAAAGGGGATCTACCTATCATGCCTTCGACTAACGTAAAAGCGATTAGCGAATCGACCCGGGACAAATTGAAAATGGCCATCAGCCAGCTGGAAGCGTTTCTGAACGAAAACGCCCTGCCCCAACTTCTCGCCGAAGATCAAGACAGTGAATCGGCGCTTTTTTATAAAGGCTTGCTGTCCGACCTTCGCCACATGCTCGTGTTCTCCGAAGTGGCGTACGAGAAGCTCGGCGTGGCGCTGAGAAGGCCGAATTTCGATACGGATTTCGCGGAACGCGCGCTTTACGAAGTCTACCATCAATGCGTCAACGCCTTCTTCTATCCGAAGAACGAGTGCTATTCCGAAGACGGCCGCTACGCGTACACGGGACAAGACGCCATCCGCTTTCGGAAGAAGCCGGTCCGCGCGGGACGCGACATCGTCCTGTCCGTATCCAAAATCTTCGAGGAGCTGCGCGACGACCTGTCGTATTACGAAAGTGATTACATGACGCAGCGGCGCATGCAAGGTCAAAAATAAGGCAGACATAACTCACCCCCGGTACGGGCAACTTGATACCGGGGGTGATTTTTATGCCGAATGGCGTTAGCTGCAGCGTCGCGAACTGTTCCTTCTGGGAAGAAGGCAACAAGTGCGCCGCCGCCAATATCCAGGTCGATATCGACCGCCATGCCGAAGTCGAATTCGAATCCGAATTCGCCGGAGAAGGATTTGGCCACGACCACCAGGACAAGGCGATGAACAGTGCGTCCACATGCTGCCATACCTTTAAACCGAAGGAGTGAAGCGAAATGGAACGCGAATCCGAGCATCGTTTCGAGCACAGCCCGCATGACGATTCGGCAACGAATCCGCTTTACCATCCCGACATGAAAGCCTACAACGAAGAATCGGCGGCGGAAATCGCCGTGCCGCAGCGTTCCATGCCCGACTATTATCCGGACCGCGGCGTCACCAAGCGAACGAACGACGTCGTGCGCGAAACGAAATCGGCGGGCGTGGCGACCGGATGGGCGGCGCTGATCCTGGCGGTCATGTCCTGGATCGTCTGGCCGATCGTGCTGGGGGCGACCGCGGTCGTCGTCGGCTTCATCGCGTACTGGCAGGGCGCGCGCGGACTCGGCGTAACGTCCATTACGCTCGGTTTCATCGCCGTGCTGGCTTACTTGGTCCTCGTACCTCTTTATTATGCGATATCCTGAACGAATCGGCGGAGAGCATGTCTCTTCGCCGGTTTTTTACATAAGCGGGCGGCGTCGCCCGGGATACGGCGCGCGCTCGCAGGCGAAATGACTCAGGCTTGGGTCCAATGGCTCATTGGTGAATCGGGGCGAAAGGATGTAAAATGATGTTAATCCTTGTCGAAACCAAGCCTTAACCCGTGGAGGTCTATCCCGAAATGAGCATCGATCCGCGTATTATGAGTTCCCTCCTTCAGCTTCAATTCATGCCAAACCTCGATCTGAACGGTAACGAAAACGTCATGTCCGCGTCGGCGGGCACGGACGGTTCGTCGCTGTTCGATACGCTGCTGCAGCAATATATGGCCGGCGGTTCCGGCAGCGACCGGGCGGGCGCGGACGGACTCCCTTCGATAGCCGACCCATCGGCGCTCGGCGGATTGAGCGCGCTGATGCCGATGCTCGGCGGATCGGGCGAGCCGGCCACGGAGGACGCTGGCGCGGCGGGCGATTACGAGCCGCTGATTCAGATGGCCGCGGCCAAGTACGGCATCGACCCGTCGCTGATCAAAGCCGTCATTCAGACGGAATCCTCCTACAATCCTAGCGCGGAGTCCGGCGCGGGCGCCAAAGGGCTGATGCAGCTGATGGACGGTACCGCGAGGAGCCTCGGCGTGACGAATGCGTTCGATCCTGCCCAAAACATCGAAGGCGGGACGAAATTTCTCGCTTATTTGATGAAGAAATACGACGGCAACGACCAAGCGGCGCTGGCGGCGTACAACGCGGGGCCGGGCCGGGTGGACCGCGCGGGCATTCAGACGAACGCCGACTTTCAGGCGCTGATGGAACGGCTGCCCGAAGAAACGCGGAATTACGTCACGAAAGTGCTGAACGCCCGGACGAACGATATCGGTTGAACCTAATCGGGATCCCGCAGCGTGCATCGAGATCCGCCCCCTTAGGCCGAAGCGGCAATTCCTGCCGCTTCGGCCTTCGGTCGTTGATCTTTGCCGCCGCGATGCGATACTATAAGGAAATGCACATCAGCGAACGCGAAAGGACGAGGCAGCATGCATTATTTCGATCATTGCGCATCGACGCCTCCGCTGGAGGACGTCATCCGGACGATGGCCGAAGTCATGGCCAAACATTACGCGAACCCGTCCTCGCTTCATCGCGGAGGCCAGGAAGCGAAGCATATCTTGGAGCGGGCCCGCGCCGTCGTCGCAAGCCTCTTCCCGGGAACGGCCGCGGAAGAATGGCTGTTCACCTCGGGCGGCACGGAAAGCAATAACATGGCCATCCTCGGGGCGGCGCGCAGCCTCGCGAAGAAAGGCAAGCATCTCGTGACGACCGCCATCGAGCATCCGTCCGTTTACGATACGGTCCGCGGCCTGGAACGCGAAGGATGGACGGCCTCGTACGTGCCCGCCGACGAGACGGGCATCGTGTCCGCCGAAGCGGTCGAGGCGGCGCTGACGGACGAGACGGCGCTCGTCAGCGTCATGCACGTCAATAATGAAGTCGGCTCGATCCAGCCGATCGCGGAGATCGGCGCCCGCTTGAAGCGACGCGGGAATATCGCGTTCCACGTAGACGGCGTGCAAAGCGTGGGCAAGGTGCCGGTGGATCTCGCCGGCAGCCGGGTCGATCTGTTCTCCGCCGCGGCGCACAAGCTCGGCGGGCCGCGCGGCGTCGGGCTGCTCTACGTCCGGCAGGACCTGCAGCTCGGGCACGTATACGGCGGAGGCAGCCAGGAGCGGGGGCTGCGTCCCGGCACCGAGAACGTGCCGGCGATCGTCGCGGCGGCGAAGGCTTTCCGGCTCGCCGTCGAGCGTCAGCCGGAGCGGGCCGCGCGCATGTACGCGCTGCGGGCGAAGCTCTTGGCCGGCATCGCGTCCATCCCGGAGCTGGTGCCGAACGGCAGCCCCGATCTCGGCGCCGGCGGCGGAGCCGCTCCCAACATCGTGAACTTCTCCTACCCCGGCATGCGGCCGGAGGTGATCGTTCATATGCTCGAGAAGCACGGCATTCTGGCCTCGACCAAGTCGGCCTGCTCCTCGAAGAGCGACGAGCCGAGCCGGGTGCTGCTGGCGATGGGCCTGTCCCGCGAACGGGCCTCGAGCGGGGTCCGCGTCAGCTTCGGCGACGAGCACGGCGACGCCGAAGTGGCGCGGCTGTGCGAGATGCTGGAGAAGGTCGTGCAAAAGCTAAAACCGTTGGAACGCAAAGGGGACTGACAGATGAATCCGGATATGATACTGCTGCGCTTCGGCGAATTTACCGTGAAGGGAAGAAACCGCGACCGGTTCGAGAAGCGGGTATGGGAACAGGTAAGGCGGGCGCTCGCCGATTTTCCGCGCGCGGGGATCCAGAAGGCTTTCGGGCGCCTCTACGTCGCCTTGAACGGCGAGCCCTATGAAGAGATGGCGGTCCGGCTGCGCGACGTTTTCGGCATCGTATCCTTCAGTCCGGTGCGCAAGACGCCGAACGACCTGGAGGCGATCCGAAGCGCGGCGATAGACGTCATGCGGGGATTGCCGAGACAGCCGGAGACGTTCAAGGTGTCCGTCCGCCGCGTCGACAAGAGCTTCCCGCACGACTCGCAGGAAATGAACCATCTGGTCGGCGGCCATGTGCTCCGCGAGCTGCCCGGCCTGAAGGTGAACGTCCGGGAGCCGGAGGTGGAGCTGAAGGTCGAGATCCAGCCCGAAGGGACGTACGTGTTCAGCCGCGTGGAGCAGGCCGCCGGCGGCTTCCCGTACGGCACGAACGGCAAGGCGCTGCTGTTGCTTTCGGGGGGCATCGACAGCCCGGTCGCCGGGTACTTGGCGATGCGGCAGGGCTTGGAGCTGGAGGCGGTTCATTTTCACAGTTATCCCTACACCAGCGAGCAGGCCACGGAGAAGGTCATCTCGCTCGTGCGGAAGCTGTCGCACTATACGGGGGCGCCGATCAAGCTGCATCTCGTCTCGTTCACCGATATTCAAACCGCCATCGCGCAGGGCGGCCACGATTCGCTGATCATTACGCTCATGCGGCGCGCGATGCTGCGCATCGCCGATCGCCTGGCGGAAGGGCGGGAAGCGCTCGGGGTGGTGACGGGAGACAGCCTCGGCCAGGTCGCGAGCCAGACGCTGAGCAGCATGAACGTTATCGGCCGGGCCACGGAGCTGCCTTTGCTGCGCCCGCTCGTGACGATGGACAAGAACGAGATCATCCGGATCGCGCGGAACATCGACACGTACGACACGTCGATCTTGCCGTACGAAGACTGCTGCACGCTCTTCGTGCCGAAGAATCCGTCCACCAATCCGAACTTGGGCGTGGTCGAGAAGGCGGAGGCGGGCCTCGCGGATTTGGATGGCCTGATCGGCAGAGCGGTCGCCTCCGTCGAGACGCTGTCCATTACGCCGGAATTCCGGTCCGCGGCGCAATCCGCCGGCGTGGACGATTGGTTTTAACGAAGGCGAACCTTGCGGTATACGGTAAACGAGAGCTAGTCGGCCTTGTCCCCGGGATGAGGCGCGATTGGCTCTTTTTGCTTGGCTTTCACGGCCGCGAGGCAGCAAAAATAAGGTTGACAGAAGGAGCATGGCGAGGTATATTAAACACTGTTTTAAATGATGTTTTAAACAACGTTTAAACCTGACCGGAGGGATTCCCGCGACGAAAGAGAACATATTGGCCGCCACGTTGGAGTTGATCAAAGCAGAAGGCATCGAAGGCGTGACGATCCGCAAAATCGCCGCCGCGGCGGGGGCGAACGTCGCGCTCGTCAATTATTATTTCGGCTCGAAAGAGAAGCTGATCAGCGAGACGCTGAAAGTCCAGCTCACCTCGTTCCAAGCGGCCTTCGCCGTGTTCGACGAGACGGAGCTTCCGGCGCTCGTGCGCTTGAAGCGGTTCCTGCTGTCGTACACGTCCTCGCTGGAGGAGCATCCCGAGCTGATCAAACGGCTGCTCGTGCAAGAGCAGTGGTTCGAATCGCAGGCGGAATACGCCGAATTTCTAAAGAATCAAGGCCTGGATAAGCTGCTTTCCGCGTTGACGGAAATCATCGGCCCGGCCAGCAGGGACAAGCTGCTCCTGATGACGCAGCAAATGTTCGCCGCGATTTTGTCGCCCGTCATCAAGGCCAGCTTGGCGAACAAGCACGATTCCATGCAGGACGGCTCCCTGCACACCTCCGCCACGATCGAGGAGCAGATCGATTTGTTCCTGGATCATTATTTTTATCAATACAGGGCTCATTGAGCAGAAAGCAGAGGCATTCATGTCGCAAACGCAAGCCAACACGAAAGGACAAGACGATTTCTCGTTGAAGTCCATACTCCCGCCGCTGCTTGCCATCATCGTAGGGATGATCATGGTTATTTTGGACAGCACGGTCGTCAACAACGCCATCCCGAAGCTGGTCGAATATTTCGATACCGACCTCAAGACGATCCAATGGACCGTAACCGGCTATACGCTGGCGCTGTCCGCCGTCATCCCGCTCGCGGGCTGGTTGACGGACAAATTCGGCTCCAAGCAAATATTCATGCTGACGATCGCCTTGTTCACGATCGGCTCCGTTCTGTGCGGCATCGCGCAAACGCCGGAGCAGCTGATTCTCTTCCGCGTCATTCAAGGCTTGGGCGGCGGCATGGTCTCCCCGATCGGGATGGCGATGGTCTTCAAGCTCGCGCCGGCGGAACGCCGCGGCTCGATCATGGGCATGCTCGGCATTCCGATGCTCATGGCGCCGGCGTTCGGCCCCGTGCTGTCCGGCTGGCTGGTCGATTCCGTCAGCTGGCATTGGATTTTCATGATCAACCTGCCGATCGGCATCATCGCCTTCATTCTCGGTCTTCGTTATTTGCCGCATTCCGACCGTCAAACCGCTCCGCATCTGGACGTCATCGGCATGTGCCTGGCGCCGATCGCGTTCGCGATGCTGGCCTACGGCGTGAGCGAGGGCGGCACGAGCTGGAGCTCGACGTCCACGATTATAGGCTTGTCGGTAGGCGGCGTCGCGCTGATCGTCTTCATCTTCGTGGAACTGATGCAGAAGCAGCCGTTGCTCGAGCTGAAAGTATTCCGGTCTTCGGACTTTACGCGCAGCATCATCTTGACCTGGATCGTGCAGCTCGCGCTGTTCGGCGCCATGCTGCTCGTACCGCTGTACTTGCAGGGCGTGAAGGGCTACTCGGCGCTGGAGACGGGCTGGATTCTGATGCCGCAGGCGCTGTGCGCGGGGATCGGCATGCCGATCAGCGGCAAGCTGTTCGATAAAATCGGCGCCCGTCCGCTCGCCTTCGCCGGTCTGGCCGTCGTCGCCGTCTCGCTGTTCATTCTGTCGAACGTGACGGTCGATACCCAATTGTGGGTTATTATCTTGTCCATCTGCATGATGGGGATCGGCATGGGCTTCTCCATGATGCCGCTCAACACGCACGTGCTTAATTCCGCGCCGCGCCGGCTGGTCAGCCGCGTTACGCCGCTCACGACGGCGGCGCAGCAGGTCGTCGTCTCGTTCGCCGTCGCGGGCTTAACGGGTTATCTGACGTCGCAGATCAATACCCATGCCGCGGGCGCGGGAGCGGACGCGAATCCGCTGACGGCCGTCGTGGCCGGCTACGGCGACACGTTCTTCCTGTCCGCCTGCATCGCGACCGTAGGCGTCGCGCTGACCCTGCTGCTGCGCAAGCCGCGCTTGAAGGCCGAAGATCTGAAGGCGGGCGGCGAAGCGCCGGACCCGGCCATGATGATGGGGCACTGATTCCGACCCGCTTGCGGGAGCCGCATCCCATCGCGATTTAACGTCAAGAGGCAAAAAAGGTCGCCCTCCGGCAACAGTCCGCTGTTGACCGGGAGGGCGACCTTTTGGCTTGCCGCTTATAAGATGTTCGGGAATATGAGAGATTAGTGCGAGTCGCCGCCGCTTTCCAATTGCCGCGCCGCTTTCGCGCGACGGACGTTTTGGCGGAGTCCGATGAGAATGACGGCGATGACGACGAGAATCAAGAACGACCATTCGAAGACCGGATTGTGATTGAATACGTCCTCCAGCCGCTTCTCGTGCGTAATCATCTTGGCCGCGGTGTACGCGATGACCCCGGAGCCGATGTAAACGATCCAAGGGAAGCGCTGAATGAGCTTGATGAACAGCGTGCTGCCCCAGACGACGATCGGAATGCTGATCACGAGGCCGAGGACGACGAGAAGAATGCTGCCGTGTCCGGCGCCGGCGACCGCGATGACGTTGTCGATGCCCATCGCGGCATCGGCGATGACGATGGTGCGAATCGATTGCCACAGCGTATTGCCGGCCTGGATGTCGTCGTGGGCATCCGAATCCACGAGCAGCTTATAGGCGATCCACAGCAGCAGCACGCCGCCGACGACCATCAGCCAAGGCACCTTCAGCAAATAAACGACGAGCACCGTCGCGACGGCCCGGATGGCGACCGCCCCGACCGTTCCCCAGATAACGGCTTTCTTCTGCTGCTCCTTCGGCAGCTTTCGGGCCGCGAGACCGATGACGATCGCGTTGTCGCCGGCCAGGATCAAGTCGATGAAGATGATCGTGACGAGCGCGGTGAAAAATTCAACCGAAAACAATTCCATGATTTCCGCAACACCCTTTCTGATACCACGTAACTTGATCGTTCATACGGACGAATCGGCGAAAAGATTCAAAAATCGCAAACATAACCTGTCCGCCCGGGACATACCGTTCATAGACGGGGCTTTTCCCGGTTCGAGGAACTTGCCGGAAGCGCCGGCGCCGCAAGCGCGGCCGCCGCGTTTTCCGAAGGAGGCGGACGAAAGTGGACAGCTTGATCGTGTTTATCCAAATCATGTTCATCAACGTGCTGTTAAGCGGCGACAACGCCGTGGTCATAGCGTTAGCGAGCCAGCAGCTGCCGCCGAAGCAGCGGAAGCGGGCGGTGCTCTGGGGAGCCGTCGCCGCGGTCGGCCTGCGCTGCGCGCTGACGCTGGTCGCGATTTACCTGCTCAAGATCCCTTACCTGCAAGCCGCCGGCAGCGTCCTGTTGTTCCTGATCGCGGTGAAGCTCATCATGGACGCTTCGGATCATGCCGAGGAATTCCACGCGATGCGCAAGGTCAGCACGCTCGCGGCCGCGGTGCGGACGATCGTCGTCGCGGACTTCATCATGAGCCTCGACAACGTGCTGGCCATCGCCGCGGTCGCGCAGGGAGAGCCCGTGCTTATTTTGCTCGGGATCGTGCTCAGCATTCCGATGATTATTTGGGGCAGCCAGCTGCTTAGCGGCATCCTGCGGCGATTCCCGTCGCTGGTGTATATCGGGGGCGGTCTGCTCGGCTACGCCTCGGGCGAGATGCTCGTCCACGATCCGGCCGTTCACGGCTTCCTGGCGCAAAACGCGGCGGTGCTGACCAAGGCGATTCCGATCCTGCTCATCCCGCTGGTCATCGTCGTGGCGGTGCTGCGCGCGAAAAAGGGCCGAATCCTATAATTTTCAGTAATTTGCAGTACTTTCACTGGTTTTTTGCCTTCCGTTCCATTACACTAGTAAATGTTAAAAATGTGTCGAGAGAAAGGAACTTAGGCATGTCGAAAAACCAATACACCGTCGGGCTGCTGTTTTTGGCTGCCGGCGTTGTGATCTTGCTCGGAAAACTGGGGCTGTTTGCGTTTATCGGCACAAACTTTTGGCCTCTGTTTCTGCTGATTCCCGGCATCCTGCTGCACGTGCTGTTTTTCGGACGACTGCTGCCTCCGTTCGTGTTGATTCCCGGGGCGATTCTGACGATCAACGCCTTTCTTTTTTTCTTTTGCATGGCGTTTGGCTGGAGCAAGATGGAGAATCTGTGGCCGTTCGTCATCCTCAGCGTCGCGGCGGGGCTGTACGAATACCATCTTTTCGACGCGTATCGTCCGAAATTTCCGCTCACGCTGGCGATTATCCTGGCGCTTGCGGCGGTATCCTTTTTCGTCATCATGCTCGTATGGGGTTGGGGGCTGTACATCATCGCGGCGTTCTTGATCGCGGCCGGCGCCTGGCTGGTCGTGGGACGAAGAGCCCGCTGGTAAGGCAGGGCCGTTCGGCATAAGAACGGGTTACATGAATCAAGTCGAGAGACTACAGACTAAATAAAAAAGTGGAGTGGATAACGTACTATGCTAGCCAGAGAAAACATCAGAAACATCGCCATCATCGCGCACGTCGACCATGGCAAAACGACGCTGGTCGACAAGCTGCTGCAACAATCCGGCACGTTCCGCGACAACGAAACGGTGCAGGAACGCGCCATGGATTCCAACGATTTGGAACGGGAACGCGGCATTACGATCTTGGCGAAGAACACCGCGGTCAACTACAAGGATTACCTTATTAACATCGTGGATACCCCCGGACACGCCGACTTCGGCGGCGAAGTGGAGCGGATCATGAAGATGGTCGACGGCGTGCTGCTCGTCGTCGACGCGTTCGAAGGCTGCATGCCGCAGACGAAATTCGTATTGCGCAAGGCGCTCGAAAGCCAATTGACGCCGATCGTCGTCCTGAACAAGATCGACCGCCCGAACGCGAGCCCGGAGCAGGTCGTCGACGAAGTGCTGGATCTGTTCATCGAGCTCGGCGCGAACGACGAGCAGCTGGACTTCCCGGTCGTCTACGCGTCCGCGCTGATGGGCACCGCAAGCTTGAACCTCGAGAAGCAGGACGAGAACATGCAGGCGCTGTACGATACGATCGTCGAGCATATCCCGTCCCCGAAGGAAAGCGCCGAAGAGCCGCTGCAATTCCTCGTGACGCTGCTTGATTACAACGAATACCTCGGCCGCATCGCCGTCGGCCGCGTCAACCGCGGCAAGATCCGCCAAGGCCAGGCCGTGGCGGTCATCAACCGGGAGGGCGTGACGAAGCAGGCCCGCATCGAGAAGCTGTTCGGCTTCCAGGGCCTGAAGCGGATCGAAGTCGAAGAAGCCGGAGCGGGCGACATCGTCGCGATCGCGGGCATCCGCGAGATCAACATCGGCGAAACGATCGCCGATCCGGCCAACCCGGAGGCGCTCCCGGTTCTGAAGATCGACGAGCCGACGCTGCAGATGACGTTCCTCGTCAACAACAGCCCGTTCGCGGGCCGCGAAGGCAAATGGGTTACGTCCCGGAAGCTTCGCGAACGCCTGTACAAGGAGCTTGAGACCGACGTCGCGCTGCGCGTCGACGAAACCGACAGCCCCGACGCGTTCATCGTGTCCGGCCGCGGCGAGCTTCACCTCGGCATTCTGATCGAGAACATGCGCCGCGAAGGCTTCGAGCTGCAGGTATCCAAACCGGAAGTCATCGTGAAGGAAGTCGACGGCGCGAAGATGGAGCCGTACGAACGCCTCCTGATCGACGTGCCGGAAGAGAGCATGGGCGCCGTCATGGAGAGCCTCGGCACGCGCAAAGCCGAGATGGTCAACATGGTCAACAACGGCACGGGGCAAGTCCGCATCGAGTTCATCATTCCGGCGCGCGGCCTGATCGGCTACCGTACGAACTTCCTGACGCTGACGCGCGGCTACGGCATCATGAACCATGCGTTCGACAGCTACGGCCCGCTGGCCGGCACGGCCGTCGGCGGCCGCCATCAAGGCGTGCTCATCTCGAGCGAGAACGGCGTGTCGACGTTCTACGGCATGAACGGCGTGGAAGACCGCGGCATCCTGTTCATGGAGCCGGGCACGGACGTCTACGAAGGCATGATCGTCGGCGAGCATAACCGCGACAACGACATCATCGTCAACATCTGCAAGGAGAAGGCGCTCACGAACATCCGCTCGGCCGGCAAGGACGACACGGTCCGCCTGAAGACGCCGATTCTCTTCTCCCTGGAGCAGGCGCTCGAATATTTGAACGACGACGAATACTGCGAAGTAACGCCGAAATCGATTCGCCTCCGCAAAAAAATCTTGAACAAGAGCGAGCGCGAACGCGCGGAGAAGCATCGCAAAACCGCTCAAGCAGGCGTTTAAACCGAAAGCGCGTCCCGCTTGAGACGCTTTGACCAAGGCAGGGCAGCGGATTTCCTTCGGGAGAACCGTTGCCCTGCATTTGCTTCGCGGGCATCGTTATGCTATTTATAGTAAAGAAGGAGGTAAGCACCATGCAAAGCTGGTTTCATGCGCATCCCGTCCTTACGTATTTGTTGATCCTGGCCTTTACGATTTATATTTTCAACACCGTGTTTCGCGCCCAGAAGCGGCTGCCGATCCTGAAAGAAATTCTCGTCCATCTGCTGATGGCCTTCGGCGCCTTCGTCCTGTTCGTGCTGCAGTACGACATCCTGCCGATCGTGCAGTGCATGGCGGTGGCGGTCTTCATGATGCTGCTGCTTCGCGGCCGCCAGCTGTACGACAAGATCAAGGCAAAACGCGGCAGCGCAAGCCGCTCCGACGCGGAAGGAGTTTGACGCCGTGCGCCTGGACGATGCCTTGTTCAATTGGCTTCAGATTCAGCTTGTCGCCGAAGCCAGGCCGGACGACCGGGCCGCGGCGGACACGCGCGATTTCTTTCGCGATATGCTGACGGAAGACCACGGCCTCGCCAACCTGCTCGTACATAAGACGGACGACACCATGGTCCACGTGAAGTACGACAAGGACGGGCGTTCGAAGACGCAGCTGATTCCGCGGGAAACCGCCGAACAGCTGCTGGCCGACATCAACGCGAATCCGAAATACAACTAACGAAGGTGGAAAACATGTCAAGGAAGGCTACGCACGCCGTTCGACCGAAGAAGAAAAACTACTGGCCGCGCCGCATCATGGTTCTGCTGCTCCTCGTGCTGGTCGGAGTCGCCGGCTACCTGGGCTACTTGGTGTACGTTTCCAAAGACGCGCTGAAGGACATCACGACGGACGCGGATCCGGCGGTCGTCGTGGCGCCCGAGGATTCCGTGAAAGTCAAGCCGGTCGCGTTCATGCTCCTCGGCATGGACACGCGCAAGCAGACGGGAAGCTTGAACACGGACGTCATGATGGTCGCCGCGTTCAACCCGGCGACCAAATCGGCCGTCGTCGTCTCGATTCCGAGGGATTCCCGAATCGCGCTGAGCGGTTACAAAATCAACAAAGCCAATGCGTATTTTGCCAGGTTCCGCGCGCTGGAGAAAGGCGACGGCTTGGATAACGCCGAGGCCGAGAAGGCGGCCAAGAAGGACCTGCGGACCATGTTCGGAAAGTTCTTCGGGATTCCGATCGACTACACCGCCACGATCAACTTCCAAGGCTTCGCGGACGTGGTCGACGCGCTGGACGGAGTGACGGTCGACGTCGACATGGATATGCATTACGTCGATAACGCCGACGGCACGAACATCGACCTGAACAAAGGCCGGCAAAAGCTGATGGGCGACGACGCGCTCGACTTCGTACGCTACCGCAAATCGAACGACGGGAAGAACATGTCCAGCGACTTCGACCGGAACCGCCGCGAAAGCCAGGTGCTCGGCCAAATCGCCGACAAAATGAAATCCTTCTCCAGCGTGCCGAAGATCGCCGGCGTCATCAAGGCGGTCGGCAACAACCTGCGGATGGACATCCCGGCGAACGAGGTCGAGAACATGCTGAAGACGTATTACGGCATTGGCGCGAACGACATTACGTTCATTCCGCTGGAGGGCACGTGGAAAAGTCCTTACGTCTATCTGGACGACGCGAAGCTGCAGGCCGCGAAAGACGCGCTGAGCGCAAAACTGGCGGAATGACGGTGGAAGAGCAATGGCGGCTATGCTATAATGAGGGCATCGGAGCACTCATGACACTGCAGGCAAGGAGGGCATGCGGATGACCGAACCCGTCGCGGTACTCTCTGACGATCTATACGGCGCATTGAATGAGCAACCGTTCGTTCTTCTGCACACGATCGACGCGGAAACCGGGGCACCTACGTCGAGCGCGATCTCGTGGATTTATGCGGTCGACCGCGCCACGCTGCGCTTCGCGCTCGACGGCCGCTCGCGCTTGACGGTGAACATGACTTCGACAGCCGAAGCAAGCGTGACGCTGTTCGCGCCGGGAACCGTTCAAACGATCCATGGCACGGCACGGCTCGTCGCGGAGGCTTTGGAAGACGTACCCTTTAAGCTTGTCTGCTTCGACCTCGACATCGCTTCGATCCGCGATGCGATGTTTTACGGCGCACGCTTGTCCGTAAGACCGGAGCATGAGAAAACGTATGATAAAAGAGCCGCCGACAAACTGGATGGACAGGTGTTTGCGGCCATGAAAAAAGCCTAGTGATGCGTTCACTAGGCTTTTTGCGTACGCATACGGGTTCTCGCTAATCCGAAGCGGTCCGCCCCTACAAATGCTGGTTCAGCTGCTGCTTGGCTTGCGTTTGCGGCTCGGGCCGCATCGGCTGCACGTCGCGCGGCATCTGCGGCACGATTCGGCCGACGATGTCCGCCATCTCCTCGGCGAAGCCGGCGATCGGACGGCCGCGGCGGATGTCGGCGCCGAGCTCGTTCAGCCGATGGGAGAGGTCGATGTCGGCGGTAACGGCCGCGTTGATGCCGTAAGGGTCTTTGCGGAGCGCCTCCGCTACGGCGTACTTGATCGTGCCGACGCGGGAGCGGTCTACGTTGCCGGCGACGTCGATGCCGACGACCGCCGTATTTTGAAACACCACGCAGTGCGCGCCTTTCACGCCGGGCACCTTGCGCGCCAAGCTTTCCAAATGCGCGGCCACTTGCTTGGGATTGCCGATCGTCTTCTTCTGCGGCGAGCTTTGCTGGGCGCGAACGCGGTTATCATTTTGCGGAGAGGGTGATGTCTCATTGCGGGCGACGGTATTGCAACCTGCTGCCAGCAAGCAAAGGAGCATAGCGGGCACAAGCCATTTCCTCATATTCGCCACCTGACCTTTCTAAAGTCTGCATCCTGTGTTCAAGCCTAGTTTGCCTAGATGAGGGTTTCGCTATGTACGCCTTTGAACGAAATTCCCAACGCCAGGAGGGCTCACGATGAAAAAAATATTCGTGCTCGACACCAATGTACTGCTTCATGACCCGCAAGCGATCTTTGCCTTCGAGGACAACGAGGTCATAATCCCCGCGGTGGTGTTGGAGGAGATCGATTCGAAGAAGCGGCTTGCCGACGAGCTCGGCCGCAACGCCCGGCATGTATCCCGGCTGCTGGACAACATGAGGGAAGGCGGACATTTGCATGAAGGGATCGGACTCGAAAGCGGCGGCGTGCTCAAGGTAGAGCTGAATCATCGGAGCTTCGTGCGGGTGCAGGAAATGTTCGGGGAGATGACGAACGACAACCGGATTTTGGCGGTGGCCCTGAACTATCATCTGGAGGAGCAGGATAAAGGGACGGAGCGACCGGTCATCATCGTCAGCAAAGACGTGCTGGTGCGGATCAAAGCCGACGTGCTCGGCATTGAAGCCCAGGATTACTTGTCCGACCAGGTCGTGGCGCCTTCCGAAGTCTACGCGGGCTATCTGACGCTGAAAGTGCATCCGTCCGTCATCGACGAATTCTACACGTACCGGTTTCTGTCGATCAAGAGCCTGCAGCTCGGCACGCGGCTGCATCCGAACGAATTCGTGATTCTGCGCGACGAGATGGGCACCTCGAAATCGGCGCTGCTGAAGGTCAGCCAGGATGCCGCGAGGCTGGAGCCGCTCTACTTAAGCAACGACCCCGTGTGGGGCATCACCGCCCGCAACGCCCAGCAGCGGATGGCGCTCGAGCTCTTGCTGAACGACGATGTTCCGCTCGTCACCCTGACGGGCAAGGCGGGCACGGGCAAGACGCTCCTGGCGCTCGCGGCGGGGCTCATGAAGGTGGAAGACGAGCACAAATATAAAAAATTGCTCATCGCGCGGCCTGTCGTGCCGATGGGCAAGGATATCGGGTACTTACCGGGCGAGAAAGAAGAGAAGCTGCGTCCGTGGATGCAGCCGATTTACGATAATCTGGAGTTCCTGTTCGATACGAAGAAATCGGGCGACATCGATAAAATTCTGATGGGCCTCGGCAGCATCCAAGTCGAAGCGCTGACTTATATTCGGGGACGCTCCATCCCGGGGCAATTCATCATCGTCGACGAAGCGCAGAACTTGACCCGCCACGAGGTCAAGACGATCGTCTCGCGCGTCGGGGAGGGAAGCAAAATCGTGCTGATGGGCGATCCGGAGCAAATCGACCATCCGTATCTCGATTCCATCAGCAACGGACTCACGCATGCCGTGGAGCGGTTCAAGCAGGAAGGCGTCAGCGGCCATATGACGCTGGAGAAGGGCGAGCGCTCCAAGCTCGCCCAGCTGGCGGCGGACCTGCTCTAGACGGACGCCGGGACGACGGTCTCGAACGAACAGCGGTACGCGCGGGCGATGCCCGCGAGCAATTCTTCTTGATGACGGTCGACGGCCAGGAGCCGCCGGCCGTCTTCTTGTTCAAGCGAGGCGAGGGCATGCTCGTCCGCCTGCGTCAGCGCGGCCGCGAGCTCCGAGGCTTCGCCGTCCGCGGCGGCCAGGGCGACGACGGACGCGAGCCCGAGGTCGAGGAACCGGTTGCCCTCGCGGGTCGTCACGCCGTAATCGCCGAAGACGCGGTCGTTCGCGACCCACGCGGCCTCCAGCATCAGCCACAGCCCGCGCTCGGTCTCGACGTTGTACTTGGCGGCGAGCCGCTCTACGGCGTCACGGGCTTCCGGACCGTCGACAAAGAGCAGCGTCTTGTGGCGGTCCACCAAGGTGACGGCATCGGCGATGCCTTTGACGATCTGCGCGTAATAACCGGGGAGCTTGTCCTCCGGCAGGTGCAGCTCGAGACTGTAAACGGCGTTCATCGGCAACATTCTCCTTTCGATCGGCGTCTATGAGCTATAGTATGCACGATCGCGCACCGCGGCGCAACGCGGGCCGGCGGCGAAGCGGCTAGCGACAAAAAAACGCTTTCTTGTTACAATGATAAACAAGGAAAGGCAGCGAAGCCAACCGGCGAGGAGGGAGAAGGTGTCACGCAGAAAAGCGGTCATTTTGCTGCTGAGCGTATTCACGATATGCGCGGCGCTGCTCGTGTCGACGTCGGGCAAGCCGGGCTCGCCCATCGCGCCGTTAGGCGGCGGGGCGCCTTCCAGCCAGCTGCCGCAGGTCGCGAACGGCGACGACCGGGAGCCGATTACGCTGACGATCGCCGTCTCCATGGACGAGACGGAATTTCAATATTGGATCAAGAGCAACGAACGGTATTTGCAAGGCCATCCGCGGGTAACGGTCAACCTAACGAACATTCGCGACGAAGACCCCGACGCCGCGCGCAAGCAGGCGTCCGAAACGGGCGAGCCCTTCGACATCATGCTGCTCGATAACGACCGCGTCCGCGAACTCGCGATGCGGGGCGATCTGCTGCCGGTCGACGAGATCGTGACCGGCGATTTCGCCGCCGACCAGCTGGAAGCGCTCACGGACATGGTGAAATGGAACGGCTCGCTCTGGGGCGTTCCGGTGGACGGCAACCCGCTGCTGAACGTCTGGTCCAAGCCGCTGCTGAAAGCCGGCGGAGCGGCGGGACCGCCCAAGGACATGGCCGCCTTCAAGACCCTGACGGCGACGCTCGCGGCTTCGAAGCCCGGCGTCAGTCCCTTCAATCTGAACAGCGCGGATGCCCGGGCTTTGTCCGCATGGCTCGGATTGTTCCAGGAGGACGCGAAGCCGGCGGCGAACCTGTCGCCCTTCACCGCCGCTCAGAAAGAGCAGCTCCGCTTTGCGGCCGGGCACGCGAAGGAACTGACGCGGTACGATCCGCTGCTGCAGGGGAGCGAGCTCGTTCAAGCGTTCCGGGAGGACAAGCTGCTGAGCGCGGTCATCCCGTGGACGGTGTATTTCCGCTTCAGCGACGCCGAACGCTCGCTGCTGTCGATCGGCTCCGCGAACGGCCCCGTCGTGCGCAGCAACGGGCGAAGCTTCGTGCTGACGGCGGAGACGGACAAGCTGGCGGACGCCCGGGAATGGATCCGGGCGATGACGGAGCCCGAAGCGCAGCTCGCGCGCTACCGCGCGTTCGGCCGTCTGCCGGCGCGCGCCTCGGTCATGACGGGCGAGTTCGAATTCAACGAGATCGCGAATCGCCCGCCGCATTATTTGGTGCCGATGCTGCAGACCGCGGCCGCGGCGCCGGATCCGCCTTGGCGGGAGCGGTGGGAACGCTGGTCCGCGCTGTGCGCCTCGCTCGGCGGCAATGCTCGTCCATTCACGCCCGAGGCGGCCGAGCGGCTGATCGCCGAATGGAACGGGGAACGGCCGGCAGGCACGACAAAAAGCGGCGCCGAAGCGCCGCCGACAACGTCCTTATAGCCGGACTTGGCCGGGATGAGACGGGGGAGACGGGATGAGATGGAATCAGACGGGACAGGCCCGGCTTCGCCTTACAGGCTGATCGAGAGTTTGATGACCAGCGCGCCGTCCTTGACGGAGACCGATTTCGCTTTTAGAAACGAGACGATTTCGGACGGATAGAAGCCTAAGTCAAACTGTCGTTCGAGCTGCTTGCGCGTCGTATCGGGCAGCGCCAAGCCGTTAAAAATCAGCTCGTCGACGTGGAACAGGATCGAGCCCGCCGGCTCCAGCGTATAATGGCCGGACAGCTCGACCTCGAGATCGTCCTTCTTGCCCGTAATGATCACCTTGTCTTCTTTAAAGGCGAACGCGAAGTTGTCGAAGAGGGGATTCTGCCCGCGCAGGAAGGCGTTCAGCTTGCCGTCCGGAATCGTCAGCGTGTAATTGAAGTCGTCGATATCCAGCATGCCTTTGTCCTTCTCGACCCAGGACGGGATTTGGCCCATTGCCTTCGACAGCGCGTTGAAGTAGCGGTTTACTTCGACCAGCCCGACATTCTGCCAATAGGCCGTATAGTCGTCGATCAGGGACCGCAGCTTGTCCGCGTCTTCCCTGCCGTTCAAGGCGGAATCCACGTCGCTCTGCAGCGCGACGACCCGGGCCCGCTGCGTTCTCAGGCGGGTTTCGACTTCGGTCAGCTGCGCGGATTGGGCGTTCAGCGAGGCGACGGTCTTCTTCAAGGCTTGATAGTGCGCTTGATAAGCGTTCAGCGTGTCGCGGTCGGACGCGAAGATCAGATCGAAAAAGTCCAGGATGGCCAGCATGCCGGACAAGCTGCGGGACGAAAGCAGCGCCGTCAGCAGCGAATTGCGTTCGCCGGTATAATAAGCGCGGAGCACCTTGCCGGCTTCCTCGCGTTTCCCGTCGATGTCGGCTTCCTGCTTGTCCAGCGCCGCTTGGGAGGCGGAAAGCTTGGCTTCGACGGCGGTTTGCTCCGTCTCGATGCGCGCGATTTCCTTGTCGATCTCGACGACGGAGAGGCTTTTCTCGATAACGCTTCGGGTCTCTTCGTCGGCCGGGACGGCGGGCTCGGCGAGCGCGGGAGAAATCGTCAGCCATAGCGCAAGCGCCGCGGCGGCAAGCGACACGGCCCGTCGGCGTTTCGTTCCTTGCACGGTCAACCCCCTTTCTGGCGGCTGTGCATGCCCTACTATATGCGCAAAATAAGTCTATTATATCCGGTACCGGCAATTTTGTCTCAGGGAAGGAGGCGGTCGCGCATGCGGCGCGAGACGCGGTTGGAGACGGCGATATTACAGGCGATCGAAAGCGGCGGCCGCCGCGGACGGGTGATGGGAGCGGATGCTTCCAGCGCCGCTTCGGAACGGCCGGCGATGACGTTTCGCGATTATATGGCAATGTGCCTGTACGACGAACGGGACGGCTATTACCGGGCCGGCGGCGTCCGCGTGGGCCGGGCGGGCGATTTTTATACCAGCTCCGCGATCGGCACGATCATGGGCGGCAAGCTGGCGGGGTATGCGGCCAAGCTCGCCGGGTCGCAGGGACTTCCCGTCACGGTCGTTGAATGGGGAGCGGGCACGGGCGCGTTGGGTCAGCACATGCTGGCGGCATGGGAGGCCGGCCGTCCGGGTCGGAGCCCGGAAGCGTATTGGCTCGTGGACGGAAGTCCCGCCCATCTGGCGGAGGCGCGTCGTCGGCTGGGCGAGGGAACGGGCATGGCCGGAGGACCGGCCGTGAAGTACATGACGCCGGGCGAAGCGGAAGCCGCCTTATGCGCGAGCGCCGACGATCGCTTCGTCGTCGTGATTGCCAACGAGCTGCTGGACGCGTTCCCGGTGCACCGGGTCGTCCTGCGCGGCGGAATCTTGCGGGAGCTGGGGGTCGCGGAGGCCGCGGAAGGCGAAGGGGACGGGGAGGCGTTCGTCTATGCGGAGATGGCGCTCTCGGACGACCGGCTTGAAGCCGTGCTGCGCCGGGACGGAATCACGCTGCGGGAAGGCCAGATTCTCGAAGTGAACCTGGCCGCGGAGGCGTGGCTCGCGGACATGGCCGCGCGGATGGCCCGCGGCTGCCTCGTGCTCGTCGATTATGGCCACGAGGCGCGGGAGCTGGCGGCGCCGCACCGGATGCGCGGCACGCTGCTCTGCTATAAGGAGCATGTCGCCCGGGACGAGCCATTGCTCGATCCAGGCGGCCAGGACATGACCGCGCACGTGAACTTCACCGCCTGCATGGCCGCCGCCGCGGCCGCGGGCTGGGAGCGGGTGTATTACGATACGCAGAAGCAGTTCCTCGTCGACGAAGGCGTGCTGGCGGATTTCGCGCCGCATGACGGGACGGACCCGTTCGGCGAGGCGGCGCGGCATAACCGGGCCATCCGCCAGCTGCTGCTCAGCGATGCGATGAGCGAAACGTTCAAGGTGCTGGCGCTGCGCAAATAGACGCGCCCGTCGAAAAAAGGCTGTTCCGGAGAGCTTGTCTCCCGGAACAGCCTTTTGGTTGTTTTTATAAGGTGAAACGTCCGTCCGTATATTTAGAATGGGTTCCCCATTACAAATACCGTCCAATACGTGAAGCCGACGAACGAGATAAACATGTATCCCCAGAACATCAGCATATAGGTTCTTTCGGAAAAGTTCAAATAGCCTAACAGGACAAACACAGCGGTTTGGATAAAGAACAAGAGCGCCATCTCGTTCATGTGTCCCGCGAACGCCATCAGCGCGATCACAAGCGTCCAAAAGCCGAGCACCCGGAACATGCGTGCCATGAAATTCTCCCCCTCTCGTCAGTCTCGACCCGATTTCTATTGCCCATTATAACGTTTCAGGTAACGACTGTAAACTGTTTCAATCGTGACGAATTGGCAAACTTTTTAACTTGCAAAGCGTCTTGGTACAAGTTTGCTTCAATTTGGCTGAAAACATGTATGAGCCTAAAAAAAAATGGATATACAATTTAGTATCCGATAGATTCTATGAACTCTACCAAGGGCATAGAGATAAAGTAAGCGCCTAATGTTGGGAGGTTTTGGTTGCATGACAGCAGTGAGACAAGATGCCTGGAGCCCGGATGACGATCTCATTCTGGCCGAGGTCACGCTGCGGCACATTCGCGAAGGCAGCACGCAGCTAGCCGCGTTCGAAGAAGTGGGGGAGCGGATCGGCCGCACTTCGGCGGCCTGCGGTTTTCGCTGGAACAGCTGCGTTCGCAAGCGCTATGAAGATGCCATTCAGATCGCGAAGCAGCAGCGCCAGAAGCGGAATTATATGAAAAAGCAGACGTACGCCGCAACCCCTCACGTGTCTTCCCTGAACGTAATGGATGCCGAGGAGCGCGCCTACAAAAACGACCCGCTGACGGAAGAATCGCTCTCGATCGATACCGTCATCCGGTTCCTGCGCCAATGGAAAGCGACGTACCAAGAACTGAACCGGCAGATCAAATCGCTCGAACGCGATCTGCGGGACAGGGAGGAAGAACTGCTCGCGCTGCGCGAGATCAACGAGCGGCTGTCCCTCGAAGTGAACAACGCGCAGACGGATTACCGCGCGGTGAACGACGACTACAAGACGCTGATTCAGATCATGGATCGCGCCCGGCGGCTGACCGTATTGACCGAGGAAGACGAATCGAAACCGCGTTTCAAAATGGACGCGAACGGAAATTTGGAACGCATCGAATAAGGCCGCCCCGTGCGGCAACCCCTTAAAATCTCTCCGTACCTGATGCAGGCGCGGCGGGATTTTTTCGTTTGCTTCTGGTACGATGGCGGTAACACGATTCAAAACTAGCGAGGTGGACGCGTGAACATCATCATCGTGGGCGCCGGCGCGCTGGGGCTGCTGTACGGCGCGAGGCTGGCGCTGGCGGGGCACGGCGTCGTCCTGCTCACCCGGTCGGACGAGCAGGCTGGCGCCCTTAACGCGCAGGGTCTCTTATATAAGGAAGCGACGGGCGCGGAGACGAAGGTCGTTATCCCGGCCGCGTCCGTGCGGCGGTTTGTCGATGCCGGCGCATGCCGCGCGTTCGGCGCGGATTGGGCCGTGCTCGCCGTGAAGCAGCCGCAGGTCGACGCGGGGCTGCTCGCGGATTTGGAGCGGCTGCTCCGGGGAGGGGTGCCGCTGCTCGCGCTTCAGAACGGCATCGGGCATATGGAACGGCTCGCGGAAGCGCTGCCGGCTTCTCCGGTCTATGCGGCCGTGACGACGGAAGGCGCGCTGAAGCCGGACGAGCGGACGGTACGGCATACCGGAACGGGGCGGCTCGCATTCGGCCGCTGGGACGGGCGGAACGACGACGGCGCGGAGGCGCAAAAAATGTTGCTTGACGCGCTGGCAGATGCAGGAATCGAGGCGAATCTGTCGAATGAGATCAAAGATCAAGTTTTCCTAAAATTATTGCTGAACGCGGTCATCAATCCGCTGACGGCCATTTACCAAGTCAGGAACGGCGAGCTTTCGCGCGATCCGTACCGCCTGCGGCTGATGCGGGCGCTTCACGACGAAAGCGAAGCGATTCTCCGCGCGGCGGGGCTGCGGTCCAACGAGGATCTTTGGGAACGCCTGCTCGGCGTATGCGCGGCGACCGCCGGCAACGAATCTTCGATGCTGCGGGACGTGCGCGCCGGGCGCCTGACGGAAATCGATTGGATCAACGGCGGCATCGCCGGGTACGCCAAGCGTCTCGGTCTTTCGTCGCGGATGAACGACGCGGTCCTTGCCCTCGTGAAGGCGCTGCGCGTGACGTAATTCTTCGGGAGGAGGAGAGCGGGTTGGGCTGGATTTGGGATAGCATCAAGCATGTGTATGCCCTATTGGCGGTCATTCCCGTCGTGCCGTTCCTGCTCGTTTATTTCGGCTATGCCGCCGTCAGCGGCGACCGGAAAAAAGCGTTCCGCCTCGCCATGGACGTGACGACGGCCCTGCTGATCGGCTGCGTGGCGGTGCTGTTCAACGATATTTTCGACAGCGGCTTCGGCCTGTACGGCATTCTGCTCATCCTGCTGCTCGGCGGCGGGCTGCTGGGGAACATGCAGTACCGGTCGAAGGGCAACCTCGACCTCCGGCGCGTTTCGCGCGCCATTTGGCGGCTCGGATTTTTTCTGATGAGCGTCTGCTACGTGATTCTCATGTTCGTCGGCATCGGCAAGAGTCTGTTTACCGCCTGAATCGCGGCCGCCGCGGTTTTATCGGACCCTCCGGAAACGGAGGGTCTTTTATTTTGACGGTTACCGAAACAATGTGTACAATGAATGAGAAAAAACGCATGCCATTATAGAGCTCGTATACCGGAGAAAAGAAGGTAGAGACTGTTGATGAGAACAGAACCGGTCCGGCTGCCGTTCGGACAGCCGCTCGTCGAGGCTTACGCGAAGCGCAGCCATCCCGGCGTGGAAGCGCTGTTCGGCAGCCACCCCGCGGAAGAATCGCATTGGCACCGTCGCATGAACTGGCTGGAAGCCCATGGAGACAAACGCGTACAGCCCGAACGCCTGGCAGATGCCTTGCTGGCGTATAATAAACGAATGAATGCCGTGCCCGCCGTCCTGGCGAACATCGAAGCGATCCGCGCGGGCGCTCCGGTCGTCGTCACCGGCCAGCAGGCCGGCCTGTGGACGGGACCGCTGCTGGTCATACATAAAGCCGTGACCGCGATCGCCGCGGCCAGGGAAGCGTCCGGACTGACGGGCAAGCACGTGGTGCCCGTGTTCTGGATCGCGGGCGAGGACCATGACTGGGACGAGGCCAACCATGCCTACGTCCGCGCGGCCGAAGACAAGCTCGTCCGCGTCGCGATCGACCGTCCGGCGGGGGGCCGCACGTCGGTCAGCCGCACGAAGCTGGCGAAGCCCGCGATGGCGGAAGCGCTGCAGCGGCTCGGCGCCGTGCTGCCGGACAGCGAGTTCAAGCGTGAGCTGTTGGACGCGCTGAGCCGCTTCGCGGCGGATCACGACGACCTGTCCGGCTGGTTCGCCGCCGTCCTGGGCTGGCTGTTCGGGAAGCAGGGCCTCGTCCTGCTGGATTCCGACGATGCCGGCATCCGCGCGCTCGAAGCGCCGATGTTTACCGCGATGATCGAACGCAACGACGCGCTCGAGGCGGCGTACAAGCGGTCCGAGGCGGCGCTTCGCGAGCTGGGCTTCGCCCCGTCGGCGGACGTCGCCGACGGCTGCGCGAACCTGTTCGTGTTCGAGGCGGACGAACGGACGCTGCTGTATAAGGAAACGGACGGGAGCTTCCGGAACCGCAAGGAGACGTGCCGGCTGTCGCGCGGCGAGCTCCTGCGGATCGCCGCGGAAGAGCCGCAGCGGCTGAGCAACAACGTGCTGACCCGGCCGCTGATGCAGGATTACCTGCTGCCGGTGCTAGGCGCCGTGCTCGGACCCGGCGAGATCGCCTATTGGACGCTGACGGGCGAAGCGTTCCGCGCCATGGGCATGGAAATGCCGCTGATCCTGCCGCGGATGTCGTATACCCTGGTGGACGCCGCGACGGAGAAGCAGATGGCCAAGTACGGGCTCTCCTTCGACGACGTCGTGCATCGTTACGCCGACCGGCGCGAAGCTTGGCTCAAGGAGCGCGACGAGCTCGGCATCGAGGAACGATTCGCCGAAGCGGGCGCGCAATTCGAAGCGCTCTACGCGCCGGTCATGCGGCTGTCCGCTTCCGTGGAGAAGGGGCTCGAGGCGCTCTCCGCGAACAACCTGCGCCGCATTTTGGACCAGATCGCTTACTTGGAGAAGCGGACGAAGGAAGCGCACGCGCGGCGCTTCGACGCCGCCCTGCGCCAGCAGGACGGGGTCGCGCTCGCGCTGTGGCCGGAAGGCGGACCGCAGGAGCGGACGCTGAACATGGCGGACTTCTGGAACCGGTTCGGGGCATCGTGGCTGGAGAAGCTGCTGGAGGCGCCGTACGACCGGTCCGGCGGCCATTATCTGATTTTTTTATGAGCGAAGGGAAGATGACCATGACTGGGAATGCCAAGCAAGACAGCATCGTGCGCGATATGGCGCTTGCGCCGGACGGCCGCTTGAAGATCGATTGGGTCGCGGCGCACATGCCCGTGCTTAACCGGATTCGGGAGCAGTTCGAGCGGGGGCAGCCGTTCAAGGGGCTGAAAGTCACGATCTCGCTGCACCTGGAGGCGAAGACGGCGTACTTGGCGAAGGTCGTGCAGGCCGGCGGGGCGGACGTGACGATCACGGGCAGCAATCCGCTGTCCACGCAGGACGACGTCTGCGCCGCGTTGGCGGAGGACGGCATCACCGTATACGCGAAGTACAATCCGGAGCCGGCGGAATACAAAGCCCTCCTGGTCAAGGCGCTGGAAACGAAGCCCGACCTGATCATCGACGACGGCGGCGACCTCGTCACCATTCTGCACGCGGAGCGTCCCGACTTGATGGCGAATCTTCGCGGCGGCGCCGAAGAGACGACGACGGGCATCATCCGGCTGAAGGCGATGGAGAAGGACGGCTCGCTGAAGTTCCCGATGGTCGCCGTGAACGACGCGTACTGCAAATATTTGTTCGACAACCGTTACGGCACGGGCCAGTCCGTCTGGGACGGCATCAACCGGACGACGAACCTCGTCGTCGCGGGCAAAACCGTCGTCGTCGTCGGCTACGGCTGGTGCGGCAAAGGCGTGGCGATGCGGGCGAAAGGGCTCGGCGCCCAGGTCGTCGTGACCGAGATCGACGCCATTCGGGCCGTCGAGGCGTACATGGACGGCTTCACCGTGCTGCCGATGCGCGAAGCGGCGAAGCTCGGCGATTTCTTCGTCACCGTTACCGGCAACCGCGACGTCATTCGCGGGGAGCACTACGAAGTCATGAAGGACGGCGCGATCTTGTCCAACGCCGGCCACTTCGACGTGGAAGTGAACAAGCCGGAGCTGGAGGCGATGTCCGTCTCCAAGCGCGTCGTGCGCCGCAACATCGAGGAATTCCGGCTGAAGGACGGGCGGAGCCTTTACCTGCTGGCGGAAGGCCGGCTCGTGAACCTGGCCGCGGGCGACGGCCATCCGGCGGAAATCATGGACATGACGTTCGCGCTGCAGGCGATGTCGCTGAAGTACGTCAACGACCGTTACGAGGCGATCGGCGCCAAAGTCGTGAACGTGCCGTACGAGCTCGACGAGCAGGTCGCGCGCTACAAGCTGGAAGCGCTCGGCACCGGCATCGACAAGCTGACCGACGAGCAGAAGACGTACCTCGACAGCTGGCAGGCGCATTAAGCGCCGAGCGTATCGCGATTTGCGCATTCCATACCTATGCGTCACCTTGGCGGGAGCCCTTCCTTGAGAAGCGGCTCCTTTTTTTCGTTGGGCTCGCGGCGTGCCGGCTCTTCGCGTTGCCTCGCAACATTTGGAAGCTCTTCCGCGTTTGGGAAGTGGAAGGCGCGTAGCGATGAATGCTGCCTGTTCGATCCTCCTTGGATCGCGCAGCAACCTTCATCGCAGGCGAACAAATACAAAGCAGGGGGTCGCGAGCATGGCACGGGAGAAGAAACGGGGTGCGGGAATGCGGAGGACGAGAGCGAAATGGTGGGCGGGTCTATTGGCAATGGCCGTGCTGGCGGGCATGCTGGCCGGCTGCTCGGCGGCGAACCGGAACGCGAGCAACGGAGCTTCGGCGGATTCGGCGGCGGCTGCCGATGCCGGGAATGCCGACGCGGGCAGCGACGACAAGGCGACGTCGGAGTCGGCAGACTCGTCCGCGACGGCGGATACGATGGCGTCGACGAGCGCGGCGGCCGAGGCTCCGCCGGAGTCGGCCGATCCTTCGGGATCCGGCGCGCAGCCGGGCGGCTCGGAAGACGGTACGGCCGGGAACGGCGCCGCGGGCGAGCCCATCGACCGGAAAATCGTTTATCGGGGCAACGTCACGATGGAAGTCAAGGCGTACGACGAAGCGCAGACGAAGCTCCGGGACCTCATTCATCTGTCCGGCGGTTATCTGCTGAAGTTCGCGGATCAGAAGACGTCGGCTGAGCGGGGCGGCACGTTCACGATTAAAGTGCCGGCGACCGGCTTCGACGGCTTCCTCGCCGGTTTGGAGAAGATCGAGCATCTCGAATATCAAAGCAGCGCGCAGGGAACGGACGTGACGCAGGAGTACGTCGATCTCGGGGCGAGGCTGAAAGCGCGGCAAGTCGTCGAAGCGCGGCTGCTCGACTTCATGGCGAAAGCGACGAAGACGGCGGACCTGCTGCAAATCTCGCAGCAGCTCGGGGACGTGCAGACGGAGATCGAGCAGATAAAAGGAAGGATCCGCTATCTGGACGCGAACGTCGCCTATTCGACGATCGACTTGCGGATGTACGAGACGGTAGAGGCGGTCGCTGCGGCGAATCCCGCGAAGCGCGGGTTCGGGGAGCGGATCTCGGACGCGGCCGAAAGCAGCGCGAAAGCGCTGTACGCCGCCGCGCAAGGCGTCGTCGTGTTCGCGGCCGGCGCGCTTCCGGTGGCGGCGGCGATCGCGATCATCGCCGTTCCGTGCTACGCGTTCTACCGGAGCGGCCGGCGAAAGGCCGCCGGCCGGGCGGCCGCGCGGGCGAACGGGACGCCGGGTCCGGCGGGGAAGCTCCCGGAAACCCCGGAAGTCTTGGAAGTCACGAAACCGGACGGCGGCGAAGAGCGTTCGCCGTAAGCCGGTCAACGGATTGGAAACGGAGCGGGCGGTTCCGGTCGTAGGACGACCGGGACTACCCGCTTTTTTGCGTTGCCGCCTCGGCTCCGGCGCGCTTCATGGCGCAGGCGATCGCGGCGGATTTGGCCAGCCGCTTCCGTTCGTCTTCGCCGCCGTCCAGAAACCGCCGGTCGCGGGCGAGCGCGAGCAGCGCGCGTTTGCCCGCTTCGGCCGCATCCAGATCGTTGCCGAGCAAATAGTAGGCGACCTGGAAGCAGTAATGCTCGACGCCGCGGAGCAGGCTGACCGTATCTTGCAAGGCGGTAGTGCCGTTCATCTTTGGCTTGCCCCCTTTGGAGATCGTTCCGATGAGATGTCGCGGCGTCCGCCGGATTCGGAGGGACGCCGCATGCTGCGGCCGGTACGCGCGGCGCGCAAGGATCCGATTTCAGTTTACACGAACGGCAAGGGGAAAAGGTTTCAAAATCGTAACAAGATTAATCCCATAAAATATTTGCGGAAATCAAGTGCCTCGAGCAGGAATTGTTATCCGGGGTGGCGAATACATGAACTCAAGTGGCGGAAAGTGGGGCCAAGTGGTGGAATTAGGGGGAGAGGTGGAGCGGTCGCATGTTCATGGGCGAATTTCAACACAGCATCGACGACAAAGGCCGCATCATTATCCCCGTTAAATTTCGCGAACAGCTCGGCGACCAATTCGTCGTCACCCGCGGGCTGGACAACTGCTTGTTCGTCTACCCGCTCAGCGAGTGGAGCCAGCTCGAGCAGAAGCTGAAGTCGCTGCCCATGATGAAGTCGGACGCGCGGGCGTTCTCGCGGTTCTTCTTCTCCGGCGCGACCGAATGCGAGCTGGATAAACAGGGAAGGGTAAACTTGCCGAATACGCTGTGCGAATATGCCAAGCTGGAGCGGGACTGCATCGTGCTTGGCGTATCGAATCGGGTGGAAATTTGGAGCAAGCCGATCTGGGAGAGCTACTTCAAGCAATCCGAGGAGACGTTCAACGAGATCGCGGAGAAGCTGGTGGATTTCGATTTTAACTTTTAGCCGGCTCCCGGGGCGCGCATGCCCGCGGGACGGCGACCTTAGAGCCGGGAGGATGACAGCATGTTTCAACACATAACGGTGCTCAAGGAAGAAGCGGTTGACGGTCTCGCGATCAAGCCGGACGGCATTTACGTGGATTGCACCTTGGGCGGAGCCGGTCACAGCGAGCTCATCGCTTCGCGGCTTGGGCCGGGCGGACGTCTCATCGCGCTGGACCAGGACGATTGGGCGCACGACAACGCGAAGCTCCGATTAGCGCCTTACCTGGCGCGGGTGACGCTGGTCAAAAGCAATTTCCGCTACTTGGCGAACGTGCTTCGCGATTTGGGCATTGACGGCGTGGACGGCGTATTGTTCGACCTCGGCGTCTCGAGCCCGCAGCTCGACGAGGGGGAACGCGGGTTCAGCTACAATCACGACGCGCCGCTCGACATGCGCATGGATCAGGACGGCATGCTGACGGCGCACGACATCGTAAACGGTTGGGACGAACGGGAGATTTCCCGCATCATAACGAATTACGGCGAAGAGAAATTCGCGCGGTCCATCGCGCGCAAAATCGTCGCGGCAAGGGAGCAGGCGCCGATCGAGACGACGGGCGCGCTGGTCGAGGTCATCAAGTCCGCCATTCCGGCGGCCGCGCGGCGGACGGGTCCGCACCCGGCGAAGCGCACGTTCCAAGCGCTCCGCATCGCGGTGAACGACGAGCTCGGCGCGGAAGAAACGGCGCTGGAGCAAACGGTCGACGTGCTCAAACCGGGCGGACGGGCGTCCGTCATTACGTTCCATTCGCTCGAAGACCGGATTTGCAAGCAAACGTTCGCGAAATTCGTCGGGAAATGCACGTGCCCGCCGGATTTTCCGATGTGCGTCTGCGGCGGCGGCGACGGGAAGCTGAAGCTGGTCACCCGCAAGCCGATCGTGCCGGGCGAGGCGGAGCTGGAGCAGAATCCGAGGGCGCGTTCCGCGAAGCTGCGCGTCGCGGAGAGATTGTAAGAAACGTTTGCGTATACGAAACTTATCGTTCTGACACATAGAGCTTGTCCCCGCAAGAGCGCGATAGAACGAACCATGAGGAGAGAGAGGAACGCCAATGGCCTATATGAATGGAAATCTTGCCCTGCAGCCGAAGCGAAAGCCGGAGCAGAAGCCTTCGTACCGCGAGACGAAGAAAGTCGTCGTCAAGCGGAAATCGATTCCCGTGCAGGAGAAGCTGCTGTACCTGTTCACGATTCTCGCCTGCGTCGTCGTGGCCGGAGTCATTATTTTTCGCTACGCGCAAATCTATCAGATGGAACAGAAGATTACGACGATGACGAAGCAGCAGGCGCAGATGCAGCTGCAGATCGACGACCTGATTTCGAAGCGGGAAATCGCGAACGATCCGAAGGTCCTAAAGGACAAGGCTGCCCGACTAGACTATGTTATGAGCGACGATCGCATTCAGGTTCAGACCGGCGGCGACGCGCCCGTCGCATCGAAATAGGTGATCGCGATGACGAAACGGATAAAACTGCGCACGCTGCTGGTCGGAGGGGTTATTACCCTCCTTTTTGTTTTCCTCGTGGGGCGCATCTATTGGGTGCAGGTCGTGAAGGCGGATTTTTGGACGGAGAAGGCGAAGGAGGTCTGGTCGCGATCGGAGACGCTCGTTCCGGTGCGCGGCACGATCACGGACCGCAACGGCAACGTGCTGGCCATGGACGTGGCGGCGTACACGGTGGCCGTGAACCCGAAGATCATCCACCAGCTGAAGCTGGAGGACGTCATCGTCAACAAGCTGAACACGGTGCTCGGCAAGTCCAAGAGCTCGCTGCGCGACATCATCGAGGCGAAGCAAAAGAACGGCGAGTATTACGAGCAGCGCGAAGTGCGGCAGGAGGGCTGGAAGATCGACAAGGACGTGGCCGACCGCATCGTCCGCTTCCGCGACCAGCTGATCGAGCAGACGAAGGAGAAGGACGTCGGCATCTACCTGATCGATCAGAAGAAGCGCTTCTATCCGAAGGGGGCGCTGGCTTCCCACGTCATCGGCTACGAAGACAAGGAAGGGAACGCCGTCATGGGACTCGAGGCGGCGCTCGACGGTCAGCTGCGGGGAACGGAAGGCTCGATCAAATACGAGCGCGACGGCAACGGCGTCATCATCGACAACGGCACGGTCGACATGAAGCCGGCGGTGGACGGCAAGAACGTCACGCTGACGATCGACGACGACATCCAGCACTATATCGAGGACGCGATCAAGGAAGCCTACGATAAGTATCAGCCGGTGAGCATCACGGCGATCGCCGCGGATCCGGATACGATGGACATTCTCGGCATGGCGAACCTGCCGAATTTCAATCCGAACACGTATTGGAACTTCCCGCAGGCGAATTTCTACGATCATGCCATCAAGTCCCTGTACGAGCCCGGCTCGACGTTCAAGATCGTCACGCTCGCCGGCGCCGTGCAGGAAGGGCTGTTCAATCCGAATACCTTGTACAAATCCGGTTCCATCAAAGTACCGGGCGGCACGATTCACGATATCCATCAAAACTGGGGGACGATCACGTTCCTGGAAGGCTTGAAACGGTCCAGTAACGTCGAGTTCGTCAAACTCGGCTATGAAGGCTTGAAGCCGGACAAGCTGATGAGCTACATCAACGATTTCGGCTTCGGCAAAAAAACGGGCATCGAGCTAGCAGGCGAAAAAGCCGGTTCGGTCAACCCGGAGTATCCGGTGGAATACGCGACGGCGGCTTTCGGCCAAGGTTTGGTTCAGGTGACGCCGATCCAGCAGGTGGCCGCGGTGGCGGCCGTCGCGAACGGCGGCAAGCTGCTCGAGCCCCATCTCGTGAAAGAGATCGACGATCCGGTCACGAAGAAGAAAACCGTCTTCCCGACGAAGGTCGTTCGCCAAGTCGTGACGGAGAAGACCGCCAACCAGGTCGACGAGTACCTGGAGCAGGTCGTGTCCGACCAGAAGATCGGCTCCGGCCGCAACGCCTACATCGAAGGCTACCGGGTCGCCGGCAAGACCGGCACGGCCCAGAAGGTCATCAACGGCAAATACGCGGACGATAAGTACGTGCTCTCGTTCATCGGTTTCGCGCCGGTCGGCAATCCGAAGGTTGTCCTCTACATCGTCATGGACCAGCCGAACGATCGGCTCGCGTCCGGGGGCTCGGCGGTCGCGCCGATTTTCAAGCAGATCATGCAGCAGAGCCTGAAGCATCTCGGCGTGCAGCCGACCATCGAGAAGGGCGAGGCCGCGAACAGTCCGGCTGAGGAGCAGACGGTGTCGGTGCCGGACGTGACGGAGAAGCCGCTCGCGCAGGCGAAGCAGACGCTCGATGCGAAGAAGCTGGGTTACACGGTCGTCGGCACGGGCGCTTCGGTGTTGAAGCAGATTCCGAAGGCCGGCGCGGCCGTCGGGCCGGACCAGAAGATTTTCCTGCTCACGCAGGAGCAGAGCAAGCTGACGACGCCGAATATGAGCGGCATGCCGCTTCGCGACGCGATGCAGATGTGCTCGAACCTCGGCATCCCGTGCGTCGCGAACGGCGAAGGCTTCGTCAAGTCGCAGTCGCAGGCGAAGCTGAACGGCAAGCCGGTGCTGCTGCTCAATCTGACGCCGCCGGACGAGGACATGCTGCGCCAGACCGAATCGGGCGCCGGCTCGGACGGCGGAACGGACGGCAGCGGCGGAACGGACGGCGACGGCCAAGCCGGCGGCGACGGACAGACGAACGCCGGGGGTTAGCCGGTCGGCGACGGCCTGCCTATCGGCGGGTGCTGCCCCGGCGCCTGCGGCCGGACGAACGCCGGACAAACACCTGATAACGCCGGCCGGATAAACGAAAGGGCGGCCATCCGCCGGCAGCCGCGCCGTCCTCTCGGACGGCGCGGCGTTTTTATGCGGACGGGGCTTGTTCTAACCCCCCACTTGTCCGAATAGGCTTGAACTAGGAGACGGTTGGACGAACGTCCCCGTTTTACGAGCCTTTTCGGAGGGATGACAGGTGAAGGTTTCCAGCGTAACGATCCGGCGCCGGCTGTTCACGGCGCTTCTCATTGGCGTTCTCGGATTCGGGCTTTTGGCCGTTCGGCTCGGGTACGTGCAGCTGTGGAAGGGCGAGGAGCTGGCGGCTCGCGCGGAGGATTCGTGGCGGCGGGAAATTCCGTTCGCCGCCAAGCGCGGCGAGATCATGGACCGAAACGGCAGCGTGCTTGCGTATAATATTAGTTCGCCGACCATCATGGCGATCCCGGCGCAAGTCAAGGACGCGCGCGAGACGGCCGCCAAGCTGTCGAGCGTGCTGGACATGGCCGAGGACGCGGTGTTCAAGACGATCACGAAGAAGCAGCTGATCGTGTACCTCAAGCCCGGCGGCCGCAAAATCACGACGGACAAAGCGCAGCAGATCAAAGATTTGAACCTCCCGGGCATCGTCGTGGCGGAGGACAACAAGCGATACTATCCGCTCGGCAGCTTCGCCTCCCACGTGCTCGGGTTTACCGGCATCGACAATCAGGGGCTGACGGGCATCGAAGCCAAATACGACGCGCTGCTGCAGGGCATCAACGGGAACGTCTCGTTTCTCTCCGACGCCAAGGGCGACCTGATGCCGGGCTCGTCCGACACGTACACGGCGCCGAAGGACGGGCTGAACCTGGAGCTGACGCTCGACAAGCAGATCCAGACGATCCTGGAGCGCGAGCTCGATCAGGCGATGGTCAAGCTCAATCCCGACGACATCATCGCGATCGCGATGGACCCGAACAACGGCGAGATTCTGGGCATGGCCAGCCGGCCGACCTACGATCCGTCCAAGTATAAGGAAGTCGACCAGCAAATCTACAACCGCAACCTGCCGATTTGGATGACCTACGAGCCGGGCTCCACGTTCAAGATCATCACGCTGGCCGCCGCGCTCGAAGAAGGCAAGGTCAACCTGACGCAGGATCATTTCTTCGACCCGGGGGCGGTCGAAATCGGCGGCGCGCGGCTGCGCTGCTGGAAGAAGGGCGGCCACGGCAGCCAGACGTTCCTCGAGGTCGTGCAAAATTCATGCAACCCCGGCTTCGTCGCGCTGGGCAACCGGCTTGGCAAAGAGAAGCTTTTCGAGTATATTAAAAACTTCGGCTTCGGCAAGAAGACGGGCATCGACCTCGGCGGCGAAGAGAACGGCATCCTGTTCAAGCTGAATCAGGTCGGTCCGGTCGAGCTCGCCACGACGTCGTTCGGGCAAGGCGTCTCGGTGACCCCGATCCAGCAGATCGCCGCCGTGTCGGCCGCGATCAACGGGGGGACGCTTTACAAGCCCCACGTCGCGAAGGATTGGATCAACCCGGATACCGGCGAGACGGTCAGCACGGTCGAGCCCGAAGCCGTCCGCAAGGTCATCTCCGAGAATACGAGCGCCCAGGTGCGCAACGCGCTGGAAAGCGTCGTCGCGAAGGGCACCGGCCGCAACGCGTTCATCGACGGTTACCGCGTCGGGGGCAAGACGGGTACGGCGCAAAAGGTCATCAACGGCCGCTATTCGCCGAACGAGCATATCGTCTCGTTCGTCGGCTTCGCGCCCGCGGACAATCCGAAGATCGTCGTGTACGTCGCGGTCGACAACCCGCAGGGCATTCAATTCGGGGGCGTCGTGGCGGCGCCGATCGTGCACAACATTCTGGCGGACGCGCTGCCGTACATGGGCGTGCAGCCGAGCACGAAGCAGATCAACAAGGACTACAAATACGGCGAGACGCCGATCGTCACCGTGCCGAATCTCGTCGGCAAGACCGTATCCGATATCTATGAAGATTTGAACATGAATTTCAACCTGACGTCCGCGGGCAGCGGCGACACGGTCATCCGGCAGTCGCCGGCGGCCGGAACGCGCGTCGACAGAGGGTCAACCATCCGCATATATTTAGCGAAAGACGATGATGAAAGCGAAAGTCCCTGACTATAATGAGTAGTAAGTTGCGATCGTAGGCATAGCGCCGCGCGAAGCGCCGCCAGCGGCGGCCCGCGCGGCCTTCCAACTGCTCATGGGAGGGGACCAGAGCGATATGCGGGTGAAAGAGTTGGCTTCTCTGCTGCTTACGGCAGTCCTTGTCGGGGAAGGGGAAACGGAGCTGTCGGGCGTCGAAATCGATTCCCGCCAGGCCGGCCCGGGCGCGCTGTTCATCTGCCTGCGCGGCCATCGGGTCGACGGGCACGATTTCGCCGCGCGGGCCGTGGCGAACGGCGCCGCGGCGATCGTGGCGGAACGGCTGCTCGAGCTGCCGTCCCCAGTGCCGCAAATCATTGTGAAGGACAGCCGCCACGCGATGGCCGTCATCGCGGACCATTTTTACCGGCAGCCCAGCCGCCGGCTGAAGCTGATTGGCGTGACGGGAACGAACGGCAAGACGACGACGACGTATCTCATCGAGCGGATCCTGAAAGACGCGGGCCATTCGCCCGGCGTCATCGGCACGGTCGAGCTGCGCTACGCGGACCGCGCGGTGCCGATGTCGGGCACGACGCCGGAGGCGCTCGAGCTGCAGCGCTCGCTGAACGCGATGGCGGAAGCCGGCACGGACTACTGCGTGATGGAGGTCTCCTCGCACGCGCTGGAGCAGGGCCGGGTGAAAGGCTGCCGGTACCGGACGGCCATCTTCACGAACCTGACGCAGGACCATCTGGATTACCATCAGACGATGGAACGGTACGCGGCGGCGAAGGGGCTGCTCTTCAGCCGGCTCGGCAACGAGTTCGCCGCGTCGCCGGAGGACCGGCTCTTCGCGGTGCTGAACGCGGACGATCCCGCCTCGCCCGGCTATGCCGACGCCACGGCCGCCGAGGTCGTCACGTACGGCATCGAGCGCGATGCCGACGTGCGGGCGTCGAACGTGCGCATCACGGCGCACGGGACGACGTTCCGCGCGGAGACGTTCGCGGGCTCGGCCGACATCACGCTGCGGATGGCCGGCAAGTACAACGTCTACAACGCGCTCGGGGCGATCAGCGCCGCGCTCATCGAAGGCATCCCGCTGCGGCACGTCAAGGCGAGCCTCGAAGCGGTGCCCGGCGTTCCGGGACGGGTCGAATCCGTCGACGCGGGCCAGCCGTTCGCCGTCATCGTCGATTACGCGCATACCCCGGACGGACTCGAGAACGTGCTGAAGGCGGTCAAGGAATTCGCCGTCGGCCGGGTGCTCTGCGTATTCGGCTGCGGCGGCGACCGCGACCGGACGAAACGGCCGCTGATGGGCCGCATCGCCGCCCGTTACGCGGATTACAGCTTCGTCACCTCCGACAATCCGCGGACGGAAGACCCGCTGCGGATCCTGGCCGACGTCGAGGCCGGCCTGTTGGAAGACGGCGTGCCGAAGGACCGTTACGAGCTGCTGGCGGACCGCCGCGCCGCGATTCAAAAAGCGGTTGAAATGGCGCGCCGCGACGATGTAGTATTAATTGCGGGGAAGGGCCATGAAACGTACCAGGACGTACAAGGCGTCAAATACGACTTTGACGACCGCGAGGTGGCCAAAGAAGCGATAAGGAGTCTTTCATAGTGATAAAACGACCATTGAACGCGATTGCCGCCCTCTGCGGCGGCACGGTGTTGAACGATAACCGGGGGGACGCCGCGATCGTCGGCGTCTCCATCAATACGCGCACGATTCAGCCGGGCATGCTGTTCGTTCCAATCCGGGGCGAGCGCGTGGACGGCCACGATTACGTCGGGGCCGCCTTGGAAGCCGGCGCCGGCGGGGCGCTGTGGGAGCGGAGCAAAGCGGTGCCGGACGTGCTGGCGGAGGCGCCGCTTGTTCTCGTCGACGACACGGTGGCGGCGCTGCAGCGGCTGGCCGCGAACTACCGGGACGAGCTCGACCTGCGCGTCGTGGGCGTCACGGGCAGCAACGGCAAAACCACGACGAAGGACATGGTCGCGGCCGTCCTGTCCGGGACGTATCGGGTACATAAGACGGTCGGCAACCTGAACAACCATCTTGGCTTGCCGCTGACCGTGCTGGAGCTGGACGAGAGCTACGACGCCGTCGTCCTCGAGATGGGGATGAGCGAGTTCGGCGAGATCGATTTTCTGACGCGGCTGGCCAAGCCGGACGTCGCGATCATCACGAACATCGGCGATTCGCACCTGGAGCAGCTCGGCTCGCGGGCCGGCATCGCGCAGGCGAAGCTGGAGATCGTCGCGGGCCTCCGGCCCGGCGGCTTGCTGATCATGAACGGCGACGAGCCGCTGCTGGCCGAGGGCATCCGCTCGGCGCGGCTGCCGGACGGCGTCGAGGTGCAGACCTTCGGCCTCGAGGACGGGAGCCGCTGGGTCGCGGAGCATATCGGCGTCGACGCGACGTCTTCGCGGTTCGACGTCAAGGGCGAAGCCGGGCTGCAGCGCGTCGAGCTGCCGGCCGCGGGCCGGCACAACGTCTCGAACGCGCTGGCGGCCATCGCCGCGGCGACGCGGCTCGGCGTGCCGGCGGCCGTCATCCGGCAAGGCTTCGCGGGCCTGAAGCTGACCGCGATGCGCATCGAGGCGGGACGGGCGGCGAACGGCGCCATGGTGCTGAACGACGCGTACAACGCCAGCCCGACCTCGGTCCGCGCGGCGATCGATCTCGTCGCCGGCTTGACCGGCTACCGGCGCAAATGGCTCGTGCTCGGCGACATGCTGGAGCTCGGCCCGCAGGAGCTCGAGCTGCACGGCGAAGTCGGCGCGTACGTCACGCCGGCAAAGGCGGATGCCGTGCTGGCGTTCGGTACGCTGTCGCGGCATACGGCGGCGGCGGCCGCGAAGCAGTTCGCCGCCGATGGCGGCGAGGAGCGGGTACGCGCGTTCGACGACAAGGGGGCGCTGGCGGAGTGGCTGCTGGCGCGGCTCGCGCCGGAAGACCTCGTCTTGGTGAAAGGCTCGCGCGGCATGCGCATGGAAGACATCGTCCATGCCCTGCAGCGGGAGGCGCAGAGGTGAATCATGGACGTTAAAGTCATCCTGTTGTCGATCGGCGCCTCGTTCCTGCTCTCGGTCCTGTTCGGACCGCTGTTCATCCCGCTGCTGCGGCGGCTGAAGTTCGGCCAGCAGATCCGGGAGGAAGGCCCGCAGAGCCATTTGAAGAAAAAGGGCACGCCGACGATGGGCGGCATCATCATCTTGCTTGCGGTGCTGCTCGCGTTTCTGAAATTCTCCGACAAGACGAACGAGTTTTGGGTACTGCTCATCGCGTGCCTGGGCTTCGGCTTGGTCGGTTTTCTCGACGATTACATCAAAATCGCGTTTAAGCGCTCGCTCGGCTTGACGGCGTTCCAAAAGCTGTTCGGCCAGCTCTTGTTCTCGGTCATCATCTGCGTTCTTCTTCATCACATGCACCACAGCACCGTTATCGGCATTCCGGGCACGTCGACGACGATCGATTTCGGCTGGTTCTATTATCCGTTCGTCGTCATCATGCTGTTCGCCACGACCAACGCGGTCAACTTCACGGACGGCGTGGACGGCTTGCTCGGCGGGACAGGCGCCGTGGCGTTCACGGCGTTCACGATCCTGGCGCTGCACGCGAGCGAGCACGAATCGGCGATTTTCTCGGCCACGATGATCGGCGCGCTGCTCGGTTTCCTCGTCTTCAACGCCCATCCGGCGAAGGTGTTCATGGGCGACTCCGGGTCGCTCGGCATCGGCGGCGGCATGGCGGCGGTCGCGATCCTGACGAAGACGGAAATCCTGCTGGTCGTCATCGGCGGCGTCTTCGTGCTGGAGATGCTCTCGGTTATCCTGCAGGTCGGCTCGTTCAAGCTGCGCGGCAAGCGGATCTTCAAAATGAGCCCGATCCACCATCACTTCGAGCTGTCCGGCTGGGGCGAATGGAAGGTCGTCACGGTGTTCTGGTTCGTCGGCGCGGTGTTCGCGGCAATCGGGTTGTACCTGGGGCGGTGACTTTTGAACATGGTGAGAAGGGTGCGACCTGCGGTCGGTTTGGGTCTTCGCTCGCTGTTGTAGTCGGATTTCTTGAATTGGGTTATTCAGAAATGGGGAAATTCGACTACAAAGGCGACAAAGGCGATTGGTTTGCGTTCACTGTCGGAGACAGGGAATGCAGCATTCGCCTACTTCGTAGCATTCCGACTCCAAACCGACACTCCGGTCGCTCCGCTCGCCTAGGATTTAAAGAGTCGCCCCAGGTGAGTGGGGGCCAGTATTAGCTCGCCTAGTCAGGCGGCTTCGCTAGCGTACAAGAGCCTTTCGTGTACCCCGGGAGCGCCAACGTAAAGTTGGCCCGCAGGGACATCGTGCCTACGCCGTGCCAGGTGCAGGAGCGCCTCTGCACCCCAATCGTTCTGCCATTCGGGTGGGTGTCCAGAGGGTGAAACCCTCGGAATCCCCCTTTCCAAGGGGGACTTAGGGGGATGGCCCTAGGTTGAAATTTTTAAGAATTTAGTGAGAGAAAAGGGAGTCCAGAGGGCAAAGCCCTCGGTTCCCCCGCCCGCGGGGGATTCAAAAGGGAGCTGAAACCATGAAACACCCATCCTTGTACAAGGATCAACAGGTGATCGTGCTCGGCCTGGCCAAGAGCGGGCTGAGCGTCGCCAAGCTGTTCCATAAGCTGGGCGCGACCGTCATCGTCAACGATAAGAAGGATCGCCAATCATGCCCCGAAGCGGACGAGCTGGACGCTTTGGGTGTTTCTGTTCTATGCGGCGGTCATCCGGAAAGGCTGATCACGCCGGAGACGGCGCTCGTGGTGAAAAACCCGGGCATCCCGTATTCGTCGCCGCCCGTCGCGCAAGCGCTCGGGCTCGGCATCGAGGTCGTGACGGAAGTCGAAGTCGCGTACCTGCTGTCGCCGGCGCCGATCATCGGCATCACCGGGTCCAACGGCAAGACGACGACGACGACCTGGATCGGCGAAATGCTCGAAGCCGCCGGGTTGAAGCCGATCGTCGCCGGCAATATCGGCACGCCGCTGTGCGAAGCGGCGCAGGCGGCGGAAGCGGACGATTGGCTCGTCGCGGAGCTCAGCAGCTTCCAATTGAAAGGCACGGATCAATTCCGGCCGCGGATCGCGCTGCTGCTGAACATCGCCGAGACGCATCTCGACTATCACGGCGACATGGACGACTACATCGCCTCGAAGGCGAAGCTGTTCGCCAACCAGACCAAGGACGACACGGCGGTGCTGAACGCCGACGATGCCGTCTGCCGCGACCTGATGGCGTCCGGCACGCTCGGCGCGCGGGTCATCCCGTTCTCGACGGCGCGCGAGCTGGACTACGGCCTCTGCGTGACGCCGCCGTACCCGGCGGATTCGCAGGAGCCGGACGACGGCGCCGAACGCCGCATCGTCTGGCGCGACCGGGAGGGCGGCGAGCGCGACATCGCCGGCGTGGCCGAGCTCGGCATTCCGGGCCGGCACAACGCCGCCAACGCCCTGGCCGCGATCGGAGCTTGCCTGGCCGCCGGCGCGCCCGCGGGCGCGCTGGCGGAGCCGCTGCGGAATTTCCGCGGCGTGGAGCACCGCCTAGAGTTCGTCCGCGAGCATGCGGGCGCGGCGTATTACAACGATTCCAAAGCGACGAATCCGATCGCGACGATCATCGCGCTGCGTTCGTTCCCGCAGCGGGTCGTGCTGATCGCGGGCGGCTTGGACCGCGGCTCGGACTACATGGAGCTGCTGCCGCATTTCCGCGACCGGGCGAAGGCCGTCGTCGCGCTGGGCGAGACGCGCGGCAAGATCGCGGACGTGGCGCGGCTGGCAGGTTTAACGGCGGTCAAAGTCGTCGAACCTGAGGAGGACGCCGAGAGCACCCTCCGCCTTGCGGTCCGCGAAGCGGCCGCGCTCGCGGAGCCGGGCGATACCGTTCTTCTTTCGCCGGCCTGCGCGAGCTGGGACATGTTTTCGTCCTACGAGATCCGAGGGCGCATTTTTAAAGAATCGGCGCATAACTTGTAAGTAGGGGGCTCGTCCCTACTTCCGCTTGCAAGAGGTGTTTTGCGCTATGGCCAAAGCCAGGTCCGCCCCGGATATGTGGATGATTATCGCGATTCTGCTCATTCTCGCCATCGGTCTCATCATGGTGTACAGCGCGAGTGCCGTACTGGCGTTTCACGATTACGGGGACAAGTTCTATTACGTCAAACGGCAGCTGCTGTTCGCCGCGCTCGGGATCGGGGCCATGATCGCCACGATGAACGCGGACTATTGGATTTGGAAGAAGTGGGCGAAGCTCGGGCTGTTCGTCTGCTTCGGCATGCTGCTGATCGTCCTGATCCCCGGCATCGGCGTCGTCCGAGGCGGGGCGCGCAGCTGGCTCGGCATCAGCTCCTTCGGCATTCAGCCATCGGAATTCATGAAGCTGGCGATGGTCATCTTCCTCGCCAAGCTGCTGTCGGAGAAGCAGCAGGCCGTGACGCGGTTCGCGAAAGGGCTGCTGCCGCCGCTCGGCATACTCGGCCTGGCGTTCGGGCTCATCATGTTGCAGCCGGACCTCGGCACGGGGGCCGTCATGATTGGCGCTTCGCTCCTGATCATCTACACGGCCGGCGCGCGCCTCCGGCATCTGGGCTCGCTCGCCCTCGTCGGCGTCGCCGGCCTCGGCGGCTTGATCGCCGCGGCGCCGTACCGGCTGCAGCGGATCACGGCGTTCCTGGATCCGTGGGCCGATCCGCTCGGCGCCGGCTACCAGTCGATTCAATCGCTGTACGCGATCGGACCCGGCGGGCTCGTCGGCCTGGGGCTCGGCATGAGCCGCCAGAAGTTCAACTACTTGCCGGAGCCGCAAACGGACTTTATTTTCTCGATTCTGTCGGAAGAGCTCGGCTTCATCGGCGGCTCGGCCATCATCCTGCTGTTCGGCATTCTGCTCTGGCGCGGCATGCGCACCGCGATCGCGGCGCCGGATTCGTTCGGCAGCCTGCTGGCGGTCGGGATCATCGGCATCGTTGCCGTGCAAGTCTTCATTAATATCGGCGTCGTCATCGGCATGCTTCCGGTCACGGGCATCACGCTGCCGCTCGTCAGCTACGGCGGCTCGTCGCTGACCTTGCTCTTGACGGCGCTGGGCATTCTGCTTAATATTTCCCGTTTTTCGAGGTGAGTCATCATGCGTATCGTATTGTCCGGCGGGGGAACCGGCGGCCATATCTATCCTGCGCTGGCGATCGGCAAGCAGGTCATGGAAGAGGCGCCGGATTCGTCGCTGCTCTATATCGGGTCTCCGAATGGACTCGAGAGCCGAATCGTCCCCGCGCAGGGGATTGCGTTCGAACCCGTCGAAATCACGGGCTTCAAACGAAAGCTATCTTATGAGAACGTGCGGACGGTCATGCGGTTTCTGAAAGGCGTCGCCCGCTCCAAGCAGCTGCTCCGCGCGTTCAAGCCCGACGCCGTCGTCGGCACGGGCGGCTATGTCTGCGGCCCCGTGCTCTACGCGGCGGCCAAGCTCGGGATTCCGACGCTGATTCACGAGCAGAACGCGATCGCCGGGTTGACCAACCGGTTTCTCTCCCGGTACGCGGATACCGTCGCGGTCAGCTTTCCGGAGGCGGAAGGGCAGTTCCGGCGAGCCAGCCGCACGCTATATACCGGAAATCCGTGCGCGACGAACGTCGCGCGTGCCGATAAAGAACAAGGCTTCGCCCTCTTGGGCATTCCGCCGGGCAGCCGGATCGCGCTGCTGGTCGGCGGGAGCCGCGGGGCCAAAGCGATAAACGACGTGATGGTGGACATGGTACCGCTCCTCGGGCGGCTGCCAGACGTCCATTTTGTGTTTGTGACCGGCGAAAGCTATTACGAGGGCACGAAGAGCCGCATCGAAGCCGCAGCGACGAAGCCGACGGACAAGCTGCAGGTGCTGCCGTACCTGCACCGGATGCCGGAGGTGCTCGCCGCTTCGCGGCTCGTCGTCGGACGGTCCGGCGCGTCTTCCTTGGCGGAACTGACGGCGCTCGGCGTGCCGTCCATCCTCATCCCGTCCCCGAACGTAACGAACAACCACCAGGAAGCGAACGCCCGCAGCCTGGCGGAGGCGGGCGCGGCGGAGATGATTCTTGAACGCGACTTGAACGGCGCGGTCCTGTTCGAGCGGATCGGCCGCATTATGAACAACCCGTTCGTCCATGAGGAAATGGGCGCGGCGGCGAAGGCGCTGGGCAAGCCGGATTCGGCGCCGGCCATCGTGCGCGAATTGCGGCGATTGACCGGGAAATAGCCCGGTGCCTGTCAAATGGGCGATTGTCACACTCCTATGCGGGAAGGCATAGTATACTGCATAATCGTGACCGTCATCCGGAGGGCATTCGCCCCGGCTCACCCCGCGCAAGCCGCGGCTAAGAGCAGGGCAATTGCCGCCCGGAAGAAGGGGCGAACGCTTGGAGGTTTCAATCGCTTGCAGCAGAAGGAGGTTCGACAGATGGAGCAGTTTTTGGCGGAGTTGCAAACGATCGACGCGGGAAGCGTCAAGTATAACGAGCCGATGGCCGCGTATACCACGTGGAAAATCGGCGGGCCGGCGGACGTGCTGATCATTCCGCATACGCAGGACCAGTTGGCAGCGGCGGTCCGGTTGCTGCATCGGCACGGCCTGAAGTGGACCAATCTCGGACGCGGTTCCAACATGCTCGTCAGCGACAAAGGCATCCGGGGCGTCGTCATTCAACCGGGCGAAGCATTCGATTATGCGCGATTCGACGGGACGCTCGCGTACGCGGGCGCCGCATGTTCCTTCGTGAAGCTGTCGGTATTGGCCGGCAAGGAAGGATTGACGGGACTGGAATTCGCGGGGGGAATTCCGGGTTCGGTCGGCGGAGCCGTCTATATGAACGCAGGCGCTCTAGGGTCTGACGTGTCACGTATATTCAAATCAGCTGACATTGTGCTGGAAACAGGGGAATTGGTTCGCTTCGGGGCAGAGGACATGGCGTTTTCCTATCGGCATTCCTGCCTGCACGAACGGCCTGGCATCGTGACGGGCGCGGTATTTCAACTGGAGGAAGGGGACCGCAAGGCGATCGCGGAAGCGATGGCCGCGTACAAACAGCGGCGCCTCCTGACCCAGCCGCTCCAACTGCCGAGCGCAGGGAGCGTCTTCCGGAATCCGCCGAACGATTATGCCGCCAGGCTCATCCAAGAGGCGGGGCTCAAAGGATTGCGGCAGGGCGGGGCGGAAGTCTCCACGCAGCACGCCAATTTCATTGTCAACACCGGGCAAGCGACAGCTGAAGATGTCCTCACCCTGATGACGACCATACGCAGCACCATTCGAGAAAAATACGGCATTGAGCTGATAGCCGAGGTACTGGTCGTGGGTGAGCGGTAATTCGGAGGTGATAAATTGGACAAATTGGTGATTGAAGGCGGGAAACCTCTCTCAGGAACCATTGTTATCCAAGGCGCTAAAAATGCCGCTTTGCCGATTTTAGCTGCAAGCATGCTGGTAGAAGGAGAAGTGACGATCGATCAGGTGCCCAGGTTGCTGGACATCGACGTCATGCTGGGCATTTTGCGGGAGCTCGGCTGTCGGGCGGAGCACGACGACCAAACCGTGCGGCTCGACACGACCGGCCTGCATTCGTCCCATATCCCCGAAGCGCTCATGCGCCAGATGCGTTCGTCCATCTTCCTGATGGGACCGCTTTTGGCCAGATTCGGCGAAGTAACGATTTATCAGCCGGGCGGGTGCGCGATCGGCGAACGGAAAATCGACTTGCATTTAAGCGGCCTGCAGGCGCTCGGCGCGGAGATCGAAGAGGACGGAAGCCGTATCGTCTGCTATGCCAAAAAGCTGAAAGGCGCGGAGATCCACTTGGATTTTCCGAGCGTCGGCGCAACGGAGAACATCATGATGGCCGCGGTCCTGGCGGAAGGGCTGACGACGATCAGCAATGCCGCGCGGGAACCGGAGATTCAAGATTTGCAGCACTTCCTGAACCGGATGGGCGCGAAGATCATCGGCGCCGGCACGGATACGATTACCGTCGAAGGGGTAGAGAAGCTGACGCCTTGCGCCTACCAGGTCATCCCGGACCGGATCGTGACGGGTACGGTCATGGTCGCGGCCGCCGCGACGCGCGGAGAGGTGACGCTGCTCAATACCTGCCCTTCGCATCTGACCTCTCTCATCCATGTGCTCCGCCGCGCAGGTGTTCAAATAGCGGTTGACGGTGATATAATCAAAGTGGGCGCCGCTTTGCGGCCAAAAGCGATCGATCGCATCGTCACCTCGCCGTACCCGGCGTTCCCGACCGATTTGCAGTCGCAGGTCATGGTCCTGCTCGCGCTCGCCGACGGCGTCAGCGTCATGAAGGAAACGATCTTCGAAGGCAGGTTCAAGCACGTGGATGAACTGGCCCGCATGGGAGCGGACATTCGCGTCGATCTGAGCTCCGCCTTCATTCGCGGCGTATCCAGGCTGTACGGCGCGACGGTGGAAGCGACGGACCTGCGGGCGGGAGCCGCGCTCGTCATCGCGGGGCTTGCCGCGCAAGGCAAAACCGTCGTCGAGCAGGTGCACCACATCGACCGCGGCTATGACCGGATCGAGCAGATGCTCGGCCGGCTCGGCGCCAGAATTACCCGCTTTTCGCCCGTACCGAACAATACGGTCGTCCCTTAAGGACGCTTGCGGATCAAGATAGAAAACGCGTGAACGGCTCCAGCCTCCAAGCGGCGGGACGCCGTTTGCGTTTATACGAATAGGGGACAAGCCATGCAAGAGAAGATGCCCGTTCTGCGGGAACCCGTCAAGCGGCGCAGAGGCGGCAAGAAGCTGCTGGCGGTGCTCGTGCTGCTCTTTATCGTGCTGCTGGGCGTGCTGTTCTTCAACTCCTCCATCAGCAAAGTGTCGACCGTGACCGTCGAAGGCCAGAAGGTGCTGCAGGCGTCGGAAATCCGCAAGGCGGCGGGCATCGTCGCGGGCGATTCGTTCTTCGGCACGTCGGCCGGCAAGATCGAGGCGAGAGTCCGCGCGTTGAAGCCGGTGAAGAACGTCGCCGTCGCCAAATCGTTCCCCGGCGGCATCACGATACGGGTTCAAGAATACGAAACGGTCGCCTATTCCTTGTCGAATAAAGGCGAAATGGCGGCGGTTTTGGCGAACGGCACGACGGTTCCGTCCGGATCCGACTTGGTGGTGGACAAGCCGATCCTTTCGGGCTGGAAATCCGGCGACCCCGTGCTCGGAGCATTATGCAAGGCGTTGGCGGCGATTCCGGAGCAGTCGCTCTCCGATTTTTCCGAAATCATCCCCGCGCCGTCGACGTCCTACCCGGACCGGATCAAAATTTATACCCGGACGCGTTTCGAGGTGATCACGGCGGTCTCGCTGCTGCAGGATAAGATCGCGACGATGAACGCCGTCATCGAAATCCAGCCGCCCGGAATCATCACGCTTCTGCTGGCGGACAAATACGCGCCGTTCATCCCCGAAGAGGCGGAAAATCCCGCCACTACGCAAAAAGAGACTACTCAATAGCTCCAAAGAATGATAGAATTTTATTTATGTAGATTTATTTGCCCTTTTTGCTTTTTTTTCGAAAACGAAGTCCCCGGATCTGCGTAACGACGCGCCGTCGGCATAAAGAAAACGGTGAAAAAATTGTAGAAAAAAGAGGGAAAATGAGCACTGCGTTGAATAAGAAGAAATGCATGCACGGGCACGGCATTACATTGTTCCTTATTAACGTTGAAACGGAGGTGCCAGAGTTTGAGCAGCAATGACATCATCGTGAGTTTGGACATCGGTACATCCAAGGTTCGGGCTATTATTGGCGAGGTTACTAACGGCGTCATTAATATTATTGGAGTTGGATCTGCCGACTCAGAAGGTATTCGCAAAGGGGCTATCGTCGACATCGACCAGACCGTCGCATCGATCCGCAACGCCGTGGACCACGCTGAGCGAATGGTCGATATTCAAATATCCGATGTATATGTAGGGATTCAGGGCAACCATATCGGCTTGCAGACGAATCACGGCGTCGTCGCGATTTCCAACGAAGACCGCGAAATCGGCGAAGAAGACATCGAACGCGTCCTGCAAGCGGCTAAAGTCGTCGCCGTGCCTCCCGATCGCGAAATCATTAATCTGGTGCCGAAGCAGTATTTAGTGGACGGGCTTGAAGGCATATCGGACCCGCGGGGCATGATCGGCGTCCGTTTGGAAGTGGAAGCGACCGTCGTGACCGGAGCGAAGACGGCCATACATAACTTGGTCCGGTGCGTGGAGAAAGCCAATTTGCGGATTGCCGGCATCATTCTGATGTCGCTGGCGTCCGGCCAAATGTCCTTGACCAAAGACGAGAAAATGATGGGCACCGTGCTTGCGGATATCGGCGCAGGCTCCAGCACGATCGCCATTTTCGAACAAGGGAGCATCGTCGCGACGTCCACGCTGCCGGTCGGCGGCGAATACGTGACCAGCGACATTTCGTACGGACTTCGGACCCAGACGGAGCAGGCGGAGAAGATCAAGCAGAAGTTCGGCTGCGCGCTGGTGGACGATGCCGCGGATGACCAGCGGTTCAAGGTCATGCGCATGGGCAGCAACGTGGAGAAGGAATTTTCCCAGGTCGACCTGGCCAACATCATCGAACCGCGGATGCAGGAGATTTTCCACTTGATCCGGCAGGAAGTCCGGCGCATGGGCTACGGCGAGAAGGTCAACGGCTACGTGCTGACCGGCGGCACCGTGACCATGGCGGGCACGCTGCCGCTGGCCCAGCACGAGCTGGAAGCGAGCGTCCGCATCGCCGTGCCCGATTACATCGGCGTCCGCGACCCGGCATTCACGAGCGGGGTCGGCATGATCCAATACGTGTCGAAGTATATGAGGGGCCGCCCCGCAGCCGCGCCGAAGAAAAGCGCGAGCAAGAAGGCAAGCGCAGCCAATACTCCCTCGAAGCCCGGCATTTTCGAGCGTTTGAAAAATATGTTTAGCGAATTTATTTGATCGGGGGAACAACAGCATGTTGGAATTTGATTTCGAGATGGAACAAATGGCTCAAATCAAAGTCATCGGCGTGGGCGGCGGCGGCAGCAACGCGGTCAACCGGATGATTGAGAACGGCGTGAGGGGCGTTGAATTCATTACGGTGAACACCGACGCCCAAGCGCTGCATATGGCGAAAGCCGAACAGAAGCTGCAGATCGGCGACAAGCTGACGCGCGGCCTCGGCGCGGGCGCGAATCCCGAAGTCGGGAAGAAAGCCGCGGAGGAATCCCGCGAGACCGTCATGAACACGCTCAAAGGCGCGGACATGGTGTTCGTCACCGCGGGCATGGGCGGCGGCACCGGCACGGGAGCGGCTCCGGTCATCGCGGAGATCGCGCGCGAATGCGGCGCGCTGACCGTCGGCGTCGTGACGCGGCCGTTCACGTTCGAAGGCCGCAAGCGCTCCGGACAAGCCGAGCTCGGCATCGAAGCGCTGAAGGAAAAGGTCGATACGCTGATCGTCATTCCGAACGACCGGCTGCTGGAAATCGTCGACAAGAAAACCCCGATGCTCGAAGCGTTCCGCGAAGCGGACAACGTCCTCAAGCAAGCGGTACAGGGCATTTCCGACCTGATCGCGGTGCCGGGCCTGATCAACCTCGACTTCGCGGACGTGAAGACGATCATGACGGAGCGCGGTTCGGCTCTGATGGGAATCGGCAACGCGACCGGCGAGAACCGCGCGGCGGAAGCGGCACGCAAGGCGATTCAAAGCCCGCTGCTGGAAACGTCGATCGACGGCGCGCGGGGCATCATCATGAACATCACCGGCGGCTCGAACCTGTCGCTGTACGAAGTCAACGAAGCGGCGGAGATCGTCATTTCGGCCTCCGACCCGGACGTGAACATGATCTTCGGCGCGAGCATCGACGAGGGCCTGAAGGAAGAGATCAAAGTGACGGTCATCGCGACCGGCTTCGAGCATCGCGCCAGCGCGCCGCTTCGCCGTCCGAACGCGGGCCAGCAGCCGAATCAGGCCGAGACCGCCGCGGCCGGCGAAGCGCAGCGCCAACCGGCATCGGGCAACGGTCCGAAGCCGTTCGGCACGCCGACGTCGAGCGACCAGCTCGATATCCCCGCGTTCCTGCGCAACCGCCGCAATAACGATCGTTAATAGCAAGGACTTTAGCCGCTTTCCGTTCTACGGAAAGCGGCTTTTTTGCTAGAACGGGGCGGCGTCGAGCCCGCTTGAGGACCGGTTCGGCGCGGTGGGGGTCGACAAAAAAAGATCGCTCCTGACGGCATGATTAGACAGACATTGTAATAGGATTTAACTATACTAGACACAAGCCGCTCTTCCTCGCTAAAACCTCGCGAGAACCTGCGGGAACGGGCGGGACGCCGCTTCGAAGCGGCCCTCGGGCTCCGCCTTCGCTTCGCGGCGCCGCGCGCGAGAAAGGTTTTGAGGAACGGGCAATGGGATCTGCAGCAGGAAGGTGAACGCGCTGGATGCCGTTTATATCGACGTTTTGTTTCTGGTAAACCTGTTGATCGACGGATCCAATTTGCTGCTGACCGCCTGGGTGCGAAGCATCCGGGCCAAGTGGTGGCGGGTGCTGCTCGCCGCCGGCGTCGGTTCCGTGTATGCCGTCATGATCGTGTTTCCGTCGCTGTCGTTTCTGTTTACGATCGTCGTTAAGCTTCTGCTGTCCCTGGCGATGCTCTTTATCGCCTTCGGCTTTGGAAGCGTTCAGCATTTCGTCCGTCTGATCGGCGCGTTTTACGGCGTCAATTTCGCGGCTGCCGGCGCGGTGCTCGGCTTCCACTATTTGTTCATGAACAGCTCGAACCGGCTGTGGAAGACCGTCGTGTACGTGAATGGCAAACCCAGTTTCATGCTGAGCACGACGATGATCTTTGTCCTGTGCATCGTGGTGGTCGGCTATTATATTTACCGTTCCGTGTTGACGCAGCGTCGGGAACGCGCATTGGTCACAACCCATCTCGCGGAGGTGAGGGTGAGAATCGACGACCTGGAGCATCGCTGTGTGGGCCTGATCGATACGGGCAATCAGCTTTACGAGCCGCTGACCCGCACGCCGGTCATGGTCATGGAAGCCTCGCTGTGGCAGGATGCGCTTCCGGCCTCCTGGCTACGCCATATCCGGGAAGCGAAGGTGGATCAGCTGATCGCGGGCATGACGGAGCAAGAGCCCTTCGCGTGGCAGGATCGGCTGCGGCTCGTGCCCTACCGGGGCGTAAATCCCGGGGCGCAGTTCATGCTGGCGATCAAGCCGGATCTGGTCATCGTGGAGCGGGAAGGGGACGTGTTTCAGTCCAAAAAAGTTCTGATCGGCTTGGATGCCGGCAAGCTTGTGGCCGACGGGACGTACAGGGCGATCATCCATCCGTCACTTCTTCAAAATCGAAGCGTCACGACCGATTCAATTCACAGTACTTCGGGAAGGGATGGAGCAGCATGCTCGTCAAATGGAAATTAATCCTGCAGTTATATTATTATCGCGTTTTGTTTTTATTCGGCCTGAAGAGCGAGGAAATTTATTATATCGGCGGAAGCGAAGCGCTGCCGCCGCCGCTCACGCGCGAAGAAGAAGAATACTTGCTGGAGAAGCTGCCTTCCGGCGATTCCGCCATCCGGGCCATGCTCATCGAACGCAACCTGCGGCTCGTCGTCTACATCGCCCGGAAGTTCGAGAACACCGGCATCCATATCGAGGACCTGGTGTCCATCGGGGCCATCGGCCTCATCAAAGCGGTCAATACGTTCGACCCGGAGAAGAAAATCAAGCTGGCGACCTACGCCTCGCGGTGCATCGAGAACGAAATTCTCATGTATCTGCGGCGCAACAGCAAGACGCGGACCGAAGTCTCGTTCGACGAGCCGCTGAACATCGATTGGGACGGCAACGAGCTGCTGCTCTCGGACGTCCTCGGCACCGAGAACGATACGATCTATCGCAACATCGAGGAGCAGGTGGACCGCAAGCTGCTGCATAAAGCGCTCGACAAGCTGACCGAACGGGAACGGATCATCATGGAGCTGCGGTTCGGCTTGGCGGACGGGGAAGAGAAGACGCAGAAGGACGTCGCCGATCTGCTCGGCATCTCCCAGTCGTATATCTCCCGGCTGGAGAAACGCATTATCAAGCGGCTCCGCAAGGAGTTCAACAAAATGGTCTAAACGGTGAACGGCGAACGCCCGCAGCCCCGGATTCCGGGAGCCGCGGGCGTTTTTGCGCGCGGCTAGCAGATTCAACCAGTGACAGGGACGTGTACAGTTGGTTATAATGCAATTCGTGCATTTTTTTGCGAAGGCGCGCCGCCGGCCGATCCGGACCGCTTGCGCCGCCGAACGAAGCATGGCAGGGGGTTATTCAACTGATCGAGCTTGCAGACATAAGCAAAACCTATCGAACCGGTTCCGCGTCCGTGGAAGCGATCAAACATATCGATTTGTCGATCGGCAAAGGCGAAATCTTCGGCATTATCGGCCATTCCGGCGCCGGGAAGAGCACGCTGCTGCGGACCGTCAATCTGCTGGAGCAGCCGACGACGGGTACCGTCAAGGTCGGCGGCGTCGAGCTGACCGGGCTGCCGGCCGGCCGGCTGCAGCGGGAGCGCCGGCGCATCGGCATGATTTTTCAGCATTTCAACCTGCTCGCGATGGCGACGGTGCGGGACAATATCGCGTTCCCGCTCAAGCTCGCGAAGCTGCCCAAAGCCGCGATCCGCGCCAGAGTGGACGAGCTCCTGCAGCTCGTCGGCTTGGAGCGGCACGCGGAGATGTACCCCGCGCAGCTCTCGGGCGGGCAGAAGCAGCGGGTCGGCATCGCCCGGGCGCTGGCCAGCAATCCGGACGTGCTGCTCTGCGACGAAGCCACGTCGGCGCTCGATCCGCAGACGACGAACGCGATTCTCTCGCTGCTGCTGGACATTAACAAGAAGCTGGGCATTACGATTCTGCTCATTACGCACGAGATGCACGTCATTCGTTCGATCTGCGATCGCGTGGCAGTCATCGACGGCGGCGAAATCGTGGAGCTTGGCGACGTCGTGGACGTCTTCTTGAAGCCCCAGCATCCGACCACGAAGGAATTCGTCAGCCAGGTAGCGGACACGTTCGATCCGCGCGAGCTGCTCGCGACCCGGAAAGGCCGGTTGATCCGAATCAACTACATCGGCGACATCACGTACGAGCCGCTGCTGTTCAATGCGGCCAAGTCGACCTCGGTACAGTTCACGATCCTGCAGGGCACGGTGTCGCGGATGAAGAACACGCCGTACGGCCAGCTCGTGATCGAATTTCTCGGGGACCCCGGGGAAATCGAAGCCATCATCGCCGCGCTGAAGACGAAAGGGCTGGAAGTGGGTGAAGTGGCATGAATCGGTTGTCGATGTCGTTCGAGAACGTCGATCCCGCCGAGATTTGGCAGGCGTCCAAAGACACGCTCACTATGCTCGGCGTGTCGCTGCTGCTTACGGTCGTGCTCGGCTTGCTGTTCGGCGTGGCGTTGTTCTTGACCTCGCGCAGGCAGCTGCTCGCGCAGCCGGCCGTGTACGCGGCGTTGTCCGTCGTCGTGAACGTGCTGCGATCCGTGCCGTTCGTGATTTTGATGATTTTGCTCATTCCGTTGACGAAATGGCTGACGGGTACGTCGCTCGGGGTGCAGGGCACGATTCCGTCGCTCGTCGTCGCGGCGGCCCCCTTCTTCGCGAGACTCGTGGAAACGTCGCTTCGCGAGGTCGACCGCGGCGTCATCGAAGCCGCCCAATCCATGGGCGCTTCGAAGCTGGACATCATCCGGCGCGTGCTCTTGCTCGAAGCGAGACCGGGCCTTCTGGCGGCAGTGACGATCACGGCCGTTACGCTCGTCTCGTATACCGCGATGGCCGGCGTCATCGGCGGAGGCGGGTTGGGCGTGCTATCCTATCGTTACGGCTATCAGCGGTTCCAAACGGACGTCATGCTGGTGACCGTCGTTTTATTGATCGTCTTGGTCCAGCTCCTGCAGATGGCCGGCGATTATCTCGTTCGCCGGTTCAGCCGGAAGTAAGAAAACAGCTTAGCGCAAACAACCGAATGGAGGAACCGAGATGAAGAAAATCAGTTTGGCCGTCATGGCGTTCGTCATGATCGCGGTATTGGCGGCATGCGGGGCGAAATCAAGCGACAACGGGGCGGCGAACGGCAATCCGTCCGCCGGTGCCGGCAATGAGGGCGGCACGAAGGAGATTACGCTCAAGGTAGGCGCTTCTCCGGTGCCGCACGCCGAGATTTTGAACGTCGTCAAGCCGATTCTGGAGAAGCAGGGCATCAAGCTGGAGGTTATGGAGTTCACGGACTACATTCAACCGAATACGCAATTGTACGAGAAGGAGCTGGACGCGAATTTCTTTCAGCATATGCCGTACCTGGAGCAGTTCAATAAAGATCAAGGCTACGACCTCGTCAGCGTCGCGGGCGTGCATATCGAGCCGTTCGGCGCGTATTCCAAGAAGGTGAAGAGCGCGGACGAGCTGAAGGAAGGCGCGAAGGTCGTCATCCCCGACGATCCGACGAACGGCGGGCGCGCGCTCGCGCTGATGGCGGAAAACGGCTTGATCAAGCTGAAGGACGGCGTCGGCGTAGCCGGCACGGTGCGCGACATCACGGACAATCCGAAGAAGCTGAAGATCACCGAGGTCGAGGCGGCGACGCTGCCGCGCGTCCTGGACGAAGTCGACCTGGCGCTGATCAACACGAACTACGCGCTGGAAGCGGGCCTCGTGCCGACGAAGGACGCGCTGTTCATCGAAGGCAGCGACTCGCCGTACGTGAACATCCTCGCCGCCCGTCTGGACAACAAGGATTCCGCGGGCATCAAGGCGCTGGCCGCCGCGCTGCAATCGCCGGAGGTCAAAGCGTTCATCGAAGAGAAATACAAAGGCTCGATCGTGCCGGCGTTCAAGTAATCGGCCGCGCATGCGCTTGCGCCGTCTTCCCATGCGGGAAGGCGGCGTTTTTCGTTGCCGGGAAGGCGCGGGACGACGTTTATTTCGGGTGAAGGATTGACGGCCGCGTGTATTACGGGTATAGTACACATAGAGTGTATGAACCACGTAGTACACACACTAATATCAGGAAGTTACGAGCGGCAGGGGGGATCAACCGTTGGAAGTGAAATTCAATAACCGCGACCCCGTCTACTTGCAGGTGGTCCGGCATTTCAAGGAACGAATCGCGACGGGCCGCCTGGCGAGCGGACAGGTCATTCCCTCGCGCAGGGAGCTGGCGGGCACGCTGCAAATCAACCCCAATACGGCGCAGAAGGCGTACAAGGAAATGGAGGAACAAGGCTTGATCGTCACGGAAGGAAATTCCCCGAGCCGCATCACGTCGGACGAACGGGTGCTGAAGTCGATAAGGGGCGAGCTCATCGCGGATGCGGTCGATGCGTTCGTCGCTTCCATACAGAAGATTCAAGTACCGGTCGACGAGCTGCTCGCGATCGTCAAGGTCCGGATCGAGGACAGCTATGCCAAGCAAGGCGGGGAGGGAACGGCCCATGATTGAGGTCAAGAGCATCCGCAAGCGGTTTGGCCGCAAGCATGTGCTGAAGGACGTGTCCTTCACGGCGGAGAAGGGGCAGATCACCTGCCTGATCGGCATTAACGGCGTGGGCAAATCGACGGTGCTGAAGGCGATCATGGGCTTGACGCCGATCTCCGAGGGCGCGATCCGGATCGACGGGCAGCCGGTCTCGAGCCGCTTGTACGAACGCATCGCGTTCATCCCCGACGCCATCATGATGCCGCCCGGCATGACCGTCGACGCCTGCGTGCGCTTCATGGCGGATTACTACGCGAGCTGGAACGCGAAGCGCGCCGAGGAGCTGAAGGGCTTCTTCAAGCTGAACGGCCGCGACCGGGTCGGCGAGCTGTCGAAGGGCAACGCCGCCAAGCTTAACCTGCTGCTCGGCCTGGCGCTCGACGTCGATTACGTGCTCATGGACGAACCGTTTTCCGGCATCGACATGTTCAGCCGCGAGCAGATCGCGTCCGTGTTCGCGAGCCACTTGATCGAGGACCGCGGCGTCATCATCACGACGCACGAAATCAACGACATCGAGCACCTGATCGACAAGGTCGTCCTGCTCGAGAACGGCGTCGTGCGGCGGGAGTTCGATACCGAAACCGTCCGGCAGGAGGAAGGCAAGTCCGTCATGGACGTCATGAGAGAGGTGTATCGCGGATGAATCGTTATTTGAAGCTCGTCCATTGGGAAATCATGCGGTTCTGGAAACTGCTGGCGGGGCTGGCCGCGCTGACGGCGATCGTCCAGTGCGCGGGAATGATCCGCGAAGCGAACCGTTACGGCAATCAAGTAAACGATCGCATCCGAACGAGCAACAGCACGCTCGACGCGTTCGTGCAGGCGAACGGCAAGTATTCGTTCCTCGATGCCGTCAGCCAAGCCGGCATGTGGATCTACGGACCGATCGCGCTGTGCGCCGGCATTCTCGCCCTTTACGTCTTCATGATTTGGTATAAAGAATGGTACGGCAAAAACGTCTTCGTCTATCGGCTGCTCATGCTGCCGACCGCGCGCCGCAACATCTACTTCGCCAAGCTGACGGCGATCCTGCTGTTCGTGTTCGCGTTCATCGGCCTGCAGCTTGCGCTGCTGCCGCTCGAGAACCGCTTGTTCGTATCCGCCGGCGGCACGGAGTTGTTCGAACCGACCGGGGTATTCGAGCTCGTGCGCGGCGCCTCGCTGCTGGCCTTGATCATTCCGGGCACGTTTACCGATTTTCTGCTTATCTACGGCATCGGCGCCATCGTCGTGCTCGTCTGCTTCACGGGGGTGCTGCTGGAGCGCAGCTACCGGCTGAAAGGCGCGGCCGCCGCTGTCCTGTACGTCGCCGGCGCGTTCCTCTTCCTGATGCTGCCTTACCTCATCCTCGGCAGGAAGATCGACACGTACTTGTATCCGAGCGAGTTTTACGGCATCGAGCTCGCGCTGCTCGCGATCGTCGCCGCGGTCACGGTAGGGCTCGGACTTCATCTCATCACCAAGAAGGTATCGGTATAGGGGGCGTATCCATGAGAAGATATTGGTTTTCCATCGCGCTTCCGGTCTTCGTCGCCGCGAGCATCGGGACGTACTACGTCGGCGCGGCCGCGCGGGACTTGCCGGAATTCCGCATCCAGACGGTATCCGGCGATCCGAAGGAAGCGTCGCAATTGGTCCTGAAGGCCGATACGCGAATCGATGACGGCATGTATCACCGGGTCGAGATCGGCACGAACGGTTCCCATTACAATGAACGGCGGTCGTTTCTGGCGCAGCTGAACAATGATTTCACCGATAACAGCCCCGACCTGGTCCGGCTGAAGAAGGACCACCGCGGTTTCATGCGGGGCAAAATCAGCACCAACGGGTTCTACGCGGACGACAAGGCGCTGCTCTATGCGGATGCGAAGGCCGCGGAGCGGAATCCCGCTTCGAATCTGAGCGCCTATTCGATCGCCATCGCCGCGCAGGACTTGACGACCGGCAAAAAAACGCGTTTCGACGCGATCATGCCGGGCAAGCAGAAGTATTCGTACCTGTACGTCTACGACGTCCAAATGCTGGACGGCCAAGCGAAGCTGCTGGTTACGCTGTCCAAGGATACCGGCCTCGGCCGGGCCGGAGGCATGGAGACGGAAATCCACCTGCTCACGGTCGATCTGGACAAGGAAGGCATCGCGAGCGACGAGACGATCGCCAAGGACGCCGACAAAGGCGCCGGCAAGCAGGAGAAATACGCGATCCACGACACGAGCGCGGGCGTCGCCTCGCCTTCGCCGTACGCGCTCCTGTCCGAAAGGACCGTTCAAGCGGGCAAAGACAAGGACGGCACGTATACGGAGAAGACGCTCGGCTCGCAGGTCCTCGTGCTCGATTACAAGACCGGCAAGCTGACTCCGATTCCCGCGGAGGGCGGGGAGGAAGCGAATACGGCCCGCATGCTGGCCGGCGGGAAGCTGGTCACGCTTAAGACGGCCGGCGGGAAGCTGACGCTGCGAAGCGACGATCTGGCGAGCGGCGCCCGGGGCGAGACGTTCGACGTTCCGCTCGCGCTGACCGGCGGAGCGGCCTCGTCCATGCAGCGCTTTATTTACGGCGACCGGCTGTACGTGCTGAACCGCGTGAACGCGGACGGCGAGATTCTGATCGTGAACCTTGCCGACGGGAAGGCGTCGTACACGGGCAAGCTGACCGTAGACGGCAGCCCGGAGCGGCAGCGGGAGCTGCTCGAGCCGATGACGCTGTACAGCTTCGGCCTCAAATCCTAAAGCGCCCGGACGATGCGCCCGGCGCGGTTCCGCAAGCCTCCGGCTGTCCGCCGGGGGCTTGTTTTTTTGCCCGGTTTATGCTTGTCGGGACGGGCTTCTTCTTCTGTTTCGCGGGGGAATAAATTGGGGGTCCGGGGAGATACTGAACATTAATGTTTCTCCTTGGGAGGTAATCACGTTGACCCGAAATAAAGTCGAGATCTGTGGAGTGGATACCGCTAAACTGCCTGTCCTCACGAATGCCGAAATGCGCGAGCTGTTTACGGCATTGCAAACGCAAAACGAATGGGCAGCCAGAGAGAAATTAGTCAATGGCAACTTGAGGCTTGTGCTCAGCGTGATACAACGGTTCAACAACCGCGGGGAATTCGTCGACGATCTCTTCCAAGTCGGCTGCATCGGCCTCATGAAAGCAATCGACAATTTCGATCTCAGCCAGAACGTGAAGTTTTCAACGTACGCGGTTCCGATGATCATCGGCGAGATTCGCCGTTACCTCCGGGATAACAACCCCATCCGCGTGTCGCGCAGCCTGCGGGATATCGCCTACAAGGCGCTGCAGGTCCGGGACAGCCTGACGAACAAGAATTCGCGGGAGCCGACGATCTTCGAAATCTCCGAGGCGCTGAACGTGCCCAAAGAAGACGTCGTGTTCGCGCTCGACGCCATCCAAGACCCGGTGTCGTTGTTCGAGCCGATCTACCACGACGGCGGGGATCCCATCTACGTGATGGACCAAATCAGCGACGACAAGAACAAGGACGTTTCCTGGATCGAGGAGATCGCCCTCCGGGAAGCGATGCACAAATTGAACGAACGCGAGAAGATGATTCTCTCGATGCGATTCTTCGAAGGCAAAACCCAAATGGAAGTCGCCGACGAAATCGGCATCTCGCAAGCGCAAGTCTCCCGGCTCGAGAAATCGGCCATCCAGCAAATGCAAAAACACGTGAAGACCTGAGCAGTTTCCCTTCGCACGCGATAACGGCGCCTCCGCGCCGTTTTTTTATTGCGCCCCGCGTTAAGGTTGGCTGACGGCGTTCTAGTCTATCGGAAGGCCGCGGGGCGCGATAATTCCTGCCAAGCAGGACATTTTGCCGGGCGGGCACATATACTGAAAGCATAGGCCTGTTTGGCATCAGTCCTGCGGGAAGCGTGGTGAACGGAAGATGAAAATATCCGATTTTCAAACGAAGGACGTCATCAATATCGTGGACGGGCGCAAGCTAGGCCAGATCAGCGACTTGGAGCTGGATTTGCGCCAGGGCCGGATCGATTCCATCGTCGTGCCGAGCTATTCCCGGTTCTTCGGCATGTTCGGCAACGGCACGGACGTCATCATCCCGTGGCGCAACATCGTGAAGATCGGCACGGACGTCGTGCTCGTGCGCATCGACGACGCGAAGGTCTACCGGGCGGAGGAAGACGACGTCGGGGTCCGGTGAAGGCGGGAAACGGAAGGCCGCGCATCCGGGCGGGCGCGCCGGCGCTCGCGCGGAGGGCGGCCGCATGGTACACTAAAGCAGAGGTGAAGCCAACCGATGGAACCATTTGTAAAGCGCGAGGCGAAGGGACCTTCGCTTTTTTTATTGCCGCATTGGAGCGAGCGTCACGCCGGCGTCACGGCCGGATTCACGGGCCGGCAGGGCGGCGTCAGCGCGGAGCCCTGGACGTCGCTGAACTGCGGCCTGCACGTCGGCGACGCCGACGCCGACGTCGTCGCGAACCGCAGAATGCTCGCCGAGGCGCTCGGCTGGCCGTTCGAAGCATGGACCTGCGCGGAGCAGGTGCACGGGGACCGCGTGTACGTCGTCGGCAAAGGCGACCGCGGCAAGGGCCGGGAGAGCCGCGGCACGGCGGTCGGCGACGCCGACGCCATGATCACGGGCGAGCGCGGCGTGCTGCTCACGTCGTTTTACGCGGATTGCGTGCCGCTCTATTTTAGAGATCCCGTCAAGGACGTCGTCGCGCTGGCGCATGCCGGCTGGAAGGGCACCGTGCAGGAAATCGCCCGCAAGACGGTCGAGGCGATGACGGCGAATTTCGGCTGCGTCCCCGCGGACGTCGAAGCCGCGATCGGACCTTCGATCGGCTTATGCTGCTACGAGGTGAATGAAGTCGTGCTGGACCGGGTAATACCCCTTATGGAACGGATAGGGCTGGAGAACGAGGGCCTGGTAACGCCGACCGAAAACGGAAAAGCCCGGATAAACTTGAAAGAATTGAACCGACAGATTATGATAAAAGCAGGAATTTTGCCGAGTCGTATCGAATGTTCAGATTGGTGCACCGGCTGCTCCACGGATTTGTTCTTCTCCCACCGGATGGAGGGCGGAGCGACGGGCAGAATGGTCAGCTGGATCGGCATGACAGAAGGGGATTTGAAAGCGTGACATTAGCACAGCGCATTGACGAGGTCGAACGGCGCCTGAAGGCGGCCTGCGCCAGAAGCGGCCGCGACCGTTCGGACATCGAGCTCATCGCGGTGACCAAATACGTAGGCGTCGAGCAGACGCAGGCCGTGCTTCGGCACGGGCTGACGCACATGGGCGAGAACCGCTGGCAGGACGCGGCACCCAAGTGGAACGCCATCACGGGCGGCGGCTGGGACGCCGACCGGGCGCACGCGCCGGCCGGACAAGCCGTGTGGCATTTCATCGGGTCGCTGCAAACGAACAAAGTGAAGGACGTCATCGGGAAGTTTACATACATTCACTCGCTCGACCGGCTGTCGCTCGCGCAAGCGATCAACCGGCGGGCCGAGCAGCTCGGCCTCGTCGTTCCCTGCTTCCTGCAGGTGAACGTCTCGGGGGAGGAGAGCAAGCACGGCCTTGCGCCGGAGGCGCTCCTGCCGTTCGCAAGAGAGCTGGCGTCGATGCGGCACATCCGGCCCGCCGGGCTGATGACCATGGCGCCGCTGGACGCGGAGGGCGAACAAACGAGACCCGTCTTCCGGGGGCTCCGGGAATTGCGCGATGAACTGAACGGCAGCGCCGTGCTGGCGGAGCCGGTGCGCGGGCTGTCGATGGGCATGTCGGGGGATTTCGAAATTGCCGTCGAGGAAGGGGCCACCTGGCTCCGGCTCGGAACCGTATTGGTAGGAAAGAGCTGATCCCGCGGCGAGCCGGCCGGCGGAAGCAGCCATCATATACGAAGGAAGGCGATTGACATGATGAACAAGTTCATGAGTTTTCTCGGGCTTCAGGAGGAAGAGGAAGTCGTGGAGCGCGAACGGGTCGAATCGCATGACGAACAAGAAGTTGAAACTTCTCCCTTCGAAGCACGTAAAGCTTCTTCGAAGGGCAATAATATCGTCAGCATCCATTCGCAGAAGAACGTCCGCGTCATTCTGAACGAACCGCGCTCCTACGAAGAGGCGCAGGATATCGCGGACCATCTGCGTTCGCGGAGGTCCGTCGTCGTCAACCTGCAGCGCGTGCGTTCGGACCAGGCCGTGCGGATCGTCGATTTTCTGAGCGGCACGATTTACGCGCTGAACGGCGGCATCTCGAAGTTGGGGCCTAATATTTTTCTTTGCACGCCGGATACGGTCGAAATTCAAGGTGCGATTTCGGAAATGCTGACTGAGGAGCAAGACTACAATAAAATGAGGTGACCTTGAATTGTCTGACGTGGCCAGTATTATTTGGACGATTACCCAGATTTACCAGTATATGATCATCGCTTACGTGCTGCTGTCCTGGCTGCCCGGGGTCCGCGACAGCTTCATCGGCGAACTGCTCGGCAAGCTGGTCGAGCCGTATTTGTCGCCGTTCCGCAGATTTATTCCATCGATCGGCGGCGTTATCGACATTTCTCCGATCGTCGCGCTGTTCGCGCTTCGTTTCGTGGCGTACGGACTGATCGCGATTCTGGATATGTTCCTATGAAGCAAGATCTTTACGTCCATTTCCATCCCGACGAGCGTCCGTTCGTGGACCGCGCGTCGGAATGGATCGACCGCGCCGCGTTCGGCCACGAGCTGAAGCGCACGGATTTCTTGGATCCGCGGCAGGCGGACATTCTCTTGTCGCTCGCGAACCGCAATCCCGACGTGCAGATTCGGCTGGACGGCGGCTACGAAGGCGCCGAACGGAAGCGCGCCCTCCTCGCGCCGGACTATCGGGTGCTGGACGACGAGCCGGCCCATATCGCGCTGCTCGAAGTGACCGGCGGTACGCAGGGGCATTTGGAGCTGGACCACGGGGATTATCTGGGCGCGCTCCTCGGTCTCGGCATCAAGCGGGACCGGATCGGCGATCTGCACGTCCACGAGGACCGCTGCCACTGTCTCGTCGCCGAGGAGATTGCCGGCTATATCAATATTCATTTGCGACAAGTCCACCGCGTTCACGTCCTTACGGACGTTCTTCCTATGGAGCGGCTGCGTCCGGCCGTGTCGGCCATGGAAGAGATGAACCTGTCGGTGGCTTCTTTGCGTCTGGACGGCATCGCGAGCGACGTGCATCGCATCAGCCGGTCCAAGATCGTGGATCCGATCCGCGCCGGACGGTGCCGCGTCAATTGGAAGGTCGAAGAGGATCCGTCCGCGCCGCTCAAAGCGGGCGACGTCGTCTCGATGCAGGGGCTTGGACGCTTCAAGGTGCTGGAGGTCGAAGGCGTCACCAAGAAAGGCCGGATCCGGGTCCGAATCGGGAAAATTATCTAGGACTTTGCAGGAATTTGGCTCCACCTGTCGAAAGAAGAATGTACAATCGGGCATCTAGCCCTTAACTTGTAAACATTCAGGAGGTGCGCCGGTGCCGTTAACGCCATTGGACATACATAACAAGGAATTTGGCAGACGTCTGCGCGGTTACGACGAAGATGAAGTGAACGAATTTCTCGACCAGGTCATCAAGGACTACGAAGCGCTGATTCGCGAAAACAAAGAGATTCAGAATCAAGCGCTGGCGCTGCAAGAGAAATTGAACCATTTTGCCAATATCGAAGAAACGCTCAGCAAGACGATCATCGTGGCGCAGGAAGCCGCCGACGAAGTCCGCAACAACGCCAAGAAGGAAGCGCAGCTGATCGTGAAGGAAGCGGAGAAGAACGCGGACCGCATTATCAACGACTCGCTCAACAAGTCCCGCAAGGTCGCGCTCGAAGTGGAAGAGCTGAAGAAGCAGGCGTCGATCTACCGGGCCCGATTCCGGACGCTGGTGGAAGCGCAGCTCGAGCTCCTGTCCCAGGAAGGCTGGGATTCCCTGGATAGCCCGCCGTCGCTCGCAAGCGAGAGCAGCCGCGGATAATACGATTTTTCGCTGCGGAAGTTTGACAAATGTATCGGAATGGCGTATATATGGTAATAATCGATTTATACGACGATTTCGTTGACGAGAACGAGTACGCATTCGAACGTTCCCCAGAGAGCCGGCGCTTGCTGAAAGCCGGCGTTCGGACGATTGCGGAAGATCCTCTCCGAGAAGCGGCGCCGAACCTTGCGCATGGATGCAAGCAGTAAGTCCCGCCGGATTTCCGCCGTTACCCGGAACGCGGATGGCAGGTTGCATCCGTGACTAAGGTGCCGATTCTTCGGCTTCCTTCGCTTTGTCCCCGGACGCGGCGAGGATGACGGGCGATCGGAACAAGGGTGGTATCGCGAGCCAAGTCTCGTCCCTTTGCGGGGGCGGGGCTTTTTTTGTTTGCCAAGACACGATGAAAACCATGAGAGGGGAAATGAAGCATGCAGCGCATCGACGTGAAAGAAAAAGCGAGAAGCCGCGATCTGCGGGTGCTCGGCAAGTGGAGAGAGGAGCAGACGTTCCGGCAGTCGATCGACAACCGGGAGGGCAAGCCGAACTTCGTGTTCTACGAAGGACCGCCGACCGCGAACGGCGCCCCGCATATCGGGCACGTGCTCGGCCGGGTCATCAAGGACTTCATCTGCCGCTACAAGACGATGGACGGCTACCGCGTCGTCCGCAAAGCCGGCTGGGATACGCACGGCCTGCCGGTCGAGCTGGGCGTCGAGAAGCAGCTCGGCATCTCCGGCAAGCAGGACATCGAGGAATACGGCGTGGAAGCGTTCATCAACAAATGCAAAAGCAGCGTCTTCGAGTACGAACGCCAATGGCGCGAATTGACCGAAGCGATCGGCTACTGGACGAACATGGACGATCCGTACATCACGCTGAACAACGATTATATCGAGAGCGTGTGGAATATTTTGTCCGCCATCCACGGCAAGGGCCTGCTGTATCGGGGCCACCGGGTAAGCCCGTACTGCCCGCATTGCCAGACGACTTTGAGTTCCCATGAAGTCGCGCAGGGCTATGAGGACGTCAAGGATCTCAGCGCGACGGTGAAATTCAAGCTCGACGGCCGCGACGAATTCGTGCTCGCCTGGACGACGACGCCATGGACGCTGCCGGCCAACGTGGCCTTGGCGGTGAATCCGAACCTGACGTACGCGCGCGTGCGCAAGGACGGCGAGACGTACATCGTGGCGGAAGCGCTCGTCGAGAGCGTCATGAAGGGCGTGAAGGGCGACTATGAGGTGCTGTCGTCGCTGCAGGGCTCGGAGCTGCTGAACTTGAAATACGAGCCGCCGTTCCGCTACGCGGCCGTCGAGAACGGGCACTTCATCATCCCCGGCGATTTCGTCAGCGATTCGAGCGGTACCGGCATCGTCCACATCGCGCCCGCGCACGGCGACGATGACTACAAGGTGGCGCGCCAGAACGGCGTCAGCTTCCTGAGCGTCGTCGACAACGCCGGCCGCTACGTCGAAGCCGTCACCGATTTGGCCGGCCGCTTCGTCAAGGAATGCGACGTCGATATCGTCAAAATGCTGAGCGAGCGCGGCCTGCTGTTCTCGAAGGAACGCTACGAGCACAGCTACCCGTTCTGCTGGCGCTGCAAAACGCCGCTCATCTACTACGCGACGGACAGCTGGTTCATCGAGACGACCGCGGTCAAGGACCAACTGATCAAGAACAACAGCGAAGTCGACTGGTACCCGTCCCATATCCGCGAAGGCCGTTTCGGCAAGTTCCTCGAGGACTTGGTCGATTGGAACATCAGCCGCAACCGGTACTGGGGCACGCCGCTTAACGTCTGGATCTGCGAGAAGTGCGGCGGGCAGCATGCGCCGGGCAGCCGGAAAGACCTGGCCGCGCGGTCGGTCTCGCCGATCTCCGAGGACATCGAGCTGCACAAGCCGTACGTGGACGACGTGAAGCTGCGCTGCCCGCACTGCGAAGGCGGCGTCATGACGCGCACGTCCGAAGTCGTCGACGTCTGGTTCGACAGCGGCTCCATGCCGTTCGCGCAATATCATCAGCCGTTCGAGAAGCAGCAGACGTTCGCGGAGCAATATCCGGCCGATATCATCTGCGAAGGCATCGACCAGACGCGGGGCTGGTTCTTCAGCCTTCTGGCGGTGTCCACGCTGTATAACGGCCGCGCGCCGTACAAGGCGGTCATCTCGACCGGCCACATCCTGGACGAAAACGGCCAAAAGATGTCCAAATCCAAAGGCAACGTCATCGACCCTTGGGAGATCATCGACGAGTACGGCACGGACGCGTTCCGCTGGGCGCTTCTGGCGGACAGCGCGCCTTGGAACAGCAAGCGGTTCTCGCGCGGCATCGTCGGCGAAGCGAAGTCCAAGGTCATCGATACGATCGTGAACACGCACGCCTTCTTCGCGCTCTACGCGTCCATCGACGGCTACGACCCGGCGACCCAGCCGGCCCGCGCATCGTCGGCGAAGCTGGACCGCTGGATCGTGTCGCGGCTGAACAGCCTCGTCGCGAACGTCAACAAGAGTCTGGCGTCGTACGACTTCCTGAACGCGGCCAAGGCGATCGAGGGCTTCGTGGACGAGATGAGCAACTGGTACATCCGCCGTTCGCGCGACCGGTTCTGGGGCAGCGGCCTGACGGACGACAAGCTGGACGCGTACGGCACGCTCCGCGCGGTGCTGACGACGCTGGCGCGCCTGATCGCGCCGTTCGCGCCGATGCTGGCGGAGGACGTGTACACGAACCTCGGCGAAGGCGGCAGCGTGCACCTGGCCGATTATCCGAAGGCCGACGAACACGCGATCGACGAGAAGCTCGAGCGCGACATGGAGACGGCGCGGCAGATCGTCGAGCTGGCCCGCAACGTGCGCAACGAAACCGGCATCAAGACGCGGCAGCCGCTGTCCGAGCTTATCGTGGCGCTGGACAACGAATTCGACCTCGCGCCGTACGAAGACATCATCAAGGACGAGATCAACGTCAAAACGATCACGATCGCGAGCGGCGACAGCGGTTTCGTCGACTTCACGTTCAAACTGAACCTGAAGGTCGCGGGCAAAAAATACGGCAAGCACGTCGGCCCGATCCAGACGTACCTGAAATCGCTGCTGCCGGACGAGACGAGCGAAATCGTCAAAGCGGGCGAACTGTCGTATACGTCGCTCGAAGGCGAAAGCTTCGTCATCGCGCTCGACGAGCTGCTCGTGGAGAAGCAGGCGAAGTCCGGCTTCGCGTCCGCTTCCGGCTACCAGCTGACGGTCGCGATCAACACGGACATCACGCCGGAGCTCGAGCAGGAAGGCCTCGTCCGCGAAGTCATCCGCGCGGTGCAGGATACGCGCAAGAAGCTCGATCTGCCGATCGAGCTGCGCGTGAAGCTCACGCTCGACGTCGACGCGGAGCTGCGCGCGGCGCTCGACGCGTTCCGGAACGTCCTGTTCGAGAACGTCCTGCTGAGCGGCGTGGAGTACGGCGCCGCGGCGGAGACGGAGCGGGTGTCGCTCGGCGACCGCGAGATTGGAATCGCGATCGCGGGGGCATGATAACGGCATAGCAGCAAAGAAACCGAACGCTCACGCGCGGGCGGCCGACGGCTTTTTGCCGCTCGGCCGCACGCGGCGTGGGCGTCGTTTCGTTTACCGAATGCCAAGCAAAGGACAGGATCGTCATGACAACGACCGAAAACCACGAAGATCTGAACGGCGTCCGCCATTCGCTCGATGCCTTGGAGAAGCGGCTTGAAACGTTGACGGCCCAGATGGAGCGCACCCAGATCGCCGATTACGTGCAGCTGCTGAACCGGCCGTTCTCGCTGTTCTGGCGCAACGCGCTCGGCGGCCTGTCGCGGGGCGTCGGCATCGCGGTCGGCTTTACGATATTCGCGTCCACCATCCTCTACGTGCTTCAGGTGCTCGGGGCGTTGAATCTCCCGATCATCGGCGATTACATCGCGGACATCGTGCGCATCGTGCAGCATCAGCTGGAAGGGAAGACGTATTAGGCGAGGGCCGCGGGGGCTTGGGCGGATACCGGGACGACGAAGCGGCGGAAATAGTACGAAAAACAGCGGCGCCGCGCATATCCGCCCGGCGTCGCTGCTTTATTTGGCCGTTTCTATTCCCGTTGTTGTTCCCCGTCGAGCAGAGGCTCGCCTTCCTCGTTATCCAAGTAGTGGTTGTACGCCTCGTTGCGGACGATGAAGCGGCGGTTGCCGGTGATGTCCGTGGCGACGAAGCTTTCGAACGGCTCCACGTAACCGTCCGATTCGTCCGACTCGATCGCCATCTGGTCGTACGACGTAATATCCCGGCCTTCGGCCATCGCCGGCGTATTGGACGTGCCCCAGCTCTCGACGATTTGCCAGGCGTCCTCGCCGTCGAAGCCGTTATACCCGTCTTCGTGATCGTCCAGGCTCGTCCGGCCGAACGGAGGCTGCAGGAAGCTCTCTTCCGCCGGCCGTCGGTCGGAGACGTCCTGCCTCGGAGAATGCGCCACGCAATAGAGGGTGTCCGGAATCGCCTGGAGCCGCGCGAGCGGAATCGGTTCGCCGCAGACGCGGCAAGCGCCGTAGCTCCCGTCGTCCATGGCGGCCAGCGCCGCTTCGATGCGGTTCAGATGCAGCTCTTCCTGCTCGTGCAGCGCGATGTCTTTGCCGCGCTCGTACGTCTCGGTGGCGGCGTCGGCGGGATGGTTGTCGTAGGCGGACAAATCGCCGGATTCGTCGCGCAGCGAATCGCCCAAGCCGTAATGCTGGCTGCTGGCGAGGCGCTGTTCGGCCGCCGCCTTGTCCACGTTCAGCCGGCTGCGCAGGCCGCGCAGCTGCGCGTTCGTCAGATGCGTCGTCGTCATCGGTTGTACCCCCTCTTTCCTCGGAACGGATTGACGTTGTTGTCGTGCCGTTAGCTTTTGCAGCGGGGGCCGTTTTTAGAGGCGGGCAATCATGGTTGCGCTGGCAGCGTCGCGGGCGGATTCGGCTGGCCCGGCATCGCGGAAATATGCTACAATGTGGGGGATAAGGGGGCAGACGCCGTGAAATTTTACTACTATTGGCTGGCCGTATTCGTGCTTGTGGTGGATTATGCAACCAAGAAATGGGTAGAACACAGTCTCGTCCTGAACGAGACGAGAAGCGTGATCGGCGACTTCTTCGTCATCACCTCGATCCGCAACAAGGGGGCGGCGTTCAGCATTCTGCAGGAGCAGCGGCTTCTGTTCATCGGCATCACGCTCGTGGTCGTCATCGGGATCGTCTGGTATATAGCGAAGAACCGCAACTCCGGTAAAGCGCTGCTGCTGTCCGGTCTCGGCCTCGTGCTCGGCGGCGCGGTCGGCAACCTGGTCGACCGGGCGCTGTACGGACAAGTCGTCGATTTTCTGCAATTCACGTTCGGCAGCTACGTCTTCCCGGTATTCAACATCGCCGATTCCGGCATCTGCGTCGGCGTGGCGCTGATTTTGCTGGATGCGCTGCTGTCATCCAAGAAAGAGAACGGAGATTCCAATTCCAATGGACAAGAAAGCAATGGATCCGAAAACCATCAATTTATCCGGTGATGAGCAAGACCAGGACGCGATGGTCTTCGAAATCGGCGAATCGTCGGCTGGCGAACGGCTGGACAAATTCGTAACCGAAAGCATGGAGGACGGCGCGGTATCGCGCACGCAAGTGCAGGATTGGATCAAGAGCGGCGCGGTGCTGGTAGGCGGCCGCGAAGCGAAAGCGAATTACAAACTAGCCGTGGCCGACGTGGTCACGGTTATTGTGCCTGAACCGGAGGAAGCGGTCTTCGCCGCGGAAGACATCCCCCTCGACGTCGCGTACGAGGACTCCGACGTCATCGTCCTTAACAAGCCGCGGGGCATGGTGGTTCATCCGGCGCCCGGCCATTATTCCGGCACGGTCGTCAACGCGCTGATGCACCACTGCAAGGACTTGTCCGGCATCAACGGCGTATTGCGCCCGGGCATCGTGCACCGCATAGACAAGGACACATCGGGCCTCCTGATGGCCGCGAAGAACGACCTGGCCCATCTGTCGCTGGCGGAGCAGTTGAAGGCGCATAGCGTCACGCGCAAATACATGGCCCTCGTCCACGGCAACATGCCGCACGAGAACGGCACCGTCGACGCGCCGATCGGCCGGGATCCGCAGGACCGGAAGCTGTTCACGGTCACGCACAAGGGCAGTAAGGAAGCGGTCACGCACTTCCAGGTGCTCGAGCGCTTCGGCGACTATACGCTGCTGGAGCTGCAGCTGGAGACGGGGCGGACGCATCAAATCCGCGTCCACATGAAGTACGTCGGCCATCCGCTCGCGGGAGACCCGGTGTACGGGCGAAGCAAGACGATCGGCCTCAAAGGCCAGGCGCTGCATGCCGCCGTGCTCGGGTTCGTGCATCCGCGCAGCGGCGAGTATTTGGAATTCCAGGCGCCGATTCCGGCCGACATGGAGCATGAGCTGACGATATTGCGGCAGCGCTGATTCCGAAATTAGTGCAAACTTTTCACCATATTCTATATATGGCACCCGCCTGCCTTGCGCTATGATGGAACCAAATCGTAAAACTTCGAATCGAAGGGTGAGAAATCGAGCATGACGCAAATCAATAACAACTATACGAATCTTCAGGGCAGCTACCTGTTCTCCGAAATCGCGAAACGACGCACGAAATTCATGCAGGAAAATCCGAACGCCCAAATCATCAGCCTCGGCATCGGCGACGTGACGCGCGGTCTCCCGGACGCGATCACCAAAGCGATGCACGGCGCGGTGGACGAGCTGGCGAATCCGTCGTCGTTTCGCGGCTACGGCCCGGAGCAAGGCTACGACTTCCTGATCGACGCCATCATCGAGAACGATTATAAGGCGCGCGGCATCGACATCGCGACGAACGAAGTGTTCGTCAGCGACGGCTCGAAATGCGACGTCGGCAACATTCAAGAAATTTTCAGCCAGGACGCGGTCGTCGCCGTGCAGGATCCCGTGTATCCGGTCTACGTGGACACGAACGTCATGGCCGGCCGATCCGGCTTGTTCAATAAAGAAACGAACCAATACGAAAACATCGTGTACCTGAAATGCGACGCGTCGAACAACTTCACGCCGAGCCTGCCGGACCGCAAGGTCGACCTGATCTACCTCTGCTATCCGAACAACCCGACCGGCATGACGCTCTCCAAAGCGGAGCTGAAGCGCTGGGTCGATTTCGCCAAGGCGAACAACTGCATCATCCTGTACGATTCCGCGTACGAAGCGTTCATCCGCGAGGCGGACGTGCCGCGGTCCATCTACGAGATCGAAGGCGCGAAGGAAGTCGCGATCGAATTCCGCAGCTTCTCCAAGACGGCCGGCTTCACGGGCGTGCGCTGCGCGTACACGGTCGTGCCGCGCGAGCTGAAGGCGAAGGACGCCGACGGCAACGCCGTGCTCGTGAACGACCTGTGGAACCGCCGCCACACGACGAAGTTCAACGGCGTCTCGTACGTGACGCAGCGCGGCGCGGCGGCGGTCTACACGCCGGAAGGCAAAGCGCAAATCGCGTCCATCATCGATTATTACATGACGAACGCCGGCATCATCCGCGACGGTCTGGCTTCCCTCGGCCTGGAAGTGTTCGGCGGCGTGAACGCGCCGTACATCTGGCTGAAAACGCCGAGCGGCCTGGACTCCTGGGCGTTCTTCGACAAGCTGCTGTCGGAAGCGAACATCGTGGGCACGCCGGGCGTCGGCTTCGGTCAAGCCGGTCAAAGCTACTTCCGACTGACGGCGTTCGGCAGCCGCGAAAACACGGAAAAAGCGGTGGAACGGATCACCAAGCTGAGCCTGTAATTCGATCGGCAACCGACCGATTGACATTGCTTGTCGAATGTGACATAATTCTTTTGATAAACCGTAGTACCTTTAACTCAGTCCAGAGAGGCTGGCAAGGTAACGTGAATCGTTTTATCAATCGAATCCGGGGACAACCCTACCCACTGACGCTCGCTCGCGGTGGCGTTTTGTCCAACCCGATAAGATTGACTATCCAAAACGACGAACTCCTTGCGCATGCCGCAAGGAGTTTTTTTGTGGCCATGGAACTTCGCAGTCAAGCAAGGAGGCGCATGAAACCAATGGATGAGCAGCATCGCGTCATCATGGACGAAACGGCGATCCGGCGCGCGCTCACGCGGATTGCCCATGAAATCGTCGAGAAGAACAAAGGCATCGACAACTGCGTGATCGTCGGCATTCGTACCCGCGGCATCTATCTGGCGCAGCGGATCGCCGAGCAAATCCGGGAAATCGAAGGACGCCCCGTCGAGGTGCAGGAGCTCGACATCACGCAGTACCGCGACGATCGCGAGAAGGGCAGCGCCGAACGTCCCGCGGCGGGCTCGTCGGTCGGCGTAAAGGACAAACGGGTCATCCTTTTCGACGACGTGCTCTATACCGGCAGAACGATCCGGGCGGCGATGGACGCGCTGATGGATCTGGGACGGCCGCAAGCGATCCAGCTGGCCGTGCTGGTCGACCGGGGGCATCGGGAGCTGCCGATCCGGCCGGACTACGTCGGGAAGAACGTGCCGACCTCGAAACAAGAGCAGATCGAAGTGTCTCTGCAGGAAGTCGACGAGAACGATCAAGTGACGATTATCCACTAAGGGGGACGGACGCATGACGACCGCAACGCTAACGAGAGACCGAAGCCTGCTCGGGCTGAAAGAGCTCGGCCGGGACGAGATCGAGTCGATTCTCGACCGCGCCGCGCACTGGGAGCACCACGCGACGAAGATCGATCCGGTGCTGCAAGGGAAGTTCGTCGCGAACATGTTCTTCGAGAACAGCACCCGCACCCGCTTCTCGTTCGAAGTCGCGGAGAAGCGGCTCGGCGCGGAAGTGCTCAACTTCTCCGCCGCCGTCTCGAGCGTGCAGAAGGGCGAATCGATTTACGATACGGTGCGCACCTTGGAATCGATGGGCATCGACGCCGGCGTCATCCGGCTGAAGCCGATCGGCGTGCTGGCCGAGCTGGCGGCCAAAATCAACGTGCCGCTCATCAACGCGGGCGACGGCAACAACGAGCATCCGACCCAGGCGCTGCTCGATCTCTATACGATGCGCAAGCAGTTCGGCGAGCTGCGCGGGCTGACGGTCTCCATCGTCGGCGACATCCTGCACAGCCGCGTCGCGCGCTCGAACCTGTACGCGCTGCGCAAGTTCGGCGCGAACGTGCAGTTCTGCGCGCCGGCCAGCATGGCGGCGCCGGAGCTGGACGCGCCGCTCGTCACGATGGAGGAAGCGCTGCGCGCCGACGTCATCATGATGCTGCGGGTGCAGCTGGAACGCCACGAAGCGGGTATGATGAGCACGCCGGAAGCGTACCGGGAGCAATACGGCCTGACGGTCGACCGGGCATCGCGCATCGCGCCGCACGCCATCATCATGCACCCGGCGCCGATCAACCGGAACGTGGAGATCGACGACGAGCTGGTGGAGCACGGACAATCGCGCATCTTTCCGCAAATGCAAAACGGCGTGCCGATCCGGATGGCCGTCATCGAACGGGCACTGACTTAAAAGTTCGAAGGGAGACAGAACAGACATGGCAGCATGGATTTTGAACGGATTGGTCTGGAACGAAGCGACGGGCGAGACGGAGACCAAGCATATCCGCATCGCGGACGGCGTCATCGCCGAGATCGCGGACGCGTCCGCGGGCCTGCCGGACACGCAGGGGCACGACACGATCGACGCGCAGGGCAAGCTGGTATCCGCAGGGTTCATCGACATGCACGTCCACCTGCGCGAGCCGGGCTTCGAATATAAAGAAGACATCGCGAGCGGCGCGCGCTCCGCGGCGGCGGGCGGCTTCACGACGATCGCCTGCATGCCGAACACGCGTCCCGTCACGGACACGCCGGATACCGTCCGGTTCATTCTCGATAAAGCGGCGACGGCGGGCATCGTCAACGTGCTCCCGTACGCGGCGATCACGAAGAACGAGCTGGGACGCGAGCTGACCGATTTCGCGGCGCTGAAGGAAGCGGGCGCGATCGGCTTCACGGACGACGGCGTCGGCGTGCAGAACGCCCAGATGATGAAGGACGCCATGAAGCTGGCGGCTTCGATGGGCATGCCGGTCATCGCCCACTGCGAAGACGACTCGCTGGTCGTCGGCGCGGCGGTGACGGAAGGCAAGTTCGCCGCGGCGAACGGCCTGAAGGGCATTCCGAACGAGTCGGAAGCGATCCACGTCGGCCGGGACATCCTGCTCGCGGAAGCGACGGGCGTGCACTACCATGTCTGCCACGTCAGCACCGAGCAGTCGGTGCGGCTCATCCGGCACGCCAAGCAGTTCGGCATCAACGTCACCGCCGAGGTATGCCCGCATCACTTGGTTCTGTCGGACGAAGACATCCCGGGCATGGACGCCAACTGGAAAATGAACCCGCCGCTGCGCTCGCCGCGCGACGTGCAAGCGGTCATCGAAGGACTGGAAGACGGCACGATCGACATCGTCGTCACGGACCACGCGCCGCACAGCGCGGAGGAGAAGGCTCGCGGCATGCAGCTCGCGCCGTTCGGCATCGTCGGCTTCGAGACGGCGTTCCCGCTGCTGTACACCGAATTCGTCCGCACGGGCAAATGGACGCTCGGCTTCCTGCTGCGCCGGATGACGTCGGACCCGGCCCGCGTGTTCGGGCTGGCAAGCGGGGTTTTGAAAGCCGGGGCTCCTGCAGATATTACTATCGTGGATCTGGAACGCGAACGCGAGGTCGATCCGGAAACCTTCGCTTCCAAAGGCAAGAACACGCCGTTCGGCGGCTGGAAGCTGTACGGCTGGCCGGAGACGACCCTCGTCGGCGGCAAGATCGTTTGGACGGCACGCTAAAGAGCACGCAACTTGAGACAGGAGTGGATACGGATGCAAGCAAGATTGTTACTGGAAGACGGCACGCTGTTTACGGGCCTCGGCTTCGGCGCCGAAGGGCAGTCGACCGGCGAAGTCGTATTTAATACAGGCATTACGGGTTACCAAGAGGTGCTGTCGGATCCGTCCTACTGCGGCCAGATCGTGACGATGACGTATCCGCTCATCGGCAACTACGGCATCACGCGCGACGACTTCGAGACGGTGGCGCCGTTCATCCACGGCTTCGTCGTGCGCCGCCACGAGCCGGTTCCGAGCAACTGGCGGGCGCAATATACGCTGGACGGCATCCTGAAAGAGCACGGCATCATCGGCATCAGCGATATCGATACCCGCATGCTCACCCGTATCCTCCGCCACCACGGCACGATGAAGGGCATCCTGACGACGGGCGCCGAACGCGTGGAAGAGCTCCAGGAACGCCTGTCGGGCTCCCCGCTCATGCGCGACCAAGTGGCGCGCACGTCGACGAAGAGCATGTTCACGAGCCCCGGCGACCGCGAACGGATCGTGCTCGTCGACTTCGGCGCGAAAAGCGGCATTCTGCGCGAGCTGACGAAGCGCGGCTGCGACGTCGTCGTCGTGCCGCACGACACGACGGCGGAACAGATCCGCAAGCTGAATCCGGACGGCATCCAGCTGTCCAACGGCCCCGGGGACCCGAAAGACGTGCCGCACGCCGTCAAGATGATTCAAGAGCTGCTCGGCGAATATCCGATTTTCGGCATCTGCCTCGGCCACCAGCTGTTCGCGCTCGCGTGCGGCGCGGATACGTCGAAGCTGAAATTCGGCCATCGCGGCGGCAACCATCCCGTTAAAGAGCTGGAGACGAACCGCTGCTATATCACGTCGCAGAACCACGGCTACACGGTGCTCGACGAATCCGTCGCGGGCACGAAGCTGGTCGTGACGCATATCAACAACAACGACCGGACGATCGAGGGCTTGAAGCATGCGGAATACCCGGCCTTTTCCGTGCAGTACCATCCGGAGGCGGCGCCGGGCCCGTACGACAGCAGCTACCTGTTCGATCAATTCCTGGACATGATCCGCACCACGAAACGAAACAACCCGCAGAAATCGCGTCAAGCGCAAATGGCGGCATCATTGAGAGGAGAGCTGCAGTATGCCCAGAAATAACAAGCTGAAAAAAATCCTCGTCATCGGGTCCGGCCCGATCGTCATCGGCCAGGCGGCCGAATTCGACTATGCCGGCACGCAAGCCTGCCAAGCGTTGAAGGAAGAAGGCTACGAGGTTGTGCTCATCAACAGCAACCCGGCCACGATCATGACCGACACGAACATGGCGGACAAAGTCTACATCGAGCCGATCACGCTCGACTTCGTAACCCAGATCATCCGCCAGGAACGCCCCGACGGCCTGCTGCCGACGCTCGGCGGCCAGACCGGCCTCAACATGGCGGTCGAGCTGGCGCGCGCGGGCGTGCTGGAGCGCGAGAACGTGCAGCTGCTCGGCACGCAGCTGACGGCGATCGAGAAAGCGGAAGACCGCGACCTGTTCCGGGATCTGATGCGCGAGCTCGAGCAGCCTGTACCGGACAGCGTCATCGTCACGACGCTCGAAGAGGCGCTGGACTTCGCCAATGAAATCGGCTATCCGATCATCGTGCGCCCGGCGTACACGCTCGGCGGCACGGGCGGCGGCATCTGCGCCAACGAAGCGGAGCTCCGCGAAACCGTCGCGTCCGGCATCCGCTACAGCCCGATCGGCCAATGCCTCATCGAGAAATCGATCGCGGGCATGAAGGAAGTCGAATACGAAGTCATGCGCGACGCGAACGACAACTGCATCGTCGTCTGCAACATGGAAAACTTCGATCCCGTCGGCGTACATACCGGCGATTCCATCGTCGTGGCGCCGAGCCAAACGCTGTCCGACCGCGAGTATCAGATGCTCCGTTCGGCTTCGCTCAAAATCATCCGCGCGCTGAACATCGAAGGCGGCTGCAACGTGCAGTTCGCGCTCGACCCGTTCAGCTTCCAATACTACGTCATCGAGGTTAACCCGCGGGTCAGCCGCTCCTCGGCGCTGGCGTCCAAGGCGACGGGCTATCCGATCGCCAAGATGGCGGCGAAGATCGCCGTCGGGTACACGCTCGACGAAATCGTCAACCCGGTCACGGGCCAGACGTACGCCTGCTTCGAGCCGACGCTCGACTACATCGTCTCGAAGATTCCGCGCTGGCCGTTCGACAAGTTCACGTCGGCCAACCGCAAGCTGGGCACGCAAATGAAGGCGACCGGCGAAGTCATGGCGATCGGCCGGACGTTCGAAGAGTCCATGCACAAGGCGGTCCGCTCGCTCGAGATCGGCACGCACCGCATCCACTTGAAGGATGCCGCGGAGCTGGACGAGGAGACGCTGCGCCTGCGGCTGCAGAAGCCGGACGACGAGCGCATGTTCCTCGTGGCCGAAGCGTTCCGCCGCGGCTGCGAGCTGCAGGACGTGCAGGATCTCACGAAGATCGACTGGTGGTTCCTCGACAAGATCGCGGGCATCGTCGCATTCGAAGCGCAGCTTCGCGGCGCCGCCGTCCTGTCGAAGGAGCTGCTCTACCAGGCGAAGCGCAAAGGCTTCTCCGACCGCTCCATCGCGGAGATCCGCCGGGAAGGCAATCAATCGACGTACACCAATGAATACGACATCCGCGCGTACCGTCTGGAGCTCGGCCTGAAGCCGGTCTACAAGATGGTCGACACGTGCGCGGCCGAATTCGAAGCGACGACGCCGTACTACTACTCGACGTACGAGGTCGAGAACGAAGTGACCGAAACCGACAAGCAGAAGGTGCTCGTCCTCGGCTCCGGCCCGATCCGGATCGGCCAGGGCATCGAGTTCGACTACTCCACGGTGCATGCGGTCTGGGCGATCCAGAAAGCCGGCTACGAAGCGGTCATCATCAACAACAACCCGGAAACCGTCTCGACCGACTTCAGCACGTCCGACCGGCTGTACTTCGAGCCGCTCTTCTTCGAGGACGTCATGAACGTCATCGAGCAGGAGAAGCCGATCGGCGTCATCGTGCAGTTCGGCGGCCAGACGGCGATCAACCTGGCGGCGCCGCTGACGAAAGCCGGCGTGCGCATCCTTGGATCGAGCCTCGAGAGCATCGACGCGGCAGAGGACCGCAAAAAGTTCGAAGCGCTGCTGCGCGAGCTGAACATTCCGCAGCCGAAGGGCACGACGGTCACGTCCGTGGACGAAGCCGTCGCCGCCGCGCAAGGCCTCGGCTATCCGGTGCTCGTGCGTCCGTCGTACGTCCTCGGCGGCCGCGCCATGGAAATCGTCTACTCCGACGAGGAGCTGCTGACGTACATGGTGCAAGCCGTGAAGATCAATCCGGAGCATCCGGTCCTGATCGACCGTTACATGCTGGGCAAGGAAGCGGAAGTCGACGCGATCTGCGACGGCGAGACGGTGCTCATCCCGGGCATCATGGAACACGTCGAACGCGCGGGCGTGCATTCCGGCGACTCGATCGCGGTGTATCCGCCGCAGGCGATCTCGAAAGAGCTGCAGCAAAAAATGATCGACATCACGATCAAGATCGCGCGCGGCTTGAACGTCATCGGCCTCGTGAACATCCAGTTCGTCATCTTCCAGGACGAGGTGTACGTCATCGAGGTGAACCCGCGCTCCTCGCGCACGGTGCCGTTCCTCAGCAAAGTGACGAACATTCCGATGGCCAACCTGGCGACGCAGGCGATTCTGGGCAAGAAGCTGGCGGACCTTGGCTACACCGAAGGGCTGTGGCCGGAAGAGGATTTCGTCTCGGTCAAAGTACCGGTCTTCTCCTTCGCCAAGCTGCGCCGCGTCGATCCGACGCTGACGCCGGAGATGAAGTCCACGGGCGAAGTCATGGGACGCGACGAGCAGTACGCGAAGGCGCTGTACAAAGGCCTCGTGGGCGCCGGCATGCGCATTCCGCCGACGGGCTCGATCATCGCGACGGTATCCGACAAGGACAAACCGGAAGCGATCGACATTTTGCGCGGCTTCTACGAGCTGGGCTACAACATCATCGCCACGGGCGGCACGGCGACGGCGCTGGAGGAAGCGGGACTGCGCGTGAAGCGCGTGAACAAGCTGAGCGAAGGCTCGCCGAACATCCTGGATCTGATCCGCGACGGCCGCGCGCACTTCGTCGTCAACACGCTGACCAAAGGCAAGACGCCGGAGCGCGACGGGTTCCGCATCCGCCGCGAAGCGGTCGAGAACGGCGTCGTCTGCATGACCTCGCTCGATACGGTCCGCGCCCTGCTGAACATGCTGGAGACGATCAACTTCTCCTCCCGTCCGATGCCGGTGCTGTCGGCGCAAAAATAACCGGCGGTCGAACCGATCGCCATGGCCGCCAAACGGCCGCGAAAGCCTGCCCCCAAGCAGGCTTTCGCCATGCATAGAGCAAGCGAATCGAAGGAGGCGGAGCAGTTGATGCTAAGCAGAGAAGAAGCCGCGGGCCGCGTCATGGTGGCGCTCGATTATCCGGGCGCCGCTTCGGCCGAAGCGCTGGTGCGGAGCCTGGAGGGCATTCCGTGCTACATGAAGGTCGGCATGCAGCTGTTCTACGCGGCCGGGCCGGGCTTCGTGACGGAGCTGAAGGCGCGCGGGTACAAGGTGTTTCTCGACCTGAAGATGCACGATATCCCGAATACGGTCAAAGGCGGCGCGAACAGCATCGCGAAGCTCGGCGTCGATATGTTCAACGTGCACGCGGCCGGCGGGACGGCCATGATGAAGGCCGCGATGGAAGGCGTGGAAGCCGCCCTCGCGGCCGAGCCCGGCCTGCGCCGGCCGCTCGTCATCGCCGTGACGCAGCTGACGAGCACGAGTCAAGCGGTGCTGAACGACGAGATCGGCATCGACGGCTCCGTCGCGGACGCGGTCGTCCGTTACGCCCGGCTGGCCCGGGAAGCGGGACTCGGCGGCGTCGTCGCCTCCCCGCAGGAGGTGCGGCTCATCAAGGAAGCCTGCGGGCCGTCGTTCCGTACGATTACGCCGGGGATCCGTCCGGCGGGCGCGGACATCGGCGACCAGTCCCGCATCATGACGCCGCGCGAGGCGCTGGCGCAAGGCACGGATTACATGGTCATCGGCCGGCCGATCACGGCGGCGCCGAGCCCGAGAGAAGCTTTGGAAACCATTATCGAGGAGCTGATGTAGATGACAACATCCACGCTGGAACAACTGCCGACAGACATCGCGAAAGGGCTGCTGCAAATCAACGCGGTCGCGCTGCGCCCGAACGATCCGTTCACCTGGACGTCCGGCATGAAATCGCCGATCTACTGCGACAATCGCCTGACGATGTCGTACCCGGCGATCCGCGAGCTGATCGCGGAAGGGTTCGCGACGATCATCCGCGCGCAGTATCCGGACTGCCAGGCGGTCGCGGGCATCGCGACCGGCGGCATTCCGCACGCGGCCTGGGTGGCGCAGAAGCTGAACCTGCCGATGCTCTACGTCCGCGACAAAGCGAAGGGCCACGGCAAAACGAATCAGATCGAAGGCCATTTCGAGCCCGGCCAGAAGGTCGTGCTGATCGAGGATTTGGTCTCTACCGGAGGCAGCTCGCTGAAGGCGGCGGTCGCGGTGCGCGACGCCGGCTGCGAGGTGCAGGCCGTCGTGGCGATTTTCACCTACCAATTCCCGCAAGCCGCCGTGGCGTTCGCGGAAGCGGGCATCCCGCTCGCGACGCTGTCGAATTATTCGGCGCTCATCGACGTGGCGCTCGAGAACGGCATCGTCCAGCAGAGCGACGTCGCCCTGCTGCAGGCGTGGCGGGAAAACCCGCAAGCGTTCGGCGCGTAAGCGGCCATCCGCTGACAGGTGACCGCTTGCCGGAGATTCGGGCATATCGCGCGTAGAAGCCGCTCCATCCGACAGGATCCGCCCATCATGGCGGGTCCTGTTTTTTTTGCGTCGCCAAGCTTCCGTGTTTCATTCTTCCGCCGACGGGTTATATTTAGCTAACTTGCAGCATACAATGGATTGTTTCGCCAAATAGATTACTAGAATGCGAGGAAGCGAAGATGAACCTATTCTACAAACGACTGATGGATTCGACGGAAGACCTCCTGTACCGGGTGCGGATTTACGACCGGGAGCTGAAGAAATGCGACGAAATTTTGCAGATGGACGAGGCGTACGGCCAGCTGCGCCAAGCCTTCGATGCGATAGATTCGCGCAACGAATCCGCGATGGAGCGCGTGGCGGCGAAGCTGCAGCAGATGCGGCAGCGCTTGATCACGATGATGGAGGACTTGCTGCACGCGGCTTGAACGGGGGCGGAAGAGGAAAATGACCTGCGGGATGCGTGGGGCTCCGCTCGCTGTTGTAGTCTGACATCTTGATTAGATAACGGATGAATCGGTTGATGTTAGACTACAAAGGCGAACGCTCAAGGTGAATGGCATGCATTCTTGTTGACACGTATGATTATGCGGCATTCACCGGCTTCGTAAGCATACGCTGAAGCTGCTTCGCGCCCGCACATCCCTCCGGTCATTTTCCCGTCCCCCGTCGAAACCTGCGCGGAGCAAATTTAGGAAGGAAAAAAGAAAAAACCTCTTGCCAGCCGGCGGAGGCGATGGTAATATGTTACATTAAATGGAAGGGTTTCTAGGGATCCGCTTCGAGGCGAACCGAGCGAAACCGGGCATGGACGATAGTCCGCCACACCGTAGGGATAAAAGACCTTCGGCAAGTTCCACCCAGCAGGACTGGGCGGCGCTTGCGCGGAGGTCTTTTTTGCTTTACTCCGTCGAAGCGCCGCGGACAAAGGACAAAGGAGGGGAAACGCGTGGTCGCACTTCGGACGCAGGCGCTGCGCAAGGTGTTCGCGGTCAAGCGCAAGGACGCCGGCTTGGCCGGGAGCTTCCGGTCGCTGCTGAAGCCGGCATGGGAAGAGAAGGTCGCGGTGCGCGGCATCGATTTGACGGTGCAGCAGGGGGAGATGGTCGCGTTCCTCGGGCCGAACGGGGCGGGCAAATCGACAACGATCAAGATGCTGACGGGCATTTTGCATCCGTCCTCGGGCGAGGCGAAGGTGCTCGGCTTCACGCCGTGGCGCGAACGGGAGAAGCTGGCTTACCGCATCGGCGCGGTCTTCGGCCAGAAATCGCAGCTGTGGTACCATCTGCCGCCGATCGACACTTTCGACCTCGTCAGCCGGATCTACGAGCTCGACCGCCGCGACTACCGGCGCCGGCGCGACGATCTGATCGCGCGCTTCGAGCTCGGCCCGTATTTGCACACGCCGGTGCGCAAGCTGTCGCTGGGCGAACGGATGCGCTGCGAAATCGCGGTGTCGTTCCTTCACCGGCCGGAGCTGCTCTTCCTCGACGAGCCCACGATCGGGCTGGACGTCGTCGTCAAGCAGCGAATTCGCGAGCTGATCCGCGAGTCGAACCGGACGGAGGGGACGACGGTGTTCCTGACCTCGCACGACGCGGGCGACATGGAGGAATTGTGCTCGCGGGCGGTCGTCATCCACCACGGCGGCATTTTGCTCGATGCGCCCGTCGACCGGCTGAAGCGGGAGGTGCTGAACCGCAAAATCATCTCGCTCACGATGGCCGCGGGCTCCGACGCGTCCGCGCTGCCGCCGCTCCGCGGCACGAGCGTTATCGCACGGGACGGCCGGCGGCTCAAGCTCGCCGTCGATCTGGCGGCGACCGACATCGAAGCCGTGCTCGGCGCGGTCATCGGCGCGTACCGGCTCGACGACGTCACCGTCGAAGACCCGCCGATGGAGGAAATCATCACCCATATTTACGGAACGGGAGGGTAGCGGCCATGAGCATCGCGAACGATTTGGCGGATAACCGGCCGAGGCTGCTGTCCGCCAGAGGCTTGAAGGCCGCCGCGGTCGCCCGGATCACGATGCGGCAGCAGCTGGCGTACAAGACGGATTTTCTGATGCGCGCGAGCTTCATGTTCATCATCCTGTTCGTGTTCGTCCAGCTCTGGTCCGCGGCGTACGGCGGCGACCGGACGCGCGTCATCGACGGCTATACGCTGAAGCAGATCATTTGGTACCTCGTCTTCACGGAGGCGATCACGATGGGCGTGCCCGCGCTGTGCGGCTTGATCGAGAACGAAGTGAAGAGCGGCGATATCGCGGTCCGGCTGATCCGGCCGCTGTCGTACGTCGGCTATCATTACGCCGCGTACATGGCCGAAGCGGTCTTCCGTTTCTTCGTCCATCTCGCCGTCGGCGGCGCCGTCGCCTGGCTGTGCGTCGGTCCGCCGGCGTTCGGGCTCGGCTGGCTGGGCTTGTTCTCGCTCACGCTCGGCGCGCTCACGATCGCGTTCATGCTGAACATGATCGTCGCGCTGTGCGCCTTTTGGGTCGAGGAGACGCGGGGGATGGAGTTCGTGCTGCACAAGCTGCAGTTCACCGTCGGCGGCATGCTCCTGCCGCTCGACCTGATGCCGGAGCCGCTGCGGCGCGCGTGCGCCTGGCTGCCGTTTCAGGCGATGCTGTATTTCCCCGCGCGGACGGCAGTCCATTTCGGGTCTGCGCCGCTCGGGGAGCAGTTCGCGATTCAAGCCGCGTGGATCGCCGTACTGACGGCGGCGGTGCTGTTGATCTACAGGAGAGGAGTGTCGAAGCTGCATGTCAACGGCGGATAACGAGCGGGCGCGGTTCGGCGCGGAGAACCCTCCGTCATGGGCGAGACGGGCGGCGGGCACGCTCGCTTTCCTGCTTACCTGCTGGAAGGTGAATTTGGCCTCCGCGATGGAATACCGCGCGAGCTTCTTCCTGATGGCGGGGATGATGTTCATCAATAACTTCATGTGGCTGTTCTTCTGGAGCCTGTTCTTCGGGAAGTTTCCGGTCGTGAACGGCTGGGGGCTGAACGACGTCATGCTGATGTGGGCGGTCGGGGCCGGCGGCTTCGGCTGGGCGAACCTGCTGTTCGGCAACTTCAACCGCATCGCCCCGATCGTCGCGAGCGGCCAGCTGGACGTCTACCTGTCGCAGCCGAAGCCGGTGCTGCTGCACGTGCTCGCGAGCCGGATGTCGCTGACGGCGGCGGGGGACTTCGCGTTCGGGCTCGTCGTCTACGCCTGGGTCGGCGACCATTCCGCGAAAGGCGTGCTGCTGTTCGCCGCGGCGCTCTTGATCAGCGGCACGATCTTCATGGGCGTCGTCGTCCTGGCGGGCAGCCTCGCCTTCTTCATGGGCAACGCGGAGGGCTTCGCGCAGCAGGTGTTCAACAGCTTCGTCGCGCTGTCGACGTACCCGTCCGACATCTTCAAAGGGCTGGCGAAGGCGCTGCTCTTCACGGCGCTGCCCGCGGGATTCATCAGCTTCCTGCCGATCGGCCTGATGCGGGACGCCGATCCCGCGTTCGCGTGGAAGGCCGTCGCCGCCGCGCTCTTCTTCGGCGCGGCCGCCGTCCTCGCGTTCCGGCTCGGCTTGAAGCGGTACGCCTCGGGCAACGCCATCGTGCTCCGCGGATAAGGCGCTGCCCGCGGCTCGGCCGAAACCGATCCGCAGCCTCGCGCCCGAAATGTCGAAAAAAAGCGCTAACGATAGCGCCCGTTCGCGCGGCCCGGTCACGGCCGCGGCGGACGGGCGCTTTTTTAGTACATTAATTTCTTTTAAAGGCGCTTTCCAGTGTAACCTTTTGTTCCCATGCACCGTCTATTCGGTAGTAAGATTAGAGTTTTCTCATGGGAAGGGGGTTTCGCGGTCGAATGGGATGGAGGAAGAGCAAGCAAATCGCGGCCGAAGCTGCCCGAAACGACGTACATAAGGAAGAACCCGGGCCGGCGGTCGCGGACGTCCAAGCGAAACCGCTGCTCGTCGTCGAAGGTGTCGAACGGACCTTTCAGGCCGGCGGACAACCGCTGCACGTGCTGAAGGGCATTGATATGGAGTTGAAGCCCCGGCGGCTGGTCATGCTGCGCGGACGTTCCGGCTCCGGCAAAACGACGCTGCTGAACATGATCGGCGGGCTCGACCAGCCGTCGAAAGGACATATTTTTTTCAACGACTTGCCGTTCCACGCGATGAGCGACGACCAGCGCACGAAAGTGCGGCGCAAGGACATGGGCTTTATTTTCCAGGCGTTCGCCCTGATGCCGCTGCTGTCCGCCTACGAGAACGTCGAGCTGTCGCTCCGCATGGCGGGCGTGCCCGGCGCCGAGTGGAAGCCGCGGGTGGAGCATTGCCTCGAGCTCGTCGGCCTGGCCAAGCGGATGCATCACCGGCCGTTCGAGCTGTCCGGCGGCGAGCAGCAGCGCGTGGCCATCGCCAAGGCGATCGCCCACCGGCCGAGCCTTCTGCTGGCGGACGAACCGACGGCCGAGCTGGATTCGCAGATGGCCGCGCAGATCATGTCGGTCTTCCAAACGATTATCCGTACCGAGCAAGTAACGATTTGTATGACAACGCACGATCCCACGATTTTGGAGGTTGCCGATCATGTTTACGAAATGGTTGACGGGAAGTTCATTTAAGGCGGCGGCCGCGATCGTCATCGGCGGTTCGGTGCTGCTGGCGTCGACTGGCTGCTCGCTGCTGCCGGACGAGGCGAGCGAGGAGGTGCTGCCGGAAATCGCGCCGCCGCAAATCTCCAAGAAGCCGGAGTACGAGGTGACGACGACGACGCTGGAGACGAAGCGGACGGAGATCGGCAAAATGATCGCCACGCAGGAGGAGACGCTTTATTTTACGCTCGACGGCAAACGGCTGAAGGACCTGAACGTAAAAATCGGCCAGAAGGTGACCGCCGGGCAGGCGATCGGCTCGTTGGACGTCGATGACATGCGCAAACAGCTTCGCTCCGACAAGCTGAATTTCTCCAAGGATGAGCTGCAGATGAAGGACACGCTGCGCAAGAAGGACGAGATGGACCCGATCGAGTTCGAGCTGGCGAAGATCGCGTTCGAGGAGAAGCGCCAGGCGCTCGCGGACGCCGAAGCGGAGATCGCCAAAGCGGAGCTGACGGCGCCGTTCACGGGCACGATCGTAAGCCTCAGCGTCTCGAAGGGCGACGCGATCAAGGCATACGACCCGGTGTGCATCATCGCCGACACGGGCAAGCTCACGGCGGCCGCCAAGCTGGCGCCGGAAGATCTCGAGGGCGTCGCGGTCGGCATGCCGGTCGTCGTCGACATCAACAACGCCGGGGAATTCGCCGGCAAAGTGACGCAGCTTCCCGTCGTTTCGAACGAGGACGAAAGCGGCGGCAACGGAGGGAACGGGGGCAACGGCGGCGCGCAGCGTCCGGAACGGCCGGAGGATTTTCTGACCGTCTCGCTCGACAAGCCGCTGCCGGCCGGCGTCACCCGGGGCACCCCGCTGTCCATCTCCATCATCATGGACCGCAAGGAAAACGCCATCGTCATCCCGCCGTCCGCGCTGCGCTCCATCGGTTCGCGCACGTACGTGCAAGTCGTCGACGCGGAAGGCAAGCGCGAGGTGGACGTGGAAGTCGGCCAGCAAACCGCGACGGAAGTGGAAATCCTCAAAGGGTTGACGCCGGGGCAGAAAGTCGTAGGTAAGTAGCGCATGGGGATCCAGCTATTTCGCTTTCTGTTCCGCAAAATGTGGAATACGCGCTGGATGACGCTCAGCTCCCTTGCGGGCCTGATCATCGCCGTCGCCTTCGCGACCAGCATCCCGATGTACGCGGACGGGGCGCTGAAGCGGGTGGTGGCGCAGACGCTCCAAGACGAGAGCGGCGGCCTGCCGGCCGGATCGCTGCTCATGCGCTACCAGGAAACGTCGTCCAAGACGGACCTGAACGGGCTGAACGCGGTCGGCGCGTACATCCGGGACGACGTGCCGAAGCTGATCGGCTTTCCGTTCGCGACGTACAGCCAGAGCCTCGCGATCCGCAGCGCGGACCTGACGCCGGTCGATCCGTCCAAGGTCGACGCGAGCCGGGCGCGCACGATGGCCATCACGACGATGACGGGGCTCGACAAGAAGGCGGAGCTGACGCAGGGCCGCTGGTTCAAGGACGCCGTCGGCGACGGGGACACCGTCGAAGCCGTCATGATGGAAGAGGCGATGTACCGCGGCGACGTCCATATCGGCGATGAATTCGAGTACCCGATCTACGGCGCGAACAGCATGACGCTGAAGGTCAAGATCGTCGGCGCCTACAAGCCGCTCAAGGATACCGATCCGTTCTGGTACCAAGGCATGGAGAGCCTCATGAGCACGCTCACGGTCGGCGACAAGGCGTTCCAAGACGGCCTGCTCAAAGAACGGAACATTCCGATCCATACGGCCAGCTGGTATTACGCCTTCGACTTGAAGGAGATCAAAACAAGCCAGCTCGCGCCGCTGACGCAGACGCTGGACCGGCTGAACATCGACCTGTACCAGCGCCTCAAGGATACGCGGGTGGAAATCTCGTTCGCCAAGCTGCTCGGCGAGTTCAAGACGCAGAGCCTGCAGCTGCAGATGCTGCTCTTCACGCTCGCGGCGCCGATGCTGGCGATGGTGTTCTACTTCATCACGATGAATGCGCGCCAATCGCTCGACAAGCAGCGCAGCGACATCGCGGTACTGCGAAGCCGGGGCGCGGGGACGAGGCAGATCGTCGGCATCTATTCGCTCGAAGGGTTGTTCCTCGGCATCCTGGCGCTGGCCGCGGGACCGCTGCTCGGCTGGTTCATGGCGAAGAGCATCGGCTCGGCGAACGGATTCCTCGAGTTCGTCAACCGCAAGTCGATTCCGGTCGGCTTCACGTCCGACGCGGTCGTCGCGGGACTCGGCGCGGTCGTGCTCGCCATGCTCGCCACCGTCATTCCGGCCGTGGTGTACGCGCGGGCCTCGATCGTCGACTATAAGAAGCAGATCGCGCGCTCGGACCGCAAGCCGTTCTGGCAGCGCTGGTTCGTCGACGTCCTGCTGATCGGGGTCGCCGGCTACGGCTGGTACCTGTTCAACGAACGCCAGATGATTTCGATCAAGAGCAACCTGACGACGGACCAGCTGAACGTGCAGCCGTTCCTGTTCTTCGTGCCGGCGCTGGCGATCTTCGCCATGGGGCTGTTCTTCCTGCGGGTATTTCCGTGGCTGCTGAAGTTGTTCAACTGGCTTGGCCGGAAGCTCCTGCCCGTACCGCTGTATCTGACGCTGACGCAGCTGTCGCGCTCGTCCAAAGGGTATTACCCGCTCATGATCCTGCTCATTCTGACGCTGGGCCTCGGCGTGTACAACGCGTCGGGGGCGCGCACCATCGATCTGAACTCGACGGAGCGGACGCTATATAAATACGGAACGGACGTGATCGTTCAGACCGTCTGGGAAGGACGTACCGAAGTCATCAATACCGGGGGCGGCGGTTCCGGCGGCAATAACGGCAGCGGCAATGGCGGCAACGGGGGTTCCGAAGGCGGTGGCCAAGGCGGCGGCAATGGCGGCAATGGCGGCAGCGGCGGTTCCGGCGGCAGCGGCGGCCAAGGCGGGGGCGAAAGCATCCCGACCCGCGTCAATTACAGCGAGCCGCCGTTCGAGATCTTCCGCAAGCTGGACGGCGTCGAAGCCGCGGCGCGCGTCCTGCAGACGAAGGCGAACATCGTCGTCTCGGGCCGTTCGATCGGCCAAGGAACGGTCATGGGCATCGACAACGTCGATTTCTCGAAGGTGGCGTGGTTCCGCAACGACCTGTATCCGGTCCATCCGTTCAACTATTTGAAAAATCTCGGCCTCTACGAGCAAGCGGCCATCATTCCGTCGAACGTGGCGGAGAAATACCAGCTGAAGCTCGGGGACACGATCACGGCGGGCATGCAGGACGGGGTCGTGGAATTCGCGGTCGTCGGCATCGTGCCGTACTGGCCGGCGCAGTATCCGGACCAATCGCCGTTCATCATCGCGAACCTGGATTACATCTACGACCAGGTGCCGATCATTCCGTACGAGGTCTGGCTGAAGATGAAGCCCGGCGCCTTGACCGCGCCGATCATGAAGCAGCTGGAGAACGCGGGCATCGAGCTCGCGGACGTGAAGGACGTGCGGATCGAGCTGGCGGCCCAATCCAAGCATCCGACCCGGGGCGGCGTCTTCGGCATCCTCAGTCTGGGCTTCCTGGTCTCCATCATCATCTCGCTGACGGGCTATATTCTCTTCTGGTTCTTCAACCTGTCGGGACGGATCGTGCAGTTCGGCGTCCTGCGGGCGATGGGGCTCTCGCGCAGGCAGCTGACCGGCATGCTGCTATTGGAGCAGGTGTTCACCGCGGGGTTGTCCATCGGCCTCGGCATCGTGATCGGCAAGATCGCCAGCCTGCTGTTCCTGCCGTTCCTGCAGACGACGGAGAACGTGGCGAATTCCGTGCCGCCGTTCCGGGTCGTCTTCGACGCCAAGGACACGAACCAGCTGTACATCGTCGTCGCCTGCATGATGCTGATGGGCGCGCTGCTGCTGCTGGCGCATATCCGCCGGCTCCGGGTGCACCAGGCCGTCAAGATGGGGGAGGAGCGCTAACCGATGATTACTTGCGAAGGCTTGGTGAAGATTTACAAATCCGACGATCTCGAGGTCGTCGCGCTTCAGGGGCTGAACCTTCAGGTCCGCGAAGGGGAGATGATGGCGATCATCGGCAACAGCGGAAGCGGGAAGTCGACGCTGCTCAATATTTTGGGCGGCCTCGACCGGCCTTCCGCCGGCAGCGTCACGGTGGGCCAGTGGGATTTGCTCAAGATCACCGACGAGCAGCTCGTTTCGTATAAACGCGACACCGTCGGCTTCATCTGGCAAAACAACGCGCGCAACCTGCTGCCGTACCTGTCCGCGCTCGAGAACGTCGAGATGCCGATGATGTTCAGCTCCAAGCTCGACCGCGCCTATGCCAAGCAGCTGCTGGAGTGGGTCGGGCTCAAGGACCGGATGCACAACAAGCTGCATCAGCTCTCCGGCGGCGAGCAGCAGCGGGTGGCGATCGCCATCTCGCTGTCCAACCGGCCGAAGATGCTGCTGGCCGACGAGCCGACCGGCTCCGTCGACACGCGGACGTCGGATATGATCATGGAGATCTTCCGGCGGCTGAACCGGGAGCTCGGCATCACGATCGTCATCGTCACGCACGACTTGTCCCTCGCGGGCAAGGTGGACCGCGTCGTCGCCATCCGCGACGGCTTGACGAGCACCGAGTTCATCAAGCGGAACCCGAATCTGGACGACGATTTCGAGCAGGGCGGACTGGCGCAAGGAAACGTGCACGAAGAGTACGTCGTCGTGGACCGCGTCGGCCGGCTGCAAATTCCGAAAACGTATTTGACGGCTTTGAACATTACAGATAAAGCATCGATGGAATTCGACGGCGAGCGGATCATCATTTCGCCGCCCAAATCATTGGAGGGGTAAACCGTATGAAGAACAAGCAGCGGGGCAAAGGGAAAATCGTACTGAGGGCTTCGGCGGCGGCGCTGTCCATGGCGCTGGTCGCGTCCAGCCTGGCGGCGTGCAGCAAAGGATCGGGCAGCGACGACGGCAAGCAGCACGTGCTGCGCGTCGGCTTCGTCGGTTCCAACGCGGATACCGAATCGTACTACCGCCAGCAGTTCACGGACGGCTACGAGCTGACGCATCCGAACGTCGACATCGAGATCGTCGCGGCGATCAATTACGATGACCAGCGCTTCCAACAGCCGGATCCGAACCAGAAGCAGCCGGACGTGTACGAGAAGGTCAAGGAAATGATGAACGGAAGCAATCCGCCGGACGTCGTCATCATGGATTCCGGGGTGCTCCGGCGGCTGACGCAGGACAATTTGGTCACGAAGCTCGATACGCTCATTCAGGACAAAGAATTCGACATCGACGACATCGTGCCGACCGTGCTCGACGGCATCAAGGATCTGGGGGACGGCAGCATTTACGCGCTGACGCCGACGTTCAGCTCCTCCGCTTTGTACTACAACAAAAAAATGTTCGCCGACGCGGGCATCGAGCCGCCGAAAGACAACATGACCTGGCCGGACGTCGTCACGCTGGCGAAGCGGCTCGCGAAAGGCGACGGCAAGGACCGCAAGTTCGGCCTGTCCTTCAACCGCTACACCGGCGATCCGTACTGGGATTCCCAGACGTATTCGGCTCCGCTGCAGCTGAAAATGTTCGACAACAAAGCCGAGAAGATGAGCGTCGATAACGCGTCTTGGAAAAAAGTGTGGACCGACATCGCGGACCTGTACGAATCGAAAACGGTACCGACGCAGGAAGACGTCAACAACGGCGCAGGCGGCGGCATCATCAAGGACAAAGCCGTCTACGATCCGTTCCAGGGCGATCTGTTCCTGAGCGGCCGCGTGGCGATGATGGTCGCCGGGTACGATTACGTGACGCAGCTGTCCGCCGCCAAGGACGCCTCGGCCAAGAACCAAGAAATCAAATCCGTGGACTGGGACGTCGTCACGGTGCCGCAATTCACGGAGGTGCCGGGCGTCGGCGGCAACATCTATTTGAACAATCTCATGTCGATCAACGCGAAAGCCCAAAATCCGGACGACGCGTGGGATTTCATCGCCTTCAACAACAGCAAGGAATGGGCGAAGCTGAAGTCCCGCAGCACGTACGAGATGGTATCCCGCAAGTCGTTCCTGAAGCCGAAGGACGGCATGAGCTACAACATCCAGGCGTTCTACACGCTGAAGCCGGTGCCGCCGCAGGATCCGGCGATCGATAAGCTGTTCCAAGACAAACCGAACCTCTACCAAGTGCAAAATCTCGCGCAGCCGCTCTTCCAGGAGGTGCTGCAGAAGAAGAAATCCGTCGACGCGGCGCTGAAAGAATGGCAGACCAAAGGCGACGCCCTGCTGCAGCAGATCAAGACGAACCCGAACGGGCCGATCGACGGGGTAGGCGGCGGCGTCGGTTTGGGCGGCGGGCCCGCAGTCGACGTGAAGCCGGTCGGTTAACGAGAAACGAAAACGGCAGTCGCGCTTAGGCGCGGCTGCTTTTTTTCGTCGCCTGCCGCGCGCATGCTCCCGGCGTCGAAACGCTTATTTTCGGCCAAACTGGGAACGCTATTCGAAACGGCAATGGAAGGGGCTGCGCGCATGAAATGGGTTTATTGGGGCCGCTTGTACGACACCAAGTTTCAAGCAAGCTGTTTGGTCCGGCGGATGGAGAACGACTGGTGGGTCTACGGCTATGAATGTCCGCAGGAAATCGAAGTGTTCCGGTCGCGCAAAGGGAAATTTGGCGTTCGATTCCTGCCATAACAGATTTATGCTTGACTTATTGTTTATCCTTATAGTATATTAACACTTGTCGCCATTGAATGATTCTGTTGTGAATCGGTGTTATCGCGGGGTGGAGCAGCTCGGTAGCTCGTCGGGCTCATAACCCGAAGGCCGCAGGTTCAAATCCTGCCCCCGCAACCAACCTTTCGATTATTATCGCAAGGGCCCTTAGCTCAGTTGGTTAGAGCGGTCGGCTCATAACCGATTGGTCGGGGGTTCGAGTCCCTCAGGGCCCACCATTCCACGGATCATCACCATAACTTGCCGGGGTGGCGGAACTGGCAGACGCACAGGACTTAAAATCCTGCGGTGGGTGACCACCGTACGGGTTCGATTCCCGTCCTCGGCATTACGGACAAACCTTGAGCAATCAAGGTTTTTCACTTTTGATCGCCGAATCGTTTATCCAAAATCCTGCGTGCCGCATAGTCGCGCACAGGATTCGAAATAAGGACTTCCTCGTACATTGTTGTGCGGAGGAAGTTTTTTTATGGCTGGAATCGATAAATCGGCCTCCGGATAAAAGGATCCCGAAGTACCTCCAGCGGTTAGGGCTTCAGCCAAACGCCGCCTTTGCCGTCGTAATCCCGGCCGAAGGCAATCAGTGGATTCGCATCCGCTTTCTTAACCAGGAATGCCGCATATCCGCTATCCGAAGCGCGCCCCTCCCAATTGTCTATGAAAGGCCTTATTTTATCACGTTACTCAGTAGAAGAGAATCAAGTTCTCGGAAATTCCGAAAAATGGCGCGACTGCACGTAGTTGAACAGAGGATGGGAGGTTTGAACTAACCCGTCTACGTTTGAGTTTCCTCGCCCGACCTCCTATACTTAGAACCATGCAACGCCCCATTCCTCCGAACGGTTTCATCGGCGCGGAAGACGGGTTTACTAGGATAGAGGTGATGACGATGACGGAACTGACCAAGCCCGCGTTCAAGAACGATTGGGCCGGCATGCTGGAGCGGGAGATGGACCGGCCGTATTTTCAAACGCTGCTGGACGAGCTGTCGCGCCAGTACGAACGGGAGACCGTATACCCGAAGCCGTCCGCGGTTTTTAACGCCCTTCATTATACGTCCTTCGCGGGTACGAAAGCGGTCCTGCTCGGACAAGACCCTTACCATGGCCCCGGGCAAGCGCACGGCCTCAGCTTCTCGGTGCTGCCCGGCGTGAAGAAGCCGCCATCGCTGCAAAACATGCTGAAGGAGCTGAAGGACGATCTCGGCTGCGCGATGCCGGACCATGGCTGCCTGATTCCTTGGGCGCGGCAGGGCGTGCTGCTGCTCAACACGGCGCTCACGGTGCGCGACGGAGAACCGGGCTCCCATTCGCGGCTCGGCTGGGAACCTTTCACGGATGCCGTCATCCGGGCGCTGAACGAGCGCGAGCAGCCGGTCGTGTTCGTGCTGTGGGGCAAGCACGCGCAGACGAAAGAATCGCTGATCGATACGGCGCGCCATTTCGTCCTCGCGTCGCCGCACCCGAGCCCGCTCTCCGCGCGCCGGGGCTTCTTCGGCAGCCGTCCGTATTCGAAGGTCAACGCCTGCTTGAGGCAAATCGGCGCGGAGGAGATCCGCTGGCCCCTGCCTTCGCTTGCGGAGCTGGAAGCGGCGGCGGCCGGCGAGCACGCATCGCGGCGCTTATGATTTAGCCCTTGCCGGCATGATGGAGCGCTGCGTTCGAAGCTCGATCGGTACAGCTTTATTCTTTGATCACGGGTAGAAGAGGGGGTGACGACTTGGGGGACCAAACGCAAGCAAAACCCAGATCGGTCCGGTGGCTGAACGCCGCTTCGGGTTATTTGGCCGGCTACGCCTATACGCTGAACCCGTACGTCGGCTGCGCGTTCGGCTGCTCGTACTGTTACGTCAGGCGGATGCCGGTCGCGTTGTTCCGGGACAGCCCATGGGGCGAGTGGGTCGATCCGAAGCGGTTCGACGCGGACGCGTTCCGCCGGGAATGGCGTCGGGCGCTCGCGAAGGGCGGCCTGACGGTGTTCATGTCGTCGGCCACCGATCCGTACCAGCCGGCCGAGCATGCCGAGCGGCTGACGCGGCGGCTGCTCGAGATCATGGCGGAGGAGGAGCCGCCGCGGTTTCTGCTCGTGCAAACCCGCAGCCCGCTCGTGCTGCGCGACGCGGACCTGCTGCTGCGGCTCGGGGATCGCGTCCGGGTCAGCATGACGGTCGAGACGGACCTTGAAGCCGTTCGCAAGGCGCTGACGCCGTCCGCCCCGCCGCTCGCGGCCCGGCTGCGGGCCATCCGCGGGCTCCGCGAGGCCGGCGTGCCGGTCCAGGCGGCCGTGTCGCCGCTGCTGCCGTGCAGCGACGCGTTCCCCGCGCTGCTCGCGTCGGCGGTCGAGCGCGTCGTCGTGGACGATTTCTTCCGCGGCGACGGCAGCGGCGGGAAGCGCTCCGCGCAGCTGCGCATGGCCGACCGCTACCGCGAGCTGGGGGCGGAGGCGCAGTACGCCCCGGAGACGGCGGACGCGTTCGTCCGGACGCTGCGGCAGGCGATGCCCGAAGGCGCCGTTTATTTCGGGCAGGAAGGCTTCCTGCCCTGATCGTCCCGGCGCCGTGCCGGCCGCGCCCGCGTCGGCGCATGAAGAAGCCCCCGTTATCGATAACGGGGGCTTCTTCATGGTCGGGCCGGATCAGTCGCGCTGCGTGTCACCGTCGCTGCCGAGGATGCCCGTGGACCCGCCGGCCGCGGAACCGGCCGAAGAGCCGGTGCCGGCGCCTTGGCCGCCAAGCACCGCTTTGTACGCGGACGAGACGTACGTGACCGCCTTCACCTGCGTGATGACCTGCGGATACATTTTGCCCTTCTCGGGATAGATCGGTTCGACGTACACGACGGCTTGGTCCCCGTCGAACGCGATCGACGCGATCCGGATGCCGTAACCGGGATTCGGCGCCTGCGCGCTGACGGTCACCTCGTTCACGTCGGCCGAGACGGCCTTGGCGGAGAGCGTCAGATCGGACAGCGGAAACGGCTGCTGATCGACCGGCGGCTCGATCGGCTCGTGAGTCGCGACGAACCGGATCGTATCGTAGAGCCAGCCTGCCGCGTCGCCGCGCGTGATCGCCGCCTTCGGCTCGAAGCGTTGCGTATCGTCCAGCTTGGCGATGCCCGATACGAGAAGCCGCTGTACGCTGCCCATGTAGTCCGGGTTCACCTCCGCTTCGTCCTTCAAGACGACGTAGAGGTCGATGAAGGCATAGTCGCCTTTCTTGAGCAGCGCCTGCATCAGGTGATGCGCGAATTGCTCGCGGGTCATGAGGGCGTTCGCCTTCGTGTCCCGCGGAATATCGAGCCCGTTCATGGCCGCGATAATGAAGGCGTTCGCGTACCAGGCATCGTCCTTCATATTCGGAAAGCTGTCCGTTACCTTCGGTTCTTTGATGAAGTTAATCCCGTCCAGATTTAAGCCGAGCCCGTTCACGATCATGGAGATGCCCGCGGCGTACGTCATGCTGCCGTTCGGATCGAACGTATCCGTCTTCGGATCGCCCGACAGGATGCCGAGCTTCTGCAGCTCGGCGATCTTGGCTTCGTTCGGATGACCCTTCGTGTCCGAGAACGCCCATACCGACTGCGTCAAGGCCGCGATCAGCAGCAGCATGACGCTAAGCGCGGCGATCGGTTTCTTCATTTTATCCACCCCGTTTGCCAAATAATTGTAATGGCTTGCATCTATGTAGACGCTTCCCGCTCCCGAAAGGTTGCACGGGCCGGTACGCGCCCGATCCGGCCGCTAAGGCCGGATCGTGACGCGCGTATGAATCGGCACGAGGGCGGACAGCGCGAGCACGTCTTCGTTATACATGCGGATGCACCCGTGCGATACTTCCCGTCCGATCGACCCCGGGTCGTTCGTGCCGTGGATCCCGTAATGCGGCTTCGAGAGTCCCATCCACAGGACGCCGAACGGGCCGCCGGGATTCGGCTCTTTGTTGATGATTTCGTATTCGCCCGTCGGCGTCCTCGTGACCATCCGGCCGATGCCGACCGGGAATCCGCGTACGACGATGCTGCCGTCGAGCAAATAGAGCTGACGGTCGGACAAATCCACGATGATCCGGTATTTTGGCATGCCGCCTTCCCTCCCGTTCGCCCTAGTCTATGTTCGGCGGGCGGAACGGGATTGGATGCGGGCGCCCAAACGGCGCGAAAGGCGATTCGGCCGAGCCGCTGCCCGTGTAAGGAGGGATAAGGGCGGTCGAAACGCGCGATCTGCGCACGAAGGGCGGCCGCCGCGAAAGGAGAGCGAGCGACATGACGATGCCGATCTATTACGTCTCGATATCCGCGCGCACCATTCAGGTCGAGCCCCCGGAGACGGATCATCTGGCGATCCGGGCGGACGAGCGGCAGCTCGAAGCGCTGCAGCGCAAGCTCGACCGGGAGGACCGGAACGACGAGCTGACGTCGGCCCGGGCGATCATTCCGTACAAATCGGCGGAGCGCGATCCCGCGACGGAGGAATTCAGCGCGGATCTGCTGGATTTATACGCGTACGTGTACGAGCTCGGGACGCCGGAAACCAAGGCGCATATCGCGTCCATGCGTATTTTGCCCAAGCTGACGAATCAGAACGCGAATTTGCCCGGTTATTCTTCTTAACAAGGCGAAAACGGACGATGCCCGCCGCGGCGTCGTCCGTTTTCGCGTTCCGGGCGTCTGACGGATGGCGGCCGGTTCCATGCACCTCAAGGGGGCGGCTGTCATAGTCTAGTAGAAAACGGAGGTTGATAGACTTGGATTTTACCGTGATTCAGGAACTGATCGATCCGTCGCTCTATATCCTGCTTGCCGCCTGCTGGGTGTTGGGTTATGCGCTGAAACGGACGCCGCATGTGCCGGATTGGTCGATCGTCTATATGTTGACGGTGTTCGCGGTCGTCGTATCGCTCTTCATGCTGGGCTTCAACGTCAAGAGCGTGCTGCAAGGCATCCTGACCGGCGCGTTCTCGGTGTACGGCCATCAGCTGTTCAAACAAGCGAGGAAGGGAGCATCCGGGGACGATGCAGGCCAGACGAAGCAGTAACGTCCGCGTGGTCGACGTTTCCCATCATCAGGGCGACATCGATTGGGGGAAGGTGAGCGCGGGCGGCGTCGCAGGGGCCTTCATCAAAGCGACGGAAGGCACGACGTTCGTCGATCCGCTGTTCGCGGTCAACGCCGCGGCGGCCGCAAAGGCCGGCCTGCGCATCGGCTTCTATCATTACGCCCACCCGGAGCGCAACGGGGCGAAGGAAGAGGCGGCGCATTTCGTCGAGACGATCGGGGAGCGGAAGGCGGATTTCCCGCATGTGCTGGACGTAGAAGGGGAGGCGTCCAAGCTCGGCGCGCTGACGACGTGGTGTTCGACGTGGCTGAAGGAGGTCGAGCGGCTGACGGGCCGCCCGGCGATGATCTACACCGGGGCCAGCTTCGCCGATACGTATCTCGGCAAGAGTCTGGGCAAATGGCCGCTATGGATCGCGCATTACGGCGTCGATCGGCCGGCGGGCAACGAAGCGTGGAAGCAGTGGTCGGTGTTCCAATATACGGCGAAAGGAAGAGTCGGCGGGATTCAGGGCAATGCCGACGTGAACGCCATGGAGAAAGCCTTCTTCGACCGGTACGCCGGCGGCACGTCTTCCGCCCCGGGTCCGGCGGCGAACGGCGACGTGACCATCGTCGCCAACGATAAGCCGGTCCCGAACGGACGCGCCTTCGACGGGCACGCGTATCTTCCGCTGCGCCAGCTCGGCGAAGCCTTGAACGTGCCGGTCGAATGGCGGGCGGAGGAAGCCGCGCCGTACCTCGGCGGCAAGCCGGTCGATTCGTATCTCGTCGTCGGAGGGAAGACCTATATCAGCCTCCAAACCGCCGCGGCGCTGCTCAGCGGGACGGTTTCATGGGATGCCGATACGAAGACGGCTTATCTGAACGTGAACGGCTAGCTAGATGCAAGAACCCCCGCCGAATCTAGATTCGCGGGGGTTTTTGGCATAAAAAAAAGCTCTTGATCGCTCAAGAACTTCGGTGGATGAGGATGGTGATCTGGACAGGGTTCGAACCTGTGACCCCTACCCTGTCAAGATAGTGCTCTCCCAGCTGAGCTACCAGATCACGATGAAATTGTTTCCTTCAGTAAGATAGATTATATAGGCGTTTGTGCGAAAACGCAAGAGGTTTACGAAAGTTTTTTATGCGTTCATGAAACGGGCTTTCGGAGGCGGGCGAACGATCCAAGATAACAGCCTGCATACGGGCCGGCCTTGGAGGCCATACTACTCTCTCGTATGGAAAGACAACCCATGCGTGATTCCGTCCCGGTGGACGCGCGCATGCAAGGGGAGGGACCGCGACACGATGAAACGCATCATGATGCAGGGCGCCATGATCTGGACGGCGGCGGCGCTTCTGCTGGCATCCTGTTCGGCGCAGGACGGAACGAAGGTCCGGAATGCCGGGAACGTCATTCAGCTGAGGACGCAGGGAGACGCGCGCGTCTTCGCTTCCGAGCATATGAACGACCACGGCAGGATCTGGATTCCGGCCGAACGGGCGGCCGCGCTGCTCAATTACCGCTACGACCTCAAACCGGGAACCAACGCGGCGTCGATCGGCTTCAGCGACCCGCTCTATACGTTGGCCGCGGATTCCAAGCGCGCGTCGATCGGCGACCAAGCCGTTACGCTGCGGGAGGCGCCCCGCATGATCGGAACGTCGCTGTACGTCGAGCTTGGTTCGTTGTCGCAGCTGATCGAAACGCCGGTCCGTTGGGACGCCCGCAGCAAGACGGTCGTCGTGGCGCCGCGCATAGAGCCGGTGAAGCAGACGACGATGGACAAGCGCGGCAATACGCTGCGGGCCGCCGCGGCCGGAAGCCCGAAAGCGGAGACGGCGATCGCCTTCGCGAAGAAATTCGTCGGCACGCCTTACCGGTTCGATGCCGAACCGTACGCGCAGAGCGACGCGTTCGACTGCTCGTCGTTCATGCAGCATGTGTTCAAGCACGTCGGCATCGAGCTTCCGAGGAGCGCCCAGGCCCAATCGCGAATCGGGCAATCCGTCTCCCGCGACAAGCTGGCGCCCGGCGATCTCGTGTTCTTCTATACGCCGGGCCGCTATGCCAGCCGCGACATCGTCGGCCACGTGGGCATGTATCTCGGCAATAACCAGGTCATTCAGACGTACGGCGAGCCCGGCGTCACGATCACGCGGCTGGACGGGGATTGGGACAAGCGGTTCCTGTTCGGAAGACGGGTGCTGTAGCCGCAGCTTGCCGCGAGGATGCAGCGAGAAGATCATAGACGTCTGCGTCCGCCCATCACCGGCGCCTGCCGTCAAACAAACGAAAAGAGGCCCATGCGCTCAAGCGCATGGGCCTTTTATTGCGATGTCAGACTGCGAATCTTGAATCGCGCATTTCGAAAACCATTCTGAAAAACAAAAAAATCCTTAAAGACTTAAGGATTTTATCACGTGAGTTATGGTGATCTGGACAGGGTTCGAACCTGTGACCCCTACCCTGTCAAGATAGTGCTCTCCCAGCTGAGCTACCAGATCATAGTGTGCGTTCGTCTCAGTGACAAGTAATAATATAACAAACGGCGAAAGCGAAGTCAACCGCTTTTTGAAATAAATTGTTCTAAGCGCGATCCGGCCCGCATAAGGTGTACTCAAGCAAGCGATTTCAGGAGAGGCGGGTTGTCTAGTGGAGGAAGCTGCCTATTTGGCGGTATGGCTGATCGGATTGTTCGGCATCGTCATTACGGTTTGCGCGTACGTGGCCAAGGTCGTCATCGACGATACCACGGATTACGACGAACGCTACGTGTGGAGGCGGAAGCTGCCTCCGGAAGCAGGCGGCAAGCGCTAACGGGGCGGCGATCGGGTTTGATTCCAAGCTGGGCGGGCATACTACTTCCAGACGAAAGTTTTTCCATAACCGGGAGTGGTTGCCATGAAACGCATGCTCGCTGTTCTATGTATCTCGCTGTGCGCAGGCTGCGCGCAGTCCCATTCCGCCGTCAACGCGACGGCGCCTCCCCAGGCCGAATTGTTCGAAAGCGTGACCAGGACCGTGTATCCGCAGGACCGGTCCGTGTTCGGCAGCGTATACGACCCGGAGGGAGAGCCGCGCGATCTCGTGCCGGCCATGCCCGGAGAAACGCCTCCGGAGCAGCGGCAGCCGCCGCTGATGACCACCGATTGAGTCCGAACGAACTTGGACGCCGCCGTCCGGGTGCCTCGCGCATCCGGACTTTTTTGGCGCCGTGACGTGCATAACCGGCCATCCGCCGGGAAAAGCTACATACGCATCCAATCGCAGGAAGGAGGGATTTCCATGGCACGCGTGCATCATCCAAGCGGCGAAGCGGGAGGAGCGGACAGAGAGTCGTTCGTGGCGGCCCGGAAAAACGGCGACGGCGATCTGATGTCCTTCAAAACCTCGGCCGGCCGCGAACTGAACTACGAGCAAGCGCTGTCCGCCGTGCAGAACGGCGAAATCGCCGGCGTCAACGCCTTCAAAGGGCGGGACGGCGAAACGTACATCCGCGGCGACGCGGACGGCGATCCGACGAACAATCTGGACCAGCTGCCGACGTACTGACGGCCGATTCCATACGAAGAAGCCCGCGCTCGCGCGGGCTTTTGTCATGTCTGACGGCAGTTTCGGCGATTGCGGCGGCGTCCGGCCAGCCGTTTAAAACCGGTACCGCTCATGCTGCTCGACGAACGTCATCACGCCGGTCTTGCCTTCGTATTGCGGCTTCGTGTCGTCATAGTGCATGAGCCGAATCCGCTCCCGGATATGGAGCGGCAGCGACTCGAGCTCCTTGAGCGTCGTATGCACCGCGCCCGGCGGCTTCAACTGGCAGTCGTGAAAAATCGTCCGGACGCCGCGTTCCTCGACGAGCGCGCGAAGCAGCTCGGGGTGGAAGGTCAGGTCGGCGGAATAGAAGAAATCGTCGTTCAGCACATACGAGTAGCTGATTTTGTTCGGGATATGCGCGGTTCGAATCGGCTCGGCGGCCAGCCCCGGGATCAGCTCCGTCCGGACGCCGGGCTGGAGCAGCCGCACCTCGAAGTAGTCGTCCAAGGCGGCGAATTCGTCCTGCAGCAAGCCGCCCTTAAGCGACGTTTCCCAGAGCGGCCCGGCCAGCGGCTCCGGCACGAACAGCAGCGGCTTGCGCCCGAACGCGAATTTCATCCGGAAGGCGAGCTCTTCCATGCCCCCGACGTGATCGGCATGAATGTGGCTGATCAGGACGGCGTCGATATCCGAGAGCGGCTTGCCGAGCCGGTGAAGCGACTGATGCGCGGTAGTGCCGCAATCGAGCATCAGCGTATGCGAATCCGTATAGATAAGCGCGTTCGTGTTAAAGTACGTTTTCGCGAACGCGCTCCCCGTTCCGAGCATTTGAATATCCAAGCGGACATCCCCCTATGCGTACGATATTTTTCAATTTATCATCTCCGGCGGGAAATGGAAAGAAAAACGCGTTCCCCCGCTCTTAAGCCAGGCACACTTGTCAAGGGCCGTCATACGATAGCATGAAACGGAACTTAGAATGGCGGGTGCGGACAATATGGCTTCAGGCGGAAAAGGAAAAGCGGCAAAGAAAAAATCGGCCTCGGACCGCAAACAGGCGGTGCTCAAGATTGTGCTTTCCGATACGTGCGCGGTGTGCAAGACGCCGTGCGGGAGAGGGATGCGGTACTTGGACCGCATGCGAAAACCGGGCGCGATGGGCAAAGGCGTGCCCTGCGTGTTGACGCGGACGTTCGTGTAAGGGTTCATTTCCCGGCTTCGCATTTCCCGGGCAAGCGCAGGTTTCAACATAAAGCGACAATTCCAAAGAGGAAAAAACTTTTTGCGTTGGCGCAACTTTGGACGACTTGGCGAGTATAACCATTCATCCAGACATCGGACGGAGGGTCTACTACCATGAAGTTCAGAAAGCTTCTGATTGCGTCGCTGGTGTTATCCTTATGGGGCGGAACGATGCTGTTCGCGGACGGGGCTTCGCAGCGCATCCGCGTCATCGTCAACGGCGGCGAATTGAACGATGCGGGCATTTTCTCGGACGGCAAGACGTATCTATCGGCGAGACAGGTCGCGAATACGCTGCAATCGCTCGTCTTCTGGGACGATGCCTCGAAGAAGGTGACGATCTACAAGCCGAACGTGCACATGTTCCTGTTTCAGGACACGACGATCTTCGGCAACGTCGTCAAGGGCAACAAGATCACGTTCAAGGTGTTCGCCCAAATCGACAATCTGCTGACCGATATCTCGGCCGTGAAGCTGACGATCGCCGACCCGAGCGGAGCCGAGCAGGTCATTCAATCGAAGAACGTTTCCGTCGACAAGGATAACTTCTGGTACCGGACCGACGATTATACGTATACGTTCGATGCGGCCGGCAAATATACGATTAACTTCTATATGAAAGTCTCGTCCGGCGACGACTGGAACCTCGTGTCCCAGAAGACGATCACGGCCAAGGCTCCCTGATTGCGCATGCGCTTCCGCCCCGTTGGCGGAGGCGCTTTCGTTTGACCCGCGGCATGTTCCATGTTACGATACGAGGGAAGATATCTATGAATGGAAATGAGGGTCTACAATGAGCGATCACGTGCATGACGAGAACTGCGACCACGATCACGACCACGAAGAGCACGTATTCCTTGTCACGGACGAGGAAGGCAACGAACGCGAAATGGTCATGGTCTTCACCTTCGAATCGGAAGAACAAGTATACTCCGTGTTGCTGGATCGCAACGATCCTGAAGCGGACGGCGTCATTTTCCGCATCGAAGAAGAAGACGGCGAGGCGTTCCTCGTGGGGATCGAGGATGACGCGGAATGGGATCGCGTGACCGCGATTTACGAAGAAATCGCCAAGCGCGAAAACGAAGCCAACAACTAAAACGAAAACTCCGCTGCCGACCGGCACCGGAGTTTTTTTAATGTTACGCCATGAAAGTCATTTGCGGGGGTTAAAGTAAATCGTCCGGCCGTTGAACAGCCTGAGTTCGGCCTTCAACTGCTTGGCCATGTACTTGCACAGTTCGTTCGCCTTCGCCTTGTCGCCGTGCGTGGCGGCATCCGGGAGCGTGACCTGCACGTGGGACACGGAAGCGTCGCCGTTCGTCTCCGAACCGACACCGAACAGGATGTACCGGTACTGCGGCGTCGTTCCCTTCAGGTAGAACCAGCGGTCTTCTTCGCCCGGCTTCGCCTCGAACGTATACGGAAACGCGGCATCGGCGTAGTCCCACTCGAGCTGACGGCCCGTCAGCGCCGTCTGTTCCTTATAGCGGCCCAGCCGCTCCTTAACGTCCTCGAGGCTGAGCGCGTCGACCGCGGAACCTTGCACGAACTTTATGTAAGCGCTTTGACTCATCATCGCCACCTCCAAACCCATCATAGCATCCCGAAAATCGATTGACAATAACCGGAAACCGGCGCGCAAAAATCCCCGGGCCGCTCGGGAACGAGGGCGCCGGGGATACGTTCGACAGGCTGGCTGATCATGGGCGGCAGCGGGATTAAGAGATGGCTTCTTCTTCCACGATGACTTTGACGAATTGAATGCTGCGGTCCTCGGGACCTTTCACCGGCAGTCCGACCTCGACGTGATCGACGATGTAGTCGATGTTCGTCTGCGAGATGACTTCGCCCGGAAGCAGAATCGGGATGCCCGGCGGGTAGACGTAGATGAACTCCGCGATGATGCGGCCGGCGGATTCCTTGAACGGCACGACTTCCGTGTCGGCGTAGAACGCGTCGCGCGGCGTCAGCGAGAGATGGGGAATCTCCGGAATCTTGACGATCAGCTCGTTCGCCTCGTTCACATGATGCTGCGCGGCCAGGTCGTGCAGGGCGACCAGCAGCTTGCCGATGGAATCCTCCGTGTCGCCCGGCGTAACGAGGGCCAGGATATTGTACATGTCGCTGAGTTCGACTTCGATGTTGTAATGCTCGCGCAGCCAATTCTCCGTCTCGTAGCCGGTAATGCCGAGATGGCGGACGTGAATCGTCAGCTTCGTCGGATCGTAATCGTAGGTGGCCTCGGTGCCGAGAATCTCTTCGCCGATGCAGTAGAGTCCGGGCATTTTGTTGATTTCGGCGCGGGCGTGCTTGGCCAGGTTGATCGCGCGCTCCGCGATGTCGTGGCCGTTGATGGCGAGGTTCCGGCGCGACGTATCGAGGGAAGCCAGCAGGATGTAGGACGTCGACGTCGTCGTCAGCATGCTGATGATCGTCTGGACGCGCTTCTGGTTGATGCGCTCGCTGCGCACGTTCAGGATCGAGCTCTGCGTCATGGAGCCGCCGAGCTTATGCACGCTCGTCGCGGACATATCGGCGCCGGCCTGCATCGCCGACATCGGCAGCTTCTCGTGGAAGTGAATGAGCACGCCGTGCGCCTCGTCGACCAGTACGGGAATGTCGTAGCTGTGGACGAGATCGACGATTTCCTTCAGATCCGCGCATATGCCGTAATACGTCGGGTTAATAACGAGTACCGCCTTCGCGTCGTGGTGGCGGTCGAGCGCGCGCTGCACGGCGCGCGTCGTGATGCCGTGGTCGATGCCGAGGTTGGCGTCGCGGGCCGGCGAGATGAAGATCGGCCGGGCGCCGGCGAAAATGATGGCCGACATGATCGACTTATGCACGTTGCGCGGCACGATGATCTTGTCGCCGGGGGAGCAGACGCTCAGGATCATCGTCATGATGGCGCCGCTTGTCCCTTGCACGGAAAAAAAGGTATAATCAGCTCCGAACGCGTCGGCTGCCAGTTTCTGGGCTTCCTCGATGACGCCCGTCGGCTGATGCAGGTCGTCCAGCGGCGCTATATTAATGAGATCGATCGACAAGGCGTTGTCGCCGATAAATTCGCGGAATTCGGGGTCGCTGCCGATTCCCTTCTTGTGTCCGGGAATATGGAATTGCACGGGGTCTTTCGCCGCATGCTCCCTTAGGGCGGTGAACAGCGGGGTCCGGGTATGATCCATGGTTTCATCCCAGCCTTTCATCTTGGATTGTTACAAACAAAGTTGAGTATAGCAAAATCGGGGGGGATTGCAAGCGGCTTTTTTGTTGAGACTAGAAGGAATAAAGGGTATTCGGAACTAGGGTTGGAGGGGGGACCGACATGGAAATCGCGAAGAGCTGGGGCGGCAAAAAGGTGCTGTCCTCGCCGTTCGTCATTCAGCTGCTCGTCATCATGTATTTGGTCGAATTCGTCAAAGGCGCGCTGCTCGTCTCGATTCTGCCGGTCTATATGAGAACGGACCTGAACCTGACCGCCTACGCGGTCGGTTGGGCGCTCGCGCTGCAATATATAGGAGACAACGCGTTCCGCTCGCCGCTCGGCTGGATCATCGACCGCATCGGCTACCGGTACGTCATGCTGTTCGGCGTGCTGTTCACGAGCGCGTCGGTGCTGATCATCACCTTCGCGAGCGGGTTCGGCTGGATCGTGGCCGCCTGCCTGCTGCTTGGCGTCGGCACCTCGCCGCTCTGGCCGTGCGTCATCAACGGCGCCACGACCGTCGCCGGCAACGAAGCGAGCGGCACGATCATGAGCGTCGTCTACATGGCCTGGCTGACGGGCGTCGGCTGCGGGCCGATCGTCATCAACTTCTTTATCGTCCATTCGTACGCGCCGGCGTTCCGCGTGCTGATCGGCATGATGGTCGTCGTCGTGCTGGTGGCGCTCGCCCTGCCGGGCCGGACGAAGTCGTTCGCGCTGGAGGAGCGCGACGCGCGCGCCGAATCGGAGCATAAGCATCTCCCGACGGCCGTCCGCGCGCGGCGTTATTTCGCCCGGGTCGGCGCTTCGCTGCACGCCAGCAAGCTGCTCTATCCGGCGATGTTCACCCAGAACTTCGCGCTCGGGCTGCTCACGCCGGTGCTTACGCAGTACGCGCGCACGGTGCTGCACCTGACCCCGCAGGAATACAGCCTGTACCTGGTCGCGGGCGGCGCCGTGACGGTGCTCGGGCTCATCCCCGTCGGCAAATGGGTGGACCGCTTCGGCACGCGATGGTTCCTGCACGTCGGCTTCCTCGTCGCGGCGTTCTCGCTCGGCATGCTGGGCTATACCCGCGAGCTGCCGCTCGTGCTGCTGGTCGTCGCGTTCGTCGGCATCGGGTACGCCTGCATCATCCCCGCGTGGAACGCGCTGATCGCGCAGGCGATCCCGAAGGCGGAGCGGGGCGCCGTATGGGGATTCTTCCTCACGATCGAAGGGCTCGGCATGGTATTCGGCAGCATCATGTCCGGGAAGCTGTGGGACAAGCTCGGCCCGCACGCTCCGTTTCTGTTCAGCGGCGCCGTCCTGCTCGTCTTGTTTGTTCTTCATTTGTTCATAACAAGACACCGGACGGATGTGGTACGATGATCGGAGTGGAGGGAATGCAACATGAACAGGGATAAACGTCTTGGCGTCGTCATGGTCATGCTGGTGACGACGTTCATCGGATTCGGGATTATTATTCCGGTTTTGCCGGAGCTTATTAAAGAAGCGAGCCCGGGCTACGTCGATTTTCATACGGGCATGATGCTGTCGTTCTATTCGCTCGTCGCGTTCCTCGTTTCGCCCTTCTGGGGCGGCCTGTCGGACCGCGTGGGACGCCGGCCCGTCATTCTGACCGGCGTACTCGGCTTCGCGGCCAGCTTCCTGCTGTTCGGCATCGCCGACGGCAGCCTGCCGATCATGTACGCGTCGCGCCTGCTCGGCGGTTTGTTCTCGGGCGCCGTCACGTCGGTCATCGTCGCGTACGTCGCGGACATCACCCCGCCGGACCAGCGGACGAAGGGCATGGGCCTGGTCGGCATGTCGATCGGCCTCGGCTTCACGATCGGCCCGGGCTTTGGCGGGCTGCTCAGCCTCGTCTCCCAGAATACGCCGTTCTTCGCCGCGGCCGCGCTCGCGCTCGTCACGTTCTTCGTCGCCGTGACGAAGCTGCCGGAATCGCTGGCGCCGGAGGCGCGCCAAGCCGGGAACGAGCGCAAGCCGTCCCGATGGAGCGCCTTCACGGGCTCGCTCAAATACTTGTACGTGCTCGCGCTGTTCGTCTCTTTGTCGCTCGCCGGCCTGGAAGCGACGCTGCAGCTGTTCGGCTACCAGCGCTTCGACGTGACGCCGCTGCAGGTCGGCTTCATGTTCCTGATCTGCGGCCTGGTCGGCGCGCTTGTCCAGGGCGGCGTCGTGCGCAGGCGGATCCGCAAGGGCCAGGAGCCGATGTATATCGCCGCCGGCCTCGTCGTCTCCGCCGCCGGCTTCCTGCTGCTCGTGACGGCGCACTCGCTGCTCGCGGCTACGATCTACCTCGCGATCTTCGGCATCGGCAACGCCTTGATCCGGCCGTGCGTCACGTCGCTCATCACGCAGAAGACGACGGTGGGGCAGGGCGTCGCCTCCGGCCTCAGCTCGTCGATGGACAGCCTCGGCCGGATCATCGGACCGCTCGTCGGCGCCGCGCTGTTCCACGCGCATATCGCGCTGCCTTACGTGGCGGGAGGCATCCTGTCGCTGCTGGCGCTGACCTTCCTGTTCCGCTTCCGGGCGCTCGACCGCAAGCGGGAGACGACGGAGCCGTCGTCGGCTTCGGCGTAAGCGCGGCGGAACGAACGGGCCGTTCTCGCGCCCGCGTCCGCCGCCGGCCGCTTGCATGCGATTCGGCGGGCTGCATCGCGAGCCTCCTTATCGGGCTCGAAGCCGTGCCGGCAGCGCGCATAACCAAAAAGCTTCGCTCGGTCTCCTGACCGCGCGAAGCTTTTTTCGGTTAGCGCAGGCCGCCCGTCAGGCGAGGCCCAAGCCGCGCATGACGAAGCGAATCGTCTCCTCGCGCTCGAAGTCGTCGTCCCAGACGGCGTCCTCGCGCTCCCCGTATACCGTGCGCACGGCCACGTAGCCCATGATCGCCGACACGCTGAGGCGGACGACGGTCGACGACGGCAGCTCCGCCATCTGCCCTTTGTCCTGGAACTTGGCGACGAGCTTGCGCAGCCGTTCCAAGACGAGGCCGAGCACGTCGCGCTGAAATCGCTCCTGCATTTCGGGATGGAACGGAATCTCCTGCAGCAATATTTTCAGGATGTTGCGATGCTTGCGCAAAAATTCGATCCGGTTCTCGATCATCGCGCGCAGCACCTGGTCGTAGCTCTCGTACTCCGTATCGAGCACTTTATGGAAGCCGCGCAGCACGAACGGCGCGAGCAGCTTCGTCATCGCGGGCGCGACGATCGCGAACAGCAGGTCCTTCTTCGTCTTGTAATGACGGAAGATCGTGCCTTCGGCGACCCCCGCGCGCTGGGCGATCTCGCTGGTCGAGGACGCGGCGTATCCTTTCTCGGCGAAGACCTCGATCGCGGATTGGACGATGCGCGCCTGCTTCTCCGTCATTTTCGCGCCTGCGCCGTCGCTCTTCAACAGCTCTTCGATCCATGCTTCCACCGTGTCGCTCATGGCGCCAACTCCTAACAACGCGCTAAATTTCACCGTTTCGCCGCCTCTTGCCTTACACCATCCTAGCACAGGGCACGGCAACCATGCGAGTCAAATGGCGCGGTGCTTCTTCAAGGCGACGACGTTCAGCAGGGCGAACGCCGCGGAGAAGGCCGCGAGCGCCCAGACGTCCGCCGCGATCCCGGACCAGCCTTCGCCGCGGATCATGATGTTCCGCATCGCGTCGGCCCCGTAATAGAGCGGCATGATGCGGCTCAGATGCTGCAGCCACGGCGTCATGGCGTCGAGATTGAACAAGCCCGAGAAGAACACCTGCGGCACGACCACGAGCGGGATGAACTGAATGATCTGAAACTCGTTGCTCGCGAAGGAGGACAACAGCGTCCCCAGCGTCAGCGCCGTGAGCGAGAGCAGCAGATTGAGCAGCAGGACATACCCTATCGAGCCGTCCATATAGAGGCCGAGCACGTCGATCGAGAACCAGGCGATCAGCGCCGCCTGCAGCAGCGTGAACAGCCCGAAGCCCGCCAGGTAGCCGAGGACGACTTCGGAACGGCGGATCGGCGTCGCCAGCAGCCGCTCCAGGGTACCGCTCGTGCGCTCGCGCAGGAACGACACGCCGGCGAGCATGAAGACGAAGAAGAACGAGAAGAAGCCGATGAGCACCGGGCCGAACGAGTCGAAGGACGCCATGTCCGCGCTGCCGTGCAGGTACGTCACCGCGGGCTGCGCGGATGGCGAGCCGGCGCTAAGCGCGCGCTGGAGCAGCAGCAGGACCGACTTGTTCACGGACGGGTCGCTGCCCTCCAGCCGGAGCGCGGGCGCGCCGCCTTCGAACGTCAGGTACGCGTCCAGCTTGCGGTCCCGGAGCGCGTCTTCGGCGGCCTCCCGGCCGTCGTAGACGGCGACGTCGGCGCCGGCTTGCTCGAGCTGGCGTTCGATGGCCGCCGGCGGCGCCCCTGCGAGCCCGATCGCCGGCTCGACCGCGTTTCCGTTGAACACGAGCTTCATGAGGCCGAGAATGAGCAGCGGGGCGAGGAAGAGCAGCGCGAGCGTCCGCTTGTCGCGGAGGAACTGGCGGACGATGCGGATGGCCAAAGCGCGGATTCTCATGCGCGCGCACCTCCCCCGAGGGCGATGAACGCTTCTTCGATGGAAGACGCGCCGCTCTGCCGTTTAATGTCTTCCGGCGTGCCGACCGCCGTCAGCCTGCCGTCGCGGATCAGGCCGAGCCGGTCGCATTTCTCCGCTTCGTCCATCACGTGCGTCGTCAGCACGATCGTCGTGCCGTTGCGGCGCATGTCGCCAAGTTCGCGCCAGATGGACCGGCGCAGCACGGGATCGATGCCGACGGTCGGCTCGTCGAGCACGAGCAGCTCGGGCTCGTGCAGCAGCGCGATGGCGAGCGACAGCCGCCGCTTCATGCCGCCGGAGTAGGCGGAGACGGCCTTGTTCAGATCCGCCTCCAAATCGACGAGCGCCATGGCCGCCCGCATGCGCTTCGCGAGCCGTTCGCCCTTCAGGCCGTACAGCGAGCCGAAGAACGCGAGGTTTTCCTTGGCGGTCAGCTCGCCGTAGAGCGCGTCGGACTGCGCCATGTAGCCGAACCGCCGCAGCATCGCGAGCTTGGGCATCCGTTCGCCGAGCAGGCGGACGGAGCCGCCGTCGGCGCGGTCGATGCCGGTCATCAGCTTGATCAAGGTCGTCTTGCCGGAGCCCGAAGGCCCGAGCAGGCCGAACAGCTCGCCGGCTCCGACCTGCAGCGAGACGTCGCCTAGCACCGTCCGGCTTCCGAAGCGCCGCGAGACGCCGCGAACGTCGACGACAGGAGAAGAAACAGCCGTATTTTCGGACATGTCATCACGCCTTTCCAACGAAATGAGTGATTACTCACATTCATCATATGCGCAACGATCCGATTTGTGAAGTGAGTAATCACTCATTTCCGGCGAAGACGAGCTGTTTTTTTATGACGGGGCGTCCGAGGGGGCTTCGACCGGGGCTTTCCGTTGTTTCGTGCCGCGCGCGAGCGAGACCGCGAAGACGATCAGCATCGGCAGCACCGCGCACGACATGCCCCAGAGGGGATGAATGACCGTGACCTCGTACGCCCATTTCGTCTCGCCCCGCGTCATCGCCGCGAGCGATACGGATGCCATGAACAGCGCGAGCGGGAAGACGAGCATGCGGTCGTTCTTCAGCTTCAGCAGCTGCGCGCAGGTCTGATGCGCGGTGAAGAGCACGAGCGTCGTCTTCATGAACGAGGCCAGGATGAGCGAGTAGCCGATGAGCGCTTCGAGCCGGGAGAAGACGTCGATCAGGTCGACGGAGCGCGCGACCTCGAAGAGGGAATACTTGCGTTCGCCGGCGATCGGTCCGAACACCAGGATGGTGACGAACGTCGTGCCCGCCAGCGACGCGGCGTTCACGATCACCGCGAGCAGCGCCTTGAACTCGAAATGCTTCCCGAAATCGGGCACGAAGCAGAGCAGCATGGCGAACAGGACGACTTCGCCGTACGGAAACCCGTACGAGAAATACATGCCCTGCAGCATGGGCTTGATGCCGTCCGGCAGGACGGGAAACAGGTGGCCGAACGTGAAGTTGTTGACGGACAGCAGGACGATGAGCACCACGAACAGCATGACGCTGCCCATCAGGATGGGAAAGAGGCCCGCAAGCTTGTCCATCCCCGCGCGCACGGACAGGGCGGCGACCAGAAAGGAGAGCAGCACGAACCAGTAGCCGTCCGTATTGCGCATCATGGAGCTGTTCAGGAACAGGGCGATGTCGAGCACGATGGCCGCGCCCATATGGATCTGATAGTACAGCATCATGAGGGAAAGCACGACGGCGACCGGCGCGCCGACGACGCTCCGGCTGTACGCGACGAAGTTTTGGCCGGGGTATCGTTTGGCCAGCAGGATCACCGGCAGGATCGTCAGCATGCCGCCGGCCGAGGAGACGAGGATGCTGATCCAGGCGGCGTTGCCCGCGAATTGGATCATCGGGGACGGGATGTTGATGATGGACGAGCTGGTCAAAAAGACGAACAGCAGGAGCGCCGCCTGGTTGGCCGTGATTTTGATGTTCATCCGCTTCACCCTTTCGCTTGGAACCATTTGTACAGCGCGTCCGCCATCGGTCCGAACAGCGCGTTGGCGGTATCGTAATAGGTAAACAAATGAAACGCGCCCGCGGCGCGCGTCATGTGGTACACGGTCAAGGCGAGCAGCGCGCCGTAGAGCAGCTTCGTCCGCACGGGCCGCGGCCCTTCGCCTTTGCCGTCTTTGTAATCGACCAGCATCATGCCGGCGATGCATACGATCACGAGCGCAACGAACATGGGTTCACTTCCGTTCGTCTTGGATTGGCTGCAGCAGCGTATTGCCGATTTCCGTGCCGTGCGTCGCGATGACGGTCTCGACCTCGATTTCGCAGTCGAGCTTGGCGAACCGTTCCGGCCAGTCCGGCTTCCATTTGCGCCACAGCCGCGGATCGCGCTTGTAGATTTCGTTGCCGATGCCGATCAGGTCCGCTTTCTCCTGCCGCAAGCGGGTCATCGCGCTCATCATCTGCTGCCGGATGGCCGCGGAGATCTTATCCTCGTACGCTTGCTCCAGACGCTCGTTGCCGAGCTTCGTGCAGGACAGCTCCAGGTTCGCGACGACCGTGCGAATGCGGTACCGCACCTTGACCCCGTCCTTGCCGAACGCAACGGTACGATGGCTGTCGAATTGGAGCATTTCGGCCGCTTCGTCGAGCGGAACGCCGTCGTCTTCTTCCGCGTCCGCCTCCTCGCCGCCCCCGGAGCTTCCGCCGCGCGCGCACGGAATTTCGACGATGCCGTTCGTGTAGCGGCTCATCAGCATGAGCAGGCCTTCCGTCTCCTGGCCGCTGAACCGGTCCGTCACGAGACCGTCCTTGATGATCGCGAGTCCGGCCACGCCCGGCTCGGATCCGGTGATCCGCTCGTCGAGCGCCAGATACGGGATCGCGCCGACCCGCGATTCGCCGCGCAGCTGCAGCGCCAGCTGGAGCAAGTTCGTGCCGATCGTCTTGCCGCTGAAATAATTTTCGGACCGCTCGCTCAAATAATACTGCTGGCTCACCGTGTTTTCGATAAAGGGCCGCTGATCGAAGTAATCCGACGCGTTGCCCTTCGTGATCATGAGCGTGATCGTCAGCCGCGGCTCGTTGTCGCGGTAGAAAATATCGAGCAGCTGCGGCACGGGAATTTTGCGGGCGATTTTCTCGCTGACCAGGATGACCCGCGTATGGCTGAATTGGGCTTTGCGCCCGAGATGGATCGTGACGTCCCGGATCGCCTCCATGACGGAGGTGTCCTTCGTGCGCACGTTAATGTACGGCGTGCCGCTCTTGCCCCGCGAGGCGACCGTCTGGGACGGCTTGTAGATTTGAAACGTGACCAGCACCTGGCCGCTGCCCGCGTCGTCGATGCCGACGCCCATGACGAAGCCTTTCTCGGGAAGCTCCGCCCGGTCTCCGCAGCCGGAGACGGCCAAGCCGCAGCACAGCAGCAGCGCTGCCAGGGCAATAAACCGTATCCGCTTCGTTCCCATGCGCATCTCCTCCACGTCCCGGCCTGCCGCAAGCTAGCGGGTGCCCTTCGACCGCTGCCGCCGGGCTTCGTTTTGTTTCATCAGTACCTTGAGCGGTCTCCGCACGACGGTGTTCTGCAGCTCGCCGACCGTCCACGGCGCCAGCGGCTTCATGTACGGCACGCCGAGCGATTTCAGGCCGATGAGGTGGATCCACATGAGGGAGAACCCGATCATAAGCCCGAAAATGCCGAGCAAGGCGGACAGAATCATGAGCGGCAGCTGGAGCAGCCGGAGCGAGACGGCCAGATTGTATTGGGGCAGCGCGAACGACGCGATCCCGGTCAAGGCGATGACCACGACCATGCTCGGCGAGACGATGCCGGCGTTGATCGAGGCTTCGCCGACGACGAGCGCGCCGACGATGCTGACGGCCGACCCGACCGGACGCGGCAGCCGGATGCCCGCTTCACGGAGAATCTCGAAGATGAAGACCATGATGACCGCTTCCAGGAAGGCGGGAAACGGAATGCCTTCCCGCGCGTCGACGACGGCAAGCAACAGCACGGTCGGAATCATCTCCGGATGGAACGTCGATACCGCGATATAGAGGCTCGGCAAACCGAGCGCGATCATAAGGGCTATGAACCGGAGGATGCGGATGAAGTTGGCCATCAGCGTGCGCTGGTAGAAATCCTCGCTCGACTGCAGCAGCTCGAACAGCGTGGTCGGGCCGATCAGGACGCTTCCCGTGCCTTCGACGAGCACGATGATTTTGCCGTTCAGCAGGGCGGAGGCGGCGACGTCCGTCCGCTCCGTGTACCGGAACTGCGGGAACGGGGTCCACGTGCGCTCCTCCAGGACGTCCTCGATATAGCTCGTCTCCAGCACGTCGGCGTCCGGCAGCTGGCCGATCCGCTCCACGAAGGCGTCCAGCGCTTCCTGCGCCACGGCGCCTTCCACATAACCGAACGCGATGGTCGTGCGCGCGTTGCCGCCGGTTTGGATGAAGTTGAATTTGACCGCGGAACTTTGCACGCGCGTTCGAATCATGCCGATGTTCTTCTTCAGGTTCTCGACGGTCGATTCCCGCGGCCCTTGCACGACGGGCTCCGTGACCGGCTCGTCCACCTGCCTCGTCTCGAACCGGCCGGCGCGGAAGCACAGCGCCCGGCTCCAGCCGTCGATGAAGATGACCAGGCAGCCGCTCAGCACGAGACGCTCGACATCCTCCAGCGCGTCGACGAGCGTGGCGGATTCTTCCGAAGCGACATGGTTGCTGAACTGCCGCATGATCATGTCCGGCGTCACTTCGGTGCCGTCGCCGATCTCGTGGTCGACGAGATCCTGAAGGAGCTGCTTGAAGAAGTTGGTGCGCTTGTCCAGCACGAGCGTGTCCAGATAGACCGAGAGCGCCCTCCGTCCGAGCTTGGGACCGTAATTCCAACGGAACAGGACGAGATCCGAACAAGGATTGAAGCGGGAGCGGACATAAGCGTAATTGCGGTCCATATCCGTAAATATCGGTACTGGCATAAGCTCCCTTCCTTTCCAGCCTTCGCTTGATTAACAGCGTTCCAAACGAAGCCGGTTTTTATGCATCGGACGGCGTGCCGCGGACGCGAGTCGCAGTCTCGCCTCCGTCTCGGGACGGGGAAAAAGACTGGTCTCGAGACGTTTACGGTCCCCCCGTCCGGGAAGGTAGACTTTAACAGGGAGTTCCGAGGAGAACCATAGTTTGAAGGGAGAATGGGGAGTACATGCAGTGGATTACGAAATGGGCGTTCAATAACAAGGCCGCCATGAAGCTCGTCGTGCTGATGGCGCTGGCGATGGGGGTCGTCAGCTATTTCCGGCTGCCGATGGAGTTTCTGCCGGAAGCGGATAACCCGATGGTCACGATCGCCGCGATCGGACCGGGCTACGACGCCAAGTCGATGGAGACGGAGGTTACGAACAAGCTCGAGGACGCCGTGCAGTTCGTCAAGGGCAAGACGCTGATGACCTCGTCCTCCGGGAACGGCTTCTCCAAGATCGATTTGTCGTTCGATTCCAAGACGAACATGAAGGACGCGAAAACCGAAGTCGAAACGGCGGTTCGCGCCGTCCAGCTGCCGGAACGGGTCATGACGCCGTACGTCGTGCAGTTCAACACCTCGATGATTCCGATCTCATGGGTGTCCGTCAGCCTGGACGGCGTGAAGGAAACCGACCGGGACCGCGTCGAGAAGGACTTGATCAACGCATTCAAGAAAATCGACGGCGCGGGCCAGGTATCCCTGGGCGGCAAATCCGCCCCGAGCGTATCGATCGTGCCGGATACGGCGAAGCTCGCCGCCAAAGGCGTGCCGTTCCAGGCGCTTATGGGCGTGCTGCAAGGCCGGAACGTCGCGGCATCCGTCGGCGAGAAGACGATCGACGGCGCCTCCGGCAACGTGATCGTCGAAGCGAACGTGAGCGACGTCGAGACGCTCCGCAAGCTGCCGGTGGCGCAGGGCGTGACGCTCGGCGACGTGGCGGACGTGAAGCTCGCGAGCCAGGCGGAAAGCATTAGCAGCCTGAACGGCAAAGACGTGCTCATGCTGACGATTTCCAAGTCCGCGAACGCCAACGCCGTCAAGGTCGGCGACGCGGTGCAGGAGACGGTCGACCGGCTGAACAAGGACGTGGGCGGCGTCGACATCCGGGTCTTGTCCAGCACGTCGGAGCAGGTCGTGCATTCCGTCAATTCCATGCTGCGCGAAGTGCTGATGGGCGCGCTGTTCGCCACGATCGTCATCCTGCTATTCATGCGCAACCTGCGGGCGACGCTCGTGACGATCGTCTCGATTCCGCTGTCGCTCGGCATTACGCTGTACTTGCTGCAAGCGTCCGGCGTGACGCTGAACATCATCACGCTCGGCGGCGTCGCGGTCGCGGTCGGCCGTCTCGTCGACGACAGCATCGTCGTCATCGAGAACATCTACCGCAGGCTGCAGCACGAGCCGTTCTCGCTGAGCCTGATCACGGACGCCACCAAGGAAGTGGCGACGGCGATTACGTCGTCCACCCTCGTCACGGTCGCGGTGTTCCTGCCGATGGGGCTGCTGCGCGGCTCGCTGCAGGCGTTCCTGCTGCCGTTCGCGCTCACGGTCACGTATTCGCTGCTCTCGTCCCTGCTCGTCGCGCTGACGGTCGTGCCGCTGCTGAGCGCCGCGCTGCTGCGCAACACGAAGATGAAGGAGCACGAAGGCTCCAAGCGGTTCTCGACGTTCCTCGGCTGGTGCCTGGCGCACAAATGGGTGCCGCTCGTCGTCTCGGTCGCGCTGCTGGTCGGCTCCGTCGGCGCGTACATGGCGATGCCGAAAGGGGCGCTCGACTCGTCCAGCGCGTCGAACCTCAACATCTCGCTGCAATATCCGAGCGAGACGCCGCATGACGACGTCGTCGCGGGCGGACGCAAGCTGGAAGCGTTCCTCGGCAAGCAGGCCGGCATCGATTGGGTCATGATGCAGAACGGCAACAGCTCCGACGGCGCGCAATACGGCGAAGTGTCTTCGCCGACGCTCGTGACGTATCTGGTCCAAATGAAGAAAGGCGCGGACGCCGAGAAGGTCATCGCCGACGTGCAAAAGCAGCGATCCTCGTATCCGGGGGCGGATTTGAACGCGGGCGCCATGGACTTCATGAGCGGCTCCGGCGGCACGCAGGTGCTCGTCGACGTGACGGGCGACGATCTCGACGCCATCGCCAAAGGCGCGGACGACGTCGTCGCGGCCGTCAAGCCGGTCAAGGATGTCCTGAAGGTGAAGACGAACCAGGAAGAGAAGAAACCGGTCTATACGTTCGTGCTGGATCCGGCCAAGTCGAACGGCCAGGAAGTGGCGTCCCAGCTGCAAGGCCTGCTGAACCCGATTCCGCTCGGCTCCGTGACGATCGACGGGCATGCGACGAGCGTCGTGCTGGAGCCGTCCGTCGATCCGAGATCGCAAAGCGACCTGAACGGCCTCGCGATCATGACGGCCGCCGGCCCGGCGCCGGTCTCGTCGGTCGCGAAGCTCGTGAAGAGCGAGCAGCCCAGCGTGTACTACCATAAGGACGGCAAGCCGTACGTGCGCGTCGCCGCGGACGTCGATCCGAAGCAGCTGTCCGTCGTCGGCAAGGAAATCACGAAGAAGGTCGGCGAGCTGAAGAAGCCGGACGGCGTCACGTATACCGTCGGGGGCGCCTCCGCGGACCAATCCTCCGACTTCGCGGATCTCGGCATCATCATGATGATCGCGATCGGCATCGTCTATCTGATCATGGTCGTCACGTTCAAGACGCTGCGCGCGCCGCTCGCGATCCTGTGCTCGCTGCCGCTCGCGGCGATCGGCGCGGTCGTCGGCCTGCTCGTATCGGGCGTCTCGCCGGACTTCACCGCCGTCTTCGGCGCGCTCATGCTGGTCGGCATCGTCGTGACGAACGCGATCGTGCTCATCGACCGCGTGAAGCAAAACGAGCAGCGCATGACGATCCGCGAAGCGCTGATCGAAGCGGCGGCGACCCGCGCCCGTCCGATTCTGATGACGGCGATCGCCACGATCTCCGCGATGCTGCCGCTCGTCTTCGGCTCGACGGAGAGCGGAAGCATCGTCTCGCAAAGCCTCGCGATCGTCGTCATCGGCGGACTGGCCGCGGCCACGCTGCTGACGCTCGTGATCGTGCCGTGCATCTACGAATTGTTATTCTTCCGCAAGTCCAAGCGCCAGCGCGTCAGCGCCCGCGCGGAGCACGCCGCGTAAGCAAGCGGCTTGCGATCCGGCCTTAGCGCCTTAGCGGATAGACTGTAAGAGCGACGCCTCCAAGGGAGCCGGTCCGTGCCGCATGGCAGGAACGACCTTCGGGGGCGTTTGGCGTTTGCGGCGCGCGGACGCGTCCCCGAGGTTTGCCGCCGCGCCGCGCCGAACCGCGCGTTTATGCCGGCGGAACCGGGGACCGGCGGCCTATCCGTTCGACAAAACAAAACAAGAAACGGCGGCCGCAAGCGACAGAAACCGTAGCCGATTCTGTGTTAATTTAGTTCTTGTACGTAAAAAATGACGATCCGAACGGCGGTTGGGAGGGGAAAACCGATGTCGATGCTGGCGGGTATCAATCTGAGTCAGTTCGTGACGGCGGAAGGGTACGAGCCCGACCGCCGCGTGTCGCGGGCCGAGTGGGTCGCCCTCATGGCCAGGAGCCTCGGAGTCCTCCGCGGCGCCGCAAAGCCGTGCGCGGGCGCCGCGCCGGGGGAACCGTACGACGACGCGGTGAACGCGGTCGTCCGGGCCGGGCTCGGGCGCGGGTTTCCCGGCGTGCCGGACGACCCCTCGCTGCCGATTACGCGCGCTGAGACGGCTGTGCTCCTGGTCGACATGCTGGCCGCCGCCGGCGTGGAAGCGCAAGCCGTCGAGCGGACGGACCGCGCGCCGGACGAGCGGGCCATCCCGGACTGGGCGCGGGACGCCGCGGAGAAGGCATGGCGGCTCGGTTTCTGCGGCGGCGAGGCCGGCGGCGGCTTCCGCCCGCACGATCCGCTGACGCTGGAGGAAGCGGCGGCGGCGCTGTTCCGGCTGCTGCGCGCGATCGGCGCGGTCGATTGATCGTCATCACGGACGGAAAAGACGGCGGCCATGCGAATGTTCCTCGGTATGACGGTCAAGGCCGAATAAGCGGCGCGCGATCGGACGATCATTCGGGGCGGCTTCCTTAATTATCGCACTTCGCGTCAATAATCGCAGGACGAGTGAGGGTCATATATGAGCGCTAACAGGGACCGCAACGCCGGACAAGACGGGTTGAACGCGTCCGGCCGCGATATTTTCCGGCATGCCTTCGAGGTTTCGATGAGCGGGATCGCGATCGTCGCGGCGGACGGGCGGGTTCTCCGGGCCAACCGCGCGTTTTGCGACGTGACGGGCTACGGGGAAGAGGAGCTGCAGACGCTTCGGTTTCCCGCCGTCGCCCATCCCGACGACCGCGCGGCATGCCTGCGCCTGGCGGCGGACATGGCGGTCGGGCGAGTCGTGTCGTTTCATACGGAGCTGCGGTTCATCCACCGGCAGGGCCATACCGTCTGGGCAAAGTTCGGCTGCAGCCGCTATCGCGAAGACGGGGAAGCGCTGCGCTATCTGCTGCAGATCGTCGAGGTTACGGCGTACAAGCAGACGGAAAACATGCTCCGGGATAACGATCAACGCTATCGCCAGCTGCTGAAACGGCTGCCGGAGCCGATCGCGATCCACAGCGAGGGCATCTTGATCTATCTCAACGACGCGGGCATGGAGCTGCTCGGCGCGGCCGCTTCGGACGACGTCGTCGGACGGCCGATTTTCGACTTCGTTCATCCCGATCAGCACCAGTACACCGCGAACACGATCAGGCGGATCATCGCCGGGAGCGGCACGGGCTATTCGGAATACCAGCTTTGCCGCTTGAACGGGGAGATCGTCGAGGTCGAGGCGTGCAGCACCACCGTGAACGAATTTTTGGGCAAGTCCGTCATTCAGACCGTCATCCGGGACATTTCGGAGCGCAAGCGGACGGAGGCGTTCCTGCGCCGGTCGGACAAGCTGTCCGCCGTCGGCCAGCTCGCCGCGGGCGTCGCCCATGAAATCCGCAATCCGCTCACGGCGATCAAGGGCTTCGTGCAGCTGCTCCAATCCCGTACGAACGAGAACGGCAGCTACTTGGAGATCATGCTGTCGGAGCTGGAACGGATCAACACGATCGTCAGCGAATTCATGCTGCTCGCCAAGCCGGAGCAGGCGATGAACCATCAGCGGAAGGACCTCCGCAAATTGATCGAGGATATCTTGACGCTGCTGAACCCGCAGGCGCTGCTGAATAACGTGGAGGTGCAGACGGATTTCGATCCCGAGGTCCGGGCGATCCAATGCGACGAAGCGCAGATGAAGCAGGTGTTCGTCAACGTAATCAAGAACGCCATCGAAGCGATGCCGAACGGCGGCCAGCTCGCCATCCAGGTGAAGCCCAAGAACAAGCGGCACGTCATGATCCGCTTCGTCGACCAGGGCGCCGGCATTCCGAAGGAGCGGCTGTCGAAGCTGGGCGAGCCGTTCTACAGCACGAAGGAGAAGGGGACGGGGCTCGGGCTGATGATGTGCTACAAAATCATCGAGGCGCACCGCGGCGAGCTTCTCGTCAAGAGCAAGCTGAACAAGGGGACGACGATCGACGTCGTGCTGCCGATCGTCCCGGAGCATCCGTGAAGGACGGTCCGCGCGCGGCCGATGAACGCTCGCGAAAACAAGGCCGCGGGAGCTCGAGCTCCCGCGGCCTTGTTTCTGTGCGGACGTTGTCCATGTCATCCGTGCTCGTATACGATTCTTTCTCTTTCGTGCGTGCTGCTTGCCGGCGCCTCGCTTGCGGTTCAAGGCCGGCCGGCGGAAGACGGATCAAAACGACATTTTGTACAGCGGCAGCACGGTCCGGAACGTGTCCGCGGCTTTGGCGACGAACGCCTCGCCGTCCCGCAGAATCGGGTCCGCGCGATCGATCGTAATGCCGCACAGCGCTTCGGACGCCTTGACCGCGCGAAGCCGTTCCAGCAGCTTGGCGAGGCCGTCGCGGCCCAGCTCGGCCTGCGTGTCCCCGCCGGGCACCATGTGGTTGCCGGACCAGACGTAATGGCCGGGGATATGCGTCTCGATGTCGTCCAGCTGCTGCAGGGCATGCTCCGCGAAGACCGACTTGTTGTCGGACTCGTAGATGATGGCGAACTGCACGAACAGATGGGAGCCGAACAAGCCGATCTGGAAGTGCGGGAACATCTTGTAGCCGCGCTTGCCCGGGGCGAAGGCGATCCATGTATCGTTCGGCGGATTGATCGTCCGCCGCGCGTGCTTGGCGACATGCGGGAACATCGGCTCGCCGCAGAGCTCGGTCAGGAACGGCGCGAGCCGCTCTCCGAGCTCGTTAAGCTTGGGACGAACCCGGGCGATGAGGGCGTCCATGCGGGGCTCGAGGCCCGGAATGGCGAATACGTCGAAATCTTCGGGCGCGAAACCCGCGAAGGGGCGCGCCATTGGTGCGGTAGTCGGCGTCATGGCCGTGAATCATCCTTTCGGCCGCATGGGGCAGCCCGGTAGTCGTTCGTTCATTATAGCATACCTGCCCGTTTGCAATCTCGCGGCGATTCCGGTAGTCTTCTTTACGATAGCAGCAGAACGCCCAAGGGAGAGGTCCTATATGTACTGGCAGCAATTATGGTTTGTTTCGAACATGATTTTCGTGGCGCTGGCGATCGTGTATCTGTTCATGCACCGGTCGGTGACGCTGGCCCGCCAGGAGGCCGACGCGCCGCGGCTCGCCCGGACGAAGAAGCGCCGCCTGACGTCGGCCGTGCTCTGCCTGGCGTCGTTCGCCGCGATGGTCGCGTTCTTCCTGATCAACATGCGCGTGAACGGCTGACCGGCCTCAAGATGTGTCCAAACCATGGCGCTTTGCTTCTTTTTCGCAACTTTTTTGTCGGTTATCGCGTTAAACTTGTCATAGTAGGCTGAAGAACAGCCGGCCATGGCGCGTTTCGCGCGATAGCCAAACGAGAGAGAAGGCAAAGGAGACCAGGCATGAAAGCATTGAAATGGTTGTTGATCGCATCGTTCTTATTCCTGCCTTTCGCGTACGCGGCATCGGCACCCGCGTCCGCGGAGGGCATTTCGACTCTTGAGGGGTCTTCCGTCACGGACACGCTCTCGCTGACCATGGGGAGCGCCGCGATGGTGCACAACGGACAGCCGTATACGTCGGCGCAGCCGGTCGCGAACATCAACGGCCGGACGTTCATTCCGTTCAGTTCGATCGCGGCGCGTTACGGGTACCGCATCTCGTACGATGCCCAGAAGAAGGAGTCCGTCGCGAAGAGCGACCGGCACGAGCTGGTGTTCAAAATCGGCAGCGGCTACGCGTACCGCGACGGCGTGCTGACGAAGCTGACGGGCGCGGCGTATATTTCGAACGGCTACTTGATGGTGCCGCTCCGCTCGTGGGGCGAGATGGCCGACAGCACGATCGCGGTCGTCGGCAAGACGATTACGCTCAAGTGGTCCTCCGTCGTCATCCCGCCGAAGCCGACGGCGGCGTTCGCGGTGCAGCCGGCGGAGATTTACGCGGGCCAGACGGTCGTGTCCTACGTCGACCGTTCCAGTAATCCGACGGGCCTCCCGTTCGTCGACGAGCGCTGGAACGGCCGGATGGACGTGTTTCCGGAGCCCGGCACCTATGTCGTGACCCGGCAGGTGGAGGACTCGAACGGGACGTGGAGCGATCCGTACTCCGTCACCGTCGTGGTCAAGGCGCCGAACCAGCCGCCGGTCGCGGATTTCACGACCGATAAATCGCAATACCGGATCGGCGAGGAAATCCGATACATCGACCAGAGCACGGACGATGAGAACGCCATCGTCAAGCGCACGTTCGCGGGCAACGACAAGGTGTTCTTCGAACCGGGCGACAAGACGGTCACGCTGACCGTCGAAGACGCGCACGGCTTGACGTCGACCGTCACGAAGACGGTCACCGTCACGAGCGAGGTGCTGTACACGAAGGACGAGTACTACCGGCTGAACACGCCGACGGGCAGCAACTTCGCGATCAATCCGGATTCGGTGCCGAAGATGCCGGCGATCCCGTATACGATACAATCCGAGTCGTCCCAGCTGGTGCGCAGCAACAGCCCCGAGACGCTGACGCAGGAGGGCATCGTGTACCAGGCGCAGCTGACCGGCCAAGTCCGCTTCATGTTCCATAACGTGAACAAGATCGGCTATCCGGTCCGGATGTACCTGCTCGCGACGAACAACAACGGCACGACCGTGAACGTCAACACGAGCTCCGTCGGCATCGGCGGACCGGATCCGGTCGTGGGCAACACGGGCAAAATGGCCACGGTACGCTACTTGAACGCTTACCAAAGCAATCCCGAGCCGAAATGGCTGACGGTTCGGCCGCATCAAACGGTCGAAATTCTGCCCGATCTGTCGAAGACGCCGATGAAGATGAACGACGTGCTGACCGCGTACGCGGACGTCTTCAGCGACCAGGAGCTGCAGTTCCACATCGTGGTCGTGGCGGCGGGCAAGAGCGCGATCGCCGAGCTGCCGTACCTGCCGGTGCTTCCGCGCGACGGCATCCACGTCCGCGGGACGTTCTACAACGCCGACCGTTCCGTCGTGATCGACGACGCGCTCGGGGACGCCGAGCAGCGCATCGTGCTCGGCGACAAGACGATCGACCGGTACCTGGACGGCATCGACGACACGAACGGCGAGCTGCAGTACAACACGGGCAACTTCGGCACGCTGTACCGCATGCACTTGTCCCACGTGTCGCCGCATACGCTGATCGCGCTCAATCCGCGGGGCGGATTGTATATCGGGGCGTTCATGGTCAACGGCCAGCTCGTCACGGCGTCGATGATGAACAATACCCAAGCGGCGGTGCTGTACCGCACGGGCAACACGGAAGAGGCGGTCGACATCACGTTCACGCTGGCGGCGGGGAGCAATCTCCCGATCGCCATGACGTTCCTGCCGCTGCCGGAAGTCCGCTGGTAAGCGAGAGGTCACCGCGGCTGGCAAGCGCAAAAAAAGGCCTCCGGTCCATGGATTGCATGGACCGGAGGCCTTTTTGCTTTGGGCGCTTTACGGGGCGGTCTGCCGCGGAGCGGCGAACAGCTTCGTTTCGCCGGCGGTCCCGTGCTGTTTGCGGAACTGCTTCGGCGTCATGTTGAAGCGCTTCTTGAAGACGTAGTACAAGTAGTTGCTGCTCGCGAACCCGTGCTCCAGCGCGATCTGCTCGATCGGGCGGCTGCCTTCGACGATGGCGGAGCAGATCTGCGAGAGCCGGTAGTTTTCCAGGTAGGCCGTGAACGATTCCTCGCCCTGTTCCCGGAACACCCGCTGAAGCTGCCGGGCGCTGATCGGGATCCGTTCGGCGACCTCCTGCAGCGTCAGCGGCTGCGCGTAGTTGTCGTGAATGAACTGCGTCGCGATCCGGAAGCGGTGCTCGTTGATGCTGCGCGACGGCGGTTCGAACGTCACGTTCGGTATGGCGGACATCCGCGCGGAGCGGAGCAGGATCTGGATGATCGCCTGCTTGATCGTGGAGAACGCGCCGGGCTGGCCTTCGTTCCACGCGCGGTACGCCGTCAGGAACCACGCCATCGCGTTGTACTGATCGACGTGCGGACGCATCGGCAAGTTGTCGAGCGCCCGGATGCACGCTTCCGCCTCGTGGCGTTCCCACGGATCGCCCCAACTCGCTTCCTGCTCCGATTCCTTGATCGGCACGATGTCGATATGCAGGCACAGCTCGTCCATCGCTTCGCGGGCATCGGCTTCCTGCTGGTGGATGACGTTCGGTCCGGTCAGGTAGAAGAGCCCTTCGTGCAGCGGGTAGACGTTGTCTTCCATAACGACCGTGCCCTTGCCGCGCGGAATGAAATGGAACTCGTATTCCGAATGCTTGTGGAAGCGGACGATCTTGCCGGGAGCGAAGGAGGTCAAGTGGCAGCGCAGCACGCGAAACCCGTATCCTCCCCAGCGGAACTGTATATCGAGCCGGTCGATCGCATCGTTACGCTCGGCCATGAGCGAATAGGCAAACGGTTTTGCCAAACCTTACTCCCCCTTTCTCCCTGCCGGACGGCGCGGTTTAGTTGTTCAGCTCGGCCAGGGTCACGACGCGCTTCTCCGCGTTCGAGATCGTGGCGGCTTCCATCAATTTCGTCAGGTCGACGGCGAGGCCCACGTTCTCCGTCGCTTCCGTGCCGTTCTGCACATGGCCGGCGAATTGGTCGAACGCGGAAATCCGCTGTTCCGGCAGCTCGATCGTTACCCATTCCTTCGACTCGAGCTTGTTGCTGCGGACGCGGACCGCTTCGTCCGGCGAGCCGTACAGCAGCGTGCCTTCCGTGCCGTGGATCTCGACGCTGAACGGGGAGTGCGCGTTCACGAAGCCCGCTTCGACGATGCCGATCGCGCCGTTCCCGTAACGGAGCGTCGCTACCGCGTTGTCTTCGACTTCCTTGCCCGTGACGTAGCCGAACGACGCGCTCACGCTCTCCGGCAGGCCGAGGAAGAGGCGGGTCAGGTACATCGGGTGGCAGCCGAGGTCGATCAGCGCGCCGCCGCCGCATTGCTCGAGGTTGAAGAAGTGTTCAGGCAGCCAGTTCGCCGTCGCGCCGTTGTGGGACAGGCGCACGCGCGCTTGCGTCAGCTGGCCGAGCAGGCCTTGGCTGAGCACTTCTTGCGCGGCCAGCGTGTACCGGTCGTTCAGGCGCGGGAGGGAGACCGTCAGCTTCACGCCGGCTTCGTTCACGGCGGCGATGATTTCGTTCACTTCGCGCAGCGTAGGGGCGATGACTTTCTCCGTGAAAATATGCTTGCCGGCGCGCGCGGCTTTCACCATCACGTCGCGGTGGAGGTTCGTCGGCGTGTCGACGACGACCGCGTCGATGTCGCCTCGGGCGAGCAGCTCGTCCAGGTCGGCGAAGAACGGCACGCCGAGCTTATCGGCGGCTTCTTGGCCGCGGGCCGGAATTTCGTCCCATACGGCGACGACTTCGGTGTTCGGGTTCTTTTGCACGTCTCTCGTGTAATCCCAAGCGTGAACATGCCAGTAGCTGAGCATAGCGATGCGAATCATGGCGTGATTCCTCCTAATAGTGGGTGAAGTCGGATCGACTCGGATTTGTCGCGCAATTACAGTTTTTCATGCTCTAATTATGCGACACATGTATACGGTAACACAAATAAAATCGGGCTATAATACGTATCCGTGCCAATAAAACTACAAAATCGCGACAAATTGCTTGGCGCCATTTCGGAATCGGCTTCGAAATTGACGCGGACGCCGAATTGCGGCATGATAGAATGAAGCAAATCAAGCTGCCAAGCCTCGCGCGCGACGCGCGGGCGGAAAGGGGACGACCGCCATGCGAACCATCATGAAAGCGCCGATTCACGCATACCGCCGGTTCATATCGCCGCTCAAGCCGCCGACCTGCCGGTTTTATCCCACCTGCTCCGCCTACGCGCTCGAGGCGATCGACAAGCACGGGCCGCTGCGCGGCGGCTGGCTGGCAGTCCGGCGGATCTGCCGCTGCCATCCGTTCCATCCGGGAGGCATCGACTACGTTCCGCCGACGCGGGAGGAGCTTGCCCGGCAGGGCGCCCCGCTTGACAGCGCCGCGCGGGATTCGGTATAGTTTCAGCAAGAGCATGCGTTAGCCATATCCCTCTTCGATGAACGGATAAGTACCGAAGCGACGACCTTACCAGAGAGCCGGGGCAGCTGGAAACCGGCAAGGAACGGCTTGGGGAACATGGTCCGGGAGAACCGCTTTCGAACGGCGGCCGCCAGAGCGGCCGGCGCAAGGCTGCGGCGCTTGACCCCGTTACCGGTCGACCGCTCGTCCGCACGCGGATGAGCCTAACGAAGCTTTCCTTCGCGCGGGACCGATCGGGCCGCGGCGGGGGCGAGGAATTTGGGTGGTACCACGTGAGCGCAAGCTTTCGTCCCATGGCGGACGAAGGCTTTTTTGTTGTTCAAAGCATCGATTACGCCTGCCCGAGGCAGGCCGGAGGAGTGTTGGCGATGAGCGAGACCAAACCGACGTTTTACATTACGACCCCGATTTATTATCCGAGCGACAAGCTGCACATCGGACATGCGTACACGACCGTGGCCGGCGACGCGATGGCGCGTTACAAGCGGCTTCGCGGTTACGACGTCTGGTACTTGACGGGCACGGACGAGCACGGCCAGAAGATCGAGCGGAAGGCCGCCGAGAAGGGCCAGACGCCGCAGCAGTTCGTCGACGACATCGTCGTGCTCATCAAGGACCTGTGGAAGAAGCTCGACATTTCGAACGACGACTTCATCCGCACGACGCAGGAGCGCCATAAAGCCGTCGTCGAACGGATCTTCGACCGGCTGCTGCAGCAGGGCGACATCTACAAGGGCCACTACGAGGGCTGGTACTGCACGCCGTGCGAATCGTTCTTCCTCGAGCGCCAGCTCGTCGACGGCAACTGTCCGGATTGCGGGCGTCCCGTGGAGCTCGTGAAGGAAGAGAGCTACTTCTTCCGGATGAGCAAGTACGCCGACCGGCTGCTGCGGTATTACGAAGAAAATCCGGAATTCATCCAGCCGGAATCGCGCAAGAACGAAATGATCAACAACTTCATCAAGCCGGGGCTCGAGGACCTCGCGGTATCGCGGACGACGTTCGATTGGGGCGTCAAAGTAAAAGGCGATCCGAAGCACGTCGTCTATGTCTGGATCGACGCGCTCTCCAATTACATCACGGCGCTCGGCTACGATTCCGGGGACAGCGCCCGCTTCGACAAGTTCTGGCCGGCGGACGTGCATCTCGTGGGCAAGGAGATCGTCCGGTTCCATACCATCTACTGGCCGATCATGCTGATGGCGCTCGACCTGCCGCTGCCGAAAAAAGTGTTCGCGCACGGCTGGTTATTAATGAAGGACGGCAAAATGTCCAAGTCGAAGGGCAACGTCGTCGATCCCGTGACGCTGATCGACCGCTACGGCCTCGACGCGCTCCGCTACTACCTGCTGCGCGAAGTGCCGTTCGGCGCGGACGGCACGTTCACGCCGGAGAACTTCGTGGAACGGATCAACTTCGACCTGGCGAACGACCTCGGCAACCTGCTGAACCGGACGGTCGCGATGGTCGGCAAGTACTTCGACGGCGAAGTGCCGGCCTATGCGGGCCCGGCGACCGCGTTCGACGAGAAGCTGTCGGCGCTCGCCCAAAGCACGGCGGAGCAGGTGGAAGCGGCGATGGAGCGGATGGAGTTCTCCGTCGCGCTGACGGCGATCTGGCAGCTCGTCAGCCGCACGAACAAGTACATCGACGAGACGCAGCCGTGGACGCTCGCGAAGAGCGAGGAGAAGCGCGGCGAGCTGGCCTCCGTCATGCACCACCTGGCCGAGTCGCTGCGGATCATCTCGATCCTGCTGCAGCCGTTCCTGACGAACGCGCCGCTTAAGATCCGCGCGCAGCTGGGCATCGCCGAAGGCGAGCTGACGGCGTGGGACAGCACGAAGACGTTCGGCGTCCTGCCGGGCGGCACGCGCGTCGCGAAGGGCGACCCGATCTTCCCGCGGCTCGACGTCGCGGAAGAGACGGCGTTCATCGCCGTCTCCATGAACGGCGGCGCGGCACCGGCGGAAGCGGAGCCGGCGACGGCCGAGCCGGAAGCCGGGACGGCGCCGGCGTCCGGGGCCGCGGATGCGCCGGCGGTATCCGCCGAAGCGGCCGCGCCGGAAGGCAAGGACGAGATCGGCATCGACGAGTTCGCCAAGGTCGAGCTGCGCGTGGCCGAGGTGGTGGCGTGCGAGCCGGTGCCGAAAGCCGACAAGCTGCTGAAGCTGCAGCTGGATCTCGGGCATGAACGGCGCCAGGTCGTCTCCGGCATCGCGAAGTTCTACAAGCCGGAGGAGATGGTCGGACGCAAGGTCATCTGCGTCGTGAACCTGAAGCCGGTGAAGCTGCGCGGCGAACTGTCCCAGGGCATGATCCTGGCCGCCTCCCACGGAGATCAGCTGACGCTCGCCACCGTGCCGGACGGCATGCCGAACGGCGCGATCGTGAAATAAGACGGACTTCGGCCGCCGGGGCGATTCGCCCCGGCGGTTGTTTGTTGACAGGACATTCGCGGCTCTATATAATCTTCATAGTAATGTTTACGATTATGATAGATAGACCGGGGTGCAGCGATGTTCATGCGCAAGAGATGGTTATCTACGGCCGTTGCGGCCGTTTCTTTTTTCCTGCTGGCGTTCTTCGCCGCCGGCTGCGGCTCGGCCGGACAAGGCAAGCTGGTAGCAGGCAAGCTGAACGTGGTCACGAGCTTTTATCCGCTCTATTTTCTCGCCCAGTCGATCGGCGGCGCGGACGCCAACGTCATCAATATGATTCCGGCGGGCGTGGAGCCGCATGACTGGACGCCGAAGAGCCGGGACCTGGACACGGCGTCGAAGGCGCAGCTGTTCCTGTACAACGGCGCGGGCCTGGAAGGCTGGGTCGACGACTTCCTGCAGGGGCTGCCGGGCGATTCGAAGCTCGTGACGGTGGAAGCGAGCCAAGGCATAACGCTGCTGCCGGGCAATCCGGAGGATGGCGAGACGGATCGTAGCCACGTCGATCCGCATACGTGGGTCAGCCCGAAGTCGATGCTGATTATGGCGAAGACGGTGGCGGACCGGTTCGCGCAGGCGGACCCGACGCACCAAGCGGTCTACGAGGCGAATTACGGCGCGCTCAAGGAGAAGCTGGAAGCGCTGGACCGGGAATACGCGACGCGGCTGGCGGCCGTGAAGAAGAAGGATATCGTCACGTCGCATCAAGCGTTCGGGTATTTGGCGCGGGACTACGGGCTGCGGCAAGTGGCGATAATGGGGTTATCGCCCGACGCGGAGCCGAAAGCGCGGGATTTGCTGCGCATCTCGAAATTCGTGAAGGCGAACGGCATCAAAACGATTTTCTTCGAGGAACTGGTGTCCGACGAAATCGCCAAGACGCTCGCCCGCGAAGCGAAGGTGAGCACGACGGTGCTGAACCCCCTGGAAGGGCTGACGCCGAAGCAGGCGTCGAAGGGCGAGGATTATTTTTCGCTCATGCGGGCGAATTTGCAAAATCTAGTACAGGCTTTACAATAGACGTAGGGTTATACGAGGGCGGGAGTGAAACGCATGTTAATTCAAAAACGGCCGTCGCGCCTGGACTGTCACGATCCGGTCATCGAGCTCGACGGCGTCTCCTTTGCCTATGAGCAGAAGCGCGTCTTGGACGACGTCTGCTTGACGGTGCAAGAACGCGACTTCGTCGGCGTGATCGGCTCGAACGGCGCGGGGAAAACGACGCTGATGCGCATGATCGTCGGGCTGCTGAGGCCGACGGAAGGCGCCATCCGGCTGTTCGGCAAGCCGATCGGCGAGTTCCGCGAGTGGGACCGGATCGGCTACGTGCCGCAAAAAAATTCGTTCAATCCGCTGTTCCCGGCGACGGTGCGCGAGGTCGTGCTGTCCGGCCTGTACAATCGCGGCAAGCTGTTCAAGCGCGTCACGAAGGCGGACGCGGCCAAATGCGAAGAGGCGCTGCACGCCATGAACATCGAGGACTTGGCGGGGAAGCGCATCGGCCAGCTGTCCGGCGGGCAGCAGCAGCGCGCGTTCCTGGCGCGCGCGCTCATCAACAATCCAGCGCTGCTCATCCTCGACGAGCCGACGGTCGGCATCGACGCGGAGACGCAGGAGGGATTCTTCCATCTCGTCAAGCACATGCATCAGCATCATAACATCACGTTCCTGATGGTGTCGCACGACATGGAGATGATCCGCTCGTACCTCGGCAGCGAGCCGAAGCACGAGAGCGGCAAGATCAAATTTTACGTAAAACATTCCCACGATCTCGAAGATTGTGCGGAAACGAACCTGTCGCACAGCCTGCGCGGCCTGCGCCAGTCCATGGAGAGAGGGAAAGTAGGCGTATAGCGGTTGGATATTTTAACGCTTGAATTTTTTCAAAGGGCGCTGATCGGGGGCGCGCTGATCGGGATTACGGCGCCCCTTCTGGGACTGTTCCTCGTCCTGCGGCGGCTGTCGATGATCGGAGACACGCTGTCGCACGTCTCGATCGCCGGCGTGGCGCTGGGCTTCCTGACCGGCATTTATCCCGTCGCGGTGGGGCTCGTGTTCGCGATCGCGGCGACGTTCGCGATCGAGAAGCTGCGCAAGGCTTACCGGACGTACGCGGAGCTGTCGATCGCCATCATCATGTCCGGCGGCGTCGCGTTGGCATCGCTGCTGTTCTCGATGGGCAAGGGCTTCAACGTCAGCGTGACGGGCTACCTGTTCGGCAGCATCTACACGCTCGACACCGTCGACCTCGTGCTGATCGGCAGCGTGACGGTCGTGGTGCTGCTGGCGGTGAGCCTGCACGCGAAGGAGCTCTTCCTGCTCGCCTTCGACGAAGACGCCGCCGCGGTCAGCGGACTGCCGACGAAATATTTTAACTTCCTGATCAGCATTCTGACGGCGCTCGTCATCAGCGTCTCGATCAAGATCGTCGGCGCGCTGCTCGTATCCGCGCTGCTCACGATTCCGGCGGCGTGCAGCCTCGCCGTGGCGCGAAGCTTCCGGCAATCCGTCATGACGGTCGTCGTCGTCGCGGAGCTCGCGGTCGTGGCCGGCCTGCTTATCGCGGGCGTCTGGAACCTCGCCCCCGGGGGCACGATCGTCATGCTGCTCATCGTCGTATTGCTGCTGCTGCTCACGTTCCGAAGAAAGTTCAGCACAGGCTAGAAGCGGAGGGAATCATATGGCCGACGTTACGGTTTGGGCGGCGTTCGGGGCAGGGATCGCATCCTTCATCTCGCCCTGCTGCCTGCCGCTCTACCCGTCCTATCTATCGTACATAACCGGCGTATCCGTCACGGATTTGAAGAGCGAACGTCCCGGCAGGGAGGTACGGGTCCGCACGATGACCCATACGCTGTTTTTCATTCTCGGGTTCTCGATCGTCTACTATACGCTCGGCTACGGCACCAACGCCTTCGCGGAGCAGTTCTCGAAATACCAGGATCTCATCCGCCAGCTGTCGGCGGTGCTCATCATCCTGATGGGATTCATTCTCATGGGGCTGATCCAGCCCAAGGTGCTGCTGCGGGAAATGAAAATGCCGCTCCGCATGAAGAAATCCGGCTATCTGGCGTCGCTGATCTTCGGCGTCGGCTTCTCCGCCGGCTGGTCGCCCTGCACGGGGCCGATCCTCGCCAGCATCCTGCTGCTGGCCGCTTCCCAGCCGGGAACGTGGTTTGAGCTGACGACCGCGTACGCGCTCGGCTTCGCCATTCCGTTCTTCGTGCTGGCGTTCTTCATCGGGTCCACGCGCTGGATCGTCCGCTACTCCGCCGTCATGATGAAAATCGGCGGCGCGGTCATGCTGCTGATGGGCTTCCTGCTCTTCACGGATCAGATGACGAAGATCACGATTTGGCTCAATTCCATCACGCCGGAATTCATGAAGTTCTAAGTAAAATATTCGATCTTCGCGTCCGCGAAATGGTCAAAGATGCGCTCCGAGATGAACATCCGGAGCGCTTCTGCTTGTTCGTCGGGGTAGACGTACTTGCCCTGGCCCCAGCGGCCCCACTTGTACTTGCGCTTCTCGATGTCCATTTCGAGCTTCGTGCGCGGGTAGCGTTTTTCGATCACGTTTTTAGCGGTCTTCGTGAACCGGTGCTGGATCAGCTCGAAGGTCAGGTTGGACGACGCCTCCTTCGGCAGCGCCCGCGCGAGCTCGGCGAGCAGCTCGGCATAGCCGTCCTGCCACCCCTCGTGCCAGATGATCGGCGCGATGATGAAGCCGAGCGGGTAGCCGGCGCCCGCGATTTTGGCCGCGGCTTCGATGCGCTTCTCGAACGGCGAAGTGGACGGCTCGAAATGCTTGATGACGTATTTCGCGTTGACGCTGAAGCGAATCCGGGTATGGCCGTTGTGCTTGATATCGAGCAGCGAATCGACATAGTGGAATTTGGTCACGAAGCGCAGCCGGCCGTATTCCTGCTCCGCCATGAACGCGATGAGCTCCTTCAGGCTGCCGGTAATCGGCTCCAGCCCGACGGGATCGGACGTACAGGCCGCTTCGAAGCGGGTGATCTCGGGCTTCCGTTCGTCGATATAACCCTTGGCCGCTTCCAGGATATCGTCCATGTTGACATAGACGCGGATGTACGGCTTCGCGCCCAGCGTCGTCTGCAGGTAGCAGTAATGGCAATGGCCCATGCAGCCGGTCGCGATGGGGATGGCGTATTCCGCCGACGGCTTCGACGTATCGAATTTCAGCGTTTTGCGGATGCCGACGACGAGGGTTCGCTTGGCGATCTTGTATTGTTCGAGCTCGGTGTCGCCCGGCAAATTCGTGATGCGGTTATGGGAAGTCGTCATCTGATACGGGATGTCGAGGGACTTGACCCAATCCATGATCTGCCGGCCCTTCGGATAGTCGAGCGAAGCCGGTTCGAAGTAGACCAGCTCGGGAATGAACGATTCGTGTACGCGCCTGGCCGGCGCCGGCCGTTCGAGCGTCGGAGTGTTGTCCATGGCTGCCGTCCTCCTTGGTTTTTCGTTAGTGTGGGACGCGGCGAGGGGGAGCAAACATGGAAAGTTAAGACGGGGCCGCAGGTTGCGGCACGGGGGCCGGCAGTGTATGATACTAAGAGTGGCGCGGCCGCCCGGTTGTCCGGACCGCGCGGCGCAAAGATCCGTTCGTACGGGATGCAGGTGAAATGGAGGTTGTACGATGCCGACTCCAAGTATGGAGGATTATTTGGAACGCATTTATAAATTAATCGACGAGAAGGGCTACGCCCGGGTCTCCGACATCGCGGAAGGGTTGGAAGTGCATCCGTCCTCCGTCACGAAGATGATCCAGAAGCTGGACAAGGACCAATATTTGATTTACGAGAAATACCGGGGGCTCGTCCTGACGAACAAAGGGAAAAAAATGGGGAAACGGCTGATGGAACGGCACCATCTGCTGGAATCGTTTCTGACGGTGATCGGCGTCCAAGAAGAGAACATTTATAAGGACGTCGAAGGCATCGAGCATCACTTGAGCTGGGATTCCATTACGTGCATCGAGACGCTGGTGGAGTTTTTCCGGCGGGAGCCCGAGCGGTTGGAAGCGTTTAAATCGGTTCACGCCGAGCTGAACAACGAAGAATCGTAATGAACCCTTATTAATTGCAAAACTAGCTAAAAGGGGCTTTCCGACGACGCATGCGGCGCATGCGCGATGGAAAGCCCCTTTTGTGCCTGTACCGGACGACGCTGCCTAATGGTACTTAGGCAGATCGTCGTCGTCCTTGCCGCCCTCGATGACGCGGAACGGCATGTTTTTGCGCGTCTTCGTCCGGCTCGCCTGCTGGTCCCGGCGGGCGCCGGTTTTGTACCGCTGCGGCGGCTTCGGCGATTTCGCCTTCGCGCCCGGCGGGAATTTGTAAAGCAGGTAAATCGCGCCGAACACAAAGACAGGAATCAGAAGCTGATAGGGATTGCTGATCGTTTGCGAAACAAGGCCAACGACGACGAGCACGAGGATGATGATGGTTGGCAGACTCATTTTTCGAGGCATGACGCGCTCACCCTTCCTTCCCGAATCTTGATTTCAGTCCAGCTCCAGGATCAAGCCTTGACGCCTTGGCGGTCGATCTCCAGCATGCGGTTGAACGACGCGATGGACACCGCGACCTGTTCGTCCGTCGGTTCCTTGGTCGTCAGCTTCTGCAGCCACAGTCCCGGATAGCCGAGGAAGCGAAGCACCGGCAAGTCGCGGAGCGCGTTCGTGAAGCGGAGCGCTTCGTACGAGGCGCCGAGCACGACCGGAAGCAGGAGGACCCGAAGGTAGACCCGTTCCCACAGGGAATCCCAGTGGAAGAAGGAGTAGACGACGATGCCGACGAGCACGGAGAAGACGATGAAGCTGCTGCCGCAGCGGTAGTGAAGCCGCGTGAAGCGCTGCACGTTGGAGACGGTCAGCTCCGCGCCCGCTTCGTATGCGCTGATCACTTTATGTTCGGCGCCGTGATATTGGAAGAGACGCTTGATCAGCGGCGTCAAGGAAATAATGTAGAGATAAGAGAGCAGGAACAAAATCTTGATAACCCCTTCGATGAGGTTGTGTACTATTATATTCTTGAACGCATGTCCAAAGATCAGCTGTTCGATCATGGCGGGGACGACGGTGAACACGAGCTTGCCGGCCACGAACGACAGGATGCCGGCCACCGCGACGCCGACGATCATGCTGAGGCTCCAACCTTTTTTCTCCTCCTTGACCGCGGCGGCTCCATCCTTGTCGTCCTCGAGTTCGTCCTCGGCGTACGATTCCATCGAGAAGTTCAAATGCTGCGAGCCTTTGGCGCTCGATTCCAGGATCGCCACGACGCCGCGCACGAGCGGAATCTTCTTCAGCTTCTGGATCCAAGGCGTGGTCTTGCGAGGCACCTCGAAAAATTTGATTTCGTTATTTTTGCGGCGTACCGCGGTTACGTTCGTGGTTTTGCCCGCGAACATGACGCCCTCGATGACGGCTTGTCCGCCATAGATGTTTTGCGTGCTTTGCGACAAGGGCGAATCACCATCCTTTGGTTTGACGTGGGTTCTCATTCGGAAACGATTTCTCTCTTATTGTACTTGATTCCGCGCGACTTTGCGAGCGGGATCCTTTGCCGGGCGGGCCGCGGGATTTGGATGACCGCGGGCTGCGCATACTAACGCTGCATGCCTATTTGCAATCCATCGCAACGGAGGAATCGATCGATTATGCCGACCAACGCCAAAGGACGGCGGCGCAAGCCGGGCCGCACCGAATATAACGGCACGACCAACACGAACCCGTTCGCGTTTTGCCTGCGAACGGGCTTTTACGCGGGCCTGATCTGGGGCGCGGCGCGCTGGCTCCTGTATTTGATTCATTTCACGAAGGTGCTGCCCGGCTTTCTGGCCGACCCGTTTTTCCGCCAATCGTTCCTGAAGACGGGATGGGGGCATCTGATCGGGCTCGGGTGCTTCATCGTGTTTTCGATCATCGCCGCCCTGATCTACAAGGCGGTGCTCGGCCGCATCGCCGGTCCGTGGCCGGGCTTGTTTTACGGCCTGTTCTGGTGGCTCGCCCTCTTCGTAGGCGCCGGACCGGCGCTCGGATTGTTTCCGTTCTTCAACAAGATCGGGTATGACACGATCTTCTCGGAGTTGGCGCTTTACCTCGTCTGGGGAATCTTCATCGGCTTCACCATCGCCTTCGAATATACCGACGAAGCGTCCCGCGAGCCGATTACGGCGCACTAGGGCGGCGCGTCCCGCGGCACTTCTCAAAGCATAGGCATTTATGGTAGAATGGCTAATGATCTATGCGCCGGGAGGGGCTCTTCATGACTTCGATTCTTGTATTAAACGGGCCGAATCTCAACATGCTCGGCATCCGCGAGCCCGGCATCTACGGGTCGTTGACGCTGGCGGATATCGAGGGGCTGCTTCGGCAAAGAGCGGACGAATTGGGCGTCCGCGTTTCGTTTTTTCAGTCCAACCACGAGGGCGCGTTGATCGACCGGATCCACGAAGCCTACGGACGGGAAGACGGCATCCTGATCAATCCTGGCGCGTTCACGCATTACAGCTACGCGCTTCGCGACGCGTTCGGCAGCGCGGGCCTGCCGGTCGTCGAGGTTCACATCTCGAACATTCACAAGCGGGAAGCGTTCCGCCAAGTGTCGGTGATCGCGCCGGCGGCGCTCGGTCAAATCGCGGGCTTCGGCGCGCAGAGCTACGTGCTTGGACTGACCGCGCTCGCGCAGCATCTCGCCGATGACAAGGCGAACGGCTAACCGCACCGGAGCCGGGCCTATTTAATTTCAGAAAAAGGGTGATTGTATGACGACAGCACGCATCGCGGGGCTGAGAGCCAAGCTGCCGGAGCTCGGCGCGGACGCGATTCTCGTCACGAATGCCGTGAACCGCAGATACATAAGCGGCTTTACCGGTTCATCCGGCTATCTGCTCGTTTCGGCGGCGGACAGCTGGCTGCTCACCGATTTTCGCTACATGACGCAGGCGCCGCAGCAGGCGTCCGGGTTTACGGTCGTGGAGCACGGCCAGAAATGGATCGAAACCGCGAAGGAACTCGCCGGTTCCGCGGGGCTGAAGAAGCTGGCGTTCGAACAGGACACGGTCGTCTTCAGCGAATACACCGCCTGGAAGGCCGCGCTCGGCGGCGGCTTCGAGCTCGTGCCGGTATCCGGCGTCATCGAGTCGCTGCGGCTGTACAAGGACGAGTCGGAGCTCGCGATCATGCGCGAGGCCTGCCAGTTGGCCGACGACACGTTCCAGCACATGCTCTCGTTCATCAAGCCGGGACTTCGCGAACGCGACGTCGCGCTCGAGATGGAGATGTTCATGCGGAGCAGGGGGGCGACGTCCTCGTCCTTCGACACGATCGTCGCCTCCGGCGAACGGTCCGCGCTGCCGCACGGCGTCGCCAGCGACCGCGTCATCGGCACGAACGAGTTCGTCAAGCTCGATTTCGGCGCATACTATAACGGTTACTGCTCCGATCTGACGCGGACGGTCGTCGTCGGCAAGCCGACGGACCGCCATCGCGAAATTTACGACATCGTCCTGGAAGCCCAGCTGGCGACGCTGGCCGGCATCAAGCCGGGCATGACGGGCAAGGAAGCCGACGCGATCGCGCGCGGGATCATCGCGCGCTACGGCTACGGCGACAAGTTCGGCCATGGCACGGGCCACGGCCTCGGGATGGAAATTCACGAGGCGCCGCGCCTCTCGGTCGCGGGCGCGGCCGTGCTGGAGCCGGGCATGACCGTCACGGTCGAACCGGGCATTTACCTCCCGGGCTTCGGCGGCGTCCGCATCGAGGACGACATCGTCATTACGACGGACGGCAATTCGTTGTTGACCTCATCTCCGAAAACCATGTTCATTTTGGAATGAGTTTTAACTTTATGGCATGACCTGCTCCTGCCACGCGCACGGGCAAAAAACATTAGGAGGAATACGCAGTGATTTCAGTCAATGATTTTAAAACAGGCCTGACCGTCGAGGTAGACGGCGATATCTTCACCGTGCTGGACTTCCAGCACGTTAAACCGGGCAAAGGCGCGGCGTTCGTCCGCTCCAAGCTGAAAAACCTCCGAAACGGCAACACGGTCGAAAGGACGTTCCGCGCGGGCGAAAACATCGGCCGGGCGACGATCGAGAACCGCGCCGTTCAATACCTGTACAATTCCGGCACGGAATATTCCTTCATGGATAACGAATCGTTCGACCAATTCACGCTCGATCGCGACCAGCTCGAGTGGGAGATCAACTTCCTGAAAGAAAACATGAACGTGAACATCTCCAGCTACAACGGCGAAATCATCGGCATCCAGCTGCCGAACAGCGTCGACCTGAAGGTAACGGAAACGGAACCGGGCGTCAAAGGCAACACCGCCCAAGGCGCGACGAAGAACGCGACGGTCGAAACCGGCCTGAACGTGCAGGTGCCGCTCTTCATCAACGAAGGCGACGTGCTCCTGATCGACACGCGCGACGGCAAGTACATTTCCCGCGCGTAGTCGTTCATTCATTACGCAAGCAGAAGACCGCCCGGCCCGCGCGCCTGGCGGTTTTTGTCGTGTTCAAACCAAGGCGGGTATGCTATAATCTTACTTTGAGAAACATCACAACCTGAGACTTTTACACTAGAACTTTCGTTGGGAGTGGATGAGCGGTGTCGTTGATAGTAATGAAATTCGGCGGCAGCTCCGTTGGCTCGACTGAGCGGATGCAGCGGGTTGCGCGGCGAATTGCCGATTATAAGGAAGCCGGCCACGACGTTGTCGTCGTCGTGTCGGCCATGGGAGATACGACGGACGATCTGATCGACCAATCGAAGCTTCTGAACGCCAACCCGCCGGCACGCGAAATGGATATGCTGCTGACGGTCGGCGAACAAATATCGGTCTCGCTGCTGGCGATGACCATCGACGCGATCGGCTATAAAGCGATGTCCTTGACCGGCTGGCAGGCGGGCATCGAGACGGAAGACGTACACGGCAAAGCCCGCATCACCGACATTCGGCCGCAGCGGATCTTCGACGCCCTCGCGGCGGGGCACGCGGTCATCGTCGCCGGCTTCCAAGGGGCGACGGCGTCCGGCGAGATCACGACGCTCGGCCGCGGCGGCTCCGATACGACGGCCGTGGCGCTGGCGGCCGCGATCAACGCGGACGTCTGCGAGATCTACACCGACGTCGACGGGATTTATTCGACCGACCCGCGCGTCGTGAAGTGCGCGCGCAAGCTCGACGAGATTTCGTACGACGAAATGCTGGAGCTGGCGAACCTGGGCGCGGCCGTGCTGCATCCGCGCGCCGTCGAATACGCAAAAAACTATAACGTGAAGCTCGTCGTGCGTTCCAGCTTTACGCAAAACGAAGGCACGAGTGTAAAGGAGGATGCGGTCATGGAACAAGGGATGGTCGTTCGCGGCATTGCCTATGATAAAAACGTAGCACGTATCAGCATTCTGGGGGTCGAAGACATTCCGGGCGTCTTGGCGAAAGTATTCGGCGCGCTGGCTTCGAACGGCATCGACGTCGACATTATCGTGCAATCCGGCACGCAGGACGGCAAGGCCGACTTCGCCTTCACCGTCTCGCTGAACGATAAAGACGAAGCCATCGCGGTCGTCGAGCGCATTCGCGGCGAGGTGCCTTACCGCGAAGTCGCGTCGGAAGAGAACCTGGTCAAAGTGTCCATCGTCGGCGCGGGCATGGTCAGCAATCCCGGCGTGGCGGCGAAAATGTTCAAGGCGATTTACGACCTCGGCATCAGCATCAAGATGGTCACGACGTCCGAAATCCGCCTGTCCGTCATCATTTCGGCGGAGCCCGCGCAGGACGTCGTCCGCGCGCTTCATACGGCGTACGGTCTCGACACGGCGGAGCAAGCCTTCGTCGGCGGACCGCAGGATCGCCGGTAAGCGCCGCATCCAAGCCAACGGCCGCTCCCAACTATATGGATAGCAATAAATGGATAGCAATAAATAAATGGATAGCAATAACAAGAAGCCTCCGGTTCGCTGCAAGCGAACCGGAGGCTTCTTTGCGCCGCGCGGCAGCCGTCCTCTAGAAGAAGCGGCCGCCGATGAAGCTGAAGAGCTTCACCAAAATCGCGGTGATGCCGGCCGCCATCAGCGGACCGACCGGAATGCCCCGCAGGAAGACGATCCCGAAGATCGAGCCGATGACGAGCCCGACGATGAGCTGCGGATCGAGCTTCAGCATCTCGAGTCCCTTGCCGTTGACGAACGTGGCGATCGCGCCGCCGGTCAAGGCCAGAATGCCGGGCCACGAAGTCACGACGCCCAAAATGTCTTTGGAGCCGATCCGCTCCGACGCGAACGGGACGAGGACGCTAAAGGTCAGAAATAACAGTCCGAGCTCAAGACCCCTTCGTTCGATGGCCGGCAAATAACGCTCCAGATGAACCAATTTCACGACCAACAGTACGCAGGCCGCCGTCGATATGATCGGCGAACGGCCGATTAACCCGATGATGATCAGAACGACCAGCACGACTTCCCCGCTCATGCTTGTTGACCCCTTCATTCGTTGTCACCGCCTCCATGCATGTGATGGAGCGTCCATACCTCCATTGTATGGAACAAGCCTTGCGGATATGTCTGCCCGTCACGAGCGTCAGACGAGCATGTCGCCGTGCAGCCGCGGCACGACCGCGCTGGCGTTCACCCGGCTGCAGTAATCCACGTCGCGGACGGAGCCGTTTTTGACGAGCCGCCGGCCGGTCGCGCAGCCGAGCAGCAGCTCGCGCAAGCTGCCGGCGCTGCTCCGGTGCAAGCCGAGCATGGCGGTGCCGAGGTCGTTCATCTCGACGGGGGACGGGCTCAGCCGCTGCAGCTCCCCGATCAGCAGTCCCGCGCACAGTCCGTCTTCCAGCGCGAATTCATTGTGGCTGCCCGCGCAGAGCAGCACGATGTCGCGGCGCAGCTCCAGCGCCGCCTGCGCGCACGCGGCGGCGTTGACGAGCGCGCCGGCGAGCACGTAATCCGCGCGCATCGCCTTGTGCAGCGCGCGGGTGCCGTTCGTGGTCGTCAGCACGATGCGCTTGCCGCGGACGGCGTCGGCGGTGAATTCCTCCGGCGAATTGCCGAATTCGAAGCCGGGGATTTTGCGGCAGAACCGTTCGCCCGCGACCAAATGGCCGCCGCACTGCAGCGACCGCGCCTCCAGCACGGTCTCGACGGGCATGACCCCGGCCGCGCCGGCCTCGAGCGCCGCGATGATCGAGCTCGTCGCGCGCAGCACGTCGATGACGATGACGGTCCGATGCGCGAAGCGGTCGGCCTGCGCTTCATTGACGCTGGATATGACTTCGATTTGCATGAATCTAACGCTTCCTTCCTGATTTCACTCCCCTGATTCAAAAGGCGGGCGACGGCAAAGCGGAGCAGACGGAAACGGTTTGAAGAAGCGCTAGCGTTCACCTTTGTTCCCCGAATTTCGCATTGCAAGCTTAGGAGTTCGAAAATTCAGGGGTACGACAGCGATCGGAAGACGTTTCCGTTGCATAGCTGTCCCTTGTCGCCGGGCTTTTAAATCATATACACGAACGGCTCGACCCGCTTCCCGAAATGAAACGTATCCGAACGGAGGCCGCGCCGCATCGTTTCCAGGGACAGGACCTCGGAGGGCTGAATATTGCCGAGGTTCGCTTCTGCCCCGAACGCGCTCAGCAGCAGCACCTGCTGCTGCTTCAGCGGCGTCTCCCACATGATGCGGCCGATGTCGCCGAGCGTGCGGCCGATCGTTTCCAGCTCGCTCAAGGCGCAATCGCCGTTGCGGTCGAACAGGCCGACGCCGACGCCGGATTCCCGCGCCTCGACCGTCACCATGTCCGCGCCGGCCAGCCAGTCGGCCTCCGCCGTGAACAGCAGCTCGTCGGCGTCGACGACGGAGCCCGTCAGCTTCTTGCCGTATTCCGTGACGACCCGCAGTCCGTTCCGCAGCCCCTCTTGAATGAGGGCGGTCCGCTGCTTCCGGTCGAGCTCGATCGTGCCGTCGGACACTTCGATGCCGTTAAAGCCGAACCGGCAGACGGATTCGAAAAACGCCGGGACGGCGTTTTGCCGCACGGCCGCCTCCAGCAGCGTGCCGCCCGGCATGACGGTCAAGCCGGCGCGTTTGGCCAGCCCGATCTTGGCAAGCAGGACGTCCGCCGGGTAGAGCGGCGCCGTGCCGAAGCCGAACTTGACGCAATCGATATAAGGGCCGGCGGTTTCCAGCAGATCGGCGAACGCGTGCCGTCCCAATCCTTTGTCGATCACCATCGTTTGCCCGCGGCCGGCCGTCCGCGAATCGAGCCCGCCGCCGGTCCCGCAGACCGGTTCGCGGTTGCCGCTCGGATCCCGAAGCGCGGCAGGCCATGCCGACTGAGAAATAGATTTCATACGATCTCCTCGCTATCCGTTTGTTGCCCCGAATCGCCTCGGGGGTTTCGAAGGCGCAAGCTGCTTGCGACGATAGGGGAAGAGACGCGCGCCGTCCGCGTGGGGAGGGCCGTTTCTTCGTACCACCCGAGCAATATATGCAGGTCGCCCAGCGTCGGTGCGCCGGGTACCCGGCATGCGCCCATTTTTGGACGAATGAAAGAGAGACGGGCCCGCATAGAGTAGGATAGAGGGCCAAGCTGCCGGAGGCGTCCGGCCGGAGGGACGGATTACTAGGAAAAGAGGGATAGCATGCTCAATAAAATCGTGCTCAGCATGGCGTCGCTGCGCATCTTCTCGGGAACGCTCGAAATCATGGCGGCGCTCATCATGCTTCGCCTGAATCAGATCGACAAGGCGCTCGTCGTCAATTCGTCGCTCGCCCTGGTCGGGCCGATCGTGCTCATCACGACCACGACGATCGGGCTCGTCGGGTTGTCGGACAAACTGTCGTTCGGGAAAATGCTGTGGATCGTCGGCGGCGTGGCGTGCATTTTGATAGGCGCGCTGCGGAAGTAGAATGGCATACGCGGGGACGAGCCCGCATACAATGGGAACAAAGATCGGACAATCCGTCGCTCTAGCAAGCTAGCAAAACGCGCCGCAAACGGCCGACGACGAAACCGGGGAGGAATGCCCGATGTTAACTGGAGTGCAGCAGCTGCTGCCCGCCGAGCTTGCCGACATACTGGGCCGCATGCCGGACGCGATGAAAGCCGAACTGGAGGAAATCCGCATCCGCGAAGGCCGGCCGCTCGAAATCGGCACTTCGCGGGGATTTTGGTTTCTGTCGCCCGCGGGGCAGCCGCTTTCGCGGCCCGGCGAGGCGTACAAGCCGACGCCGGACGTATGCCGCAAGCTGCTGGAGCGGGTGACGAACCATTCGCTCTACGCGATGGAAGAGGAGCTGCGGCGGGGCTACATCACCGTCGCGGGCGGCCACCGGATCGGACTGGCCGGCCGCACCGTGCTGGAAGGCGGCGGGGTCCGCGGCATCCGCGACATCGCGGCCTTCAACGTGCGGATCGCCCGCGAAGTGGTCGGCGCCTCGGCCGGCCTGCTGCCCAAGCTGCTCGATCACGGCCGGCGGACGCTGCAGTCCACGCTCGTCGTCGCGCCGCCGCAGCAGGGCAAGACGACGCTGGTCCGCGATCTGGCGCGGGCGGCGAGCAGCGGCGCCTGGGGGCATTCCGCGGCGTCGGGATGGACGGGCCGGAAGGTCGGCATCGTCGACGAACGCTCGGAGATCGCGGCCTGCGTCCGGGGCGTGCCGACCTTCGACGTCGGCCCGCGCACGGACGTGCTGGACGCCTGTCCGAAGGCGGAAGGGATGATGATGCTGCTGCGGTCCATGTCGCCGGACATCCTGATCGTGGACGAGATCGGCCGCGAGGAAGACGCCGCGGCCATCCTCGACGCGAGCCACGCCGGGGTGGCGGTGATCGCCACCGCGCACGCGCTCGATCTCGAAGACGCGCGCGCCCGGCCGGTACTCGGGCGGCTGCTCGACGCCGGCGCCTTCCGGCTCTGCGCGCAGCTGCAGCGAAGCGGCAGCGGATTATCCGCCCGCGTCGTGCCGGTGCAGGCGGCCGCGTTCCGGGCGCCGGCCGCGCGGGAACCGACACCGCTGAAAGGGGGCGGAAGCCATGGTTAAACTCATCGGCGCGGCGCTCATCATCTTCGCCGGCACCATGATCGGCTGGCTGCAGGCCGCCCGCTACGCCGCCCGCCCGAACCAGATCCGCCAGCTGATCCACGCGCTCCAGCGGCTCGAGACCGAGATCGGCTACGGCTTCACGCCGCTGCCGGAAGCGATCGCGCGCTGCGCGGCCCATGTGCCGGAGCCGGCCGCCTCGCTCCTGCGGGACGTGAACGGCCGGCTGGGCGGGGCCGGCGAACCCTCGTTCCGGGAAAGCTGGGAAGCGGCCGTCGCGGCGATCTGGCCGAATACGGCGATGCGGCAGCCCGAGCAGGCCGCCTTGGTCCGGCTCGGCCATAACCTCGGCATCAGCGACCGCGAGGATCAGCTGAAGCATCTGAAGCTCGCGGCGCAGCAGCTGGCGTTCGAGGAGGAGGCGGCGAGGCAGGACAGCGCGAGGTACGCGAAGATGTGGCGTAGCTTGGGCGTGCTCACGGCGGCGCTTATCGTCATTTTGATTCTTTAGTGGGGTGCCGGAAGCATGAACATTGATGTGAGCGCCATTTTCCAAATTGCCGGGATCGGCATCATTACGGCCATGATTCATACGGTGCTGAAGCAGATGGGCAAGGAAGACATGGCGCATTGGGTAACGCTGATCGGCTTCGTCGTCGTCCTGTTTATGGTCATCCGGCTGTTGAACGACCTGTTTCAGGAGATCAAGACGATCTTCCTGTTCCAATGAAGCCGGCGCAAACGCAGGCGGGCAGGCGGTGAGTAGGTAATGGAGATCATCCAGATAGTCGGCCTGGGCCTCGTCGCCACCGTGCTCGTGCTCGTCGTGCGGGAGCAGAAGCCGATGTTCGCGTTTCTCCTGGCGGCGTTCACGGGACTCTTCATCTTCCTGTTCGTCATCGGCAAGATCGAGACGGTCATCGGCGTGCTGGAGCAGCTCGCGGACCGCTCGGGGATTCCGTCGATTTACTTGAAGACGGTGCTCAAGATCATCGGCATCGCGTACATCGCGGAGTTCGGCTCGCAGATCGTCCGGGACGCCGGCCAGGAAAGCATCGCGTCCAAAATCGAGTTCGCGGGCAAAATTCTCATTCTCGTCATGGCCGTCCCCATCATCAGCGTCATCGTCGAAACCGTGCTCGGCCTACTGCCGATAGGGAGTTGAAGCTTATGCGGCAGCGCGTCATCCGCTGCGTCGTCCTTCCGTTGCTGCTCCTGTGGGGGCTGCTCCTCCTGCTGCCGGCCGCCGCGTCGGCGGCGCCCGGGACCGAGCCCGCGGCGAACGGGGCGCAGGCGGACGGAGCCGCGCCGGCGGCGTCCGAACCGGACGAGCGGCAGGCGGAGGCCGTCAACAAGCAACTCGCGGACGAGCAGCTGAACGGCATCGACACGGAGGCGGTGGAGAGCTACTGGAGCAAGCTGATGAACGAGTACGGCGGCTTCTTCCCCGATCGCGACGTCCCGAGCTTCGTCGAGATGATCGTGCCGGGCGGCAAAGGGCTGAAGCTGACGACGGTCTTGTCCGGCTTGCTGCGGTACATGCTTCACGAGGTGCTTTACAACGGGAAGCTGCTCGTGACGATCGTCATCCTGACGGTGTTCAGCATGATGCTGGAGACGATGCAGACGGCGTTCGAACGCAATGCGGTCAGCAAAGTGGCGTACAGCATCACGTACATGGTCATGATCGTGCTCGCGGTCAACAGCTTCAACGTCGCGATCGGGTACGCGAAGGACGCCATCACCGGCATGATCCAGTTCATGATGGCGATGGTCCCGCTGCTTCTGACGCTGCTGGCGACGATGGGCAGCGTGGTGACGGTCACGGTGCTCCATCCCCTGATCGTGTTCATGATCCACGCGGTCGGCTCGGTCATCTACACGATCGTGTTCCCGCTGCTGTTCTTCTCGGCCGTGCTGCACATCGCGAGCTCGCTGTCGGACCGGTTCAAGGTGACGCAGCTGGCGAACGTGCTCCGCAACGTCGGCGTCGGGCTGATGGGCGTCATGCTGACCGTGTTCCTCGGCGTCATCTCGGTGCAGGGGGCGACGGGCTCGGTAACGGACGGGGTGACGATGCGGACCGCCAAATTCGTGACCGGGAACTTCGTGCCGGTCATCGGGCGGACGTTCTCCGACGCGGCGGACACGGTGCTGTCGGCGTCGATGCTCGTGAAGAACGCCATCGGCCTCGCGGGAGTCGTCATCATCCTGTTCCTGTGCGCCTTCCCCGCCGTGAAAATCATCACGCTGGCGCTCATCTACAACGTCGCCGCGGCGGTCATGCAGCCGCTCGGCGACAGCCCGATCGTCGGCTGCCTGCAGACCATCGGCAAAACGCTGATTTACGTCTTCGCCGCGCTGGCCGCGGTCGGACTCATGTTCTTCCTGGCGATCACCATCATACTGACGGCCGGCAACGCGGCGATCATGATGAAGTAGCGGAGGCGATGGGATGCTTACGTGGCTGGCCGTATGGCTGCAGCAAATCATAGCGGTCGTGCTGCTGGCGGGCTTCATCGACCTGCTGCTGCCGAACAAGGGCATGCAGCGGTACGTCCGGCTGGTGGCCGGCCTGATCGTCCTGCTGACGATCCTGACCCCGATCATCCGGGTGCTCCAGGGCGACTTCAGCGCCAAGCTGGACGCGCAGGTGCAGGAATGGGTCCAAGCGGGCTCGGCGAAGGAGCTGCGCATGCCGACGCTTCAGGACATCCAAGGCGAGGCCGAGAAGCTGAAGCGCAGCGACGCCGCGTCGGCGGAGGCGCTGGCGGAGCGTCAGCTCGCGGAGGCGATGAAGGCGGGCATCGAGCAGGCGACCGGGCTGCGGGTGACGGCGGTGGACGTGCGTGTGACGGCCGGCAAGGACGGGAAGCCCGCCGGGATCGGCGGCGTCCGGGTCACGCTCGCGCCGGAACGGCAGAGCGGTCCGGCGGACGGCGAAACGGCGGGCGAGGCCGAAGGCGGGTCGGCGGTACCGCCGGTCGAGGACGTGGAAGCCGTGCGGGTCGACGTGGCGCCGACGGCGCCCGGGAACGCCGCGGCGGACGGGGACGAGGCGCAGCTGAAGCCCGCGCCGGAGGCGTCCGCGTCCGCGGTCCGGACGGCGCTGCGGGAAGGCTGGTCCGTCAACCCGGCGGCCGTCGACGTGCTGGAGCCGGCGCCGGAAGCGGCGGCCGCGCGATAGGAAGGGGGGAACGACGTTGGCCAAATGGCTGGACGGGCTGGAGTCGACCGTCGGCAAAGGAAACGGGGGACCGAAGCGGGTGCGCACGCTGCGCTGGCTGCTCGTCATCGGCGGCATCGGGGCCGCGCTGATGCTCCTCAATTCGTTTCTGACGTTTCAGAAAGTGCCGCCTCAGCAGCAGCAGCAGGATCGGTCACAGGCGAACGCGCCGCCCAGCGAGCCGGCTTTGAAGCTCGGAAACGATCCGGGCGATCCCTTCGAAGCCATCGAGCAGCCGCTCGAAAGCCGCTTGAAGGAGATGCTCGAAAACATCGTCGGTGTGGGTCCCTTGGACGTCATGGTCACCGTCGATTCCACCGAAGAAGCGGTCGTGCAGATCGACGAGAAGGAAGCGCAGCAGATTACGAACGAGACGGACAAGAACGGCGGCAAACGGACGATCACCTCGATCACGAAAGAGGGACACGTCGTCCTGTACGATACGAACGGCGACAGCGCGCCGATCATCGTGAAGCGGATCCAGCCGAAGATCAGGGGCGTGCTCATCGTCGCCCAAGGCGCGGAGAACGGCACGGTGCGCAGGCTCATCATCGACGCCGTGGAGAAGGGTCTCAACGTTGCGGTGAACCGAATTTCGGTCATTCCCCGCAAGCATCAATAGATTCCGAGGGATCACAATAAAAGGGAGGCTGTACAGGAATGAATAACAAAAGACAAACGATTTGGCTCGTGTCGATGCTCAGCTTAATGGTGATTTTGTCCGCGTATTATCTGTTCACGGAAGACGTGAGCACGCCGTCGAACGACATCGTGACGACGGACGGCGCGGGGCAGCAGGGCGCGAAGAGCGATGCCACCGAGGCGTCCGGCTCCGCGGCGGGCAACGACGCCATCGTCACGAACGAAGTGACCGGCGACGGCGCGGATGCCGGCAACGCGGCCGACAACGCGGCCGACAACGCGGCGGCGGACAACGCTTCCGCGGACGATAAGGCGGCCGGCGACGCGGCGGGCGACGCTTCCGCCGCGAACGACGGCACGGCGGCGAACGCGGCAAGCGGCGGCAAGGACGCGGCCAAGTCGGACGAAGACGTGCTGAAGGAACTGGGCGAAGCGGGCGGCGTGGCCGCGAGCGTTTTCAGCCAGCTGCAGGAAGAGCGCGACGACACCTACTACGACGAGTACAACAAGCTGATGGGTCAAGTGTCCGACACGAAGCTGAGCGACAAGGACGCGGCTACTTCGATGGAGCAGCTCGACTTGCTCGAGGACAAGAACGCGAAGATCACGGGACTCGAGGAAGAGCTCTCGAAGCAGTTCGGCAACGCGGCCGTCGTGCCGGACGCGAACGACCGCTACAAGATCGTCGTGGAGAGCGACAAGCTCGAGCGCAGCCAGGCCGACAGCATCCTGACGATGGCGATCGACCAGCTCGGCTTGACGCCGGACCAGCTGACGATCCAGTACGTGAAGTAACGCCAGGCGAGCCCCGGTGCCGGATTCCCCGGCGCCGGGGCTTTTTTTAGAATCGCGGCCCGGCAAAATGGGGGGTTCGTGTTCTGCCGGATTTATGCTATAATATGATTTGCTATGCGCAGGTACGGAGGGGTTAAACGTCTTCCGGCAGCCGCGAACGAAGCGCTTACATACAAACGATCACGAAGCGTCCCGCAGCGAGGATGCAAAAACTTTTAGGAGTGAAACGATGTTTAAACTGAGCGAGATTAAAGAACTGATCAAGCTGATCGACGGGACCTCGGTCCATGAACTCGAAATCGAAAACGACGGCGCGCGTCTCATGATCCGCAAACCCGGCAAAACCGAAGTGGTGAACATCCAGCAAGGCGCGCCTCTCGCTTCTACATATACGCAGGTTTCCCAGCCCATCGTCGAAGTGCAGCATGCCGCGCCGCAGAACGCCGCGCCGGCCGCTCCGGCGCAAGGCGCCGCGAACAGCGGGTATCACCAGATCGTATCGCCGATGGTCGGCACCTTCTACCGCGCGTCCTCGCCGGACAAGCCGCCGTACGTCAACGTGGGCGACCGCATCAACGATAAATCCATCGTCTGCATTCTCGAAGCGATGAAGCTGATGAACGAGCTCGAGGCGGAAGTACGCGGCGAGATCGTCGAGATCCTCGTCGAGAACGGACAACTTGTCGAGTACGGACAGCCGTTGTTCCTTGTCAAACCGGAATAAGCCGTTCCCGCGCCGGGACGACGCCGGAAACATCGGACACGAGAGGAGCTTTTACCCGTGAAATTCAACAAAATCCTGATCGCGAACCGCGGCGAAATCGCCGTTCGCATCATCCGCGCCTGCCGCGAGCTCGGCATTGAAACCGTTGCCGTGTACTCCGAGGCCGACCGCGAATCGCTTCACGTCCGCCTGGCGGACGAGGCGTACTGCATCGGCCCCGTCGCGTCCAAGGACAGCTACTTGAACCTGACCAACATCATGAGCGTGGCGACGCTGACCAATTGCGACGCCATTCATCCCGGCTACGGCTTCTTGGCGGAAAACGCCGACTTCGCGGAAATTTGCGAATCGTGCGGCGTGACCTTCATCGGACCGTCCCCGACGGCCATCAGCAAAATGGGCGACAAATCCGTCGCCAAATCGACCATGAAGCAAGCGGACGTGCCGATCATTCCGGGCTCGGACGGCTTGGTCGAGGATATGGACGACGCGGTGCGCGTAGCCCGCGAAATCGGCTATCCCGTCATCATCAAAGCGACGGCGGGCGGGGGAGGCAAAGGCATCCGCATCGCCGAGGACGAGGAGTCGCTCGTATCGCAAATCACGACGGCGCAGCAGGAAGCCCAAAAGGCGTTCGGCAACGCCGGCGTCTACCTCGAGAAATACTTGACGGGCATGAAGCACGTCGAAATTCAAATCATGGCCGACAAGCACGGCAACGCCGTCCACCTGTTCGAGCGCGACTGCTCGATCCAGCGCCGCCGCCAGAAGCTCGTGGAAGAAGCGCCTTGCCCGGTGCTCAGCCCGGCGCTTCGCGAGCGGATGGGACAAGCGGCGGTCCGCGCCGCGCAAGCGGTCGACTACGCCGGCGCCGGAACGCTCGAGTTCCTGCTCGGGCCGGACGGCAACTTCTACTTCATGGAGATGAACACGCGGATCCAGGTCGAGCATCCCGTCACCGAAATGATCACGAACGTCGATCTGATCAAAGAAATGATTTCCGTGGCCGAGGGCAATCCGCTCTCCTTCACGCAAGAAGACTTGAAGATCAACGGCTGGGCGATCGAGTGCCGGATCAACGCGGAGGATTCCGAGCGGAACTTCATGCCTTCGCCGGGCCAGATCCAGTTTTACTTGGCGCCGGGCGGGCCGGGCGTCCGCGTGGACAGCGGCGCGTACCCGGGCTATACGATCTCGCCGCACTATGATTCTATGATCGCCAAGCTGATCGTGTGGGGACCGACTCGCGAGGAAGCCATCGCGCGGATGAAGCGCGCGCTCTCGGAATTCGCGGTCGACGGCATCCGGACCACCATTCCGTTCCATCTGAAGCTGCTGAACCATCCGATGTTCCTGAAGGGCAACTTCGATATCAAGTTCCTCGAGGAACACAGCGTGGACAACCCCGAAGAATTCGCGCCGGAATAGGCCGTGAAACAAGTTCCGCGGCGTTTGTCATATTTCCGCCAGAATGCTATAGTATAGGAATAAGAAGCGGATAAGCTATCGGCTGGCGGCTGAGGCGCGCAACTTAACGGGAGGTGTAGGATAACCATGAGTACGCTGGCAGCGGACTATGAAAGAACGGACATGGGGACTATTCAAATCGCACCCGAAGTCATCGAAATCATTGCGGGTCTCGCGACGATCGAGGTACAAGGCGTCGCGGGCATGAGCGGCGGATTCGCCGGCGGCATCGCCGAGCTTCTGGGCCGCAAGAACCTGTCCAAGGGCGTGAAGGTCGAAGTCGGACAGCGCGAGGCGGCGGTCGACGTGTCCATTATCGTGGAGTACGGCAACCGGATTCCGGAAATCGCTTCGGACATTCAACGCAACGTCAAGCGCTCGATCGAAACGATGACCGGGCTGCAGGTCGTCGAAGTCAACGTCCATATCCATGACGTTCATTTCAAAATCGCGGAGAAGACCGTCGAGGCGGAAGACCCGCAGCTTCGGCTCAAATAATCCTCTCGTAGAAACGAATGACTCATACCCCCTAGTGGTTGGGCTTGCCGCTCGGCGCTAGGGGGTTTTATCTACGAATGGGAGCACCTGTCCGAATCGTCGGGCGCTGCTCGCATTCGATGGGAAGAACCGCCCAAGGAGGCTTCTGACGTTGATAAGAGTGTTGGACAAGCTGCTGTTGTTTCTCTACAGTATCGCCATCGGAGCCGTCGCGGCCGTCGCGTTCAGCGCGGGAGTATACTGGTTTCCCGAAGAGTGGCTGAGCAATCTCGTACATAATTTATACGGCGGCGACATGCGCTGGCTGCAGGTGACGGTCGTCACGGCGGCGGCGGTCGTCTTCCTCATCAGCCTGCGGTTCTTCTATATCTCGCTTCGGCCGAGCAACGCGTCCGCCCCGTCCATCGACCAGCGGACGGAGTTCGGCGACATCCGCATCTCGCTCGACACGGTCGAGAACTTGGCGCTCAAGGCGGCGGCGCGCCAGCGCGGCGTGAAGGACCTGAAGGCGCGGATCCGCATCGGCGAAGCCGGCATCGAAGTATCGCTGCGCGCCATCGCGGACGGCGAGAGCTCCATTCCGACGCTGACGGAAGACATTCAGCGCGCGGTCAAATCCCATGTCGAGGAAATCACGGGCATTCCCGTCGCGAACGTGTCCGTCTTCGTGGCGAACATCATCCAAACCGCGAACTTTAAAAGCCGGGTCGAATAGGGGTGATGCCGATGTGGAAGGAAATTTGGACAACCTATGGCGGACGGATCGCCGGCGTGTCCGTCGGCGTCATTCTCGGACTTCTTTATTTTATCGTCGGATTTTGGGACATGCTGTTTTTCGGCCTGCTGCTATGGGCCGGGTATGCCATCGGCAAGATGAGGGACGAGCAGCGGGGGCCGATTATACCGTGGCAGCAGCTCGTGGAATGGCTGACGGAGCGCTGGCGGCCTTTCAAGTAACGCTATGGTCTCCTCCGTACCCCGGACAACGCGGCAGCCGTTCGGGGCAGGGAGGAGATCATAATTTGAAGTCCGATCGGCCGCTCGCGCGCGAGGGGTTGCGTTCGGATTTCGCTTCAGCGCGACGGCGCGCCGCCCGGCACGGACGGCGAACGGTCGCGCCTTGACGAATTTTTAAGGAGCGGTCAGAGAACACATGAAACGAAGGTTAGCACGGGAAATCGTGGTACAAAGCCTGTACCAAATGGAAATGAACGAAGAGGCGACGGCGTCGTCCGCCGTGGACATGCTGGTGGACGAGGTCCATGCCGAGAACGAGATCGAAGCGGACGCGGCGGACGTCGGCAAAGTCGACGAGTATATCCGCAGCCTGCTTCACGGCGTCGTGGAGCATAAAGCGGCGATCGACGACATGCTGCAGCATTACTTGACGGGCTGGCAGGTCGACCGTCTGTCGCGCGTGGACCGGCAGATTTTGCGCCTCGCCTGCTACGAGCTGGTCTTCCGGGACGACGCGCCGCCGAAGGCGATCATCAACGAAGCGATCGAGCTGGCGAAGCATTTCGGCACGGACGAATCCGGCAAGTTCGTCAACGGCGTGCTCGGACGCTTGCTGCAGGCGCTGGACGAACTCAAGCCGAAGGCTTAACGGCGCCGTTCGCCATCATGGAGAGATGAGCTAGATGAGCCCCTTGCGCCGATCCGGCGTAAGGGGTTTCCGATACTACTGCCCTTCGGGGCGCGACCATAGGAGTGATCGAAGTGACAGCACAACGCATCGAAGGCAAAGCCATTTCCGATACCATCCGGATCGAAATCGCCGAAGAGACGGCGAAGCTGGCGGCGAGAGGCATCGTACCGGGCCTGGCCGTCGTTCTCGTCGGCGAAGATCCGGCGTCGCAAGTGTACGTCGGCAACAAAGAGAAAGCCTGCCAGCAGCTCGGCTTCTACTCCGAAGTGCACCGGCTCCCGGCCGAGACGACGCAGGAAGCGCTGCTCGATCTCATTGACAAGCTGAACCGGCAAAGCACGATCAACGGCATTCTCGTGCAGCTTCCGCTGCCGAAGCATATCGAGGAGAAGGCGGTCATCGACGCGATCAGCGCGGAGAAGGACGTGGACGGTTTTCATCCGGTCAGCGTCGGCAATCTCGTCATCGGCGACGACAGCCTGCTCCCGTGCACGCCCGCGGGCGTCATCGAGCTGATCAAACGGACGGGCGTCGACATCGCCGGCAAGCACGCCGTCGTGATCGGCCGCAGCAACATCGTGGGCAAGCCGGTCGCCATGCTGCTGCTCCGCGAACACGCCACCGTGACGATTTGCCATTCCCGAACGGCCAACATGGCGGACATCGCCAAGACGGCGGACATTCTGGTCGTCGCCATCGGCAAGCCGAACGCCATCGGCCGCGACTTCGTCAAGCCGGGCGCCGTCGTGATCGACGTCGGCATCAACCGTCTCGAGACCGGCAAGCTGGTCGGCGACGTGGATTACGCGAACGTCCTGGACACCGCCGGCTACATTACGCCGGTTCCGGGCGGCGTCGGCCCGATGACGATTACGATGCTGATGCAAAACACGCTGAAAGCCGCGAAGCGGCAGCAAGCGGCGAAGGGGTGAATCTCGGACGATGGCTGACCGAACGCGCGTCTTTTCGATTAAAGAAATCAACCGCTACATCGGGATGAAGCTGGAATCGGACGATCTTCTGAGCGATGTCTGGCTGCGCGGCGAAATTTCCAATTTCACGCACCACTCCAGCGGGCATATGTATTTCACGCTGAAAGACAAGGACAGCCGGCTGAAATGCATCATGTTCGCTTCCCATAACCAGCGCCTCGCCTTCATGCCGAAGGAAGGCGCCAAGGTGCTGGCCAGAGGCAACGTAGCCGTCTACGAACGGGACGGCAACTACCAATTCTATTGCACGACGATGCAGCCGGACGGAATCGGCAGCCTGTACATGGCGTACGAGCAGCTGAAGCGCAAGCTTCAGGACGAAGGGCTGTTCGATCCGGCGCGCAAGCGTCCGATTCCGAAATTCCCGAAGGCGATCGGCGTCATCACTTCCGCGACCGGCGCCGCCGTGCGGGACATTCTCATCACGCTGCAGCGCCGCCACCCTTCCGTGCCGGTGCTGCTTTTTCCCGTTTCCGTGCAGGGGAAGGGGGCCGCGCCTTCGATCGTCCGGGCGATCGAAACGATGAACCGATTGGCGGAGGTCGACGTATTAATAATTGGCCGCGGCGGCGGATCGCTCGAGGAATTGTGGGCGTTCAACGAAGAGGCCGTCGCCCGGAGCATCGCCGCTTCGCTGATTCCGGTCATTTCGGCGGTCGGCCACGAGACGGATTTCACCATCGCCGATTTCGTCGCCGACCTGCGGGCCGCCACGCCGACCGCCGCGGCGGAGCTTGCGGTGACGAGCGTGCACGAGCTGAAGGCGCAGCTCGCCCGGACCGAGTCGCGTCTCGCGCACATGCTGCGCCAGACGCTTCAAAGCCGGAAGGAACGGCTGTCGCGCGTCCGCCGGTCGCCGGTCTTCGTCAATCCGCGCCGGTACGTGCTGCAGCAATCGCAGCGGCTCGACGTGCTGCGGGAGCGGCTGCGGCATCGCGCGATCCGGCTGTCGGAGCGGAATCGCGAACGGTTCGCTCGCTACCAGGCGGCGCTGAACCGGTCGCATCCCGGAAGCAGGGCGGCGACCGCGGCGAAGCAGCTCCGGCAGGCGACGGCGCGGCTGGAAGCGGGCATGGCCGGCGAGCTGAAGGCGAAGCGGCTGCAGCTCGTCGCTTCGATGCGGCAGCTGGATGCGCTCAGTCCGCTTAAAGTCATGGCGCGCGGGTATAGTTTAGTCTATGACGAGCAGGGCAAGAAACTGGTCAAGTCGGTCGCCGACGTCCAGCTTGGCGATCTGGTCAAGGTGAACGTGACGGACGGCCAGCTGGAATGCCAGGTATGGGGAATGAAAGGGGAGACGTAAGCGATGGCAGCGAAAGAAAAAGACGCGGTACAGGACGAACTCAGCTTCGAAGCGGCCATGGAGCGCCTCGAGGACATCGTCGGCAAGCTGGAGAACGGCGACGTGCCGCTCGAAACGGCGATCGAGCTGTTCCAGGAGGGCATGAAGCTGTCGCAGCTTTGCGGCTCCAAGCTGGAACAGGTCGAGCGGAAGATCGAGACGCTGATCGAATCCGAGAACGGCCTGCAGCGAAAACCGTTTGCGCCCGCGAACGAAGACAGAGGGGACGATAGGTGAAAACTTCACTTTCGCTGAACGACTACTTGAACCGGTCCGTTCTGGAAATCGAAGAGGCGCTGCGCGGCGCCATTCCGGAAGAATGGGACATTCCGCCCAAGCTGCGCGAGGCGATGATGTATTCCTTGGAAGCCGGCGGCAAGCGGCTGCGGCCGATTCTCGTGCTGAGCGCGGCGGAAGCCGTCGGACGCGCGGAGCAAGCGCGCAAGCTCGCGATGCCGGTCGCCTGCGCCGTCGAGATGATCCATACGTATTCGCTGATTCACGACGACCTGCCCGCGATGGACGACGACGATTTTCGCCGCGGCAAGCCGACGAATCATAAGATTTACGGCGAAGCGATGGCCATCTTGGCCGGCGACGGGCTGCTGACGCACGCCTTCTTCGCGGTTACGCGGGCCGTCTCGCTGGGCGCGCCGCCGGAAGCCGTGCTGGCGATCGTCTCCGACCTGGCCAGATTGGCCGGCGCGCCGGGCATGGTCGGCGGCCAAGCCGCGGATATGCAGGGGGAGCAGGGCGTCACGTCGCTGGAGGAGCTCGAATACATCCACCTGCACAAGACGAGCGATCTGCTCGTGTTTTCGGTGCTGGCCGGCGCCCGCATCGGGGGAGCGTCGTCCGAGCAGCTGGAAGCGCTGCAGCGCTTCGCGCGCAAGCTGGGGCTGGCCTTCCAAATCCAGGACGACATCCTGGATCTGGTCGGCGACGCGGCGAAGCTGGGCAAACCGGTGCAAAGCGACGTCGAGGAGCGGAAAGTGACGTATCCCTACTTGATCGGCATGGAAGAGAGCCAGAAGCTCGTCGTGCGGCTCACGCAGGAGGCGAAGCAGGCGTTGGCCGAGGCGAAGCTCGAAACGCCGGATACGCTGCTCGCGATCGCCGATTATTTGATGAGCCGAGACCACTAAGAACCCGGACGCGTGTGTTTCTGCCACGAATTATGATATAATTTAGCCACGTTTGACGAATGTCGGTTAGCGAGGGCTGTATGGCCGGGAAAGCGAGGAAACATCGTGTTGCTTGAACATATCAACGAGCCCAAAGATTTGAAGTCCTTGTCGATCGCGCAGCTGGAGCAGCTTGCGGACGAGATCCGCACCTTCCTCATCGAGAAGCTGTCGGCGACGGGCGGACATTTGGCTCCCAACCTGGGGGTCGTCGAGCTTACCTTGGCGCTGCACTATTTGTTCGACAGCCCGAAGGATAAGTTCATTTTCGACGTCGGGCACCAATCGTACGTCCATAAAATACTTACTGGCCGCAGGGACCAGTTCGATACATTGCGCAAATATAAAGGGCTGTGCGGCTTTATTAAGCGCGCGGAAAGCCCGCACGACGTCTGGGAAGCGGGACACAGCAGCACGTCGCTGTCCGCGGCAATGGGCATGGCGCTCGCCCGCGACCTCAAGGGCGAGAAGAACAAAGTCGTCGCGATCATCGGCGACGGCGCGCTGACGGGCGGCATGGCGCTGGAGGCGCTGAACCACATCGGCCACGAGAAGAAGAATCTCATGGTCATCCTGAACGACAACGAGATGTCGATCGCGCCGAACGTCGGCGCGCTGCACCATTATCTCGGCAAAATCCGGACGGACCGCCATTACCAGAAGGCGAAGGAGGAGCTGAACCAGTTCCTGAACAAAATTCCCGCGATCGGCGGGCGGCTGGCCAAAACCGCGGAGCGGCTCAAGGACAGTCTCAAATATTTGCTCGTGAGCGGCATTTTATTCGAACAGTTCGGCTTTACGTATTTCGGCCCGGTTGACGGCCATGACCTGAACCAGCTGACCGAGCTGATCGAGCAGGCGAGCCGCGTGCCTGGACCGGTGCTTGTCCATGTCATTACGGTGAAGGGCAAGGGATACTCGCCGGCGGAAGCGGATTCGTTCAAGTGGCACGGCGCGACGCCGTACAAAATCGAATCCGGCCAAATGCTCAAAGCCGTCGGTCCGCCGATGTATACCGAGGTGTTCAGCGAAGCGCTGATGGAGCTGGCCGAGAAGGACGAACGGATCGTGGCGGTCACGCCGGCCATGCCGGGCGGCTCCGGCTTGCTGAAATTCGCCGATCGGTTCCCGGACCGCATGATCGACGTCGGCATCGCCGAGCAGCACGCGGCAACGATGTGCGCGGCGCTCGCGATGGAAGGGCTGAAGCCGGTGTACGCCGTCTACTCGACGTTCCTGCAGCGCGCGTACGACCAGGTCGTGCACGATATCTGCCGCCAGAACACGAACGTCGTGTTCGCGATCGACCGGGCCGGCTTCGTCGGCGCGGACGGCGAGACGCATCAAGGCGTCTACGACATTCCGTTCCTCCGCCACATTCCGAATTTGGTGCTCATGATGCCGAAGGACGAGAACGAGCTGCGCCGGATGATGAAGACCGCGATCGACTACGAGGACGGACCGATCGCCGTCCGGTATCCGCGGATCAACGGGCTCGGCGTGGCCATCGACGAAGAGATGACGCCGATTCCGATCGGCACGTGGGAAGTGCTGCGCGAAGGCGAGTCCGCGGTCATCGCCGCCATCGGCCCGATGATTCCGGTCGCCGAGGAAGCGGCGGAGCTGCTGAAGCGCGAAGGATTGAGCGTTCGCGTCGTCAACGCCCGTTTCGTCAAGCCGCTCGACGAAGCGATGCTGCAGCGGATCGCGGACGAAGGGCTGCCGATGCTCGTGCTGGAAGAAGGCGCGGAGCTGGGCGGTCTCGGCAGCGCCGTGCTGGAGTTTTACTCGCTGCAACGCCGCGACGACGCGCATGTGCGGATTATGGGCGTGCCGGATATTTTCGTCGAGCACGGTTCCGTGAAGGAGCAGCGCCAGGAAGTCGGATTGACCGCCGAGCATGTCGCGGCGGAGCTGAGCACGCTGCTTCCGCGGGTGCGCAAGCGCGTGACCGGACAGGTATAGAACACAGGAGATTTGTAACCGATGACGATAGCAAAAGAACGAATCGACGTGCTGCTCGTCGAGCAAGGCTACTACGACAGCCGCGTCAAGGCCAAGGCGGCGCTCATGGCGGGCCTCGTCCTCGTGGACGGAGAGCGCATCGAGAAGAGCGGCATGAAGGTGCCGCGAACTGCTTCCATCGTGGTCAAGGGAGCGCCGCATCCTTACGTAAGCCGCGGCGGGCTGAAGCTGGAGAAGGCGATCAAACAGTTCGGGCTGCGGCTCGAAGGGGCGGTCATGCTGGACATCGGCGCGTCGACGGGCGGATTCACGGATTGCGCGCTGCAGAACGGCGCGGCGTACGTTTACGCACTCGACGTCGGCTATAACCAGCTGGACTGGTCGCTGCGGCAGGACGAACGCGTGAACGTCATGGAACGGACCAATTTCCGGTACACGGTTCCCGAGGATCTCAAGGGACCGCGTCCGACGTTCGCGACCATCGACGTCTCCTTCATTTCGCTGAAATTGATATTGCCGACGCTTGGCACGCTGCTGGGGCAAGGAGCGGGCGTCGTCGCTCTCATCAAGCCGCAGTTCGAAGCCGGGCGCGAGAAAGTCGGCAAGTCGGGCGTCGTCCGCGAGCCGTCCACGCACCGCGAGGTGCTGCAGCAGGTGCTCGGGTTTGCCGCGGGGAGCGGCTACGAGCTGAAACGGCTGACGTTCTCGCCGATTACGGGCGGCGAAGGCAATATCGAATTTTTGGCGTATTGGCAGTGGGAGCCGGGCGGTCCTGCCGCGGTTCCGGACGAAGCGGCGATCGCGGCGCTCGTCGAGGAAGCCGCGTCGGCATTCGCTTAGAAGAAGTCTTTCGTGAGGCATAGGCCGCATGAAAGGCTTTTTTTGCTAAATAACCGCCGAATTCGGTTCTCCCCCTTTGCAGGCGGCCCATTATTTGATAAGATAAGAACAAAAGCAAACAGATGTTCGGGACTCATATGTTCCCATCGACAGGAGTTCGGCCGCGGACCGCGAAATGATAACATGGCAATCATTTCGATCGCGGGAGGTCGTACATGGGAGACTACGGGGATTGGTTGGTCATGATCGTCGCCGGCGCGCTGCTGGTGTACTGGCTGTATCGGCTCTTTTACCGCTGGCTGCACGAACCGCCGGGCTTGAACACGAAGCTGCTCTTGAGCGAGGCGGAGGACGTCATGGAAGACGACGTGAACGTGCAGCTCCTGGAGAAAGCCGGCTACGAGGTGACGCACGGCAAGTACCGGGTTCCGCTCACGATCGATTTGGACGGAACGACGCTGTACAGCCGGTTGTTTATCGACTTGATTGCCGAGAAAGACGGCAAATATTATATCGTGAAGACGGCGCGCGAGCGTATGCCGATCGATTGGACGGGCAGCGGCGTCCGGGACCGCCTGCTCGTGTACGCGCTGCTGATGCCGAAATGCGAAGGGGTTCTGTTCGTGGATCACAAGGAATCCGCCATCCGGACCATTACGTTCAAGTTCGGATCTTAATTCAGAGGAGGATGTACATGAAGAGCGTTCGGCAAATGAAAATACGCGAGCTCATCACGAGCCAAATCATCGAAACGCAGGACGATCTGGTCGACTCGCTGCGCAATGCGGGTCTTCAAGTGACGCAGGCGACGGTGTCGCGGGATATCAAAGAGATGCAGCTGGTCAAGGTGCCCATCGACGACGGCCGGTACAAGTATTCGATTCCGCAGGAGACGCGCACGCATTCCATTTCGAAGCTGAAGCGCACGCTGTCCGATCATTTCCTGCATATCGATTTTACGGACAACCTGGTCGTCATGAAATGTTTGCCGGGCACGGCCAATGCGATCTGCGCCATGATCGACAACATGGAATGGGTGGAAGTCATGGGGACGATTTGCGGCGACGACACGATCCTGATCATCTGCCGCAATAGGGAGCTAAGCGCCGAGATCGTGGACCGCTTGCTCGGATTGATGAATTAAGGCACCGACCGATCAACGATTACCGTTAAACACGCTAAGGAGGAGAGCGACGATGCTTCGCGAGCTGTCTATTCGGAATTTGGCTGTCATCGAGCAGGTATCTGTAAAGTTTCATGACGGGTTTCATGTACTGACGGGGGAAACGGGAGCGGGCAAATCGATTCTGATCGACGCGCTCAGTCTGGTCGTCGGCGGCAGAGGCGCATCCGACATGGTACGTTACGGCTGCGACAAAGCCGAAATCGAAGCCATGTTCGAGCTTCCGGCCGGACACCCGGTCTGGACGACCTTGACGACGTTCGGGCTGCGGGCTTCGCACGAGGACGGGCTTGTCGTGCGTCGGGAGCTTTCCTCCCAAGGCAAGAGCATTAGCCGCGTCAACGGACATATCGTGACGCTGTCGATGCTGCGCGAGGTCGGCGAATGCCTCGTCAACATCCATGGCCAGCACGAGCATCAGTCGCTTCTCCGGACCGAGAAGCATCTGGATTGGCTGGATTCATATGCCGGCGACGCGGTGCTGGGCACGCTGGAATCTTATCGCGTCGTTTACAAACAATACGAGAAGGTTCGCGCGGAGCTGAAGAGCCTGGAAGAGACCTCGCGCCAAAACATGCAGATGCTCGACCTGTACCGGTTCCAGATCGAGGAGATCGCGTCTGCCCGCTTGAAGCCGGGCGAAGACGAAGACTTGGCCGAGGAGCGCCAGAAGCTGATGTCGTCGGTCAAGCGCCGGGATTTGGCGGCGGAGGCCTACAGCCTGCTGAACGGCAATAAAGGACTCGACGCGGTCAGCAAAGCGGTGAGCAAGGTAACCGACATCCGGGAGTACGACCCGCAAATTCTCGATCCGCTGCTGGAGCAGCTTCAGTCGGCGTTCTACCAGCTTGAGGACGCGGTATTTCAGCTGCGCGATTACCGGGACGGCGTTGAATCGGATCCGGAACGGCTGACGTTCATCGAGGACCGGATCGACCTGATCAACAGCCTGAAGCGTAAATATGGCGAAACGATCCCCGATATTCTCGCGTATTTGGGCAACATCCAAGCCGAAACGGATAAAATCGAAAATCGCGACGAGCATTTGGCCCGGCTTCAGCAAGAACTCGTCAAGCATTTGACCGACTGCACGGCGCTCGGCGTCCAGCTTTCCGGATTGCGGCGCAAAGCCGCGGACCGGCTCGCGTCGGCGATCGAGAGCGAACTGCGCCAACTGCAAATGGAGCGGACGACGTTCCGCGTCCAGCTGGAGCAGACGCCGGCCGGCGAGGGGTACAAGCTCCATGCGAACGGCATCGACGAGGCCGCGTTCCTGATCGCGCCGAATCCGGGCGAGCCGCTTAAGCCGATCAGCAAGATCGCTTCCGGCGGCGAGATGTCGCGGATCATGCTTGCGCTGAAGACGATTTTCGCTTCCATCGACGAAGTGCCGGTGCTGATTTTCGATGAAGTCGATACGGGCGTGAGCGGCCGCGCCGCGCAAGCGATCGCGGAGAAAATGGCGCGTCTGTCGAGTCAGTGCCAAGTGTTCTCCATCACGCACCTGCCTCAGGTGGCCTGCATGGCGGAACATCATTACGAAATCCGCAAGTCGATCGTGGCAGAACGGACGTCGACGCGGGTAACCGAGCTCAGCCATTCGAATCGGATCGAAGAACTGGCGCGCATGCTCGGCGGCGTGGAAGTAACGGAAAAAACGCGCCACCATGCGCAAGAAATGCTTGACCTGGCTTACAAGCAGAAGGGAGCATAAGAGAACCATTCAGGGAATGTTTTTGGCGACATAAAACAATAAGGGCAGGGATACCTTAAAGGTACGCAAATGGCGAACCACCTTTCTCGTCAAGCGATTCAGCAGCAGGGAGCGTGAAGTCATTGAATGCCTACCAGCGGAAGCGGTGGCTTGGTTTACTCCTCGTCATCATCGTCTGCATGCTTGGTCTATCCTCGCCAATCCAACATTTCGCCGCCTTTCCGAATGAAGTTCGCTTATTCTCGGGGCAATTGAAACAGCTGGATTACAGCATGCCCGTACACGCGCAAGTCACATCCGATTCGCAGCTGCTTCGGATCAACGGTTCAAGCGGCCGCTCTACCTCCATTAATTTGAACAAACCGCTCACGATTCAATCGTCAAGCAGCGGGGAAACGACGCTCAAACTGAAATTATTCGGCAAAATTCCATTTAAGACGGTCAAAGTCAACGTCGTTCCGGATCTGAGAGTCATTCCGGGCGGACAAACCATCGGCGTCAAAGTGAAATCCGCCGGCATCATGGTCGTGGGTCATCATCAAGTCGTCAACGATAAAGGAACGAAGGTTTCTCCCGGCGAAACGGCTAGATTGCAGCTCGGCGATTTGATCGTGCGCATCAACGGCAATTATGTCAATGAAGTTTATAAAGTGGCCAAGCTGGCCGAAGAAGCCGGAACCGCCAACAAACCGCTTCAACTGACGGTCAAACGCGGCACGAGATTGTTCGAAACGAAGCTTTCTCCGGTCTACGATGCGGAAGACCGCGCCTGGCGGCTCGGCCTGTACATTCGCGATTCGGCGGCCGGCGTAGGCACGCTGACATTCTATGCGCCGGATCAAGGCGTCTACGGAGCGCTTGGGCACGTTATAACCGACATGGACACGCAGACGCCGATCGAGGTCGGCGACGGACAGATTCTTCAGTCGAACGTGACGTCGATCAATAAGAGCCAAAACGGCGAACCAGGAGAAAAACGGGCGCATTTCATCAAAGAAAGCAAAGTGCTGGGCAATATCGAGCGCAACACGTCCTTCGGCATATTCGGCAAGATGAAGGAGCTACCGGCGCACAGCTACAATCAGCAGTCGATACCGGTCGCATTCGCGGAAGAAGTGAAGGAAGGTCCCGCGCAGCTGCTCACCGTCGTGAACGGGCAGAAGGTCGAGCGCTTCAATGTCGAGGTCGTGCACGTGACCCGGCAGCAATCGCCCGCCACGAAGGGAATGGTCATCAAAATTACGGATCGCCGCCTGCTGCAGCAAACCGGAGGCATCGTGCAAGGGATGTCGGGGAGTCCTATTATACAGGACGGCAAACTGATCGGTGCGGTGACCCATGTTTTCGTCAATGATCCGACCTCGGGGTACGGCTGCTTCATCGAGTGGATGCTGCAGGATGCAGGGGTATTGCTCAAGACGACGAACTTAAATCTTAAGGCGGCTTAAGCCACCTTAAGATTTTTTGCTTCATGCGGATATGTGTTTGTGGGAGGAGACATTAGCGGATCTACAACGGATCTACAGTGAATCTATAGCTTACGTTAGATAAAGTGATGTACATATGACAAGACCGAACGATTGATTTGTCGAATAAATTCGAACCATGATGCATCATGTAATAAATTATTCATTATAAATCACATCGAATAAAAAATAAAGAAAAAGATTATTCGACAGAAGGAATTTTATGCACCATGTCGAAAATGTTTAACAAGCAGGAAAGACGTAAAGATACTGCGTCTCAACCATTACATTGAGGATTTAAGTCTAAGGAGGACTATACCTTGCAAAGAATTGAAGTTTTGTTGGCTGATGACAACCGTGAATTTACGACTCTGCTTTCCGAGTATATTTCTGAACAAACCGATATGGTTGTTACGGGTGTCGCGTACAATGGCGAGGAAGTTCTGCGCATTTTGGAAGAAACGCGCCCTGACGTATTGATCCTGGATATCATCATGCCGCATCTTGACGGCCTCGGCGTGCTGGAACGCCTGCGCGAAATGAACCTGCCTCAGATGCCCAAGATCATCATGCTTACCGCGTTCGGCCAAGAAAACATAACGCAAAAAGCCGTGCAGCTCGGCGCTTCGTATTATATTTTGAAACCGTTCGATATGGAAATTTTGGCGAACCGCATCCGCCAGCTGGTCGGCAATCCGACGGTTATTTCTTCATCGTACACCACGACTTCTTCCGTGTCCGTTCCGAAGTCGAACGTCGTCCCGATCGCCAAAGGCAAAAACCTGGACGCCAATATTACGAGCATCATTCACGAAATCGGCGTGCCCGCTCACATCAAAGGGTATCAATATTTACGCGAAGCGATTACAATGGTGTACAATAATATCGAAATTTTAGGCGCCATTACGAAGACGCTTTATCCCGCGATCGCCGAGAAGTTCAAAACGACGCCTTCCCGCGTCGAACGCGCCATCCGCCATGCGATCGAAGTCGCGTGGACGCGCGGAAACATCGACAGCATCAGCCACTTGTTCGGCTACACGATCAACATCAGCAAGTCGAAACCGACGAACAGCGAGTTCATCGCCATGGTCGCCGACAAGCTGCGCATCGAGCACAAAGTATCTTAGGACAACACGCAACGGATAACTTCTTACGAACGATTCATTCGATTGGATGGAGCGCCGCTCCCGCGAGGCCACTCGCGGGCAGTGGCGTTTCGCGTTGTTCAAGCAAATAGGAGGATTGTTTTCTTTTGGCATCGTTGACATCTACTTCCGCTCCTTCATGGAAACGACTAACCATCTTATTGTCCGTCACGCTCATCGCGGGCTTCAATCAGGGGCTGCTGCTCCCCTTGCTGGCCATTCTGCTCGATCAGCAGGGCGTCTCGTCGGATATGAACGGCCTCAATTCCATGGCGCTGTACATCGGGACGTTCGGCATGATGTTCTTCATCGAAAAGCCGATTCGCCGGTTCGGCTATAAGGCCGGCATCCTCGCGGGCATCGCGCTCGCGGGGGCGGCTACGCTGCTGTTCCCGGTCTTCTCCGGCACGTTATGGATCTGGTTCATCTTGCGGATCGCCGTCGGCATCGGCGACAGCGCGCTCCATTACTGTACGCAGCTCTGGATCGTCAGCAGCGCTTCGCCGCAGCGCCGCGGCCGGGTCATTTCGCTCTATGGCATGGCTTACGGCATCGGCTTCAGCCTTGGTCCGATCGGCATCAATCTGGCGAACGCGGGCAGCTGGATGCCGTTCGTTCTGAATGCCGTCTTGTTCGTGCTCGTCGCCGCCTTCGTGCTGACGCTCGGCGGCGAATACCCGGAAACGGCGAAAGCATCCGCCGAGAGCGGCAACCGTTTTTGGCTCATTTACCGTCTCGCGTGGTTCGCCTTGCTGCCGGCGATTCTTTATGGCTTGCTGGAATCGACGATGAACAGCAACTTCCCGCTCTACGGACTTCGGATCGGGCTGAGCAAAGAAGCGATATCGATGCTGCTGCCCGCCCTCGGCATCGGCAGCCTGGTGGTCATGTTCCCGCTCGGCATGCTGAGCGACCGTGTCGGGCGCAAGCGCGTGCTGATGGGCTGCGCGTTATCGGCGGGCCTGCTCTTCTTCGCGGTGCCGCTTGCCGGCGGCCAGGTTCCGCTGTTGTTCGTCCTGCTGTCGCTCATCGGCGGCTTGGTCGGCTCGTTCTTCTCGCTCGGTCTGGCGTATGCGGGCGATTTGCTCCCGCGGCATGTATTGCCGTCGGCCAACGTCATCGCGTCGATCCATTTCAGCATCGGCAGCTTGCTCGGTCCGAGCATCGGGGGAGCCAGCATACAATACGTATCGACCCAAAGCGTGTTCCTGCTGCTGGGCGGCGCGTTTACGCTGTTCGCCTTGCTCGGGCCGTTATTCCGGAACGCCGGCGGGGAAGCGGCGGTCAATCCGAATTCGGTTGTATAACGGGCTTCCGGGGCGTATCCTTTTGGCAGGGCCGTTCGTTTACGCAGTGTAAGCAAACCATACGGATAAGGAGGTGCACGCCAAATGACGAAGCTTCAGCCGTCCGCGGCCGTGGAAGAACTGCGGTTCACGCTGTACCGCTACTGTCTGTCGTTGACCCGCTCCGCCTGGGACGCGGAGGATCTCGTGCAGGAAACCTGCCTGCGGGCATTGCAGGTCATGAACGGATCGGTGGCGCATCCGAATCCGACGGCGTATTTGCTCCGCACCGCGAAAAACATCGCGGTCGACCAATCGAGGCGGAAGAAGCGGGGCGAGCTGGCGCTGGCGGCCATGCAGCGCAGCGAAGCCGCGCTAAGCCGATTCTATAGCGATTCCGCGGAACTGACGGATATGCTCGGAATGCTGATCGGGCATTTATCGCCGCTGCAGCGGACCGTGTTTCTGCTGAAGGAGCTGTTCGGCTTCAAGAACGGCGAGCTCGCGGCGAAGCTGTCGACGTCGGAAGGCGCGGTGAAGGCGGCGCTTCACCGGGCGCGTAGCGCCGTCGAGAAGCTTAAGCTCGGCGCGCGGTTCCGCGACCCTGACCGGTCGGGCGCGCCGGACGCCGCCGTCGACGAAGGCCTGCTGCAGGCCTACGTAAACGCGGTAAGGCACGGCGATCCTCAGGCGCTCGTCGTTCTCGCGAACGCCGAAGCGCACCTCATCGATCCCGTGGAAGCGGTCAGCCGGCTCGGTCAGCGGTTCGCGTCTTCGGATGCCGGCTCCTCCTCGTCCGTTACGATGCGGTTTGCTGCGTAACCGAACGAGGAGGGAATGCGCATGAACTTGACGCCTTACGTCATCGAAACGACCAACAGGGGAGAGCGGAGCTACGACATTTATTCGCGGCTGCTGAAGGACCGGATCGTCATGGTCAGCGGCGAGATCGAGGATCATATGGCCAACGCCATCGTCGCGCAGCTGCTATTCCTGGCGGCGGACGACCCGGAAAAGGATATCCAGCTGTATATCAACAGTCCGGGCGGCTCCGTCACCGCGGGCTTCTCGATCTTCGATACGATGCAGTTCATCAAGCCGGACGTCTCGACGATCTGCACCGGCTTCGCCGCCAGCTTCGGCGCGATTCTGCTCGCCGGCGGCGCGAAGGGCAAGCGGTTCGTCCTGCCGAACAGCGAAGTCATGATCCACCAGCCGCTCGGCGGCGCGAGGGGGCAGGCGAGCGACATTCAAATCCATGCCAGCTGGATCTTGAAGACGCGGGCGAAAATCAACGCGCTATTGTCGCATCATACGGGGCAGTCCGTGGAGCAGATCGAACGGGACTCCGACCGCGACCGGTTCATGAGCGCGGAGGAAGCGGTGGCGTACGGCATCGTCGATCGCGTCATCGCGCCGAACGCAGCCGCATCCTGATCAGACCGCCCAAGCGCTTGAAGTCAGAACCGGAAGCAAGCCATTCCGCGAGCATGAGCAGAACAGGCGCACGAGCAAATGCAAAAGCAAATGAAAAGCAAATGCAAAAGCAAATGAAAAAACAAATGCTAAAGCAAATGAAAAAGGCAGGTTCTCCGAAACAAGGAGAGCCTGCCCTTTTGCGCTGCCGTCCGAGGCTCGCCGCGAGAAGCTGCGCCGATCGGACCCGCATGTCCATTAACCCGAGTAAGATTACGCTTGCGGCCGCGGCGGACGAGGCCGCTTCTTGCGGAAACGCGTCGCGACGTAATTGCGCTTGCGGTCGCGGAAGAACGTCCAGCCGCCGATGAAGCCGACGCCGAGCAAAAATAACGCCAGACCGGCGATAAAGCGCCACCATTCGAACGGATGCGCGACCGAGGCATCGTCGCCGAAGGAAGCGAAGAAATGAAAGATCGCGTCTTTCATGAGCAGAAAACCGTACGTGGCGCCGAGACCCGGAATTACGAGCAGCAGAACCGCGATGAATCGAATGAGTACCTGCTTCATTTCTGTTTGAACCTCCCGTTGCCTTGCGGAAAACGCTTCTACGGTAATCATCATACCTTTTCCGCGCAGGACTGTCCATTTGGAAAAACCGCCGGAGTTTTCCCGCGGAACGAAAACAGGTACAATAGGAAGTGGATCAGCTTGACCATACGGAGAGGGGAACGACCATGACGATCGCGTGCGACATTGCCATCATCGGCGGAGGCATCGCAGGATATACGGCGGCCATCAAAGCCGCGCAGGCGGGAAAGAAAGCCGTCGTTATCGAGAAGGAGAAGCTCGGCGGAACGTGTTTACATAAAGGATGCATCCCAAGCAAAGCGCTGCTGCGGAGCGCGGAGGTGTTCGCCACGCTGCGCAAGGCCGACGCGTTCGGCGTTCAGGTGGACGGCGCCGTCACGCTTGATTTCGCCAAGGTGCAGCAGCGCAAGAACGGTACCGTCGAAAATCTGTACAAGGGCTTGCAGTACTTGATGCGCAAGCACGGCATCACCGTCCTTCACGGGAGCGGGACCGTGATCGGCCCGTCGATCTTCTCGCCGAAGAGCGGGAGCGTGGCGGTGGAGCTGGCGGACGGCGAGATGGAGACGGTCGTGCCGGCCCATCTCATCATCGCGACGGGCTCGCGGCCGCGCATCTTGAAAGGGCTCGAGCCCGTGGAAGGCCGGATCATGTCGAGTGACGAGGCGCTGGAGATGGACGAGCTGCCGAAGTCGGTGCTGATCGTCGGCGGCGGCGTTATCGGCGTGGAATGGGCGTCCATGCTGATCGACTTCGGCATCGAGGTGACGCTGGCGGAATCCGCCGCGCGGCTGCTCCCCGGCGAGGACGCCGACGCGGCGGCCGAATTGACCAAGCAGCTGCGGCGCCGGGGCGTGCGGATTTTAACCGGCATCCAATTGAAGCCGGAAACGTATACCTTTAGTGACGGCGTAGGTTCCGTTACGGCGGATACGGCCGACGGTCCCGTCATCTTGACCGCGGAACGCTTGCTCGTTTCGGTCGGCCGGCAAGGGAACGTCGAAGGCATCGGCCTGGAAAACACCGACGTCCGCGTCGAGAAGGGCGCGATCAAGGTCAACGCGTTCTTCCAGACGAACGAGCCGCATATCTACGCCGTCGGCGACGTAACGGGAGGGATGCAGCTGGCGCACGCCGCCGCGCACGAAGCGATCGTCGCGGTCGGACATATTCTCGGCGGCGCCGAACAGGCGCCGGAGCATGCCCGCATCCCGCGGGCGATCTACGCCAAGCCGGAAATCGCCTCGATCGGACTGACGGAGGACGAAGCCGGCAAACAAGGACATGCTATCAAAGTCGGCAAGGTGCCGTTCCAGGCGATCGGCAAGGCGCAAGTGCTCGGCGAGCCGGAAGGCTTCGCCAAAGTGATCGCGGACGCGAAGACGAACGACCTGCTCGGCGTCCACCTCGTCGGTCCGCACGCGACGGACCTGTTGTCGGAAGCGTCGCTCGCGATGCTGCTCGACGCCGCGCCGTGGGAAGTGGCGCAGGTCATTCACCCGCATCCGACGCTCTCGGAGGCGCTGGGCGAAGCGATGCTCGCCGTCGACGGGAAGGCGCTGGCGTTCTGAATCGGGACGCGCCGCGGGAAAGAGGCAAAACGAGGCAGCATTTCCTTTTGTCCCGAAGTCGGTTATAATGGGTATAGGCAAGTCTTAGTACCTGGTTATAATAGCAGCTAAAAGGAGGGCGAACCTCATGACTCAATCGGAATCCGCCGTCAAGCAGCCGAAGCATGCGGCGCTTGGACTCACGGATGAACAAGTGATCGAGATGTATAAGCTGATGCTGACGGGCCGGCGTTACGACGAGCGTTGTCTTCTGCTCCAGCGGGCGGGGAAGATCAAATTCCACGTCTCCGGCATCGGCCAGGAGGCGGCGCAGGTCGGGGCCGCTTTCGCGCTTGACCGCGAGCAGGATTACTTTTTGCCCTATTACCGCGATTACGCGTTCGTTCTTTCGGTCGGCATGACCTTGCGCGAGCTGATGCTCAGCCTATTCTCCAAAGCGGCCGATCCCAACAGCGGCGGCCGCCAAATGCCCGGCCACTTCGGCTCCAAGCGTCTTCGCATCGTCACGGGGTCGAGCCCGGTCACGACGCAGGTACCGCACGCCGTCGGCATCGCGCTCGCGGCTAAGATGAAGAAGAAGGAGTTCGTCAGCTTCGTCACGTTCGGCGACGGCTCCAGCAACCAAGGCGACTTCCATGAAGGCGCCAATATGGCGGGCGTGCACAAGCTGCCGGTGATCTTCATGTGCGAAAATAACCAATACGCGATTTCCGTTCCGCTGCACAAGCAGGTCGGCGGCCGGATCGCGGACCGCGCGCTCGGCTACGGCTTTCCGGGCGTCGCCGTCGACGGCAACGATCCGCTCGAGGTATACCGCGTCGTGAAAGAAGCGCGCGAACGCGCGATCCGCGGCGAAGGGCCGACGCTGGTCGAAGCCGTCATGTACCGGCTGTCGCCGCATTCCACGTCCGACGAGGACACGGCTTACCGGACGAAGGAAGAGATCGAGATGCACCGCGGCAAGGACGGTCTTCCGAAGTTCAGGCAGTATCTGATCGACTGCGGCGTCCTGGACGAGGAGCGTGACGCCTTGCTGCAGCAGGAAGTGAAGGCGGCCGTCGACGAAGCGACGACCTACGGCGACAAAGCGGCGTTCCCCGAGCCGGAAGACATCCTGTATCACGTCTACGACGGCGACGACGCAGGCAGAGGAGGACGCTGACATGCCGAAAATGGACTATATCGATGCCATCCGTTTGGCCATGAAGGAAGAGATGGAACGCGACGAGGACGTGTTCGTGCTCGGCGAGGACGTCGGGTACAAGGGCGGCGTCTTCACGACGACGAAAGGGCTCCTGGAGCAGTTCGGCGAGGACCGCGTGCTCGATACGCCGCTGGCGGAATCGGCCATCGCCGGCGCCGCCATCGGCGCGGCGATGTACGGCATGAAGCCGATCGCCGAGATGCAGTACTCCGACTTCATGTTCCCGGCCACGAACCAGATCATCAGCGAGGCGGCGAAAATCCGCTACCGTTCCAACAACGACTGGAACTGCCCGCTCGTCATCCGCGCGCCGATCGGCGGCGGCATATTCGGCGGCCTGTACCATTCCCAGTGCCCGGAATCCGTATTCTTCGGCACGCCGGGTCTCAAGATCGTGGCGCCGTATACGCCGTACGACGCGAAAGGCTTGCTGAAAGCGGCCGTTCGCGACCCGGATCCCGTCCTTTATTTCGAAAATAAAAAATGCTACAAGCTGGTCAGCGGCGATGTGCCGGAAGGCGACTACACGGTCGAGATCGGCAAAGCGAACGTGCTGCGCGAAGGCGACGACATTACCGTCATCAGCTACAGCATGCCGCTACATTTCATCATGGAAGCCGCGGCCGAGCTGGAAGCGGAAGGCATCTCGTCGCATGTCCTCGACCTGCGCTCGCTGCAGCCGCTCGATACGGAAGCGGTCCTCGAAGCCGCGCGCCGCACGGGCAAAGTGCTGATCGTGCACGAGGACAACAAATTCGGCGGCGTCGGCGCCGAAGTATCCGCGATCATCGCCGAAGAGATGCTGTACGAGCTGGACGCGCCGATCATGCGGCTGTGCGGCCCCGACGTGCCGGCGATGCCGATCAACCCGCCGGGCGAGAAGTTTTTCATGCTGAACAAGGACAAAGTGAAGGAAGCCATGAAGCGCCTGGCGGTGTACTAGGGAGCGAAGGCGCCGACATCACGCATACGTTTAGGAGTGGTCGGAATGAAAACAATGACGGAAATCGTCATGCCGCAGCTCGCCGAATCGCTAGTCACCGCGACCATCGACAAATGGCTGAAGCAGCCGGGCGATACGATCGACATGTACGAGCCGATCTGCGAAATTTTAACGGATAAAGTGAACGCCGAACTTCCCGCGACCGTGCAGGGCCGGCTGATCAAAATCCTCGTCGGCGACGGCGAAACGGTGCCGGTGGGCACGCCGGTCTGCCTGATCGAGACCGATGAGGAAGGCGCGGGCGACACGGGCGGCTCGCCGGCAGGCGCCGAGGACGCGCCGACGGCCGCGCCGGCGACGAGCGTGAGCAGCGGCGACCGCGCCGCGGTCCGCGCGCAGGGCTTGGCCGACCGCGGCGAGACGGACGGCGACGACGGCATGCGCCACCGGTTCTCGCCGGCGGTCCAGCAGCTGGCCGTCCAGCACAACGTCAATCTGACGTACGTGCAGGGAACGGGACTCGGCGGCCGGATCACGCGCAAGGACGTGCTCGCGTACATCGAGAACGGCCGCGGCGCCAAGCCGTCGGCATCGGCGCCATCCGCGCCGCAGCCGCCGGCCGCCGTGCCGAACCTGAACTCCAAGGAGCCGGTGCGCTCGACGGGCCTTCACCTGTCGGAGACCCCGCGCATTCCGAAGGTGGAGATCGAAGGGCATCAGCTGCCGGGCCGGAGCGAGTATTTCATCGACGTGACGCCGGTGCGCAATGCCATCGCGCGCAACATGCGCCAGAGCGTGACCGAAATCCCGCACGCGTGGATGATGATGGAGGTCGACGTCACCAACCTCGTCTCCTTGCGCAACAAGCTGAAGGAAGACTTCATGAAGCGCGAAGGCGTCAACCTGACCTATCTGGCGTTCTGGGTCAAGGCCGTCGTCAACGCGATCAAGGATTTCCCGATCATGAACTCCGTCTGGGCCGTCGATAAGATCATCGTCAAGCGCGACATCCACATCGGACTGGCCGTCGGCACGGAGGACGCGGTGAAGGTGCCCGTCATCAAGAACGCGGATCAGAAGAACATCGCCGGGCTTGCCCGCGAAATCGAGGATCTCGCCCGCAAGACCCGCGAAGGCAAGCTGACGCTCGCCGACATGGAAGGCGGCACGTTCACGGTCAACAACACGGGCTCCTTCGGGTCCATTCTGTCTTATCCCATCATCAACTATCCGCAGGCCGCGATCGTGACGTTCGAGTCCATCGTCAAGCGGCCCGTGGTCATCAACGATATGATCGCGGTGCGTTCCATGGCGAACATCTGCTTGTCCTTGGACCATCGGATCTTGGACGGCGTCATCTGCGGACGGTTCCTGCAGCGCGTCAAAGAAAATTTGGAAGGCTTCACGTTGGATACGAAGCTGTATTGAAACGAGGCGAACAAGCGATGACAACGAACGTGAAAGCGATCGATGTGCGGTACGTGCCCATGATGGGCTACGCCGAAGCTTGGGACCTGCAGAAAGCCTGCGTGAAAGAGATCGACAAGGGGGAGCGGCGCGAGTCGCTGCTCCTTCTTCAGCATCCGCCGACCTACACGGTCGGTTCGCAGAAGCATCCCGAGCACCTGCTGTATTCCGAGGAGGAGCTGGCGCAGCGCGGCATCGGCCTGTTCCAGATCGACCGCGGCGGCGACATCACCTACCACGGCCCGGGGCAGCTCGTCGGCTACCCGCTGCTGTACCTGGACAGCGCGAATCTGGATTTGCACCAATACTTGCGGGATTTGGAACAGGTCATCATCGATTGGCTGGCCGGCTACGGCGTCGTCGGCGGCCGCAAGCCCGAATACACGGGCGTTTGGATCGGCGACGAGAAGATCGCGGCGATCGGCGTGAAATTCAATAAAGCGCGGACGAGGCGGGGGTTCGTGACGAGCCACGGCTTCGCGCTGAACGTGAAGGCGGGCATCGCGCAGGACGGCTTCAAGGGCATCATCCCGTGCGGCATTCAGGAGTACGCCGTGACGTCGCTCGCGGACGTGACCGGCCTTCACCGGAGCGTGGAGCAGGTCGCGTCGGAGCTGCTGCCTTACTTCTGCCGCCGGTTCGGGCTGACCGTCGGGCGGCTGGAAGGGCTACTCGAAAATCCAGCCGATGCCGATCAGCAGGGTGGAAATCAAGAGGGACGCGATTAGCACCCAAATAAAAGCTTTCATCATGGCGTTGGGACGCATGGCAGGATGCTCCTTTCGTGTAAAATAAGAGGGTATGCCATCAGACCTGTCCCTATTGTAAACGATAACGACGGACGGAGGAAAGCCGATGATCGACCGGAACCGATTGATTGCGGAATTCATGGAGCTCGTGCAGGTGGACAGCGAGACGAAGAACGAGCGTCGCATCTGCGACGTGTTGACGAAGAAATTTGCCGACCTCGGCTTGTCGGTGGAGGAGGACGGCGCGGCGGCGATCACCGGCCACGGAGCGGGCAATCTGATCGTCAAGCTGCAAGCCAGCGGCGCGGAAGGGGCGCCGACGATCTTCTTCACCTCGCACATGGACACCGTGACGCCGGGCAACGGCATCAAGCCGCGCCTGGACGACGACGGGTATATCCGAAGCGACGGCACGACCATCCTCGGCAGCGACGACAAAGCGGGGCTCGCGGCCATGTTCGAGGCGATTCGCGTGCTGAAGGAGCGGCAGCTGCCGCACGGCCCGGTGCAGTTCGTCATTACCGTCGGCGAAGAGAGCGGGCTCGTCGGCGCGCAGGCGCTTGACCGGTCGAAGCTGGAAGCCGCTTACGGCTATGCGCTCGATTCGAACGGCGAAGTCGGGGCGATCGCGGTCGCCGCGCCGGCGCAGGCGAAGATCACCATCAAGATATACGGCAAATCCGCGCACGCCGGCGTCAATCCGGAGGACGGCATCAGCGCGATTCAAGTGGCCAGCAAAGCGGTCGCGCGGATGCCGCTCGGGCGCGTCGACCACGAGACGACGGCCAACATCGGCCGCTTCGAGGGCGGCGGCGCCACGAACATCGTCTGCGACTACGTGAAGCTCGACTGCGAGGCGCGCAGCATCGCGAACGAGAAGCTGGAGAAGCAGGTCGAAGCGATGCGCGCGGCGGTGGACGCGGTGACGAAGGAGTACGGGGCGAAAGCGGAGTTCGACAATCGGCTCGCGTATCCGGCGTTCATGCATGGCGACGACGCGCCGGTCGTGGAGCTGGCCAAGGAAGCGATCGCGAAGATCGGCGCCGCGCCGCGCACGTTCCACTCCGGCGGCGGCAGCGACGCGAACATTTTCAACGGCTTCGGCGTGCCGACGGTGAACCTGGCCGTCGGGTACGAGCATATTCATACGACGAACGAGCAAATCAAGGCGTCGGACCTGGAGAAGACGGCCGAGCTGGTCTTGACGATCATCGCGTTGACCGCGCAGCGCAAGGCGTAAGCGTAATCCGCGTTGCGGGCCGCGGGCGTTCGGACGGGGATGGGGTCGGGCTCGCGAGGCGGCGCCAAGCAGAAGAGGGGCGCCCGGGAAGCGGTAGACATCGTCTACGCCCGGGCTGCCCCTTCCTCTTTCGTTTAGGACGGTTCGACCGGCCGGTGCCGGTTGCGGTTCCGACTGTTTTGCCGCATCGAACCGGCGCGCGGCCGCGTTACCGCGCGCGGACCGACGCCTGCAGCCACTCGCGCAGCGTCGGGCTTTGCGCCGCATTGCTCTTCGCGCCGGCTTTGCTGAGCAGCTTCAGTTGATGGCGAATTTCCCACGCTTTGCCCACGAGCGTCAAGTGACCGTTTTCGAGATATTGTTTCATGTCGTTTGCCCCCTCGATACCGTTCGTCATTCCGATCGCGCGTTCCGACCGAATGCTCCGTTTGATAGAGGGTATGCGGGGGGCGGACAAGTTATGCCAACCAACCGATTCGCGAGGAGAGAAGCGACCATGCTGGAGAAGACCGAGCAATACCGGGAAGTCACGGTGAAGACCGAACCGATTTTTCAGGGGAAAATCATTTCGCTGCAAGTGGATACGATTCAGCTGCCGAACGGCGGCACGGCGACGCGCGAAATCGTCCGCCATCCCGGGGCCGCGGCGGTTCTGGCGCTGATCGGCGACAAAATGCTCGTCGTGGAGCAGTACCGCAAGCCGATGGAGAAATTCCAGATCGAGATTCCGGCGGGCAAGCTGGACGCCGGGGAGGATCCGATGGCGGCCGCGGCGCGCGAGCTGGAGGAGGAGACGGGCTACAAGGCGGGCAAGCTGCGTCCGCTGAGCGCGTTCTACACGTCGCCGGGCTTTGCCGACGAAAAGCTGTACGTGTATCTCGCCGAGGATCTCGTCAAGGGGGAAAGCGCGCCGGACGAGGATGAGTTTCTGGCCGTGGAGGCGATCACGTTCGAGCAGGCGCAGCAATATATCCGGGAAGAGCGCATCAGCGACGCCAAGACGGTGCTTGCGGTGTACGCCTGGCAAGTATACCGGCTGACGGGAGAGATTTAATGAACGGGCAAGCGGATACCGCCGGCCGCGCCGAAGGTCCGGCTCCGCTGCGGCGGGTGTTCGCCGACCTGCATCTGCACATCGGGCGGACCGAGCGGGGGGAACCGGTTAAAATCAGCGGCAGCCGCGACTTGACGTTCCGGAACATCGCGCACGAAGCGGCCGTCCGCAAAGGCATCTCCCTGCTCGGCGTCATCGACTGCCAGTCGCCGGGCGTGCAGGAGGACATCGAGGCGCTGCTGGACCGCGGCGAGATGACGGAGGCCGAGGGCGGCGGCATCCGCTACCGGGACACGGTCATCCTGCTCGGCGCCGAAATCGAAGTGCGGGACGCCGGCTTCGGCCCCGCGCATCACCTCGTCTTCCTGCCGGATCTCGCCGCGATGCGGGATTTCACGGGATGGCTCGCGAAGCATATGCGCAACGTCCGGCTCAGCTCGCAGCGGCTGTACGCGCCGAGCCGCGAGCTGCAGGCGGAAGCGAAGGGCAGGGGCGGCTTATTCGTGCCCGCGCATGTGTTCACGCCGCACAAGAGCTTGTTCGGCAGCTGCTCCGACCGGTTGGCCGACACGCTCGACCCCGGCCTCGTCGACGCCGTCGAGCTCGGCTTGAGCTCGGACACCCGGATGGCGGGCTGCGTGCCGGACCTGGACCGTTATCCGTTCTTGACCAATTCGGACGCGCATTCCTTGGCCAAAATCGGCCGCGAATATAACGAGCTGCGGCTCGCCGAGCCGTCCTTCCGCGAGCTCGCGATGGCCCTGCGCGGCGAAGAGGGCCGGGCCATCGCGGCCAACTACGGCCTCAACCCCGTGCTCGGCAAGTATCACCGGACCTTCTGCCTGAACTGCGGCTCGCTCGCCGAAGCGGACGGGGACGGCGAGCGCTGCGCCCAATGCGGCAGCCCGAAGCAGGTCCGGGGCGTGTTGGACCGGATCCTCGAGCTCGCGGAGCGGGCGGGACGCGTCGAGTCCGTCGTGCCGGAGGACCGGCCGAAATACGTCTATCAAGTGCCGCTCGAGTTCGTACCCGGCATCGGCCGGAAGACGCTGGACAAGCTGTTGGCGCGCTTCGGCACGGAGATGGCCATTCTCCACGACGCGCCCGAAGCCGAGCTCGCGGAGACGGCGGGCGCGCAGGCGGCGGCCATGATCGTCTCGGCGCGTCTCGGCGGGCTTCGCCTGCAAGCGGGCGGCGGCGGCCGATACGGCAAGGTCGTGCAACCGGACTGAACCGGATGATGAGGGCCGGATTGATGAAGTCCGGCCGCCGGCAGGCGGCGGGCATAGGCGGGGACGCTTGGACATACACTGTACCAACCCAGGTTGGAGGAATGTGCCATGCGAACTTCCGCGCTTCAGACGTCCGTGAAGGACCGGCTGTCGCTCTACGTCTTCGTCTTCGTGCTCTTCGTCGTCGGCGTCGTTTTCGGCGCGCTGATGATCAACGCCTTGACGCTGGACCAGCAGCAAGACCTGTCCGACGATATCCGGCAATTCATTCTTCATATCCAGAACGGCACGATGGCGCAGGGCGGCGAGACGTTCGCGGACCGGGCCTGGTTTCAGGCCAAATGGCTGCTGCTCGTCTGGGTGCTCGGCCTGACCGTCGTCGGCATGCCGTTCGTGCTCGCGCTGGACTTCTTGAAAGGCGTGCTCGTCGGCTTCGCGATCGGCATGCTCGTCCGGGAATTCGCCTGGAAGGGGCTCGCGTTCTCGCTCGCGTCGGTGGCCCCGGTCAACCTGATCGCGGTGCCGGCCTTCCTGATCGCCAGCGTCTCCGCCGTCACGTTCGCCGTCCACGTCGCGAAGAGCCGCCTCTTCGGCCGCTTCGGCCCGCTGGGCCGCCCGCTGCTCGCGTATACGGCGACGGCCGCCGCGATGCTCGTTCTCTTGATCGCCGCGGCTTTGGTAGAATCGTACGTGACGCCGATCCTGCTGCGCTGGGCCGCGCCGCTCGTGGCGGGGCTTCCCGCTGAATTGGAATCATTCTAAAAAAAATTGACTTTCCTCGATAGAAGCACCTATAATTAAAGCTGAAACCCACACCGGTTCCAGCCGAAGTCATGTTGCGAGGGGGAAAGCCATGGAATCCCGGATTGATAAAGTCAAGCAGCAGCTGCAGTCGCAGGGGTACAAGCTGACTCCGCAGCGGGAAGCGACCGTTCGCGTGCTATTGGAGAACGAAGAGGATCATCTGAGCGCCGAAGACGTCTTCATGCTCGTTAAGGATAAAGCGCCCGAGATCGGGCTTGCCACCGTCTACCGCACGCTCGAGCTGCTCAGCGAGCTCCACGTCGTGGAGAAGCTGAACTTCGGCGACGGCGTCGCGCGGTACGACTTGCGGACTGATAACAACAAACATCATCACCATCATCTCATCTGCGTCCAATGCGGCACGATGAGCGAAATATTGGAAGATTGGCTCGGGCCGCTCGAGGAACGGTTGGAGAAGGAATACGGCTTCACGGTTGTCGACCACCGGCTTGATTTTCAAGGGGTATGCAAAAATTGCAGGGCGAAAAACAATCTGGCCAAACCGGACCAACAATAACTCCCTTCCGCAGGGTGCACAGTCCACCGACTGGGCTCCGCTGTTAAAGGGAGTTTTTTTGTCGCTTATTTCTTCTTGCGCCGGGCGGACGCGCGCGCCTTGCTCCGATGCCGCGCCGACTCGGCCTCGCGCTCGATGCCCGCGGCGTCCGACAGCTGGGCCACGCCGTAGCCCTGCACCTTCGAGCCGTAGCCGGACAGCTTATTCGCGGACGCGCGCAGGCGCTTCTTGACGCCGTACGGCGTGAGGCTCGGATTGAGCGCCTTCAGCAGGGCCGCGCCGCCGGCGATATGCGGGCACGACATGCTGGTGCCGGACATGACGGCGTAGCCGCCGCCCGGCTTCGTCGATTTGATGTAACTGCCGGGTGCCGCCACGTCGATGCCGGAACCGCGGCTGCTGAACTCGGCGATCCGGCCGCTCTTCGTGGTGGCCGCGACGGCGATCGCGTCGGAATACCGCGCGGGCTGGTCGATGCCGTTATTGTTCGACGGGCCGCTGTTGCCGGCCGAGGCGACGACGACGATGCCGCTCTTCCGGGCGCGTTCCACCGCTTCCTTCAGGGCCGAGCTCGTTTCGCCCTCGAGTCCGAGGCTCATGTTGATGATGGGAATTTTTTTCTTGATGCACCATTCGATGCCCTTGATCAAGTCCGAAATGTAACCGGCGCCGTTCGCGTCGAGCGCCTTGACCGCGTACAGCTTGGCGCCGGGCGCGACGCCGGTCAAGCCGTTCTTGCCGAGTCCGGCCGCGATGCCGGCGACGTGCGTGCCGTGGCCGTTGTCGTCCGCGTACGAGCTGCCGCCCATCGTGTTGACGCCGCCGGAGACGTACAGATCGGCGTTTTTGCCGATGCCGGTGTCGATGATGCCGATGCCGACGCCGCCGCCGCGCGTCGACGGCCAGACCGCATGCGCCTGAACCTGCTTGACGTTCCAGGGCGCCGAGCCGCCGGAATCGTTCGAGCGCACGCCGGCTTTGGCGCTTTTCGCGCGGAGCTTGCGTTTCACGTACGGGGACGCCGGACGGCAGCTTCGGATCCGGACGGGGCCGCTCCCCGTTCCCGGGCCGATGCCGTGCGCGCGGACTTTGGAGTCCGGTTCGATGAATTTGACGTCGGGATGTGCCGCGAGCGAATGGAGCTTGTCGGTACGGCGATTGTCGAGATAGCAGACGATCAGCCGGCCGCGCCGAATGCTTTTGATCGGTTTAATGCCGTAATTCGCCAGTTGGTTCATGCATCTCACGTATTGGCCGCGCCGCTTGAAGCCGATCAGTTTCCGCGTCGTATGGGCGGACGAGCGGGCCGACGAACAGCTGAGCAGCAGCTTCTCCACCTTGGGCAAGGCAGTACCTCCTTTTGCGATAGACGACATGGGCGATGCGTGGCGAAGCCATTACTGCAGTGTATGGAGGCGTCCGCACGGGGGCTTGGGCATTCGCCTCCCGGGGTACATAATTTATGTCAGCCGAGGAAATCGTATCAGCGAGGACTGTCAACCCGTCCGCTGCCTGTATATGATGAAGCAAGGAAACAGGAGAGGGAGATGCGTTATGATCATCGGCGTGCCGAAAGAAATCAAAGCAAGCGAATACCGCGTCGCGCTTACGCCGGCCGGGGCGGCGATGCTGAAGGCGGCCGGCCACGAGGTGCTCGTTCAAAGCGGAGCCGGCGCGGGCAGCAGCTTTTCGGACGAGGCGTACGAGGGCGAAGGGGCGACGATCGTCGACGACGCCAAGGAGGTCTGGGCGCGGGCGGAGATGATCATGAAGGTCAAGGAGCCGCTGCCGGAGGAGTTCGGCTTCTTCCGGGAGGGCCTGCTGCTCTTCACGTACCTGCATCTGGCGGCCGCGCCGGAATTGACGAAGGCGCTCGTCGACAAGGACGTGTCAGGCGTCGCGTACGAGACGATCCAGCTGGCGAACGGCAGTCTGCCGCTCTTGACGCCGATGAGCGAGGTGGCCGGGCGCATGGCGGTGCAGGTCGGGTCGCAGTTTCTGGAGGCGTTCTACGGCGGCCGCGGCATTTTGCTCGGCGGCGTGCCCGGCGTCCCGCCCGCGGAAGTCATCATTCTCGGCGGCGGCATCGTCGGCACGAACGCCGCGCGGATCGCGCTCGGCATGGGCGCGAGCGTCGTCATTCTCGAACGGAGCGCCGAGCGGATGCGCTACATCGACGACGTGTTCGGCGGGCGCATCCGGACGCTGATGTCCAACGCGTACAATATCGCCAGCGCGGTGAAGAAGGCGGACCTGCTGATCGGGGCCGTGCTCATTCCGGGCGCCCGCGCGCCGCATCTCGTCACCGAGGACATGGTCAAGAGCATGAAGAAAGGCGCGGTGATCGTGGACGTGGCCGTGGACCAAGGCGGCACCATCGCGACGATCGACCGGGTGACGACGCACAAGGATCCCGTCTACGAGAAGCACGGCGTGCTGCATTACGCCGTCGCGAACATGCCCGGCGCCGTGCCGCGGACGTCGACGCTCGCGCTTACGAACGCGACGATGCCGTACGCGCTGGAGCTGGCCGGCAAAGGGCTCGAGGAAGCGGTCCGGCACAACGAGCCGCTGCGCAAAGGCGTCAACACGTTCAAAGGCCGCGTGACGCATCCGCAGGTCGCCGAAGCCGTCGGCATGCCCTATGTCAGCATGGAGCAGCTGCTCGAAAGCATCCGCTTCGAGAAGCTGAGCTAGAGCGCCGCCGCTAACGCCGCCCGCCATTCCGCGCGTCGTAGCGTCCGCCCGGCGGTTCGCATCCTTCCGCCGGCAAACGCCCGGTCCGCCTAGGCATGAACGGGGCGCTCTTCTCATATGGTGATGTAAAGGACAACCATGGCCCCGGGAAGCGGGCCGCGGCTCATGTCCGTTTTCGCATGGGAAGGGGACGCGATCGATGGTTGTATCGGTGCGCAGATGGCTGCGGCGGCTGCTGTTCGTGCTGCTGCTCGGCGTGTTCACGGTGACGATGTACGGCGGCTGCCGGCTGATCGCGGTCTGGATCGCGCCGGACGATCCGTACCGCGTGCCGCAGGGACACGCGCTGAAGGTATTCAAGGCGGCGGATCAGCAGGAAGGGGAGAACGGCAGCATCGCGGAGCGGCTGCGGCTGTTTTATTGGTACGGCGAGTAGGCCGTCCGCCTTGGTTTCGACAGATTCGGCGCCGGTTTGCAGGATATGGCCGGCCGGCCGTGGAATGTTGTCATGTGGACCGGCGGCGGCCGTACGTCCCGGAAAGGAACGCGGCATGAACGAAGACGTAAAAGCTTTTATCGACGCGCTGCGGCAGGGCGAACGCCCGAAGTCGCCCCAGACGCTCCAGTCGTACGAGCGGGATTTGCTTCAAATGACGGCGTATTTGCGAGGCGAAGGCGTCGACCGGGCGGAGGACGTGCAGAAGCATCAGCTGTCCCTCTATTTTAACCGGCTGCGGGAGCAGGGGCGGGCCGCGGCGACCGTCGCGCGGCAGATGGTCGCCGTCCGGTCGTTCTTCCACGGGCTGGTCGCCAGCGGGCGCATCCCGTCGAATCCGGCGATCGGACTGGAGGCGCCGAAGCCGGACAAGCGCAAGGCGGAGGCGCTCGAGCCGGAGGAGATCGAGCGGCTGCTCGCCGCGCCGGACGCGGCCTCCGACGCGGGCATGCGCGACGCGGCGATGATGGAGACGCTGTACGCGACGGGCATGCGCGTGTCCGAGCTGGTCGCGCTCGACCTCGAGCACGTGCGGCTCGAGCTGGGCATCATCCGCTGCGTCGACGCGCGGGGCCGCGAGCGGATCATTCCGGTCGGCGGCGCGGCGGCGGACGCCCTGACCGCCTACTTGGAGCGGGTGCGTCCCCAGCTCGCGAAGGCGGGCGGACAAGCCCTCTTCCTGAACCTGCAGGGCGGCCGGATAACGCGCCAGGGTTTGTGGAAAATCCTGAAGCAGGCCGCGCGGGACGCCGGCATCGAGCGGGAGCTGACGCCGCATTCGCTGCGGCAGGCGTTCGCGGCCCATCTGCTGCGGAACGGGGCGGATCTCCGGTCCGTCCAGGAAATGATGGGCCACGCCGGCCTGCAGGCGACGCTGCAGTACGCGCAGCCCGCGAAGGCGCGGATCAACGACGTGTACCGTCAAGCCCACCCGCGCGCGGGGCGGCATACATAGCCGGCCGTTACCGGTCGGCAAGCATTCGAAATGCATTCGGCTATCGGCATGAAGAATGAAGCAGGCAACATTTCTTAGCCATTATCGTCCCATCACGAGAAGAGAAACCAGAACGGAGTGAACGTATGCGTTTTGACCGAATTGCAGTCATCGTGCTCGACAGCGTCGGCATCGGCGAACTGCCCGACGCCCCGGCGTTCGGCGACGCCGGCGCCCATACGCTGGGCCATATTTTGCGCGAGGTGCCGGAGATGAAGTTGCCGCAGCTGCGGCGCTGGGGACTGGACCGCATCGAAGCGCTGGGCGATTGGACGCCGGAAGGCGGCCCCAGGGCCTATTACGGCAAGATGGCCGAGGTGTCCTCGGGCAAGGATACGATGACGGGCCACTGGGAAATCGCCGGCCTGAAGATCACGGTGCCGTTCCAGACGTTCGCGGACGGCTTCCCGGCGGAGCTGATCGACGCGTTCGCGGAACGGACCGGCCGCGGCGTGCTGGGCAACAAGTCCGCGAGCGGGACGGAGATTCTCGACGAGCTGGGCGAGGAGCAGCTGAAGACGGGCAAGTGGATCGTCTACACGTCCGCGGACAGCGTGTTCCAAATCGCCGCGCACGAAGACTTGATTCCGCTCGAGGAGCTGTACCGGGCCTGCGAAATCGCGCGCGAGCTGACGATGGACGAGCGCTTCGCGGTCGGCCGGGTCATCGCGCGGCCGTACGTCGGCGAGCCGGGCGCGTTCAAGCGGACGCCGAACCGGCACGATTACGCCGTGAAGCCGCCGGAGCCGACGGTGCTGAACGCGCTGAAGGACGAAGGCTTTGACGTGATCGCGGTCGGGAAGATCAACGACATCTTCTGCGGCGAAGGCGTCACGGAGACGCTGCCGACGAAGAGCAACGCGGACGGCATCGCGAAGACGCTGGACGCGCTGGACAAGCCGTTCCGCGGTCTGCTGTTCACGAACCTCGTCGACTTCGACTCGCTGTTCGGCCATCGGCGCGACCCGCGGGGCTACGCCGGCGCGCTCGAGGAGTTCGACCGGGCGGTGCCGGAGCTGGAGAAGCGGCTCGGGGAGCGGGACCTGGTGATCGTCACGGCCGATCACGGCAACGATCCGACCTACCGGGGCACCGACCATACCCGCGAATACGTGCCGCTGCTCGTCTACGGTCCGGCGCTGAAGCGCTCCGGCTCGCTCGGCGTGCGCGCCACGTATGCCGACGTGGCGGCCACGATCGCCGACAACTTCGGCGCGAAGCGGCCGCCGAACGGCGCGTCGTTCCTCGGCGAGCTGAAGTAACGGCCTCTGCCCGGGCGCTGGGCGGCAACCGGCAGGCGACTGATCTAGGGCATGACCAACCAAGGAGGAAACAGGGAGATGTTGAACGCAGCGCAAGTCCGCGAAGCGGCGGAGTATATTTTGGGGAAAATTTCGCTCAAGCCGGAGGTCGGCCTGATTATGGGCTCGGGCCTGGGCATTCTGGGCGACTATATCGAGGACGCGGTCGTGATCCCGTACGAGGACATTCCGCATTTCCCGGCGTCGACGGTGGAAGGTCATGCCGGCGAGCTCATGATCGGCACGTTGTCCGGGCGTCCCGTCGTGCTGATGCGCGGCCGGTTCCACATGTACGAAGGCTACGGTCCCGAGCTGACGGCTTTCCCGGTCCGCGTCATGAAAGCGATCGGCGCGTCCAAGCTGATCGTCACGAACGCCGCCGGCGGGGTGAACACGGGCTACAGCCCGGGCGATCTCATGCTGATTAGCGACCATATCAATTTCCAAGGGCGCAATCCGCTCGTCGGCCCGAACGACAACGAGCTCGGCGTCCGTTTCCCGGACATGTCGCAGCCGTACAGCAAGCGCCTGCGCGAGCTGGCGGCGAACGTCGCCCGGGAGCAGGGCTTCTCGCTCCGGGAAGGCGTCTACCTGGCCGTGCTCGGCCCGTCCTACGAAACGCCGGCGGAAATCCGCATGATGCGCGTCCTCGGAGCGGATGCTGTCGGCATGTCGACGGTCGCGGAGGTCATCGCGGCGAATCATTCCGGCATGGAAGTGCTCGGAATTTCGTGCATCAGCAACATGGCGTCGGGTATTTTGGATCAGCCGCTGTCCCACGGCGAGGTCATGGAAACGACGGAACGCGTGAAAACCCGGTTCCTTGGACTCGTGACGGGACTGATTCCTTCGGTATAGTTTGTAACACAATTGTAACAATCGGTCTCGACTCATTGTGACATTCTTTACCGCATGGTCGTCGTATAATGTCCGTGATCATTAATCCACCATCCTTCATAAAGCGGGGAATTTTTTTCATGGACAAGCAAAGCTATCATTTACTCGAGCGTCTGCGCGGTCAGCTGGTAAGCGCCGCCATGGGAAAGGGAACGTTCCTGAACCGCGACGTCCTGCTGCTCAGCCAGACGCTCGACCAGCTCATCGTCAAAGCACAGCGCGAAAAAAACCGGACGCCGGAGTCGGCTCAAGGCTGAACGGGCCGTCACGCGCGACCGGGAAGTACGCATTAGGAGGTCATCAGGCTTGCGAGCGGTCGACATCATTCACAAGAAGCGAAACGGCGGATCGTTAACGAACGAAGAACTGTCGTTTCTTATACAAGGTTACAGCCGCGGAGAAATTCCGGACTATCAAATGTCCGCCTGGGCGATGGCCGTCTATTTTCAAGGCATGAATCCGGAGGAGACCGCGTTCTTGACCCTGGCGATGGCCGAATCCGGCGATCGGGTCGACCTGTCGCCCATCCGCGGCATCAAGGTGGACAAGCATAGCACCGGCGGCGTCGGCGACAAAACGAGCTTGATCATCGGTCCGCTCGTCGCGTCCTGCGGCGTGCCCGTCGCCAAAATGTCCGGCCGGGGCCTCGGCCATACCGGCGGCACCATCGACAAGATGGAATCGATGCCAGGTTTCCGCACGGAGCTGGCGCGCGAGGACTTCATCGCGCAGGTCAACGACATCGGCGTCGCGATCATCGGCCAGAGCGGCGATCTCGCCCCGGCCGACAAGAAGCTGTACGCGCTGCGGGACGTCACCGCGACGGTGGAGTCGATTCCGCTCATCGCGAGCTCCGTCATGAGCAAGAAAATCGCGGCCGGCGCCGACGCCATCGTGCTGGACGTGAAGACCGGCAGCGGCGCCTTCATGAAGACGCTGGACGATTCCGAGCGGCTCGCGAAGGCGATGGTCGAGATCGGCACGCAGGTCGGGCGCCGCACGGCCGCGCTGATCAGCGACATGGACCAGCCGCTCGGCTTCGCGATCGGCAACGCGCTGGAGGTCCGGGAAGCGATCCAGACGCTTCACGGCCGCGGTCCGGACGATCTGACCGAGCTGTGCATCGCGCTCGCGTCGCATATGGTCGTGCTCGGCGGCCAGGCGGCGAATTTGAAGGAAGCGGAGGCGGCGCTCCGCGAGAAGCTGCGTTCGGGCGAGGCGCTCGCGAAGTTCAAGGCATTCGTCGCGGCGCAGGGCGGCGATCCCGCCGTCGGCGACGATCCCGCGCTGCTTCCGCAGGCGCCCGTGCTCGTCGAAGTGCCGGCGCCGAAGAGCGGCCACGTCCACGCCATTCAGGCGGAGGAGCTCGGCCTCGCGGCCATGCTGCTCGGCGCCGGGCGGGCGATGAAGGATTCCGTCATCGACCACGCGGTCGGCATCACGCTGCGGCGGAAGGTCGGCGAAGAAGTCCGCGAAGGCGAGACGATCGCGCTGCTGCACGTGCGCGAGGACGGCGACGCGGCGCAGGCGGTGCTGCGCCGCGTTCAGGACGCGTACGCGATCGGCGACGAGCCGGCGCAGCCGTCCCCGCTGCTGCTCTCGATCGTGACGGAGCAAGGCGTGACGCGCTTCTAGCGCGTTCGGGAATTCTACGGGAAAGGCATCCGATTTCGGTCGGATGCCTTTCTTTTTTTGCCCGGACGGCTGGAATATTTTACCCCCAATCGGTGCACACTAGGAATGAGATTTTAGCCGTTTTAGCGGTCTAGCTATGCCGCGGGCATCACTCAGGAGGAGAACTTCGATGAAAAACAACGTGAAACCTTTCGTCATCCTGGCGTTGACGATGATTTTGGCGCTTTCTGTACCCGTATCGGCCATGGCCGAAGAAAAAACGGCACCGCAAGGCGCGGGAGCGGCCGACCTGGCGCCATCCGCGCGTTCTGCCATTCTCATGGACGCCGACAGCGGCACCATCGTATACGAGAAGAACAGCCACGCCAAGCTGCCGCCGGCCAGCATCACCAAGGTCATGACGATGCTGCTGATCATGGAGGCGCTCGACGAAGGGCGCATCAAGCTGACCGACAAGGTGCCGACGAGCGAATACGCCGCTTCGATGGGCGGTTCGCAAATTTTCCTGGAGCCGGGCGAGCAGATGACCGTCGACGAGATGCTGAAGGGCATCGCGATGGCGTCGGGCAACGACGCGTCGGTCGCCATGGCGGAGAAGATCGCGGGCACGGAGTCGGCGTTCGTCGACATGATGAACAAGCGCGCGGCGGAGCTGGGGCTGAAGAACACCCACTTCGCGAACTGCAACGGGCTTCCGGCGGCGGAGCACTATTCGTCCGCGCACGACATCGCCGTCATGTCGCGCGAGCTGCTGAAGCACGGCGAAATCACGAAATACACGGGCGTGTACCAGGATTACCTGCGCAAGACGAGCGACAAGCCGTTTTGGCTCGTCAACACGAACAAGCTGGTTCGCTTCTATACGGGAGCGGACGGGCTGAAGACCGGCTTCACGAGCGAAGCGAAGTTCTGCCTGACGGCCACGGCGCACCGGGACAACCTGCGCGTCATCGCCGTCGTCATGGGCGAGCCGAACACGAAGACGCGTAACGCGGAAGTGTCGCAGATGCTCGATTATTCGTTCGCGCAGTACATGAACCATACGATCTTCAAGAAGGGCGACCCGATGGGCACCGTGAAGGTCGAGAAGGGCATGCGGCCGGAGCTGCAGCTCACGGCGAAGCATTCCTACAGCGTGCTGCTGAAGAAGGGCACCACCGTCAAGGACATCCGCTACGAGCTGAAGCTGCAGCCGCTGAAGGCGCCGGTCACGGTCAATCAGCCGATCGGCAAGCTGATCGTGTACCAGGGCGACCAGGTGCTGACGGAATTCGCCGTCGACGCCCCGTCTTCCGTCGAACGCGCGGGCTGGTGGACGCTGTTCAAGCGCTCCATGGGCAGCCTGTTCGGCTAAAACGCCGCCCGATAAGCAAAATCCGCCTGCGCCGCTCGCATTTTGTCTGCCTTTAGCGCTCTGCTTCTAGTTTTGTCGCGGGGCAGGAAACGGCGGACGCGGCGTAGAATCCTCCATTCAACGCGAACCCGGCGCCGGCCGCCCAGGCAGGTCCGGGACCGGCTCGTGCTCCCCAAATTCAACGCGAGGAGTGAACATGAGGATGAGCTTGCAGGTGGAATTGGAACATTACCGTAACGTGCTAATCGTCAGGCTGCGCGGCGAGCTGGATCATCATACCGCCGACGTCGTCCGGTTCAAGATGGAGGAAGCGATCCTTCGCGGCAACAGCGACCACGTGATTCTGAGCCTGAAGGAGCTCCAGTTCATGGACAGCTCCGGCCTCGGTGTCATTCTCGGCCGCTACAAGCAGCTGAAGGCCAGGGGCGGCAAAATGGTCGTTTGCGACGTGAATACGGGCGTCTACCGGCTGTTCGAGCTGTCGGGCTTGTTCAAAATATTGCCGATTCACGATAACGAGCGGCTTGCGCTCAGTAGTCTGGAGGTCGTTTCATGAACGAGAGAAACGAGATGACACTTACCTTTTCCGCCCGTTCGGAAAACGAGGCGTTCGCCCGGGTCGCCGTGGCGGCGTTCGTGTCGCAGCTGGATCCGACGCTCGACGAGCTCAACGATTTGAAGACGGCGATCTCCGAAGCGGTGACGAACGCGATCATCCACGGCTACGACGGCAATCCCGCCGGCATGGTGACGATCGAAGGCGCCATCGAAGGCGACGTCGTGCGGCTCATCGTGAAGGACAAGGGACGCGGCATCGAGGACGTCGACCTGGCCCGCCAGCCGCTGTATACCTCCAAGCCGGAGATGGAACGGTCGGGCATGGGCTTCACGATCATGGAGAACTTCATGGACGGCTTCGACGTGTCGAGCGAACCGGGACAAGGCACCGCCATCGCGATGACGAAGCGCATCGAATCGAAAAAAGCGCTCTTCAATTAGGGGCATAGGGGTTGGACCGCATGGATGTCGATATGAAACAAACGGCGCAGCCATACCTGGATGATTCCGAGGTCAAGCGGCTGATCGCGCTGAGCCAGGCGGGAGATTCGCTGGCGCGCGACACGCTGGTGCAGTGCAATATCCGGCTCGTCTGGTCCGTCGTGCAGCGTTTCATGGGCCGCGGCTACGAGCCGGAAGACTTGTTCCAGATCGGCTGCATCGGCCTGCTGAAGTCGGTCGATAAGTTCGATCTCTCGTACGAGGTCAAGTTCTCCACCTATGCGGTGCCGATGATCATCGGCGAAATCCAGCGCTTCCTCCGCGACGACGGCACGCTGAAGGTGAGCCGCTCCCTGAAGGAAACGGCCAACAAAGTGCGCAAGACGAAGGACGAGCTGTCGAAGGTGCTGGGCCGTCTGCCGACGATCAAGGAGGTCGCCGAGCGGCTCGGCATCACGCCCGAGGACGTCGTCTTCGCGCAGGAAGCGAACAAGCCGCCGACTTCCATTCACGAGACGGTGTTCGAGAACGACGGCGATCCCATCACGCTGATGGACCAGATCGCCGACGATTCGCAGGAGCGCTGGTTCGACAAGCTCGCGCTGAACGAAGCGATCGGCGGCTTGTCGGAGCGCGAGCGCCTCATCGTCTTCCTCCGCTACTACCGCGACCAGACGCAGTCGGAGGTCGCCGCGCGCCTCGGCATCTCGCAGGTGCAGGTGTCCCGGCTGGAGAAAAAAATATTGCAGCTCATCCGCGACCAGATCGCGCAGTGAGCGGCGCGGTCCGGCTCGAGAAGCCGGCCGTCCCATCCGGGGCGGCCGGCTTTTTTATATTCGCAGGCAAACCTGCGATTATTTTCATGCCCGTTATTCTCATACTAAGGGAGATCATGACGACAAGGAGGTGTGCGCGATGAGCTACGATATGGCGCCGAGCGTATACTTGCGCCTGCGCAAGCGGATCGGCATCCGTCCGGAAGGCGTCGTCACGCTGGGACACGCCTCGCGCCTGTTCGCGAGCGACCCGGAGCTGGAGGCGAGGCTGGAGCGGCTCGTGCTGCACCGCCATTCGCTGAAGGACGGCAACCGCGTCGTAATCGACCTCCTCCAGATCGTGCGCGCGATCCGCGAGGAGGCGCCCGGCGCCGTCGTGGACGCGTACGGCGATCCGCAGGTGCTGGTCATCATCGCCGACGCGCCGCGCGAGCCGCGGAAGTCCGTGCTGTTCGTCACGTGGCTGCTGCTCTTCTTCGGGTCCGGGCTCGCGATCATGAACTTTCATACCGACGTGAGCATGAAGGACGTCCACGAACGGATCACGGAGCTCGTCACGGGGAAGAAGACCGACCATCCGCTCTGGTTTCAGGTGCCGTATTCGCTCGGCATCGGCGTCGGCATGCTCGTCTTCTTCAATCATCTATTCCGCAAGAGGTTCAACGAAGAGCCCAATCCGCTCGAGGTGGAGCTGTACATGTACGAAGAGAACGTCAATGCCTACGTCATCGCCGACGAGATGCGCCGCAAGAGCGAGCCGGGCGAGGAGGAGACCGGGCGGAAGCGGCCGAAGGCCGGGACAGACGATGGTTAGCGGGCTCGCGGCGAATTCGTTCGTGGCGGTGCTGGGCTTTGCCGGCGGCCTCGGCGTCGGCAGCGCGCTGGCGGCGCTGCTCATCGTGCTGGACATCATCCCGCGGCTGGCGCAGCTGGCCTTTGCGTACCGCAAGTCCATCTGGTTCGAGACGGCCGTCGTGTGCGGCGCGCTGTTCTGGTCGCTGGCCGACTTCCTGGAATGGCGGCTGTGGCTGCCGAAGCATCCGACCTTGATCGTCATCGGCACGTTCGACGGCATCTTCGTCGGCATGCTGGGCGCGGCGCTGACCGAGGTGATGAACGTGCTGCCGATCCTGGCCAAGCGCGTTCGGCTGAGCCGGTACTTGGTCAGTCTCGTCTACGCCATGGTGATCGGCAAGGTGACGGGCTCGCTGTTCGACTGGCTGGTCTTTCAATACATGGATCCTTAGGGCAAGGCGAAGGGCGAAAATCGACGAGAAGAAAGAAGGGCGGAAACGATGCGCGATAACGGGCATGGCGATAGAGAGACCGGCACGACCGAATTCAAAAAGCCGGTTCACGTGTTCTGGCACGACGACGGGAACGGCTTCGGCGACGAGCCGGAGGAGCAGGGCGCCGGCGCGGTCCCGGCCGATCGGGCGGCCGCTGCCGCGGACGGCGCCCGGGAGCGCGAAGAAGCGGCGCCCCGCAAGGCGGAGCGGGCTCCCGGGCATGACAAGCCCGGCTGGGACGCGGACGCGCCGGTCGGGCGGACGGACGCCGGGGTGAAAGCGGAAGCGAGGCTGCGCAGGGCGGACCATCAAGGCGAATGGTTCGCGGACGACGAGCCTGACGACGCGCCGCGGTCGGCGAGTTCCATGGATGCGGGCGAGGGTTCCGGACAGCGGTTCGCGGTGCCCGAGAATGCGGAAGAGTCGCATGAGAATGAGGAGGAGTCGCTCCCCGTGCGGCGGGTCGCGGAGCGCCCGGACGCGGGCGAGCTCGCCGGCGAGCCCCCCGGAGAGCCGATCGCGGCGCACCGGAAGCCCGGACGCGAAGCGAAGGGAGCGAAGAAAGCGAAGGAAGCGAAGGAAGCGGACGCGAAGAAGGACCTAATCCCGATTCCGGCTTCGCTCGACGGCTTCAAGCGGAAGCTCGAAGAGGAGGTCGGCTACAAGACGAGCTTCGACATCGTCCTGCGCGAGATGACGTTCGGGGACCGGCGGGTCGCGTTCTTCTTCTTCAACGGGTTCGCGAAGGACACGATCCTGACCGAAGTGCTCAAGCGGCTGACGTACCTCCAGGCGGAGGATTACCGCACCGCGTCGTTCCACGACTTCTTCCGGCTCTACGTGCCGGCGATCCAGGTCGTCGAGGAGCAGGACTGGGACGACATGATGACGAACGTCCTCTCCGGCGGCACCGCGATGTTCGTGGAAGGCGACGACAAGGTGCTGCTGATCGACGCCAAGGCGTTCCCGGCCCGCAACCCGGAAGAGCCGACGCTGGAGCGGGTCGTGCGCGGCGCGCGCGACGGGTTCGTGGAGACGATGCTCGTCAACGTGACGCTGGTGCGCCGGCGGCTGCGGGACAAGCAGCTGCGCTACGAGATCATGCGGGTCGGCGAACGCACGCAGACGGACATCTGCATCGCCTATATCGACGACATCGTCGACAAGGAAATGCTGGAGTCGATGAAGGACAAAATCAAACAGGTCAAGGTCGACGGCCTGCCGCTCGCGGACAAGCAGCTGGAGGAGGCGACCGTGCAGCGGGGCTGGAACCCGTTCCCGCTCGTCCGTTATTCGGAGCGGCCGGATACCGTCGCGGTGCACTTGATGGAAGGGAACATCGCCATCTTCGTCGACACGACGCCGAGCGTCATGATTTTGCCGACGACGTTCTTCGACCTGCTGCAGCACGCGGAGGAGAACCGCCAGACGCCGTTCATCGGCACGTACTTGCGCTGGGTCCGCTTCTTCGGCATCATCGCGTCGCTCTTCCTGCTGCCGCTCTGGTTCCTGTTCACGCTGCGGCCGGAGCTGAAGCCGCCGGGGCTTGGCTTCATCGGCGCGCAGCAAGCCGGGCACCTGCCGATGGTCGCGCAGTTCATCCTGGCCGAGGTCGGGGTCGACCTCATGCGGATGGCGGCGATCCATACCCCGACTCCGCTCGCGACCGCGATGTCCTTGATCGCCGCCATCCTGATCGGCGACATCGCCGTCAAGACCGGCCTGTTCGTGAACGAGGTCGTGCTGTACATGGCCATCTCGGCCATCGGCATGTTCGCGACCCCGAGCTACGAGCTGGGCCTGGCCAACCGGATCATCCGGCTCGTGCTCATCATCGCGGTCGCCCTGTTCGAGGTGCCGGGCTTCGTGGTCGCGACGACGTTCTTCTTCGTCATGCTGTGCATGCAGCGGTCGTTCAACCGGCCGTACATGTGGCCGCTCGTCCCGTTCGACGCCAAAGGCATGCTTGGCATCCTGCTCCGGGTGCCCGTCCTGCAAAACCGCAAGCGCCCCAACTACCTGAAGGCGCAGCAGCGGGACAAGATGCCGAACTGACGTCCCTTCCGCTCCCGCCCCAAGTTAAAAATGCAAATGAAATGTGGAATTATCCATTTCGGCGGGGGAGCGAATGCGTTATACTGATGCTAAATGATGCAAATCTCACGATTGGGCATTTTTATGCAGAAGGCGGAGGGGAATCAATTAATGTACTTACATGGAACCAGCAAAATTAATGGACAAGGCCATTTGGAAATCGGCGGCGTCGACACGACGGAACTGGCAAAGCAGTTCGGCACGCCGCTTTACATCGTAGATGAGGCGCTCGTGCGCCAAAGAGCCCGCGAATACGTGGAATCCTTCCGCGCCTCGGGCCTGAAATTCCAAGTCGCGTACGCAAGCAAAGCGTTCAGCGTCATGGCCATGTGCTCCATCGCGGAGCAGGAAGGGCTGTCGCTCGACGTCGTCTCCGACGGCGAGCTGTATACGGCGCTGAAAGCCGGCTTCCCGGCGGCGCGCATCCACTTCCACGGCAACAACAAGACGCCGGACGAGATCAACATGGCGCTCGACGCCAACATCGGCTGCTTCGTGGTCGACAACTTCAACGAGCTGTACCTGCTGAACGCCCTCGCGGCGGACAAAGGCAAGCGCGTCAATATCCTGCTGCGCATCACGCCGGGCGTCGAGGCGCACACGCACGATTACATTTCCACCGGCCAAACCGACTCGAAGTTCGGCTTCGACCTCGGCAACGGCACGGCGTATAAAGCGATTCAAGAAGCGATCGCCCAGCCGAACCTGGAGCTGCTCGGCGTCCACTCCCACATCGGCTCGCAAATCTTCGAAGTCGAAGGCTTCTCGATGGCGGCCGCCAAAGTGGCGGGCTTCGCCATGCAGGTCAAGAACGAGCTGGACGTGACGTTCCGCGTCATCAACCTCGGCGGCGGCTTCGGAATCCGCTACGTGGAAGGCGACACGCCGCTGCCGATCGCGCAGTACGTCAAGGCGATCACGGACGCCATCAAGACCAATTTCTCCGCGGCGAACTACCCGCTGCCGGAAATTTGGGTCGAGCCGGGCCGCAGCATGGTCGGCGACGCCGGCACGACGCTGTACACCGTCGGGACAAGCAAAGACATCCCGGGCGTGCGCAAGTACATCGCGGTCGACGGCGGCATGACGGACAATCCGCGTCCGGCGCTGTACGAGTCCAAGTACGAGGCGGTCTTGGCCAACCGCGCGAACGAACCGCTCGAAGAGACCGTCACGGTCGCGGGCAAATGCTGCGAGAGCGGCGATAAACTGATCATCGACTTGGAGCTGCCGAAGGCGAATAACGGGGACTTGCTTGCCGTATTCTGCACGGGCGCGTACAATTATGCCATGGCGAGCAATTACAACCGCATTCGCCGTCCTGCCGTCGTGTTCGTGAAAGACGGAGCCGCGGACGTCGCCGTCAAGCGCGAATCGCTCGACGACATCATCGGCAACGACGTCATTCCGGCGCGTTTGCAAACCTCGGCAGTGAAATAACAGTTTCGACAGGAGGCCACCATCAATGGCAAAACAAGCGAAAATCACTTTGGCGAACGGCGCCGAGGTCTATCTGGATCTGTTCGAGAAGGACGCCCCGAACACGGTCGCGAACTTCGAGAAGCTGGCGAACGAAGGCTTCTATAACGGCCTGACGTTCCACCGCGTCATCCCGGGCTTCGTCGCGCAAGGCGGCTGCCCGAACGGCACCGGCACCGGCGGTCCTGGCTACACGATCGACTGCGAGATCAACCCGAACAAGCACGAGCGCGGCGCGCTGGCCATGGCGCACGCGGGACGCAACACGGGCGGCAGCCAGTTTTACATCGTGTACCAGCCGCAGCCGCATCTGGACGGTCAGCATACGGTGTTCGGCAAAGTCGCGAAAGGCATGGAGCACGTCGACGCGTTCCAAGGCCGCGACCGCATGGAGAAAGTCGAAATTTTGGAAGTGTGAGCTTGAACCCGGCAGCGCGCGGAATCCATCCGCGCGCTGCTTTTTTTATGGGCCTCGCGGGCCGAAAGGACCGGGTTCGACATTAAGCCTACAAAACAAGTTGCATTTTCAAGTCCGAAGTGGTACCATTTCCACAAACGTATTTACGACAATCCTTCGGGGCAGGGTGAAATTCCCAACCGGCGGTGATCAAAGGGCTGCAGTTCCGCTTGCGCGACAGGCGGCTGTTCTCCTTTGTCAGTCCGTGACCCGGCTCGCAAGCGTGCAGGTCCCTCCTGGGCATGCATGGCTGCTTGACGGTGGACCTGGTGCGAATCCGGGACCGACAGTATAGTCTGGATGGGAGAAGGAGAGGGCTCGTGAATTCCATTTTTTCATGTCTTGCCGACCTTGTTCTTTTTTTCACAAGGTTGCCGAGTTTGTTTGAATGTGTCTTCAGACGCGTCCTTTTTCGCATACTCTCTCATCACCCCGTTGGCGATATTTGGCCGAGGGGTGATTTTTATTATGTCAACAATCGATGTTCTGAACGACGAGTCGTACATGCGGCTCGCGCTCGATATGGCATCCAAGGCGCAGGGACAGACGGAAATCAATCCCGTCGTCGGCTGCGTGATCGTCCGGGAAGGCCGCATCGTCGGGCTCGGCGCCCATCTGCGGCGCGGCGAAGGCCACGCGGAGGTGCACGCGCTGCGCATGGCGGGCGAACAGGCGGAAGGCGCGACGGCTTACGTCACGCTGGAGCCGTGCAGCCATCACGGCCGGACGCCGCCGTGCTGCGAACGGCTCATCGAAGCGAAGGTGGCGCGCGTCGTCGTCGCCTGCACGGATCCGAACCCGCAGGTCGCCGGCCGCGGGCTCTCCCGCCTCCGCGAAGCGGGCATCGCCGTCGAGGTCGGCCTGCTGGAGGAAGAATCGCTGCGGATGAACGAAATGTTCAACAAGTTCATCGTCACGCGGATGCCCTTCGTCACGATGAAGTCGGCGATGACGCTCGACGGCAAGCTGGCCGCCAAGAGCGGCGACAGCCGCTACGTCAGCGGGCCGCGGGCCAGGGAGATGACGCACACGCTGCGCCATCGGCACATGGGCATCATGGTCGGCGCCGAGACGGCGATCGTCGACGATCCGGAACTGTCGACCCGCCTGTCCGTGCCGGCGGTGCACCCCGTCCGCATCGTCGTCGACGCCAAGCTGCGCCTGCCGCCCGAGGCCCGCATGCTGCGGGAGATGATAGCGCCGGTCATCGTGTTGACGGTCGCAGGCGCGGATCCCGGCAAGCGAGCCGCCCTGAAGGCGGCCGGCGCCGAGGTCATCGACTGCGGGGACGGCGACCGCGTCGACCTCGCGCTCGCCATGCGCAAGCTCGGCGAACGCGAGATCGGCTCGATTCTGCTCGAGGGCGGCGGCAAGCTGAACGGCGCCATGCTCGAGCTCGGGCTGATCGACAAGCTGCTGCTGTTCGTGGCGCCGAAGGTCATCGGCGGCGCCGGCGCGCCGGGCGTGTTCCAGTTCGAAGGCTTCGAGAAGATGGCGCAGGCGATTCCGTTCCGCGACGTGCAGGTCGAACGGATCGGCGCCGATATCTTCGTGAGCGGCTATCCCGAATACGGGACGGGCGACCGCGCCGGCGGAGCCGAATAGCGGTCCCGACGGGCCGCTGCGCAAACGCGCGGAGGAGAGGAGGAGTAACCACGTGTTTACCGGACTTATCGAAGAAATCGGCGCCCTGAAGCGGTCGTTCAAGCAGGGCGAGGCGATGCTGCTCGTCGTCGAGGCGAACCGCATTCTGAAGGACGTCGCCCTCGGCGACAGCATTTCGGTCAACGGCGTCTGCCTGACCGTCACGGCGTTCGACAGCCGTTCGTTCACGGTCGACGTCATGCCGCAGACGTACCGCCATTCCAACCTGAAGGACATTCGCCCCGGCGAGCCGCTGAATCTCGAACGGGCGATGATGGCGGGCGGCCGCTTCGGCGGCCATCTCGTGCAGGGCCACGTCGACGGCACCGCCGACATCGTCGCGCGCGGCAGCGATGCCAACGCGGTCGTGTTCACGATCCGGCCGCACGACGAGAAGCTGATGCGCTACGTCATTCCGCAGGGCTCGGTCACGCTCGACGGCATCAGCCTGACGGTGGCGACGGCCGACCGGAACAGCTTCGCGGTCTCCATCATTCCGCACACCTTGAAGGAGACGGCCTTGCAGCATAAGGGCGCGGGCGGCGTCATCAACGTGGAATGCGACGTCCTCGGCAAGTACGTCGACCACCTGCTTCATTACAAAGGCGGCGACGAGGCGAAGGAAGACAAGCCGGACGGCGGCGGCAAAATCACCGCCGCGTTTCTGGCGGAGAACGGATTTTTCTAAACCATACAAAGGCAGGCAAGCCGCCTGCCAAAGGAGCGGATCGCGATGAGCAATCTGGGAGCAAGAAACCTGCCGGACGACAAACCCGTCTTCGACGCCATCGAAGAGGCCATATATGATCTCATGCTTGGCAAGCCGATCATCGTCGTCGACGACGAAGACCGGGAGAACGAAGGCGATCTGATCGCGCTGGCGAGCAAGGCGACGCCGGAGGTCATCAATTTCATGATTACCGAAGCGCGCGGGCTCGTATGCGTGCCGATCACGCAGGAGCGCGCCGAGGAGCTCGACCTTCCGCCGATGGTGCAGCGCAACACCGACTATCACGGCACCGCGTTCACCGTGTCGGTCGACCACGTGACGACGTCGACGGGCATCTCCGCCTACGAGCGCTCGCTCAGCGTGAAGGCGCTGATCGATCCGAAGACGAAGGCGCACGACTTCCGCCGGCCGGGCCACATTTTCCCGCTGATCGCGAAGAAGGGCGGCGTCCTGCGCCGCGCCGGCCATACGGAAGCGGCCATCGACTTGGCGCGGATGTGCGGCGCCGACCCCGCGGGCGTCATCTGCGAGATCATTAAGGAAGACGGCTCCATGGCGCGCCTGCCGGATTTGATCGAGTTCAAGGAGAAGCACGGCCTGAAGCTGATTTCCATCGAGTCGCTGATCCATTACCGCAACGAGAAGGAGAACCTGGTCGTGCGGGCCGTCGACGTGAAGATGCCGACCGATTTCGGCGTGTTCCGGGCGATTGCCTACACGAACGAGGTCGACAGCAAGGAGCACGTGGCGCTCGTCAAGGGCGAGATCGATCCGACCAAGCCGACGCTCGTGCGCGTCCACTCCGAATGCCTCACCGGCGACGTGTTCCATTCCCACCGCTGCGACTGCGGCCCGCAGCTCGAGGCGGCGCTGCGGCAGATCGACGAAGCCGGCAATGGCGTGCTGCTCTACATGCGCCAGGAGGGCCGCGGCATCGGCCTGATCAACAAATTGAAGGCGTACCAGCTGCAGGAGCAGGGGTTGGATACCGTCGACGCGAATATTAAATTGGGCTTCGCGCCGGATCTCCGCGACTACGGCATCGGCGCGCAAATCCTGAAGGACCTCGGCGTCCGCCAAATGCGGCTGCTGACGAACAATCCGCGCAAAATCCGCGGGCTCGAAGGCTACGGCCTCGAAGTCGTCGAGCGCGTGCCGATCCAAATGGACGCCAACGAAGACAACGACCAGTACCTGCACACGAAGAAAGACAAGCTTGGGCACCTGCTCAAATTTGACGATATCCCGAATAACCGATAACATGGCCCATAGCGGTCTAATTCAGAGAGGATGACAGCATCATGCCAAACGTATTCGAAGGACATTTAATTTCCGAGGGACTGAAATACGGCGTCGTCGTGGGGCGTTTCAACGAGTTTATTTCCAGCAAGCTGCTGAGCGGCGCGCTCGACGCGTTCAAGCGCCACGGCGCGGAAGACAACGAAGTGGACATCGCCTGGGTACCGGGCGCGTTCGAAATTCCGCTGATCGCCCAGAAGATGGCCGAAAGCGGCAAATACGACGCTGTCATCACCCTCGGCGCCGTCATCCGGGGATCCACGCCGCACTTCGACTACGTCTGCAACGAGGCGGCCAAAGGCGTGGCGGCCGTCGGGCTCAAAACCGGCGTGCCGACCGTGTTCGGCGTCCTGACGGTGGACTCCATCGAGCAGGCGATCGAGCGCGCGGGCACGAAAGCGGGCAATAAAGGCTGGGAAGCGGCCGTGACCGCCATCGAAATGGCGAACTTGACGAAGACGCTTCAAGGCTAAGCCGCGCGACGGCCGGCGGGCCGAACGGACGCAAGGCCGGTCGCGAGGCGCGGCGGCAATACGGCCGATCTTTAACTAATCATTGGCGGGAGTGGCTTGCAGCATGACGGTGACGTACAAACTGGAATCGTTCGAAGGACCCCTGGACTTGCTCCTTCATTTGATCGACAAAGCCGAAATCGACATTCACGAAATATCCGTCAGCGAGATTACGGATCAGTACATGGACTATTTGAATGCGATGCAGGAGCTGGAGCTGGAGGTCACGAGCGAATTCCTCGTCATGGCGGCAACGCTGCTGTCGATGAAGAGCAAGCAGCTGCTCCCGAAGCCGCCGGTCATCGAGGACGACTACTTCGAGGAATGGCCGGACGACGGCCTCGACCCGCGCGACGAGCTGATCGCGAAGCTCGTGGAATACCGCAAATACAAACAAATCGCGGAACAGCTCCGGGAGCAGGAATTCGAGCGCAGCCTCGTCTACACGAAGGAGCCGGAGGACATGACGCCGTTCATGAAGGTCGTGCCGGAGAACCCCGTCAAGGGGCTCAGCGTCGGCGACCTTATCGCGGCGTTCCAGAAGGCGCTGCGCAAGGCGTCCCGGCGCAACGTCATCGCGACGATCCATCGCGACGAAATATCGGTCAAGGACCGGATCCGCGACATCGTGGACGTGCTGCGGGAGTTCGAAACCGTCCGCTTCTCGAAGCTGATCCGGGAGGACATGAGCCGGCACGAGATCGTCGTGACGTTCCTGGCGCTGCTTGAACTGATGAAGATGAAGCATATTCGCTGTTTCCAGCACGGCCTATTTGATGATATTGTGGTGCATTGGAGGGGAGAAGCGGCTGATGGCGGATTATTCGAAGTTGAAGCAGATTATTGAAGGGTTATTGTTCATGGCGGGGGACGAAGGGCTGACGGCCAAGCAGCTCGCGGACATCCTGCAGCTGGAGGCCGGGGTCGCCGCGGATTTGGCCAAGGATCTGACGAAGGACCTGAGGTCCAAGAAGCGCGGCATTCAGGTGTCGCTGGTCGCCGGGGCGTACCGGATGACGACCAATCCCGATCACGCGGCGTATTTCGAACGGATGGCGTATTCGCCCACGCGCTCGAGCCTGTCCCAGGCGGCGCTCGAAACGCTGTCCATCGTCGCGTACCGGCAGCCGATCACGCGCGTGGAGATCGAAGAAATCCGCGGCGTCAAATGCGACCGGGCGATCCAGTCGCTCGTCGGCAAGGATTTGATCGAAGAGGTGGGCCGGGCCGAGCAAATCGGGCGTCCGATTCTGTACGGCACGACGAAGCCGTTCCTCGATTATTTCGGTTTGTCCGGCCTCGACGCGCTGCCGGAGCCTTCGTCCATCGCGGTCGACGATCTGGAGGACCAGACCCAGCTGCTGTTCGAGCGGCTGGAGGGCCGCCAGATGACGATCGAAGACATGACGATGGCCGATCTCGAGGCGGAGCTGGGCAACGATGACCGCGACGAGCCCGATGAGCCCGAGCCCAAACCGAAGCCGGAGCGCGAACCGGAACCGGCGTCCGAAACGTAACAACCCGAATGAGATTTGTCCGCAAGGTCATACTATATCCGACCAAAGTAGGGAAATGGGGGAAAACGCCATGCTCGGCTACCCGTTCGGATGGATGATCGCGGCAGGTCTCTTTTTTTTGCTTCTGCTCGTTATCGCGAGTTCGCAGGTCGTCATTAGCGGCCATATCAAGCGGGTGGGGGAGAACGACGACGCCGAGCTGCGCATTCGCGCGTTGATGGGCCTCGTGCATTACCATTGGCAGCTGCCGGAGGTGAAGGCGAAGGGCATCGGCCTGGAGCTCAAGCGCGAGCTGACCGCCGCCAACATCGGCGGGGTCGACTCGAACACGGATACGTCGCACGTGAATCCGAAGAGCTTTATGGCCTCGATCAGCTGGACGCAGGCGATTCTGCGGCATACGGACGATCTGCTCGGCTGGGTGCGCCGGACGCTGAACCACGTGCGGATCACGGAATGGAAATGGGCGAGCGCGGTCGGCACGGGCGATGCGATGTGGACGGCGATGGCGACCGGCACGGCCTGGTCCGTGAAGACGACCGCGATCGGCGTGCTGTCGCAGCTGATTCGGCTCGAGACGGATCCGGAGCTCTCGGTGCAACCCGTCTACCAAGGCGCGCATTTCTCCACGGAAGGGCAGTTTACGGCCAAAATCACGTTCGGCTACGCGTTCTATGCCGGCATCCGGCTCGCGGTCAAGATGAAAAAGGTGGCCAAGGGCGTGCCGAGGGGACTCGTCGGTTGGCAGCGGATATTGCTGCGCGGCTGATTACATAATGCGGTCCCGGCGGGGGCACGCTAGAAACGGCAAGGAGAGCATACCGATTTTCGAACCGAGGAGGACTTTATCGATGAACGACCATCCGATTCAAGGCCTGATGCAGACGGCGATGGAAAACATCAAGGAAATGGTGGACGTAAATACCATAGTTGGCGATCCCGTCCAAACTCCGGACGGCAGCGTCATCATGCCGATCTCCAAGGTCGGCTTCGGCTTCGTGGCGGGCGGCAGCGATATCCGCATGGGCGAGCAAAACAAAATGAGCGGGACCGACATGCACAACGCGGCCGTGCAAATGCCGTTCGGCGGCGGCAGCGGCGGCGGCGTGTCGATCACTCCGATCGCGTTCCTGGTCGTCGGCACCCACGGGGTCCGGATCGTGCCGCTCGACAACCAGACGCATCTCATGGAGCGGGTGATCGATTCCGCGCCGCAAGTGTTCGATAAGATCCAGACCATGTTCAAGAAAGACCATGTGTCCGCGGCCGAGGTCGATTCCGTGCTGATCGACAGCATGGACGTCCGTTAATCGCGGGCGGCGGGCTTCGGCTTTACCGACTAACCGTCCGATTCGGGGCGGTTTCTTTTTTTAGCCGCGATATGGGATATATCTTGGACCGCTTCATATACTTGTACAAGACGAGTACCGACATCCGAAGGAGGACATCTATGAGGCTCGCCTGCATCAGGAACAGACTCGCCGCCGTCGCGGCGTCCGTCATGCTGCTGCTTCCGGCGGCGGCGGCGGCCGCCGAACCGGCGCCGGAGTTGAAGACGGGAGCGGAGGGCGCCGCGCTGATCGACGTGGAGTCCGGCCGCATCCTGTACAGCCACAACGGGGACAAGCCGATGCTGATCGCCAGCTTGACGAAGATCATGACCGCCATCGTGGCGATCGAACACGGCAATCTGTCCGACATGGTCGAGACGAGCGTTCGGGCGGCCGGCAAAGAAGGGTCGTCGATTTATTTGCGCCGCGGGGAGAAGATGAGCCTGCATAACCTGCTGTACGGGCTGATGCTGCGCTCCGGCAACGACGCGGCCACGGCGATCGCGGAGCATGTGGGCGGATCCGAGGAGGGCTTCGTTCATCTGATGAACGACAAGGCCGAAATGCTGGGGCTGGCGAATTCGCACTTCATGAATCCGAGCGGCCTCGACGCGGAGGGCCATTACGGCTCCGCCAACGACTTGGCCAAGCTGACCGCCTACGCGCTGAGAAACCCGGTGTTCAAAGAAATCGTCAAGACAAAGCACAAATCGGCGCCGAACCCGAACGACCAGTGGGATTACCTGTGGAAAAATAAAAACAAAATGCTGTCGATGTACGAAGGCGCGGACGGGGTCAAAACCGGCTATACCAAAAAGGCGCTTCGCTGCCTGGTCAGCTCGGCGTCGCGGGGCGGCCAGCAGCTCGTCGCCGTCACGCTGCGGGATCGCGACGACTGGAACGACCATCAGCGGATGCTGAGCTTCGGCTTCGATCATTACCCGCTGAGCGAAATCGCGCACAAGGGACAACCCGTCAGCGGGCATCCGCTCGCCGTCGGCCGGACGCTGCGCTATCCGTTCGCCGAAGGCGAGAAGGAGCAGCTGCGCAGCAAGCTGACGCTCGTAAGCGCCGGTTCCGCGGCGTACCTGCTCGGCGAACGCGGCACGCTGGATTGGTTCGTCGGCGACGAGAAAATCGGCTCGACGCCCGTGTACGATCCGAACGGCGCGCGGATCGGCCTGCCGGATAAGCCGGCGTGGGCGGCGGGCGAACGCGCGGCTTTGCGCGCGGCCGGACATGGAGAGACCGGAGCCATCCGGTAAGGTTTTGCCGCGCGTCGCGACTTTGGGGAAGGAGGCGGCGGATGGTAAATTTCATTTGGCTATTCTTCATCGCGGCCAGCTTCGTTGCCGCCATCTTGAACGGGCGCATGGACGCGCTCACGGAAGCGGCGTTCGAAGGCGCCAAAAGCGGGGTGACGGTCAGCTTCGGCCTGATCAGCGTCATGGTGTTTTGGCTCGGGCTCATGCGCGTCGGCGAGGATGCGGGACTGCTTCGCAAGATCGCCGTCCTGCTGCAGCCCGCCGTGCGGTTTTTGTTTCCGGACGTGCCCAAGGGCCATCCGGCGCTCGGCTATATCATGAGCAACATGAGCGCGAACATCCTCGGGCTCGGCAATGCCGCGACGCCGATGGGCATCAAGGCGATGCAGGAGCTGCAGAAGCTGAATCCGCACAAGGAGACGGCTTCCGCCGCCATGTGCACGCTGCTGGCGCTGAATACGTCGAGCATCACGCTAGTGCCGACGACGCTCATCGCGATCCGCATGACGTACGGCTCCGTCAATCCCGCCGAGATCGTCGGCACGACGCTGGCGGCGACGCTCGTCGCGACGGTTGCGGCGATCGCGGCGGACCGCTGGTACCGCCACCGGTACAACCGCAAGCCGCCGAAGGATATCGGCCGCGACGGCCCGCCGGCGCGCGGCGGAGGCGCAGGCCTGCCGCAGCCCCCGCCGGGAACGGCGGCGCGAAGCTTCGGTCAAGGAAAGGGTGAGGCCGTTGTATGAGTGGGTAACGGCGATCTCCGCGTGGCTCATTCCGTTCATGATCGTGTTCATCCCGCTGTACGCCGCGTTCAAGCGCGTGCCCGTCTACGAGTCGTTCATCGACGGCGCGAAGGACGGGTTCGGCACGGCCATCAACATCATCCCGCATCTCGTCGGCATGATGGTGGCCATCAGCATGTTCCGGGCCTCCGGAGCCATGGACATGATGGCCGGCTTGCTGCGTCCGCTGTTCGACAGCCTCGGCATCCCGAGCGAGGTGCTTCCGCTCGGCCTGCTGCGGCCGTTGACGGGAGCCGGCTCGCTCGCCTTCACGACGGAGCTGATCAAGACGTACGGCCCGGATTCGCTGATCGGCCGGATCTCGTCGACGATTCAAGGCAGCACGGACACGACGCTCTACGTGCTGACGGTGTACTTCGGCGCGGTCGGCATCCGCAAGAGCAAATACGCGTTGAAAGTCGGGTTGTTCTCGGATCTGGTCGGATTTTTTGCCGCCATCATCATTTGTTTGTTCGTCTTCGGCCCGTAACGCCACCGAGAATTTACATACCCGCGCGCTAGTCCCGCCGCAACCGGCGTCCGCCTCCGGACGCCGAGCGCGCGGGGCTTTTTGCATGGGACTAAGAAGTCCGCGGCGTCCGCGCACTTTCTTTCCGGTGTCGATTTAGGGTATGATGGGGGGTGAGGTGAATCGAGTGGAACGTTTACAAAAAATTTTGGCGCAGGCCGGCGTGGCGTCGCGCCGCAAATGCGAGGAGCTGATCCTCTCCGGCAAGGTTCAGGTCAACGAGGAGACCGTGACGACCTTGGGCGCCAAAGCCGATCCCGCGACGGACGTCATTACCGTCAACGGCCGGCGGATCAAAAGCGAAAGCAAGCTGTACCTGATGCTGCATAAGCCGAAAGGCGTCATCACGAGCGCGAGCGACCCGCAGGGCCGCAAAATCGTCTCCGACTACCTGCCGGGCATCAAGGAGCGGGTCTATCCCGTCGGCCGGCTGGATTACGATACCGAAGGACTGCTGCTGCTGACGAACGACGGGGAGTTCGCGAACCTGCTGACGCACCCGAGCCATCACGTGCCGAAGACCTACTGGGCGACCGTGAAGGGCGTCCCCCACGGCTCCGCGCTGGAGCGCCTGCAGCAGGGCATCCTGCTCGAGGACGGCATGACGGCGCCGGCAGAGGTCGAATATCACGACGTCGACACGGAGAAGAATCAGGCGACCGTGACCATTACGATCTACGAGGGCCGCAACCGCCAAGTCCGCCGCATGTTCGACGCCATCCATCATCCCGTCATCCTGCTCCGCCGGATCCGTTTCGGCGAACTGGGCCTGCACGGACTGGCCCGCGGCAAGTTCCGGCATCTGACGCCGAAGGAAGTGCAGGACCTCCGCGCGGCGGCCGTCAAGACACATAAAGTTCAAAAATAACGGGCGGCGGCAATCTCGATTGCCGTCCGATTTTCGTTATAATGGAAATACGACAAACAGCAGCATTGCAGCTAAGGAACAGGCGGTGAAACGCAATGAAAAAGAACCGCAGACTCATTCAGGTGCTGATCTTCCTCGGCGTTCTCGTGCTCGGCGGCTATGCCATCGGCAACTCGCTGTTCGCGAACAGCGGCGGACTGCCCGGCAAGGGCCAGACGCCGCCTTCTTTCGCGCTTTTGGACCTGGACGGCCAGACGCACCGTCTCGAGGACTATAAGGGCAAGGCGCTCGTCCTGAACTTCTGGGGGACCTTCTGCCCGGGCTGCGTGACGGAGACGCCGGATTTGGAAGAACAGTACAAGAAGCATGCGGACAAGCCGTTCGAAATCGTCGGCGTCAATCTGAGCGAGGACAAGCTGGCGATCCGCAATTTCATCGAACAATACGGCGTCAGTTATACGATTTTGCAGGACGACAACCGGCAGATTGAACGCGCATACGGGCTTCGGTCGTATCCCACCACCTTCTTCGTGAAGCCAGACGGTACGATTATGGACGTCTTTATCGGACCGATGGGCAAGCAGGACATGGACGAGCGCATCACGAAACTGCTGGCGTCCTAGTCGGAGGAGGTTTTTGGCATTGTCGGCTTTTGAGAACACGAAATGCGAGTGCGGTCACCAGAATCCTACCGGGACCGTGCTGTGCGAGAACTGCGGCTATCCGCTCGATCCCGAAGAGGAGAAGAGCGACGCCCCGCTCGAGATGCGCTACGACGGCATCGCCCGGCGCTCGCAGAAGAGCAACCCGTCGCCGATCGACCGCGTGTGGAACTTCTTCTCGTCGGTGAAGGTGGCCGTCCGGCTTATCGTCATCACGCTGCTGGCGGCGATGATCGGCACGATTTTCACGCAGGAGAACGCCTTCATCTCGTTCGATCCGAGCACGTATTACGAGCAACGGTACGGCTGGATCGGCAAATGGTATTATAAGCTCGGTTTTTCCCATACGTACGAATCCTGGTGGTTTATCGGCCTGCTCGTCATGATCGGCACCTCGCTCGTCATCTGCAGCCTCGACCGGGTCCTGCCGCTGTACCGCGCGCTGAACAAGCAGCAGATCCGCAAGCACGCGCAGTTTCTGACCCGTCAGAAAACGGTGTACGCGGGGGAGGCCGAAGGTCCGGCGGATGCATGGACGTCGTCGATGGCCGCCCAGCTGAAGCGCAAGCGGTACAAGGTGCACCTGGAAGACGGCGCGCTGCTCGCGGAGAAGAACCGGTTCAGCCGCTGGGGACCGTACATCAACCATATCGGGCTGATCGTGTTCCTGCTGGCCGTGCTGCTGCGGACGCTGCCGAGCTGGGAGATGGACAATTACGTCACCGTGCCGGAAGGCGAAACGGTCAAAGTGCCGGAGACGGCGTACTACATCAAGAACGAGAAGTTCACCATCGACTACTACACCGACGCGGAGCTGCCGAAGGAACTGCAGGGGACGGCGCGCGCGAAGCTGTACAAGACGAAAGCCGTGCTCTACACCTGCTCGGCCGACTGCGACGATCCGTCGAAGCAGCCGAAGCTGACGGCCGTGGCGAACCACGACATTCTCGTGAACGATCCGCTGACGTATAAAGGCCTCAAGGCATATCAATTCGGCTTCGACGACACGCCGAAATTGAAAGCGGTCAATCCCGTCCTGGTCGACAAGAAGACGGGCAAGACGTACGGGCCGTTCAGGCTGGACATGCGCAATCCGCAGCTCAGCTACGCGCTTGGGCCGTATACGCTCGACCTGCGTCAATCCTACATGGACTTCGCGCTGAACGATCAGGGCCAGCCGACGACGAAATCGCGGGAACCGAACGCGCCGGCGTTCGTCTTCGTGCTGAAGGGACCGGATTTGCCGGCGCAAGGCGAGCCGTACATGTATTTCCCGAAGCAGACGGACAAGGAACGGTTCAGCCAGGACGTCATCAACGGCAAGCTGGCGGATCGCTTCGAGTTGAAGGTCGGCACGATGGACGGCGTCGAATTCGCGCCGGTCGAAAGCTCGCTCAACATCCGCTACGACCGCGCCATGCCTTACATATGGGTCGGCGCCGGCATTTCGATGTTCGGCCTGCTGATCGGCTCGTACTGGCAGCACCGCCGGATCTGGCTGCGCCTCGACGGCGGCCGCGTCACGCTCGGCGCCCATACGAACAAGAACAATTACGGCATGCGTGCCGAGCTCGCGTCCGCCCTGCGCGGCATGGGCATCGTCGTAGAGCCGAAGTCGCTCGATAACGGGAGGAACAAAACGTGAGTTTGCTTGATTTCAGCAGCGACGCGTTCATCGTCGCATTCTTTCTATACTGCTTTGGATTTTTGTTCTACGGGGTATCCGCCTTGGGCAAAAAGTGGAGCAAGCGCAGCCCGGAAGAGCATGTCAAGAAGTGGGGACGCATCGCGTTCGGCGTCTCGCTGCTCGGCTTCGCCGCGCATCTGACGTTCTTCTTCACTCGCTGGGCCGGCGGCGGCCATATCCCGACGAGCAACATGTATGAATTCATGTCGTTCCTCGCGATGGCGATCATGGCGGCGTTCATCATCGTCGAAGCGATCTACCGCAAGCCGCTGCTCGGCCTGTTCACGCTGCCGCTCACGGTCATCATCGTCGCCTATGCGGCGGTCTTCCCGCAGGAGGTGCAGCCGCTCATCCCGGCGCTCCAGTCGTACTGGCTCAAGATCCACGTTACGACGGCCGCGACGGGCGAAGCATTCTTCGCCGTCGGCTTCGCGGCGGGGCTCATGTACCTGCTGCGCACGGTCGACTTCCGCAAAACCGACGAGAAAGCGAAGCGCGAGCAGCGCTGGGTGGAGTTCACGCTGTACGTCATCATCGTCATCATCGCCTTCATCGGCTCCGTCTTCGGATTCCGCGGCGCGGGCTACGAAGCGAGCTTCAAGCAGGAGACGGTCACGATCGACGACAGCGGCGTCGAGAACTCGACGGTCAACACGGTGGAGTACTCGCTCCCGCCGATCTTCAAGCCGTACAACAGCCAAGTCGTGTCGATCGATTCGTTCCTCGGCCTCGACAAGCCGCTGTTCGAGACGCCGCACTGGATGAAGGGCGTCGACGCGGCGCGCAAGCTGAACACGATCACCTGGTCGGTCATCAACGGCTCGATTCTGTACGGCCTCCTGCGCCTGATCCTCCGCAAGCGGGTCGGGGCGGCCATCCATCCGCTCATGGACGGCATCGACGAGGACGATATCGACGAAATCAGCTATCGCGCCATCGCGATCGGCTACCCGATCTTCACGCTCGGCGCGCTGATCTTCGCCATGATTTGGGCGTATATCGCGTGGTCGCGGTTCTGGGGCTGGGACCCGAAGGAAGTATGGGCGCTGATCACCTGGCTGTACTACACGGCGTATCTCCATCTTCGCCTGTCGCGCGGCTGGCACGGCTCCAAGTCCGCTTGGCTCGCGGTAATCGGCTTCGTCGTGGTTATGTTCACGCTAATCGGGGTTAATCTCGTACTGGTCGGTTTGCACTCGTACGCGGGTGTATAATAGAAGCAAGGAATGCCAGGCGCGCGTCTCTTCAGGCGCGCGCCTGCGGCACGATTACAGGCGATTCTTCGCCATTCGAGAGGAGACATGCTCCATGTCCGAAGAACTTCACCGCATACTCGTCGTAGACGATGAAGAACGGATCCGCAGGCTGCTCAAAATGTACTTGGAGAAGGAAGGCTACCGCATCGAGGAGGCGGAGGACGGCGAAACGGCGCTCCGAATGGCGACGCACGGCGAGTTCGATTTGATCCTGCTCGACGTCATGCTGCCCGGCATCGACGGCATCGAAGTCTGCACGCGGCTTCGCCAGGTGAAGTCGACGCCGGTCATCATGCTGACGGCGAAGGGCGAGGAGATGAACCGCGTCCAGGGCTTCGAGGTCGGCGCGGACGACTACGTCGTCAAGCCGTTCAGCCCGCGCGAGGTGATCTACCGCGTCAAGGCGATCCTGCGCCGTTCGTCGGCGACGGCGTTCCTGACGAAGGAGACGATGACGAGCAACAACATCGTGTTCCCGCATCTCATCATCGAGCACGACGCGCACCGGGTCATGGCCGGCGGCCAGGAAGTGAGTCTCACGCCGAAGGAGTACGAGCTGCTCCATTACCTCGCCATTTCGCCGGACAAAGTGTTTTCCCGCGAGGAGCTGCTGAAGGACGTGTGGAACTACGAGTTCTTCGGCGACCTGCGCACGGTGGACACCCACGTCAAGCGGCTGCGCGAGAAGCTGAACAAGGTGTCGCCCGAAGCGGCCATGATGATCACGACGGTATGGGGCGTCGGCTACAAGCTCGAGGTGTCCAAATAAGTGGTCATTTGGCGCAGCGTAGTCGGCAAGCTCTGGCTCACGATCATTGCTCTCGTGGCGGCGGTGCTGCTTATTCTGGGCATGTTCCTGCTGCAGTACATCGATATCGCGTTCAATAATTCCCATGCCGTTAAAGTGCTGTTCGTCTACACGGCGATTATCGGCTTCCTGCTGTCCACGTTTTTCGCGTTCTTCCTGTCCACCAAGATTACGCAGCCGCTGCTGCAGATGAAGAAGGCGGCGGATCTGATCTCCCAGGGCGAATACCGGACCCGGGTGCCGATCCGATCCTCCGACGAAATCGGCGATTTGGCCAATACGTTCAACAATATGGCGGCCGAGCTCGATACGCTGATCCGCGACCTGAATCACGAGAAAGAGCATCTGGCCAGCGTGCACCGGAGCATGGCGGACGCCGTCGTGACGTTCGACGCGGCGGGCCAGGTGATCCTGGCCAATCCTCACGGCCAGCAGCTCATCGAGCGCTGGAACGAGCTGGAATGGTCCGAGGAACAAAAGGCGCATTCCAAGGTGCCCGCGCCCTTGTTCGATCTGTATCGCAAGGTGCTGCGGGAAGGCCGCGATCTGACGGACAAGGTGCACGTGCAGAGCGGCGTCTGGTCGGTGGTCATGGCGCCGCTCAAGTCGAATGAGACGGTGCGCGGCGCGGTCGCGGTCATGCGCAACGTGACGGAAGAGTCGAAGCTCGAGAAGCTTCGCCGCGATTTCGTCGCGAACGTCTCGCACGAGCTTCGCACGCCGCTGTCCATGCTGCAAGGCTACAGCGAAGCGCTGCTCGACGATATCGCGGCTTCGCCGGAAGAACGGAAGGAGATGGCCCACGTCATCTACGAGGAATCGCTGCGGATGGGCCGGCTGGTGAAGGATCTTCTGGACCTGGCGCGAATGGAAGCGGGCCATCTGGAGATGAAGCTGGAGCCGACGGACTTGACCGGGCTGCTCCGGCGCGTGCACCGCAAGTTCCAAGGCTTGGCGAAGGAGCAAAACATTCAGCTCGAGCTCGAGATGGCCGCGGAGCCGCTCGTTCTGGCCGAAGCGGATGAGGACCGGCTGGAGCAGGTGCTCACGAATCTGCTGAGCAACGCGCTCCGGCATACGCCGGCGGAAGCGCATATTCGGATCGGCGCCCGCCAGACGGTCGCGGACCGGAAGGCGTACGTCGAGATCCAGGTTCGCGACGAAGGGGAGGGCATCCCGGACGAGGATCTGCCGTTCATCTTCGAGCGCTTCTATAAGGCGGACAAAGCACGCACGCGCGGGGCTTCGAGCGGCGGGACGGGGCTCGGCCTCGCCATCGTGAAGAACATCGTCGAATCGCATAAAGGCCGGATCCGGGCGGAAAGCACGGTCGGCGTCGGCACGACGTTCACGCTGCTGCTGCCCGTCGAACCGCTATAATAAGCGTTCGCGACGCAGCGAATCATCTCCGCGAGCGAATGGCAAAGGCGCTTCTCCGTACGAGAAGCGCCTTTGCCGTTCTTTCGACGAACTCGATTCATGCGCCGGAGCCGCGCGGCCACCGACCGCCATTCGCGTCGCATCTTGTTGAAGGAAGTAGACTAATCTTGTTGGTCGTGAAACATTTTATTTCCGTAAACGCCGAAATGGGCTAAAAAGAGCGCCTTTCCTCGAGAGGAAGGCGCTCTTTCGGCATCCGGCCGCAGTACCGCGGCGAGGATTAGTACAGGTTGATTTCTTTCGCTTTGTTCAGATCCGGCAGCTCGACGAGCTTCGCGATCAGCTCTTTCGAGGCGCCTTTGTCCACGGTAAGCACCATGATCGCGGCGCCGCCTTCGAGCTCGCGGCCGACCTGCATCGCGGCGATGTTGACGCCGTTGTCGCCGAGCAGCGTGCCGACGCTGCCGATGATGCCCGGCTTGTCGTTATGCGAGACCAGGATCAGGTTGCCTTGCGGCGCCACGTCGACCGTGAACCGGTCGATTTGGACGATCCGCGGGCCGTAGCCCGTCAGCATCGTGCCCGTCACGAGGCGCGTCGCCGTCTTGGACCGGAGAACGACGGTGATCGAGTTCGTAAAGTCGCGCGCGGCATGCGAGTTGCTCACGACGATGTTCACGTGGCGGCCCTTCGCCAGATGCAGCGAGTTGACGACGTTCACTTGCTCCGCGCCGAGGTGATGCGACAGCACGCCGCGGACGATATAGCGGGTGAGCGGCTGCGTGTCGACTTCGGCCAGCTCGCCGGCGTAGCTCACGCTGATCTCTTCGACGGCGCCTTCGATCAGCTGCGAGACGAAGCTGCCCAGCTTCTCGCCGAGGCCGAAGTACGGCTGCAGCTTGTTCAGCACGTTCGCCGGGATCGGAGGCATGTTCACGGCGTTCAGGAACGGCTTATCGCGCAGGATGTTCAGCACTTGCTCGGAGACGTCGATCGCGACGTTCTCCTGCGCTTCCACGGTGGAGGCGCCGAGGTGCGGGGTGACGATGATCTTCGGATGGTTCAGGAACGGATGGTCGGCAGCCGGAGGTTCGACCTCGAACACGTCGAAGGCGGCGCCGGCGACGATCCCCTGATCGGCGGCTTCCACGAGGGCGAGCTCGTCAATGATGCCCCCGCGGGCGCAGTTCACGATGCGCATGCCTTTCTTCATGACCTCGAATTGCGGACGGGAGATCATGTGGCGGGTCTCCGGCGTCAGCGGCGTGTGCACCGTCATGAAATCCGCGTTGCGCACGATGTCGTCCACGCTGGACATCCGGATGCCGAGCTTCTCCGCGCGCTCTTCCGTCAGGAACGGGTCATAGCCCCAAATTTCCATGCCGAACGCTTTGGCCCGCTTGGCCACTTCGCTGCCGATGCGGCCCATGCCGAGAACGCCCAGGATCTTGCCGCGCAGCTCGACGCCGAGGAAGGACTTGCGGTCCCACTCGCCGCCGACCGTTTTCAGGTAGGCCTGCGGGATGTGGCGGGCGACGGCCATCATCATCGCGAACGTGTGCTCGCAGGTCGTGATCGTGTTCCCGTCCGGCGCGTTGATGACGATGATGCCGCGCTGCGTGGCCGCTTCCAAATCGATGTTGTCGACCCCGACGCCTGCGCGTCCGACGACTTTAAGCGACTTGCCGGCGTCCATGATCCGCGCGGTGACCCGCGTCTGGCTGCGCACGAGCAGGGCATCGTAGTCGCCGATGATGGCGACAAGCTCGTCTTCGCTGAGGCCCGGCTTCTTGTCGACCGTCACGTCCTCCGCATCCACGAGCTTCTGAATGCCTAAATCGCTGATCGGATCTGAGACCAAAACTTTGAACATGTTGGATTGCCTCCTGAGCGTTTGTATGATGGATATATAGTAGAAGCGAAAGACCCCCGTCCATCCGCCGCACGCGGCGGCGCCAAAGGCGAGAGTCTGTTCGCGCGATCACACATCGGGCTATGAACGAATCCTGTGGAACGGCAATTTCGGGCTGATTTATGTTTCCCCTATTATAGCAAGCTGAAAAGCAATTGCAATGCTTAAAACTTGCTCAAATGTGAAAATTTCGTTATGATCGACCGTAAACGGGAGGTTATCGAAATGGACGTTTGGCGCGACATTCAACCGGACGCTTTCTGGCAATTGGCGCGGGAAGGGAAGCTTGAGCCGGATCAAATCATAGACGTGCGGGAGCCCGAGGAGTGGGACTATTATCATTTGGAGGGCAGCACGTTGCTGCCGCTTTCGTCCTTCATGGATACGTGGACGCAGGTACCGGCGGACAAAACGGTTTACGTGATTTGCGCGCACGGCGTGCGCAGCCAGGCGGTTTGCCGCTTCTTAAGCGAGAAGGGATACGGCGGCCTCGCCAACGTGGTCGGCGGCATGGCTGCGGTATCCCTTCATGACGGCTTTCGTTATGATTAAACGCGCATCGGGGCCGCATGTCCGGATTTATTCCTCCTCCGGGAAGAAAAACGGAAGCTGCGGCAGCAGTTCCTTCGGATACAGTTCGTCCTTGCTGCCTCCGAAATCGCCGGCCCGGACCGCCTCCGTCTTGACGAGCAGGTCGATGACGGCATCGACCGTGCGCATCTTCATGGAGCTCGCCTGGCCGGAATGGATGAACTCGTCCACGCGCGAAGCGAGGTCCTGCGGGTAGAAGGCGGCGAGCGACTTGCGCGCGTTCAACTGGTCCGCGGCCACTTTGTTCTTGACCGTCAGCGGGAGCTTCTTCCAATCCGCGAGGCTGAGCCCGCCCGGCGCTTCGTATTCGCCCGGAATGGCCGGGTTGACGGAGGCGCTCCATTTCAGCATCGCCGCGTAATAGTCCTGCTGGCCGCCGAGCGCGTATTTCACGGCATCGGCGTAATAGGCGTCTTTCTCCAGCGCCTGAGCCAGCTCGGCCCCGGCCATGTCCTTGACGGAGCCGGCGCCGCGCGACGCGGCTTCGTCGAACATGCGCAGGCTTTTGAGCAGCTGAAGCTGCGCGGTTTCCAGCAGCGGCGAGTTGGCGGGCACGGACGCGCGTTCGGCTTCCTTGTAGGTTTGCTCGGCGGTGCCCGACAGATCGTTCAGGGCGGAACCGGCGTTGGCCAACTGGCCGGCCGTCAATTTGCGGAACGTGGCGAACCATTCGTTTTGAAATTCACGATAGGGCAAATATACGGTATGATAGAAGGAAACGAGATCCTGCTGCTGATAGGCATCCGCGTTTCCTTTCGTGCTTCCGCTGAGATGTTTCGCGGGCTCGACCAGCCGAGCCTCGGTTTTTTCGGATCCGATTTTGACGCCGTAGAAAAACGCGCCGACCGCGAAAACGAGCATGAACAGAAAGCCGAGACTAAAAAGCATTTCGGTGCGCGTTAGCCGTTTCTCCATGTTAATCCCCTTCATATTCTATACTTTTTTCGACAAATTTCTCGCAACCGTCCTACTAGTATAGGATAAATCCTAGTAAAAGGAAATATAAACCTACCATGGCAGGAGCAGGACATGAAAAAATTCGATCTTCGCAAAATCAGGCTGAAAACGACGCGCATCGACGATATCGATGACCGGATGCTCCTGATCAATTTGTACGCGACGCAGGCGATTACTTTCATTATCGGTTTCGTTTGGCTGTTATTTCAGCGCCGCAATCCATTTTCTTTGTACGCGCCGGAGAACGATTGGCAATTTCTCTATTGGGGCCTCGGCCTGGCCGCGGCGGTCGTCTTGCTCGACATGCTCGCGGCACGCTTCGTGCCGGACGAAGCGAACGACGACGGCGGGGTGAACGACCGGATCTTCCGGACGCGGCCGATCTGGCACATCGCGCTGCTGTCGCTCGTCGTGGCGATCTGCGAGGAAACGCTGTTTCGCGGGGCCGTGCAGCATCACATCGGACCGTACTGGACGAGCATCGTATTCGCTACCATCCACGTCCGTTATTTGCGGCATTGGATTCCGACGGGCCTCGTATTCGTGATCAGCTACGCGCTCGGTTGGATCTATATTCGGACCGGAACGCTGCTGGCGCCGATTCTCGCGCATTTCGTCATCGATTTGGTCATGGGGCTCGTGATCCGGTTTCGGAGGGAACCATGAGCAGAGTCAAAAAATTCGGCAAACGGACCGGCAAGCCGCTGGACGACTTCTACGACGAGACCGCCGCGGCGCTGGAGGCGGAATGGGGGCTCGAGAAGGACGGCGAGGAAGCACCGGCCCTGCCGCCGAGGCGGGCGTCCCACCCTTCAAGCAAGCAGCAGCTGACGCGCTGGTTTTACCGGCTGCTCATCTTCTTGTTCCTGCTCTTGCTCGCGGGTTTGCTGTGGTGGGGAAGGCAGTTCGACTATTAGAGACGTTGCGCAAGAGTAAGGGGAACGCCATTCGGAGGTGCAAGCGGGAATCATGACATTCATATGGATAGCGGCTGCCGTCGCAATATTCGGCTTGTTGGCCTTGGGGCATATGGTACGCGCGTCGTACCGGTACAGACTGGACGTGCAGGAAGCCGCGTTCGAGCGGCTGCCGCAAGCGTTCGACGGCACGGCGCTGTTGTTTATCAGCGACGTTCACCGGCGCGTCATTCCGAACCGGCTCATCGACGCGTTCGCGCAGGCCGGCGGCGCCGATTTGGTGCTGATCGGCGGCGACTTGCGCGAGAAGAAGGTGCCGGATGCGCGCATCCGGGAAAATTTGCGGCGGCTGTCGCGGATCGCGCCGATGTACATGGTGCACGGCAATCACGATTATGACGAGGATATTCGCCCGTTCGAGGTGCTGCTGGAGGAAGAACGCGTGCGGCTGCTCGCGAACGAGTCTGTCGTGCTGGAGCAGAAGGACGGAAGCCGGATCCGGCTCGCCGGGGTCGACGATCCGCGCACCGATCACGAGCGGCCCGATCTGGCGCTCGCCGACATGGAGGACGGCCGGGGCCAACTGTTCACGATACTGTTGTCGCACGATCCCATCATCGCCAAACGGCTGAAGGGCGACGAGTACATAGACTTGGTCCTGTCGGGACATACGCACGGCGGACAGGTGGCGCTGCCGGTGATCGGCCCGCTTTGGCGCGGGGAAGGCGATTCCGGCTATTGGCGGGGCTGGTTCGATTTCGACCGGCCGGCGCGGGGCGTCCCGAAGATGCGGCTGTTCGTCAGCTGCGGCTTCGGGACGTCGAGGCTGCCGATCCGGCTCTTGACGGAGCCGCAGCTGCACCGGATCACTTTACGTTCTTCGGGGGCGCATCCAGACCAAGATCGATCGAAGCGGGGTCGATGAAGCCGTAGCCTTTCGCTTCCAGCTTCGTCAGCAGCGCATCGAGCGCTTCGGTCGTCCACGGCAGCTCGTGCATGAGTATGTTCACGCCGGGATGAAGCTGCTCGAGCACGTTGGCGATGACTTTGTCCGGTTTGTCGCGGGAGCCCGCGTCCCAGTCGAGCGAGCCGTTCGACCATGTCATGTACAGCATGCCTTGGCCGCGCACGATGCGCTTGACCGAGTCGTTGCCCGAGCCGAACGGCGGCCGGAAGAAGACGGGCGCGCTGCCGGTGACTTTTTTCACGATGCTTTGGACGTCGACGATCTGCTTTCGGACGGTCGCTTCTTTTTCTTTCTTCAAATCAATATGATCCCAGGAATGGTTGCCGATCGCTTGGCCGCGGTCGGCGATTTTTTTGAGCAGCTCCGGATGGCTCTTCACGCGGTAGCCGTTCACGAAGAAGATCGCTTTCGCCTTGTGCTTATCCAGCGTATCGAGCAGCGACGTGACCGTCTTATCCGCTTTCGGCCCGTCGTCGAACGTCAGCAGGACGACCTTGGCGCTAGCAGCCGCTTTATCGATAGGGACGAAGCTGTAAACGGCGTTCATGCGGTACAGCTTCTTGACGGCATGCCCGGCGGGGTTCGCGCCGCCGGAAGGCGCGGTCGGCGCGGGCGAGGAAGGCTTGCCCGCGTTCGTTTGGCCGCCCCCGTTGGCGCCGCCGGGAGCTTCGGCCGAGCCGGATTTCGTTCCGCCGGCTGCCGCGTTCGAGCCGGCGCCCCCGTTCGTTTCGCTCGCGCCGGGCAGCGATTGCGGCTTATTCGCGCTGCCGGGATTGGCCTGCTCGGCGGACGGTTTCGGCTCTTTCGGCGCCGTGGAATTTTGCGCGGTCGCGCAGCCGGCGGCAAGCGCGAGCGCCAGCCCCAGCAGGATCGTCGTCGTCGTTCGAATTGCGTTTCGCGGTTTCATGTTCAGCGAACCTCCTTGGTCGAAAGCACCGGACGTGCCCCGAGGATTGCCCTCATTGTAGCATATTATGGCCAAGCGCCCGATCTTTCCGCTTTCCTAAATTTGTGGTGGGATGGCCGCCGGCGGAGCGGGTCACACTATGGGCGAACCGAAACGCATCAGCAAGTTGGAGGAGGACTTTTCCCGATGAAATGGTCTGTATTTCTGCTTGGGGGTCTGGCCGGCGCCGCCGCCGCGGCTTATGTCGCCAAAAGAAGACCCGGAATGTTCGCATGGGCGACCAGCGCGGCCGGAATGGCCATGTCGGGCGTCTCGAGAAGAGCGATGGGAGCGGTCGTGAGCCGCAAATTCGGCGAAGCGCGTCATGCTTCCGCTGCGCATAAGGAAGGCGCCGCGAGAGATTCCGCGGGCGCTTGGGGACAGATTGAAATGATGCTGAACAGCGACCCCGGTCTCAAGCATCAGGTCGACGCGATCAAATCCGAAGCGAAGACGCATTAAAGCGAGACACGAAATGTGGACAAAAACGAATCGTTTCCTTCCCGGCTGCGTATATACAGTTGGGAGCGGAGGCGATTCTTTTTTTGGCGCGGTAGTGCATTCCGATCCCAGACATGCTAACATAGCAATAAGTACATTTTATTCACCAAACCACGGCGTCTACATACGCTGTGTATAACAAATGTTACCCGCGTTCAATCGCTTTCGACGAAGGTTTTTGCTCCGAATAGACGAAGCAGATGCTTTTCGAAAAGGAGGATCCTATCATGAAAATCGAACGGCTCAATCAAGACAAAATCCGAATCTTCCTGACGTTCGACGACTTGCTGGAGCGTGGGATCCAGAAGGAAGACATGTGGCGCGAAATTCCGAAAGTCCATGAGCTGTTCAGCGAAATGATGGATCAAGCCTACAGCGAGCTCGGCTTCGATGCCAGCGGCCCGTTGGCCGTGGAGGTGTTTGCGCTTCCTGCTCAAGGCATGGTCGTCATCGTGACGCGCGGCAAAGTGAACGGAAAATCGGACGACCAGCTGCAAGAAGAAGAAAACGACGAGGACGTTTACGAGATGGAAGTCACGCTGGAGCAGAGCGATATCGTGCTTTACGCGTTCAAGGACATCGAAGATGTCATTTCCGTCAGCAAGCAGCTCAAAGCGGCTGAATTGATCGAAGACGGACGTCTCTATGCCTACAACGGCAAATATATGCTTGCATTCGAGCCGGTCGGCATCGAGCTGCCCCGCTACCACGCCATCATCGCCCTGTTGGCGGAGTACGGCGAAGCCACGTCGATTACGACCGCGGTTCTCGAAGAATACGGCAAAGTGATCGTACCTGCCAAAGCGGTGCTTGAAATTTGCACTCATTTCTAAAATCGTCGCTTTGCTACTGAAAGCATCAGCAGCGGATATCCGCATGTCTGGTGCTTTTTGTTTATTCCGGCGCGGCTCGTCGCGGCCGCCCGTCGCATAGTTGCTCTCGCGCCCGATCATACTGAAGGCAAAGGCGGTGAACATTTCCATGACAGAAATGGAAAACGACAACGTATTGACCTCGACGCAAATCGTGATCGACGAGGCGCTCCGCAAGCTGGGCTACGGCGACGAAATGGTCGATTTGCTGAAGGAACCGATGCGCATGCTCGCCGTGCGCTTTCCGGTGCGCATGGACGACGGCAAGACCCGCGTCTTCATCGGCTATCGCGCCCAGCATAACGACGCCGTCGGCCCGACGAAGGGTGGCGTGCGGTTCCATCCCGGCGTTAATGAAGCCGAGGTGAAGGCGCTGTCGATCTGGATGAGCTTGAAATGCGGCATCGCGGATTTGCCGTACGGCGGCGGCAAAGGCGGCGTCATTTGCGACCCTCGCAAAATGTCGTTCCGCGAGCTGGAACGGGTAAGCCGCGGCTACGTAAGAGCGATCAGCCAGATCGTCGGGCCGACCAAGGACATCCCGGCTCCGGACGTCATGACGAACTCGCAGGTCATGGCTTGGATGATGGACGAATACAGCCGCATCCGGGAATTCGACGCGCCGGGTTTCATTACGGGCAAACCGCTCGTGCTGGGCGGTTCGCATGGCCGGGAAAGCGCCACGGCACGCGGCGTAGCCATCATGATCGACGAGGCGATGGGGAAGCTGGGCATCCCGCTGCAAGGCACCCGCGTCGTCATTCAAGGCTTCGGCAACGCGGGCAGCTACCTCGCGAAGTTCATGTACGACGCGGGCGCGAAAGTGATTGCTATTTCCGATGTGCACGGCGCATTGTATAATGAACAAGGATTGGACATCGCCGACCTGATGGACCGCCGCGATTCGTTCGGGACGGTCACCAACTTGTTCAAGAGCACGATCTCGAACGAGGAACTGCTGGCGCTGGAATGCGACGTGCTCGTGCCGGCCGCGATCGAGAACCAAATAACGGCAAGCAATGCGGACCGGATTCGTGCTAAAATCATTGTGGAGGCCGCGAACGGTCCCACGACGCTGGAAGCGACCCGCATCGTGACGGACCGCGGCATTCTGCTCGTCCCGGACGTGCTGGCAAGCGCGGGCGGCGTGATCGTATCCTATTTCGAATGGGTGCAAAACAACCAAGGCTACTATTGGACGGAAGAAGAAGTCGACGCGAAGCTGCGGCTCATGATGGTGCGCGGTTTCGAAAACGTGTATGAGGTGCATCGGACGAAGAAAGTCGACATGCGCCTGGCCGCGTACATGGTCGGCGTTCGCAAATTGGCGGAAGCGGTTCGCCTGCGGGGATGGGTATAACGAAGACGGCTGTCCGGTCTTCTTCCGCGGCGGATCGGTTTCCTTCTGGAAGGTGACACGGATAAATGCTGCTTTTTTCGATTTTGACGGCCGCGGTCGCTCCCGGCATCGCGCTGCTAACCTACTTTTATTTGAAGGACCGCTACGAAGCGGAGCCAATTCATATGGTCATCCGGGTTTTTCTGATGGGCGTACTGATCGTGCTTCCGATCATGGTCATCCAGCGTGGGCTCGAGCTTGGCCTGGGAAGCGGGCCGGTCGTGTTCTCGTTCGCCGTCTCGGCAGGCGTCGAAGAGCTGATGAAGTGGTTCGTCCTTTACCATATCATATATAATCACACGGAATTCGACGAGCCCTATGACGGCATCGTCTATGCGGTCGCGATCTCGCTCGGGTTCGCGACCGTCGAGAACGTGCTCTACGCGGTTTTCCAGCCGATGACGGTAGGCTCGCTTCTGATCCGGGCGCTGCTGCCGGTTTCCGGCCACGCGCTGTTCGGCGTCACCATGGGCTACTACCTCGGGAAGGCCAGATTCGCGAGCGCGTCCAAGCTGAAGATCCGCTTCCTGATTCTCGCGGCCTGCCTGCCGCTGCTCGAGCATGGGCTGTACGACTATATCATGGGTTCCGGCTCGACTTATTGGGCATGGTTCATCATGCCGCTCATGGCTTACTTGTGGTACAAAGGCGTGCGCCGGATCAACCGGGCGAACGCGCGGTCGCCGTTCAGGCTGATCGGCCGCGAGGAAGAGGTTAAGCTGTAGCATTTCCGTCCATACTAGGTAAAGAACGCCAGCCCGGACCGGGCCGGCCAACCTAGGGGAGGACCGCAATGGAAACGGCTCGCGTGAAAATAGCCATCCGCTGCAATTTGTGCGGGGAGAAGTTCGTGCTCCGCGGACGCAGGGACAAAGACCGGATCGACACCGGCTTCAAGCAATGCTTATGCAACAACGTCGACGATTTCGACATCGAAGAATTGGCGCTCTAACGCGCGCCGCCAAACGCGAGGAAAACTTCGCCATACATGCATAAAGCTCCTTTCGGCAAACCAAACTAACACCAGGTTTTGCATACGAAAGGAGCTTTTGCTATGTATCGTCGCTTAAGCGCTGTGCTTTTCCCGGTCATGACGCTGTTCTTCATCGGCTCCATGTACTGGGGCTACCAGGAGCACCAGGAGAAAAATTCCATTTTAATCAAGGCCGAGAGCCAATACCAGCGCGCCTTTCACGATTTGTCGTACCATGTCGACCAGCTGCACCGCCAGCTCGGAAATACGCTGGCCGTCAACAGCGCGTCGCAAAGTTTTCAGCGCAAAGGACTGGTGAACGCGTGGCGGCTGACAAGCGAAGCGCAGAACGAGATCAACCAGCTGCCGCTGACGCTGCTGCCGTTCAACAAGACGGAAGAATTCCTGTCCAAAATCGCGAACTTCTCGTATAAAACGTCGGTCCGGGATTTGGGCAAGCAGCCGTTGTCTCCGGATGAATTCAAGACGCTGAAGACGCTCTACTCCGACTCGGAGGACATCTCCAAGTCGCTGAACGGCGTGCAGGAAAAGGTGCTGGCGAACAATCTGCGCTGGATGGACGTCGAAGTCGCGCTCGCCACGGAGAAATCGAACCGGGACAACACGATCATCGACGGGTTCAAGACGGTGGATAAGAAAGTCAGCGAATACCCGGAGATCAACTGGGGCCCTTCGGTCGCGAGCATGTACCAGAAGCGGACCGTCACGATGCTCGCCGGCCAGATGAGCACGCCGGCGGAGATTCGGGACCGCGCGGCCAAATTCCTCGGCTTAAGCCCGGCGCAGGCGAAAAACATCCGGGTCGTCGAGAACGGCAAAGGCACCGAATACGCCTCCTTCTCGGCCACGTATAAAGCGAACAAAGCGGACAATCCGATCGAGATCGATTACACGCAGAAGGGCGCCAAGCTGATTTGGTTTACCAATCCGCGCGATATCGGCAAGCAGGCCGTAAGCATCGGGCAAGCGAAGCGCAAGGCGGGCGAGTTCCTGAAGAATCATGGCTACGAAGGCATGAGGCCGATTTCCTACGACGACGGCAACGACGCGGCCGTATTTACCTTCGTCGATACCCAGGACGGCGTACTGATCTATCCCGCCAAGCTGACCGTCAAGATCGCGCGGGACAACGGCGACGGCGTGGCGATTCAAGCCGGCGATTACGTCTACGAGCACCGCAAGCGGAACCTGCCGAAGGCGAAGCTGACGAGCGCGCAGGCGAAGGCGGCGCTTAATCCCGATTTCAAGGTGAGCAGGCAGCAAATGGCCTTGATCGACAACGACGAGGACAAGGAAGTGCTGTGCTACGAGTTCGTCGGCAAGATCAACGGATCGGTTTACAAAATCTATATCAACGCCGACAGCGGCGTCGAGGAGTCCATCGAACAGCTGCCGGCTTGACCGAAAGGACGTGCGTCCCGAGACGCACGTCCTTTTTGCGCGCCTATGCCTCTCTCCCCAATTTTCGACAGCCTGTGCTATAATCGTGCAATGGGGGAGGAAAGCCGATGCTGCCAACGATCAATCAGTTTTTATACTTGCAAATCGCTTCGTCCGACGAAGAAGAAGCCGCGCTGGAATACAAGTCCAGAATCGCGGACAGCGCCGCGGACGAGCTGCTCATCGACATTCCGATATTGGAAGGGACCGGGCGTTATAAGCGTCTGTATCTGGGGGATGAAATTTCCGCCTATTATATGACGCAAGAGGGCGTAAAGCACTACTTCAACACGCATGTGCTGGGCTTCAGGGAAGACGCGGTCAGGCTGGTCCGGATCCGCAAGCCGGAACCCGATTCCGTCACCAAAATCCAGCGCAGGCATTTCCTGCGGGTAGCGGCCGAGCTCGAAATCGCGATCACGCTTTCCGGCAGCGTCCGTTTCATCGGCGTAACCGACGACGTGGGGGGCGGGGGCATTTCGTTCATGGCGGACGCCAAATGGCCGATCAAGACGGGAACGGAGCTCGACTGCTGGCTGCTCGTGCCGTACCGGAACGGATCGGTCGACCATGCCCAGTTCAAGGCGGAGGTCGTCCGCGTGAAGCCGCTCGAGAACGGCAAACACCAAATCATGGCAAAATTCGCGAAGATCGCGGACGGCGAACGGCAGCGCATCATCCGCTTTTGCTTCGAACGGCAGCTCGATTTCCGGAAACAATAATTCCGCGCGCGGGAATGAATAAGGATTCCTTTCGTGGAAAAACTAGCCTTATCCGAGGCTTGTCCGCGCGGCCCGATCCGGCCGCGGCGCGCCTGGCAGACTGCGCTCGGACAAGGAGGTTGCGACATGCCGCGTAAATCCCAGAACGACTATTTGGACCTTGCCGACCGGGTGACCCGGGCGCTCAAGATCGCCGTGATCGCGCTGCTCGTCGCGCTCGCGGCCAGTCAGCTGGCGCTCCAAATTCCGCAGGTGCGGATGTGGGTCACGGGCGTGGACCGGCTCGAAGGCACGCCTTTTTAGCAGGTTTGCGTTCTTTGCACTTCCTCGGCGGCTGTGGTATAATTTTTACTATCGCAGGCAATGCCTGCTTTTTTAATGATTATTACAGCATGGTGGCAGCCGCTGCCCGACTTTCAAGGAGGTCAAACACCGCTTGGGCAAGAATGGGGGAACCATCAGCGGACGCATTAACGTGGCGATCGACGGCCCGGCAGGCGCCGGGAAGAGTACCGTCGCCCGCAAAGTCGCTGAACAACTGGGTTACATTTACATTGATACAGGCGCGATGTACCGGGCCGTCGCTTACGCGGCAATCGGTGCAGGCATCACCCCTGACGATTCGGACAAGCTGGGAAGGCTCGTTCAAACGTTGAACATCGTGCTTGCGCCCGGCGGTGAAGGTCAGACGGTTTGGTTGAACGGCGAGAACGTCACCGCGGCCATCCGAACGCGCGAAGTGACGCTGATCGTCTCTCAAATCGCCTCCCATGAAGCCGTGAGGCTGAACCTGGTGCAGCTGCAGCGGGAGCTGGCGGATTCGAAGGGCATCGTCATGGACGGCCGCGATATCGGCACGCACGTGCTTCCGAATGCCGAAGTGAAAGTTTTTCTCGTCGCCAGCGTGCAGGTGCGGGCGCTCAGGCGTTTTCAAGAGCTGAGCGGCAAAGAAGCCGTGCCGCTGCAGCAGCTGGAGCGGGAGATCGCGGAACGCGACCAAAGCGACGAGCGCAGGGAAATTTCGCCGCTGATTCGCGCGAACGACGCGGAAGTCATCGACAGCACGGAGCTGACGATCGATCAAGTCGTCGCACGAATTCTGGACTTATGCCGAACCAAAACGGTGGAGGCGAAGTAAACTATGCTATATAGCATTTGCCGCAGCCTGCTGCGGATCATTTACGCCGTCCTGTTCCGTTTTGAAGCGATCGGGCTGGAGAACATTCCGCCGACCGGTCCCGTGGTCCTCTGTTCAAACCATATCAGCTTGCTCGATCCGCCGACAGTCGGCACGCCGGTGAACCGCATGGTGCACTACATGGCGAAGGCGGAGCTCTTCGCCGTCCCGCTGTTCGGCCCGTTCATCAGGTCGCTCGGCGCCTTCCCGGTCAAGCGGGGAGGGGTCAGCAAGGAAGCGATACGCAACGCGATCGGCCTGCTGAAGGAAGGCAAAGTGATGGGGATCTTCCCGGAAGGTTCCAGATCGGCGGGGGATAGCGCGGGCAAGAAGGGCGCGGCCATGATCGCGCTGCGAAGCGGGGCCGCAGTCATACCGGTCGCCATTATCGGCCGTTACAAGATCTTTCGCAAGATGCGCATCAAGTATGGCAAGCCCATCGATTTGTCGGCCTTCATACAAAATTCATCATCCGATGTGCTGGAGCAAGTGACCGATGTCATCATGCGCGAGATCCGCAACATGGTCAAAGAAGGGTAATCATTTCACGTTATTCATGTTTTAAACGGTGGGCCGGTTGAACGCGTTTCAAACAACGGCTTCACGTTTAAATAAAGTTGGGGTATGAATTGAGGAGGTTATTTCAAATGTCAGAAGAAACAAAAGTTCAAGAATCCGCGTCCGCGGAGGCAATCAGCCAAGATGCTTTGGATAATTTCGTGTCCTTGAAAAAAGGGGACATCGTGAATGGTACGATCGTCAAAATCGAAGATAACCAAGTGACCGTTAGCCTTGGATATAAATATGACGGCGTTATTCCACTTCGTGAACTTTCCTCGGTTCAAATCGACAGCGCGGCGGACGCCGTGCAAGTCGGCCAAGAAGTACAGCTGAAAGTCGTTAGCATCGACGACGAGAAAGAACGTCTCGTGCTTTCCAAGAAAGCCATCGACAGCGAGAAGGCTTGGGACGTGCTGCAGGCGCAGTTCGAAGCCGGCGAAGTGCTCGAAGTCACGGTTGCGGACGTCGTGAAGGGCGGCCTGGTCGTTGACGTAGGCGTACGCGGCTTCATCCCGGCTTCCATGGTCGAGCGCCACTTCGTCGAAGATTTCAGCGACTACAAGGGCCGCAAGATCCGCGTCAAAGTCAAAGAAATCGACCGCGAAAACAATAAAGTTATCCTGTCCGCGAAAGAAGTGCTGGACCAGGAGTTCGAACAAAACAAGCAATCGATCATCAGCGGCCTGCAAATCGGCCAAGAAATCGACGGTACGGTACAACGCTTGACGCCGTTCGGCGCGTTCGTCGACATCGGCGGCATCGATGGGCTGGTTCACGTATCCGAGCTGTCGTGGCAGCACGTGGCGCATCCGAAGGATGTCGTCTCCGAAGGCCAATCCGTTCGCGTGAAAGTGCTTAAAGTCGATCCGGCCGCAGGCAAGATCAGCCTCAGCATCAAAGCCGCGCAACCGGGTCCTTGGGAAACGGCGACGGGCAGCTTCAACATCGGCGAAATCGTCACGGGTACGGTCCGCCGCATCGTAAGCTTCGGCGCGTTCGTCGAAATCGCGCCGGGCGTCGAAGGCCTCGTGCACATTTCGCAGCTGGCGCACCGCCACGTGGCAACGCCGAACGAAGTGGTGAAGGAAGGCCAAGAAGTCAAAGCGAAAATTCTCGACTTCAACCCGGGCGAGAAGCGCGTCAGCCTGAGCATCAAAGAAACGGAAGAAGCTCCGGAGCAGTCTGCCCGCCCTGAACGGGAACACGGCGAGCGCCGCGACCGTGGCGAGCGCCGCGACCGCGGACCGAAAGTAGAGCTGAACAACCCGAACGTCAGCCTAAGCAACGAAAGCATGAGCTTCACGCTGGCCGAGCGTTTCGGCGACAAGCTGAGCAAATTGAAATAATCGATTCCATCCGGAATCGGCATCGTCATCAAACCGCTCGTTCCGCAGGCATCGCCGCGGAACGAGCGGTTTTTTCGTGCTCGTATCCGCCGATCGGCGAGTCGCCCGGGAGTATTGCATGGGCCGGAAGCGCATAATAAGGGCATACGGGAGGGATCAAGCGGTGAACGACGGCTTTATTGCGATTTGGCTCTTATCGATGGCGGCGATTCTTTATTTCACTGGCTGGGAGCGGCAGGTCGCCGACGGGCTGCCGCTTCGCACGCTCGGCGCGTTCATCGGCGCGACATGCGTGCTGCACGCGATGTCCGTCACGGTTCGCGGGCAGGCCGAAATTACCGGGAGCGCCGCGCTCGCGATCGGCTCGGCGCTTGTGCTTCTCGTGATCATGCGGAAGCCCGGCGCGATCTTCTTTACGCTCTTCTCCGCGCTGCTCACCGGCTTCATGTGGATGTGGATGGGCTATATCTACAGCATGGATCCCGTGTTCGTGGTCGTGCATCCGGCATGGGACGGTCCGCTGCTGGCCGGGCTGTTCGCGGGCTTGCTCGCGGATCGCTTCCGCACCCACTTCGTCATCGCCGCGCTTAGCGCCGTCGTTGCGCTCGGCCAAGCCTATTTAGGCCCGGCGGCGCATGACGGCGTGCTGTTCATCGGGTCCCTGTCGTGGTGGGACGGCTTGATCATCGCCTTAACGGCCGCAAGACTGACGTCCGCCGTCAAGGCGTTCGTCAAAGAGAAAGCGCTCGGCGTACTCGACAGCCGATCCGGCGAACAAGGAGGCAGCTCGTAACCGATGTGGGAACATCTTTGGACGCATTTGAAGTCCGGACAGCCGCATCACGTCGTGTACGGCATCATGCTCGGCGTGGCGTTCGGCCTAGGCTCGCGGCTCATGATGCTGCGGACGGACTACCGGCAATACCCTACATATCCCCATGGACGCATCATTCACATCTCGCTCGGCGTCATCGCCGCGGCGCTCGGCGCCGTGGCCGTGCCCGCGCTGTACAAGAAGGATTTTACCGCGATCACGTTCCTGACGCTGGCCGCCCAGCAGTTTCGCGACGTGCGCAACATGGAGCGCCAGACGCTGTCCAAGATCGACAGCATGGAGCTGGTCTCGCGGGGATCGACGTATATCGAAGGCATCGCGATGGTGTTCGAAGGACGGAATTACCTCGTCATCCTGACTTCGCTCCTCACCAGTCTCGCGTCCTTGTCGTTAGGCTTGCCGTTCGGCGTCGTCATGGGCTTTCTAGCGCTGCTGCTCGTCTATCGGCTCAAGTCGGGCAAGTCCCTCTCCCACATCGCGCGCGCCGAAATCGCTGACGTGAAGGTGGACGGACCCGATCTGTACGTCGGCGACATCTACATCATGAACGTGGGCTTGTCGTCCAATCAGCAGATCATCTCGGAACGGGGACTCGGGATCATTCTTCACCCGGTCAATCCGAACGCCAAGGCGACGCTCAGCAACTTGGGGCAGCGGCAGGCGATTCTGTTCGACCTGTCCACGATTCTCGGCGTCTATCGGGACGACGGAGAGCCCGCGCTCGTGCCGATGGCGAAGCTGGACATCAAGGACGGCCGGCTCGCGGTTTTCCTGCTGCCGCAGGAGAAGGACGCGGAGAAGGCGAAGGCGGTCGTTGAGCGGGTGCCGATTCTGGAATCCGCGGTAAGAATGCCGACCGAGGCCGGGGTGAACCGGGGAAAGGAGCGGCAGCATGGCTAAAATCGTGGCGATCGTGACGGACAGCCGCGACCATGTCGGGGGCGGCGCGCCGATATTCGTCGAAACCGACAAAGTGAAACGGGAATCGACGGCATTCCTGCTCGAGAAGATTTTGGACGCCGTCGCGCATGACATGAAAGACGGCAACTTTATTCTGGTCGACCACAGCGCGGAATGAAATGTTAGCCATTCCCGCTGTTTTTTGCTATGATGAAAGGCGTGAGTGTGAAGAAAGCCCCTTCATGGCCTTAGCGATGCCATTCAGCAGCGATCGACGAACGCACGCTCACGACAACGGTGCGAAACCGTTTAAATAGTAAGGAGTGAAACTATGTCTAAACCCATTATCGCCATCGTTGGGCGGCCTAACGTGGGTAAGTCTACGATCTTCAACCGGGTCATCGGCGACCGGCTGGCCATCGTAGAAGACAAGCCTGGCGTCACGCGCGACCGCTTGTACGGCTCCGGCGAATGGAACGGCCGGGCGTTCAGCATCGTGGACACTGGCGGCATCGAGATCGACGGCGAGGACGAGATCATGAAATCCGTCCGGATGCAGGCCGAGCTCGCGGTCGAGGAAGCCGACGTCATCATATTCATGGTCGACGCCAAGTCAGGGCTGACGCACGCGGACGACGAAGTGGCCCAGATGCTGCTGCGCTCGCGCAAGCCGATCGTCGTCGCCGTGAACAAGGTCGACAATTTGAATCGTAGAGACGATATCTATGAATTCTATAATCTCGGATTCGGCGAACCGATCGCGATTTCGGGCTCCCATGGCATGGGGATCGGCGATCTGCTCGACGCGGCCGTCGAAAAGCTGCCCGAACTCGTGGAGGAGCCGTACGAGGACGACGTCATTCGCGTGGCGCTCATCGGGCGTCCGAACGTCGGCAAGTCCTCGCTCGTCAACGCGCTGCTCGGGGAAGAGCGGGTCATCGTCAGCAACGTGGCCGGCACGACCCGCGACGCGATCGACACCCCGTTCGAACGGGACGGTCAGAAATACGTGCTCATCGACACGGCAGGCATGCGCAAGCGCGGCAAAGTGTACGAGACGACGGAGAAGTACAGCGTCATGCGCGCGCTCAAGGCAATCGAGCGGGCCGACGTCGTGCTCGTGCTCATCAACGGCGAAGAAGGCATCATCGAACAGGACAAGCATATCGCCGGCTACGCGCACGAAGCGGGCAAGGCGGCGATTTTCGTCGTGAACAAATGGGATGCCGTCGAGAAGGACGACAAGACGATGCATCAGTTCGAACAGAAGATCCGCGACCACTTCCTGTTCATGACGTACGCGCCGATCATTTTCCTCTCGGCGCTGACGAAGCAGCGGCTCCACAAGCTGCTCCCGGTCGTCGTGCACGTGTCCGAGCAGCACGCGATGCGCATTCCGACGCATCTGCTGAACGACGTCGTCTCCGACGCGATCGCGATCAACCCGCCGCCGTCCGACAAAGGCCGGCGCCTGCGGATCAACTACGCGACGCAGGTGGCCGTCAAGCCGCCGACGATCGTGCTGTTCGCCAACGATCCGGAAATGATGCATTTCTCGTACGAACGGTACTTGGAAAACAAAATCAGGGCCGCCTTCCAGTTCGAAGGCACGCCCGTACGGATCTTCACCCGTAAAAAATCCGACGAAGACTAGGCCGGCGCGCAAGCGCCGCGAAGCCCGGGCTTCGCCGCCAAGCGAAGCTGGTGCCCGAGCCGTGGGGGCACCAGTTTCCCTGTCACCGCAAGGAAAGGGCCGTCCGGCGGCCCGTTCAGGACAACGTTGAAAGAGGCGAGATTATCGTGGTCACCGTGCTGGTAGTACTCATCAGTTATTTATTAGGTTCGGTTTCGTTCAGCATCCTTATTGCCAAATGGGTGAAGGGCATCGACATCCGCAATCACGGCAGCGGCAACGCCGGCGCGACGAACACGCTCCGCGTGCTGGGCAAAGGCCCGGGCATCGCCGTCTTCCTGCTCGATATCGCGAAAGGCGTCGTCGCCGTCATTCTCGGCCTGTACGTCGCAGGCGGCGACTGGGGACCGGTGCTGTGTGGACTAGCCGCGATCGCCGGGCATAATTGGCCGGTCTGGTTCGGCTTCAAGGGCGGCAAGGGCATCGCCACGACGGTCGGGGTCATGGCAACGCTCGCGATCGTGCCGGCGCTGATCGCCGGGGCGGTCGCCATCGCGTCGATCGCGATCACGCGCTTCGTCTCGCTCGGTTCGCTGATCTTCGCGCTGCTGCTTCCGATCTTCATTTGGAACTTCGGCGACAAGCCGCACACGTACGTGTGGGCGAGCCTTGTCGTCTGCCTACTGGCGTTCGTGCGCCACCGGACGAACATCGTGAAGCTGCTGCAGGGCAAAGAGAACAAGCTCGGCGCTAGAAAAGGGTAAGGGAGGCGCGCATATGACGGAACGTAAAGCGGCGGTACTCGTCGCCGGCAGCTGGGGAACGGCGCTGGCCTCCGTGCTGGCGGACAACGGCTACGACGTCGCCCTGTGGACGCGCAACGAGGCGCAAGCCGACGAAATCAACACGCGCCGGACGAACGGCCGTTACTTGAAGGATGCGGAGCTGCCGGCGAATATCGCGGCGACGACGGACATGGCGCAAGCCGTTGGCGGGGCGGAGCTGGTGCTGTTCGTGGCGCCGTCCGCCGCCATGCGGGACGTGGCGAAGCAGGCCGCGCCGCATCTTCGCGGGGACGCGGTCGTCGCGCACGCGACGAAGGGCTTCGAGTCCGGTACGTTCAAGCGCATGACGACGGTGCTGGCCGAAGAGCTGAAGACCGACGTGGGACGGCTCGTCGTCCTCTCGGGCCCGAGCCATGCCGAGGAAGTCGTCCGCCGGCTGCCGACGACCGTCGTCGTCGCGTCCGCGAGCCTGGACGCGGCCGAATTCGTGCAGGACGCGTTCATCACCCCGCATTTCCGCGTCTACACGAACAGGGACGTCGTCGGCGTCGAAGTCGCCGGCGCGATCAAGAACATCATCGCCCTCGGCGCCGGCCTGTCGGACGGCCTCGGCTTCGGCGACAACGCCAAGGCGGCGCTGCTGACGCGCGGTCTGGCGGAGATCAGCCGGCTCGGCATCGCCATGGGCGCCAATCCGCTCACGTTCGCGGGACTCGCCGGCGTCGGCGACCTCGTCGTGACGTGCACCAGCCGGCACAGCCGCAATTGGCGCGCGGGCGCGATGCTGGCGGAAGGCACGTCGCTCGACGACGTCCTGAGCCGGATGGGGATGGTCGTCGAAGGCGTCCGGACGACGAGCGTCGCCCGCGAGATCGCGCAGCAGTACGGCGTGGAGATGCCGATCACGGAGCAGCTCTTCCAGGTGCTGTTCGCGCGGAAGCCGGCGCGCGACGCGGTCGAAACGCTGATGGGCAGAGGCCGCACGCACGAGACCGAAGAATCCGCGGGCATATAGCCTACACCAACATTGGCCCTCCTTCATAAACTGCTAGCAGCAACCTGTTGCAGGTGGCACGCGAGTTTTTACGCCGTCAGAAGCGTGGAGGAGGGAAACGATGAGCGGCAAGAAGGATATAGCCAAGGACGTACTGAGCGCCGTGAACAAGAAGACCGGCAAGAACATTACCGAGAACGCGGTCAAGAAGCTTGCAAACGGCGTCAATGAAAATACGATGCAGGACGAAGACGAATTGCGCAAGCTGATTAAATCCGTCTCGACGATGGCCAAAGTCCCCGTCTCGGAAAAAACGATCAACGACATCGTGGGTGCCGTCAAAGCGAGCGGCATGAGCATCACCAACATGGAAATGCTGATGAAACTTATGCTCAAGAAGTAACCTTTCGGACTTCCGCAACAGGCGACCGGCATTGCCGCGTGCAGTGCCGCCATCGCGTTGGACGGGAGTCTTTTTTCTAGGTATGCCCATCGTTCGCCCGGCGCAAAAGTAGCCCATTCATCGCCGCTAGTGTATAATAAAGCGAATATCGGGTGTACAAGGTGGTAGAAGTTGTCATGGATCCAATGATGAAGATGTGGGTGTCGCTCGTGGGCATCGGCTTGATGGCGGCGGCCGCCGTTCTGGTGACGCTGGCCCGTTTCAAGACCAAAGGCTTTTTGCGGATGGCGCTGTCGCTGGCCGCGTTTCTGTTCCTCGTAATCGGCGGATTTCTCGGACTGATCTCCATCATGTAGCCGCACGCAACGAACTTACGGAGAGAAGAGAGGAAGATGGGCCGATGCTGGAATTGAAGAGCCGCACGAAAAGCATGACGGTCGAGGCGGAAGCGGGCTTGACCCTGCTCGACGCCGCGATCAAGCATAATTTGGACTGGGCGTTCTCCTGCACGCGGGGAACGTGCGCCAGATGCCGCTGCCTGGTCGAAGAAGGCGCGGAGTTTCTGGAAGAGGTCACGGACGAGGAATGGGACCGCCTGGAGCCGGAAGAACTGGAGGAAGGCTACCGGCTGGCCTGCCAAGCCGTCGTGAAAGCCGGAGCCGGCTCCATTAAAGCGGCGAACCGGCCGTACTTTTAATGGAAGGGCGGGCTTCGATGGACAACGCCGAGCCGCTCCTCCGAGCAATCTTAATCATCGCCCGCGCCGCGGCGCCTGCCGGCGCGCGATGGCTGATCGGCGGCAGTACAGGGCTGCTGCTGCGGGGGCTGGAGCTCACGGTGCCGCCCCGGGACCTGGATCTTTACGCGGACGACGAAGCGGCCGGAATCATGCACGAGGCGCTTCGCGCTTACGCCGTGGACGAACCGCAATTAAGCGTGAGCCCGATCTATCGTTCGGTGCTCAGCCATTATAACGTGTCGGGCGTACAAGTCGAGCTGGTCGGCGGGTTTGTCGTCGAATCAGGCCCGAACCGCTACGCCGTGGAAGTCGAGAACGTGCTGAACCCGCTGCGGACGCCGGTCGCGGTCGGCCCTTATACGGTCGGCGTGGCGCCGCTGGCGCACGAGCTATGGTTCAACGTGCTGCGGGCAAGAGAAGACCGGGTGGCGCTGATCGCCGCTCGCATGCGGAAGGAACAAGACCTTCATACGGATGCCCTCAGGCTGATTGCCTCCAGGAATCGCTTGTCTGCGGAATTGCGGCAACACGTATCGCAGCTACTGATGTGAACGAGATGAACGAGGGAAGCAGGGATTCCGGTGAATGTGGAAATTACGTTCCTTCCTTCCGGACGAACCGTCATGGTGCGCGCGGGCACGACCGTGCTGGACGCGGCCAGGAAAGCAGGCGTGCCGATCCGCACGCGCTGCGACGGCAAGGCGGCCTGCCTCATGTGCAAAGTGGCGCTTCCCCACAGTTCGGCCGGGCTGACGCCTCCGAACGACAACGAGCGCCGCAAGCTGGCGGGACTCGACCGCATGGGGACAAGGCTTGCTTGCCAGACCCGGGTATTCGGGCGCGCAATCGTCGAAGTGCCTGAAGATCCGTTTCGCGCAGCCGTCCGGAAACAGATGATGCGCCAAGCGGAAGACGATGAATTATGGTAGGAGGATAAACGGATCATGAAAGGCTTTAGAAGCGCGGCGGCGGCCCTCGTGCTCGTCTGCACGGCCGTTCTGCTGTCCGGCTGCCTGTATCCGCGGGACCGGCTGGAGCAGAACCAGAAGCCGCCGAAAGACGCCATTTTAAACGTGCAAACGATCGTCGATCAATTTCAGAAGGATACGGGGCTCCTGCCGATCCAGAACAGCGACGAGCAGACGCCGGTTTACGAGAAATTCAAAGTCGATTTCGACAAGCTGCAGCGGATGAACTACCTGTCCGCGGTTCCGGCTTCGGCGTACGAGAAGGGCGGAAGCTACTACTATCTCGTGATCAACGAGGAGAAAGACCCGACCGTCAAGCTGATGAATCTCGTAATCTATCAGAAGGTCAACGACCTTCAGGCGTCCGTCAAAGCTTACGCCGGCGCCCACGGCGGCAAATTGCCCGCGGGCCAGCAGCTGTATCCGTCGTTCGCGGCCATCGACTTCAAGGCGCTGGGCGTCAAAGACCCCGAGCTGCGAAGCGTCTTCACCGGCAGCGTCCTGACGGCCATGACGGACCCGGACGGTACCGTCTACCTGGATTACGGTCCGGATCTCACGCAGCAGTTGGGCAAGCTCCCGGGCGGCGAAAAGCCGGAGCCGAACGCGGATCTGCGGCCGCTGCTCGTCGACGGGTCGGATTTCGTGCCGGTCAAATCGCCTCTCTACAAGCTCGTGAACGGCGAGCCCCAAGCCGTCCTGAAATAGCCCAAGCTCCCATCGCGCAACGACTCGCTCCTGCTCTCGCGGCAGGAGTTTTTTTGCCGTCCAGGCATAGCTTAGGCCGTACTTTCATATATCTCAATCTTGGAAGGTCAATCCGCGCGAAGCTCGCGAAAATCGAAAGATTTCACTCTCCGGTCGTCATAAACATGAGACAGTCGCAATAAGCTATTACTAGTCCAAAATCATGTACGAGTTGCGTCGCTTGCCTTGGGCCATCGGCAGGCGGGTAGCGGCGAAACCTGACGACAACCACCAGGAGGAAAGCAGCAGTTACGGTACGTCCATGTACAGGCGAAATACGATTGGGAGGGGATATTCAGTGGAGAAAGTGGACATTTTCAAGGACATTGCCGAACGAACCGGCGGGGATATTTACCTCGGCGTCGTCGGTGCGGTCCGCACGGGCAAATCAACCTTCATCAAGCGGTTCATGGAGACGGTTGTGCTGCCGAACATCACGAACGATGCCGATCGGGTGCGCGCTATCGACGAATTGCCGCAGAGCGCGGCGGGCAAGACGATCATGACGACGGAGCCGAAATTCGTGCCGAACCAGGCGGTGCAGCTGCGCGTGGCCGAAGGGCTCGACGTCAACATCCGGCTGGTGGATTGCGTCGGCTATGCCGTCGTCGGCGCCAAGGGCTACGAAGACGAGAACGGTCCGCGCATGATCACGACGCCGTGGTTCGAAGAGCCGATTCCGTTCCAGGAAGCCGCGGAGATCGGCACGCGCAAGGTCATTCAAGAACATTCCACGCTCGGGGTCGTCGTCACGACGGACGGCACGATCGCCGAAATTCCGCGAAGCTCGTACATCGAAGCCGAAGAACGCGTCGTGAACGAGTTGAAGGAAGTCGGCAAGCCGTTCGTGCTGATCGTCAACTCGACGCGTCCGAAGAGCGACGAAGCGCTTCAACTGCGCAGCGAGCTGCAGGCGAAGTACGATATCCCGGTCATCACGCTCAGCGTGGCGTCCATGGGCGAAGAAGAAGTCATGTCCGTGCTCCGCGAGGTGCTCTACGAGTTCCCGGTGCACGAAGTCAACGTCAACCTGCCGAGCTGGGTCATGGTGCTGAACGACAACCACTGGCTGCGCTCGAATTACGAGAATTCCGTCCGCGACACGGTCAAGGACATCCGCCGCCTGCGCGACGTGGACCGCGTCGTCTCGCAGTTCATGGAATACGAGTTCATCGCGAGGGCAGGCCTAAGCGGCATGAACATGGGCCAAGGCGTGGCGGAAATCGATCTGTACGCGCCGGATGAATTGTACGACCAAATCCTCATGGAAGTGGTCGGCGTCGAAATCCGCGGCAAGGATCACCTGCTGCAGCTGATGCAGGATTTCGCCCATGCCAAGCGGGAATACGACCGGTTCGCGGAAGCGCTCGAAATGGTCAAGACGACGGGCTACGGCATCGCGGCCCCGACGCTGGCGGAGATGGCGCTCGACGAGCCGGAGCTGATCCGGCAGGGCTCCCGCTTCGGCGTCCGCCTGAAGGCGACGGCGCCGTCCATCCACATGATCCGCGTCGACGTCGAGTCCGAATTCGCGCCGATCATCGGCACGGAGAAGCAGAGCGAGGAGCTCGTGCGTTACCTGATGCAGGACTTCGAGAACGACCCGATCAAGATCTGGGAATCGGATATATTCGGCCGGTCGCTCCATTCCATCGTCAGGGAAGGCATCCAAGGCAAGATCGCCATGATGCCGGACAACGCCCGTTACAAGCTGCAAGAGACGCTCGGCAGAATCATCAACGAAGGATCCGGCGGCTTGATCGCCATCATCCTGTAAGCGCGAAGAGGCACGCAGCCGGCGTGTCTCTTTTTGCGTTGTCCGGGATTCCGAGATTCCTTTCATTGTCAGTTTTACCGGGAAACGCGTCCGAAATGCGAAAAAACCGCGCAAATGCCGCGATTCTTCCGCGGAAACGCGCGATTCCTCTTGAAATCGGATAGGCACCTGTATTACTATAAATCTGTTCTAGGTTCAGCATGCAGGAATTGCACATACCGGAATTTCTTCTCACCGTCGCCTGCAGGTATAATTTCCGGGGTTTCGGTAAAACAGAATGATAATGATGTGCCTTTTAACTGCCGACGGGGGAGGTGAAAGAATTGAACAAAACGGAACTGATTGCGAAAGTAGCCGAATTGACCGACCTTTCCAAAAAAGACGCGTCCAAAGCGGTTGACGCCGTATTTGACGTGATCTCCGATTCGCTGCAAGGCGGCGACAAAGTCCAACTGGTGGGCTTCGGCAACTTCGAGGTGAAGAGCCGCGAAGCGCGCAAGGGCCGCAACCCGCAAACGGGCGAAGAGATCGACATCCCGGCCAGCAAAATCCCGTCTTTCAAAGCCGGCAAGTCTCTGAAAGACCTGGTTTCCAAATAAGGTACGGCCAATGCCGTCGGCTGACGCCCGAATGCTCAAGCATTCGGGCGTTTCTCGTCCCGCGGACGCGCCGAGTTTCGCCGCGGACGATCTATTGACAAGTGTAAGCATTTCCAGTAGACTGTGTTTTGCGGTTCCCGGTAGGGGCGGCCGTAAGACTTGTCGGGTGTTAGCTCAGCTTGGTAGAGCGCTACCTTGGGGTGGTAGAGGTCGCCAGTTCAAATCCGGTACACCCGACCAATTCTCATACGCAAGCGACGGCTGCCGTCTCGAATTGCCATGTTCGAGGGCAGTTTTTTAAATACCGGGGACACGGGGGCTTTGCGCGTTCCGCAGTATAAGATTCACCGAATAAGAGGAGGCCCGTCCAGATGTCGGAACGAAATGACGAGTATATCGTCGTGAAAGCCAAGGCGCAAGGCGTGCAGGTCATCGGCCTGACGCGCGGACAGGATACGAAATTCCATCATACCGAGAAGCTCGACAAGGGCGAAGTGCTCATCTGTCAGTTCACGGACCATACGTCGGCCATCAAGATCCGCGGCAAAGCGACCATTATGACCAAATACGGCACGGTGGATACGGACGTCGAGTGAAAAGCAGGCATAGCCTGCTTTTTTAGTTTGTACACTAAAAGAAGCAGGATATTCTGTGTGCGAAGGACGGATGCCACATGCCGCAATGGAAAGGGCTGCTCGCGGCCTGCGCCGCGACGCTTGCCGTCACGCTGCTGATCACCGCGCTGCCGGCGGCCGACCGCCGGATGAAGGAAGGGGCGGGCGACGTTTCCGTGTTCCGGCCCGTGCCGGTCAAACGGCTCAGTTCCGACACCATCGTCGATACGATGCTCGGTTTGAATTTGTCGCTGAAGGTGAAGAAGGTAGCATGGAACGGGTCCGTGCTCACCGTGGATTTAGCGGATGAAGAATATGGGAATGCTGTAGACGGCGGGATGGACGACCTGCGGCGCCTGTTCGAGTTCGCGTTCAACCGGACCGATAACGTGAGCCGGGTGCTCGTCCGGTTCGTGGCGCCGCTTCAGCCCGAGTCGGACGAGGCGCGGAGCGACGTCCGGGTGGTCGCGGCGGTGGATGTCCGGCGCACGGACGCCTGGTTGTCCACAGAACTGTCAAACTTAAGCGCCGCGAGGCCGTTTCAGGACGAAATCTGGCGCCAGCGCCTGCGTTTGTCGGGGTCGCAGTTGTAGCGAAACGACAAACATAGTGCTATAATTATTTAGATTATAAAGCAGCTAACCTTTGCTGTTTGTCCGGAGGCTAGGCCAATGAAACCTTACAAAGTTCCCGAGATCGCCAAAAAGTACGTCGATTACGATATGATTCAAGCCCATACGGAGCTGCCGGCGTTTCCCGATTCGCGGGCCAGGCTGCTCTTTACGTTTCTTTCGAATCAACGTACGCCGCTGCTTCACAGCGAACTGTACACCTTGGTCGTCTCGCTGGTGCAGCTGGGCATGGACACCCACGACTTGATCGACGAATCGGGACGCGTCGCCGAGAAGGAAATGCGCTCGCGCCAGTTGAAGGTGCTCGCGGGCGACTATTACAGCAGCCGGTTCTACCAGCTGCTGGCCCAGGCCGGCCAAGTCGGCATGATCCGCCGGATCAGCAACGGCGTCTGCGAAGTGAACCGGCTGAAGGTCAACTTCTACATGAAGATGAAGCAGCTGAAGCTGACGGCCGAAGACTACTTGAACCAATGCGCGCAGATCAGGACGGAGCTTTTCACGGTCTTTACGGACATTTTGGACGACCGGATGGCGCGCGTCTGGACCGAGCTGCTGCAGGGAGTGGGCCGCTGCGAGGTCGTCCTGGACGAGCTGAAGCGCAGCGACAAGCCGGAACGCTTCGGCGGCAGCTGGGGGTATTGGCACGTGCTTCACGTCGGAACGGACGAAGAGAAGCGCAAGCTGGCCGACGATCCGCAGGAGCCGTCGCTCGCGGCGTCATTGCTCGCGGCGTACGATATCCGCGCGGAGCTGGCCGAGAAGCTGCGGCAGTCCGTCGCGGCCGTGCAATCCGTCATCGCGCGCCTGGATTCCGACAAGCTCGTGCGCGAACTTCAGCAGATCGGAGAGACGTTCCTGCGTCCGCTCCTCCCGGCGGCTTCGGCTTCCGCCCTCAACGAGAGAAGGTAAGGTGACAGACTGTGCAATCCAAATCGAAAGAACAACACGTGCACGACGTGTTCGAAAGCATCGCGCCGAAGTACGATCTGATGAACGACCTGCTCAGCTTTCGCAGGCACAAGGCATGGCGCGCCTTCACGATGCGCAAGATGAACGTGCAGCCGGGCCAGACCGCGATCGATCTGTGCTGCGGCACGTGCGACTGGACGATCGCGCTCGCCCGCGCCAGCGGGAGCGGCGCGATCGTCGGTCTCGATTTCAGCCAAAACATGCTTGACGTCGGCGCCCAGAAGGTTCGCAAGGAAGGACTCGACCGGCAAATTTCCCTGCATCAGGGCAACGCGATGTCGCTTCCGTTCGAAGACAACCGGTTCGACTTCGCGACGATCGGCTTCGGCCTTCGGAACGTGCCGGACCTGGAGCAGGTGCTGCGCGAAATGAAGCGCGTCCTCAAGCCCGGCGGCCAAGTCATATGCCTGGAATTGTCCAAGCCCATTTGGCAGCCTTTCAAATCGGTCTATTATTTTTATTTCGAACGTATTTTGCCGGCGCTCGGCAAGCTGTTCGCCAAACGGTACGAACAGTACAAATGGCTTCCGGAATCGCTTAAGGCGTTCCCGGATTCCAACCAGCTGGCGGATAAATTCCGTGACATCGGTCTCCGAAACGTGCATGCTTATCCGCTGACGGGAGGCATCGCGGCATTACACACGGGGACGAAGGGAACGGACAAGGGATGATACGCAAAACTCGCATCATATTGGAAATGATCAAGGTGGAACATACGGTGTTCGCGCTGCCGTTCGCTTTCATGGGCGCGCTGATCGGCGCGGTGATGATGGAGCACCGGCTGCCGAGCTGGGCGGAGATCTTCTGGATTCTGCTCGCGATGGTCGGTGCGCGCAGCGCGGCGATGGGCATTAACCGGGTCGTCGACCGCGTGATGGACGCCAAGAACCCGCGCACCGCGAAACGGGCGATTCCGGCCGGGCTGCTGAAAGCCGGCGAGGTCGTCGTGTTCATCGCGGTGTCCTTTGTCGTGCTGTTCATCGCGGCTTCGCAGCTCAATTCGCTGTGCGTGAAGCTCATGCCCATCGCGGTATTGTTCCTCGTGCTCTACTCGTACACGAAACGGTTCACCTGGCTGTGCCACGTGGTGCTCGGCATCACGATCGGCCTCGCGCCGCTCGGCGGGTGGATCGCCGTTACCGGCGCGTTCGATCCGGCGGTCTGGGTGCTCTACGGCTCGGTCGTCTGCTGGCTTGCCGGCTTCGATATCATTTACGCATGCCAAGACTTCGAATTCGACCGCCGCGAAGGCGTCTATTCCATTCCGGCCCGCTTCGGGCTGGCCGGCGGCTTGCAGATCGCCCGCGGCTTTCATCTATTGACCGCGGCCGGATTCATTTCGTTATATTGGTTGACGGATCTAGGTTGGATTTATTTGATCGGCGCGATCGCATCGGTCGGCTTCCTCTGGTATGAACATATGCTCGTGAAGCCCAACGATATCAGTCGGGTGCAAACGGCATTTTTCACGATGAACGGCTGGCTCAGCATTACGATGTTCGCGTTCACGCTGTTGGATTTGGTGGTGCTGCATCCATGGTAACCGAAACAAAGCCCCGCAAGCGCTGGGTCGTCGGCATAACGGGCGCGAGCGGCTCCGTCTACGGCATCCGGCTGATTCGCAGCCTTCTCGATTGCGGCGTCGACGTGCATCTCGTCGTGACGGAAGCGGGCTGGCGGGTGCTGAAGGAAGAACAAGGCTGGGATACGACGAAGCGCCAGGCCGCGCTGGCCGCGCATTTCCCCGAAGCGGCGGAATCGCGGGCGCTGACGCTGCATCCGAACGCCGACATCGGCGCCTCCATCGCGAGCGGCTCGTTCCGCGTGGAAGGCATGATCATCATGCCTTGCTCGATGGGGACGCTGGCGTCGATCGCGCACGGCATCTCCGACGATTTGATGACGCGCGCCGCGGATGTTATGCTGAAGGAAAGCCGCAAGCTCCTGATCGTCCCGCGGGAGACGCCGCTGCACGCCATTCATCTGGAGAACATGCTGACGCTGGCCAAGCTCGGCGCCAAAATCATCCCGGCGATGCCGGCGTTTTATTACGGTCCGCAGAGCATGGACGAGATGGTCAACTTCATGGTCGGGAAAGTGCTGGATCAAATTCCGTTGGAGCACGAGCTGTACAGAAGATGGGGAGATGATCGGCATGGAGACTAGCCGCCCGCTTACGGTCGGCCGCATCGACTACGCGAACGTATGGCCGATCTTCCATTACGCGGAGGAGCGGCTGCCGACGGAGCGGTTCCGCATCGAGAAGCGGGTGCCGGCCGCGCTCAATCGCGCCTTGAAGCAGGGCGAGATCGACATTACGTCAATGTCCTCCTTCGCCTACGCGGAGCATGCGGACCGGTACCTGCTGCTGCCGGACCTGTCCGTCAGCGCGAAAGGCCGCGTCAATTCCATCCTGCTCTTTTTGAAGAAACCGCTCGAGGACGTGCTGACGGGCCGGATCGCCATGACGGCGACCTCCGCCACGTCGGTCAATTTGCTTAAAATTTTGATGAAGCTGTATTACCGCGCCGAACCGTCCTACGTGACGATGGAGCCTTCCCTCGACGACATGCTGGCCGAAGCGGACGCCGCGCTGTTGATCGGCGATACGGCGATCCACGCTTCCTGGGCCAACAAAAGGAAGGACAGGGGGCTTGCCGTCATCGATCTCGGGGCGCTCTGGAACAGCTGGACCGGCTACGGGATGACCTTCGCGCTGGTCGCGGTGCGCAAAGAGGTCGCCGAACGCGATCCCGAAGCGGTAACGGACGTGCTTCGCGCCTTGACCGCGAGCAAGGAGCGGAGCCTGCGCGACCTGAAGCCGCTCGTGGACAAGGCGTGCGCGCAGCTGGGCGGAGAGCCTTCTTATTGGGACCGCTATTTTCGCGAGTTACACTACAATTTCGGATCGGACGAGCAGGCGGGCCTGTCGCTGTACTTCGATTACGCGCACCAGCTGGGATTGCTGCCGCACGAAGTACGGATGCGTTTTTTCGAGGACCACGCGGCTCTTAAGGTGAAGAACGAATGAAACTACTGGACATTTACGCCAAAATGAAAGGCGACCTGGACGCGATCGAAGGCCAGCTGGCGCGCAGCGTCACGTCGGACCACGCGCTGCTGACCGATACCTCCACGCATTTGCTTAAAGCGGGCGGAAAGCGCATCCGCCCCGTGTTCGTCCTGCTGTCCGGCAAGTTCGGCACGTACGAGCTGAGCGTGCTGGAGCGGGTTGCGGTGCCGCTCGAACTGATCCACATGGCGTCGCTCGTGCACGACGACGTCATCGACAACGCCGAAACCCGGCGGGGCCAGCTGACGGTCAAGTCCAAATGGGATAACCGGATCGCGATGTATACCGGGGATTACATATACGGCAAGGCCCTCGCCATCGTGACGGAGCTGGAAAACCCGCAAATCCACCAAATCTTGTCCGGCGCCATGGTGCAGATGTGCATCGGGGAAATGGAGCAGATCCGAGACTTCTTCAACACGAAGCAGTCCGTCCGGAATTACCTGCTCCGCATCCGCCGCAAAACGGCGATCCTGCTCGCGATCAGCTGCCAGCTCGGCGCGATCGCTTCCGGCGCGGACCGCAAGACCGCGAACGCCCTGTACCGGTTCGGCTACAACGTCGGCATGGCGTTCCAAATCCGCGACGACCTCCTCGACCTGCTCGGCACCGAGAAGCAGATCGGCAAGCCGCCGGGCTCGGACATCCGGCAGGGCAACATCACGCTGCCCGTGCTGCTCGCGCTGAGGGAATCGGCGAACGCCGAGGAGCTCCAGGCGGAGATCGACAACATCCAGTCCTCGAACGGAGCAGGGGAAACGAAGCGCGCGTTGAACATTATACGGAAGAGCGCCGGCATCGCGATCGCCGACAAGTTGGCGACGCGGTACATCGCCAAGGCGATCGAAGCGCTCGCCGGGCTGCCGAACATTCCGGCGAAGAAGAATTTGACCGATATCGCGCATTTCGTGGGAAAACGAAACTACTGAACGCGCCTGGGAGGGAACTCGAGTGGAAAGAACATTTCTGATGGTCAAGCCGGACGGCGTGCAGCGCGGCTTGATCGGCGAAATCGTATCGCGCTTCGAACGCAAGGGACTTAAGCTGGTTGCCGCCAAATTCATGCGCATCACGCCGGAAATCGCCGAACGCCACTATGCCGAGCACGTCGGGAAGCCCTTCTATCCGCCGCTCGTCGAGTTCGTGACGTCGAGCCCCGTTTTCGCGATGGTGTGGCAGGGGGATAACGTCATCGGCCTTACGCGCGCCATGATCGGCAAGACGAACGCCCTGGAAGCGGCCCCCGGCACGATCCGGTCCGATTACGCCGTGCACACGAACTTCAATCTCATTCACGGCTCGGATTCGCCGGAAAGCGCCGAGCGGGAGATCGGGATCTTCTTCGAGCCGCACGAGCTGTTAGATTATACGCAGACGATCGGGCAGTGGGTGTAGTCCTACCTGCCCGATTTTTCTGCATTCACGGGGGATCATACCTTGGAAGACAAGGACTTTTCGCTCTTTATCGAACGCATTAAGGGGAAGACGGCCATCGACCTGTCGCTCTACAAGGAAGCGCAGATGAAGCGCAGGCTGACGACGCTTCGGCAGAAATACGGCTTCGAGACGTTCGAAACCTATTATCGCGAGCTGGAACGGGACGGCAAGCTGATGGACGAATTTCTGGACCGGATGACGATCAACGTGTCCGAATTTTGGCGCAATCCCGGCCGCTGGGAAGCGATGGAGCGGAAGTTTCTTCCGGAGCTGCTGAAGCAGGGCGGACGGGTGAAGATCTGGAGCGCCGCCTGCTCGACCGGGGAAGAGCCGTACACGCTGTCGATGATCGTGCATGCGCTCGGCGCGCAGGACCGGGTCTCCATTCTCGCCACGGATTTGGACGGCGCCGTCCTGCAGAAAGCGGTACAGGGCGTCTATCCGGAGCGGTCCGTCCGCGACGTGCCGCATGCGTATCGGTCCGATTATTTCGTGCCGCACGGCCGGGGCGAAGTCGCGGTCGCGGACAAGCTGAAGACGATCGTCGCATTCAAGCGGCAAAACCTGCTGAACGATCCGTTCGACGGCGGCTTCGATATCATCGTCTGCCGCAACGTCATGATCTATTTTACCGAGGAAGCCAAGCACGGGCTGTACCGGAAGTTCTCGCGGGCGCTCAAGCCCGGCGGGCTGCTCTTCGTCGGGAGCACGGAGCAGATCTTCTCGCCGGGGCAGTACGAGCTCGAATCGGCGGAGACGTTCTTCTACCGGCGGCGGGCGTAAGACGCGCGTCTTCCGGACGGGTATAGGAATTTCCAGCTTCACCAATACTATGCGTATCGCAATCCATTCGCATAGGAGGTGCAGCATGGACAAACGCAAAGTGATTTTGGCGTACAAGCGCGGGTTTATCACCGTCCAGGAATGCGCCCAAATCCTTGGCATCGACACGGGGCAAATGAAGGGGCTCATGAACGACCCCGAATTGTCCGCGGATCCGCAAGCTTTGCGTGGCAAACAATCCGCCAACGGATAAGCCGGCACCGGCCGTCCGAACGCCTTCCCAAGAGGCGTTTCGGGCGGTTTTTTGCTGTTTCGGCGGCCTTTTGGCGCCCGTTGCGATTTCTTGTCAAACCGCGGACGCTATACTATAATGAGCAAAGATATTCGAGGGAGACCATGTAGTTCCGAGATCGGGCTTCGCGGCGTTCGGGATGAGAGAGGAGCTTTACGTTGAGTTTACGCTATTTGACGGCAGGAGAAACGCACGGCCCGCAGCTGACGGCCATTATCGAGGGGATGCCGAGCAACCTGCAGCTGGACTTCGAAGAACTGGATTTTCAGCTGCAGCGGAGACAGAAGGGCCACGGCCGGGGGCGCCGGATGCAGATCGAGAAGGACGCGGCCAACATCGTCGGGGGCGTGCGCCACGGCCGCACGACGGGGGCGCCGATCGCGCTGGTCGTCGAGAACAACGACTGGAAGCATTGGACGAGCGTCATGAACATCGCACCGATCGAGGGCAGCGACGAGGAGAAGCGCCGCGTGCACCGGCCGCGTCCGGGCCATGCCGATCTGAACGGCGGTTTGAAATACAATTTGACGGATCTGCGCAACGTGCTGGAGCGGTCCAGCGCGCGCGAAACGGCGGCGCGCGTCGCCGTCGGCGCGGTCGCCCGGCAGTTCCTGGCGGCGTTCGGCATCAAAGTCGGCGGCCAAGTCATCCGCATCGGGGAAATCGAAGCCCCGGCGAACGATCTCCCGCTGGACGAGCTGATCCGGCTGACGGAGGAATCGCCGGTCCGCGTCGTCGATAAGGAAACGGAAGCGAAAATGACCGCGTACATCGACCAAATCAAAGCGGAGGGCGATTCCATCGGCGGGATCGTGGAATGCATCGTGGAAGGCGTGCCGGTCGGGCTCGGCAGCCACGTGCAGTACGACCGCAAGCTGGACGGCCGAATCGCGCAAGCCGTCGTGTCGATCAACGCGTTCAAGGGCTGCGAGATCGGCATCGGCTTCGAGGCGGGCACGATCCGCGGGTCGCAGGTGCACGACGAGATCCTGTACGACGAGGAGCGGGGCTACCATCGCCGGACGAACCGGCTCGGGGGCTTCGAGGGCGGCATGACGAACGGCGAGCAGATCGTCGTGCGCGGCGTGATGAAGCCGATTCCGACGCTGTACAAGCCGCTGCAAAGCGTGGACATCGACACGAAGGAGCCGTTCACGGCGCAGGTCGAACGTTCCGACAGCTGCGCGGTGCCCGCGGCGAGCGTCGTCATGGAGCACGTCGTGGCGTGGGAAGTGGCGAAGGCGTTCCTGGAGAAATTCGGCGGGGACTCGATGGAAGAAATCCGCGCGAACTACGACAACTACCTTGCGCAAGTGAGGCGTTACTAATGGGCGGCGCGCGCAAGCTGACCGTCGACCTCGGCGAACGGTCCTATCCGATCTACATCGGCGAAGGACTGTTGGACGAAGCGGGCGTGCGGCTCGCCGAGCACGGAATCAGCAAAAAATCGCCGCTGCTGATCGTGACGGATAACCGTGTCGCGGAGCGGCATTTGGGACGCTTGGAAGCCTTGCTGCGCGAGAGCGGATTCACGGTCGCTTCCGCGGTCATTCCTTCCGGCGAAGCGTCGAAGTCGCTCAGCCGCCTGGAGGAGCTCGTCGGCGCGGCGCTGGAGCGCGGGCTCGACCGCAAGTCCGCGGTCGTCGCGCTCGGCGGCGGCGTGGTCGGCGATTTGGCCGGCTTCGTGGCCGCGTCGTATATGCGCGGGATCAAGTTCGTCCAAATTCCGACGACGATCCTGGCGCATGACAGCAGCGTCGGCGGCAAGGTCGCCGTCAATCATCCGCTCGCGAAGAACATCATCGGCGCGTTCCACCAGCCGGAGCTGGTGCTCTACGATCTGGATACGCTCCAGACGCTGCCGGAACGCGAAGTGAAGGCCGGCCTGTCCGAAGTCGTGAAGCACGGCTTGATCTGGGACGCCGAGTTCGTCGCGTGGTGCGACGCCAACGCGGAGAAGCTGCTGGCGCTGGATCCGGAGGCGCTCGGATACGCGCTCTACAAGGGCTGCAGCGTGAAGGCGGCGGTCGTGTCGAAGGACGAGCGGGAGAACGACCTGCGCGCCATTCTCAACCTCGGCCATACGATCGGCCACGCGCTCGAGGCGGTAGCCGGCTACGGCGAGCTGCTGCACGGCGAAGCGATCGCCATCGGCATGGTGGGGGCGGCCCGTCTGGCGGTCCGGCTCGGCGCGCCGGAAGACGTCTACCGCGTGACGAAGCGCGTGCTCGCGCGCGTCGGATTGCCCGTCCGGCTGCCGTCGCACCTGGACACGGACGCGATCATGAGCGCGATGATGCACGACAAGAAATTTCAAGAAGGCGCGATCACGTTCATCGTGCCCGTCGCCGTCGGCAAGGTGGAAATCAATAAATCGGTATCGACCGCCCTCATTCGCGAGATCGTGGAAGAGCTGAAACAGGAGGCCGTCGAGGCATGAGTGTAAGAGGAATACGCGGCGCCATTACGGTGGTCGTCAACGAAGAACAGCCGATCCTTGAGGCAACGGCGGAATTATTGAACGGCATCGTGAGCGCCAACCGCATCGAGCCGGCCGAAATCGCCAGCGTGTTCGTCACGGTGACCGGCGACTTGGACGCGACGTTCCCGGCCCGGGCCATCCGCGCGATGGACGGCTGGGACCTCGTACCGCTGATGTGCGCGTTGGAAGTGCCGGTGCAAGGAAGCTTGGAGAAATGCATCCGGCTGATGGTGCTCGTCAACACGGAGTTGACCCAGGAGCAGGTCGAGCACGTGTATTTGGGCGGCGCGAAGGCGCTTCGCCCGGATTTGGCCAAAGCCTAAACAGCGGCGGGATTTTCGGGATTGACGGCAGCAAGAACGCTATTGTATAGTTAATAGCAGATTAGTGAAGTACCCAGTAGAGCCGAGCAGCAGTACAGTGAGTTGAGATGAGTAGAGCCGAGATGAGCGTAGTTTAGTTGAGCGAGAGCGTTGAAGATAGCGTGCAGGGGCGATTTATCATGCCTGCGCTTATTTTCCCTATTTCGTTCACACTCATTTTACCATCTTCCAACACACGTTAACTCCTGCGAAAGCAGGAGTTTTTTATTTTTTCGGAGAGAAAAGGGGAGACGGGACATGAACCACGAGCTGCAAAACGTCATCCGGCAGGCCGGGACGTACAACCTCATTCCGATCGTGCGGCATGTAATGGCGGACACGGAGACGCCGATTCGGATCTTTCAGCATTTCTACCGCGAGAACCGCGCGTTTCTGCTGGAAAGCGTGGAGGGCGGCGTCAAGTGGGCCCGTTACTCGTTCATCGGCACGAATCCGTTCATGTTCATCCGCGGGAAGAACGGCGAGATGGTAATCGAACGGGACGGGGAAACGACGGTGCTTCGCGAGAAGCCGATCGAACTGCTGAAGGCGCATTTGCGCGCGTACCGCAGCCCGGCTGTCGCGGACCTGCCGCCGTTCACGGGCGGCGCGATCGGATTTTTCGGCTACGACCTGCTGCAATATTACGAGAAGCTGCCGGCCCACCGGATCGACGATTTGCAGATGAACGACTTGCAGTTCATGTTCTGCGACCAAGTCATCGTGTTCGACCACTTCAAGCAGCAGGTGCAGGTGATCGGCAACGTGCACATTCCGGAGGGCGCGACGGATGCCGTCATCGAAGCGCGTTATGCGGAAACGGTCGGACGGATCGAGGCGGCGATCGAGCGGCTGCAGCAGCCGACCCCGACGACGCTGATGGCGGGCGGCGCGATTCCCGCCGAGCCGGAGCTCGGCGAGATTTCATCCAACCTGACGAAGGAGCAATTCTTGGCGAACGTCGAGAAGTCGAAGGAATACATCCGCGCCGGCGACATCTTCCAGGTGGTGCTGTCGCAGCGCTTCAGCATCGAAACGGACGTCGATCCGCTTCATGTCTACCGCGTGCTGCGCACGATGAACCCGTCCCCGTACATGTATTACCTGAAGATGGACGACGAAGTCATCGTCGGCACGTCGCCGGAAGCGCTCGTGAAGGTCGACGGCGAACGCGTCGAGACGCGGCCCATCGCCGGCACGCGGCCGCGCGGGAAGACGCCGGAGCAGGACTTGGCGCTGGAGAAGGAGCTGCTCGCCGACGAGAAGGAGCGCGCGGAGCACCTCATGCTCGTCGATCTCGGCCGCAACGATATCGGCCGTGTCTCCGAATTCGGCACCGTCCGCTGCGACGCTTACATGGAAATCGAGCGGTATTCGCACGTCATGCATATCGTTTCCAACGTATCAGGCAAATTAAGAGAGGACCGCGACTTTTTCGACGCGTTCGTCTCGTGCCTGCCGGCGGGTACCGTGTCGGGCGCGCCGAAGCTGCGGGCGATGGAAATCATCGCCGAGCTCGAGAACGAAGCGCGCGGCGCCTACGCGGGCGCGATCGGTTACCTCGGCTTCGGCGGCAACCTGAACACGTGCATCACGATCCGCACGATGATTTTCAAGAACGGCAAGGCGTACGTGCAGTCCGGCGCGGGGATCGTTTGGGATTCCGTCCCGGAAAACGAATACACGGAAACGATGAACAAAGCGATGGCGCTGCTGAAAGCGGTCCGCGTGGCCGAAGCGGCTTTCCCGCAGCCCGGGCGCCAGGCGAGCATGATCAACATGGACTATTACGCGAACGCGAAAGGATGAGCGGACGATGACGGTGACAAATGAAATCATGACGATGCAGCGCGCGCTGAATCAGCTGATCGGCGGCGCCGACTTGTCCCGCGAAGAGGCGCGCGGCGTGATGGACCTGATCATGAGCGGCGAGGCGACCGGCGCGCAAATCGGCGCCGTCGCGACGGCGCTTCGTTTCAAAGGCGAGACGCGCGACGAAATTACCGGCTTCGCGGAAGCGATGCGCGCCCATTCCCGCCATGTGGCGACCGAACGGAACGGCTTGCTCGACACGTGCGGAACGGGCGGCAGCGGCATTCATAAGTTCAATATTTCCACGGCATCGGCGATCATCGCGGCCGCCGCCGGCGTGCGCGTCGCGAAGCACGGCAACCGGGCCATGTCCGGCAAATCCGGCAGCGCGGACACGCTCGAGGCGCTCGGCGTCAACATTGCGCTTACCGAAGAGCAGGCCGCCCGCTGCCTCGACGCGATCGGCATCTGCTTCATGTTCGCGCAGCTGTATCATCCGTCCCTCAAGCATGCGGCGGCGCCGCGCCGGGAGCTCGGCTTCCGGACGATCTTCAACATGCTGGGCCCGCTGACGAATCCGGCCGGCGCGGACCGGCAGCTGCTCGGCATTTACGACCGGTCCAAGACGGAAACGATCGCGGCGGTGCTCGGCGATCTCGGCCTGAGACGCGCGATGGTCGTCAGCAGCCATGACGGCCTCGACGAAATCAGCATTTCGTCGGCGACGCAGGTATCGGAGCTGCAAGGCGGTTCCGTGCGGACCTACACGCTGACGCCGGAGGAGCTCGGGCTGCGCACGCACGCGCTGTCCGACATCATCGGCGGGGACGCGATCGAGAACGCGCGGATCATCCGTTCGATCTTCGATCGCGAAGAATACGGCGCTTACCGCGACATCGTGCTCGCGAACGCCGGCGCCTGCATCTTCGTCGGCGGCGGGGCGGGATCGCTCCGCGAAGGCGTCGAGGCGGCGAAGACGGTGATCGATTCCGGCGGCGCGGCGGCGAAGCTGCGCCAATTGATTGAAACGACAGGAGCGATGAGCTATGTTTCTTGATAAAATCGTGGCCACCAAGAACAACGAAGTGGAGCGTCTGGCGGAAGCGTTCTCGCTGGCCGAGGCCGAGCGCCGGATCGCCGCGCTTCCGGCAACCCGCGGCTTCGAGCGCGCGCTGGCCGGCAGGACGAACCGGCCGGTCGGCTTGATCGCCGAAGTGAAGAAGGCGTCGCCGTCCAAAGGGCTGATCCGGGCGGATTTCGAGCCCGTCGAATTGGCGAAGACATACGCGCAAGCGGGAGCGGACTGCCTCTCGGTGCTGACGGACGCGGATTATTTCCAAGGCCGCAACGAGTACTTGACCGCGGTGTCCGGCGCCGTCGGCGTTCCGCTGCTGCGGAAGGACTTCACGGTCGACTACCGGCAAATCTACGAAGCGCGGCTCATCGGGGCGGATGCGATCCTGCTCATCGCGGCGATCTTGCGTCCGGCGCGGCTGTCGGAGTTCTACGACATCGCGCGCTCGATCGGGCTCGACGTGCTGATCGAGGTGCATGACGAAGAGGAGTTGGAGGAGGTCCTCGGCTTGGGCAAGGCGATGCTCGTGGGCATCAACAACCGCAACTTGCATACGTTCGAGACGGACCTGCGGACGACGGAGCGGCTGATCCGCCTCGTGCCGGACGGCGTGACCGTCATCAGCGAGAGCGCCATCGGGACGCCGGAAGATATCGCGTTCGTCCAAGCGTGCGGCGCCAAAGGCGTGCTCGTCGGCGAGTCGCTCATGCGCCAGGCGGACGTCGGCGCGGCGGTCGAGCGGCTCATGGGGCCGGTGAGCGCAGGATGACGGAACCGGAGCAAGGAAGCGCGCGCAGGACGCGCGTCAAGATTTGCGGCCTGCGCGACGCGGCGACCGTGCGGGCGATGGACGGACTGCCGATCGACGAGGTCGGCTTCATCTTCGCGAAGAGCCGGCGGCAGGTCGCGCCGGAGCTGGCCGCGGAGCTGATCGCCGGCGTGCGGCGGCTGCGCAACGCGGAGGGCATCGCGCCGCGGACGGTCGGCGTGTTCGTGAATCCGACGCTCGACGATCTGCGCGAGACGCTGCGGATCGCCCCGCTCGACGTCGTGCAGCTGCACGGAGAGGAATCGCCGTCGTTCTGCGAGGAGGCGAAGGCGGCATTCGGGATCGCGGTGTGGAAGGTGCTTTCCGTCACGCCGGAAGACGGCGCCGATCCGGACTCGGACGGCCCAAGGCGGCTGCGGCCGTACATCGGCAGCGTGGACGCGTTCCTGATCGACACGGCGGGCGGCGGAACGGGCAAGACGTTCGCGTGGCCCGTCATCGACCGCTACCAGGAGGCGGCGGGCGGCGTTCCGCTCTATGTCGCGGGGGGACTTCAGCCCGATAATGTGGTAGAGTTAGTGAGGCGTTATTCGCCCGGCGGCGTGGACGTATCGAGCGGCGTTGAGACGGAGGGCCTGAAGGACATGACGAAAATCAGACTTTTTGCGGAAAGGGTGCAAGGCGTATGACGCAAGTTCCGGACGAGAACGGGCGCTTCGGCAAATTCGGCGGCCGATACGTGCCAGAGACGCTGATGAACGCGCTGATCGAGCTGGAGGAGGCGTATAAGCATTACTCCAAGGATCCGGATTTCATCGCGGAGATCCGTTATTTATTGACCAAATATTCGGGACGTCCGACGTCCCTCTATCACGCGCAGCGGCTGTCCGAGCATCTCGGCGGCGCGCAAATCTATTTGAAGCGCGAAGATTTGAACCATACCGGCGCGCATAAGATCAACAATACGATCGGTCAAGGCGTGCTGGCCAAGCGGATGGGCAAAACGAAAATCATCGCCGAGACCGGCGCGGGCCAGCACGGCGTCGCGTCGGCCACGGTGGCGGCGCTGCTCGGCCTCGAGTGCAAAGTGTTCATGGGCGAAGAGGATACGAAGCGGCAGGAGCTGAACGTATTCCGCATGCAGCTGCTCGGCGCCGAGGTCGTGCCGGTCACGTCCGGCACGCGCACGCTGAAGGACGCGTGCAACGAGACGCTCCGCTACTGGGTCAGCCACGTCGACGATACGTACTACATCCTCGGTTCCGTGACGGGGCCGCACCCGTATCCGATGATGGTCCGCGACTTCCAGCGCATCATCGGGGACGAGACGCGCGAGCAGATCCAGAAGGAAGCGGGCCGCCTGCCGGATTACATCGTCGCCGCGGTCGGCGGCGGCAGCAATGCCGCGGGAATGTTTTATCCGTTCGTCGGAGACGCTTCCGTGAAGCTGATCGGCGTAGAAGCGGCCGGTCGCGGGGTTGACACCGAGGAGCACGCGGCGACGATGACGAAGGGCCGTCACGGCGTGTTCCAAGGCTCCCTCAGCTACGTGCTGCAGGACGAGTACGGCCAAGTGCAGCCGGCGCACTCGATTTCCGCGGGTCTCGATTACCCGGGCATCGGACCGGAGCATGCGTACTTGAAAGACTCCGAGCGCGCGACGTACGTGCCGATCACGGACGCGGAAGCGCTGGAGGCGCTGCAGCTGCTGTCGCGGACGGAAGGCATCATCCCGGCGCTGGAATCCGCGCATGCGATCGCGCAGGTGATGAAGCTGGCGCCGACGCTGGGCAAGGACCAGATCGTCGTCGTGAACCTCTCCGGCCGAGGCGACAAGGACGTCCAAGCCATCATGGGCTATCTGGAAGGAGGCTTGGCATAATGGCGATCCGTCTCAATGAAATCGACGAGGCGTTCGGCCGCCTGCGCGAGGAAGGGAGCACCGCGCTCATTCCGTTTCTGACGATCGGCGACCCCGACCTGGACACGTCGGTCGACATTATCGCCGCGCTGGAGCAGGCGGGCGCGGACATGATCGAGCTCGGCGTGCCGTATTCGGACCCGCTCGCCGACGGACCGGTCATCCAGCGCGCTTCGGAGCGGGCGCTCGCCGGCGGGCGCGTGACGCTCGCGGACTGCATTCAGGTCGCCGAGAACGCGCGCAACGCGGGCGTGAAGCTGCCGTTCATCTTGTTCTCGTACTATAATCCCGTGCTGCAGTACGGCCTGGACCGGTTCTTCGAGCTCGTGACGGCCAAAGGCATCAGCGGACTTATCATTCCCGATCTTCCCATCGAAGAAGACGCCGAGCTTCGCGCGAGAGCCGAGGCGGCGAACATCCATCTCATCCCGCTCGTCGCGCCGACGTCGAACGACCGCGTGACGCGCATCTCGGCCAAAGCGCGCGGCTTCGTGTACTGCGTGTCGTCCCTTGGGGTAACGGGCGTCCGGTCCGATTTCCATCAGGGCATCGACGAGTTCTTGGCGACGGTTCGCCGCGCGACGGACACGCCGATCGCGGTCGGCTTCGGCATCTCGAGCCGCGAACAGGTCGAGCGGTTCGGCAAGCAGGCCGACGGCGTCATCGTCGGAAGCGCCATCGTCCGCAAGATCGAGGAGGCGCTGCCGCTGCTCAAATCGCCGGGCACCAAGCAGGAAGGCCTTGCGCAAATCCGCGACTTCGTCCGCGAATTGAAAGGCTGAGCGGACGGCTTTCGAACGTGATCCAACCTCCGGGGCTTCGCGGCTGTCGGAGGTTTTTTGGCGTTCGTCCGTACGAGGGCGAGAGAACGCGCGAGGCGGAGGAAAACGGATTTTGGTAAAATTAACGCTTCTGCGCATAAAAGCTTAAAAGCGCGAAAGAAAATTCCCGGGAAACTCTTTTAAATACGGGCGACTTATGAGACAATGTTGAAATGTTGAGCAGTGAACCACATTGACGAGGTGATAGAAATGCAACCGAAACAAAGTATCGTCAGCCTGCCTGTCTACCAGCCCGGCAAACCGATCGAAGAAGTCAAACGCGAATTGGGCTTGAAGGAAGTCATTAAACTGGCATCGAACGAAAATCCGTTCGGCTCTTCGGAGCACGCGAAAGCCGCTATTATGAAAGAACTTGAACACATCAGCATATATCCCGACAGCTTCAGCACGGACCTGACCGCCGCGGTCGCCGCCTACCTCGGCGTCGAGCGGGACCAGATCATTTTCGGCGCCGGCTCCGACGAAGTCATTCTGATGCTCGCGCGGGCATTCCTGACGCCGGGCGACGAGACGGTCATGGCGGACGAGACATTCTCGCAATACCGCCACAACGCGGTCATCGAAGGCGCGACGATCGTCGAAGTGCCGCTGAAGGACGGCGTGCACGATCTGACCGCGATGCTCGCGGCGATCACGGAACGGACCAAGATCGTCTGGGTGTGCAACCCGAACAACCCGACGGGCACGATCGTTCGCCATGCCGAGCTGGAAGCGTTCGTCCGCCAAGTGCCGTCGAACGTCATCGTGGCTCTGGACGAAGCGTACATCGAATACGTGACGGACGAGGCGTTCCCGGACAGCCTGGCGCTGATGCGCGAATTCAAGAACGTGATTCTGCTTCGCACGTTCTCCAAAATTCACGGTCTCGCGTCGCTTCGCATCGGTTACGGCGCCGCTCATGCCGATCTGATCCGCATGGTCAATCAAGTGCGGGAACCGTTCAATACGACGCGGATGGCGCAAGCCGCGGCCGCGGCGTCGCTTGCCGACACGGATTTCGTCGGCGGCTGCCGGGACCGCAACGCGGCGGGCCGAGCTTACCTATACGACGAATTCGACCGTCTGGGTCTGCATTACTTCGAAGCGCACGGCAATTTCATCATGGTCGACGTCAAAATGCCTTCCGCCCAAGCATTCGACGGCCTGCTGCGCCGCGGTGTGATTTCCCGCGCGCGCTGGGCGCATCACCCGACCTACATCCGCATTACGATCGGCAGCCCGGAGCAGAACGAAGCGTTCGTCGCGGCGCTCGAGGCCGTGCTGACCGAAGCGGCGGTGCTGGGGTAACGCCATGACGAAAATCGCGATATTCGGCGTCGGCTTGATCGGCGGCTCGCTCGCGCTCTGCTTCAAAGGCAAGCCGGGCATTACGGTCGTCGGCCATTCCGTGCGCGAATCTTCCGCAGCCAAATACCTCGAGCGGGGCGTCGTCGATCATGCGACGACGTCTCTTCGCGAGGCGGCAGAAGGGGCGGACTTTATTTTTCTGTGCGTGCCCGTGGGCGCATTGGACCAGTACGTGCAGGATTTAAGCCGGATGAAGTTGAAGCCGGGCTGCATCGTGACGGACGTCGGGAGCACGAAGGCGTCGGTCGCTTCGGCCGCCAGACAAGCCCGTCTCGGCGACGCGGTGTTCATCGGCGGGCATCCGATGGCCGGATCGGAACGGGCGGGCGTGGAAGCCGCGTCGCTCTACCTGTTCGAGAACGCCTTCTACGTGCTGACCCCTGATCCGTCGACGCCGCGGCAGTACGTCGATCAATTGACGCAGCTCCTCGCGTACACGAAGGCCAACATCGTACACGTCAATCCCGAAGAGCACGACGAGATCGTCGGCGCGATCAGCCATCTGCCGCATATCATCGCGGTGGCGCTCGTGAATCTCGTGCGCGGCTTCAACGCGGACAACCCGCTGTACGGCCAGCTGGCCGCGGGCGGATTCCGCGACATCACGCGCATTGCGTCCAGCGACCCCGTCGTCTGGCGCGACATTCTTATGAACAACCGCGACGTGCTGCTGGAGCTGCTGAAAGCGTGGCAGGCGGGCATGGACCGGTTCGTCGGCATGCTCGAAGGCGAGAACGGCGAAGCGGTGGAGCGGGCTTTCCGGGAAGCCGGGATCTTCCGAAGCCAGCTTCCCGAACGGCGGAAAGGCATGATCCATTCGGTCTACGAATGTTACATCGACGTGCCCGATCATCCCGGCATTATAGGGAAGGTCGCGACGGAGCTCGGCAACAGCGCGATCAACCTGAGCAACGTGCAAATCATCGAGAGCCGCGAGGATGTGCCCGGAGTACTGCGCCTGAGCTTCCGGAAGCAGGAAGATTTGGACCGCGCGGTGGAGCGTCTGGGCGAAATCGGCTACGCCGTTCATTTTTAAAAATAATCGTAAATCATTTGAAAACGCTTATTGACAAAATGAAAACGGATACATATAATAAAGGTACAGTATGGTTTCTCTCCACTCCTATCCAAATCCATCGCAGATCTTTGCGGGGCCGCCCTTGGGCGGTCTTTTTTTTGTCTTTTATTAGCTTAATTGAAACCTTTCGCCGGTTCGTTACGTCGATTACCAGTGCCGGGCCATCCGGACTACGGGATCTTTGAGAAACTTTTACCCCACGACCTTTCGCCGCATGTTACAATCGATGTTGTTTATGTAAAAATGTGGGGAAATGAAACGTGTCGAAAGAAGCAGGAATTTGGTTTCATTCCTCGAAATAGATAGAGAAAATAGCACGGATCACAAAATTTTTACGATCGCGCAACTTTTTCCTCCCGTGTCGGTACAATGTATAACCGATCCGGGAGCACTCCTATGGCCAAGGAGGGTCGCCCGCGATGACCGATTCCCAGCTTATACGCGAAATCAAGGATGGCAACATACAGCTGTACTCGGAGTTGATGCGGCGCTACCAACGAAAAATCCTTGCCTTCATCTTTCACATGCTGAAGAGCGCGAAGCTCGAACTGCTGGCGGAAGACCTTTGCTCGGAAACGTTTTACAAAGCGTATCGCAGCCTCCATTCGTTCAGGGAAGTCGATGCTTCCTTTTCAACATGGCTGTACACCATCGCTAGAAATACGGTGCTCAGCGAGCTGAGAAAACAGAAGGCCGGGAACGTATCCTTCGAAGAAGTCGGATTTACCCCGGTCGCGCCGCCTGATGCCGTCCCGGAACAACGGCTGCTGAAGAACGAGCGGATGTCGATGGTGCGGGAAGCCATCAACAGCCTGCCGGAGAAGCAGCGCTCGGCGCTTATTTTACGCGAGTACGATCAACTGGATTATCAGGAGATCGCTAATATCCTCGGCCAGACCGTCAGCTCCGTAAAATCGCTTCTGTTTCGTGCGCGCAGCAGCGTCAAGGTTCAGCTGGAACCGTATTTCGGCGAATCGCCAATGCTGGAAGAGTACGAGGGGATGAAAATGCGATGAACTGCCAGGATGTACAGGAATCGTTCGGCGTCTATTGGGATTTGGCCGAAGACGACAGCGAACGTCTGCTCGTGGATTTGCATCTCCAAACCTGCGAGGCGTGCAGGGAGGAGTTTCGGATATGGGAAGAGAGCGAACAGCTGATTCGCGTCTTCTCGGAAGATGCCGACGAGATCGGTCCCGTCGATCACGTCAACCATGGCGTCATGGACCGCATTTATTCGGAACAGTCCTGGTTCATGCCGGTGACGAACCGAACCTATCAATTTTCCAAGACGTTCCGCCGGAACGTCACGGCGATTATCGCGTGCTGCCTGGCGATGTTCGTGGTCGGATTGTTCTACGTCGTAACGGGCAATCACGATGCGTCCACCGTGAACGTGGCCAAGCTGACCGGGTTGATTGAACCGGCGGACGCCGCCAGCGACCCCGACATCATTCAGAACGCGTTTTACGCCGACGTGCCGGTCGCCAGCATCAGCGATCCCATCGTGCTGAATATCGTGCCGACGGTTCCGCAATACTATGTTGCGTTATCGCTGCTCGGCATCATTATGACGCTGCTCATTTTAAACTGGTTTTCACGAACGCGCAGCTGACGCATACATATTGAATACGGGCAAGAACTCGACTCCGGCGTTCCGCGCCGGAGATCTTCATTGAAGGAAGGTAGACGGTTTGCGAATCGGACTCATTCGCCACGGTCAGACGGCTTGGAACGAGCTTGGCAAAATCCAGGGCCAAACCGATATTCCGCTCAATCAGGAAGGGGTTCGGCAAGCGCGGGCGCTTGCAAACCGCCTGACGACGGAGCCGTTGAAGTGGGATGCGGTCGTCTCGAGCGATCTCATGCGCGCGCGGCAAACCGCCGAAATCATCGCGGAGGCGCTCGGCATACCGCTGCTCGAACCGGACGCGCGGCTGCGCGAGCGGTATTACGGCGACGTGGAAGGCACGACGGAAACGGACCGGCTGTCGCGTTGGGGCGCGGACTGGAAGAAGCTCGACCACGGCCAAGAGAACGATGAGCAGCTGCGGACTCGCGCGCTGGCGTTCGTCGAGGAAGCCGCCGCTTCGATGCCGGATCGCGACCTGCTGGTCGTGACCCACGGCAGCCTGCTGTCGCAGCTGCTGCGGGCGATGTACGCGGACTTGGAGGATAAGCCGATTCACAATCTTTCGTTTTCGATCATGGAACGTTCGGGTCTCGGGTGGATCCCGCTGCTTCATAATTGCACGCAGCATTTGGAACAACTGCAAGATTGCCGATAAGTTCTCTTGTCGACAGCCGCTATTCTCGCAACGGAGCGAGATTGGCGGCTGTTTTTTCGTTGCGATCGGCCGCGCGTTCAAGGCGAAACGCTGGCGCGGGAAGCGCGCGGCATGAACTTTTCTCCCAACCGGGGTTATAAAAAACGGCAATGTTCCCATAATGGTAGTACACCTGCAAGAGAGATGGGAACGGAGGGCGGCAGATGAAATTAGCGGACATGCTTAGTTATGCGGACATCGGCCAACTGAGCCGAATCGCGACAACCTATCAATGCGAATGCAACGGAAACTCGAAACACGAGTTAATCCAGTCGATTCTGTCGACGGTCAATCGCCGCGACGTGTTCGAAGCGCAAATCGGCGCCTTGAAGCTCGAGGATTTGAGGTTCATGAATTCGCTGCTGTTCGATGCGCGGGATGCCTTCAGTCTGGAGGAATTAGTCGCGCGGGTGCAACTGAGCCGGTTCGGTTCGCCAGCCGGGCAGCAGGCGTCCTCGGGTGCCGCGCCCAGCGCGAACGAGTCCGCGCCGGCCGCCAAGAAACCGGCAGCGAAGTCACAAGCTTCGGGCAAGCGGCCGGCAAAATCGAAGACGTCGGCGAAGGACCGGCCCGAACCGGAAACCGGGCCGCGGGAGACGATTTCCCGGTTCAAGCAATACGGCTGGCTGTTCAACGGCTATGCCGGCCCGGAGCGCTACCTCTTTCAAGTGCCGAGCGACTTGAAGGAGCGGTTCAAGCAGTCGCTGGAGCGCCGCTTGATCGCGGGCGCGGTCTACGCGGACGACGAGCCCCACGCCTACCGGGACGAACAGATGCTGATGGGGGATGACGTGGCGCAGCTGCTAACGTACATCCATTTAAATGAAGTCGCCCTCACGACGGAAGGCACGATGTACAAGCGAAGCGTCATGCAGCTGCTGGAGCTCTTCGGGGTCAAGGAGCCGCTGCCGGGCAAAGGAGAATGGCGGTTCGGCTACGGGCGGAAAATCAAAGAGTACCCGAACCGCTTGTCCCTGCTGTACGACTACTGTTACTACAAAGGCTGGATCGTCGAGCAGAACGAGGTGCTGGAGCTGTCGCCGGCGGGCAAGGAGCGCCAGGCGCTGCGGTCGGCGGAGCCGCCGGACAAGCTGTATCAATTCTGGCTGCGGCTGTACAGGGGACCGATCCCGAATATTCGCTCGCTCGTTTATTGGATCGACAAGCTGGGGAATAAATGGGTGAAGATCGACACCGTCCTCTCGACGCTGAAGCCCTATGTGAAGCCGTTCTATTACGACCAGCCCGAAACGATTCTCGAGCAGCGGCTCATCGGCATGATGCTGCATCTCGGATTGCTTCGCATCGGCGAGCACGCCGAGTTCGGGCAAGTGCTGCGGATGACGCCGCTCGGCCGGACGATCGTGGCGGGACAAAGCCTCGACGACGAGGCGATCGTACTGAACGGTTAGCCGCCGGGGCGTGACGGATGCCGCCGGGCTGAAGCACATTCGTTCGGCGGCGGGCCAACGTCCTTAGCTTCTTTCAAGTACGTTGAATATGATTTAGTAGAGCCGATACCCTCCCCGAACGGGAGAATCGCACTTACTTGAACCACCTATATGCTTTCACTTGGTCGCCTGCGGGAGTCGTCGGCACGGACAGATTAGACGATCGGCACGGAGAAAAGAAGACGATTGGGAAGCAAGAGGCGTAAGGAAAGGAATATAGGATCTCTTAAACGCTCAGTTGGAGGTGGAGGTGTATCCTATGGACAAAATGAAACTCTCTTACGAAGTCATGCTGGGACTTGCCGCGGAAATGCTCCTGGACGAAGCCGTACTCAAATTTCGCATGGATAAGCTGTACGCCGAGATCGATACGGCGCTGGCCTCCGGCGACAAGGATACCTTTCAGCGGTTGACGGACGAGTTGAAGTCGCTGCACGTTTGATGTCGATGGCGGCGCGCCCCGCGCGCAGCGCAAGCAGGCCGATCGATTACATGATGCCAGGATGTCGGGGCGAAAGCTTCGATGGTCCTGGCATTTTTTGCTCCGAGGGCCCGGCGGGGAAGGCGCGGAAATTTTCTTTCATTATAGTAGGGATACCTATGGTATATTGAATAGAATGGATTTTGCCGAACATACATATCCTAATGACCGGAGGAGCGGGAAAACAAATGAAATTCAGCGAATTAAACGCAGAGCAGTGGGCGGAGCTTCAACCGTATCTCGATACGGCGGTGCTGCCGGTAACGGGACTGACGGGCGCGGAAATGCCGCACGAAGCGACGCGGAAGCTCGAACGTCTCCGCGACGTGCTGCTTACGATCGAACAGCCGTTCAAAGGAAGAATCGTCACGTACCCCGCCATCCAGTACGGCGCGCGGTCGCCCGAGCTTGCCGAACAGCTCCGAGAGGTATGCGGCAATCTGCGTACGGCCGGATTTACATACATCATTCTGGCCTCGGCCGTTCCGCTACCGCCCGCCGAAGCATGCGGCGCGGACCTGTCCGTCGGTCCGGACGAGGACGGCGAATCGCCAGAACCGGGAGCCGTCAGCGAGTCCGTTCGCAAGCTTTGGCTCGGTCGCGCCTGATTCATCGGCTGGACAAGCTTGCATCGTTTTGCATAAGGTGACAGCGGATTGGGTAAAACAAATTCCAGACAAGGTCAATTGTGACAAATTGATAACAATTGACAAATCCCAATTTGAACTGTCCATATATTCGATTGGCAAATTCTTGACGCTCCATATCACCTAGGCTATTATAAGTAATGTCCTAGTTCATCGTTTGTTTTGCCTTCTCCGGCAGAACACAAGATATGGCTCAGCAAAGGGGGTAGAACAGAAGATGAGTAACCATGAACACGATAACACGCACGGCGCGGTGAAACGCAACGGGATGTCGCGGCGTCAATTTTTGTCGTATACGCTCGGCGGCGCAGGCGCTTTCATGGCAGCGGGTATGACGCTTCCGATGATCCGCTTTGCGGTAGATCCGATCTTGCAAAAAAAAGCGGCCGGTACGTGGATTAAAGTCGTAGAAGAAACAAAAATTACGAACGAACCTCAAGAATTCAAGTTCAAAATCCACCAGGTGGACGGCTGGTATGTCAGCGACCCTGAGCTGACGGCCTGGATCTCCAAAGGGCAAGACGGCAAACCGTTCGCGCTCTCTCCGGTTTGTAAACATCTTGGTTGTACGATCGGCTGGAACACGGAGAAGAACGAGGAGTATGTTTGCCCATGCCACGGCGCCCACTACACCAAGGACGGCAAGAATTTGGTCGTCGCGCCTAAACCGCTGGACGAATACGACTTGAAGGTCGAGAGCGGCTGGGTTTACCTCGGTCCGATCAAAGCCAATACACGGGTATAAGGAGGCGTAACAATCAGATGATGAAAGGTATCTACAACTGGATCGACGAACGTCTAGATATTACGCCGATGTGGAGGGACGTCGCGGACCACGAAGTACCGGAGCACGTCAACCCTGCTCATCACTTCTCCGCATTCGTGTATTGCTTCGGCGGCTTGACGTTTTTCATTACGGTCATTCAAATTTTGTCCGGGATGTTCCTGACGATGTACTTCGTGCCGGATATCATCAATGCGTACAAGAGCGTTGACTTCCTGCAGCACAAGGTTGCGTTCGGCGGCATCGTGCGGGGCATGCACCACTGGGGCGCGAGTCTCGTTATCGTCATGATGTTCCTTCACACCTTGCGCGTGTTCTTCACGGGCTCCTACAAAGCGCCGCGCGAAATGAACTGGGTGGTCGGCATGCTGATCTTCTTCATCATGCTGGGTCTCGGCTTCACGGGCTACCTGCTTCCGTGGGACAACAAAGCCTACTTCGCGACGAAGGTCGGCATTCAAATCGCCGAATCGGTGCCGTGGATCGGTACATACATTAAAGAGCTAATGCAAGGCGGCGAGATCGTCGGCGCGGAAACGCTGACGCGGTTCTTCGCGATTCACGTCTTCTTCCTGCCTGGCGCGCTGCTCGCGCTCCTCGCGGCCCACTTCTTTATGATCCGAAAGCAAGGGATTTCGGGACCACTCTAAGCCGAAAGGAGGCATTCTGCGAATGGCACACGGTCATAAATCGAACGAAAAAGTCGTATTCGTCGGTGACTCCCGGGTTCGTAAGAAGTCGGCTCCCGGCCCCGTGACCCCACCGGATTATTCTTCTTATCCAGGCAAATCGGAAGCTTTCATCCCGAACTTCCTGTTGAAGGAATGGATGGTCGGCGTCGTGGTGCTCGTCGGCTTCCTCGTGCTGACGATTTCCGAAGCGGCTCCGCTCGGCTATCCGGCGGACCCGACGAACGCGGCTTTTATTCCGATGCCGGACTGGTACTTCCTGTTCCTGTATCAATTTCTGAAATTGCAATACGTGTCGGGCAGCTACGTCGTGCTCGGTACGGTCGGCGTTCCGGGCATCGCCTTCGGTTCGCTCTTGCTGGCGCCGTTCCTGGACACGGGCAAAGAGCGCCGCTTCTACAGACGTCCGATCGCGTCGCTGCTGATGTTCATGTCGCTGATCTCTTGCTTCTACCTGACGAAGCAGTCGTGGGATCACTACCAGCACGAGCTGAAGATCACGAACACGATTCCGGAACAAATCCTCCGGGAAGAGAAAGCGCGCGAAGCCGCGGAAGAAGCGGCGAAAGCCGGCCGTCCGGCAGGCGAACCCGCGCCGGAAATTCCGCTGGTCGACGCCAAGGATCCGGTCGTAAGCTCGCTGGTCGAACAGAAAGCGCAATGCGTCATGTGTCACGGCGCGGACTTGAAAGGCAACGAAAGCTCGGGCATCCCGTCGTTCCACGGCATCGGCGACAAGTTCAGCAAAGAAGAGCTGGTCGACATCGTGACGAACGGCAAGAACAACATGCCGGCCTTCAAGGATAAGTTGACCGCCGATGAGATCGATCAATTGACGACTTGGCTCGCGAAACAAAAAGCGCCTGCAAAATAAGGCATTGAAAGATCCAAAACCTGATCGTTCCCACGATCAGGTTTTTTTGCAACAATGCCTGAGTTCAGGACGAGGAGGATTGACGTGAAAGCAGCCGTTCTGCCGTGGAGCCGCGATTTCTTGACCAATCGCACGATATTGTGGCTTCTCTTTATCGTCAACACGTTAGGGACCCTATACGGCTATTACTGGTATGGCAATCAGATGGCGTATACGGTGGAGACGCAATCCGCCTGGCAGGTCGTCTTCGTACCGGACAGTCCTACCGCCAGCTTGTTTTTTACGCTGTCCTTGCTCTTCTTATTATTCCCGCGGCTCTCGGGTTCCGGTACCGTAGGCTTGACGGTCCGTTCGATCATCGAAGCGCTCGGCGTCGTCACGTCGATCAAATACGGCATTTGGGCGGTCACGATGATCATGGCGGGCGGCGCGCAGGGCGATCAGCTGCAGTGGGAGCATTATATGCTCATCGTTTCCCATCTCGGCATGGCGTTCGAGGCAATGCTGTTCGTCCGTTATATGGTATTCGGACGGTTCATGGCGTTCTTGGCGCTGCTGTGGCTGCTGCTCAACGATACGATCGACTATACCTTTTTCGTGTTTCCCTGGCTGCCGGACGTGCTCGAAAACGATTTGTCCGCCATCCAGACGTTCACGATGGGGTTGTCGGTGTTCAGTCTGTTGATCACATGGCTATTAATCGCCTACCGCAAGGTCTAAGATGGGACATCCCCCCATACGATGGTAATAGGGGGGATGGTCATGAAGGCATCATCGTTCATTGCGCTGGTTTGCGCCGGGATTTGTTTCCTTCTGGCGTCGGGTTGCAGCCTGAAACCCGCGCAATTCGCCGCGTCGGCTGCCGACGCAAGTCCGGAAAGCGCGGACGCGGACAACAATTCGTCGCTGGAACGGCTCAGCGCGTGGTCGGATGCCTTTTATGCGGCGGCGAACCGCTCGAACCGGCAGGAAGCGTACGTACTGCTGCAGCGCATCGAAGGCTTGGCCGCCGTGCCCGAAGTACGCGGCACCGGCACGCCGGTCGGCTGGCAGGCGTTCGACCTCAGCCTGCAGGCGGCCAAGAAGGCGATGCCCCAAAAAGGAACGACCACGCTTTGGTATACGGAAGCGGCCCGGCTGAAGCTGGCCAGCGATGCCGTTTTTCGTCCGAAGTCGCCGTTATGGCTCCAATACGAAGAGATTTTGAAGGATGATGCGCAGCGGATTCGGACGAGTTGGCAATCGCAAAGCGAGGATCGGGCCTTGGCGGCCGAAGCGGCAATCGGAATTTACCGCGAGCATGTCGACCGGCTGGAGGTAGCGGCGCTCATGCAGCGGGATCCCGGTTCGATCGAAACGGTCAAGGAACGCATCGGGTATATCAAAGGGGTCGTGACGGCCGTGGAAAACGGCCAGATGCGGCCGGAATCCGTCTTATCGGCGCTTGACGGCCTGACGTCGGCCGCGAGCGCGCTGTTCCGCGATCCGAATGAGATCGGCGAGGCCGCTGCTGCGGAAGCGCTTCCGCCCGGCATGACCGTGGGACAGCAAAGGCATGGCTCCATGCTGATCGGGGAAATGTTCATTGCCGCTTTCGTAATGGGCGTGCTCGGGTTCATCGGCTGGCGCAAATATCGGAACGATCGAAACGGAAGCATTCCGTACTCGCGCAACAAATTTTAAACGGCATGTCGCTGCATCGGCGAATGAAAAAATAACCGGCCCTCTGGGCCGGTTATTCTTCTTTGAAGCCTTCCCCGAGCACGTCGTGCACGTCGTTGATGACGATGAACGCGCGCGGATCGACGCCGCGGACGATCGCGCGCAGCAGCCGGATTTCGTGCCGCGCCACGATGCAGTAGACGACCTGTTTCGGCTTGCCCGAATACGCCCCTTTGGCCGGGAAGAGCGTGACGCCGCGATCCATTTCTTGGGTGATTTTACGGCCGATCTCATCGCCGAACTCCGTGATGATCGTGAATTCTTTCGCCGCGTAGGCGCCTTCCTGGATGAAGTCGATCATTTTGGAGGCGATGAAGACGGCGACGAGCGTGTACAATACCTTTTCTTTCGGGATATAGAGCAGCGACAAGGCGATGATGGCCACGTCGAGCGTGAGGATGACTTGTCCCATGCTCCAGCCCTTCAGCTTGGCGGCGATGCGGGCGACGATGTCGACGCCGCCGGTCGTCCCGCCGAAGCGGAACACGATGCCAAGGCCGACGCCCAGCGTGACGCCGGCATAGAGCACCGCGAGTATGTAATCGTTCGACGTGCGGAACGGTACGATCCACCCCAGCGCGATGAACTTCTCCATGAGCGCCAGAAAGACCGAGAGCGAGATGGCTCCGAACACCGTGTAGCCCGTATGGGAACGGCCCAGAATGCGCCAGCCTATAATGAAGAGCGGGATATTCAGCACGAAGGTCGAGATCGACAACGGCCAGCCGAGCGCGTAATTGAGCAAGATCGCGATGCCGGTGACGCCACCCTCCATCAATTGATTGGGAAGCAGGAAATAATGCAAGCCGAACGCGTAAATCGCGGTCCCCAGCATAACCGGGATCAGATTGCGAAGCAGCTGCGTAACGTTCGTTTTCAACGGGAACCCGGCTCCTTTCGAGGAATGGTGCAAAGATGAAGGCTATAACATAGTATGTCTCTTTCCCGGGAAAGTCAAAAGCATTGTGTTCGGAAACGGTTTGATATAACATATGTAGGGAAACCTCATGCACAGAGAGGAGCTTGGACGGTGTCGCAAAAGTCGCTCGCGGACATACAGAAAGAGGTTGACGCATACATATCGCAGTTCAAGGAAGGGTATTTCAGCCCGCTCTCGATGCTCGCCCGGATGAGCGAGGAAGTGGGAGAATTGGCGAGGGAAGTCAATCACCGCTTCGGGGAAAAGCCGAAGAAAGCGGACGAGGCGGACAATTCCATCGAGATGGAGCTCGGCGATATTTTGTTCATCGTCGTTTGTTTCGCCAATTCGCTCGGAATCGACCTGGCGGAAGCCCATGACCGCGTCATGCATAAATTCAATACGCGCGACGCCGACCGCTGGACGAGAAAAAACGTCGAACCGTAATCCGGCTTCCTACATATGCTGTTACCATCAACCTGTGTACAAGGAGGATGGGCGGATGGACGTAGAGAGCTGCGTGAAGAAAGCTTACGAAGCCATCCTGAACGGCGATTACGAGATGGCGATTCAGCGGTTCGAGGAAGCGATCGAGCTGGAACCGGATAACGGCGCGGTATATTATAAATGCTCGATTACGTGCGCTCGCAGCGGGAAATGGCAAAAGGCGCTGCAGTACGCGGAGAAGGCCGTGCAGTTGGATGCCGGCCATGAGGAGTACGGCTATCACTTGCAGACGGTGAAAGCGAAAGCCCTGGTCAGCGAAGCGGCGCAGCTGCTGACGCAATCGCCAGCGGATATAGACCGCGCGCTAACGATGCTGATCGAAGCGTCGCGGATGGATCCGCTGAACTTGGAGGCATTGCTGCTGCTGGGTTCGGCTTACGCTTCGCTGCGGCGGTACGATGAAGGCGCGGCTTACGCGCGGGAGGCCGTACGGCTCGATCCCGAGCATGCCGCGGCGCGATCGCTGTATGCCGAGCTGAGACGAAAGGGCAGGGCCCTTCGCGCGTACAGCCTGCGAAGTAAACGGAAAAGGAACAGGTGACCCAATGGCAGCGGAACAAATTCGAGTAGCAGTAACGGGAGCAAACGGGCGGATGGGACGTGAAGTCGTCAAGATGGTGCTTCAGGACGAAGGACTGACGCTGGCGGCGGCGGTCAGCCCATCCGCCGGTCCCGTCGACGCGGGAACGCTTGTCGGCTTGCCGCCCTGCGGCGTTAACGTACAAGCCGATCTTGAAAGCGCGCTTAAAAGCGCCGAAGCGGACGTATTGGTCGATTTCACGGTTCCGCACGCGGCTTACGGCAACACGAGCCTCGCGATCGCGCACGGCGTACGCCCGATCATCGGCACGACGGGGCTGACGCCGGAGCAAATGGCCGAACTGGACGAGCTCTGCAAGGAAAAAGGGCTCGGCGCGCTGGTCGCGCCGAACTTCTCCATCGGCGCGATCCTGATGATGAAATTCGCCGCGCAGGCCGCCAAGTATATGCCGCACGTCGAAATCATCGAATATCACGGCGACCAGAAGCTGGACGCCCCGTCCGGCACCTCGATCAAAACGGCGGAGCTGATTTCGGAGGCGCGGCAGGAGCTGCGGCAGGGCAATCCGAACGAGAAGGAAATCATCGAGGGTGCCCGCGGCGGGTATTATAACGGGTTTCGCATACATAGCGTACGGCTGCCGGGCGTATTCGCCCAGCAGGAAGTCGTCTTCGGGGGCTACGGCCAAACCTTGAAAATCCGGCACGATTCCTACGAGCGCGCGGGGTATATGCCCGGCGTGAGCGTCGCGTGCAAGAAAATCATGACCTATACCGGACTCATCTACGGATTCGAACATTTGATGGACTAGCTGTCCGGACAAGCCGGCCGCCAAGGCGGAAGAGAGCTTGAGGACACAGGAGAGGAGTGCAGCAAGGGTGAACATCGCGTTTATCGCGCACGACCGAAAGAAAGACGAAATGGTCAATTTCGTCATCGCATACGAACACGTTTTCCAAGGCCACTCCTTGTATTCGACGGGGACGACGGGCGCTAGAATCATGGAGCAGACGAAGCTGAACATCCACCGGTTCATGTCCGGTCCGCTCGGAGGCGATCAGCAGATCGGCGCGCTCGTGGCGCAGAACGAAATGGACCTGATCATCTTCCTGCGCGACCCGCTTATGGCGCAGCCGCACGAACCGGACATCATCGCGCTGCTGCGTCTCTGCGACGTGCAGGGCATTCCGGTCGCCACCAACGTCGCGACGGGCGAGCTGCTCGTCCGCGCGCTGCAGCGCGGCGACTTCGCGTGGCGCGAGCTCGTGCACAAGTACAAGCCGGGTGAGGCATAATGGAGGCCGTCGATTTATTGGCCTTCGGCGCCCATCCGGACGACGTCGAGATCGGCATGGGCGGCACGATCGCGAAGCATGTCGCGCAAGGATACCGCGTCGCGATCTGCGACCTGACCGAAGCCGAGATGTCCTCCAACGGCACCGTGGAAACGAGGCGGCAGGAAGCCGCCGACGCTTCCGCGGTGCTTGGTTTATCGCATCGTTCCGTACTGCGTTTGCCCGATCGGGGTTTAACCGGTTCGGATGAGCAGATCCGGGCGATCGTGGCCGAAATTCGCCGGCTGCGGCCGCGGCTCGTCTTCGCGCCGTATTGGAACGACCGCCATCCGGACCATGTCAACTGCAGCAGATTGATCGAAGAAGCGGTCTTCAACGCGAAGCTGCGCAATTATATGCCGGAGCTGCCGCCCGTTCAGGTGGAGCAAACGTATTTCTACTATATCAATGACAGCGGGGACGTCAGTCTCGTCACCGATATCAGCGATCATATCGGCACGAAACTCGCGGCGCTGCAGGCTTACCGCTCGCAATTCGCGCCGCCGGCCGAAGGCGAAGACCGGGTGCGGACGCCGCTGACCGACCGGTACATCCAGCGCGTGGAAGCGCGGGACATGCTGCTCGGCCAAACGCGGGGATGGGCATACGCCGAAGGATTTGCATTCCGGAAGCCGCATGCGGTAACGTTGTTTTAAACGGAACGCCCGTCTTGTCAAGCGTATTATATCTTGATGAAGCCGCGTTGAGCCGTCGCTCGCCGCATAGGCATAGGCATAGGTAACGAAAGAATCGGAGGTGCAGCGCATGGCTAGACGCTTAAAGATCGGCATCACCTGCTACCCGACGCTCGGAGGCTCCGGCGTCGTCGCGACGGAACTCGGCAAGTTGCTGGCCGAGAAAGGGCATGAAATTCATTTTATTACGCACAGCGTTCCGTTCCGGCTGGGCCAATTCCAGAAGAACATCTTCTATCACGAAGTCGAAGTCAACGACTATTACGTCTTCCGATATCCGCCTTACGATCTGTCGCTTGCCAGCAAAATGGCGCAGGTCGTGAAAATGCAGGAGCTGGACATCCTTCATGTCCATTATGCGGTGCCGCATGCGGTTTGCGCCTACTTGGCCAAGGAAATGGTCGGCGACGGCCTTCGCACGGTGACGACGCTGCACGGCACGGACATCACGGTGCTGGCCCAGGACGAGTCGCTCAAGGATCTGATCCGCATGGGCATCAACAAGAGCGACGCCGTCACGGCGGTATCCAAGGACCTGATCCGCGAAACGCGGGAGCTGCTCGACATCGACAAACCGATCGAGCTGACGTATAACTTCGTCGACAAACGCGTTTACTTTCCGCGGGAATGCAGCTCGCTGCGGAGCGATTTCGCTTCGGGCGACGAGAAAATCCTCATGCATATCTCGAACTTCCGGCCGGTGAAGCGGCTGCAGGACGTCGTCGACGTATTCGCCAAGGTCGTCCGGGAAGTGCCGAGCCGGCTGCTGCTGGTTGGGGAAGGGCCGGATTTGCCGAAGGTGCAGGCCTGGGTCCGCCAGCTCGGCTTGCAGGACCGCGTGCACTTCCTCGGGAAGCAGGACGACGTCGCGCAGGTCATCTCGATCGCGGACGTCATGCTGCTGCCGTCGGAGAAGGAAAGCTTCGGGCTCGTCGCGCTGGAAGCGATGGCCTGCGGCGTGCCGACGATCGGCTCCACGGCCGGCGGGATTCCCGAGCTGGTGTCCCACGGCGAAACGGGCTATCTGTCGCCGATCGGCGACACGGACGACATGGCCTACAACGCGATTCAGCTGCTGCGCAACGAAGGGCTCTACCGGAAGGTTCGCGAAGCGTGCCTGCACCGGGCCAGAACCCGCTTCTGCAACGATTTGATCACGGCCGAATACGAGCGAATCTACTATAAGACGCTCGGCATCGAAGCCGATATTCCGGAGCCGGTTTGCGAGTAAGCCAACACCCATAGCAGGAAAGGAGGGAGGGCCATGTCGATGAGCGAAGCGCTGACGAAGGCGCTCCCTTTGCTTGCCGCGCTGGAAGCGCGCGGATTCGAAGCCGTCTTCGTGGGCGGCTGCGTCCGGGACACGCTGCTCGGTCGGCCGCTGAAGGACGTGGACATCGCGACTTCCGCTTCGCCCGAAGAGGTTATCGCGGCGTTTCCGCGGACGATTCCGACCGGGCTGCAGCACGGCACCGTCACGGTCGTGCACGAAGGCGGCACCTACGAAATCACCACGTTCCGCACGGAATCGGCTTATGAACGCTTTCGCCGGCCGTCCGAGGTACGGTTCGTGACCGAATTGAAGGAAGACCTGCAGCGCAGGGACTTCACGATCAACGCGATGGCCATGCGCGCCGACGGGACGATGGTCGATCCGTTCGGCGGATGCCGGGATCTCGAGCGCGGCATCCTGCGCTGCGTCGGCGAGGCCGACGCGCGGCTGCAGGAGGACGCGCTGCGCATCGTGCGGGCCGTCCGGTTCGCGGCGGCCTACGACCTGCGGATCGCCCCCGGCACGTGGCGCGCGATCCGGCGGCATCGCGGGCTGCTCGCGCATATCGCGATGGAACGGATCGGGCTCGAGTTCGACAAAATGATCGGCGGCAGCCGACCGGAACGGGCCGGAGCGCTGCTCGCGGCGAGCGGGCTGTTGGGCTGCACGAAAGAGCCGCTTCCGGAAGCCTTCGCTTCCGCGGCGGCGGCTTACGCGGCGCTGCCCGCCCGCCGCAGGTCCGGAGCGGCGCCGCAGACGAGCGGCTTCCGCGGCCTGGCCGGTATCCCGGACGCCGAGGACCGTTGGGCCGCGCTCTGCGCGCTGCTCGGGCTCGGCGGGGACGAAGGCGCGAAGCTGTTCGGGACGCTGCGCTACGCGGCGGTCCGCGGCGAACGGCTCGCGGCGGTGTTGGCCGTTCACGGCGCCATGGCGGAGCGGGCCGAACGAGACCTGCTCGGCCTCGCCGGTTCGCCGGCGGCCGAGAACGCCGCTGCGGCCGCGCGGTTGCCGGACGATACGCGGCGCAGCTGGATTCTTGCCGCGCTGCGTCACGGACAAGCCGCCGCGCTTGCCTGGACGGGCATCGTCAAGCGCATGCCGGATTTGATCGCGGCGGGCGGACAAACCGCAGAGCAGCGATATGCCGGTCTCGGCCCTTACGCGCAAGCGCTGGAGGCGACGGTGCGGGGCATGCCCGCGGGCGCGATCCGCGACTTGGCCGTGAAGGGCAAGGAGCTGCTGGCCCTCGCGGACAGGCCGTCGGGTCCGTGGCTGGGGCAGCTGCTTCAAGGCTTGCTGGAAGCCGCGGCGCTCGGGGGCGTGCCGAACGAGAAAGCGGCGCTGCTCGCCGAAGCGGCGGACCGGCTTGCGCAAATCGACAAGCCGCAAAAAACGCGAGGTGACCATTCATGAACAATCGCCTGCTCGAGCTGCTGGAGCAGCAGGGAAGCGAACATTACATATCGGGCGAACAGCTGAGCCAAGCGCTTCAGGTCAGCCGGACGGCGATCTGGAAGCAGATCAAGAAGCTGGAAGCCGCGGGCTATCGAATCGAAGCGTCGCGCAGGCTCGGTTATCGGCTGATCGACCGTCCGTCCAAGCTGACGGCGCTCGAGCTCGGCGCCAAGCTCGGGGAGAAGGGGGTCGCGATGATCGGCGGCATCCGCTTGTTCGACGAGGTCGATTCGACCCAGAACATCGCGCAGCGGCTGGCGGAAGAAGGCGCGCCCGAAGGAACGCTCGTCATCGCCGAGCAGCAGACGAACGGACGGGGCCGAATGGGACGCAAATGGGTATCGCCTTCGGGCAAGGGCATCTGGATGAGCTTCATCCTTCGTCCCGGCATGCCGATCCATTTCGCGCCGCAGCTGACGCTCCTGACGGCCGTCGCGCTGTGCCGCGCCCTGCGCGCGGCAGCCGCGCCGCTCGACATCGGCATCAAATGGCCGAACGATTTGCTCGTCGGCGGCCGCAAAATCAGCGGCATTCTGCTGGAAACGACGGCCGAGGAGGAGCGGCTGCGCTACGTGATCGCCGGCATCGGCATCAGCGTCAACTTAACCGAGGACGATTACCCGCCGGAGCTCCTTGACATCGCGACGTCGCTGCGCATCCAGCTGGGCCGGGAGCTCGACAGAGCGGAGATCGTCGCGTCGTTCTTCGCGCAATTCCAGCAGCTGTACGCCGTGTATCAGCGGGAAGGCTTCGCGCCCATTCAGACGATCTGGGAGGCGCTGTCCGTCACGCTGCACAAGCCGACGCGGCTCATCGTCGGCGGCAAGGCAACCACGGGCACGCCGATCGGCTTGAACGACCAAGGCGCCCTGCTCGTGCGGATGGACGACGGCGCCGTCGTGCCGCTTTTTTCCGCCGAGCAGGTGCCGCCGCAGGGGTAACCGTTCATAGACGGTTCGCCGATTTAATGATATACTCGCCTTACCAGTCATGCTCATCGATGGGGCGGTATCGCGCAGCGCGCGAACCGCACCCGGGACAATGCGGCGGACCGGAATGACATCATCCGCTTCGTTTGCAAGGCAGTGCGCATTTCTGCTCTGAGCCGCCAGGGACCGAGACAGAAGGAAGCCCGCTTTAGCCAGGATGTTCCTTTTTGGATTGGAACCTTTTTAGCGGCGGCTAGAAGGTTTTTTTGTGTTGATCACATAGGACGAACGCCGATCGTGAAAGCTTAACTTAGCATGACGAACCTCGCGGACGCCCATCCAATTCTAAGGAGGACGAAGCCCATGACCCAACCGTTGACGATTACGAAGATGAAAAAAATGAAGCAAAACGGAGAGCCGATCTCGATGCTTACCGCCTACGACTATCCATCCGCCAAGCTCGCGGAGGAAGCCGGCATCGACATTCTGCTCGTCGGGGATTCGCTCGGCAACGTCGTGCTGGGGTACGACACGACGATTCCCGTGACGCTAGACGATATGGTGTACCACGCGCGCGCGGTCGCCCGCGCCGCTCGACATACGTTCATCGTGGCCGATCTGCCGTTCATGACCTACCGGCTCGGCAAGGAAACGACGCTTCGCAACGCGGCAAGACTGCTGCAGGAAGGCCATGCCCACGCCGTCAAGCTGGAAGGCGGCGCGGAGGTCGCGGACGAAGTCGCGGCTCTCGTGAAGGCCGGCATCCCGGTCATGGGGCACATCGGCTTGACGCCGCAATCGGTGCATCAGCTCGGCGGCTACAAAGTGCAGGGCAAGCTGGAGAAGGAAGCGCAGCGGCTGATCGACGACGCCAAGGCGCTTGAAGCGGCCGGGGCGTTCAGCGTCGTGCTGGAGCTCGTGACGGAGCCGCTCGCGGAAGCGATCTCCTCGGCGCTGTCCATTCCGACGATCGGCATCGGCGCGGGCCGGGGCTGCGACGGGCAAGTACTGGTGTATCACGATATTTTGCAGTACGCCTCGCCTTATTACGAGAAGCGCTTCGTGAAGACGTACGCGGATCTCGGGACGACGATCCGCGGCGCGATCGGCGCTTACGTCGCCGACGTGAAGTCGCGCGCGTTTCCGGAGCAGGCGCATGCCTTCCCGATGGAGCAGGAAGCGCTCCGCCGGCTGTACGGCGGCGCCGCCGATAACGCCGAAGAGAACGGCTCGCGGCGCGATCAGGCCGGCGCGCCCAAAGGAGGCGGACAGTCATGATCATCTGCGCGACGATCGCCGAATTGAAGGCCGAGCTCGCCAGGCGGCGCGGCCAGTCGCCGAACGGATTGATCGGGCTGGTGCCGACGATGGGCTACCTGCATGAAGGCCACGCGAGCCTGATGCGTCGCGCGGCCGACGACGGCGCGTTCACGGTCGTATCCGTATTCGTCAACCCGCTGCAGTTCGGGCCGAACGAGGATTTCGAGCGCTACCCCCGCGACTTGGAGCGGGATGCCGCGCTCGCGGAGAAGAACGGCGCCGCGCTCCTCTTCGCGCCTTCGGTCGCCGAGATGTACCCGGCGAAGCCGCTTACCCGCGTGTTGATCAGCGAGGTGACGACGAAGCTGTGCGGCGCTTCGCGGCCCGGCCATTTCGACGGCGTCGGCACGGTCGTCAGCAAGCTGTTCAATCTGGTTCAACCCGGCCGCGCCTACTTCGGCATGAAGGACGCCCAGCAGGTAGCGGTCATCCAGCAAATGGTGAACGACCTCAACATTCCGGTCGAGATCGTGCCATGCGAAACGGTCCGCGAGCCGGACGGCCTGGCGATGAGCTCCCGCAACGTCTACCTGAACGCGGAGCAGCGCGTGCAGGCGCTCGTCCTGTCGCGGACGCTCGGCGATGCGGGGAAGCTGCTGACCGAGCCGGGCATGACCGCAAGCCGCCTGGTCGCCGAAGCGACGGCGCGCATCCGAACGGCGCCGCTGGCCGAGATCGACTACGTGGAGCTGCTAACGTATCCTTCGCTGCATCCGCTCGATCCGGATCTGCCGCTTGCCGAAACCGACGCGCAGCTGATTCTCGCGCTCGCCGTCAAATTCGGCGCCACGCGATTGATCGATAACCGTTTATTTCAACCGACTGGAGGTGGCCGCCATGTTCAGAACAATGATGAAATCGAAGCTTCACCGAGCCACAGTCACTGAAGCGAACCTGAATTACGTGGGCAGCATCACCATCGACGAAGATTTGATGGAGCTGGCCGACATTTGGCCCAACGAGAAAGTGCAAATCGTCAACAATTATAACGGCGCGCGCCTGGAGACGTACGTCATCACCGGCCCCCGGGGCAGCGGCGTCATCTGCCTGAACGGCGCGGCGGCGCGGCTCGTGCAGCCCGGCGACAACGTGATCATCATTTCGTACGGGGTCATGACGGAAGAGGAAGCGCGAGCCTACAAGCCGAAGGTCGTCATCCTGGACGCGGCCAACAAGCCCGTCCAATTGACGAACGAAGAGCTGCACGCGACCGTGCTGTAACGAAAGCGCCCTAATCCCGATGCCAACGCTGTGAAACGTCTGGGTTGTAGTATGAAAAGCGGTGCCCGGGCAAAGAATGAGCATAACACTCGCTTCATTCTCTACATTACGGCGTGAAGGTGGGGGCGTATCATGTTCAAGCATGTTTTCAACACGATGCAGGACATTCTTCAAGACATCATCATTCATTATCCGCATGCCAACGACACAGAGCGCCAGCGATTGGATGAGCAGTTAGCGAAGCTGAAGCAATTCAGCGATCAATTTATCGAAGAATGGCTGCAATTCGAGGAAAAGATGGCCGACTTCCGCGACATGCAGCAGCAGTTCGGGTATGGCCCGGCCGCCGGCGAAAGCCAACCGGCCGGGGCCAGCCCCAAGGAGACGGCGTACCCGAAAATCATTTCCGCGGTGCCTCAGGCCGCCCAGCAAGCGGCGGGACCTGCGGTGGCCGGGGTCGGCTTGGCGGGAGCGGACGACGAGGAATGGGAGGCCTCGGCCGCGTTTCACCGGTCCATGTCGAAGGGTCAGGGCTACTTCAAGCTGCTGATGTTCCGGGAAGCGGCGTCGCATTTCGAAGAGGCGGTCGACCGGTCGCCCGAGAACAACCAAGCGCGATTGTTCCTCGGCATGACGTTCATGCATCTGCAGGAATGGCATGACGCCCAGCGGCACTTCCAGCTGCTGGTCGAGATCACGGAGCATCCGAGATGGCGGGCGCTCGGGCTGAACGCGCTCGGCTGCATTCAAGCGGTACGCATGAATTTGGAGCAGGCGGCCGTATATTTCGAGAAGGCGCATCAAGCCGACCCGAATTTCACCGATCCGCTCGCGAACATGCAATCCTGCGCGCAGCACGCGGGCCAACTGTCGCTTTATTTCGGAAGCGGCCAGCTGTAACTTCGAACGGTCAAGTGAGCAGGGGAAACTATCGGTCCTCGCTGAACGTTCTATAAACGAAACGCGCTGCGCCCGGGCGGCGCGGGCCGGGCTGACCGGCTACGCGCCGCCATTGCCGGGAGCAGCGTTTTTGCTTGTTTGGGGAGGATACGTACCGGATGAATTACGCCGTATTGGATTTGGAAACGACCGGCCACGGCGCCGGAGACGATATTATACAGGTCGGACTCGTCCTGATGGACGAGGACATGAAGGTCGTGCGGACGTACAGCTCGTTCGTCAAGCCGACGATTCCGATCCCGGCTTTCATTACGGGCCTGACCGGCATCGAAGAAGCGATGGTGGCGGACGCCCCGGAGCTGGAGGAAGTGCTGCTCGAAGTCGTGCCGCTGCTCTCCGACGCGGTGCTCGTCGCGCATAACGTCAGCTTCGACGCCGGGTTTCTGAACGCGGCGCTCGACCGCAGCGGGTACGTGGCATTCGACGGCCGCCGGCTCGACACCATCGACCTGCTGCGCATTCTGTATCCGACGCTGACGACCTACCAGCTCGGCGCGGTGACGGAACTATTCGGCATCGAACACGATCAGCATCACCGAGCGGACAGCGACGCCATGGCCACGGCGGAGCTGTTCGCTGCGTGCTGCCGTAAACTGGAAGGCCTTCCGCTGCTGACGCTGCAGCGGCTTGCGCAGCTGCTCGGCGACGAGATCGACGATCTCGGCTGGTTCGTTTCGCAATTCGCGACCCGCAAAGAGATGACCTCGGCGATCGACATGGATGCGTTTGCGTATTTCCGTCAGTTCGCGATGAAGGCCGGCGACTGGACGGAGGAGCAGCATCCGCGCAGCGACGAGGAGGCGGCCGCTTCCGCCGCCGATTGGACGTTCCCCGCCTTTCTCGAGCACCTCAAGCAAGGCATCGCCGCGGTTATTCCGGGCTACGAGGAACGGGAACCGCAGAACATGATGTTCCGGGAAGTCATCGACGCGCTCGAGGAAGAGCGGCATCTGCTCATCGAAGCCGGCACGGGCACGGGCAAGTCGCTCGGTTATCTCATTCCGGCTCTCTACTATGGTGTCCAGCACAACAAGAAGATAGTCGTGAGCACGCATACGATCAATTTGCAGGAACAGCTGCGGTCTCGGGACTTGCCCCTGCTGCTCGCCGTCATGCCGTATCCGTTCAAAGCCGCCGTCTTCAAAGGACGCGGCAACTACTTATGCCTGCGCAAGTTCGAGGGCAAAGTGAACATGGGCGATTTCGGCGCGCCGGCCGAGGATCGGATCACGGCCTCGCAGATGGTCGTCTGGCTGAGCGAGACGGAGCACGGCGATCAGGAGGAGCTGAACTTCGGCAACCGGGGCGCGGACTTCTGGAGCGCGGTCGCGAGCGACGCGGATTCCTGCCTGAACCGAAGCTGTCCGTGGTTCAAGCGCTGCTATTACCACCGCGCGAAGCAGGAAGCGAACATCGCGGACGTCGTCATCACGAACCACTCCATGCTGTTCACGGACATCCGCGCGGATCACCGCCTGCTGCCGGGCTACGAGCATCTCATTCTCGACGAAGCGCATCATCTGGAGGACGTCGCGGGCAAGCATCTCGGGACGCAGCTGTCCTATTACGGGATCCAGCAGCCGGTGTTCCGGCTATGCAAGGATGCCCGGAACGGCCAGCTGATCGTGCTGAACAGCCGGCTGGCGCACGAGAACGTCGAGCAGACGCAGAAGTGGCGCGAAGAAATCGACGAGGTGGTGCCGGTATTCGGCGAACTGCGCGACGAGTGGGACCGGCTGTTCGAGCTGCTGTACGCGCTCGCGAGCGCGAGCGGCGGGGCGAGAAGCGGGGCGGCCGATTCGCCCGGCGGCGAGGCGGGACAGTTCGTGCTGCGGCTTCGGGGCGGCAAGCTGCCGGAGCTGTGGAAAGAAGCCCAGCTGATCGAGGAGGCGGTGCACGGTTACCTGACTCAAATCATCCGGCCGCTCGACAAGGTGTTCGCCGCCATCAAGGAGGACATCGACGATCCCGCCATCGCGGCACTCGTCACCGATCTGAGCGGGACCGTGAAGGATTTGGCCCGCGCGCGGGACGATCTGCGCCTATTCATCAAGGCGGATAAGACCGACACCGTATATTGGCTGGAGGCCAATGCCAATTCGCGGGCGAAGTCGGTGCAGCTGTACGCCGTGCCCGCCGACGTCAGCAGCCAGCTGCGGACCTATTTCTTCGATACGAAGCGCAGCGTCATCCTGACGTCGGCCACGCTGTCCGTGCAGAAATCGTTCCAGTACGCTTGCGAGCAGCTCGGCTTGGCCGGCGAGGAAGAAGCGGGCAGGCTGAAAACCGTTCAGCTGCCGTCTCCGTTCAATTACCGGGAACAAGCGCTCGTCATCGTCCCGCGCAATTTCCCGGTGCTGAAGGGCGCGTCGGGCGACCCGATGTTCATGGAGAAGCTCGTCGCGTCGCTGACGGAGGCGGCCATCGGCACGCATGGCCGGATGCTCATCCTGTTCACGTCGTACAAAATGCTGAAGCAAGCGTACGAGCCGCTGAAAGAAGCGCTGTCGGAACACGGGATTCAGGTGCTGGGACAAGGCATCGACAGCAGCAACCGCAGCAAGCTGACGCGCCGCTTCCAGCAGCAGGCCGCTTCGATCCTGCTCGGCACGAGCAGCTTCTGGGAAGGCGTCGACATTCCCGGCGACGCGCTGACGTGCCTCGCCATCGTCCGGCTGCCGTTCCAGCCGCCGAACCACCCGCTCGTGGAGGCCAAGTCGGAGCTGCTGCAGGAGCAGAAGCAGAACCCGTTCATGAAGCTGTCCATTCCGCAGGCGGTCATTCGCTTCAAGCAGGGCTTCGGCCGGCTGGTCCGGACGGCGAAGGACCGGGGCATCGTCCTCATTTACGATACGCGCGTCATCGATACGTATTACGGCAAATACTTTCTGTACTCGCTTCCGGGTCCGAAGATCGAAACGATGCACGTGGACCAAATCGTGCCCCGGATGCACGAGTGGCTGACCCCGCGCGAAGAAGGAGTGGAAACATGAAACCGATGAAAATTTCCGAGGCCGTCGTTCGCAGACTTCCCGTGTACTTGCAGGTATTGAACGACTTGAGCGCGCGGGATGTCCAGACGGTTTCATCGCAGGAGCTCGGCAACCGGCTCGATCTCAATCCCGCCCAGATCCGCAAGGATCTGGCGTATTTCGGCGATTTCGGCCGCAAAGGGATCGGCTACGACGTGACGTACCTGATCGAGAAGATCCGGCAAATCCTGAAGCTCGACCAGCCGCTCAACGTCGCGCTCGTGGGCGCCGGCAATCTCGGCCGGGCGCTGTGCAATTACAATACGTACTTGAAGGATAATATGAAAATCACGGCGGTATTCGACGTGCATCCGTCCATGATCGGCACGTCCATCAACGGGCTGACCGTACTGCCGATGGAGAAGCTGAAGGAGACGATCGTCGAGCGCCACATCCGGATCGGCATCATCACGGTACCGGCGATCGAAGCCCAGAACGTCGCGGACAAGTTCGTCGAAGCCGGCGTCGACGGCATTCTGAATTTCGCCCCGACCATCCTCCGCGTGCAGGATGCCGTGCGGATCCACTATGCGAATTTCACGACCGAGCTGATGAGCCTCGCGTATTATTTGGACGAAGAAGGAGAAGAGAACGAGAATGAAGCGGATCTGGATTAAAGACGGCGCCTTCGTCACGATGGACGACGCCCGTCCCGTGGTGTACGGCCACATGGTCGTCGAGGGCGATACCATCCTGTACCTGAGCGAGGAGACGCCGGACCCCGTGCCGGAAGGCGCCGAAATCATCGACGGACGGGGCTATGCGTTCATGCCCGGCCTCATTAATACGCACGGCCATGCCGCCATGTCGCTGCTGCGCGGTTATTCCGACGACGAAGCGCTGCAGGTTTGGCTGGAGCAGAAGATGTGGCCGATGGAAGGCAAATATACGGACGAAGACGCCCGTTGGGGAACGGCGCTGGCCGTCAGCGAGATGCTTCGCTCCGGCACGACGACGTTCGTCGACATGTACGACCGGATGCACCTGGTCGCCGAAGTGGCCGAGCAGTCCGGCATTCGGGCGCTGCTGACCCGCGGCGTCATCGGCTTGTGCCCGCCCGACGCGCAAACCGCCAAGCTGAACGAAGCGAAGCGATTCGCGCAGGAATGGAACGGCCGGGCGAACGGCCGCATTCGGACGATGCTGTCCCCGCACGCGCCGTATACCTGCCCGCCCGATTACATCGCGCGGATCGTGGAAGCGGCGCACGAGCTGGATCTCCCGCTGCACACCCATATGTCGGAAACCGCCGCTGAGGTGCAGCAGAACGTCAACGATTACGGCTGCCGTCCCGTCGAGCACCTGGACAAGCTCGGCTTCTTCTCGCGGCCGGCGCTGGTAGCGCACGCGGTACATCTGACGGACGGCGAGATCGCCCTGCTCGCCGAGCGCGGCGTCAGCGTCTCTCACAACCCCGCGAGCAACCTCAAGCTGGCAAGCGGCGTGGCGCGTGTGCCGGACTTGCTGCGCGCGGGCGTGACCGTCGGCCTGGGAACGGACAGCGCGGCCAGCAACAACAACCTCGACCTGTTCGACGAGATCCGCTTGGCGGCGCTCATCCACAAGGGCGTCTCGGGCGATCCGACCGCCATTCCCGCATGGGAAGCGCTCAAGCTCGGCACGGTCCACGGCGCGCGCGCGATCTGGCAGGACGGCCGGATCGGCCGGCTGAAGGAAGGCATGAAGGCCGACTTCATCGCGCTCGATATCGAACAGCCGCATTTCTATCCGCGGACCGATCTCGTCTCGCATTTGGTGTACGCCGGAACGGGACGGGACGTGCGCCACGTCTGGGTCGACGGCCAACGGGTCGTCAAGGACGGAGCCTGCGTCTTCCTGGACGAGGCGCGGATCCGCGCCGAGGCGCAGCGCTGCTTTGAAAGGCTGTCGACGAGCTGATGCGCGTCAACCGGTTCAAGAGAGCGCCGTTCATGACGACGGGCCGCTGGATCGCGCTGATCGTCGTCGTGCTGGCGCTGCTGCTCGTGGCGTTCAACGCGTATTACCGTTACGTGCAAGCGCCGGTATGGAAGGCGGAGGAGTCCGCCGAAGCGGACGCGAAGCAGCGCAGCGGACTGAAAGACATCACCGGCTCGTATGCGTACGTCTGGGATGAGCCGGTATGGGTCGTCAAGGGCAAGGACGAGAGCGGCGCGCCCGCTTACGCCTGGCTCAAGAAGGAGGCGACCATCACTCTTAAGGCGAGCGAAGGCCGAACGAAAGCCGAGATCAAGACGGCATTCCTGCAGCAGAAGCCGGATGCCGATATCGCCCATATCCGCCTCGGCCTGTTCGGCGGCGAGCCGGTGTGGGAAGTGTTCTACGCGCGCAAGCAAAGCGGCGCCGTTTATCATTTTTATGACTTTTACCGGTATCGCGACGGCTCGCTGCTCGTCATGTACAAGCTGCCGGCCCAATAGCGGCAGGCAAGCCTGCCAGCATTCCCCGGCTCCTGGAATCTACGGATTATGATATACTTTCGTATAGCGACATGGATAGACGAAAGGATAGCGAATCCTAGGATGAAGGGAGCTTTTTGCCATGAAAATACGTCCGTTGCCGATCGCGCTGACGGCTGTCATATCCGCCGCCCTGCTTACCGGCGGGTGGTTCATGTACCGCAACGAAGCCGACCTGAAGCCGCTTGACCGGATCGCGACCGGCGCGCCCGGCGTCGTGAACGCCAAGCCCGTCATCGGCCGCGACGCCGTGACCGTGAATCTGACGCTGAGCGGGGATGCGAATCTCCGGCATATATACGATACGATCGCCACGAAAGGCGATGCCATCATCGGTTCCAAAACGCTTAAGCTGAATATCGAGCCTTCAGGCTCGTCCGCGAAGCTGGACGACGTCTGGTCTTCCATGCTCTTCAAAGTCGCCCAGGCGATGGACCACCGCGAATACGCGGCGATTCCGGCCGCCATGACGCAGGCGCAAGCCGACCATCCCGGCATTCAAGCCGGTTCCGAGATGGACGACGCCAACGTCTACATTACGCTGAAAGACGGCCAGTCGGTCAAATACGTCGTGCTTCCGCGAGAGGCGAATACGATTGGAGCGTGGCCAAATGCTTAAATACGGCAAGGAAATGCTGATCGGGTTCGTCCCGGTCTTGATTTTGTTTCTGCAATTCGCGGCAGGCATCAACGTCATGCCGCTCGTGATGCTGGCCGTCATCGCCGGCGGGCTGATCTACATGGCGCGTTCGCGCGGCCATCTGGCGACGGTCGGCGGCGAGCGAAAAGGAAAGCCGCGTCCGCTGAAGCCGATGTCATTCGAAGAGATCGGCGGCCAGGACAGGGCGAAGCAGGAGCTGATCGAAGCGCTTGATTTTCTCGTGCAAGTCGACCAGATTTCCAAATTCGGCATTCGCCCGCTGAAGGGCATCCTGCTGACGGGCCCTCCGGGCACGGGCAAGACGCTGCTGGCGAAAGCCGCCGCCAATTATACCGATTCCGTCTATCTCGGCGCGTCGGGCTCGGAGTTCGTGGAGATGTACGTCGGCGTCGGGGCGAGCCGGATCCGCGACTTGTTCAAGGAAGCGCGCCAGAAGGCCGCCAAGCAGGGCAAGACCAGCGCCGTCATCTTCATCGACGAGATCGACGTCATCGGCGGCAAGCGCGACGGCGGGCAGCAGCGCGAATACGACCAGACGCTCAACCAGCTGCTGACCGAGCTCGACGGGATCCACACGTCGGACTCGCCGCGCATCCTGCTCATCGGCGCGACGAACCGCAAGGAAATGCTCGACGCGGCGCTGCTTCGGCCGGGCCGCTTCGACCGTCATATCGCCGTCGACCTGCCGGATAAGAAAGGCCGCGAGCATATTCTGAATCTGCATGCCCGCAACAAGCCGATCGATCCGGTCAGCGTGAACCTCGGGAAGATCGCGGAGGAGTCGTTCGGCTTCTCCGGCGCGCAGCTCGAGAGCGTCATGAACGAAGCGGCGATTTACGCGATGCGCGAGGACGGGGAGACGATCAGCCAGCGGCATCTGTCCATGGCGATCGACAAAGTCATGATGGGCGAGCGGACGGACCGCGAGGCGACGAACGAGGAGCGGGAGCGCGTCGCGCTCCACGAGCTCGGCCACGCGATCGCGGCGGAGCTCGTCCGTCCCGGCAGCGTCTCGCAGGTCGCGCTGCTGCCGCGGGGCGGCGCGCTCGGCTACGTCCGCCACAACCCGCAGCAGGACAAGTATTTGTACACGAAGCAGTTTCTCGAGGGCCAGATCATGATCGCGCTCGGCGGCGCCGCGGCCGAAGAGATGTTTTACGGCGAGCGCAGCACGGGTTCGCGCGGCGACTTCGAGCAGGCGATGAACATCGTCCGCTCGATGGTGGAATCCGGCTTGACGGAGCTCGGCATCGTCGACGGCTCCATGATGACGCCGGACAAATGGGCGGCCGTGACGGGCAACGTCCTGAACGAGCTGATGCACGGCGTGAAAGGACTGCTGGAGTCGCACCGCGACGTCTTCCTCTCGGCGCTCGACGTGCTGGTGAAGGAAGAAACGCTGAGCGGCGACCGGTTCCGCGCGCTGCTGCGGCAGCTGACCGCGGAGCGTCCAGGGGCGCTGGCGCAATGACACTTGTTCCGATAAGAAGGCGGATGGACATCCGCCTTCTTATTTGCGCGCAAAAACGGTATACTAGAAGATGAAATTTGGAGGTGTGCACGATTGACTGCAGTACGTAAAGTCGGCGTCGTAGGCGCCGGAACGATGGGGCAGAGCATCTGCGAGATGCTCGCCGCCAATGGGCTTGACGTGTATATGGCCGAGCAGAACGAAGAACGGCTCGCGCATGCCCTGAACATGATCGAATTAAGCTTGGACAAGCAGATGGAACGGTGGGCGGTGACGGCCGCGGAGAAGAAGCTCGTGCTGAGCCGCATCCATCCGAAGTCGTCGCTGAACGAGCTGCAGTCCTGCGAGCTGGTCATCGAGACGATCACGGAAGACTTGGACAGCAAGCTGGCGATTTTCAAGGAACTGGACGCCGTCTGCCTGCCCGACGTCATCCTGGCGAGCAACACGTCGACGCTCAGCCTGACGGAGCTCGCGAGCGTGACGTCCAACCCGGACCGCGTCATCGGCATGCATTTCGTCTATCCCGTCAACCGGGCGGATCTCGTGGAGATCGTGCGCGGGCTGAAGACGAGCGACGACGTGTTCGAACGGACGAAGCGGTTCGTGGAGACGACGATACATAAGAAAGGCGTCATGGTGTTCGAATCGCCGGGCTTCGTCACGACCCGGCTGATCTGCCTGTTCATCAACGAGGCGCTTCACGTGCTGGAGGAAGGCGTCGCGTCGGCGGAAGACATCGACAGCGCCATGCGGATCGGCTACGCGTTCCAACACGGGCCGTTCGAGATGGCGGACCGGTTCGGGCTCGATGCCGTGCTGGCCGCGCTGGAGCGGATGTTCCGCGAATACGGGGAGCTGAAATACCGGCCGTCGTTCATCCTGAAAAAGATGGTGCGCGGCGGCCAGCTCGGCGTGAAGAGCGGGAGCGGCTTTTTCGAATACGACAAGGACGGTGGACGGATATGATCATTCTTGTCATGAACGCCGGCAGTTCTTCGCTGAAGTACCAGCTGTATAATATGGAAGAAGAAGCGGTGCTGGCCCAGGGCCGCGTGGAACGGATCGGCATGGACGCGTCGATTCTGGTGCACGAGCCGGCGGGACGTCCGGAAGTGAACGAAGTGAGCGAGATTCTGGACCATAACACGGCGGTGCGCCGGCTGATCGACATGCTGACGCATAAGGAGCACGGCGTGCTGCTGTCCATGAAGGAGATCGACGCCGTCGGCCATCGCGTCGTGCACGGCGGCGAAAGCTTCAAGGCGTCGACGCTCGTCACGGAGGACGTGAAGAAGGAGATCCGCCGCCTGTTCGACCTGGCGCCGCTGCACAACCCGCCGGCGATGATGGGGATCGCCGCGGTGGAATACAACCTGCCGAGCGTGCCGCAGGCCGTCGTGTTCGATACGGCGTTCCATCAATCGATGCCGCAGGAGACGTTCCTGTATCCCATCCCGATGGTGCTCTACCGCCGTCATAAAATCCGGCGTTACGGCTTCCACGGCACGTCCCACGACTACGTCAGCAAGGCGGCGGCAGAGACGCTCGGCCGGCCGCTCGAGACGCTGAAGCTCGTGACCTGCCACATCGGCAACGGCGCGAGCTGCGCGGCGATCCTGCACGGCAAGTCGTACGATACGAGCATGGGGCTGACGCCGCTCGAAGGGCTCATGATGGGCACGCGCAGCGGCGATCTCGATCCCGCCATCGTGCCGTTCACGATGAACAAGGAAGAGCTGACGCTGAACGAGGTCAACTCCATGCTGAACAAGCACAGCGGGCTGCTCGCGATCAGCGGGATCGGCAGCGACATGCGCGAGATCGTCGAAGCGATGGAAGACGGCGACAAGCAGGCGAAGCTGGCGTTCGACATGTACACGTACCGGCTGCGCAAGTACATCGGCGCCTATGCCGCCGGCATGAACGGCCTCGACGCCGTCGTGTTCACCGCGGGCGTGGGCGAGAATTCCGCGGCGGTGCGCAAGGCGGTGTGCGAGAACCTCTCGTTCTTCGGCATCGAGCTCGACGAGGCGCGCAACGCGGCCCGCTCGAAGGAAGCGCGGTTCATCTCGACCGACGCCTCCCGCGTCAAAGCGCTGGTCGTGCCGACGAACGAAGAGCTGCTGATCGCCCGCGACACGTACCGGCTGGCGAAGCAAGACAAGGCATAGCGTTTAATCGAACGGAGGACGATAGAATGAAAACTTTAACGACGATCGGACAATTGAAAGACGCGGTCGGCCAGTCCGTCTGGATCGGCTGCTGGCTGAACGGCAAGCGCTCGAGCGGCAAGATCCAATTCCTGCAGCTGCGGGACGGCACGGGCTACGTGCAGGGCGTCGTGGTGAAGAGCGAAGTGGCGGAGGACGCGTGGGACGCCGCGAAGGAGCTGACCCAGGAGAGCTCGCTGTACGTGAAGGGCGTCGTGCGGGAAGAGCCGCGGAGCCAATCCGGCTTCGAGCTGACGGTGGAAGGGATCGAGGTCATTCAGATTTCGCACGACTACCCCATCACGCCGAAGGAGCACGGCGTCGACTTCCTGATGGACCGCCGCCACCTGTGGCTGCGCGCGCCGAAGCAGCGCGCCATTCTCGTCGTCCGCGCGGAAATCATCCGCTCGATCCAGCAGTTCTTCGACGAGCGGAACTTCACGCTGGTGGACCCGCCGGTGCTGACGCCTTCCTCGTGCGAAGGCACGACGAACCTGTTCCATACGAAATATTTCGACGAAGACGCGTATCTGACGCAAAGCGGCCAGCTTTACATGGAAGCGGCGGCGATGGCGCTCGGCAAGGTGTACTCGTTCGGACCGACGTTCCGGGCGGAAAAATCGAAGACGCGCCGCCACTTGATCGAATTTTGGATGATCGAGCCGGAGATGGCGTTCGTCGACCACGAAGAGAACCTGCGCGTGCAGGAGCAGTTCGTCTCCTTCGTCGTGCAGAACGTGCTGAAGAACTGCCGCAAGGAGCTGGAGACGATCGGCCGCGACGTGAGCAAGCTCGAGGCCGTTCAGGCGCCGTTCCCGCGCATCACGTACGACGAAGCGATCGCGTATCTGCAGAAGCAGGGACACGAGATCCAGTGGGGCGAGGACTTCGGCGCGCCGCACGAGACGGCCATCGCCGAGATGTACGACCGTCCGGTGTTCATTACGCACTACCCGACGTCGTTCAAGGCATTCTACATGAAGCCGGATCCGAACCGTCCGGAAGTCGTGCTGTGCGCGGACATGATCGCGCCGGAGGGGTACGGCGAAATCATCGGGGGCTCGCAGCGGATCGACGATCCGGAGCTGCTGGCGGAGCGCTTCGCGGAGCATGAACTGTCCACGGAGGCCTATCAATGGTACCTCGACCTGCGGAAGTACGGCACGGTGCCGCATTCCGGCTTCGGCCTCGGCCTCGAACGGACGGTCGCCTGGATTTGCGGGCTCGATCACGTGCGCGAGACGATTCCGTTCCCGCGGATGCTGTACCGCCTGTATCCGTAATCGCCGGAGGCGGCGGGCAACGGTCAGGCTATGCAAGGGGGAGGAATACGGCCGGTGAAACAAGACATGTGGAAAGCGTACGCGCGCGGGATGGCGGCGGCCATGAACGGCGGCAGCGTCGTCGTTCCCGCCGGTCTGCTGCGCGCTTACCGCGGCGTCGGCCTGTCCGACGCGGACATGATGCTGATGCTGCAGCTGATGCTGTTCCGGCAGGCGGAGGGCGTCGATTTCCCGACGCCCGAGCAGCTGGCGGAACGGCTCGGCATCGCGCCGAAGACGGCGCACGGCCAGCTTGGCCGCTTGATCAAGGAAGGGCTGCTCGCGATCGACGAAGAGGCCGATCCCGTCAGCGGCATCGTCATCGAACGGTACAACTGGACGGGCTTCCTGATCCGCGGCGCCGAATGGCTGGCGGACGAAGCGCGCCGCTCGGTCGGCGCCGAACGGGAGCCGCAAGCCGGGCGATCGCCGACGGCCGCGCAGGACGCGGCGGAGTGGACGAAGCCGGCGGATCTGTATACGGCGTTCGAGCAGGAGTTCGGCCGGCCGCTGTCGCCGATGGAATGCGAGACGATCAGCGCTTGGGTCGACCAGGACCGGTATCCGGACGAGCTGATCCGGTTCGCGCTCAAGGAAGCGGTGTTCGCCGGCAAGCTGCATTTCCGGTACATCGACCGGATCTTGATCGAATGGAGCCGCAACCGCGTCACGAATACCGACGAGGCGAAGGCGCATACGCAGAAATTTCGCAACGGCCGGGGGTTTTAACCCCCGGTTTTTTCATGCGCGAGCGCGGCTTCCGCTCGCCCGATCCCCTTCGCGGGGCTTTTTTCCCGGAGGGGGTGCCATTTTACGGGAAGGTCTGCTATAATAAGCTCGTTGCAACCAATCGAATAGCGACGGGGAGCTGGGCATGGCCGGCTGAGAGGAGATTCCGCACGATCTCGACCCTAGACCTGATCTGGATAATGCCAGCGTAGGAACCGCGTACTATTGCTTGGCGCACGCCGCGGCACGGCGTCGTGGCAAGCCGTAAGCAGCTGATAGAGGCATCCTCCGGAAGGGGGATGCCTTTTTGGTTCGTTCGGGGACGAGCGGCGCACGCGACCGCCAAGCGCGGCCTGATGCCGCATCGGCGTTCGGGGCACGATAGGTGGCAGACGACGGGCGTCCGAGAGGCGCAGATCACGATTCGGGGCAGCATGATTCGCAGATTATCCGCGGTCCGGCAAGAGGGCAGGCGAGGGGAGAAACGAGACATGGTACACAAAATTAGACGGAGCGGCTGGACGGCCGCGCTGACGACGGTGCTGATCGCGGCGCTGGCGTTGGCCGGCTGCGGCGCCAAGAACGACGAGGGGAACGCGGGCAGCGCCGCGAACGGCGCGGGGAACGGCGGTACGAACGCGGCCGCAAACGGCGGGAATGCCGCAGCCGGAGACGCGCTGAAGGAGATCAAGGTCGTGCTCGACTGGACGCCGAACACCAATCATACGGGTCTGTACGTGGCCCGCGACAAAGGCTTCTTCGAGCAGCACGGCTTGAAGGTCGATATCATCCAGCCGGGCGAAGCGGGCGCGGACACGATGATCGCGACGGGCGCCGCCGACTTCGGCGTCAGCTACCAGGAAGGCGTCACGCAGGCGCGGATCCAAGGCGTGCCGCTCGTGTCGCTCGCGGCGGTCATCCAGCATAACACCTCCGGCTTCGCGTCGCCGGCGGACAAGAACATCACGTCGCCGAAGGCGTTCGAAGGCAAGACGTACGGCGGCTGGGGCTCGCCCGCGGAACCGGCGGTCATTCAATCGCTGATGGAAGAAGACAAGGGCGACTTCAAGAAGGTCAAGATCGCCAACATCGGCGACGCCGATTTCTTCACGGCGACGAAGAAGAACATCGACTTCGCCTGGATTTTCTACGGCTGGGACGGGGTCGCGGCGGAGCTGAAGGGCGAGAAGATCAACATGGTTTACCTGACCGACTACAGCGACAAGCTGGATTACTACACGCCGGTGCTGGCGACGAACGAGAAGATGATCGCCGGGCACAAGGACACCGTGGAAGCGTTCATGGCGGCCGCGGCCGAAGGCTACCGATTCGCGATCGACCATCCGGACGAAGCCGCGGACGTGCTGATCAAGGCCGTGCCCGAGCTGAACGCGGATCTCGTCCGCGCCAGCCAGGAATGGCTGAGCCCGCGCTACCAAGCGGACGCGCCGCGCTGGGGCGAGCAGAAGCTGGCGGTGTGGAAAAACTACGCCGACTGGATGTACGACCATAAGCTGCTCGACAAGCCGCTCGACGCCGAGAAAGCCTTCACCAACGACTTCCTGCCGGAAAAGGAGAACTGATTCATGGCTAACGCACTGCTGAGCATTCAAATTTTACCGCGCACCCCGAACGGGGAAAGCGTCATTCCGTACGTCGACCGCGCCATCGACGTCATCAAGGCATCCGGGGTGCCGTACCGCGTCGCGCCGCTCGAGACGACGATGGAGGGCGAGCTGGACAAGCTGCTCGCCGTCGTGCAGGAGATGAACGCCGCCATGGCGGAGATGGGCTGCCCGTCAATCATCTCGCAGATCAAAGTGTATTACGTGCCGGCAGGCACCGCGTCGATGGACGCCCTGCTGGAGAAATACCCGGATGGGCAATAAACGCGCCCTCCTGCTGCCGCCAGCGATCGTCATGGCGGCTTTTCTGCTGCTTTGGCAGGGGGCGGTCTGGCTCTTCGGGACGGAGGCGTACGTCCTGCCCGCGCCGTCCGCCATCGCCAAGCAGGCGATCGACTCCGCGCCGCTGCTGGCGCATCATATGCGGGCGACGCTCGGTATCACGCTGCTCGGCTTCGGCATCGGCGCGGCGGCGGGATTCCTGATCGCGGCGCTGCTGCACGCGCTGCCCTGGGTTCGCGCGGGCTTCTACCCGCTGCTCGTCCTGAGCCAGAACGTGCCGGTCATGGCGATCGGCCAGCTGCTCGTCCTCTGGTTCGGCTTCGGCGCCCTGCCGCGCGTCATCCTGATCGCGCTCGTGACGTTCTTTCCCGTCGCGGTGGCCATGATGACGGGCCTGTCGAAGAGCGACGGCAAGCTGTACGACTACATGCGCATGATCGGCGCCTCGCGGCGCCAGCTGTTCTGGCGGCTGGAGCTGCCCGGGGCGGTGCCGCATCTGTTCTCGGGCCTCAAGATCGCCGCGTCCTATGCCGTCATCAGCGCCATCTACGCGGAGGCGATCGGCGCGGACAGCGGCCTCGGGTATTTCATGCTGATCGCGCAGCACGGCTTCGAGACCGTGAAAGTATTCGCCGCCATCGGCGTGATCGTGCTGCTCAGCTTGGCGTTGTTCGGCGCCATCGCGCTCGCGGAGCGGCTTCTCGCGCGCGGCGCGGCGCAGGGGCGAAGGGAGGGACGGCCGTCGTGAGCGCCGTACTGGAAGTAAGCGCGTTGTCCAAGCGGTTCCCCGGGAAGCGGGGAACGCCGGAGAAGGCCGTGCTGGACAACGTGTCGTTCCGCGTGGACGACGGCGAGTTCGTCACGCTGATCGGTCCGTCCGGCAGCGGCAAGACGACGTTGTTTCACCTGATCGGCGGCTTGGAACTGCCGACTTCGGGCGATATTCTGCTGCACGGCCGCAGCACGGTCGGCGCGCGCGGCCATATCGCCTACATGCCGCAGCAGGCGTCGCTCATGCCGTGGCTCACCGTGTCGGCGAACATCGAGCTGTCGCTGACGATCGCCGGCCTCGGCAAGCGCGAGGCGCGCGGGCTTGCCCGCGACTGGCTGGCCCGGATCGGGCTGGACGCGGCCGCGGACCAGTACCCGGACGTGCTGTCCGGCGGCATGCAGCAGCGGGTGTCCTTCCTGCGGGCGCTGCTGTCGCCGCAGCGGCTCATGTGCCTGGACGAGCCGTTCAGCGCGCTGGACGCGCTCACCCGGCAGCACATGCAAGCCTGGCTGCTCTCGCTCTGGGAAAGCAACCGCCGCTCCGTGCTGTTCGTCACGCACAGCATCGAGGAGGCGCTGCTGCTCTCCGACCGGATCTTGGTGATGTCGGCCGCGCCGGCGTCGATCGTGCGCGAAGTGGCCGTGCCGTTTCCGCGGCCGCGTTCGGAGGCGCTCTGGAGCGATGCGGCGTTCATTCGCTTGAAGCAGGAGCTGTACGACATGCTGCGGCCCGACGCGGCGCGCGGTTAACGTTCTGGGGAAGAATCGGAAAGGGGGCGGCGCCATGAGCCGCTTGCGGCGATACGGGCGATGGGCGGATGCCCACATTCATCTGGATTTGTACGAGGAGCACGAACGCGAACCGCTGCTGAGGCGCGCATTTGGCGAAGGCGGCATAGCGGCCGTCGTCGCGGTCTCGATGCACCTGGGCTCCTGCGAAACGAACCGCCGGCTGGCGCGGCTGCATCCCGGCCGCGTCCATCCCGCGTACGGGTTTCATCCCGAGCAGCCGCTGCCGCCGGAGGCGGAGCTGGACGCGCTGGTCGCCTGGATCGAGGCGCGCGCGGCGGAGGGCGAAGCGTTCGCGGTCGGCGAGGTCGGGCTGCCGTATTACGCGCGGACGGAAGCCGAGGAGGCGGGCCGCCGCTTCGACGAAGCGCCGTACGCCGCGCTGCTCGAACGGTTCGTCCGGCTGGCCGCGAAGCTGGGCCGGCCGATCGTCCTGCACGCGGTCTACGAGGATGCGGCGAAGGCGTGCGACTTGCTGGAACGTTACGGCGTCCGGCGCGCGCATTTCCACTGGTTCAAAGGGCCGGAAGCGACGGTGCGGCGCATGATCGCGAACGGGTACGCGGTATCCGTCACGCCGGACGTGCTCTACGAAGCGGAGATCCGCGAGCTGGTCCGCGCGTATCCCCTCGGGCTGTTGATGACGGAAACGGACGGTCCGTGGCCGTTCGAAGGTCCGTTCGCGGGACGCCGCACGGCGCCGGAAATGACGCGCCGCGTCGCGGAAGAGATCGCGGCGGTCAAGGGCTTGCCCGTTCCGGAGGTCGAGGAACGGCTGCTGGCCAACGCGCTGACGTTCTACGGCTTGTCCTGAGCCTGCCCGTCGCGGCGGGGGCGGGGGAAGGGCAACGTGCCATAGCGCGGACCAGGCCTGTTTTATGCTCTTTCCGGCGGTCCGGGAAGGGCTTTTTTGTGCGCGCGTTCCGCGATTTGGTCAAAAAATGATGAATCTTCGGGGAAATATGCTAAACTAGCACTATCAGTCTAATGACGCGGTCGCCGGCCACCCGGCGGTCCGTACAGGAAGGGCGAGGAAAATGGCCGATTCACAGCACCAGCACCAGGATCCCGTGAAGCAGATGATCGGGATCATGACCGCCAACGGCTGGCGGATCACGGAGCAGCGGCGGGAGCTGGCGGAAATCTTCTCTCGGGCGGAAGGGTACTTGTCCCCGAAGGACGTCTACGATCAAATGGCGGTCGCCCACCCCGGCGTCAGCTTCGATACGGTTTATCGCAATTTGCGGCTGCTGAGCGAGATGGGAGCGCTCGAGCAGTTTTATTTCATGGACGGCGGGCTGAAGTTCCGGGCCAGCTGCCTTGATCATCACCACCACCATCTGATCTGCATCAACTGCGAGAAAACGCTGACGTTCGAGTATTGCCCCATGGAGCAGCCGCTCGACCTGCCCGGCAATTTCAAAATCATCAACCACCGCTTCGAGGTGTTCGGCGTCTGCGAGGCGTGCCGGAAGGAATAGGCGCGCGGCGGCAGGCGGGTTCGGAAGCGGAGCCGGCATCCGGTCTTGCTTGCGAATCCTCAACCGAATAGGCAAGGCAAAACAGCGCCGCGGTCCTTTCTCAGGGAAGGAACCGCGGCGCTGTTTGCGCTGCGCGCCATCGACGGTCGTGACGCACCGGGGCCGAACGCTCCGCCGCGGCGTCCGGTTCAAGCGAGCAGCTCGCGGAGCTGCGCCTGCACGTCGCCTTTGAAATAGCCGCCGTGGTAGCAGACGACGCCCTCGACGGCGAGCCCGGCCAACTGCCGGAGCGAACGGCGCGCCTGCTCGTGGTCGCTGTTCAGCCGGGCGTCCGGGAGCTGCAGGCGGCCGTCCTCGAGCACGAGCGCGTCGCCGGCGATCAGCGTCCCGCTGGGCCGGTGATACAAGCTGACATGCCCGGGCGTATGGCCCGGCGTATCCAGCGCTTCGACGTCCACGAGAGGCGCGTCGGCTTGTCCGTAGCCGATCAGGCGGTCGACCGGCCCGCTCGGCGGATGAAGCAGCGCCTGGCGGAAGGCGGCGCGCTTGTCGTCCGGCACTTCCGGCGGCAGGGCGGCGACGGCCGCATCGACGGCGTCCGGCGTGATTTTGACGAGCAGCTTCTCGCCTTGAACGTAGGGCCGTTCGAACGCCGACGCCCACGTGACGGGACGCGCCGGCAAGCCGTCGCGCAGCCCCGGAAGCCCTCCGATATGGTCGATGTCCTGGTGGGTGAGCAGCACGTCGGTCAGCGATTCAAGCGGGCGCCCCGCTTCCGCCATGGCTTCCCGCAGCAGCGGCAGCTGTCCCGGATAACCGGTATCGACGAGCAATACGCGGTCGTCCCGCCAGATCAAGGCCGGATGGATCGCGGTTGTCCGGCCCATGACGACGGCACGAAGTTCGAGCATGGCAATGCCGTTTGCGATGAACATAAAAAATCCCTCCGCTTAGAAAGTCTCGAAGACCATCTTAGCCGAGGGGAAAAGGTTTCGTCAATAACATAATTCTTAATTATAGCATAAAAATAATTATTTGTCAATACCCCTAAACGAGGAACATCGCCACGATCGTCGTCGCCGCCAAGCCGATAAGGACGGGTTTCAGGTTGCGGCGCGCCAGCTCGAACGGGCTGACGCCGCAAATCGCGGCGGCCGGAATGAGCGCCCACGGAATGAGCGTGCCGCCGCCGACCCAGATCGCGGCGACTTGGCCGAGCGCGGTCAGCGTGGCCGCGCCGGAGCCGATGGCCGACGCGAACAGCTGGGCGACCGAGCCGGCGAGCGAGATGCCGGAGAAGCCGGAGCCGTCCAGGCCCGTGATGGCGCCGGTCACGGTCAGGGTGACGGAGGCGACCGCTTGGTTCAGCGGCACGTGATGGGCAAGCGCGACGCCGAGATCGTTGACGATGCCCTGCGAGCCTGCCGGCAGCACGTCGCCGAACAGCGTCGCGAACGCGGAGTCGCCGAGGTAGAAGAACGCCGCGATCGGGATGACCGGCCCGAATACTTTGAAGCCGAACTGAAATCCTTCGATCAGGTATTCGGTCGTCTGCTCCAGCCCCTTGTTCCGGTGCGCGAGCATGGTGACGAGCAGCAGGATGAAGATGGCCGTGCCGCCGACGAGCGCGGTCGCGTCGCCGCCCTGCAGATTCAGCGCGAACATGCCGGCGACGTCGAGCACGAAGAGGAGCGGAATCAGCACGGCGAGCGCCCGCATCCATCGTTTCGGAAGGACGATCCGGTCTTCCCCGGCGGACGCGGCGGGGCTGCCCCCGGCCACGAGGCCGTCGCGCCATTTGCCGTTCGCGATGTCGCGGCGCATCATCCAGAAAGCGGCGACGGTCGTGACGACGCCCATGACGACGACGAGCGGGATGCTCGCTTCCATGACGCTCGCGACGGGCAGGCCGGCCGCGTCGGCGGTCAGCTTCGGCGCGCCTTGGATGATATAGTCGCCGGACAGCGCGATACCGTGGCCGAACAGGTTCATCGCCATCGCCGCGCCGAGCGCGGGCAAGCCGACGCGGACCGCGACGGGCAGCAGCACGGCGCCGATGAGCGCGACGCCGGGCGACGGCCAGAAGAACCAGGACGTCACCATCATGATCAGGCCGATGCCCCAGAACGCGAGAGCGGGCGTCCGCATGAAGCGGGTCAGCGGCTCGACCATCATTTCGTTGATGCCGGTGCGGATCAGAACGCGGCTCATGGCCACGATGACGGAGATGATGAAGATGGTGCCGATGAGCTGCGTCGTCGCATAGATAAAGCTGTTGAAAATGCCGCTGACCGAGCCGCTCAGGCTGTCGGTCGCGATCAGCCCGAGAGCGAAAATGCCGACGACGCAGACGAGCGTCGTATCCCGGCGTTTGATCAGCACGCCGAGTATAAGCACGATAAACGCGAGGTAAACCCAATGCAGCGGAACCAAATGCAATTCCACGTGTCACCCTCTCCTTCGAGTCGAAACCCTGGTGTTCGTGCTACATCGTATGCAGCGGCGGAGATGGGCGTTCGTCCGTACGGCCGGCGCTTGCGGGCGCCAGCGGTGCCGCGCGCGCCGCGGGCTGCATATACATGCCGCAGGCTTGTATAAGCCGGAGGGAGGCTCGCGATGGACAAACAATCGTTTTTCGGGCTGCTGCGGCCGATCGCGCGGCGGTTGTATGCCGAAGGCTCCCCGATCTTCCCGTCGGTGCGGCTGGCGCAGAGCTGGCTCGAGACCGGCGGCACGATTCCGGCCTGGAACAACCTCGGCGGATTGAAAGCGGCCGGCGGCGTTCCGAACGGGTATTGGAAAGGCGACGTCGTGAACAAGCGCACCTGGGAGACGGTCGGGGGCAGGCGGGTGGAGGTCGTGGCGTCGTTCCGGGCGTACGACAGCGTCGGCGATTTTTATAAGGACCAGGATTTGCTCTACGCGCGAAGCCGGTACGACGCCGTCCGGAACGCCGCTACGCCGGAGGCGCAGGCGCGGATGCTGCAGGCCAGCGGCTACGCGACGGATCCGGCTTATGCCGACAAGCTCATCCGCATCATCAGCGACAACCGGCTGAAGGACAGCGACGCGAGAGGCGAGGAGGGAGAGCCGATGACGGCGGAGGAAAGGCAGGCGTTCGACGCGCTTCAAGCGGCCGTCGCGAAGCTGGCGGCGGACAACGCGGCGCTGCAGGGCAAGCTCGACGAGCAGAACGGCGCGATGCAGGCGCTCAGGGACCGGACGGCGCAGCTGGAAGCGCTGCACGCGGTGAAGGAGATTCCCGCTTGGGCGAAGGAGGCCGTAGCGGCGGCGGTGCAGGAGAAGCTGGTGGATTCGCCGAACGGCGCCAGCTACGATTTTTACCGGATCTTGTCCGTGCTGCGCCGGGCGAAATTGATCTGATCGGCGTTATCCGGCAGAACGCATCGCTTATCGAATCCGGTGCAGCACCCGCGTCCGCGAGCCGCGGGCGCGGCAGGCAACATGAATACGAAAAGGACCCGCCGGCGGCCGCTTCGAGTTTCAAAGAGGCGCCAGGCGGGTCCTTCGTCGTTGAAGCGCTTTCAGGTTAAGCCGGCGAACGGTTTAAAACCGCACTTTCCGGGTCGCCGTAAGCGGAGGCTTGACGATGATTTCCATCATCGGCGCATCGCTGCGTTCCCCGCTCCAGTACGCATGCTCGAACTCGATTTCCCAGACATGCCCGTTCTCGTAGGGAGGCACCAAGCGAGGGAACCATTGAAACATCAGCTCCTCGAGCGTAGCCGCGGCGAAGAACGATTCGAACCGGGAGGGAAGCGCCGGGAAATGCAGGCGTCGTTCGTATTCGAAGATCGCTTCGATTCCGAATTGGCCGTGCAGCGGGTTTTCCGTGAAATAGGCTCGTCCGTGATACGAGAGGCCGTGCGGGTAATGCGCGCGCAGGGTCTCCGCCATGGCCGGCTCCGCCAAACCATGCGCCTTCAACAGCCCGATTTCGGCATGTTCCCGAATCGAACCCGTCCGGTCAAGATGGAATGCTTTCAACCTCGAACATTCCTTTCTGGTCATGATTGCATCGCTCTACATGATTTCCTTGCCAAGAAACGTTTTCCTTCCGAAATAATAAAAATTAATATAGTAAAATATGGAAAAAATAATTCATAATTGGATTTCCGGTAATTCCCGGACGGACGAACGAGTTTGACGCTTGATAGGAACAAGCGTTCTGTTCTATACTGTAGAAAAAGACGGAAACGGATCAGGAGGGATCGGAGATGCCCGAAAAGTACGTGGGTACGGTCGTGACGATGATATACTGTGATCGGTCCGGCCGGATAACGCAGCGCCGGATTCGGGTGGATGCGGTTCAAGGGGATCGCGTCAATGCGTTCGATATGGAGAAACGGGCGCCTCGCGTATTTCGCGTCGCGCGGATTCTGGCCGTCATGCCGGACCTCCGAACCGCCTGAAAGCGCGTGTAGCCGGACGCCGCCTCGGCGAAGGGACGCAAGGCAAACAAGCAACCCGGTCCGGTATACGGCTGCCGGGCGCGGGTTGCTTTGCGATCGCGGGTTGCTTTATGGGATTCGTATCCGTCATGGGCGGGATGATTCGTTCCGGCTGCCGGTTATTCTTCGATATACTTATCGACCGTGTTCAGGACTTCGCCCAGCTGCCGGTGGCAGAACACGATTTCGTTTGGATTGTCGTCCGTACTGTTCTTGACCGCGTTGTAATTGTTCGTTTGCTTGAAAATCGTAAAGCCTCTGTAGTTTTCGTAGATCGTCCGCATGTTACCATCTCCTCGATGAATGATTTCGGGTTCAAGCAAGCTTGCTAAGGTGAGCGATGCTTTTGATGCGCGAAGATTCCCAGGACATGCTTTGCTGCAGCACCGTCAAGAAACAAGGCTCCGATCCGTTCGGCAGCACGAACACGGGGTTGTCGCCGACGGACGTGACGGGCAGGCGGAAGGCTCCGCGTTCTCCTTCGCCGCTTGGATCGAACGCGGTCTGCTGGGGCCGAAGCGCCAAGCGCATCCGGCCGAAAACCTTGAATTGATGGCAGCAATCCGTCAGGTCCGCGTCATGCCAATCCAGCAGTTCGACCTTGTCGACGATGAAGAGGAACGGTTCGCCCCGTTCGCCGCGCAGCGTGATCCGGTCGGCGTCGGCGTTATGCGCGTTCAATTCGTAGGCTGCTTTCTCGACGGCTTCTTTTTTCGTTCTCGCAATGACCATGCGCGAAATAAGTGCTTCGAACGTCGCTTGGGAGGAGCATTCTCTTGTTTTCATAGGACGGGTTGTAATCTCCTTTGATCGTATCATTGATCATGAATGTTTTCGGAATAACAGCATTTTATTAAATCTCGGCTAAAAAGTAAGTCGAACCGCAGGGGCGAGCGGCCGTTTGTTTTGTCGAATCGGCATTCTCGCCGAAAAAAGCCGGGCGCCTCGCGGATCGGAACTTTCCGCCAAAAGCGAATATTTTCGAGAACACAGAAGCGGTGGATTGTCAATAAAAATTCGATGTGGTAAATGAAGTTGATTTCGACAAAAATCGCCGACCTCGTTCGACAACTTCCTCGTCCGATTCTTGCTATGGTTAATGACGTTGGTTCGTCATGAATGCCTTAGGCGGATGGGAGGAAGGGAAATTGATGAAGTTGGATTTAAGTGATATAATACAGCAGCTCGGGATTAGTTCAGTTAAATTCAACGCGTGGAAAGACGCCGAACTGGATGTTGAAGCAGGCCCAAGAGAGACAGAAGGCCAGGCGTTTGCGATAAGCATGGACGAAGAGACTTGCGAGGGCAATGCCGATCAGATCCCGGATGACTATCCCGCGAATCCGGGCCGTTCGTTAGCGCAACGACTCCGTCTTCCTTAAGCATTCATCGCTTCCCGATCAAACGTAAGCAAGTCAAGGCAAAACCATTGAAAAATGGTGACGCAAAGCTATAGGGGCTTCAATGCCAGCCAGCTGCCGGATGAGGAGGGAAATTGGCCGTGGTTGACATCGACAAGCATATTCAGGACCTAGTCGACGCGCTTCATTTGGACGATGAGACCATTCTGAAGCAATTCAATTTTGCGCTGGGCGAACGGGAGTTGACGCGCGAAGAAGCGCTGCGGTTCCTGGCCTTTCTCCGAAGCGAGTTGAACGCGAAACGATAAAGCCGCCAAACCGGGCTTGACCGGAAGGCGGCTTTTGTTTTGCCTGCGGCGGAATACCGCGGCAAGCTGTTCTTCCATGAAGCCGGGCTTAATCAGTGCCCCGCCTGGCGAAGCGCGCGAATCTCTTCCCGGGCGTTGTCGTTCATCATCGCCGGCGTCCACTTCGGTTCCCACACCAACTTCACCCGCACGTCGTTGACGCCGCTCACGGACAATGCCGCGTTTTTCACGTCCCGCACGATTTCGCCGGCGAGCGGGCATTCCGGGATGGTCAGCGTCATTCGGATGACCGCGGTTCCGTCCGCCTCCGCATCGATGCCGTAGACCAGCCCCAGATCCACGATATTCGCGCCGACCTCGGGATCCTTGACTTCCTCCAGCGCGGACAAGATCGCCGTTTCCTTGTTCATCGGGTACCCCGCTCCTTTGCTCCTCGATTACCTTATAGCATGCCCCGGGCGATGCGAAGCTATCGCCGCCGTTCTATCCCGCAGACCGATCTTCCGAAGAACAAGGATAGCGGCGAAGGGCGAACCGAGTTTCATTCAGATTCGGCCGCCTCCAAGTCCAGACGGTTGTTTGCGATCACCGCGACGCTCAATGCCTGGTGGGAGATCAAAATGTCCTCGATCAGACGCGCATGCTTTTCTCCGCATTTGACCAACAGGATGACGTCGCGAATGTTCGCTTTGAGTTTCTTTTTGCGCGAAGCCGTCTTTACGGCTTTATCGAGCGCAAAGCCGATCGCGGTACCGCTCGCCAATCCGATCATGCCCCATAGAATCGGTCCCCAATACAGACGGAAGCCGTAAATAACCCCGAGCAGCATCATGATGGTAGCCAGAACCGAGACGAGGAACATGTTAAGCCCGTCCGTGTTATAGGGATCGAAATAGCTTTTCTCGCGCGCTTGTTTATTCATCGGAACGGCCACGATGTCCTCCCGCATGACGCGGTGCTGCTCCAGCTCGGATATGGCCAACTCCAGTTTTAGCGAATGCTCGAATATCGATACCACGTACATGCGGGTTACTCTCCTTGAATCGGCATAATTAAGCATAATGCTCCTCTAAGAACCGGGCTTGCTCGAGCTTGAACAATTCATTCATTTCGATAATGCGGTGGTAGCAGTCGCAGACGGCGAAGCCGAAGATGGAAGGGAAGAACAACGCCCATTCCATGTCTAGAATCCGAGCGGCCTCGCCGAACAATCCGACCGACGTATAATAGAGAGCTTCCAAGGCGTGGGATTGGTAGACGACAACGATATACCACAGCAACCCTGATACGTATTGCGGGCGATGAGGTGGCCCACCCCGGGAGCGAGCAGCGACCAGCCTACGCCAACCCAGGGATTCGTTTTCGCCAAATAATTGATTTCGATCGAATTGACTTTCATGGCCGAAATCGGCGATTGCTCGCGGTATGCCAATACGGCGAATTGGTTCACCTCGGTGGTCAATCGGTAAGAATCCCAGCAAGCGAAGATGAAGATGGGGACGTACATGAAAAACCAGCGCAAGTCCAAGCACGCCTTTGCTTCCGGAAAGCGGCCGAGCATGGAATAGCCGATGGCTTCGTTCAGATTCGACTGGGTGTTGACGACGAATTCCCATAGGAACAGCGCGAACCCTTTGACGATCTTGCCGACCATGATATGCCCCGCCCCCGGCATAGCGGCCGACCACCACATCACCATATACGGATTCTGCACCATGAGATTATTCGAGTTGAAGGGCGACATCGAAAGCTTGGGCCGCCTGACCTGCCGGTTTCCGTTCTCCGCGCGATGCTCCGGGTTCCTTCTCACGAATTCATCCCTCCGGCCTGTTTCCCGGCTTTGGCCATTAGCGCTTCGACCAGCCATTTTAACAATAATCCTTTGACGATGTAGATCGGAAACGAATAATAATACTTCCAATGATCCAGTTGATAAATATCTAGCCAGACGAAGAGCGGCTCGCCAAGAAAGGAAAACACGGCGCCGACGACGGCTAAGGAAATCAGATACGGCCACCAGTTTTTGAAGTACTGGAACAGCAGCATATGGACCACGGGAAGAAACGAGAAATCGACGGGATACAAGCGGGGCAGAATCCGCAATAACTGGGTCGGGTAGGACCACAAGCCGAACGCGGTTCCGATCTCGTCCATCAGGGAAACAAGCAGACTAATGGATAAGCCAAAAACCAAAACGATTGCAATCCGGCTCTTGTCCACCAGCTTCCACCAGATCAGCCAAGGCACGATCAAGGTCACGAGGAGCACCCACCAAGGCAAGGAGAACAAATCATCGTGAACCAGGTATTGCATCTTCAGCTTCGTGAGCAAACGCTCGAGCGCTTTGATTTCGTTTAATTTCGGAATATCCATAATATTCCTTTCAAAACATGCTTTTCTTTACTATGCTCCCGTTTCTTTCCGTTCATGCAATGGGATGCGGCGCCGACTACTCAAGTAGTCGACGCGGGCAAACGAATGGGAGTATTTCCCGAAATATTTCAACTCGGCTGCGGGAAAACCAATGTTAGAAATATAAACTACCCTGTAGAGGAGTTAGATGGAGTTGAAAAAGAAATTCGGATTGGCAACGCTGCTGGTCGGCTGTTTGGCTTTCATGTTGGGCACCGGCATCCTAGACGCTCATGGAACGGCCACGAACCAAAGTAACAACGGGGTTATGAATAACCAGTCGTACGACGGGCGCGGAATGAATACGAACAGCTACAACGCGACCTCGACCGCGACGGGCGGCAATTACCGCGCCAACGCCGTGGATAACGACAACGATTTTGATTGGGGTTGGCTGGGATTGTTGGGATTGATCGGTCTGGCCGGCCTAAGAAGCCGTAACCATGACCGTCACCCGGAACGCAGCTAATAAGCGTTTAACGATTCCAAGCAACAAGAATAAAAGCCCTGGCGAATTTACGCCGGGGCTTTCGTTTTTTGCAAAGGAAGGCCTGCTGTCCGGTTAGGTGACCGGCACTTTACGCGAACCTGGCAGACGGCGGCCGCCGGTTCGGGGCGCGCATGAGCCTGAAAGCGAACGTCTGGCCGCAAGTTGCGCTTGCCTGAGTTCGTTCGTAAATTCATTATCCTTTATATAGAAGACATAAACCAGCGGATTGAAATATTTCCAGTAATAAGCGTAACTCCCGTTAACTCGGAAACGTTCGAGCGAAGGTTAGCTTTAACGCCGCGCCGCGCAGTTAGCTCATGGGGCGATAGCGTGCAGTGAAATGATGAAGCGGAAGCCGAGGTTGCGAAAATAATTCGAAAATAGCGGTGATCTTCGGGGGTTAAAAAAAATCCGGGGCCCTTCTTTCGAAGGGCCCCTTTCATGGGAGATGTGTGTTTTCATTTCTGTTGATTGCCGATATATTCTTTAGAACCTTGATAAATATGGGTTTCTGAAGTAACTGAGTCTGTATATTTGGGTGTTGTCGGCATATGTATTGTGTATTAAGTCATCAATTTGTCATCAACCTAGTCATCGAAATTCTTGTTTTGCTTTTTTTGATTTTGCTGATAATAAGGCATCAAAAGTATCTGCTGCAGCCCTATCAGCAGACTCAATAACATGACCATAAACATTCATAGTAGTGGAGATTTTTGAGTGCCCAAGTCGATTCGAAATGATTTTCGCGTGAATTCCTTGATTGATTAGTAAAGTTGCAGATGTATGTCTTAAATCATGAAATCGTATATATTTCATTCCTGGAATGCGCTTAATATATTCTCTCCAGTTATCGCTAATTGTTTTCGGGTAGAGTGGTACACCGTTTTCACTCGCAAATAAGAAATAGTATTCCCCACCTTTCCAAGGCACTTCTGAGTTTGATCTGACTTTCATCATATGGGCTTGATAAGCTTTAAGTTCAGATACTAGGGAAGTGGGGATAACGATTCTTCTGAATGAGCTTTTTCTTTTTGGGCCCTTTATTATAGGGAGACCATTTTTAAACATAGGTATAGTTTGCTTAATATCGATAGTTCCATTTTCTAAATCAATATGCTTCCATTCTAATCCAAGAATTTCCGCTCTTCTCATTCCAGTTGTAAGAGCTAAAGTAATAATTACTCTCAAACGAATACTTTCTGTTTGGAGAGAGGTTAGTAAAGATAAAACCTCATCTTCGTTATATACAGACATCTCTTGAGGCGTTTCTTTTGGTTTGGAAACACCTTCCATCGGATTTTGAGGAATAACCTTCCACTCTTGAGCTTTTATAAAAATGCTTCTAAGGACGCGGAAAATATACACACGTGTAGCTGCTCCAACATTGTTTTCAGCAAGTTCATTTAGAAAATCGACTATATGCATAGTCTTTATCTTTTCAATTGATTTTTCCCCGAAATAAGGCTTTATACGTTTATTTGCATGATAAGAATAATTGAAGGCTGTTGTCTCTTCAAGATTTTTGTTTACAAATTTATCAATCCATATATCAATAAATTTTGATACACTCATTTTTTCAGGGGTTATATACTGACCAGACTCTATAAGCATTTTGAACTTTAATAATTCTTCATTCAAATATGCATTTAATTTCTTTGGCGACTTCAATAATTGTGAATCATCTACTTTTACAGTTTGTGTTCTTCGAATTCGCTTGCCAGAAGAGTCTGTACCTACCTCAACGTACATATACCACGAATTTTTCCCGCGTTTCTGAAACGATGCCACCTAGACTCCCCCTTATCTTGTGTCATCTTGTACCATAAAGCTTAGTGTCCGTAATAAATGCTGCTTCTGATCTTCATTTAGAATTATATTGTGATACATAATTGAACCTTCTTTTAACCATTTTTCAAGATCGAGAGTATATTTTTTTGAACTTGGATTGTCGATTGCATTTGCTTTATATCTGAATCCAATTAACCTGAGAGGATTTAGGATTTTGTCGACTATCTTACTGTCACTTTTTACTATCGATTTTAAGGATCTAGGTAAGCCTTGAGGCGTAATTTCGATCTGATCTCGAATCTCTGGAGCTACTTCAAAAAGGATATCGTCAATTTCTTCCTTTACGACTGGGAAGAATCTAGATTCATCAAACGAGATATAGGGGATGATATCGTCTAACCACAAATCAACAATGATGTCATAATCAGCTTCATCATTCTCACTTTTGGTATTGTTTCTAAACGGACGAATCTTATTTAATTGTACATTGGCTAAGTTCAAATATTTTAGAGAAATAGTCCTCAAGTTTTCAGGTACTTGCCCATTTCCTTGTGATCGGTTCATCGAAATCAAAACTCGTTTATTGATACGTTCCATACCATAAATTGCATTCTCAATATATCCTTGCAATTCCAGGTATTTATTAAATTTTGTTTCTACATCAATGTTTGGGTTGTTTTCAATAAAACTATCAATTTCTATAACGCGCTTTAACATATTTTCTGTTTCATCTAAAAACTCCGATGATATTAATGCGTCGCTTCTGGCTTTATCTATATATTGCTTACCAGTTTCAATTATTGTATTTATGTCCTTTTTATCAGGCAAATAACCAGCTTCATTCATAAGCACTTCGTATTCAACCTTTAAAGCATCTGCAATTTTCCGGATCGTTTCAGGTTTTGGAATTCCACGCAACCCGTTTTCTATCCTTGAAATTTGCGAATTGCTGATCCCCGATTCTTCTGCCAATTGATTGATACTCATGTTTCTTGATAACCGTAGTTCTTTAAGGTAATCCCCGAAACTGTTCTCCATTATTTTGTACTCCTCCCGTTATATCTTTACCTAAAGGCATAATATCATTTTTGTTGCCATTTGGCAAAATGAAAAATGATGAATGAGATAGCAATAGCAAGTATATGTGAGAGAACATATGTTTTTATCAAGAAAATCATCTATTAGTCAATTTTACCTTTTGGCTAATCGGATTTATATTATTGCCATAAGGTAATGTTGCCTTATGGTAACAAAGTGGAGAGGAGGTTAAGGGGTATGAGGCTAAATTTAAACATAGAAACCATTAGGCAAATTATGGAGCAGAAAGGCTGGGATGAAAAGAAATTAGCAGCCGAAATTGGTGTCTCGCGGACGCAAGTATACCGTGTCTTTCGTGGTCAAAGAGCGCCTGGTAATGAGTTTATTGCAGGCCTAATCAGCGTTTTTAAAAGTACAAGTCTAAAGAAGTTGTTTCATTTAAATAAATAATTGCCAAAAGGTATCAGGAAGGGAGAAAGATTCATGCAATTTGAAAAAGAAACATCTGATTTTTTTAAATCAATTAAACAGAAGCTGATCGAAGAAATTCGAGGGGAGCTTCTGCCGATCATTTACACCGAAGTGTACCATCATTGTCTAACGGTTCCAGATGCTGCACGCTATACTGGCCTCTCTGAAGATACGATTTATACTCTCTGTAAACAAAAGCAAATACCCCATTACAGGGGTGGGGCTGCAAATTCAAAAAAACCAAAAATATTTTTCCGAGCTGGAAGTTTGGATAAGTGGATGCATGAACAAGAAAAAGAAAATTGTATCGGATGGGGAGAGGGAGCGGTACAAAATGAACCGATGCTCAAATAATGAAATTAAAAGTAACGTTAAGATCGTCATCCAAAAAGTTGGAGTTCGTACCGCAATAAAGACATTTGTAAACTTAGCTCGGACAGATTCAGAAATGAAATCTGTCGAAAAGCTGGAAGTGATATTTGGCATGATGACATACGTTGCAGAAATTTGCTCTGAGAGGATGATTCAAACTCTTGGAGAACGGACTTACGTGTTTCCAATATGCACGAAATCAGGTTCTTGTTGTGGTGTGAGGATCATGCGTGGGAAATTCTTTTACGACATAGTTGAGGAAATCGAAAAAAGTTGGGTTGCCCCTACTGCGAATAGAGGCAACCTGCAAAGTAAATCATTATTGTTCAACCTTAATTGTAGTTGAAGTATATCAATTATTCAACGACTTGAAATGAGGAAGTGAGGATGGAAGGTTGGATTAAGCTTCATAGAAAAATTAGGGAAAATCCAATTTTTAATGATCTTCAGCTATATAGATTGTGGAGCATTTGTTTACTTGAAGCGAGTCATAAAAAGCATCAACAACCAGTCGGAAGACAAACAGTTTCACTCAGTCCAGGACAATTTGTAACAGGTAGATTCGACCTTCATGGCATGTATAACAGAGGATTAAAGCGAAGCGACCAAGTTGCGGAGTATACGGTGTGGAGATGGTTACAGACCTTAGAAAGGCATGGTTTAGTGAGCATCAATTCGAGCAACAAATTCTCCATTGTTACCGTGGTTAATTGGTCTTTTTACCAAAATGACGAGCAACAGAATGAGCAGTCATTTGAGCAATCGATGAGCAACAAACGATCAACAAATGAGCAGCTAGTGAGCACAAACAAGAATGTAAAGAATGATAAGAATGAAAAGAATGGTAAGAAAAAAGAGATAAAGAAGTATTTTTCTGAATTCGTCTCATTAACTGAAGCAGAATATCAGAAGCTTTGTGAAGCGGAAGGAGAAGATTTTACTAAGCGGTGTATTAGCACACTGGATAACTATAAGGGAGCTTCAGGCAGAGTGTATAAGAGCGATTACCGGGCCGTTCTCAATTGGGTCATAGATCGTGTACGTCAAGATGAGTTGAAGGGAGCCAAGCACCATGAAGAAAATCGAATGGCCGAACGAAGGAGAAAAGATAGCAAGAATGCTGGCGAACCGTATCGAGCAGATGAAGATCCATACGCAGACCTCTACAACTAAAGAGCAAAGCTTATATAAATGTTCGATATGCTCGGACAATGAAGTGATTTATCAATTTACTGATGAAACCAAAACTTATATCTCAAGCATGGAGCCATGTAGCTGCGTTAAAGAAAGACGATTTAAAGAGTTTAATCCTTCAGAGGATTTTACTAATAAGGAATTGCGCCACACTTTCAAAAACGCATTGATTGATGATGACAACATGAAGCAATTCGAAGCGGCAATTTCATTCATTCGGAATCTGGATGCTCATATCAATAACGGCACATGGCTTTACGTTTTCGGTGACGAACTCAGAGCTGATTATTTAAGCAAGCAAGTCAAAGAAGCACAAAGGGCGGAATCCTTGAACAAGCAAGTAAAAGAGATGTCCGCATTCGGTACAGGTAAAACATTTCTCATGCAGTGTATAGCCAATGCTCTGGCACATCGAAAACAACCTGGAATTTTCGTGAACGAAGAGCGGTTGTTCGGGGACATTAAAGCTACATATGAACGAAAGAACGTTGAAAGTGAAAGGGAAGTTTTACATCGTTATTATCAGGTGCCTATCCTTATGATCGATGATATTTTTTCGGCTCAATACACAGAATGGGCCGAAGGTAAATTGTTTGGCATTTTGGATGAGCGGTGGAGGAAGAAGCGAATAACCATTTTTTCGAGCAATTACGCTGTAGGTAGGATTAAAAGCCGGCTGCCATTCAATGGCGGGAAGATTTCTAGCCGTATCACCGGTCAATCCGAATTTATTGAAATGGTTGGGCCGGATCGGCGGCGTTCCATTGATCGTGATTATATCTGGAAGAGGGGAATCGAAACGGAATGATGACTTACGAGGTAACTAAAGTTGAATACAACAAAATGAAATCTATTTTGGAGACTATCCCGAAAACGAAGGCCTTTGTTAAAGATTTCGAAAAACATGAACTTCCTGAGAATCTTCAAACAATACCCGCTTATGTTGAAATGAGTCGCTTACTTGAATTGGTTGAAAGAGCAATTGAATTGATACTGGACGAGGACATCAAACGGCTACTAACCCATAGGTACTTAAAAGGCCAATCTTATGCTCAGACCATGTTGTTCTTTAGTGGGCTTGCTTACACCGAGAGAACATTGCTTCGCAAGATAACTGAAGGTATTAACGATATAGCAAGATCGTTTAAAATGTGGGGTGAATTAGCATGACTAAAACGCTTGAAGTTTCGAAGGCAGAATATCGCCAAATGAAAATAACTTTGGAGCAGTATCGGAAAAACAAATCCTTATTAGGTTTTTTTGAAGCGCATTGTGAGAACAATTCTGCTGAATACGAGAAACTTAATAAGAAAGTTCAAATGATTGAAAGCTTAATCGATTTGATCGGAGATGAAGAGATTAAGAAAATCATAGCTTTCAGGTATCTTAAAGGGCAGCCTCACAAAATTACTGTTTTACATTTTGCGGGCATGTATTCTGACTCAACCATTGATAGGCGAATAATAACTGGAATTACAGAACTGATAATCGCGGCGAAGGTCACAGGAAATTTTGAGTTCTTAATCTCTAGTTGAACATATTGCGGGTATGTGCAACTCGTTCTAAAAAAAAAGGAAAAGATCAATATTCCTAAGCGTTTGCGAAGTCGAGCGAGTTGAACAGAATGTCCGGTATGGCCAACCCAATCTCCTAGAAAATGGAGTAATTGAACGAGTGGAACTTACGTCTCATTCGCTCAATTACTCATTTGCAGGATAGGTGAAATTCATTTTCTGAAATCGGCTCAAACCCAGTATTCCCAAGCGTTTGGCGATATGCCGCGAATTTCACAAAATATAAGATATGTGTAATTCGTTCTTCAAAAATTACTCTGCCTGGATAGGTGGGAATATTGTAAAATTAAAGGGTGGCATTAAACTAACGGGCAGATTTGCTTAATAGTCTCCTGTAACATTATGGTACAATTTGAGGGAAGGAGGGCTCGAATTGACAGCTATTATTAATAAAGATGGCTACGAGTTTGTAGAGTGCATCTCATTGAATGAACACGAACTAAATCATTACTCACCGCTGGCAGGTTCATACGCCGTAGTTCGATTCGATAGTAAGTATCTGATTTGTTTTAATACACTGAGAAAACAGTGGGAAGTACCTGCTGGAGGAAGAGATGGCAATGAAACGACGAAGGAATGTGCGATTCGGGAGCTTTATGAGGAAACAGGGCAGGTCGTTAAGGATATGGAGCTTAGGGGCTTACTGAAAGTTAGAAAACCAGATGGAACAATGAAGTATAACCCAATTTATTATGCAGAATTAGATAAGGTAGTTCCGTTTAAAGAAAATGATGAAACAGACAAAATTTTATTTTGGAATTTTACCGATAATGTAGGTTATATCGATGAAGTTGACGAGGCAGTCCTTAGATGGTGTAAGGCATTACGCTAACGGGAGACGATAGTTTAACAAAGATTTAAGGTAGCCGACGTTTTTAGTCGGCTACCTTTTTATCTTTCCAGGGCCTTTCCCCCCGCGGGCTGCAAAAAAATGAAGGGATGTCCACAGACCGCGTCCCCCTCTAGCGTGAAAAAAAGTCCCCAAGCGGCATCCAGAAGAAATGTCTGTACGATGTCCGCTTCCTGTCCAAACACCAATGATAGCATTATCCATGTAGAAAAAATGTTCAGGAAGGTGATGAAATGACAGTAAGGGAAGCGGCAGAAACACTCAAGGTGCATCCAAGAACGATTTACAACATGATTGATGATGGGCGTCTCAAGGCAACGAAAAACTACCATGGAGCATGGGAAATATCAGACGAGCAGATTGACCAAATGCTTAACGAGTCAATCAAACGTGGTGACAGGGCCATGGAGCTGGGGGGCGCAATCGATGTATTGCAGCCGCTTAATCAAAACAGCTATAAAAACACTTTTCTCGAACTGATCGAAGTAGCAGAAAAGGCAGTAACAGCATTTAAGAGTGGCAACGCAAGACCAGAGACAATTATTTCTGATTTCAAAAAAGTTATTACACGCTTGGACGAAACTGATTCCGTATCCTCATTCATTCGCAAAGTAATGTCATTAGCAGGTACGTATAACGATGAATCTTTCGAATCGCTTGAACTGCTTGTAAACGTACTCGAATCTAGAAACAATAAGGCGGTGTAACCATGAGAAACTTGAAGAAAATTAATGCGTTGAAACAGCAAATGGCCGAGAAACGAACTTTGGCAAATCAGATGGCAGATGAAAATAAACTTGAAGAGGTGCGAGCAATTTCCGCAGAAATGCGCACCTTAAAAGAACAAATTGAAGCGCTGGAAGAATTGGACAATGTAGATCAGGGCCGAATTTCAAACGATTCTAAAGTAGATCCGCTTGGAGGCGAACCAGCTGCAGGAGCTCTAAACGAAACCCGGTCTCTGAAAAGAGAACAACGTATGAGTACACTTGCGAAGCCCTATATGATGGACGGGCAGAAGCGCACGCTTTCTTTAGGGAAGTACGTTAAGGGGATCGTAACCGGAAACTGGACGAATGCAGAAGCGGAGCGTCGTGCAATGTCCGAGAACGTACTTACCGGCGGTGGCGTACTTGTGCCGGAATTGCTTTCTACAGAGGTAATCGACCTGGCGCGCAACCAAGCTAGGGTTATCCAGGCAGGCGCATTAACCATCCCAATGGAATCCAATGCATTGACGCTGGCCAAGGTTATTAACGGACCAGCAGTTGCATGGAAAGCTGAAAATGCTCCTATTGCTGAATCTGACGTAACTTTTGGTGCAGCTGACCTGAAGGCTAAGACGCTAGTTGGAATGGTGCGTTTAAGTGTAGAATTGTTCGAGGATGCGGAAAACATTGATTCTATTATAGAACAAGAACTTGCGGCAGCTCTCGCCCTAGAATTGGATCGCGCCACATTGTTCGGTACTGGAATCGATGATGAACCGCTAGGACTGTACCGTACCTCCGGATTGCAAAAGATTGATATGGGCGTTAACGGTGACAAGTTGGAAGGGTATTTCCCGTTTTCCCAAGCGGCTGAAATGATCCAGAATGTCAACGGAGAAGCTACAGGGGTCATATGGGCCCCGAGAACAGCCGGTGCTGTAGATCGGCTTACGGACACTTCGGGACAGCCTCTGAAGGCTCCAGCGTCGTTTGAGAGCCTTAAGAAATACTCGACCAATCAAGTCCCCATCAACCTTGCACATGGTACCACAAATAACGCGAGCGTGGCGCTTCTGGGGGACTGGTCGAAGCTCTACATTGGTACCCGCACTAACCTTACCTTAGAAACGAGCAGAGAGGCTGAAGGGGCGTTTGGTAAGCTCCAAGTAGTCATTAGGGCTTACCTCCGTGCAGACGTACTGGCGTCCAAGCCAAATCACTTTGTAGCCATTGAGGGAATCGTTCCAGCTTAAACAAAACATGCCAAGGCCGGCACAAGATGTGCGGGCCTTTTGTCTGTACCTTATATTGAAGGAAAGCGAGAACAATCGTGGCCAGGTGCGATTATCTAAGAGCAGCTGAGCCCTTGTTTTTATTTTATCTTCGTCATCAATTCGTCATCAATTTGATTTATTTTGTGATGATGTTAAAACATAAAGTGATAAAAAGCTTGATATTACTGGGGTAATTAAAAATCCGGGGCCCTTCTTTCGAAGGGCCCCTTTCATGGGAGAGGAGAAACCGGACGAAGAGCTTATGGGGAAACGTAAGTCTTCTCCGCGGTTGTCTACGGCATCTCGCGACGCCGATATCTTCAGAATACCCAGATTGCGGCGACTTATACCTCGGGTTGGAAATCATTTTTCCCGAAATGCGTTACGGCTTCCGAATTCCTGTTGTATGATCTTCTTAGAGCACGGCCAGACTTGGAAGCGGAGAGGGGATCGCATGCAGAAGAAGATCGTGGTGTTGGACGGTTACACGCTGAATCCGGGCGACTTGAGCTGGGACGAGATCAGCGTATTAGGGGAACTGGCGGTATACGACCGCACCTCGTACGAGGAGATCGTATCCCGCGCGGCGGGGGCGGAGTTGGTCTTAACCAATAAAACGCCGCTTCCGGCGGAGATTATCCGGGAACTGCCGTCGCTGCTTTATATCGGCGTATTGGCGACCGGTTACAATATCATCGACCTGAATGAGGCGGCGGCAAGAGAGATCGTCGTCGCGAACGTGCCGGACTACAGCAACGCTTCGGTCGCGCAGCTTGTCTTCGCGTTCCTGCTGGAGTTCGCGAGCCGCGTGGGCGTTCACAGCGACGCCGCCCGCGGCGGCCGCTGGGCAGCCGGGCCGGATTTCACGTTCACGCTGTCGCCGCTGCGCGAGCTGGCCGGCAAGACGCTCGCGTTGATCGGATTCGGCAGCATCGGCCAACAAGTCGCGCGGATCGCGCTGGCGTTCGGCATGAAGGTCATCGTACATACCCGCACGCCGAAGGACGTCGCGGGCTTGGAAGCCGTCCGGTTCGTGACGAAGGAGGACGCATTCCGCGAGGCGGATATCGTCTCGCTGCATTGTCCGCTCACGCCGGACACGCAGGGGATCGTGAACCGCGATACGCTGGCACTGATGAAGCGGGACGCGCTGCTCGTCAATACGGCGCGCGGCGCTCACGTCGTCGAGCAAGAGCTGGCCGACGCGCTGAACGAAGGGCGCATTGCCGGGGCGGGGCTGGACGTGCTCGGCGCAGAGCCGCCGGCGCCCGGCCATCCGCTGCTCGCGGCGGCGAATTGCCTCGTCACGCCGCACATCGGCTGGGCGACCGTCGAAGCGCGGAGCCGGCTCATGGCGGTCGCCGCGAACAACGTGCGGTCGTTCCTGCGCGGGAACGCCGTCAACCGGGTGAATTGACGGCGTGCGGGGCTTCTGCATCATTATGGGCTTTGACGGGGCCGGCTTCCTGCTTCACCAAGCGGCCGGCGTGCCGCTGCCGTCGCATGTGCTCGGGCTGCTGCTGCTGACGGCCGCGCTGTTCCTGCGGGTGATCAAGCTGGAATGGGTCGAGGGCAGCGCGGCGTTTTTGACCAAGCACATGATGTTGTTCTTCGTGCCGCTGCTCGCGGGAGCCGCCGCGGTCGCGCCGATGCTGGGAGAATCGTGGCTGGCGGCGCTCGTCGGCCTCACGGCCGGCACGTCGGCCGTGATGTTCGGAACGGGGCTCGCGATGAAATGGCTGATGCGCGGGCGGGAGAAAAGGGAGGCGGCGCGGCATGAACGATAATCTGCTCGCCGATCCGCTGCTCGGAACGACGCTTACGCTCGCGGCATACGCGGCGGCCGTCTTCGCATACCGGAGGCTCCCGTGGCTCCATCCGCTGATCGGCGCGCCTTTGATCGTCTACCTTTGCCTCCGGATTGCGGGCATTTCGTTCGACGCGTACCGCATCGGCGGCGATCTCGTGTCGTTCTTCCTCGGGCCGGCGACGGTGGCGATGGCGGTCCCGCTGTACAAGCACGCCATGCGCCTGAAGGCGATGCTGCCGTCGCTGCTCCTCGGCGCTCTGACCGGGAGCGCGCTAGGTCTGCTCGTCAATGCCGCGTGCGTGCTCGCTTTCGGCGGCACCGGCGCCTTCCTGCGCTCGGCGCTGCCGAAGTCTGTCACCTCGGCGGTGGCCGTGGATTTGTCCGGCTGGCTCGGAGGTTCGCCGGCATTGACGGCGGCGCTGACCGTGCTGACCGGCCTGTTCGGCAGCGTGACGGGGCCGTGGCTGATGCGGCTGTGCGGCGTCTCCGGCAAGATCGCGTCCTCCATTGCGATCGGCGCCGCCGCCCACGGCATCGGTTCCGCGCGGTTGATCGCGGAATCGGAGGAACGCGGCGGACTCAGCGGCTTCGCGATGGCGGCGAGCGCGGTATTTACGCCGGTGCTGCTGCTTCCCGTGCATGCGTGGCTGCTTTAAACGCGCGAACGGATCGCGAACGGATCGCGAACGAACCGCGATCGAAACCTGTCGAGTCAACTTTTATCTTTTCTTAAGGTTTGTCGATATTTTTTCTGCTATAGTGACACAGTAGAGATAAGACGACAGCCAATTGCCGGAAGGGAGATTTCAAGTTGAACGACAAAGAGAAAGAATTGAAGCAGGACAACGAGCAATCGTTGGAGCAAGACACCACCCAAGCGAGCGCAGATACCGAAGAAACCGCGCGCGAACGCGAAGCAGCGGCGAACGAGGCCGAGTTCGCGGACGCGGACGATCATAAGGACGAGCCTTTCGATCGGGACGAAGAAGAGCGGGAAGACGACGCGCGCCGGGCGGCGCCTGCGGCATTCGTCTCGAAGCCGTCCCGCGGCGGCAAGGCGTGGATGTATATTTCCCTGGGTCTCGCGCTGATTCTGATCGTCGTATTGATCAAGCCTCCGTTCGGCGGCAGCTCGGGCAAGCAGGCGGTCGGTTCCGTCAACGGCGTATCGATCACGAAGGATCAGCTCTATGACGCGATGGCCAAGCTCGGCGGCGCGCAAACGATGGACAACCTGATCCAGGACGAACTCATCAAGCAGGAAGCCGACAAGAAGAACATAACCATCTCCGATGCGGACGTCGACAAGGAAATCGAGAACATCAAGAAGCGCTTCCCGTCGGAAGCCGAGTTCGAAAGCGCGCTGCAGCAAAGCGGCATGTCGCTGGACGACCTGAAGGCGCAAACGCCGATGCAGCTGCGGATCCGCAAAATCCTCGAGCCGCAGGCGCAAGTGACGGAGAAGGACGTCGAAGATTATTTTAACCAGAACAAAGCGCAATACGATCAGCCGGAAGAAGTCAAAGCGTCGCATATTCTCGTCGCGACCAAAGAAGAAGCCGACGCGATCATCAAGCAGCTCGAAGGCGGCGCGGACTTCGCGGCGCTGGCCAAAGAGAAATCGACGGATACGGGCTCGAAGGACAACGGCGGCGACCTCGGATTCTTCGGCAAAGGCGCCATGGATCCGGCTTTCGAGAAAGCGGCGTTCGCGCTGAAGGTCGGCGAAATGACGAAGGAGCCGGTCAAATCGCAATACGGCTACCACATCATCAAGGTCACGGACCGTCACGAAGCCAAAGCGGCGACGCTGGCCGAGAAGAAAGACGAGATCAAGGAACAGCTGATCCAGTCGAAAGTCTCCGACCTGTCGACGGCATGGCTGGACGACTTGAAGAAGAAATCGCAAATCACGAATACGCTCTCGACCGACGCGGCCGCGACGGGCGACGCTGCGACCGGCAACGTCCCGACGGGCAACGCTGCGACAGGCAACGCGACGACGAGCAAATAAGCTCGCCAATTAAGCAAGTAGAAGCACCGCAAGCCATAATTTGGCCTGCGGTGCTTTTTTGCGTTACGGATATAATGATAAGGAAACTGAGGCGTATCAACCATGAATCCGCTACCAGTTACATAAATGTCAACTTAGTTGACATAAAGGGATAGTAAATCTTTACAAGCGTTCAAATTGTGTTTTACAAATTGTAAAAAAGGATGTATGATTGGCTACAGGATTTAAAAAATTATACATTTTGCATGGAGGCGGGCTCTGAAGAATGAAAAAGAAAATGCTGCTTTTAGTTTCACTCATGCTGGTCCTGACAGGAGTTTTGGCTGCCTGCGGGAAGAGCGGATCGGGCTCCGGCGAAACGTTCCGGATGAACCTGACGTCCGAACCGCCTAGTCTTGACGTCTCGCAAGCGCAAGACCAAGTATCGTTTACGGTACTTTCGGGCCTCTTCGAAGGTCTCACGCGCATGGACGCCGACGGTAACATCGTACCGGGCGTTGCCGAGAAATGGGACGTTTCCGCGGACGGCAAAAAATACACGTTCCATCTGCGCGACAATGCAAAATGGTCCAACGGGGACCCGGTAACGGCGCAAGACTTCGAGTACTCGTGGAAACGCACGCTCGACCCGAAGCTCAACCCGCCAGCGCCTTACGCTTACCAGCTCTATTACATCAAGAACGGCCAGAACTACAACATCGCGACGGACAATCCGAACCACATCACGGATCCGAGCCAGCTCGGCGTCAAAGCGCTCGACGACAAGACGCTTGAAGTCGACCTGGAAAACCCTACGCCTTACTTCCTGAACATCGCGGCGTTCTTCACGGCTTATCCGGTGAAAAAAGACGCGAACTTCGCGGAAGCAAACGGCTACATCGGCAACGGTCCGTTCAAGATGAAATCGTGGAAACACGGCGACTCGATCGAGCTCGTGCCGAACGAAAACTATTGGGATAAAGACAACATCAAGCTGACGAGCGTCAAATTCTCGATGGTTAAAGACCCGAACACCGAGCTGAACATGTACAAAACCGGCCAACTCGACTGGGCTGGCGCGCCTACGGGCAGCATTCCGGCCGAACAGCTGGACAAGTACCGTCAAGAAAACAGCAAAGAGCTGTCCATCAAAGGCATCGCAAGCACGTACTACTACAACTTCAACAACACGAAGAAACCGTTCGACAACGTCAAGGTGCGCGAAGCGCTCTCGATGGCGATCAACCGTCAGGACATCGTCGACAAAGTCACGAAAGCCGGACAAGTTCCCGCTTACGGTTTCGTATCGACCGGTATCCACGGCGTGAGCGGCGAGTACCGTTCCGAAGTGAAGGACGACTACTTCAAAGAAGACGTAGCGAAAGCGAAAGAACTGCTCGCGGAAGGTCTGAAAGAAGAAGGCATGACATCGATGCCGGCATTCTCGCTTTCCTTCAACGAAGGCCTGCATAAAACGGTTGCGGAAGCGATCGCGAACATGTGGAAAGAAAACCTCGGCATCGACGTCAAACTCGAGCTGCAGGAATGGAAAGTGTTCCTGAAAAACCGTCAAAGCCTGAACTACGACGTCGCTCGCGCAGGCTGGGGCGCCGACTACAACGATCCGATGACGTTCATCGACATGTTCACGTCGAAAGGCGGCAACAATGACATCGGCTTCAAAAATCCGGAGTATGATGCGCTTGTTAAAGAAGCGTACAGCACGAACGATCAACAAAAACGCGTAGACGCGATGGCGAAAGCGGAGAAAATCCTGATCGGAGACAACATGGCGATCATGCCGATCTACTACTACTCGTCCGCTCAGCTGATCAAACCTTACGTGAAGAACTACGTAGTCGACTACAGCGGCAACATCGACTACTCGCACATCACGATCGAAAAATAAAAAATAAGCAATAAGAATTCAGGGGACATAGGGATATATGTGGTATACCCATATATATCCCTTCTCTATGATTGGAGAGTGCTTAGGATGGTTCGGTACTTGGGTGGTAAGCTTATCAACATCGTGTTTTCCCTTCTGATTCTAGCCACCGCAACCTTCTTTTTAATGAAAGCAGTCCCTGGGGACCCTTTCACCCAAGAGAAGGCTATTCCACCGGAAATTAAGGCGAACATCATGGCGCACTACGGTTTGGACAAACCGCTGGGCGAGCAATACTTGATCTACATGAAGAAGCTGTTTCAATTCGATCTCGGATTGTCGATGAAAAGCCAAAACCGTACGGTGACCAGCATCATATCGGATTCCTTCGGAACGTCTGCGAAAGTCGGTGCGATCGCGGTCGTTGTTTCTGTCATTATCGGGGTTTATTTGGGCATGATGGCCGCGCTTCGGCATCGCGGGCTCGTCGACAATACGGCGATGTTTCTTGCCGTTATCGGCATTTCCGTGCCGAACTTCGTTATCGGCGCGATCATTCAATATTTTTTGGCGGTTAAAGTGCCGATTTTTCACGTTGCGGGCTTGGAAGGTCCGTTGGACTACGTGCTTCCGACGATTGCGTTGTGTACGCTTCCGATCGCGTTTATCGCGCGTCTGACCCGTTCGACCATGCTGGAAGTGCTTACGTCCGACTATATTCGCACCGCGAAGGCCAAAGGCTTGACGCCGCGGGCGATTTTGTGGCAGCACGGCCTGCGCAACGGGATTCTGCCCGTCGTGACGTATTTGGGACCTATGACCGCGAACATCATTACCGGCTCCGTCGTCGTCGAACAAATTTTCGGACTCCCAGGCTTGGGCGCTTACTTCGTGGACAGCGTCATGAACCGTGACTATACGCTTATCATGGGGATTACGATTTTTTATGCCGTCATTCTGATGGCCGCACGCTTCGTTACGGATATCCTGTACATCTTTGTGGATCCACGCATTAAATTGAGCGGAGGTGTAGTTAAATCATGAGTCAAACTGCTCCGTCTCCGTTCGAACGTTTGGAAAAAAAGCATACCGAGGCCGAGGTTATCGTAACCGAGAGCCGTTCAACTTGGCAAATTACTTGGGCACGGCTCCGCAGCAACAGCTGGGCCATGACCGGTTTGTATATTTTGATCGTCATTGCCGTGCTGTCCATCGTTTGTCCGATGCTGTCGCCGTATACGTCGTACACGAATAACCTCGACGATACGTTCGCGGCCCCGTCGGCCAAGCACTGGTTCGGAACAGACAATCTGGGCCGTGATTTATTTACCCGCACTTGGCTGGGCGTTCGCATCTCGCTTACGGTCGGCATCGCGGCCGCTTTGTTCGATCTGATCATCGGCATTATCTACGGCGGCATCATGGGCTACGCCGGCAAGCGGATCGGCGGCGCCATGAACAAAATCGCGGAAATGCTCTACGCCATTCCGCACTTGCTCGTCGTCATCCTGCTCAGCGTCGTTATGGGCTCGTCCCTGACGACCATTATCATCGCGTTGTCGATTACGGGCTGGATTACGATGTCGTGGATCGTCCGCGGCCAGATCCTGCAGCTGAAAAACCAGGAGTACGTCCTGGCGGCGCAGTCGATGGGCGCAAGCAACGCGCGCATCCTGTTCAAGCACTTGATTCCGAACACGCTCGGCCCGATCATCGTTACGGTCACCCTGTCGGTGCCGTCGGCGATTTTCTCCGAGGCGTTCCTCAGCTTCTTGGGTCTGGGCGTACAATCGCCGGCCGCGTCGCTCGGTTCCTTGATCGGCGAAGCCATTTCGTCCTGGACGCTCTATCCATGGACGATGTTTATTCCGGCATCCCTGCTTAGCATCATGATGCTTGCCTTTAATATTTTCGGGGACGGTCTGCAGGACGCATTCGACCCGAAAATGAAAAAATAAATTTCAGCGCTGGGAGTGAGCTCTATGAACGATCCGATATTAAGCATCAACGATTTGCATATCTCGTTTCATGTGCGCGGTGGAGAAGTACAAGCTGTGCGCGGCGTCACTCTGGATGTCAAACGCGGCGAATCCGTAGCGATCGTCGGCGAATCGGGCAGCGGCAAAAGCGTCACGGCCCAATCGATTCTTCGCTTGATCCCTACGCCTCCGGGCGAATACAAGCAAGGTTCCATCGAATTCATGGGCGAAGACTTGCTCAAGAAATCCGAGAAGGAAATGGAAGCGATCCGAGGCCATGAAATCGGCATGATTTTCCAGGATCCGATGACGTCCTTGAATCCGACGCTCACGGTCGGGCGCCAAATAAGCGAGGTGCTGATCAAGCACCAGAACATGACGAAATCGCAGGCGACGGACCGCGCGATCGAACTGCTGACGTTGGTCGGCATCCCGAACGCCAAAGACCGCGTGCGCCAATACCCGCACCAGTTCTCCGGCGGCATGCGCCAGCGCGTCATGATCGCGATCGCGCTCGCGTGCAACCCGGCGCTGCTGATCGCCGACGAGCCGACGACCGCGCTCGACGTGACGATTCAAGCGCAAATCATGCAGCTGATGAAAGAGCTGCAGGAGAAAACAGGCACGTCCATCATCCTGATCACGCATGACCTCGGCATCGTGGCCGAAACCTGCGACCGCGTCGTCGTCATGTACGCCGGCAAAGTCGTGGAGACGGGCACGAAGTACGAAATCTTCAAAAACCCGCAGCATCCTTACACGAGAGGCCTGCTGCGTTCCCTGCCGCGCCTGGACCACAGCAAGGACGAGCCGCTCATTCCGATCGTCGGGACGCCGCCGGATATGTCCGCTCCGCCGAAGGGCTGCGCGTTCTGTGCGCGCTGCGACGAAGCGATGCGCATCTGCGTCGACAACGATCCGGTCAACTACACGATCAGCGAGACGCAAACGGCGCGCTGCTGGCTCCATGACCCGGCCATGAAAGAGGGTGCGAGCGCATGAGCAAGAAAGACAACGTGTTGATCGAAGTCGATCACTTGAAAAAGTTTTTCCAAGTCGGCGGGAATCAGACGCTGAAAGCCGTCAACGACCTCAGCTTCGGCATTCGCGAAGGCGAAACGCTCGGCATGGTAGGGGAGTCCGGCTGCGGCAAATCCACCGCCGGCCGTACGATTCTCCGGCTGTACGAGCCGACGGACGGCGCCGTTAATTTCAAAGGCGAGAACATCATGAAAGCCAAAGGCTCCAAGCTGAAGGCGCTGCGCCGCGAAATGCAGATGGTATTCCAGGACCCGTATGCGTCGCTGAACCCGCGGTGGACGGTCGAGAATTTGATCGCCGAACCTTTGGATATTCACGGCCTGGCGAACGGAAGCAAGGACCGCCGTCTGCAGGTTGAGCGTCTGCTCGACCGCGTCGGACTTCGTCCGGAGCATGCGTCGCGGTATCCGCATGAATTTTCCGGCGGCCAACGCCAGCGGATCGGCATTGCCCGCGCGCTCGCGGTCAATCCGAAATTCATCGTCTGCGACGAGCCGATCTCCGCGCTCGACGTGTCGATCCAAGCGCAAGTGGTCAACCTGCTGCAGGATTTGCAGCGCGACTTCGGCCTGACGTACTTGTTCATCGCGCACGACCTGGCGATGGTCAAGCACATCAGCGACCGCGTAGCCGTTATGTATTTGGGCAAGATGGTGGAGCTCGCGGAGAGCGAAGAGCTCTACGCGAACCCGAAGCATCCGTACACGAAGGCGCTGATGTCGGCGATTCCGGTACCGGATCTCGACGTCGCCGATCACAAGGAGCGCATCGTCCTGTCCGGCGACCTGCCGAGCCCGATCAATCCGCCGAGCGGCTGTCCGTTCCGCACGCGCTGTCCGTTCGCGACGGAGAAGTGCGCCGCGGAGGTGCCGGCGTTCCGCGAAGTGGAACCGAACCACTGGGCAGCTTGCCATTACGCGTAATTCCGCCCTTATTATAGTAGAAAAGCGTTCCGCCGTTCGGCGGAACGCTTTTTAATTTTTGACCGAGGGAACGGCGACGGAGGCGGAGGCGGATTTTTTAGGGCTGCGGGACCGCCCGTTCTTTAATTTGCCGGTCGAATTGTGATACGATATCTAGCGTATGCGGGTTGGTTGCAGAGGAAAGGGGAAGTCGCGGCATTGAGAGTCATATCAGGCACGGCGAAAGGCCGGTCTTTAAAAGCGGTGCCGGGCAAAAGCACGCGCCCGACGACCGATAAAGTGAAGGAAGCGATCTTCAGCATGATCGGTCCGTATTTCGACGGCGGCTTGGCGCTCGATTTGTTCGCCGGCACGGGCGGATTGGGCATCGAGGCGCTGAGCCGGGGAGTGGACAGGGCCGTGTTCGTCGATTTGGAAGGGGCCAGCATCGAAGTCGTGAAGCAGAACGTGCAGGCGGCGGGCATGTCGGATCGCGCGGAAATTTATCGAACCGACGCCGTGCGGGCCGTCAAGGCGCTGGCCAAGCGGCAGTTAAAGTTCGCGCTCGTGTTCTTGGATCCGCCGTACCGAATGAAGGACATGGACGTCCTGATGGGGGAGTTGGCGGAGCGCGGGCTGCTGGAGGATGGCGCCAAGCTCGTCGTGGAGCACGACGCGGAGCATCTGTATCCCGAAGCGATGGATCATTACAGCCAAATCAAACATACGCATTACGGCGACACCGCGGTTACGATTTACCGCTACGAAGCGGAGAACGGGCAAGAGCCAACGGAGGATTGAATCATGGAAGCAACACCAACAACCGGATCGCCCGGGGGCCGCGTGGCGGTTTATCCCGGCAGCTTCGATCCGGTCACGTGCGGGCATTTGGACATTATCCGGCGTGCCGCGAAGCAGTTCGATCACTTGATCGTGGCGGTGCTGAACAATACGAGCAAGAAGCCGCTGTTCAGCGTCGAGGAGCGCAAGCAGCTGTTAGCGGAGGTGACGCAGGATTTGCCGAACGTGACCGTCGACAGCTTTCGCGATTTGCTCGTCCATTTCATGAAGTCGCGGCAGGCCGACGTTATCGTGCGCGGCATCCGCTCCGTGACGGATTTCGAATACGAGATTCAGATGGCGTCGACGAACCATCAATTGGACGGCGACATCGAAACGATATTCATGATGACGAATCCGAAATATTCATATCTAAGCTCCAGCATCGTGAAAGAGATCGCGATGTTCCACGGAAACGTGCAGGATTTGGTGCCGCCCGAAGTGCAGCGGGCGCTGATCGCCAAGTTCTCGGAAAGCGCGGGCGCGAACGGACCGCAAGGCTAACGAAGCCGCAGCTTGGCCGCGATCGCGGAGAGGGCGGACAGCAAGAGCAGCGCGCCGACGAACGCGAGCAGCACGGCGGGCGCGTACGGCCATAGCGTATGCAGCTCGGACGCGCGTACGGCGCCCGAAGGAACGAAGGACGTCGCCTCTCGCCCGGAGAACGCCGAGAAAGCCGGCGCGATGCCGTCCGTGAGCCGAGAGATTGGCTTCCAGGCCAGCAGCATAAGCAGAAACGCAATCGCGCTTTGCAGCACGCGGGATACGGCCAGCAGCCGCAGGGAGAGACCGGCGCCGATGACCGCCGCGCCGGCCTGCAGCATGGCGCTGAAGCCGCCCCAGCTGAGCACCGCCGCCGCCGCCGCGGCTTTCCAAGGCAGCCCGCCGGCGAACGAAGCGGTTGCGGCGGCATAGGAGCCAATGTGGCTTTCGATCAAGCCGGGGAGCGCGTAGGCCGGCACGATGCCGGGAATCGCCGGCGCCAGCAGCCTTACGAGCACGGCGCAGAAAATCATGAAGCCGCCGACGGCCATCAATTTGTAGACGGCGGCGGTGACGCCGTCGCCCAGGAGCTTGCCGAACGAGCGGCCGTCGCGCTTTCGGGCGTCCCGCATCGCGGCCGCGGCCCGGCGAAGGAGATTGGCCGGCGGCGGGGAGGCCGACTCGGCCCGCTCGCGCTTCGCCAATCTTGCGAGCGCGAGCGCCGGCGCGAGCGCCGCGAGCCAGACGACGAGCAGGATGGCGACGCCGAGCTCGGGGCGATGCAGGAAACCCGTCCCGACCACGACGATGATGAAGATCGGGTTGGGCATATGCGCCAGCGCCAGCAGGCGGTTGCCTTGGGCGGCGGTCAAGGCGCCGCTTTTGCGCAGCGACGACGTCGCTTCGGCGCCGCAAGGGAATCCCCCGGTCCATCCGAAGGCAACGGCGACGCCGGCTTCGCCTGGCAGGCGGAACAGCTTATGCATCAGCGGCTGCAGGAGCGTGCCGAAGGCATGGACGACGCCGAACGCCGTCATCAGCTCCAGTAGCGTCAGGAACGGAAGCAATCCCGGGAACACGATATTCCACCAGACCGTCAAGCCTTGCAGCGAGGCCCGGAACGCTTCGTCCGGCTTCATGATGATGGCCGCGACGAGCAGGATGGATAATAGGGCAAGCGTTACGGTGCGTTTCATCGTACCACGCTCCACGTACAGGGTAGGGCCTGGCCATGCCAGGGCCATTACATGTGTACGCTTGTCTGTGCGCGGATAGACCTGCTTCGCTCCGCGCTAGCCGATCGTGACCGGTTTCTCGTAGTAATCGCGGAACAGATCCCGGGGCGCGGCGTTGGGCCAGCCCAGGGCATAGACCGAGGTGGCTTGGACGTCCAGCGTCAAATACGGATATTCGCCCGGCGCTCCGGCGGCGCTGTTCAGAATCGGCAGCTTGGCGGCGGTGCGCATGCGCTTCAGCAGCTCGCGGCCGCGCGGGCTGAAGCCGAGCACGCGGATGTACTGCACGCCGCTTCGCAGCCGGTCCGGCGCGAGCTGTTCCTTGCCGTGCCCGAGCAGGACGGCGAGCAGGGCGCGCTGCAGCTTCGTGCGCGTGTAGCGCTTCGTCTTCAGCCGCTCGAGCAGCGGCTCGAAGGCGACGGCATCGAGCTCGGGAAGCAGCCGTTTGACGCGGTGCTCCAGTCCTTCGCTCATTTCGTGATAGCGGCCGAGCACGTCCGCCGGCTCGCCCGCCAATTTGTGAAACAGCTGCAGGGCGTACCGTTCCCAGCCGTTTCGGCCTCTGCCGAGCGCGTCGTCCCGCAGCAGCAGCTCGAGCGTCGAGGCGGGCACGAACGGCGCGGCGCCCGCCGGCGATGCCGACTCCGCGACGAGCTTGCGGATCGCCGTCGCGCTCGCGATCTGCGCGTCCGTAATCGTCGTCTGCGCGTAGCCGGCCTTCTCCCGGCGCAGGGAGAAGGGCTCGATGGCGCTGCCCAGCCGCTCCAGCGCCAGCAGATAATGCAGCCCGAGCGTATTGTTCGGCTGCTCGAACGGGAAGTCCGCGGCTTCCGCGTCGCCCGCCTCGGCCATGAACCGCCGGACGGCGGCGCTGTAGGCGCCGGGATAGCTCGCTCCCGTGCGCAGCTCGGCCGCCATGAGCCCGGCGAAGGCGGCCGGCTCGCGCGCGAGCAGCCGCGCGACCCGGCGCAGCGGCGCGATGTCGCCCGCTTCGCTGCCAAAGCAGAGCGCGTCCACGACGCCGGTCGCGTCGAGCAGCGCCGCGGCGCCGTAGGCGAACCATTCCGCCGCCTGCGTGGAGTAGGCGACGGGCAGCTCGATGACGACGTCGCAGCCGCCGCGCAGCGCCATCTCGGCGCGCGTCCATTTGTTGAGCAGCGCGGGCTCGCCCCGCTGCAGGAAATGGCCGCTCATGACCGCGACCACGGCGTCGGAATTCGTTATTTTCAGCGATTGCTGCAAATGATAGAGATGACCGTTGTGAAACGGGTTGTACTCGACAATGATGCCGACCGTGCGCATCGTCCGACCTCCGTCCGTTTTTCGTATCTTTTTCACTATAGCACGACGTGAAAATGTTGACAAAACGATCCGAGAATCGATATAATAAACTTTGTTTGTTTGGAGTGATACCATGGAGATTCATGTACGGGAAGTGGCCGCCAAACCGACGGCGACGACGTTCAAGACCAGCTTGGACACCGATTGGCTGAAGCAAGTGCGCAAGGATGTCCTGAGCGCGAGTCCGATGGACGTGAACGCGAAGGCGTGGGGCGAAGAAGGGATTGCCCATGTGGAGGGCGAACTGTCCCTCGACGTGGAATTGTCTTGCTCCCGCTGCTTGGAGCCGACCAAGGAGCACGTCGTGCTGCCGTTCCACGAGCGCTTCAAGTTGGAAGCGAGCATGGACGGGTCGGAGCCGGAAGACGTCACGCCGGTGGAGGAGGACAAGCTGGAGCTCGAGCCGATGCTCGAAGAGATGCTGCTGCTTGCGCTGCCCTTCGTGCCGCTCTGCGGCGAGGACTGCAAGGGCCTGTGCCATACGTGCGGAACCAATCTGAATGAGCACAATTGCGGATGTTCGAACGATCGGATCGATCCGAGGCTTGCCGCATTGAAGGACTTGTTTAAGGATTCGCAGTCCTAAGGAGTCTTCGCTCCTGGGCGCGGTTCGATGCAATTCTGTTAAGGAGGTGGGAAACATGGCAGTACCACAACGTAGAACGTCCAAAACGCGTCGTGACAAACGCCGCACGCATTTCAAACTGGCGGTGCCGGGCATGGTGAAATGCGATCAATGCGGAGAATTGAAACTGGCTCACCGCGTATGCAAAGTTTGCGGAACCTACAAATCGAGAGAAATCATCAAACAATAGTTTGAGCGCGAATAGCACTTCATCGCAAGATGGGGTGCTATTTCTTGATGGCAGGCGCGAGCGGCACTTCATCGTCGGATGAAGTGCTATTTTTATGCCGGCCGTCCGTCCGACATTGCGCGGAGCGGCGTTCTTCTATATACTGTTAGTACCTGGTTATAATAGCTGATTGTAACGCGGTTGTCTTTCCCGGGTACGGGCGCCGGTTCGGTCTCGCCGCGTATGAACGCGGACCGGGGCCATATACTTAGACCAACAGGCAAAGGTGGTGCGGACCATCGAACGGCTTCCCAAACGAGAGCGTCACCAGCTGTTGACGTCGCTGATCGAAGACAATCCTTTCATAACGGACCAAGAGCTGACGCGCAGGCTGAAAGTCAGCATCCAGACGGTGCGGCTCGACCGGCTGGAGCTCGGCATTCCCGAGCTGCGGGAGCGGATGAAGCTGATGGCCGAACGTTCGTACGATCCGGTCCGTTCCCTGCCGCTGCACGAAGTGATCGGCGATATCGTGGATTTGCAGCTGGATCGCAGCGGCATTTCCGTATTCGAAATCAAAGACGAGCATGTTTTTTCCAGAACCGGCATCGCCCGCGGCCATCACGTGTTCGCGCAGGCGAATTCGCTCGCGGTCGCGGTCATCAACGATGAAATCGCCTTGACGGCGAAAGCGGACATCCGCTTCGTCCGGCAAGTCAAGCTTGGCGAGAAATGCATTGCCAAAGCATACGTAAGGTCCATTTCCGGCGGCCGCAGCAAAGCGAAGGTCGAAGTCATTTCTTATGTAAGCGACGAAATGGTGTTCCAGGGCAGCTTTCTCATTTATCGTTCCGCTGGCGAGTCGGTCATCGAAGGAGGATTGGATGGTGCGGATCGCAATTGACGCGATGGGAGGCGACCATGCCCCCTCGCTTATCGTTAAGGGCGCCTTGGAAGCAGCGTCGGAAATGCCCGGCGTCCGGCTCCTGCTCGTAGGGGACGCGGAACAAATCAAGACGCATCTCGGCGCGCAGGTGCCGCCGAACATCGAGATCGTTCACGCGGACGACGTCATCGGCCCGGACGACGAGCCGGTGAAGGCGGTGCGCCGCAAGAAGTCGTCGTCGATGGTCATGGCGGGGCAGTTGGTCCGCGAAGGCAAGGCGGAAGCCATGCTCTCGGCGGGCAACACCGGCGCGCTCATGACGACCGGCCTGCTCGTCGTCGGACGGCTGGAGGGCATCGAGCGCCCGGCGCTCGTCTCCATGCTGCCGACGATGGACGACGTAGGCGTGCTCGCGCTCGATCTGGGCGCGAACATGGATGCCAAGCCGGAGCATCTCCTGCAGTACTCGATCATGGGCAGCATCTACCGGGCCAAAATGAACGGACTGAACAAGCCGCGCGTCGGCTTGTTGAACGTCGGCACCGAGGCGATGAAGGGCAACGAGCTCACGAAGGCGGCGTACGACCTGCTGGAAGCCGCGCCGATTCACTTCATCGGCAACGTGGAGGCCCGGGACGTGCTGCTGCGCAACTGCGACGTGCTCGTCTGCGACGGCTTCGCGGGCAACATCATGCTGAAAGCGATGGAAGGCACGGCCGGCACGTTGTTCAAGACGCTTCGCGACGTCTTTTCCAGCTCGCTGCTGTCGAAGCTGGCGGCCGCGGTCGTCATGCCGAAGCTCCGCCTGCTCCGCAAAAAGATGGATTACAACGAGCACGGCGGCGCGCCGCTGCTCGGCATCAACGGACTCGTCTTCAAATGTCACGGGTCGTCCGACGTCAAAGCCGTCAAAAACACGGTCCGCCAAGCGAAATTGGCGATCGAAAGCAACCTGGTGGCTTCGATCGCCGCCGAAATTAGCAGGAAGTGAGTGGAAGCATGAACATGCAGCTGCACCCCGTAGGCGTCATCGGCACCGGCAAATACGTGCCCGAACGCATTTTGACGAATAAAGACCTGGAGCAGATGGTGGAGACGAACGACGAGTGGATCGTCACGCGGACCGGCATGCGGGAGCGGCGCATCGCCGCGCCGGAGCAGGCGACCTCCGACCTCGCGTACCAGGCTTCCCTCGAGGCGATCGCGGCGGCCGGGCTGACGGCCGAGGATATCGACTTGATCATCGTCGCGACGATTACGCCGGACATGTTTTTCCCGTCGACCGCCTGCCTGGTGCAGGATAAGCTCGGCGCTCGGAAAGCGGCGGCGTTCGATCTGTCGGCGGCCTGCTCGGGCTTCATCTACGGCCTGGCGACGGCGAGCAACATGATCGCGACCGGCATGTACAAGCACGTGCTGGTGGTCGGCGCGGAATGCTTGTCACGGATTACGGATTATACCGACCGCAACACGTGCATCCTGTTCGGGGACGGCGCGGGCGCGGTCGTCTTGGGCCGAGTGCCCGAAGGCCGCGGGTTCAAATCGTTCGAGCTCGGCGCGGACGGCGGAGGCGGCGAACTGCTTCGCGTGTGCGGGGGCGGCTCGCGGATGCCGTCTACCGCGGACAGCGTCGAAGGCAAGCAGCACTTCATCTATATGGCCGGCAACGAGGTGTACAAGTTCGCCGTGCGGATCATGGGCAACGCCGCGGAAGAGGCGCTTCGCAAAGCGGGCGTCGACAAGAGCGAGATCGACCTGCTCGTGCCGCATCAGGCGAACATCCGGATCATCCAGTCGGCGCTGAACCGATTGGACCTGCCGCAGGAGAAGTGCATGATCAACCTCGATAAATACGGCAACGTCTCGGCGGCGTCCATTCCGATCGCGTTGGCGGAAGCCGTCGAACAGCAACGCGTGGGCGAAGGCGATACGATCGTGCTGGTCGGCTTCGGAGGCGGGTTGACGTGGGGCGCGTCGGTCCTGGTTTGGTAATCATCGACCAATCATCGGTTATCTTATTCGCAGAATTTTAAAGTCGGAGGTCGTTTATCGATGGGCAAAACCGCATTCGTATTTCCCGGCCAAGGCGCGCAGGCGGTCGGCATGGGGCAGGATATCTATGAAGCGATTCCCGCATCCCGGGCCGTAATCGAAGCCGCCGACGAAGCGCTCGGCTTCAAGCTGAGCGAGCTGATCTTCCAAGGACCGGAGGAGAAGCTGAAGCAAACGGTCAACACGCAGCCCGCGCTGCTTGCCGTTAGCGTCGCGTTCCTCGAGGCGCTGAAGGACGGCCCGCTGAAGCCGGACTTCGTCGCCGGCCATTCGCTCGGCGAATACAGCGCGCTCGTCGCGGCCGGCGCGTTGTCTTTCGCGGACGCGGTGCGCACGGTTCGCGCGCGCGGGGAATTCATGGAGCAGGCGGTGCCGAGCGGCCAAGGCGCCATGGCGGCGGTGCTCGGCGCCGAACGCGAAGCGCTGGCGGCGCTGTGCGCATCGGTCTCGGCCGACGCCGGCGCGGTGGAGCTCGCGAACGTCAACTGCCCGGGCCAAATCGTCGTATCGGGCACGGCTGCGGGAGTACAAGCCGTGGTCGAACGCGGCAAGGAAGCCGGCGCCAAGCGCGTCATCCCGCTGGAGGTGAGCGGACCGTTCCACTCTTCGCTCATGAAGCCGGCCGCCGAGCGGTTGAAGGACGTTCTGGCGAACGTCGCCATGCGGGATGCGTCCGTGCCGGTGATCGCCAATGTCACGGCGCGCCCGGTAACGGCGAACGCCGACATTCGGGGGCTGCTCGAAGAGCAAGTCTACTCGCCGGTGCTCTGGGAAGACAGCGTGCGCTATCTGATCGAGCAGGGCGTCGACGCCTTCGTCGAAATCGGCTCGGGCACGGTGCTCGCCGGTTTGATCAAGAAGATCGACAAGAGCGTCAGCGTCGTCTCGATCAACAGCCTGGAAGCACTGAAAGCCGCCGCGCTGTAGCTCGGCCACGCCAACGTTATACCATTCAGGTGTCCAGAGGACGGAGTCCTTTGGGGTCCCCCTTCCTGGGAAGGGGGATTTAGGGGGAAGGAGAATCACAGTGTTCGCAGATCTTACAGGCAAAACCGCGCTCGTCACGGGCGCGTCCCGCGGCATCGGCCGCGCGATCGCGATCGCCTTGGCGGAAGCCGGCGCGGACGTCGCGATCAACTATTCCGGCAGCGAAGCGGCCGCGTCCGAAACCGCGGAAGCGGTGCAGGCGTTCGGACGCCGCGCGCTCGTGCTGAAAGGGAACGTCGGCAAAGCCGACGAGTTCGACGGCATGGTCAAGCAAGTCGTCGAAACGTTCGGGGCGATCGACATTTTGGTGAATAACGCGGGCATTACGCGTGACAACCTAATCATGCGCATGAAGGAAGAAGAGTTCGACCAAGTCATCGAGACGAATCTGAAGGGCGTGTTCAACGGCGTCAAGGCCGTGACGCGCCAAATGATGAAGCAGCGTTCCGGCCGCATCATCAACATCTCGTCCGTCGTCGGCGTTCTGGGCAATCCCGGCCAGGCCAACTACGTCGCCGCGAAAGCCGGCGTCATCGGTCTGACGAAGGCGTCCGCGCGCGAGCTGGCTTCGCGCGGCATCACGGTCAACTGCGTCGCGCCGGGCTTCATCCAGACGGACATGACGGACAAGCTGCCGCAGGAGATGCGCGAAAAGCTGCAGGCGGACATTCCGCTCGCCCGGCTCGGCGATCCGAAGGATATCGCATCCGCGGTCCGTTTCCTGGCGTCGGAGGCGGCTGCCTACATGACCGGCCAGACGATTCATGTCGACGGCGGCATGTACATGTAGTTTTTTCGCACATGGCCTGTAAAAGCGGGCGAGCCGTTTGATGTATGGCATTTTGTCCGCAATTCTCGTATAATACCATGGAGGAGGTGAACCGGATGTCCGATGTATATGATCGTGTAAAGCGCATCGTTGTCGACCGCCTTGGCGTTGACGAGTCGGAAGTGACGCTTGAAGCTTCGTTTAAAGAAGATCTCGGAGCGGACTCTCTTGACGTCGTCGAATTGGTCATGGAACTGGAAGACGAATTCGATATGGAAATCTCTGATGAAGATGCAGAGAAAATTACGAGTGTAGGGGAAGTCGTTAACTACATAACTTCTCTGGCGAAGTAATAAAAAATGACAAGTCCCGTTGCAAAGCGGGACTTCTCTCCATATTGGTGCGATGCGAAAGATTTTGCATTCCTAACAGCTGAAAGCGCATTAGCGTTTTTATAGATAGAGCAGGGATTTTCGAGTCCCCATTTCGAGGTGAATAGACATGAAACAGAGAGTAGTCGTTACGGGCATGGGGGTTATGACTTCGCTCGGTTCCGAACTGGATACGTTTTGGGGCAATTTGATGGAAGGGAAGTCCGGCGTTTCGCAGATCGAAGCGTTCGACGTGACCGAATATCCGACCCGCATCGCGGCAGAGATCAAGAACTTTAACCCGGAAGATTACGGGATCGACAAGAAAGAAGCGCGCCGCATGGACCGCTTCGTGCAATTCGCGGTCGTCGCGAGCCAGAATGCCGTCAAGGATGCCGGCATCGGCATCGGTACGGACGTCGACGCGGAACGCATTGGCGTCATGATCGGCTCCGGCATCGGCGGCCTCGGCACGTGGGAGGACCAGCACAATATCCTGCTGGAGAAGGGTCCGAAGCGCGTCAGCCCGTTCTTCATTCCGATGATGATCGCGAACATGGCGTCGGGCCAAGTGTCCATGACTACGGGGGCGAAAGGCCCGAACAGCACGGCCGTCACGGCGTGCGCGACGGGAACGCACTCCATCGGCGATTCCTATAAATTGATCCAGCGCGGCGACGCCGACATGATGATTTGCGGCGGCGCGGAAGCGACGATCCGGCCTACGGGCTTGGCGGGCTTCTGCTCCATGCGCGCCATGTCGACGCGTAACGAAGAGCCCGAGAAAGCGTCCCGTCCGTTCGACGCGGACCGCGACGGCTTCATCATGGGCGAAGGCTCCGGCATCCTGGTGCTGGAATCGCTGGAACACGCGCAAAAGCGCGGCGCCCGCATCTACGCCGAAGTCATCGGCTACGGCATGAGCGGCGACGCCCATCATATGACGGAGCCGGATCCGGACGGCGCGGCCCGCTGCATGGCGAAGGCGCTCCGCGACGGCGGACTGGAACCGTCGCAGATCGATTACATCAACGCGCACGGCACGTCGACGCCGGTCGGCGACAGGTCGGAAACGACGGCGATCAAGAAAACGTTCGGCGAGCATGCGTACAAGCTGGCGGTCAGCTCCACGAAATCGATGACCGGCCATTTGCTAGGCGCGGCCGGCGGCGTGGAAGCCGTCATTCTCGGCTTGACCTTGACGAACGGCATTATCGCGCCGACGATCAACCTGGACAATCAAGATCCGGAATGCGATCTCGATTATGTGCCGAACGTGCCGCGCCAAGCGGACGTCAAGATCGCGTTGTCGAATTCGTTCGGCTTCGGCGGCCATAACGCGACGATCGTGATGAAGAAATATGAAGCATGATCATTTCGAAGAGCTGCAGCAACGCCTGCAGCTCCGTTTTCGTGCGAATAAGCTGCTTCGGCAGGCGTTCACGCATACCTCGTACGTCAACGAGCACCGGCAGAGCGGCACGGAGCATAACGAGCGGCTCGAGTTTCTCGGGGATGCCATCTTGCAGCTGACGGTATCGGAGTATTTGTACCGGACGTTTCCGGATCGGCCGGAAGGGCAGCTGACCCGCATGCGCGCCTCGATCGTGTGCGAGGCGTCGCTCGCGCGGTTCGCGGAGATGCTCGACCTCGGCAAGCATATTTTGCTCGGGCGCGGCGAGGAACAGCTCGGCGGAAGGCAGCGTCCCGCGCTGCTCGCGGATTTGTTCGAAGCATTCGTCGGCGCGATTTATTTGGATCAAGGATTGGACACGGTCCGGTCGTTTCTGGCCCTGCATTTGTTTCCGCATATCGACAACGACGGCGTCATGGTCGGCAAGGACTTCAAGTCGACGCTCCAGGAGAAGGCGCAGCAAGCGGGCATGGGCGCGATCGAATACCGCATCGTCGAGGAGCGCGGACCCGCGCACGACCGCGAATTCGTCGTCGAAGTCTTCATCGGCGAGACGGCGTACGGCTCCGGCAGCGGACGGACGAAGAAGGAAGCCGAGCAGCAGGCGGCGGCGGAAGCATGGCGGAAACTGTCGAAGTAACGGAATAGCGGCATGTTGAAAATTCTGGTTACCCCTGGTGCCGGGATTTTTTCATTTTTCAAGCGATCTTGAATGTTTGGGTTTTACTCCCAAATATGGGGTTGGGAACGACCGCTGACCGGCGCGTTCGACAAGGGTTTCGACGGATTTCGACCTGCCCTGAAGCGGCAAGTATGGTACAATAGGCGTTGAGGTGAAGGTAAGCGATGTTCCTGAAAAGGATAGAGTTGGCTGGATTTAAATCGTTTGCCGACAAGACGGAGCTGGAATTTGTCCGCGGCATTACGGCGGTCGTCGGCCCGAACGGCAGCGGAAAGAGCAACATCAGCGACAGCATCCGCTGGGTATTGGGCGAACAGAGCGCGAAGAGCCTGCGCGGCGGCAAAATGGAAGATATCATCTTCGCGGGAAGCGACGCGCGCAAGGCGGTCAATTTCGGCGAAGTTTCGCTGACCCTGGATAACGGGGACGGGGCGCTTCCGCTCGATTACAACGAAGTGACCGTGACGCGCCGGGTGCATCGCAGCGGCGAAAGCGAATACTTGATCAACAAGCAGTCGTGCCGACTGAAGGATATAACGGAATTGTTCATGGATACGGGAATCGGGAAAGAAGCGTATTCCATTATCGGACAAGGCCGGATCGAGGAGATTTTGAGCACGCGCTCCGAGGATCGCCGGGGGATTTTCGAAGAGGCGTCCGGAATCGTGAAGTACAAGTCCCGCAAGCGCGAGGCGCAGAAGAAGCTGGAGGACACGGAATCCAACCTGCTGCGCATTCACGACCTGGTCACGGAGCTCGAAGATCAGGTGGAACCGCTTCGCGTCCAATCGGAGAAGGCGATTCAGTACAAGCAGCTGCGCGATCAACTGAAAACCGCGGAAATCTCCATGTACGTACATAACATCGAGTCGGTGCACAAAACGTGGACGGAGTCGAACGCGCGGATGGGCAAGCTGCAGGAAGAGCAGCTGGCGCTGTCCACGGTCGTAAGCAAGCACGACGCCACGCTGGAGAAGGACCGTCTCAAGCTGCGCGACCTGGAAGAGTCGCTCGACCGGCTGCACGAGGCGATGCTGCAGTACAGCGAGGAATACGAGAAATGCGAAGGTTACGGCGAGGTGCTGAAGGAGCGCAAGCGCAACCTGGAGCACAACCGCGCGCAGCTGGATGCATCGCTCGCGGCGCAAAACGAGCGGATCGCCGCCTTGACCAAGGAAGAGGCGGAGTTCCGCAGCAAGGCCGCGCTGCTCGACAACGAGCTCGAGGCGCTGCGGAAGAAGCTGGTCGCGGAAGAGGCGCAGCTGCTCGGCACGAACGCGTCCGCTTCGGGCGACGCGGAGGAATCGCTCAAGGGCGAGCTGCTGGACGTGCTGAGCACGATGGCGCAGCTGCGCAACGAGATCCGCTACGCCATGCAGCAGGAAGAAGCGCTGCAGCGCCGCATGGATCGGCTCGGAGACGAGCATGCCAAGTGGCAGGAACAGCACGCGCAGCTGACGGCAAGGCGAACGGAACTGAACGATAAGCTCGAGACGACGCTTGCCGACATCAACAAGATGCGGAACCGCTACATCTCGGAAGCCGAAGGGCTGCAGAACGGCCAGAAGCTGCTGGAAGAATCGCAGACGGCCGCGCGCAAGTGGGAACAGAAGTTCGACGCGCTGACGTCCCGCCGCGATACGATGAAGGAAATGCAGGACGATCTGGACGGCTTCATGCACGGCGTCCGGGAAATCCTGAAGGCGTCGCGCCGCACGACGGGCGGGGTCGAAGGCGTGCACGGCGCGGTCGCGGAGCTCGTCCGCGTGCCGGAGAAAGTGGAGCTCGCGATCGAGACCGCGCTCGGCGGCGCGTTGCAGCACGTCGTCATGAACGACGAGCGCAGCGCGCGGGCGGCGATCGCGTTCCTGAAGTCGCGCCAGCTGGGCCGCGCGACGTTCCTGCCGCTCGACGTCATCCGCAGCCGGAACATTCCGGACCATGACCGCCGGACGATCGCGGGATTGGAAGGCTTCGTCGGCGTCGCGTCCGAGCTCGTGTCCTGCGACGCGAAATACGCGAACATCGTGGAGAACCTGCTCGGCAACGTGCTCATCTCCGAGACGCTGGAGCAGGCAAACCGAATCGCTTCCCGGATTCAATATCGGTTCCGGGTCGTGACGCTGGAAGGCGACGTCGTGAACGCCGGCGGTTCCATGACCGGGGGCAGCATTCAGAAGAAAGGCGCCAACCTGCTCGGCCGGCAGCGCCAAATCGAGCAGTTGGACGAGGAAATCAAAACGACGGACGAGCAGCTCGCGAAGCTGCGCGACAAGATCGGCGATTTGCGCAAGGAGCAGTCGATCCGCAACCAGAAGGTCGACGAGCTGCGCGAGCTGGGCGAGAAGCTGCGCATCGACGAGCAGCATCTGCGCGCGGAGCTGCAGTCCGTGGACAAAGAAAAGCGGATTTTGGACGAGCAGGCGCAGCTGTTCCAAGCGGACAGCGCAGGCCATAAGACCGAGCAGCAGCAGCTGAGCCATTCCGCCAAAGCGGCGGAAGAGCGGCTCGAGGCTCTGACGCGGGAGGAAGCGCGGCTTCAAGAAGCGATCCGCCAGGCGGAAGAACGGCGGAAGGCCGGCGAATCCGCGAAGGAGCAGCTGCAGGATCAGCTGACGGATCTGAAGATTTCGCTCGCGAAGACCGACCAGGAGAAAATGTCGTTCGAGGACCAAGCCGCCCGGATCCGTTCCGATATCGGACGGGCCAAGCAGGAGCTGTCGGGCATCCGCGACATGCTGCAGCGGCAGGACGAGGAGCTGCGTCTCCACGGCGAAGAGAGCGCCAAGCAGCTCGAGCAGCTGAACGCGCTTAAGCTGAAGAAGGACGGCTGCGCCGAGCAGACGGATCTGAAGCGCGCGGCGCGCGCGGAGCTGACCCGCGAGCTCGAGCAGGGCGAGAGCGAGACGAAGGAGCAGCGGGCCCAGCTGCGCAGCGTCGAAGACCAGCTGCGCCAGATCGAGATCGCGGTCAACCGGCTCGACGTCGAGCTCGACAACCTGCTGCGCAAGCTGAGCGAAGAGTACGAGCTCAGCTACGAGCTCGCCAAGGAGCGCTATCCCGTTCCGGAGGACGTGCTCGCGCTGCAGAACGAAGTGCGCGATTTGAAGCGGCGCATCTCCGGCCTGGGCGAAGTGAATCTCGGCGCGATCGACGAATACGAGCGCGTCAAGGAGCGTTACACGTTCCTGAACGACCAGAAGAACGACCTCATCGAGGCGAAGACGACGCTGTATCAGGTCATCCGCGAGATGGACGACGAGATGAGCCGCCGGTTCAAGACGACGTTCGAGGCGATCCGCGGGCATTTCGTCGTCGTCTTCGCGAAGCTGTTCGGCGGCGGGCGCGCCGACCTGATCATGGTAGAGCCCGATCGGGTGCTCGATAGCGGCATCGATATCGTCGCGCAGCCGCCGGGCAAGAAGCTGCAAAACCTGCAGCTGCTCTCCGGGGGCGAGCGCGCGCTGACGGCGATCGCGTTGCTGTTCGCCATTCTGCAGGTGAAGCCGGTACCGTTCTGCGTGCTGGACGAAGTCGAAGCGGCGCTCGACGAAGCGAACGTGGCGCGTTTCGCCCAGTATCTACGGGAATTCTCGGAACTGACCCAATTCATCGTCGTCACGCACCGCAAGGGCACGATGGAGGAAGCCGACGTGCTCTACGGGGTCACGATGGAAGAGGGCGGCGTCTCGAAGCTCGTGTCCGTCCGCCTGGAGGACGACGAACCGGTCTCCGCGTAATTGCTGCACCCGAACAACCGTTTCGAACGTATACAAGAAGCCGGAGCCTGCGCATGCCGCGCATGGCCCGGCTTTTGCGAGTAAAGGGATGGAGGTCCAAACATGAGTTTTTTTAAACGTTTGAAAGAAAGCATCGCCCAGAAGACCGAGGCGGTCACGTCCATTTTCAAGGAAGGCTTGACCAAGACGCGGACCGCGTTCGTCGGCAGAATCGAAGAGCTGATCCTGCGCCGGAAGAAGATCGACGAAGCGTTTTACGAAGAACTGGAAGAGATTTTGATCGGCGCGGACGTCGGCGTGAACACGGTCATGCAGCTGATCGACGAGCTGCGCGCGGAAGTGAAGAAGCGCAAAATCGAGGAAGCGTCCGAGCTGCAGCCGATTTTGTCCGAGAAGCTGGTGGAGCTGCTGAAGGGAAACGCGGCGACGTCGCTGCGCATGGCGGATCAGGGGATGACCGTCATTCTGTTCGTCGGCGTCAACGGCGTCGGCAAGACGACGACGATCGGCAAGCTCGCGCATAAATTCAAGTCCGAAGGCAAATCCGTCCTGTTGGCGGCGGGAGATACGTTCCGAGCCGGCGCCATCGAGCAGCTCGAGGTGTGGGGCAAGCGCGTCGGCGTCGACGTAATCAAGCAGGAATCCGGCGCGGATCCGGCGGCGGTCATGTACGATGCTGTCCACGCGGCGAAGCAGCGGGGCGTCGACGTGCTCCTGTGCGACACGGCGGGCCGGCTGCAGAACAAGCATAACTTGATGGAAGAGCTGAACAAGATCTTCCGCGTCATCCAGCGCGAGGTGCCGAACGCGCCGCACGAGGTGCTGCTCGTGCTCGACGCGACGACCGGCCAGAACGCGCTCAGCCAGGCGAAGCTGTTCGGCGAGAAGAGCGGCGTGACGGGCCTCGTGCTGACGAAGCTCGACGGCACGGCGAAGGGCGGCATCGTCATCGCGATCCGCAACGAGCTGGATTTGCCGGTGAAGCTGGTCGGCTTGGGCGAGAAGATGCAGGATCTGCAGGAATTCGATTCCGAGCAGTTCGTGCACGCGCTGTTCGGCGGGCTGCTGCAAGCCGCAGAGGACGAAGCCGAAGCGGACCGGAATTAGGTGACAAGGAATTCAGCTTGACAGGGCATAGGCCGCTGCGCTATGATAGTCGTCGTGGAAATGGTGTAAAGGCGTTTGCCTTGACGCAAAGGAGCGGATCGCATGAACATGCACGAAACCGATGCCCTGGCGAAAACGAACCGGATCAACATGCTGTTCGATTTTTACGAAACGCTGCTCACGGAGAAACAGCAGACGTTTCTGAAATATTATTTTCATGACGATTACTCGCTCGGCGAGATCGCGGCCGAGTTCGATATTAGCCGCCAAGCGGTCTACGAGCATGTCAAGCGCGCGGAGGCCGTGCTCGAGAGCTGCGAAAGCAAGCTGCAGCTGCTCGCCAAGCATGAAGCGGCCGAGCGGTGGCTGGCCAAGCTGGATCAAATGGCGGAGCGGATCGCGGGAGACAGCGACATGCGCGCCGAGCTCCTGGCCATCGCGCAGGGGCTTCGCGGCGAAGGCGGAAGCGCTACATAAATTATTTTCAGGAGGTGACGTCCATGGCATTCGAAGGGTTATCCAGCAGGCTGCAGAACGTGTTCGGCAAATTGCGCGGCAAAGGGAAAGTGACGGAGGATGACGTCAACGAGGCGATGCGCGAGGTGCGCTTGGCGCTGCTCGAAGCCGACGTCAACTTCAAGGTCGTCAAGGATTTCATCGCGAAGGTGAAAGAACGCGCGATCGGCCTCGAATTGACGAAGAGCTTCACGCCCGGCATGGTCGTCGTCGACATCGTTAATAAAGAACTGACGGAGCTCATGGGCGGCACGAACACGAAGCTCGCCAAAGCGAACAAGCCGCCGACGGTCATCCTGATGGTCGGCTTGCAGGGCGCGGGCAAAACGACCTCGTCCGCCAAGCTCGCCAAGCTGCTCCTTAAAGAAAAGCATAAGCCGCTCATGATCGCGGGCGACATTTACCGTCCGGCCGCCATCAAGCAGCTGCAGGTGCTGGGCGAACAGATCGGCGTGCCGGTCTTCACGCTCGGCGACCAGACGTCGCCGGTCGAGATCGCCCGCCAAGGGCTTCAGCTCGCAAAGGATAACGGCCATGACTACGTCATCATCGATACGGCGGGCCGGCTGCACATCGACGAGGCGCTGATGACGGAGCTTCGCGACATCCACGAAGCGACCAAGCCCGACGAGGTGCTCCTCGTCGTCGACGCGATGACGGGCCAGGAAGCCGTCAACGTCGCCCAGAGCTTCCACAGCCAGCTCGAGCTGACGGGCGTCGTGCTCACGAAGCTCGACGGCGATACGCGCGGCGGCGCGGCGCTGTCGGTCAAAGCCGTCACCGGCTGCCCGATCAAATTCGCGGCGACGGGCGAGAAGATCGAGCCGCTCGAGCCGTTCCATCCGGAACGGATGGCGTCCCGGATCCTCGGCATGGGCGACATGCTGTCGCTGATCGAGAAGGCCCAGACCGCCATCGACGCCGAGAAAGCCGCGGAGATGGAGCGCAAGATGCGCACGGCGGAATTCACCTTCGAGGATTTCCTCGAGCAGATGGAGCAAGTGCGTAAGCTCGGACCGCTCGACCAACTGCTCGACATGATGCCGGGCATGGGCAAGATGAAGGACATGAAGAACTTCAAAGTCGACGAGAAGCAGATCGGCCGCGTCGAAGCGATCGTCAAATCGATGACGAAGGAAGAGAAGCGCAAGCCCGAAATTCTCAACCATAGCCGTCGCAAGCGCATCGCGTTCGGCAGCGGAACCTCCGTCGCGGAGGTCAACCGGCTGATCAAGCAGTTCGACGACATGAAAAAAATGATGAAGCAGTTTTCGTCCATGATGGGGCCGAAAGGACCGAAGGGCGGCCTGAAAGGGCTCAAGGGCATGCTTCCCAAAGGGATGAAATTCCCGTTCTGACCGCTTGGTTCCGGACAGGCGAAATTCTTTGAAGGAGGTGAATTCTCATGGCAGTACGTATTCGTTTGAAACGCATCGGTGCGCACAAGGCGCCTTTCTACCGCGTAGTGGTATCCGATTCCCGTTCCCCGCGCGACGGTCGCTTCATTGAAGAAATCGGGACTTATAATCCGGTTGCTCAACCGGCTCAAGTCAGCATCGATGAAGAGAAAGCTCTGAAATGGCTCCAAAACGGAGCGCAAGCTTCCGATACGGTCCGCAACCTGCTTTCCAAAGCGGGCGTAATGACGAAGCTTCACGAGCTGAAACTTCAAAAATAACCTACTCGGTGCGGGGGGCCTATTGTGATGAAGGACTTGATTCTTGTCATAGCGAAGGCTTTAGTGGATAACCCGGAGGATGTGCGCGTCGACGTGAAGGAAGACGATCGCGGCACCGTTTACCTGCTGTCGGTCAATCCCGACGACGTCGGGAAAGTGATCGGCAAGCAGGGGCGGATCGCCAAAGCGCTGAGAACGGTCGTCGCTTCGGCGGCCGTCAAATCGCAGAAGCGCGTCATGGTCGATATCATTTCGTAGCGATCGTGCATCGAGACAGGGCTAGGATGGCTATCCTAGCTCTTTTTCGATGCAAAATACGAATAAGGCAGGAGACAACGCATGAATCAACAATGGCTATCGGTCGGGAAGCTCGTCAACACCCACGGCATCCGCGGCGAAGTGAAGGTCATCTCCCAAACCGACTTTCCCGAGGAACGGTTTGCGCCGAAGTCCAAGCTGACGCTCTTGAACGAAGAGAACGGGCAGCAGCTGGACGTGGAAGTACAGAGCGCAAGAGAGCATAAGGGCATGTACTTCTTGAAGCTGAAGGGCTACGACAACATCAACGACGTCGAGAAATATAAAGGCTGGGCCTTGAAGGTCCCGAAGGAAGACATGGTCGAGCTGGAGGAAGGCGAATATTACCATCACCAAATCATCGGCTGCGCCGTCGTGACGGACGAAGGCGCCGACCTTGGCGTCATTACGGAAATTTTGGTGCCTGGCGCGAACGACGTGTGGGTGGTTCAGCCGAAGAAGGGCAAGCAGGTCCTGATACCCGTCATCGACGAGGTCGTGCTGGACGTCGACGTGCCGAACAAGACGGTCAAGGTTCATCTGATGGAAGGGCTGATCTAAGACATGCGCATCGACGTCTTGACTCTGTTTCCGGAGATGTTCGAAGGCGTCTTCGGCGCCAGCATTCTCGGCAAAGCCCGGGAAAAGGGAATCGTCAGCCTGAACGCGGTTAACTTTCGCGATTACGCGAACAATAAGCATAATACGGTGGACGACTATCCGTACGGCGGGGGCGGGGGCATGGTGCTGAAGCCCGAGCCGCTGTTCGCGGCGGTCGAGGATCTCGTGCCGGAAGGCGGAGCGAAGCCGCGCGTCGTCCTGCTCTGCCCGCAAGGCGAGCCCTATACGCAGCGGAAGGCCGAGGAGCTGTCGGCAAGCGAGCATCTGGTGTTCGTCTGCGGCCATTACGAAGGCTACGACGAACGGATTCGCCAGCATCTCGTGACCGACGAAATTTCGGTCGGCGACTACGTGCTCACCGGCGGGGAACTGCCGGCCATGGTCGTCATCGACAGCATCGTCCGATTGCTTCCCGGCGCGCTCGGCAACGAGAATTCAGCCGTGACGGACTCCTTCAGCACCGGGCTGCTGGAGCATCCGCACTATACGCGCCCAGCGGTTTTCCGGGGCTGGGAGGTGCCGGAGGTGCTGACGTCCGGCCATCATGCCAACGTGGAGACCTGGAGGCGCCAACAATCCATTTTGCGGACGCTGGAACGCCGTCCCGAGCTGCTCGAAACCGCGGAGTTGAGCAAAAAAGAACGGCTTTGGCTGGCGGAACGCATCAAGGAGCGGGAGCTTCAGGCGCAGTCCGCGTCCGATGCAGAAAAATAAGGGATTCGGCGGATCTCGTTATTGTGTTCTAGGCGGGATTGTGTTAATATATCAGATGTTGCTTTGTTAACTCGGACGGTCCGCTATAAGCGAAGATCCGGCCTTCCTAGCGAAACCGGTAGCTTATAAGAACGTCTATGGTGGAAGGAGTTGAAATCAAATGAATCTTTTGCAAACTATTGCGCAAGAAAATCTTCGTACTGACCTTCCAAGCTTTCGCCCGGGCGATACGCTTAAGGTACACGTAAAAGTCATCGAGGGATCCCGCGAACGGATCCAGCTGTTCGAAGGCGTCGTCATCAAGCGTCGCGGCGGCGGCATCAGCGCTACTTTTACGGTACGTAAAATTTCGTACGGCGTTGGCGTTGAAAGAACGTTCCCAGTGAACTCGCCGAAAATTGAGAAGATCGAGGTTGCTCGCCGCGGTAAAGTCCGTCGCGCGAAACTGTACTATCTTCGCAATCTTCGCGGCAAAGCTGCGAGAATCAAAGAAATTCGCTAATGCACACGACAAGAGGGGGACTTGCGCAAACAAGTCCCTTTTCGCTTTTTTACGTTTAAATTTCGGAAGGCGGCCGGCGGCAAAAAAGCAGGCAAATCCAGCCTGGCGAAACTTGCCGCGCCGAAAATCCGTTTATTTCTTACATAGCTGACCATTGTATCGCATCGGCGAGCAAGGCTAATATTCCTGCACAGAAGAGGGTGTAATCATGGACCAACAACATCGCAATGACGAACAGCAAGTCGAGCAGGAAAGCGTAAAGCCTGAGGAGCATCGGGATGTCGTTGACGGCACGGATGCCCCCGATTCGCCGAACAAGCCTCCGGTCAAAGGCAAGGCGCAGAAGGAGCTGTTCGAATGGGTCAAGGCGCTGGCCATCGCGGCGATTCTCGTCCTGGTCATCCGCTACTTCCTGTTCGCGCCGTTCATCGTGGACGGGCCGTCCATGGAACCGAACTTTTACACCGGCGAGCGGCTGATCGTCGACAAGGCGATCTTCGAGCTGCGCAAGCCGAAGCGCGGAGAAGTCATCGTATTCCACGTGCCGGAAGAAGGCCGCGATTTCATCAAACGCGTCATTGGCGTTCCCGGGGATAAGATCAAGTACGAGGACGACAATCTGTACGTGAACGGCAAACTCGTCGACGAGCCGTACTTGAAGGAATCGATCGCGGCCGCGAAGGCGAAGGGCGAGATATTCAACAATAACGGCGGGGAAGAACGGAACTTCCCGAATTCGAATTTCGACACGGACGTCGTGCCTCCGGGCCACGTGCTCGCTTTCGGGGACAACCGCCGCAACAGCAAGGACAGCCGGATTATCGGCTTCGTCGACGACAAAGAGATCGTCGGCCGGGCGGACGTTATTTTTTGGCCGCTCGATAAATTGGCTTTCGTGAAACAAGGATGAGGTGAATGTTCGGCATGACGATACAGTGGTTTCCCGGCCACATGACGAGAGCAAGAAGGGAAATCCAAGAGAAGCTGAAATTGATCGATATCGCGATCGAGCTTCTGGATGCCCGCGTACCGCTTTCGAGCCGGAACCCGATGGTGGACGAGATTTTGCACGGCAAGCCGCGGTTGATCCTGCTGAACAAGGCGGATTTGGCCGATGCGCGGACGACGGAGCTGTGGCGGGCGCATTTTGCGAACTTAGGCTATGCCAGCCTGGCGATCGACGCTTCGACGGGCAGCCGGGTGAATGAAATTCCGGCCAAGGTGCGAGAACTGCTGCACGAGAAGATTGCCCGGCAAATTGCCAAAGGCATGACGCCGCGCGCGGTGCGCGGACTGATCGTCGGCATCCCGAACGTCGGCAAATCGACGCTGATCAACCGGCTCGCGGGCCGGAACATCGCGGCGACCGGGGATCGCCCGGGCGTCACGAAAGGCCAGCAGTGGATCAAGGTCGGCACGGAAATGGAGCTGCTCGATACGCCGGGGATTTTGTGGCCGAAGTTCGAGGATCAGCTCGTCGGCTACAAGCTGGCGATGACCGGAGCGATCAAGGAACAGGTGCTGAACGTGGAGGACGTGGCGTTCTTCGCGATCAAGGAGCTGGCGGGCCGCTATTGGGACGCGCTCGCGGAACGCTTCGGCCTGACGGAGCCGCCGCGGGATCCGGAGGATAATCAGGAGCTCGTGCGCGTCATGGAAGACATCGGGCGCAAGCGGGGCTGCCTCGTCAGCGGCGGCCGCGTCGATTTGGAGAAAGCGTCGGGCATTATTTTGCGCGAGCTGCGCGCGGGGAACTTGGGCCGCATCACGCTCGAGTCGCCGGAAGATGCGCGTTAAGGAGAACGGCTGCCTTGTATAGACGGGGCGGCCGTTTTTTGTTGGCATGCGGAGTTGAAAGGCGGCGCGAGAAGCAAGAAGCAGCTTTGGAGATGGAGGCAAGCGCATTAAGGCATCTAAGAAGCGGGCCGAAAGCGACCCAGGGAGCTTTAGCTACTTGTTCGTTTGCGCGGATTTGCCAGCCATCATTCAAGCTCAAGGTCATGACAAACGAGGCGGCGCTTGCGATAATAGAGGAACGCGAAACCGCTTGCCCGTGTACCGTACATAATTGCTTGGAGAAGCGTTTTCGGATATTGATATAGCGAAGATCCGGCAGGCATGGGGAGAGATCTATCGGGATCCGCCGGATGGACGGGACATGCAGACGCGGCCCTTAGGCGTCGCGTTGGTGGAGGGAGGAGAGAACGGCATGTTGGAAGAATTCGAGAAGCCGTTATGGGAGCAAGGCATCCGCGGCATCGCCGGCATCGACGAGGTGGGACGGGGATGCCTGTTCGGCGACGTGGTGGCGGCTGCCGTCATTTTGCCGGAAGGATTGGTGCTGGAAGGGGTCAACGATTCCAAGAAGCTGACGGAGAAGAAGCGGGAGGCCTTATATTGGCAGATCGTCGACTGCGCGGAAGCCTGGTCGGTCGCCCGCGTCGACGCCGCGACGGTGGATGCGATCAACATAAAACAGGCCGCGCGGCTGGCGATGAAGCAAGCCGTCGCGTCGCTGGGCGTTCAACCGGCTTACTTGCTCGTCGATGCCGAGAAGGTGGACGTCGACGTGCCGCAGGAGGCGATCGTCAAAGGGGACGCAAGAAGCCAATCCATCGCCGCGGCATCCATTCTCGCGAAGGTGACGCGGGACCGGCTGTGCTGCGACGAATGGGATAAGCTGTATCCCGACTACGGCATTGCGATACATAAAGGGTACGCCACGAAGCTGCACCGCGAGAAGCTGCTCGCCTACGGCCCTAGCCCGATGCACCGGCAAAGCTTCCTCGGCAAGCTGTTTGCGGAGCAGCAGGCATTGTTTTAAGGAGCCGGAAGAAAGACGGCGCTTAAGCGATGCGGATGCAACGATGGCACGCTGGGTGATTGCGTGAAGGGATGATTGCGTAATTGCGTGATGGTGGTCGTAGGCTTGGATTCTGCGGCCGATCTCATAGGCTCTGTGCAGTAGACCGTTGCGCGACGCGTATTCGGCCATTGATTTGCCGCGCATGCGGCGGGGGGTTCAGCCGGGCGGCGGTTTGGCCGATAAAAGGGCTATAGGTTTTGCGCAAGCGGAAGGAAGTGCGGCACATGTCGATGTCGATCGGACAATTAATGAAAGGCTTGGTCGGCGATGCGCAGGCCGGGGACGTCCGCGCGCTCGAGCTGAAGGCGGGGCAAAAGGTGCGCGGCGTGCTGGTGAAGATGACCGGCGACCAGGAAGGCATCGTGCAAATCAACGGCGTGGCCGTCCAGGCGAAGCTGGACGCGCCGCTCGAGCCCGGCAAGGCGGTGCTGCTCCAGGTGCAGCCGGAATCCGCTGACGGCGCGCTCGTGCTGAAGCAGGCGGAGCCGGATGCCGGCCCGGCGCCTGAGGCGAGCGTCAAGGCGTGGATCCAGGCGCTCGGGCTGCCGGATACGAAAGCGTCCGCGTCGCTGGTCGCCGAGCTGCGGAATGACGGGCTCGCCTTGACCCGCGACGCGGCGAGTCAATTCAAAGCCGCGCTGGCCGCCCTGCCTGCCGGCGGCGATGCGCAGTCTTGGCTGCGGGCGGCCGCGCTGGCGTTCAAGCGCGGCCTGCCGATGACGGGCGCGACGATCGGCGCGCTTCAGCAGGTGCTTGCCGGGCCGCCGGCGCACGCGCTGCTGGACGCGCTGGAGGCCGGGCTTGCCGCTTGGCGCGGCACGGGCGCGGAGC
>NZ_JAGGDJ010000040.1 GCF_017652985.1 Paenibacillus artemisiicola
GAACATGAAGAAGATCGCCCTTCACCTAGAAAGGAGGGCTTCGGAGGGATAACCCGCCCCTCCGAAGCCCTCAAGTATTGAAAAAGAAACCCGACGTTTAAAAAAACGTGGGTTTCTCTACAACCTGAAGCGCCCTTTCCGGGCGCTTTCGATTTTGCGGGCCGCGAACCCTTCCTAAACCGTCCGATTCAACGGCGCCCGTCCCGACGTACGGCCGATGCCGAGCGGCAGGCTCAGCGCGCCAAGCAGGACGATGCCCGCCGCGCCGAGCAGCGCTTCGCGATAACCGCCGTTCCCCGCGAGCAGGATGCCCGCGACGAGCGGCCCGATCATCTGCCCGAGCCCGAAGAACGCGGTCAGCCAGCCGATCATCGTCCGGTTGTTCTGCGGATACAGCTCTTTGGCGTAGGCGACGAACAGCGTCGTAATGCCCATGAACGTCGCCCCGAACAGGAACGCGCCGACGAACACGGCGACGGACGACGGCGCCAGCACCGGCACGGCGATGCCGATTGCCTGCAGGAGCATGGCGGCGGTCAGCGTCCGCTTCTTCCCCCACGCGGAGGCAAGCAGCGACCAGACGAGGCACGACGGCGCCGCGGCGACGCCTACCACCATCCAACTGACCGACGGCAAATTCGGCAGGCTCGAGACCGTCTTCGCGAAGGCCGCCAAGTACGTCCCCGTTACGATATACCCCAAGCCTTCGAGCCCGTACGCGATCATGAGCACGATGACGATCCGGCGGGCGTCGGACGGCATAGCGTCAATCGCAGCCTGGACGGACGGCTTCGCCCCGCCGGAGCGAACCCCCAGCGCCAGCCACGCCGCAGCGCCCAAGACGAGGCTGATCGCCCCCAAGCCCTGCCAGGCCGCGCTCCAGTCCCCTTGCCGGCTGAGCAGCGGAACCGAAAGCCCGGTCAGCAGAATGCCCGTGCCCACGCCCCCGTAAAACAAACCGGTCTGCAGCGCCGACAGCCGTTCCAGCACGATGCCGGATACGAGAATGAAGACGACCGCGCTGGCGAAGCCCGACATGAAGCGGAGCGCCAGCCAGCCGTCGAGGCTGCCGCAAGCGGCCATGCCCCACGTGGTCGCGATGCTGGCGAGCAGTCCCGCGGCCAGCACCGCGGACCGGTTCTTCACCCGGACCAGCGTCAGCGCGACCGCGCCGAGCAAATACCCCAAATAATTGCTTGAAGCCAAATAACCGGCCCCCGCGGCCGTGAACAAATGCCGTTCCAGCATCGAAGGCAGGATCGGCGTGAAAGCAAACCGCCCGATGCCCATCGCGACGATTAAAGCAGCCGCGCCTCCGAGCAGGACGAGGATCGTTTTACGCTCGCTTGCAGGTCGTTCCATGGTTACCGTTACCTCCCGATATCTGCGCTAGACGCAAGCTTGTATGTCCAGCATACCGCGCCTCTTGCCATCGCGGTTAATACGAGATACCGATACCCGGCATCTGAATGGCTGATACCAACGCAAACGGCCCCCGACCGAAGTCAGGAGCCGTCTTGGAACGCGATGCGCGGGAAGCCGTCAGGTCGCGACATCCCGCCGGTTGAACACGAGCCACGTAATCGCGACGAACACGATGTAGTAGCCCGCGAGCACGGCGAGCGAGAAGCCGAGCGTCATCCCGTGGGCGATTTCCTTGCTGCCCAGGTACCCTTTCAAATTCAGGTGCAGGAACAGCAGGTAGTCCACCCATTTGTATTCCAGCATCATCAGCAGATTGCTTCCGATCATCCCGAAGAAGTAGATGAACATCGACAGGCCGATCGCCAGCCCTCCGCTGCGGAACAGCGTCGAGAGCATGAAGCTGAACGTGACGATCATGATGAGCCCGATATAATCGAGGATGTATGCCTGGATCATATAACTGAACGGGCTGGAGCTGTTCGGAACGCCGAGCGCGTCGCTCGCCGTCTTGGCGTCGCCGTAGCCGAACAGGATCAGGTTCAGCACGAACGAACTGCCCAGCATGACGACGGTCATGAGCAGCGCGAACAGCAGCAGCGCGACGTACTTGGATAATAGGATTTTGGAACGGCTCCACGGCCGGATGAGCAGCAGCTTGATCGTGCCCGAGGAGAATTCCCCCGCCACGCTCTCCGCGGACACCACGACCGTGAAAATCGTGACGAGCAGGTAGCTGAACTGCTCGATGCTGTTCATGACGCTCCACATCGACTCCCCGCCTTTGTCGAACGACTTCGACAGGACGCTGAGCAGAATGACGATCAGCAGGATGATGCCGAACATGATCCACGTGCCGATGCGCCGGTAAATCTTCATATTCTCGTTGCGGACGAGCTGCAAAAAGTTATACAAGCTGTTGGCCTCCCGTCATCTCGAGGAATTGATCCTCCAGCGATTTGTTCAGGACGCGAATCCCGTATACCTTAATGCCCGCTCCGACCAGCTCCGCGTTGATCCGCGCCACCGTCTCGCGGTCCGCCCGCACGAGCGCGCCTTCCTCCACGCGCGCCGGCTCGTGCTGCGCCAGCAACCGCACGGCGTCGTCCGGCCGGTCGACCTCGAACACCACGGGCCCGCTCGTCTCGGCCAGCTGCGCGCCGCTCTGGATCAGCCGGACGTCGATCAGCTTGCCCCCTTGAATGATGGCGACCCGGTCGCACATCAGTTCCATCTCGCTCAGCAGGTGGCTGGAGACGAAGACGGCGATGCCCTCTTCCTTGGCGAGCTTGCGCAGGTAGTCGCGCAGCTCGCGGATGCCCGCCGGATCGAGCCCGTTGGTGGGCTCGTCCAGGATGAGCAGGGACGGCTTGTGCATAATCGCCTGCGCCACGCCGAGCCGCTGCCGCATGCCGAGCGAATAAGTCCTCACTTTATCGTGGATGCGCTCCTTCAGCCCGACCAGCTCGACGACCTCGTCGATCCGCTGGCTCGTGATGCCCGGCACCATCCGGGAGAAATGAAGCAGATTCTGATACCCGGTCAAATACTTGTACATTTCCGGATTTTCGACGATCGCGCCCACATGGCGGATCGCCTGCTCGTACTCGTCGCGGACGCTGTGCCCGCCGATCAGCACGTCGCCCTTGGTCATGCGCATCAGCCCGACCATCATCCGGATCGTCGTCGTCTTCCCCGAGCCGTTCGGCCCCAGAAAGCCGAGCACCTCCGCCCGCGGAATGTCGAGCGTCAAGCCGTCGATGATCGTCCGCTTCCCGATGACCTTCGTGACCTGCTGCAGCCGCACGATCGGCTGCTCGTCCGATACGGTCCCATACGCCATTGTCCTAACCCCCCGTAACCGCGGTGCCCGGCGTTGCCGCTCGCGCCCGCGTCTTGTCCCCATCAGTATACCGAATGCAGGAAGCGATTGGAAGGCGGGAAGGTAACGAGGGGCGAAGCGGGCGGCGAGATCATGCTTGGGAAACGCAGTGAATCGGTCGGCGATCAATTAAAGACGAGAAACCGTTCCTTCGGCGCTACGAAGCCGATCGCCGAGAACCTGCCATAGGGCGGCGCATCCTGCGGGAGCGTGCGGCTCCGCTGCCCAAGGTCCTCTTCGGCGGCCCGCTTCAAGCAAGCCTTGCAGCAGCCGAGACGGTAAACGATCCGGTAATAGCCCGTCGTGAACAGCTTGTCCGCTTCCGCGTTGACCGTCAGTTTCCCGCAGCCGACGCAATAAAATTGATCCTTATTCATCATGGATCTCCCCTTTTACGGTATCGAATGTCCCCTCTATTTATATACCTTTTGTATCAAAATATGAATTACATGTTACGATACGTATCATTTAAGATTAGAATATGACAACATTCGCCAATTGTCAATCGGAAGGGCCGAAATTTTGTCGCCGCGAGGACCCTTTTTTCTGAAATCGCTTACGAAAATGGGCAAAACAAAAAAAGCAGCAGGCCCGGCTTTCGCCTCACCCGCTGCTCGTGCGCTGATAGCTCAGCAGTTGTCCGAACGGCCCGTCTACTTCGCCGGCCAATTGCCGGTACTCCCCCAGCCGCGCGAGCCGGCCGTTCTCGAGCACCGCGACCTGATCCGCGCCGCGGATCGTCGAGAGCCGGTGGGCGATGACGATGATCGTCATGCTGCCCTTCAGGCGGTCCAGCGCTTCCTGGATCCGCGCTTCGTGCTCGCCGTCGAGCGCGCTGGTGGCTTCGTCGAGCACGAGCACGGCCGGCTTGCGCAGCAGCGCCCGCGCGAGCACGATCCGCTGGCGTTCGCCGCCGGAGAGGCGGACGCCCCGGTCGCCCAGCACCGTATCGAGGCCGAGCGGCAGCCGCCGGACGAACGTCTCCGACGCGGCCGCGCGCAGCGCCTCCCACATCGCGTCCTCGCTCGCGCCGGGGCGGGCGATCGCGAGATTGTCCCGGATGCTGGCATGGAACAGGAACGGATCCTGCGAGACGTAGCTCACGCTGTTCCGCAAGGAAAGCGCGCCGGCGCTTCCCAGCGGCTTGCCGTCTACCCGCACCTCTCCCCGTTCGGGCTGGATTAGCCCGATCAATAGATCGATCAAGGTGCTCTTGCCCGCGCCGGACTTGCCAACGATGGCGGTCATGCTGTTCGCCGGAATGCAAAGACTGATATCTTCAAGCGCGTACTCGGAATGGTTAGGATTATACCGGTAGTAGACATTCCGGCATTCGATTCCTTGTTCCATTCGCGCTGGATGGTCGAAAGGATGTTGGTTATCTTCAAGTTCCTGCGAACCCCTGCACTCGATTTGCAAATCCATTAAATTCTTGAAAGCGGGAATCGACTGGGCAAGTTGTTCCCAGCTGGATTGAAGCATTGCGAACTTAGGCCACAACCGCGTAAAAATAATGGCAATTAATATCAATTGCCCTGAATCGACATGAAGCCCTTTCAAGGATAAAACAACAAATAGCGCAATAAGCAGCCCTGATGCGGCTTTGTAATAAAATTGCGTGTTGGATTGCAGCTTCGTGAAGCTTACGGAGTTTTGTTCTAGTTGAACGCTCAGCGAACGGAACCAGTCCATATGCTGCCCTTCCAGCCTGTTGCTCTTGATTTCCTTGATACCGTTGAATTGCTCGGTCATTCCGGCATAATAGCTTTGTACTAGCTCCGACGATTCGAAGCCGTTCGCTCGTGATTTCCGGATAAACGCACGTAAATACACCGCAACGATGCAGCCGCAGATCAGGATACAAAGCGTTAGTTTCCAGGATAACAGCATCGCCAGCCCTATCTGAACTGAAGTAAATAGCAGTGTCGTCACTAATCGCAGCGATAAATAAACGCCATAGCTTGCGCGAGACAATTCCTGCGTCATGATATGGACGAAATCCGACTTTCTCTTCTTTAGAAAGAAAGACCAATTTGACTGCAACAGCGATTGATACACTTCCACTCTCAAATAACGGATGAACCCTTGCTCAATGACTTCATTTAGATTGGTTAACACTCGCTGCAAATAAGCCTGCCCCAATACAAGCAAGATGAAGAGACTAAGAACGATAACAAGCTTCCGATCTTCCGAGAGGCTGCTCAGTGAAGCAACAACGGAAGAGACAAGAGGCAGGCTGCTTCCTCCCCCGGCATCGGTTAGGCCGAACAAGGCCAGCAACGGGACCAACAGGAATATTCCTATTCCTTCCAGTACACCGGAAGCCATCATGCCGAACAAATTGAGGTAGAGCTTGAAACCAGCATAGTCATGAAGCTTCCTCACATAAATTAAAATCCGGCCCATTGTTGTTCTCTCCTTAGCTTACATTGGCCTCGTCTACGGCATTAAGGATTTCGTTTACGAGATCATAGACGCTAAACCCGTCAATAGGTCTGCGAATTTGATACATCTGTACCTGACCGGCGAGACCCGAGATCGTATTGAAATGCCATTGATCTCCTTCAAGCTGCGTAATCAGATATTCACGATAAGTATGCTTGCGCAAGATAAAAAGCCGTTCTAGGCCGTCATATCGCCGGATTCCCACCTCGTGGCCGTTCGTCTTTTCGAGTTCGAAGATACCTGCTAGTGGTACGGGAGTCGTGCAAAAAAGGGATGGTATCGGAATGGCAAACTTAGTCTCGTACAACGGGCTATACCGACTTGAATCCATTCCCAATTGTGTGATGCTTTCCTGCCACAGCTTTTGCTGCGGGTAAGCCGGGTATACGATGGGGACCTGGTCGTGCCGGTTCATCGATACCGCGATGACATCGTCGGTCAAGAGCTGGTAGCCAAGATTTGAAAATGCGGCAGCAAGCGTCGATTTGCCTGCTCCCGATTCCCCGACGATCGCATAGGCCTTTCCATCGATGACGACAGCACTGCCATGAAGCGGTAGAATTCTTCTTTGCATCAACAGCGTACCCATGCACGTTCCTAGCAGGTAGAGGCGAATGTTCTGCTCATCTGCTCCAGGAAAGGGCGATACGGTAATTTGGCTGCCTTCGCTGATGCGATAAATGGCCGTATCGGGAACGCGTAAAAAGACATGCGCTCCTTCGAATGCCATGTACTCCCCTTCGATGCTGCATTCTTCCCAGGCTTCCGTTAACTCTCCAAACCGAATTTCAACATCCGTTTCTTCTTCCCAATCTGCTGCCTGCATGAGCTCGGGGATCTTGAACTCACTTTCCAATCTAAGGCTGAATACCGTATAGCGCGTTTGCAAGGCAGTTGTTCTCATCTATCCATCCCCATTCCTGCAGCAATTTAATAGAGAGCCCTTATAGGCAACGCATATAAGGGCCGTAAGTAAAACCTTGAAGAAAATCAAGACTTTTCAGGGTGTTTCGCATCGATCCGGTTTTTATCAACGATTGTACCTTTTGCCCCGTGCATCGTCATTGCTACGTCGAGTACTTCCAACTGAGGTGCTTCCCATGTTTTCGTCGTCAATTTCTCCATTGTTATCACCTCCTTTCAAAGCCTTTGCCTTATGCAAGCTGCTTCATAAATCGATAGACGATCAAGCTCCTCATTAGAAACCTTGCATTCGAATCGAATGCTTGGTCAGGTCGCGGCGACTCTCCTATCGCAGCGAGGGATTTTTTGACCTGCTCAATGTTCAACAATCGTACGCATACGCTGTCTTGGCACAATTGGCGGAGCTCATCCGTGAACATACGCCATGACGGCATCATCCGGTGAATCCAGTCGGCTCCTTGCACGCCGCGGTAGCGCTGGTTTAGCCGAACCCTGTCGGGCAAATGCCCCTTGGTGGCTCTGCGGATGAGCGAACGGTCGACACCATTTTGCACATATTGATCGAGCGGGACGGACAGACAGAATCGAATCACTCTTGGGTCATAGGTCGGATCCCGCTCCCATATGCCATACCTTAAGGATAGCTGCGTTTCCATTTTTCCAGTCATATGTGGAAAAACCAAATCTTTGAACTCATAGTATCTAGATTTAATATAATCCGATGTTGAATCCGGCAGCCTGGTTTCCCGTTGTTTCAGTCGTTCATAAACACGAGATTCCCTGGCGAAGTCCGGATGAATCAGTGCCAAATCTCCATAGGAAGAACGATCCAGCAATGGAAAAGCAGTCTTTACGATCATCCTCAGTAACCAAGATTTTTCGATCCCAATTTGATTACTAAATTGTCCAAGCTCGCGCTTCAGCTTTACTAATCGCAATCGCTTAGTTAAATGTGCATAGTAATCAATGGCCGAGCCCCAGGAGATTGATAGATTACCACCGGCCCCCGTTAGCAGAACGCCGACATCCTGCTTCTTCGCCTCTTCGAATATCCCCGACATCCAGAAGGAATTTTCAAAGCACTTGTAAGGGGTCTCCAATAATTCCAGCCAATCGTTGATTTCCGACCACGAGCTGCGGTTAGGGAAATCCAGATAATGGTCTGCGATATTTCCTACATGACGAACCGTTTCATAGATATATGGGCGCTCGTCGGCAAATCTTCTCTTGGATGTCCAATCCACGAAATCCGACGGCGGAACGTAACTATAAGTATGTAAAATTTTTCCTTCTTTTTGCAGCGCCTTTGCCGCAAAGCTAACCACTGCGCCGGAGTCCAGTCCGCCGCTCAAGCTTGATCCTACTTGCTTTCGCGATCGAAGTTTAGATGTTACCGCTTTCAAGAACACACTTCGTAAAGCTTCCTCGTACTCTTCATTCGATCTAAGCCGAAGCGACTCCACCGGCGATACCAGTGATGCATATTGGCGTATGGTCAAAATTCCATTGGCAACGATAAACGAATGAGCTGGAGGCAAATGAAATACATCATTGTAGGCTGTCGATTGAACATTGGAGGAATCCAAGATCGAAGGAATGGCCAGGAACTCGGCCAACCATGATTCGTTAAACTGCCTCTTGAACCCTGACAAAGCAAATAGAGGAGGAATAACCGTCGCGCAGGCGAAATGCCTATTATTGTGGTGATAATAGAGGGTGCGATTCCCCAATAGATCACGGGCGCCAAAAAGATACTGCTTCAACTCGTCCCAGATAATAAAGGCGAAATCGCCGACAAGGTATTGCGGAGAATCGATCCCCCACCGACGGTAAGCCAATACGATAAGCTCGCTGTCGGTCATGGACGCTCTTAACGCACTGTCAACTTGCAATTGTTCGAACAAGTCTTCCCGATTATCAAGAATCGCGTCCGTCGCTATGGCAAGGCGGTGTTTGACATCGTGATAAGGAAGCTGCTCGTTGACCGACTCCGGCGTTATCCATTGCGCATGACAGCCCAACGAAATCTGATTACCTTCCCAGATCCTTACATCGTCAGCTGGATATTTCTGCAATGCTTGCATCATTTTCTGGATGGTATGCTCTTCAATGGGAGGCTCGTTAAAATGATGAATTCCGACAATAGCGCTCATAGGTCCCTCCACTTGAGCATATGTATCAATTTCCTATCTGGTTCTATTTTACTATAAATGATACAATTTGTAACTATTTTTTTTGTGTGTATTATATAATTTGATAAAAAAAGAACCCCCTCTCCGCTTGTGCGAAAATCAGATTCTAACTCCATCATTATAAGCTTGCGTCCATAGATGACGAAGGCCTAAGCATAGCATCTAACACCTGTTGATACATAAGATGAATTCGCTGACGTTCAGGATTCATCAGTCGCAGCTTCTCCTTCAATGCCACGGCAAGCGCTTGGCGAATATGCCGATCAGGAACAAACTCGCAGCCATACATATACAAATTCTCATCCTTACGTCTCCAGACAATCTGCCCCGTCAAGTTGAATTCCCACTCTCCGATGGTGATCATTATCCGAATATGGTAGTCCTTATTGACCGGAAATCGAAGATGGGTTAACAATCGAGCCCCCGTAGGACTTATGTCCTGAATGAGTGCTGAGGACGCCTTCGAATCTACGTAATTTCCCTTAACATCAGATATTGCAATCTCAGCCTTCACATCGTTCCATATCCGGATTCTTACAGGACTTCGACGTAGGTAACTGTTCTTGATTTCCATTCGGAATCCGCCTTTTCCATCATCAATTTGATACATTTCGTATCATGCTAGACGTCATTCTGGAAGGACCACAATAACTTCCATGCTCCCGATTCATTCGCGACATAACATGACTGAATAAGCTCAAAGTTGCCATATGCGCTATGGAATTTCTGCGTGACAACAATTTCATAGACATTTTGGAATTCCGCTGAGTCGCTGCTCATTTTCCAACCGGATAAAAGTTTGGGCGGTCCTAACGTATATTCAAAGGTCTGCGCACCAAAATCTTGCATGGTTACATGTGCCCGCTTCTGTATATATTCCGATTTGCCATAATGCTTTTGCATAAGCGGATGAAACAATTCCCAGGCGCTTCCATAATCGCCTGCTTGTTCATCTTGGTAAAATTGCTCCACCAGTTCGATTGCTCCGCCCTTATCACCAGAGGAAAATAGCTTTGCTCCATTATGCCAGGTCAGCCACAGTACCCATACGATCGTGACCCCAATCGCTATCGTTAACCATGCTCGACCTTTGCCGCGTCGCCTCATCTAAGCATCCCCCTGTCCACAAAGCTATTTCACTTTATGAACCTTTGGGGTATCTTATTCTTCGATAGACATAATGGCTCAGATAATAAATCAGGATTCCTATACATCCCCCTGTCAGATCTATGAGAATATCTTGAGGATTAGAAGTCCGACCCGGGATCCTTTTTTGATTGAGTTCATCCAATGAGGCAATCAAAGCAACTATTATTAAAGGCAAAAGCAGCCGATACACTGGCCGCTTTGTTACACCAAGTGCGAATGCGGCAAGGATCGCCAGCATTGCATACATAAACAAATGCGCACATTTACGAAATAAAAATTCAAGCAACGCATAAGGATCACTTTGGGAAGAGTATTTAGCATGATGATATTCGAAGTTGATTGTCGGAAGTATTTTCTGGAGCATATGCGCTGTGAAAGTTCGATGCAAGAATGGCAGCAGGCTCTGTTCCTGATAAGATTCTGAAGAAAGCAAGAACACAATTACAATCCAGGCTAACAAAACCAACAGCGGTATGGCAATAAATAACCGATGTATCATTTTAGTCTCCATTCTGGAGATGCTCCTTAATCAAGGCATGGACTCTCTCCCGTTCTTTATCGTCCACGATATAGTACCAAATTTTATTTATGGTCTGTCCTTTGCCCTGAACTTCAACCGTATCGATTTTATTAATCTCCGGACGGTAATTCGCGACAAAACTTTTCATTTCTTTAAATGTGATATCGGTCTTTACGCTATCACCCAATTCTCGTAATAAGGAGTTGACATGGGTGATTGAAGAAATATTCATCGTGTTTTTCATAATCCCCCGAAGAAGATCGCGTTGCCTCGTATTTCTGCCAAAATCGCCCCTTGGGTCATCATAGCGCATACGTGAATACAAAAGGGCCTCATCACCATTCAATTGAAGATGACCTTGGTCAAAATGGTGGTCTATGTAATCGAAGGCAAACGGATTGTCCACCTCAACGCCGCCAACGATATCAATTAAACGCGAGAAGCCCTCCATATTGACCTTGACATAATAATCGATCGGATAATCAATGAAATTTTCTATCGTGTTTATGGACATCGGCACTCCACCGAACGCATAGGCATGATTGATTTTATCTACTGTACCGTGTCCGACAATCGTCGTACGCGTATCTCGAGGGATATTGAACATCAAAATCGAATTTTTGGCCGGATTGACCGTCAATACGATAATCGTATCTGAACGCCCCCGATCATTAGCGCGTTGATCGACGCCTAATACCAGTACCGTAAATGGAGCCATATTCTTAATCGGCTTCGTTTCTGCAGGTTTCGTATTCTTCGTTACCGTCGTATCTTTACTAACATAGACCGGTTTCACAGCATCAATATTTTCATACATTTTATTGGCTGCTTTTTCTGCGCTATGATACGCATACCACACTAAGCTGCCTGCCAAAATAGCAATGACTGCCGCGGCTGTCCCCGTCCAGATGAGTACTCGCTTCATTCGAAGTTTCATATAACAAGACTCCTTATTGCTTAAATGGAAATGAATTACGCGTTTGCTTCCAGTTGATAAGCCAGTAATTTGCTGAATGTTCCTCTCGGCTCTGCAGACAACTGATGGAAACCACCCTGCTGCACAAGCATTCCTCTCTCCAACACAAGCACTTGATCGGCATTCCGAATAGTGGATAGCCGATGGGCGATTATAATAATCGTCATTTTGCCTTTCAAGAGATCCAAGGCCTTCTGGATTCGCGCCTCATTCTCCGTATCTAATGCGCTAGTGGCTTCATCGAGAATAAGAATGGAAGGCTCTCGTAGGATCGCTCTTGCAAGTACGATTCGTTGACGTTCACCGCCTGACAAGCGGACTCCCCTGTCGCCAATAATCGTATCTAAGCCCTCAGGCAGCTTTCGAACGAATTCATCAGCGACAGAGAAGCTGAGTGCTTCCCATAGCTTCTCTTCGGTTGCCTGAGGATCTACGAGCATCAAATTGTCTCTTATACTGGCATGGAACAAGAAAGGCTCTTGCGATACGAAGCTGAACATGCGGCGAATGGCCTGGATATTGTATTGAGTAAGCTGTTCGCCGTCGAACAGAACTTCGCCACGTTCAGGCTGAACGAGTCCGATGATCGAATCGATCAGTGTGCTTTTGCCCGCTCCAGACTTGCCGACGATCGCCGTCATTCCCCGAGCAGGAATCTTTACATTTATATTGTTAAGCGCATATTCGCTATGGTTTTCACTATATCGGAAATACAAGCCTCGGCATTCAATCTCGTAAGCCATTGCTACTGGTTCGATTGTACTCGCGGGCTGGAACAGATCCATCTCTTTAGCCTGTTCGCATTCCTGCTGCAGCTTTCTAAGGCTCCTGAAAGACGGAAGCGACGAAACGATTGATTCCCAGCTATTCTGAACCGTAATGAACTTCGGCCATAATCTAGAGAAAATAACGACGATTAACAGCATCTGGCCTGCCTGCGAATGCAGCACCTCGAATGAGACGTATATCAATGCGCCAATAAGAATAGCCGATGTGATTTTATAAAATTGCTGCGTATTCGATTGCAGGCGTACGAATTGGGTCATATTCGTCTCCAATTGTTCGCACAGTCTTTTAAACCAACCGTAATGCCGGGATTCCAGCGTATTCGTTTTAATATCCTTAATCCCATTGAAATGATCGGTAATATTGGCGACATACTGTCTGTTAAGCTCAGATGTTTCTGCTCCGATTTTCTTCGCATGTTTTGAGAATCGGCGGGAGAATAACGCAAGAATCAGTCCGCTTGCCATAACGAACAAGGTAAGCTTATAGGAAAGCAAGAATGCGATCGTCAATTGGATAGCCGTAAACAAGAAGGTGGTCATTAGTTTCAGGACCAAGTTGGTTCCCAAAATAATGCGGACAAGTTCGTAATTAAGGATATGATTAATGTCCGACTTCCTCGTTCGTAGGAATAGACTCCAATCCGCCTGAATCAAATCCTTGTATGTTTTGAGGCGAATGTCGCGGATAAAAGCTTGCTGGATATTGCTGCTTTGAACAGTTTGGTTTTTTTGAATAACCGATTGCACAATGATAAGTAGAATATAAAGGGCAATCATAGTCAGGAGCCGTGTGTGAGGAGGAATTTCTTGCACCACACGATCGATATGGTCAAGAAAGGGGATATTCACTGAACCCATGCTTACAAGACCCGTAATGCCGAGCAGCGGCACGAGCAGATAAATGCTGAAGCCCTCAATTGAGCTAATCACGATCATCATAATAAGATTAAGGTACAGTTTTATCCCCGAAACGGCGTGAAGCCTCTTCATATAGTAAATAAGATCAGTCATGCGGTCACCTCTTTGTCGGTGCGGTATTGGGCTCCTATTTAACTGTGTTGCCGAATAACGCAACAACAGTAAAGTGCTGCATTTGTTCGTAGCCTGTTAAATAGATTTTCCCGCTGCGCAGCCATGCATGGGCAATCATTCGACCCGAGGGGTCTTTACCGGTACCAAGGTACAACGTACTGGAAACGCCCCGCCGCTCCAGCATTTTCGATGCAGCGATCGCTTGAACCAAGCACATGCTTTCCCACCAGGTATAACGGCTCATGGTTCTTACCGCCTGCGAGACACTCTTTACCATTTTCTCGTCTGCTGCATGTTCAAAGGGAGTCTCAAACATTCGTAAACCAAGCTTAGGTGCAATGTTGGCGAACGGAAGCAGCTTCAAAATCCGTGCCCAGCCCAAACATAGAAAAGCTTCAGCATACAACCATTTGCGTTTCAGCGGCCAAGCTGCGAAAGCCTTCAGTTTGTTTAACAAGGGGCATTACCCCTTCCAATTAAAATAAATTCATGATACCGCTTGAACAACAATCAACTGCTCTTTAGCCATTTTCTCCAAGAAATTGACAACCTCCGCCTCGCACGCTTCCTCGGTAACCTCAAATTCGCTTGTCAGTTCGGTTATCAGCGCTTCAACTGTAATTGGCGATTCGATAAGACTCCATATCCGGCCGCCAATTCGTCCAATATTGAAATATTTTCCAGATTCAATGCGAAACATAACCATTTCGCCGTTCATATTACTTGCCAGATTCCCCTTCGTCTGTACAACCGTTTCGTTCTTCGAGATTGTCATGATACGGATACTCCCTCCAAGGTTTTTTTAAGAAAAATAGACACAAGTTCATTCACTTTAAATCCGCAGACTGGCCTGCTTAGCCGATAAACATCTACCTCCTCCGTCATGCGAGTCGTGAATTGAAAGTGCCATTCCATCAGCCCTAACAATGGGATATGGTAATTACGGTATGTATGACGGAATAATAGCGGCAGACGCTCAAGTCCATGCAATGGCTCGCATGTTGGATGAGCATTGTCCGTCTTTACTAGCTCGAATATGCCGGCTAAAGGAATAGATTTATTAGCAAATTGCTCCCGAACCGGAATCGCATACTTTGGACGGTCATCGTTTTGGTACAGCGTTTCAAGTCCGCTGCTTTTCATTTGGAGGCCTGCTACGCTTTCCTCCCATAGCTTCTGCTGCGGATAAGAAGGTATAACCGTTGGCATCCCTGTATTCGGGTCCATCGAGATCGCAATGACATCATCTGTCAGCAGCTTGAAACCTTCATGAAGCAACGCCGCTGCAAGCGTTGATTTGCCTGCTCCCGACTGTCCAACGATTGCATAAGCTTGTTCACCTATGACGACAGCACTGCCATGCAAGGGCAGTAGGTTACGATATAGGAGCATCACGCCCATACAGCTGCCGAGCAAAAATAACCGAAGCTTTCTCATACTGCAGTCAGCAGCCGGACATACGGTAATAATCCCATCTCGCGAAACTCTGAATATTGCGACATCTGGAATGTTAAGAAGGTAACTGAGGTCCTCATAGGCATAGATACCTTGATTCGCGCTCAGCCCTTCCCAAGTTGAATGCAAGTCTCCAAGCACAACTTGTATGTCCGGTGGCCCTTCATAACGTTCAACCGCGTGCAGCTCTGGGAGTGGAATTTCACTCCTCAGGATCATTCCGAAAGCTTTATAGTCCGACCCTACTGATGGATCCATTACAATCCTCCTGTTGGAGTGATCTAATACAGCACGAGCTGTATTAGACCACCCGTTAAGTACGGTTGAATCAGTCTTAGGAGTACAAGTCAGCGTCGATAGGGTTGCCATCCTTGTCGAATACAACGCTATCCACTTTGTTCACACCAAAACCAGCCATCGTTTGGCTAACTTCCAATACTTCCATCGTTGGAGCTTCCCATACTTTTTTCATGTTTCTCACCTCCCTTCAAAAACGCATAGTTAACTGGCAAGTCTCTTCAGGAACCGATACAAGACAAGGCTTCTGATCACAATCTTCATTGCCGGATCGTTCGCTAGCTCTGCTCTTGGCTGTTGATTCACTTTGACGAAAGCCGCTCGAACACGATCAATGTTCAGATATTGCGACACTAAGCCGTTGCTGCACAACTCGTCGATCTCCGCCGCGAAAGAATTCCATTGCGGTAGGATACGGTGAACCCAATCCGAGCCTTGCACGCCTCGCGTACGTTGATTCAATCGAACGGCATCTGGCAGCAGTCCGTTCATGGACCGACGAACAAGCGCTCGATCCATTCCATTCTGAACGAATTGGTTCAGGGGCAGCGATAAGCAAAACCGAATGACTCGCGGATCGTTGGTCGGATCTCTCTCGATCACGCCATATCGGAGAGATAGCTTCGTCGCAACCGTTCCCTGCATCCCTACTATTGCCGCATTCTCGTAAAACTTCTGCCTTTCATTCGCAATCGTTAAGGAGAATCCCCCAATACCGACTTCATATGGCTTCAAGCACTCATATACATTGGTAGACTTCGCAAACGCAGGATTGATGAATTGATACGCATCGTTCACAGCACCTGCAGAGCCTCTGGCAAATACCTTCTCGCCCAGAAACCTCAGCATCCATTTGCGTCCTACTCCTATGTTGTGGGCATACTGCTTAAGCTCCTGGTTGAACTTCAAAAGCTTGAGTCTTTTTAATAGGTGTATGTAATAGTCTGAGGCATCTCCCCATGAGATCGAGAAGTTGCCTCCTGACCCCATGAGCATAAGGGCTACTCCTTGGTCTGCCGCAACCTCTTTGATTCCTTTGAACCAGAAAGAATTCTCTATAAATTTGTAAGGCATTTCCATAATGTCAAGCCACTCGTTCATTTCCGTGAGCGAGCTTTTGCCATCAAAATCGAGATAATGATCCGCGATATTCCCTGCATTCCGCACCGTCTCTTTGATATACGGACGCTCATCCGGCAGCCGCGTCCTTTTCGTCCACGGAACAAAGTCTTGCGGTGGAATATAGCTGTATGTATGCAATGGTTTGTTCGCAATGGCCAGCTCACGCGATGCGATGCTTACAACCGAACCCGAATCCAGTCCCCCGCTCAACGTTGCACCTATCGGTTGATTCGTTCGAAGCCTCGATTTCACCGCTTGCGAGAATACATCACGAAATGCTTCTTCATATTCCGCATTCGACTTGAGCTTAAGCTTCTGTTCCGGTTCGAGCGACCCATACTTCGACACCGTTACACGACCATCCTTAACTAGTAAACGATGCGCAGGCGGAAGCTGTTCGATGTCCTGATAAACTGTGCCTCGCGTATCCACACAGTCGAGCACGAGCGGGATCGTAATGAACTCCGCCAGCCACGACTCCCGAATCCGCTTGGTGATGCCTTTCATCATGAGCAGCGGCTTCATCGTTGTAGCAAATGCAACCCGGCCCGCATCATGATGGAAATACAGTGTCCGAGTCCCTACTAGGTCCCGTGCACCGAATAGCGTTCGCTCACGTTGATCCCAGATCATAAAAGCAAAGTCGCCATATAGATATCGAGGGCAATCATAGCCCCATCGTTTGTATGCACGAATAATGAGCTCGCAGTCCGAGAGAGAAGAACGTCGTTCATTAGCGATCCCTAACCGGTCGAACAGCTCTTCTCTGTTATCCAGAATGACGTCGGCCGTAATGACAATCTCACTCTCTTCATCCCAATAAGGCATCGGGCTATAGCATTCATCGGCCAGCAGCCTTCTTTCGCCGCAGACAAGCGCAATCGAATCCCTCTGCCAGCTCCCAATAGCGTCCACGCGATATTCTTGAACTGACTCCATCAGCAGCTGAGCATCTTCAGTGATATCGTTTTGATTGTATGCATGAATACCTAGGATAACCCCCATATAGCTCTTCCTCTCCACACCTAAATGCCTATTTGAATTATAGCGCATATGATACAATTTGTAACTATAAATTTTTGGTAATATACTTTTTGTATCATTTTGGGCACTATAACCAGGGGCTGGAGGAGCCATCCTAGTTAAAGCGGGTACAGTTAAACAGGTACTCGTTGTTTTTTCTTTCTCCAGTACCAAAGGAATGGACGAAGAGGGAAATACATGAAGTGAAGCCACCTTGGAAGGGTAAGCGCTTTGACATCCAAATAGTTCGGATACAGTTTGTTTACGTTTCGCTTCCATCGCTGGCGAGAAGTGAGAAGCAATGAATTGTACGATTTGAAATAAGCTTGTGCCATAGATGGCGTTTGTTTATCGAGAAGATAAATATATTCGTCGATGATCTTAATGGCCTCATCCGCAAGTCTTTGTGACTTCGCATGAGCTGCCATCGCTCTGCATCTTGAATCGAGCGAAAAATCAAATAGTTCAGAGAGCAGCACCATAACTTGGCCGACGACATGCATGAGATCCAGTTTACCGCAATAATCAGCGACGGTTGCCCAGTTCATCTCTGAGTGCATCATGTATTTGATGTCAGCTAGCCAGCGCAGCCTGAACCAAGCATGACGAGCTCCGTGCGAGATCAAATATACAAACAGGTCCTCGTGTCCTAAGTAAGAGACTGGTATGCTTGTTTTTTTTGTTTGCCTTCTGCGATTCCATAGTTCATTGAATGTGAATTCCCTGAACGAATCCGAGCTCATCCGCCAATGTAATTCTACTTGAACGCGGCTTTCAGAATGAGTGTAGCTGAGGTGATGTTTATTACGTCTCACCGCGTTCAATGCTCTAGGGACATACTCATCCGGCTGAAAACCAAGCTGCAACAATAATTCCTCTGCCTGCTCAAAACTGCCTTCAGGTACTAGCAAATCAATATCCTTCGATGTACGAAGGGAGAAGTCGTCATACAAGGCCTCTGCGAGCACGGGGCCTTTAAGGACGAGTGACTTGATGTTAGCCTGCTCCAACGTGTGACAAACCTTCTCCATTACAGCTGTCAATTGAAGCATCTTCATCGTATTGCATACGCACATTTGATTCAATGTCGATATGATATGCGCAGGGACGAATTGAAGATCCAGCTTATTGATCTGCGCATACACAATCGGATATAGGCGATGCTCTTTAGTTAGATGAAGAAACCGATCCCAGTCGATATGAGGTCCAGCCATATCTTGAATTGATTCCAGCGACAAGCTGGACTTATCAATATTTAAGATTGACAGCATCAACTGCAATTCAATTGGGAGACTGTGAGCAATCTCATGGGTTCCGGTCTTCATCGTATGAGCACCTCGTCATAAGTAAGTGTTATAAAGAAACAAGCGGAATCTGCTCTCTTACACCTCGGTTCAAACTTGGACGGCCGACCGAATAGTAGACAAAGTCGGTTCCTACCAATTGCTCCTCGCTGTACATGTTACGCCCATCAATCAGATTCGGCGATCTAAGCCACTTTTGAATTTCCTGCAGAGAGATCTGTTTGAACTGCTTCCATTCCGTCAGCAGGCATAGAGCGTCTGCATGCAACGCTGCTTCTTCTGCCGATTCACAGTAAACAATGCCCGAACGGCAGAAAGATTGGTTGAAGTTATGAGCGGCTATAGGATCATATGCCTTCACCACCGCACCTTTGTCCAGCAGTGCAGATATAATTTCGAATGCTGGCGCATCCCGTACATCATCCGTTTCAGGCTTGAAGGCAAGCCCCCAAATCGCAATCGTCTTTCCTTCGAGCTCTCCTAAGATGGATTCCAGCTTATGAATAACGTTAAAGCGCTGATCACGATTGACCTCAACAACCGACTTCAATAGTTTGAAATCATAATTAACATGGCCCGCGATCTGAATAAGCGCCTGCGTATCTTTAGGAAAACATGACCCGCCGTATCCAATTCCCGCTCTTAGGAACGAAGAGCCAATCCGGTGGTCCAGCCCCATGCCGCCAGCAACCTCTTCTACGTTAGCGCCTACTTTCTCACAAATATTCGCGATTTCATTAATAAATGATATCTTCGTTGCCAGGAATGCGTTAGAAGCATACTTGATCATTTCCGCACTTCGAACATCAGTAATAATGATGCGCTCCGTAAGTGGAGAGTGAAGCTCCTGCAGCGTCTGTGCTGCCTTCTCACTCTCGGTACCAATAATGATGCGGTCTGGCTTCAGCGTGTCTGACACCGCAGTGCCTTCACGAAGGAATTCAGGTACCGATGCGAAGTCGAAAGGTACGGATGCGTGTTGCTCGATGATGGCCGCAACCTTTTCGTTCGTTCCTACCGGGACCGTACTTTTCACAACAATAACCTTATAGTCATGAATCTCCTGGCCGATCTCTTCTGCGACCTTCTCGATAAAGGAGAGATTCGCTTCGCCGTTCGGCAGAGACGGTGTTCCGACCGCAATAATTATGATCTCGGATCGATTAACCGCTGCGGCCAAGTCCGATGTGAACGCCAGTCGTCCCGCTTCAATATTTCTAGTCATTAATTCCTTAAGCCCCGGCTCATAGATCGGTACTTCACCGTTGTTCAACCGCTCTATTTTGGCTTTAACATTATCAACGCAAATCACTTCATTGCCGAGCTCTGCAAAACATACACCGGAGACCAGCCCTACATACCCTGTTCCAATAACCGCTAGTTTCATTGTCCTACACCCCTCACGATTTGTTCCAATAAGATTGACCTCGTTAGAGTCGCGAGGCATTCTAGACATTGCTTGATGAAGTTCACCAGTTCTTAGTTGCTCCCAATCCGCCATAAAGTGCGGATAATATTCGGGCAGCGACCGAATCGTATTCTCGTCTTCTTTCATTGCATGCCGAGTTAATAGAATAAGCGGCTTGCTCAACACGACAGCCTCGCTCACCGTACTCCAGCCCGGCTTGCTGATGACGATATTCGATCCGGCTCCAAAGTTCTGGGACTCTGTATAATCTGCCAGGATAGCAATTACATTGGACCGCTGTAATTTCATATTGCTCGATACAATGAACTGCAGCGATTCATTCTCCCACAGTTTCCATCTCATGACATTCTGCAGATCAATGCTCATCCCAATGCTGCTGTAAATGATTCTTTTTGTATGGTCAGGATTGATGGTCTTGCGAATTTCGTCCACTGCTTGCCAGTCTATGTCCCGACAGAAGAAGCCAGCCTGCATCGAGCCCACTTACGCCCCAATCCGGTCCTTGCTATCCGATATACCAAGCCTGCATAGGCTTCATATAGCGGCTCCAATGACGAATCATCGATCATTGCTTGATAGATGGTGTACCATGTGAAATTGGAAAGCCCAACCGAGGTAACACCTGCCCCTTTAGCAGCCTTGACGGCGATCGGAGAGATGTCGGCAATAACTAGAACGACTTCTTCCGAACGCAGAAAGTCCGCCTCTCGGTTAACTTCCATCGGCCTATCGTTGCTGTCATCCCATTGAAACATTCAAGCAGTGTTCAGACATTTCCGACCATGTCGAAAACATCTCCATCACGGTGTCTTCTTGCGAGTGTCCGCTATGTACGATAATGATTTCCATATCCGTGCTAGCCCTTAAGCTATGCAACGTTTTCATCGGGATGTGTAGAACATTCCCTGCCTTTACTTTAATCGGAATTCCGTTCTGGACAAATTCCCCTATACCCTTGACGACCGTCCATACCTCTTCACGATACAGATGCATCAGATAGCTAAGGTTTCGACCTTCCTTAATCGCTACCCGTTTCGTAATTACGCAGCGGCCGTCCTCATACTTCTCGTTGTCGAGAATCCGAATCCAGCCCCATTCCTTCTCCTCGAACATCGGGCCCTGATTATAATTAATGAAATCTTTAATCCGCGGGCTCGCACTCTTATCCGTAACCAATATCCCATCTGGGCTTACTGCAACGACCACATTAGATACACCTAGAATGGTGACAGGGATTTCAAGCTCATTCACTAAATGGGTATTCGCGCAATCCTCGCTGATAGTCCCTCTGCCGATTTGGTTCTGCTTCATCTCTTCCGTCAGCGTATTCCACGTGCCAAGATCCTTCCAATACCCGTCATATGGAATGACGACGATGTTATCGGTCTTCTCAACTACCTCATAGTCGAAGCTGATTTTAGGAAGGTTATGATATTGCTCAACGAGCTGGTCATATTCGAGAGGATAACCTTTCGCCTCCAGGATGCTAATGAGATATCCAAGCTTGAAGGAGAAGACGCCACAGTTCCACATTGCTTTCCGTTCGATTAAGCCTATGGCTGCTTCTTCAGAAGGTTTTTCTTGGAAATGGCTAACTCGCAGCGAGCCGGCAACAGGCGACTGTTCATGTTCAGGAATAATATAGCCATACTTTGCAGACGGGTAGGTCGGCTTTACACCAACAAGCGCAAGATCTGCGTTCGTTGCTCGAATCGTATCCTCCAGCTTCTGGACGGCATTAAAAAAGTGGCCCTCTACATAAGGGTCCACTGGTAGAATAGCAACGATCTCACCTAGATCAACATTTGCAACCGAGTATAGATACGAAGCTGTCAGCGCTATTGCCGGGAATGTATCCCTGCGTTCAGGTTCAATAATAAGCGGTACCGACGTGCCAAGCTGATTATGCACCATTTCGATTTGCGATTTGCCAGTCGCAATGTAGCTGGACCCCGCTAAACCGCTCTTAGTAATTTGCCCCCATACGCGCTGCACCATCGAAATTAGCTCTTGGTCCTCGTTCTCCAATACTTTAAGAAATTGCTTCGAACGAGCGTCGTTCGACAATGGCCACAAGCGTTTACCAGATCCACCGGATAACAGTACGATTTTCATCTTTTCTCCCCCAAACATTTTACAACTTACATCCATTAGCCAGGATCATATTCTTGCTTGATCCGATCTTTACGCTTCGACTTGCCGAGTGAAAACAGAAAGCTAATCTGATTTGTAATAACTAATCCAACGAAGAAGGCAATACCCGCAACCATCACCATGAACAACGCTGTAAAAATAACATTATCGATCTTAACAAACGACGATAATAAAAGACCGGCGAAAGTAAGGACAAACACCAGCAGATCAGGGAAGAATTGTCTAAGGAATTGGGTATACCTTCGTTCAAACCCATAACGAACAAGAATGAAGAAGGCGATGAAGAAATGCAACGTATAAGCAATTGAAACGCATAAAGCAACGTCTCTAATATCTTTAAACCATATGCCAACACATATTGAGATAACGGTAATTAATGAGTTGATAACGCCAGTCTTGAACAAAAGCTTCGTAGATCCCAAGCTCTGAAATATCGCTCCCGTGCTTGATGTAACCATCTGTGGCCAAACGGATAACGCTAGCATTTTGAACGCTGGGACTGTTGCAAGCCAACTTGCTCCGAACATAATCGTAATGATTTCCTTGGCACTAACGAAACAAAATACGGATACAAATGCCCCCATTAATGAAAGTAGTTTTACAATCCTCATATATTGCGAGTAGATATAGTCTTTATTTTCTTGGTGCTCAGATAATATTGGCAGCAATATTGGTGTAATAACTCCAGTCAAAATATTGAGCGGATAGAGCATTAGTCGATAACCTTTGTCGTAATACCCTAGTGCCACACTGCCTAGAAATTTGCCGATCAGCAAGGCGTCCAAATTTCGAGAAAAATAATTCACTAAATTAAACAGAAATTGAAACGTAGAGAACTCTTTAATTTTGATTATACTTGCTTTATTAAACTTTAAGGCTGGCCTTACGGATACACTTAAAATGTTCCATAAGAATGTGAAAAAGGCCATAAACACGGAGTTGTACACTATTGCGTAATATTTGTAGCCTGCAACAGCAAGAACGATTGTAAGTGCAGCCGCTGCAATCGACACAATGATTGACCTTACTCCTAAAGCAGCGAAACGTTTGTCCTTAAGCAATAACGCATTCGGCACAATGTTAAGCGCATTGAAGAATAGGGATACAGACAACACAGCCCCAATGGTGATATAGACCGAATTCCCATAAACATATGACAGTGGAACAGAGAATAAAGCAAATGTCACTGCTAGGATGACTGCGAAATAAATTGTGAACGTGAAAATATGATTCACGTCTTGTTTGGTCAATGACTTATTCTGAATAATGGCTGCTCCAATGCCCATATCAGCAATCATTAGAAAGAATGTGGTGAACACAGTCGTAACCGCAACAATCCCGAAATCCTCTGGTGTCAATAATCGCGCCAAGACCGATGTGAACAGTATCTGTATAATAACAACCGTATACTTGGATATGAAATTGATAAGGGCTGCCCTTTTCAACGATGTGGCGTTCATAGCCGGTACTTTCCTTCTACTCTGTTTTGCATTGCGATCACATTCCTATTTTTAGAGTTATGCCGAGTGACGTATCAACTTATTAACTTATAGAAATAGCGAAACGAGTTGTAAATCGGTTTCGGAAGACGTTTCAACAAGTTTTGGAGATACACCTTCCTCGACTTCGTATTAAAAATGAACGATACGATAGCGCCCTTTGCGAACATTTCATTAGTTTCCGTGCAATACACCGGCTTTTTGGTGAGCTCATGGATTTTGATCGCTTGATGGCGCTCGCTTTCGACAAACAGATCCAACTGCGACTTCCTATATGCCTCCGCCTTATGAGTACCATGTGCTCCGAGGCGCTGCCTCTCTTCTTTATTCGGAAGGTCCAGCATAATTAAATGTTCGTATTGAATTCCATGATTATTCAACCAGGCTTCCGTCTGCTCCCTATATTTCTCCAGTCGGCTAGTTACAATACTATGTATCTTACCCGTCGGTATAAATAAAGGAGGGGTATTACTTAAGAACTCAATATATTTACTGCCATCATCATTCTGCTCTTTTGTAGGATCCACGCATAATACTCCGTCAATATCAAAACCAGCTCTTTCAACAACTTGATGGTGAAAGATGTTCCATTCAAATAATCTCGGTAACGGCACGCATTCTAAAAAAATATCAATATCATCTCGAACCTGATCGGAGGAATATACAGCTAGCGTCGTTATTTTCTTTTTCATCTCTTCGGGAATTCTCTCCATCTCTTTTGCAAGAGATACCCCGCTAAAAATACTGTCATCTACAAGAAGAATCCGATTTGCTTCACTCGGAAAATTTATTGAGCTCTTCGAATGCCTTGTAGACCCTGTCTTAAGAGGATAATTGTGAATCAGTGCCCCCAGATCACAACACTTCTGATTCAAGTAAAGGGCGATCATATAGGCTGGGACCATTCCACTTCTTGGGATTCCAACAATAAGATCATAATTACCTGACCTGATAAGCGGTAGCTTCCTCTTAATCAGGGAACCTAAATCCGAGTAGCTCCTATAATTCATCTAAGTACCTCCATTTCACAGCTAAATGATTTGTCTTAGCGCATCGTTAATTTTGCTTCCAACCTGATCCCACGACAAATGATCAACAAAATAATCAAATGTACTTTCCGCCAATCTCATATACTTAGAACCGTCGCCGACATACTCCATAATCTTGCCAGCGTAAACATGTGCCTCGTCAGCTGAGTCAAGTACGAATCCGTTGACACCGTGCTTAACAATGCCCGTTACACCGCCTGTATTCGCCGCTATGACCGGCATTCCCCACGAGCATGCCTCCGCATATGATATCCCTTGCGCTTCCTGTCTGGTCGGAAGCAGGAAGAAATCGCACTGTTTGAACGTATTCTCTAACCGTTCGTATTCTACGGGAATGTGCTTATTGATGAATCCAACAATTTCGGTGTATGCTGCGTAGTCAATTGGAATATCAGGCGTGCATCCCACAACATATAGCTTCGCATGTACGCCGTAGGTCTGATTTAAAATCTTAACGACCTCGCACGCGATAGGTCCGCCTTTACGCTTCCAATCCGTCCCGAAGAACATAAAGTCGCACTTACTTGAACCGCTCGACATTTTCCTCGATTGAATGATCTGCATCACTTCGTCACGGGAGTAGTTATGCTTAATGTTCGCACCCCGATTAATCACGACACATTTTCGTGAATCCGCCTGATGGAAATCGATTGCCGTCTGTTTCGCCCAGTCCGAAGCATAAATAATGAGATCCGCATTGCGGATCGCCATCGTCTCCTGCTTGTAGCCATTCGAAATTGCTTTCTTGCTGTAATCGCTTTGGTAAATGTAGTAGTCAACCATACCACCGAATGTGGCATCTGTGTAAAAAACCATCGGCCTGTTCTGTTTGTCTTTGAAGAAGGTATAATACAAGCTGCTCGGTGCAAAGATGAGATCAAACTCCATATCTTCAATTCGCTTTGAGAGTTCTCTGGAGAACTGCTTCAGTACGTAAGGCTCTCTTTCAATTAAGGTTTTCTTACTGGACAATTTGGCCTCAACCTTCTTATACAATTTGAAGTATTTGCCCAGCTTTAAATTATCGATGACGATGACTTCATTGCCTGCCTTTTCAAGCATGCGCTTGATATGATAGATCGTCCCAGATGAAGCATTAATATCATTCACACTAAAGTGAGTAATATATAAAATTTTCATCATTCATCTCTCTTCCTTTGTGGCGGTAACTGGATCTGAATTAGGGGAAATCAATTGAGGCTAAGCGGCGTGCTCGGCAGGTCAGCCGGAGTGCTCTCTCTAGCAAGACTCGTTTGACGCTGCTGATGGATGTATCCATATGCGAACGCAAAGCTTAGCACTGGCGCACAGTAATACAAGTTGAGGTTACCGGAGAAATTACCAATTATCATGAAGCAAACGATATTTAAACAAACGATTCTAATCAGCGCACCCGCAAACAAACTCTTAACAGCATGTATACCGATTTTGGCAATAAAAAATACGGTTGCAATTAAACCGTATTTCCATAAGTAATAAAAGAATGAGTTCTCTATAAATACAGAGTTTTTTCCGCTCCAAATTTCACCAAATCCGCTTCCGAATATCGTGGAAAACCGATACACCTTTTCTTCGAAAACGACGGCAGAATCATCCATCCTATCACTCAACGTATTGGTTGAATTCGTTGAATCTGTTATGCGGGAAATAATGGCGTCATGAAACTGATGATACTTATCCGGAAACAGGTTGATTAAGCCGTAGTAGGCAACAGCTAGCGAGAAGCTTGCAATAATAATCTTCTTCAACAATTTCTCCGGCCGTTTATCTTCGAACAAGATAGCAATAAACAAAGCCAGAATATAAGCTATCCATATCGTTCTTGTAAAACTGAAAAAGCAACCTATAAATGCCATGACTTGTAACACAGTTAATCGCACAAATCCCAACTGATTCCGTAGGACATACAAAACGGAAGCTGCCACCGGAAGGAACTGGACGATGATCATTACATTTCGTTGGCCAAATCCATTCTCAACTAATACGTCTAAACCGACTTCTCTAAAATGCAACAACTCCTGCAAAAATATAACACAGATGTATATTTGAACAGCCAAAAGCAGCAGTTCGCCGAGCTGTTTATCAAACTTCACGGAGCGTAAGTACAAGTAAGGAACATATATGTATAAGAACAATTTGAAATCTTGAAAAATACTGCCGATTGCATATCCCTTAACAATCCCCATTGCCAGGAATGAACCTATTATCAGCAATAAATAGAGATTACTCACTTTACCTAGCACTTGCCTTAATTTTATTTCTCCTTTAATTGACGCAAGACTCATCGCGGCGAACAGGATCGCCAGCATAAAATCTGATGGCATAACATTTCCCATTCGCAGCGCTAAGTTCACCGATGCTCCCCAAGCAATCGAAGCAATTAGGAAGGTTGCGAATATGACCTGATGTCTCCGGATAACTAACAAGCCGCCTATAAGCGTTATGAAGACTATACCCATCTCTACAGATACATTCTTTATGCTTACAATTAGCAACGACATCACGAATACAAATGCGATGAACGACCTATTAAAATGGGGATTATTTTCTTGGTTCATGGAAACACCTTCCTTTTATCCACGAGCGGTCCGGCTGTTCGTCAGTTGTTGTCAATAAAGCTTACCAGCGCTTCTCTTTTCTTTGAGTGCTGTTCCAAATACGTACCGATATCGTTTTGAACTTGGCGGTATTTATCCTCCGCAATCATGGATGTCCAATCGATTTCATCCAGCTCCTCATAGAGCATGCCTAGGTTTTGACTAGATACAAAATCGAATATTTCATACCTTCTGGTAATAACTGGTTTGCGCCTAAAAAGAATATCAAATATGACACCGCTGCTTGACTCGTTATAATAATCGTCAACATACGGCAGAATGATGCACTTTGTGCTTTTAATCAATTGGTCGTATTCATTCTCTGGCAAGTATTTATCGACCAACGTAATGTTCGAACTCGTCGATGCAATTGCATAGAGCTCCGTTCTCATCTCATCATCTTGAATCGAGCCGGCAATAAGCAGCTTTAAGCTGCTTTGCGAGAATTGTTTGGCTACGCCAACGACATCCTTGCCTTTCCGAATAATTCCGAATACGCCGTAGTCATATGTACAAGCCGTTTGATCGGTTTCGTTTTCTTTGCCCAAATAAATATAATCCGGGACGACGATATACGGTGTTCCATATTCAGCTCCTACGCTTTCTTTGGATACGATGACCCCTGCGATTTTATTCTTGATTAGGTTGAAGATCCTTCTTCTCATCTGTGACTTCAGTTCATTCTTATACTGGATAAGATAGATATTACTCCGTGATCCAAATAACAGAATACTTAGGAACAACATCGTGTTACTATAATCCTGGAAAATGATATAGTCATTGTTTTTGTCCTTCAGCACTCTTCTTGCATTGATTAGCTCTTTTAACTTTGTAAGTATTTTCGTGAATCGCTTGTTGAACTCTTTCAAGTCCACATTGTATTTTAGTCTCATGATATTACTGAATTTGGACGCATAAATAGGTCCGCCTGCTATAGTTACATCGAACCTCTTATCAAAGATGCTGTTATACATTTCGGCGACATAGAAGAAATGCCCAAAGCTCTTATTATCGCTTTTCAGGCTAGTGATATCGGCAATAACTATTCGTTTTCGTCTCTTCAGTTCCATATTAGAATCCTTCTACAAAATATTCTTTTTCTGAATACTTCTTTTCTGCCCAGTCCTTTGTGTTCGCTATCACTCTGGCAGGATTGCCAACAACGATACTGTTATCGGGAATCGTACCTTTCACAACAGAGCAAGCGCCAACGATCACGTTGTCCCCAATATGCGTACCCGGAAGCAATGTGCTTCTTGTGCCAACGAAGCTGTTCGCTCCGACAAAGATACCTTTCAAGAACAATTCATCTCTGAATGGGTCCGGATTGTTCTTACCAATGGCCTGCAGCCCTCGAGCAATTGAGTAATCGTGTGTCAACAGCTGTACTTCACTGGAAATGACGCATCCATCACCTAAGTGAATGATTGAATAATCATTGCCATCGAATGTAGCTGTTGTTGCAATGTAGCGCGGCACACCATCAATATCCATGCCATATTTCTTCAGGTGTTTTGCATATTGTCTCGTGTAATAATTGGAGTCAATATGCGCCAGCTTCTTTACGTAATTTCTTTCCGCAACCTTCCAGGCCTTCTTTATGACACGACCGATCTTCACTGTACAACCCCTCTTCCGAAAATATGATGATATCCTGTGCCGCTCACTTTAAGCTTGTTATTGTTCATTACGTATGCGATGACGTCCTTCGTTTTGCTGCTAAACTCCTCATGATTTAGCTGTGCATACCCATCAATCTCGTTCACAAACCTTTGGATATCATCGACTCGAAACACTTTCCCGGCTCCGTACTTATTCAGATCTTGCCAAGGTGTCTGATCACTCAATAAGGTATAGCATCCAGCTGACAATGCTTCTTGAATGACATGCCCATAATTTTCACCCAGTGTCGGAAATAGGAATAGATGATGCTCTCTCAACGTTTCAACGACTTGCTCAGATTCCACATTGCCGGCATACGTCCAACTCACATTTGGCGGCAGAAGCTGCAGCTCTGCTTGGCACTCTTCCCAATAATTAGGTTCATGGATTGGACCATAGATTGTGAATTCAATATTGCTTCTTACCCGCTTCAGCACCTGGATGGCGCCAATCAGATTTTTCTTAGGTGCGATTCGAGATATCCAAACAACCTTCAAGTCCCCTTCTTCCTTACGCTTATTAATCGGCGTATCCTCTACCCTGCGCGGAAGGTCCTCAGCGATGATAAAATTGCCGTACGTTCTAACCTGTTGGCTTATTTCATTGACTTCCATCTCAGAGGTAGCCGACCAATGAATGTTCTTGAATATGCCTGTCAGATTGAACAGTGTCGTAAACAGCTTCTTCTTCTTATACTTGAGCCTGAATTCCATCGGAGAGAATAAGCCCATCGCAGCGACGAACACCGGCTTCTTGATTAACCCTATTCGCTTCAGCAGCAGCGTGTTAATGGCATAGTCGCTGAAGCATCCACATACATATACGAGATCGACCTGACTGGCAAGCTTCTTAATGATACGGAAAGTAAAGCCCTTCGGAGGTACGTAGTAAACTTGTGCGCCGCCAACCTGATTCCAGTCGTGGACTTTAACGTTCGAATAAGCTTCTGTATCGCCATGATCCCGGTCACAGGTCAGAATCTTAAAGTTGTATTGGTCTCCGAGATAGTCAACGAGATTCTTGATTGACCGAACAGGTCCGCCGTCTTTGTAACCAGGCAGGTATCTGCCTGTAATAATCAAGACATTTCGTTTATTCTTCGTCATCATGCCTCAGTTATCTCCTTGACTATGAATATAGGCTGCCTTATGCTTTGAGGTCTCCTTGCATCTTCATTCTCCGATCATATTTCTCGCACTCATACATCTTGGCATCGACCAAGAAACGGTACCAATACGCTTGCAGAAAATGAAAGATCTTGCCTTCCGGTCCATCAAGAAACCCGAGCTTCACATAATAACGGTAAAAAAAATAGAGGTGTGCGCGAAAGAATTTGGGAAGTCCGTAATATCCCCGATTCTTTACGACCCTCTTCATTTTGGCCTGCTGGGTCGAAATGCCATTCTCCAGTATTGCCGCACCTTCTACGGCCTTTTCAACAGTTATCTGATGATCGAGCACTTCCCGATTGCTATACCAATTATGTTTGCTGATCCACCACTCCAGATCTTTCTGGTTATTATCAATCAAATCATGCTTGAAGTTAACCGTTTCGCCTTCGCTCAAAATCATGTGCTCATCCATAATTTTCTGCTCGCATAACGCTTTGCCGGTACGGAATATGCGCAGCAGCAACTCCGGATATCTTCCACCATGCTTAATCCAGCGGCCCATGAAATAAACGCGTCTGCGCAAAACGACGCCATTGACGTTGTCAGCCACAGCAGACAATTGGTCGTTAATTTCTTGAGCCAAATCCTCCATTAGCTCTTCGTCTGCATCCATACGCATAGACCAATGTGTCGTAATGTTCGTTTGCGTCAACCCCCAATTTAATTGGGTTGCGTAGTCGATCCATTGGTTCTCGTAGAAATCCAGACGGCTGCCCTGCTGCTGAAGCTCAAGATTCAGCTGCGCGCACACCTGCTCTGTAGCGTCCGTACTGTGGCTGTCTACGATAACGAACCGCTTGGCGATGCCCCGGAAAGACTCGATGCACTTCCTTATGTTCTTTTCTTCGTTCTTCGTAAGGATCACAACTGTAAGATCAACCATCACGAAATTCCTTTCTAATTAAGAGTGTCCACTCTCATTAGCCGTTATAGTTTCTTTATGACCTTGGCCGGATTGCCGGCGATGACGCAATTGTCCGCGAATACGCCGCTAACGACCGCCCCAGCGCCAACGACGCAGCCATCGCCGAGCACCGTTCCCTTCAAGATGATCGAGTTGCAGCCGATAAAGCAGTTTTTCCCGATCGTAACAGGCCGCGTCCTAATTTTCTCCTTGATATCCGCATTTCTTGCCTCAATCTCAAGAGGGTGGAAGTCATTGTCCAGTATTTTCGCATTACCGCCGATATTCGTGTTGTCACCAATCGTAATCGATTCTCTGGCATAAATAGTCGCACCAGATATGCCGACTCTATTCCCGATTTCGATCTTCGCCTCAGGCGTTCTTGTCATTATAATCGTGCGCTGATAGAGGCCCACGAGATTCGATAAGAACGATGAATTGATCACGACATGATCCCCAATGGTAAGCAGAGCGCCTGATTTATTATAAATAACCGGTACACCCTTCAGTATTAAGCCTTTTCCATATCTCACCTTGGTCACACGCATCAATAACTTAAACCAATTGCTATTCATTATGCAGCCCTCATTATAACAAGATAGAGATCTCTTCTTTATATTTCCGAATCGATACTTCCTTCGTTAAATGATTGACTAGATAGGCTCTTGCCCGCTCGCTCATGCCGATTGGAATAATTGAGTCTTTCTCGTTCAAAAACCTTTTAATGATTTGCTCAATCTGATCATAGTTGCCAGGTTCGGTTACATAGCCACAGATCGTTTCTTCAATAATGAGGCGCGCCTCCGAGCCTGGCTCCAGCACGCCTACTATCGGCTTACCCGCTGCCATGATTCCATACAGCTTGCTCGGAACAGAAACGCCCTTGATTCCCTTCGCGTTAATGCACCAGTGGACGTCTCCCGCATTCAGGCTGTAAACCAAATCAGCTTTGGCCTGGTATGGAATGAAGGCGACGTTATCCAAGCCATGCTCGTTCTTATATTGTACCAACCGCTCTCGGATCGAGCCTTCGCCTACAAAAACAAATGCCACATCATCTCGATCCTTGAATCTCTCGATGACGGGCATTAGATTTTCCAGATCGTAATAAAGGCCAAGGTTACCGGAATACATAATCACGAACTTACCTTCCAGCCCGTACTTCTGCTTGAACGTTGCGACTTTCTCGTGATCACTAGGCAGCGGATAGATCTCTTTCTCATCTATCCAGTTGTTAATAAACACGTGGTTTGGCACCTTCCTGCCCTTAAACCTATCCTTCAGGGTATCCACCATATCCCTACCAACGACGATGACTTTATCTGCCCGACTGCAGCTGAACTTGTCGAACCCCATCATCACTTTTAATACCGGTTTATTTTGGCTGTAGCCAACCGCAACAGTCTGTTCCGGATTAAAGTCTTGAATATTGTAGATGTACTGAGCACGTTTCATCCATTTTCCCCATACTCCAAGCAGACCTCCCAGGATGGGGGGCTGCGAGATAGAGTACACGAAGTCCATAGAACCCGTCTTAAACGTCGCGATAAGCGCACCTAAGAAATAAGCTATAATGTTACGAATGCGGCTTAGCTTATTTTTTTTCGTGAATTCTGGTACACGTATACGAATAACCTGAATTCCGTTAATATTTTCTTTATAAAACACCTTTTGTTTATAACTATTTTCAATAACTCCAGTATAAGAAGGAATAACACAGATGACGGTAATATCGAATGATTGCTGCATGCCTTCCGCCAGTTCCTTCAGAATTTGACCCGTGGACGCGACATCGGGATAATAATAATGGGCGTATATAAGCAGCCGGCTCTTCTTAACGATAGGGGATCCCATAGCTAAGTTCCTTCCCTTCCGGCGTTGCTCACTGCGGGATAGCTGCAATGCTCAATTGTTGTCTTGCCTTTTCCAGATCGCTGTCGACCATCATCTCAATCAATTGTTTGAAGCTCACTTCCAGCTTCCAACCGAGCCTCTCCTTTGCTTTGGAGCAGTCGCCAAGCAGAAGGTCGACTTCAGCAGGACGAACAAACTCAGGATCGATAACAATATAATCGCGATAGTCCAAGCCAACATGACCAAAAGCAACTTCCAACAGCTCCGTGACCGTATGCATTTCGCCAGTAGAAATGACATAGTCATCTGGCTCGTTCTGCTGCAGCATCAGCCACATCGCTTTCACATAGTCGCCAGCGAAGCCCCAATCACGGAGTGCATCCAGGTTGCCCATTCGAAGCTCATTCTGCAAGCCGAGCTTAATTCGGGCAGCAGCATCCGTAACTTTACGCGTAACGAACTCCAGTCCCCGACGCGGGGATTCGTGATTGAACAGAATGCCCGAGCAGGCGAACATATTGTAGCTCTCACGGTAGTTCGTCGTAATCCAGTGGCCGTATACCTTAGCAACACCATATGGACTGCGCGGGTAGAAAGGTGTCGTTTCCTTCTGCGGCGTCTCCATAACCTTACCGAACATCTCGCTGCTCGATGCTTGATAGAAACGTGCGCTCGGCTTTATAATTCTTACCGCTTCAAGCATATTCGTTACTGCTAGTGCGGTCATTTGAGCAGTTGCAATCGGCTGCGGCCATGAAGCAGCTACGAATGATTGAGCAGCCAGATTGTATACTTCATCTGGATCAGACAGACGTACAGCTTCGAGCAGCGAAGCCAGATCGTTCAAATCGCCGGAGAGCCATTTGATTTTATTTTTGATATGCTCGACATTCTCAAAGTTCGGCGTACTCGTACGTCTTCTGAGCCCGTACACCTCATAGCCTTTTTCGAGCAGAAACTCTGCCAAGTAAGAGCCGTCTTGTCCTGTAACCCCTGTAATTAATGCTCGTTTCATAAGAATTGACCCCTTCCGGTACTAGATCGTAATCTCGATTTGTTTGCAATACTCTTTATATACAGAGCGAATACCAGCTTCAAGCGGAATAGTAGCCTTCCAGCCCAATGAATGAATCTTGTTCACATCGACCAGCTTTCTTGGCGTCCCATCTGGAATGGAACTGTTGAATCGAAGCTCGCCCTCATACCCAACGATTGATTGAATCAGTTCTGCCAGCTGCTTGATCGAAATATCCTCGCCTACGCCAACATTCACAATTTCGCTTTCCTCGTAGTTATGCATAAGGAACAAACATGCATCCGCAAGGTCGTCAGCGTGCAAAAATTCACGGAGCGGCGCTCCCGTACCCCAAATTTCCACGAATGGCGAACCTGCTTGCTTTGCTTCATGGAATTTCCGAAGCAGAGCCGGTAAAACGTGCGACGTATTCAGGTCAAAATTGTCATTCGGACCATACATATTCGTCGGCATTGCTGAAATGAATCGTGTGCCGTATTGCCGATTGTAGGACTGGCACATCTTAATACCTGCAATTTTGGCTATTGCATAAGGCGCATTCGTCGGCTCCAGTTCGCCTGTCAATAAATATTGTTCCTTTAATGGCTGAGGAGCTAGCTTCGGATAGATGCAAGTGGAACCTAAAAACAACAGCTTTCTGACATTGGCTCTATAAGCTGCATCGATGACATTGGTTTGTATCAAGAGATTATCTCTAATAAAGTCAGCTGGATAATCGTTATTTGCTACGATTCCGCCAACCTTTGCAGCAGCCAAGAATACATAATCGATTTGCTCTTGTTCAAAAAAGGCATTCACCGCATCTTTATTCCTCAGATCCAATTCGGAGCTCGTTCGGTATACCAAATTTGCAAAGCCGTGCTTTTTAAGCGCTCTTAGTATCGCGGAGCCAACAAGACCTTTGTGACCGGCAATATAAATTCTAGCCTGAATGTCCATCTACTCACCTAATCTCTCGTATGTAATTTGCATTCGTCAGAATGCATCCTTCGAACCAAAGAGCACTTTAATGGTTCTTAAGATAATCTTAAAATCAAAGATCAGCCCTCGTTGCTCAATATATTGCAAATCCAATTCGACCATTTCACTGAAACTCAACTCATTTCGACCGCTTACCTGCCAAAGCCCTGTACAGCCTGGCGTGACCTTTAAACGAAGCTTATCGTAGTTCGTATATTCCTTTACTTCTCGGGGAAGCGGCGGTCTCGGGCCTACAAGCGACATTTCTCCTCGTATGACGTTCCATAATTGCGGCAACTCATCGATACTGGTCCTACGAATAAATCCCCCAATTTTTGTTATCCTAGGGTCTTTTTTTATCTTGAACATGGGGCCGCTTATTTCGTTTTTCTCCAATAGTTCTTTCAGCATATCTTCAGCATTAGAAACCATCGAACGAAATTTGTACATCTTGAAAGGCTGTTCGTTCTTGCCAATTCTAATTTGATGAAAGAATATGGAGCCTTTTGGATCTTCTAATTTGATTATTACTGCAATCAACACTAATAATGGCGATAACAAGAGGATTCCTGCTGAAGCGCCTATAATATCGGCAGCTCGCTTCGCCCTTAGATAAAGCCTAATTTGTCTCTTCCGCGTGAGGCTATAGCTCTTCACCAAAGAACCGCCCTCTGCCAAGGCTTCAACATCGTTTCTTTGCTGTAATGGGGCCATATGTATATCACCTCATTATTAAAAAATTTTATTGAGTCGTTCTCGCGCGATTATTTCCTCCATGGCCGCTAATAAAGGTGTTCTCAGCTCTTTATTCATTAAAGCGAAATCGATTGTTGTCATGATAAATCCAAGCTTCTCACCGACATCATATCGAATGCCATCGAAATCAAATGCATAGACGCCCTCAGATTCATTGAGTTTTTGGATGGCATCCGTTAACTGAATTTCTCCGCCAGCTCCTTGCTCCTGGCTTGCCAGATAATCGAATATTTCCGGAGTCAAAATATACCGGCCCATGATGGCAAGATTAGAAGGAGCTGAACCCAACTTTGGCTTCTCGACAAAGCGATTGACTTGATGCAACTTTCCATTCCGCTCTATGGGATCAACAATCCCATAACGCTCTGTCTGCTCATACGATACCGGTTGAACACCAATAATTGAGCGTTCTGTTATTTCGAATTGATTAATCAGCTGCTTCGTGCAAGGGATATCCGAGACCACAATATCATCCCCGAGCAATACTGCGAATGGCTCGTCGCCAATGAAATTGCGAGCACACCACACGGCATGGCCTAATCCCTTCGCTTCTTTTTGCCTAATATAATGAATATCTACATGAGATGACTTTTGCACTTCTTCTAATAAACTATATTTTCTCTTTTCCATTAAATTGTGTTCTAATTCAAATGCAATATCGAAATGATCTTCAATGGCTCTCTTGCCTTTACCGGTGACAATAATGATATCTTCTATTCCAGATGCAATCGCTTCTTCGACTATGTACTGAATTGTCGGCTTGTCGACAATAGGCAGCATTTCCTTGGGCATTGCTTTGGTAGCCGGCAAAAACCTTGTACCTAATCCGGCAGCTGGAATAATAGCTTTCCTTACTTTCTTCATCTTCGCTCACCCTACCCCATTTATTCTCTATTCAGTGAATCAAGCTGCTAAAAAAAAGAGCTATGCTTTCCAACTATAATGTAATGCGTAACTCCCTTTTTTAGATCTTGATATTCATTAGAGTTTAAACTTTATAAACAAGATGGGCATTAAACCCGACCTCACATCACACCATCGACGATAAACGTCTAAGGCTTATTAAGCCCACAGCATGACCGAGTGCCTACAGTGATAAAGGTGCAGTAGACATTACCTCAAATACGTGCAAGGATCAAAGCCTATTATTCATTCGTATTGTAGTAATAATATTGATTGTTATGTTTGGATTGGCTCTTGTTATTCAGCACAACGCCCAATACATTTGCTTTCGCATGATCCAAATTCGATTTAGCCTTCATTACTAATGACCTTTTCACTTTTCCGGCATGTACTACCAAGACAACTCCATCGCAATATGCAGAAATAACTAAGCCATCCGTTACCGCAAGAATCGGGGGCGTATCAAATAGAATCAGATCGAACTCTTGTTTTAGCTCTTCGATAAGAGCTAGCATTCGCTGCGATCCTAAGATCTCTGAAGGATTAGGAGGAATTGGCCCAGATGTTATAACAGATAAGTGATCCACACTAGTATCTCGAATAACCTCCGCCAGTATATTCTGATTGAATAGTGCACTGGTAAGTCCTACTCGGTTGGTTAGTTGAAACACAGCATGAAGAGAAGGCCTGCGCAAATCGCCGTCGATCAGCAACACTTTCTTACCTTCTTGAGCATAGGCGATCGCTAGATTCGTTATCGTGGTGGTCTTTCCTTCTCCCGCAAGCGCAGAAGTGGCCATTAATACCTTAATTCCCTTATCAATTGCGGAAAATTGAATGTTGGTTCGCAAAGAACGATATGCTTCAGAAATTGGAGATTTGGGATTAAGTAACGTAACAAGCGTATTATTTTGTTGCATATACACCTTCACCTACCTGTTTTTGAATAGCCCTTTTTCCAGATTTCTTCATATCTGCTTTGCTAATCTTTTTGATATAGGAGAGCATCGGAAGCTGCAAGGCTTGGATAACATCTTCTTCTGTCTTGATCGTATCGTCTAAATAATCCAGCAGGAATACCAGTCCAATGGAAAGCATTAATGAAACGATAAAGCTTATCACGACAAGCACCACTGGACTTGTGTTTATTGCCCCCCCTCCCTCGCTAGCATTCGCTTTGGAGAGTATCGTTACATTATCCACTTTCATGATTGAAGGAATTTCATTCTTGAATACGGTCGCTACTGCATTGACTACTTTGACTGCATGTTCATATGAACTATCCGTATAGCTCAGATTCATCACTTGAGATTTGTCTGAAGCACTTACCGCGATTCGAGAACTAATTTCACTTGGGGTCACTTTTAAATCGGGGTAGCCACTAACGACCTTATCTAATATTGCAGATGACTTAATAATTTCTTTATAGGAACTAATAAGCATAATATTGGTCTGAATACTGCCGGAATCTATCTTTTCAGCTCCGTTAACTACGTAAGATTGATTCACAATCAGCTTCGCCGAAGCTTGATAAACATCCGTAGTAAATAAAAAACTCTTAATTCCAGTTAACACACAAACCACTAGAACGATTGAAATAATGAGTATCAACTTCTTTCGAATCACATTCATAAACTGTTTCAGTTCCAATTAACAAACCCCCAATATATGGTAAAATTCCTATTAGCGGAATAACAATCTTCGCTTCTTCTTAGGAGTTTCAGCTAGAATTTCTTCATTTCTGAGAAGGCGCTCAGCGTTATTTCTTAAGCGCTCCACCTCTCTCTTCCCCATACGCCTTCCTATTAAGGTATAAGCCTCTTGCAGCGAAAACGTTCGATCCAGAGAGCTATGGGCATCTGACGAGACAAAATGTATCATTCTGCGGTTGTATAATTGAAAGGAAAGCTTTTGTACTTTGCGCCCAAAGTAACCGGTAAGCGACTGGGAGGTCAGTTGGCAGAGCGCTCCCTTCTCGATCCAATCACGAACTAAATCAGGATTAGCACTAACTACTTTGTTCCGCTCCGGATGGGCAATTACAGGAATAATTCCTCGGATTGCAAATTCATATAACATATCCATGAAGTAACCAGGAACATGGTTTGAAGGCAGTTCCAGTAATATGTATCTGCTACCAGCCAAGGTTAGAAGTCCATTATGCTCCCATTCATCTAATAAGCCATCATGTACCCTAATTTCCTGGCCTGAATACACGGCTACCGGCAATCCTTGCCGCTGAAACAACTCATTCAATGCTCCAACAGATTGATTAACAACAGACGGAGGAGTCTCGAAGACTCCATTCCCATGATGTGGCGTTGCTATGATGGCATGAATTCCCTGATTTACTGCCTGTACTGCCATCTCAACGGCTTCGTTCTTACTTCGAGCTCCATCATCAATGGAAGGTAATATGTGTGAGTGAATTTCTACCATTATGATTCACCTTACTAAAATTTTTGTCATGCGTTGCCAAAACAACCCGTTTAACTTTGACTGCCGACGGTAATACTAATGTCATGGTCTGGATACAAATCGTATCATTCTCTGTCCTTACTTTACGATACAGAACGTAACAAGTCAATACAAAAGTTATTGTTTTTTTGTTAGTGTGACGTTTCGTATCATTGAATGCATTTGTAAGCGTTTCGTATTAATATGGAGATATAGCTAGTTAGGAGGAGATTTATGGCCATCGGTAATCGGATTTCCAAACTAAGAGACGATCGGGGCTGGACGCAAGAACAGACCGCGGGGATGATGGGGATTTCACGGGCAGCTTTGTCTCATTACGAGAAAAACCGTCGTGAACCCGATACGGAAACGTTATCGAAGTTTGCCGATTTGTTTAAAGTTTCTGTCGATTATCTCGTAGGGAGAACAAATACGCCTCATCAGATATTAGATGAACCCGTACGTGAATTTGTCGATGAAATCGATCAAGTCGACCTTACGGCGGATGACTTGTTAAGCAAGTACAATCTTTCAATTGATGGCCTCAGCTTATCAGAGGAAGAAGCGCGACGTTTCATTGCTTTCGTGAGGGCAGAGCGTAATATGAAGAAGCCCTAATTAACTGCGGACATAATAAATAAAACCATAGTCTGATTGACTATGGTTTTGTCCAATAAGGGCAGCGGCTATGTAACCTTATCCGTTGAACCTAACGATGGTAATTCTATAGGCCAGTTGGTGAGGTCAACACCAAGTTGTTCTACGATCGTGCGAATGTCTAATGATATCGTTGGATTTTCCGTTTCGTCCACTTGATTACCTGTCTCTGTTCTCTTCATTCCCCGGTTCCTACTCTCTTTAATTATCTCGAACCCGACCTTTGCCGACATTGGATCATGGTCAAAATTGCAATCCGCACAACCCAAAAGACCACTCCCTTATTATTTCTCTCTAACCTCATCTTATCTAAATATCATTATAGTCAAATCATTCCAAAAAGGATGTCGAAGGTTGTGGGACCACCCTCACATTTTCCTTGTTTTTTTGTCGATTTTGAAAGAATAATCCACGTCTGTTAGCAGTCCTAACACTTCGCTCATAAAATCAAAAAGCCACCAGTGAACTTCTTCACTGCTCATCCCCCTGTCAAGTAGACAACTGAAAAAAGCAAGCTGCTAACGCGTATCGATACTCAGTGGTGCACGTTGTTTGAGTTTAACCCGAAAGCGGTGGTAGTTGTAGTTTGATGCATACATTATCCAGCCTGGTTGCTTTGCAAGAGTGGCTGCCATCGTGTGTTGCACGCCTAAGACGTGTATTGGAAGCCCTGGTTAGAATGGCTTCCACTACACGTATCTTTTTTGTCCACTTGCGCAATGATGCTGCACGTCGTTCTGTTGTGACAACAGCCACGCATTCGCCATACTTTCATGTGATTTATTTTGTAGCCTGCTTCCCGCAGAGTGGTCGTCACGCGAGGGTAGCCGTATTCTGAATGCGTAAAAAGAATCGCCATCATATGCTCCTTGATCTCAATGATCGTTGTCTTGCTTCACTGCTCGCTGAGGCGGGTAAACGGTTGAGATTCATACGAATCGGTTTCAAAATCATCGGAATAGGCGTCAACGCTCTAATAGGAGATTGAAGCTTTCAGGAGTTAGTTCCAATTTAATAAGTCGTTACTCCCCCTTCGTGTAAGAGTCAAACAACTGCTTGATATGGACAGTTTGCCCACACCATTTGTCTCATTTAAACATAGATTTATAGAAAGAAAAATTGAATTACAGTAGGAGGTGGATTTCAAGTGGCGAGTTCTGATCAAGAGCAAATCATACAAATGCAGCGCAGAATGTTCGGGTTACGAAATATTGACGGTCAAATTTATGATAGTTTTGATAAACCAGATACTATTCTAAATGGTACGCAGACGATTAGCGGCCATACTTGGCAAGTAGCCGGTACCGGTTACATGTCGGCCAAAATTAAAAATGGCGAACTAGTATCAGAAGGTATAAACTTTTATGCCAGCGTTGACTATGGAAAACCGATCAAATATATGCAAACTACATTTAGTTTCACGAAAGTAAACGGACAAACTTCAGGGATCAACGACAATATCGTTATGATATTGCAAGGTGGAACTTTTAATTTAGGCACAATGATTCATTTGCTGATAGGCAAAAACAACTTCACGCTGATGAAGAGACTAAGCAACGGAAGCTTTATCATCGTTCCCGTCACTAAAGTAACGGATATCGTGAATGACAAGCGAATCGACGATTTCCCTTATAGCATGGAAATGGAATTGGAAGGCAATGTGCTGACCATCACGAATGGCTCAGATATCTATTCTGCAACAGACGATGACTTTGTTCTTATCGATCCTAGTAGAGCAACTATACAAATTGCACCTTTAGCCAATGCGCAGTTTATAGGTAAGTTTCACAGCATTGCAGTTGGTGAGAAATCACATGACAATGATCTGGTAAGCAAGAATGGTTTAACAAAAGCTGAGCTTATTCCACTGATTAATAATGCACCGCAAATCCTTTCGTTCAATAATTACGTTTCGAAGATTCCTAATTGGGTCAACATCACGCGCCCGCCTTATAATGCAGCACCAAATTCAGACATAACGACCATTCTGCAGAACGCCATTAATAATCTGACCCGAGGCACGATCTATGTACCAGATGGCGATTATCTCATTAGTCAGACAATCAAATTAAAACCCAAAGTAAGCATGATATGCGGTAACACCACCGTATTCAAACCATCTGCTGCTGCGGATAATTTCAACATGTTCGAGTTCCCTGTGTATCAAGTGCAAAACGATAGAACGACATTCACAGGTCTAAGGATTAATGGTCTGAACAAGAATGTTATTGGTATAAAAGTGTTCAATGCAATTAATCTGATCTTCTATGATTGTATCATTGAGAACTGTCAGGATACTGGACTCGAGTTGAATCAATCTCAATTCAATCAATTTTATAATCTCATATTGTTTAACAATAAAATCGGCCTCTTTATGAACGCAGGAACAGGCAATCAGACCCTTACCGGCGGCAATTCCAATACATTCTACAATTTATCAATCATCAGCAATATTGTCGGCTGTCTAGTGCATCATGTATCGGGAAATTATTTCTACATGACCATCCCGCTCGGGAATCGCGTCAGCTGCTTTGCTTTCTTTGACTGCTTAACCAACTATATTCATGGTGGTTGTCCTGAAGCTACTGGCAATACTGCACCCAATCCAGCGTCGATTGATATGAAAGGGAAGACGATTAAGAAGGCCACTATCTACAGCAGCAATTCCATTCTATGTATCGATAACTTGCAGAATAATGACGCTACCGTCAAACCATCTATCCTTCTCGAAAATGAAAGCGTATTAGACTATGGAAATCCAAGAGGTTACGGTCAGCCTTCCTACTCCCATGTCGCATGCGATTTCACAAGCAGTGTATCTCTGACAGGGAAGTTCGATGCCGTAGGCAACTTCGAGAATGTCAGCTCGGTCCCTTCTGCATTAATTGTCAGAAGCAGAAACGCTTTCCTTATGAAAGACAATACCAAATACGATAAGTACATGCTCAATGCAGCAGTCAACCCCCTTGTACCATCAATTGTTAAACTCGGTACAGGAGGAATCGTATCCGTTTCGAACAAGAATGATACGGAGATGGGCTCTGTTAAAGCAGTGAAATTCAGTAATAGAGTAACTGTCGGAACAGATAAGGCCGTCATTTATGCATCTAATATTTTCCCAAATGGTGTAGGCAAGAAATATTCCGGCTTGGCAGTCAATTTGAAGACAGATGTTGACACATTGCTGAGAGTGGAGCTTGGGGAACCGAACGGAAGCGCAATGGATGTGAAGATCAAAGCAGGGGAATGGAAACGCGTTTGTTTATTTTGTAGTACACTTCCTAACTACAACGTTTTTTTCTGCCCATTGGATAATGCCGGAGCCGAGCTATTGGTTACGCGGCTGTGTTCCATCAATACAGATAATGAACAAGTCATGCTCAAACTACTACAAGGTTATTTTAACGACAATAGCAATTCATAACACAAAGGAGCTGAACCTCATTAAGATTCTGTCCTGAAGGTTATCGAACGTTACACGTAACCGAACTTAATTCATTACCGGCTGACGATACCGCAATCGAGAATGATGTTAGTTACCAAAAAAGCAGATGGACTGGTCATACTGTCAAGTAAATAACTGAAAAGCTTAGCTGCTAACGCGCATCGATACTCAATGGTGCGCGTTATTTGAACTTGCCCTGAAGGCGGTGGAAGTTGAAGTACATAGATATACTCCTCCACCGCTTGCTGAATTTCCGTTCCTGAATGACACTGACTGAGGTATAGTTCCACTCTTTTTGAGGCGATAAGAAGGATTCAATGCATGCGTTATCCAGGCAGGTTGCTTTGCGAGAGTGGCTGCCTTTAACGCCGATGCCTCTAATTGTGTACTGTACGCCTGAGACGTTTATTGGAAGCCCTGCCGAATGGAGCACGGATTTCAAGTCGTCTCTTTTTCTTCCCACTTCGCGATGGTAACCCAGCACGAGCTGCACGTCATTCCGTTCAGTCAACTGTCACACAACAATCTCATTTTTGAAAAGGTCCTGCATCACGGACAGGTCATGAAAGTTCGTTCCGTCGTTAATGTATGTACTATCGGCCAACAATTTTCAATGCGGCGCTGTGTCATGAATTGACGTTGCAGGCGATTGGGATAGACAACGAAAAGCTTGTACCGGCTTGTTTTTGCTTCCCGCCTTATAACGGATTGGCTGGCTAATTCACGCATGATTCACAATCTGGAATGTCTATGTTTTTTAACCATAAAAAATCCCCTCCAAGTGGCACTCCAACCTCCATGATACCATGATGAGGTTTTTGAATGTCTACTTGTAGGGGATGGTACAATCACTACTAGCTTTTTGATTTTCGTTATTTAATTCCCGCCCACGCGCGCCAGCTCTTTCATGTTGGCTTCGAACGCCGCGAGGAGCGCTTCTTCGCCGGCGAGGCCGGTTTGTTCCATCTTCTCGATCTGCTCAAGCATCCGCTTGTAGTCTTTCGGGATGATCTTGACGAACTTCGTCAAGGCGTTGTCCCAGTCGGACAGCAGGCGGTCGGCGACGGCGCTGCCGGTGTACTCGGCGTGGCGCTTCAGCATGCCCTGCAGCTCGTCGATGTCGCGGGCTTCTTCGACGCGCTCCAGCAGCACCATTTCGATGTTGCAGTGCTTGTAGAAGTCGCCGCTCTCGTCCAGGACGTACGCGACGCCGCCGGACATGCCGGCCGCGAAGTTGCGGCCCGTGGCGCCGAGGATCGCGACGCGTCCGCCCGTCATGTATTCGCAGCCGTGGTCGCCCACGCCTTCGACGACGACATTCACGCCGGAGTTGCGAACCGCGAACCGTTCGCCCGCGATGCCGCGGATGTACGCTTCGCCGTTCGTCGCGCCGTAGAACGCGGTGTTGCCGATAATGACGTTCTCCTCGGCCTTGAAGGTCGCTTTCGGCGACGGCGCGACGATGATCTTGCCGCCGGAGAGGCCTTTGCCGACGTAGTCGTTGGAGTCGCCTTCCAGGGAGAGCGTGACGCCCTTCGGCACGAACGCGCCGAAGCTCTGGCCGGCGGAGCCCACGAAGTGGAACGAGATCGTGTCCTCCGGCAAGCCCTTCGCTCCGTGCTTGCGCGTCACTTCGCTGCCCACGATCGTCCCGACGACGCGGTTGATGTTCGTGATCGGCAGCGTCGCGCGGACGCGCTCGCCGGTTTCGATGGCCGGCTGCGCCAGCGGCAGCAGCTTCTGCAGGTCGAGCGACTCTTCGAGCTTATGATCCTGCGCCTGCGTGTTGTACCGCGCGGCGTCCTGCGGGACGTCCATTTGGTGCAGCAGCGGACGAAGGTCGATGCCTTTCAGCTTGTAGTGGTCGATCAGGTCCTTCGTCTGCAGGCGGTCGACGCGGCCCACCATCTCGTTGACGGTGCGGAAGCCGAGCTCCGCCATGATTTCGCGGAACTCCTGCGCGACGAACAGCATGTAGTTCGCCACGTGGCTCGGATCGCCCATGAACTTCTTGCGCAGCTCCGGATTTTGCGTCGCGACGCCGACCGGACACGTGTCCAGCTGGCAGACGCGCATCATGATGCAGCCGAGCACGACGAGCGGCGCCGTCGAGAAGCCGTATTCTTCCGCGCCGAGCAGCGCGGCGATCGCGAGGTCGCGGCCGTTCATGATTTTGCCGTCCGTCTCCACGACGACGCGGTCGCGGAGGTTGTTGATCATGAGCGTTTGATGCGTTTCCGCGAGGCCCAGCTCCCACGGCATGCCCGCGTGGCGGATCGACGCGAGCGGCGACGCGCCCGTGCCGCCGTCGTAGCCGCTGACGAGAATGACGTCCGCGCGGCCCTTGGCGACGCCCGCCGCGATCGTGCCGACGCCCGCTTCGGAAACGAGCTTGACGTTGATGCGCGCGCGCGGGTTGGCGTTCTTCAGGTCATGAATGAGTTCGGCCAAATCCTCGATCGAATAAATATCGTGATGCGGCGGCGGCGAGATGAGACCGACGCCCGGCGTGGAGCCGCGAACCTCGGCGACCCAAGGGTACACCTTGCGGCCCGGCAGCTGCCCGCCTTCGCCCGGCTTCGCGCCTTGCGCCATCTTGATTTGAATCTCGTCGGCGTTGACCAGGTAGTTGCTCGTGACGCCGAAGCGGCCCGAAGCGACCTGCTTGATCGCGCTGCGGCGGGAATCGCCGTTCGCGTCCGGAACGTAGCGCGCCGGATCTTCGCCGCCCTCGCCGGTATTGGACTTGCCGCCGATGCGGTTCATCGCGATCGCCAGCGACTCGTGCGCTTCCTTCGAGATGGAGCCGTACGACATGGCGCCCGTCTTGAACCGCTTCACGATGGATTCGACCGATTCGACCTCGTCGAGCGGCACCGGATCCGCCGTATAGTTGAAGTCGAGCAGCGAACGAAGCGTCAGATGCTTCTTGTCTTCGCCCTGCACGAGCTGCGAGAACTTCTTGTACAGCTTGTAATCGTTGGCGCGGGAAGCCATCTGCAGCGTGTGGATCGTCTGCGGGCTGAACAGGTGGTCTTCGCCGTCCTTGCGCCATTGGTATTCGCCGCCGGAATCGAGCTCGCGCACGCGGCCTTCCTGCTCGGCGAACGCGCGGTTATGATGCTTCAGCGTCTCTTCCGCGATCGTCTCGAGGCCGATGCCGCCGATCCGCGTCGGCGTCCACGTGAAGTACGCGTCGACGACTTCCTCGGTCAGGCCGACCGCTTCGAAGATTTGCGCGCCGCGGTACGACTGGATCGTGGAAATGCCCATCTTGGACAGGATCTTCACGACGCCTTTGGTCGCCGCCTTGATGAAGTTCTTGACCGCCTTCTCGTGCGTCACGCCCTTCAGCATGCCCTGGCGGATCATGTCGTCGAGCGTCTCGAACGCCAGGTACGGGTTGACCGCGCTCACGCCGTAGCCGAGCAGCAGCGCGAAGTGATGCACCTCGCGCGGCTCGCCGGATTCCAGCAGCAGGCTGACCTTCGTCCGCGTGCCTTCGCGAATGAGATGGTGATGCAGGGCGGATACCGCCAGCAGCGAAGGAATCGCCGCGTTCTCGCGGTCCACGCCGCGGTCGGACAGGATCAGGACGTTATGCCCTTTCTTGATGACGCGGTCCGCGGCTTCGCACATTTGCTTCAGCGCGAAACGCAGGCCTTCCACGCCGTCGGCGGCGTTGAACAGCGTCGGCAGCGTGATCGACTTGAAGCCCGGACGGCGAACGTGGCGCAGCTTCGCGAATTCCTCGTTGGACAGCACCGGCGTCGCCAGGCGAATCTGGCGGCAGCTCTCCGGCTCCGGGTTCAGCAGGTTGCGCTCCGGACCGAGCGTCGTGCCCGTCGCCGTGATGATCTCCTCGCGGATCGCGTCGATCGGCGGGTTCGTCACCTGCGCGAACATTTGCTTGAAGTAGTTGAACAAGCGCTGCGGACGTTCCGACAGCACCGCGAGCGGCGCGTCGTAGCCCATGGACGCGATCGGCTCCACGCCGCTGCCCGCCATCGGCTCGAGCACCTTGCGCAGGTCCTCGAACGTATAGCCGAACGACTGCTGGCGCCGCTCGACCGTCTCGTGGTCCGGCTCCGGAAGCTCCGGCGCGTCCGGCAGTTCATCCAGGCCGACGAGATGCTCGTCGAGCCATTCGCGGTACGGGTGCTCGGCGGCGATCTGCGCCTTCACTTCTTCGTCGGAGACGATGCGGCCGGCTTTCGTGTCGACCAGCAGCATGCGGCCCGGACGGAGACGGTCCTTGTATAGGACGTTCTCCGGATCAACGTGGACGGTGCCCGCCTCGGAGCCGAGAATGATGACGTCGTCCTTCGTTACATAATAACGTGCGGGACGCAGGCCGTTCCGGTCGAGAATCGCGCCGATCTGCGTGCCGTCCGTGAACGCCATCGCGGCGGGTCCGTCCCACGGCTCCATCAGCGTGCTGTGGTACTCGTAGAAGGCTTTCTTCTCGTCGCTCATGCCTTCGTGGTTCGCCCACGGCTCCGGCACCATCATCATCGCGACGTGCGGAAGCGAGCGGCCGGAGAGGTACAGGAACTCCAGCGTGTTGTCGAACATCGCCGTATCGGAGCCGTCCGGGTTGACGATCGGCTTGATCTGATCCAGGCTGTCGCCGAACAGCTCGGACGCGAACAGCGTCTGGCGGGCGTGCATCCAGTTGACATTGCCCCGCAGCGTGTTGATCTCGCCGTTGTGGATCAGGTAACGGTACGGATGTGCGCGCTCCCAGCTCGGGAACGTGTTCGTCGAGAAGCGGGAGTGAACGAGCGCGAGCGCGGTTTCCACGGCTTCGTCGTTCAGATCCACGTAGAACGAACGGACCTGCTCGGTCGTCAGCATCCCCTTGTAGACGATTTTTTTGCTCGAGAAGCTCGAGAAATAGAACGTGTCCGCGCCTTCCATGCCGGCATAGCGGATCGCCAGCTCGGCGCGCTTGCGGATGACGTAGATCTTGCGCTCGAACGAGAGCTCATCCCGAAGCGAAGCGTCTTTGCCGATGAATACCTGGCGCACGTACGGCTTTACCGACTTGGCGGATTGGCCCAGCTTCTCGTCGTTGGTCGGAACGGTCCGCCAGCCGAGAAGCGTTTGGCCCTCCTCGCGGATGATGGCTTCCAATTCGCGCTCCTGCATGCCGCGGACGCGCTCGTCCTGCGACAGGAACAGCATGCCGACGGCATAGTCGCCGTCCGCCGGCAGCTCGACGCCCTGCGCCTTCAGCTCGCGCGCGAAAAACGCGTGCGGAATCTGCAGCAGAATGCCGGCTCCGTCCCCCGTGTTCGGCTCGCTGCCTTGCCCGCCGCGATGCTCCATGTTCTCGAGCACCGTCAGCGCCTGCTGAATGATCGTGTGCGACTTCAATCCCTTGATGTTGGCCACAAAGCCCATGCCGCAGGCGTCTTTCTCGAACTGCGGGTCGTACAGGCCTTGCTTCGGCGGCAATCCTAAACGGTTCTCTTTCACTTGGATGCAACCTTTCTATAAAGAAATTTTTGGATAAACGAAGCAAACGGCAGGTCCCCCCGGCCCCTGGCCGCATCCTGGGAACGTCCCAAGGGATGGATTCTTATGCATCGGTCGCGACTTCATTTCCGGGCCAAGATCGCGTACAATGGAGAAGACATGAAAAACCTTCCTCCAAGCTTTCATGGCTCGCTTCAAAAAAAGACGCTGAGCTGCGGCTGGATAAAAATGCCGTATTCATCAGCATCCCTCGGCAAAGCAAACATCTAGATGGATTTTCGTTATTATATTATTTTATCATCACCCCCAAACGATATCAATTTAATATTTTTATGAAAGTGATAAGAGTTCTTTAACGAAGCAACGCGCACCCGCGGGCAAGACTTGTACTATTTGTACATTTCTTTTCACTCGGGCGCATAATTATGCAAAAGGATGTGTTGGCCTTGTTCCATTCGATTCGAAAACCGTCCAGCCTCGCGGCCCTGCTCGCGGCGGCTGCGCTGCTTGCCGTAACGGCAGCCGCGGGAAGCGCCGTCGCGGAAGGGAACCGGACATCCGCGGGCGCCGCGGCTGCCGGACTTCGGCTCTACGCGGCCGCGGCCGCCCCCGCCGCGCCGAAAGCGGAGTCGAACGAGCCGCTGCATATCGTCGCCGTCGGCGATTCGCTCACGGTGGGGTACGAGCTCGGCATGAGTACGGCCTCCGTGCCGTACGGCTACGCGGAGCGCGTCTATGAGCAGGCGCTGTACCACGGCCGGGCCGACCTCAAGAACTACGGCATCATCGCGCTCAAGACGCCGGGACTCGGCAAATTCCTGCAAGCGGCGGCCGGCGGCAAGACGATCACCGCCGAGGACGTCCAAGCGGACCTGTCGACGTATCCGCTCGCCCCGGAAACGGTCGCCAAGACGGCGGCGCTCGCGGCGGACTTGAAGCAGGCCGATCTCGTGACGGTGACGATCGGGGGCAACGACTTTACCCCCATCTTCGACGCGATCAAGCAGGGCGGTCTGACGGACGCCGAGCTCGGAGACAAGCTGAACGCCATGCTGGACGGGTACATCCCGCAGCTCGAAGGGTCGCTGCGCACGATTCTGGGCTTGAACCCGAAGGCGACGATCGTGTTCGCGGACCAGTATTTGCCGGTGCCGGCGCCTTCGGTCATCAATAAGGCGATCACGCAGTCGCAGTACGACGTTCTGACCGCGGGCGTCGACCGGCTGAAGGGGCTGGACGAGGCGCTCGCCGCCAAGCTGACGAAGGAAGGCTACGACGTCCGCGCGGTCGACGTCTCCAAGCCGTTCCGCGGCAAAGAGCTGACGTACACCTATATCGCGAAAGGCGACATCCATCCGAACCAATACGGCTACGATCTCATGGGCCGCGCGTTCGCGGACGGCATCTGGGGGAGCTACCGGGAGCCGGCCGCGCTTTCCGCCGGCACGCCGCTGCGCGTCGTGGTGAACGGCGCGGACCTGAAGGGCGGCAACAAGCCCGTCCTGAAGAACGGCACGACGTTCCTGCCGATGCGCGACGTGGCGAACGCGCTGCGCGCGACGCTGAATTGGGAGCCCAAGACGCGGACGGCGACGATCGCCTCGAACGGCAAGAAGGTCGCGTTCACGATCGGCGCGAACACGATGAAGGTCGACGGCCAAACCGTGCCGCTCGAGACGCCGGCCTACCTGCAAACGTCCGGGGGCAATGCCTACACGTACTTGCCGCTCGCCGCGCTCTCGCGCGGGCTGGGCTACCAGGTCGAGTACCGCAAGCCGATCGCGACGGTGTTTATTAATTCGTAGCACGGCCGGCGCGACGCTGCTCCCTAGGGCAATAGCACAGTACGCCAGGGCCGGCTATACAATTAGAGGACGAATCAAAAAGGGCGGTATCGCCCGGGCAGCCTTCGCTGCGCCGGGGATCCCGCCCTTTTCGTCGTGCAAATGGCATGCATAAAGCCTTACGGTGCCTTATACAGGAGTCGCCTACATGCCGACCCGACCGATCAGTGACCGTCAGCCTGGTCAACATACGACAGTTCGATCTTCAAGCCGACAGTTAAAAACATCATACCGACAGCTCAGTCCTCAAACCGACTGTTCGATCATCATCCCGACAGCTCAGTCCTCAAACCGACTGTTCGATCATCATACCGACAGCTCGGCCGTAGCTCCTGCGCCGCGATTCCGTTCCTTGCGGTGCATCAGTTGGAACACGGCCAGCGTCAGCGCCGCGAAGACGACGGCGACGACCGCGAGGAACGCCGCGCAGCCGCCCGCGACCCGCAGGTCGTTGCCCGTCAGAATCTCCCGGAACGCGCGGATGGAATACGTCATCGGCAGCCAGTCGCCGATGCGCTGCAGCCAAGCCGGCACGAGCTCCGCCGGGTACGTGCCGGCGCTGCCCGTCAGCTGCAGGATGAGCAGCATGACGGAGACGAAGCGGCCCGGCTGGTCCAGCAGCGTCACGAGGAACTGGATGATCATCATGAACGCGACGCTGGTCAGGATGGAGAAGCCGACGAACGCGCCGAGATGGTTGGCGTGCAGGCCGATGCCATACAGCAGGATCGCGTCGGCGATCAGCGCCTGCACGATGCCGACGCCGATGAACAGCAGCGCCTTGCTGAGGTACCAGCTCCAGCCGGAGCGCGGCTTCGCGCCGGTCTCCCGCATCGGGATGACCATCGTCGAGAGCAGCGCGCCGACGAACAGGCCGAGCGACAAGGCGTACGGCGCGAACCCCGTTCCGTAGTTCGGCACGCTCGTGAGCTTCCGCTCCTCGACATGGACCGGATTCGCGAACATGTCGTACAGGGCGTCGGTGCCGGCGACGCCCGCGCTTTGT
>NZ_JAGGDJ010000041.1 GCF_017652985.1 Paenibacillus artemisiicola
AGGACCCTGGCGCAATGCCCGCCGCCGCTCAGCCAGGCGCGAGCACGGGAAGCGCGGCCGCAGCTCGCCCGCGGGGGCGATGCCCGCGAACACGTTGGCGGGATCGAAGTCGCAGCGCACCGCGCTGACGAACGCGGCGGCGGGGTTGCGGTCCCGCGCGAGCGACCGCACCTTGTCGGCGGTGCGGTCGGAGATCAGGTCGAACTTGTTGGCGACGATGACGTCGGCCACCTCGAGCTGACGCCGGAGCGTGCGGATCAGCTCCCGGTCCGCCGAGAAGATGCTGTTATAATCAAGCGCATGCTCGGCATCCAGCACGGTCACGATGCGGTGCAGCGCGACTTTGCCGATCGCTTCGGGCTCGGTCATCGCCTCGACGATTTCCTCGGGATTCGCGACGCCCGTCAGTTCCATGACGATGACGTCCGGCCGCATCAGCGCGAGCCGCTCGAGACAGCCCCCGAGCTCGCTCTTCTTGCTGCAGCAGAGACAGCCCTCCGTGATGCGCTCCATCAGGGCGTAGGCGGATTCGCGGCTCACCTGCGTGCCGTCGACGTCGACGGCGCCGATTTCGTTCATGAGAACGGATGCGCGCAGTCCGCTCGCGTGGGCATGCCGCAGCAGCCTGAGCAGCAAAGTGGTTTTGCCGCTGCCCAGAAAGCCGCTCAAGACGATCACCGGTATTGCACGTTGCTCCATTTGGCCACGTCCTCCTTCCAGGTCCAGGCGGCGCGCCGGCATCCAAGCTTGAACGCCGTTACGCCGCCACATTCCAGAACTGTATGCGGCCGCGCCCGGAATTAACACCGATTTCGCCGAAGCTGTTAAAAACGCGGCTGGAGCGGTATAATGAGGCCAGCTTACAGGCGGGAGGAATCGCAATGGCAACGACAGACGGCGGACCGAACCGGTCCGCGAACGGGCCGCAGGGGCGCGCGGTCACCGTGCACCTGCTGTCCGGCTTTCTCGGCAGCGGCAAAACGACGCTCCTGAACCAGGTCGTCGATTACTATAAAGCGCAGGACATCAACGTCGCGGTCGTCATGAACGAGCTCGGCGACGTCAACCTGGACGGGCAGCTGCTCGGCGGCGAGGTGCCGATGGCCGAAATGCTCGGGGGCTGCATCTGCTGCACGATCCGCGGCGACCTGAGCCTCGAGCTGAAGACGCTGATCGACGAGCACGCGCCGGACGTGGTGCTCATCGAATCGACCGGGGCGGCGAACCCGATGGAGATCATCGACGCCGTGACGGAAGCGGCGCTGCTCCTGCGCATCGACCTGCGCACGATCGCGACCGTCGTCGACGGGCCGGAGCTGCTCGCGCGCGGCAAGCGCGGCGGGCGCACGTTCAAGCTGATGCAGGAGCAGATCCGCTGCGCGACGGATCTGATCGTGAACAAGGCGGACAAGCTGTCGCCGGAGGAGCTCGTCGAAGCGCAGCAGCTCGTGCGCGGGCTGAACGCGTACGCGCCGCTCACGGTCACGGTCCGCAGCGCGATCGACCTCGCGATCTTCGATCTCGCGGACGGCGCGGATCCGAAGCCCCGGCCGGAGGCGGCAGCGGGGACCGGCCGGGCGAAGGCCGCGGGCAGCCACGTCTGCGGGGCGGACTGCCGGCACGGCGAGCACGATCATGCACATGAGCATGGGCACGGGCATGACCGCGGGCACGAGCACGGCGAGCACGCACGCGAGTCGCACGTCCATGACGCGCACGCGCATGACTCGCATGCCCACGACTCGCATGCGCACGTCATGACGCTGACGCATTATTTGGCCGGGCCGATCGACAGCTACGCGTTCGAAGCGCTGCTGAACCGCCTGCCGCAGGACGTCTACCGGGCGAAAGGCATCGTGACGTTCAGCGACACGAACAGCCGCTTCCTGTTCCAATTCGCGTACCGCGAAACGGAGTTCATCCGCATCACGCCGCAGGGGGACGTGCACGACGTGGCCGTGTTCATCGGGGAGCACTTCGACAAGGACGCGCTGCTGGCCGAGCTGGCCGGCCTCGAATCGTAGGACGAAACCGCGATTCAGCGTCGAAATAAATTGGGTTTTGTTGGATAAAAGCGATCGCCGATGGACAAGCTACCACAGAATGGGTCGAACCATGGCCCGCGAAGGGAGCTGACTTGAAATGAAAACACCATCCTGGCGCAAGCAAATCGCTGCGCTCGGCACGGCGGCGGCGCTGCTGCTGACCGCGATGCCCGTATACGCGCAGGCGGCGACGCCGCCGTCGGAACAGCTGCAGGCGCAGCACGAGCAGGAACGCGACCACTGGCGCTTCGGCGGCGGTCACGGCCATGGCCACAAGCATGGCGAGCGCGAAGCCCGCAAGCTGGAATTCATGAAGGAAGCCGCGCAATATTTCGGCATTTCCACGGAAGGCAAGACGGCCGAGCAGTTGAAGAAGGAATTGAAGGCGGCCAAGGACGCGAACCCGGCCAAATGGGACAAGTTCATCGCGGCGAAGAAGGCGCAGCGCCTGGCCCGTTTGCAGGACACGGCCAAGCGGCTCGGCATCTCGACCGAGGGCAAGACCGCGAAGCAGCTGCACGACGAAATCCGCGAAGCCTGCAAGAACCGCATGATCAAGGAGAAAGGCGGCAAGCCGTCCGCGGACTTGAAGCCGGAAGCCAAGCCGGAAGCCAAGCCGGGCGCGTAGCCAAGCGCGCAGCCGGCGCAAGCGCAGAGCGGCCGAGCCCGGGGCAACCGGGCGAATCGCCGTTTCGGCGCGCATCACGATCGATCGAATACGACAAGCAGGGCCGTCATCGCGGGATGACGGCCCTGCTTGCGGTTCAGACGCTCGCGGCCGACGCGGCCTGCAGCTTGCGGAACGTCTCGTAGCTGCGGCGCGCGCACGCCGAGATCGCGATCGGATGGAAGCCGTTCACGGCGGCGTACAGCCGGTCGTTCAGCGGCGCGGTCCACGAGGCCGGCAGGGCGTCGCTCCCGAGCATCGCCCCGAGGACGGAGCCGACGGTCGCGCCGTTGCAGTCCGTGTCCCAGCCGCCGAGCACCGCGGTCGCGATCCCCTTCTCGAAGTCGCCGCCGGAGTGGATGAGCGCCGCCGCGCACAGCGCCGCGTTATTGTTCGTGTGCACGGGATGGTAGTGGCGGAACGCGTCCCAGATGCGCCGGGTCAGCTCGACCTGGTCGTCCGTCCCGTCGGCGATGGCGACCGCGTGCTTGATGTCGGCGGCCAGCCGGCTGCTCGCCGGAATCGCTTCGAGGCCGATTTCGACGATGCGGCGCACGTCGGTCTCCGCGAACGCGGCGGCGATCATGGCGGCGCAGAACATGGCGCCGTAGATGCCGTTCTTGACGTGGGAGAACGACGCGTCCCGCCAGGCCAGCTCCGCGGCCAGCTCCGGGTTCCCCGCCGCGCCGTAGGCGTAGCCGTCGACGCGGATTTGGGCGCCGATCCATTCCCGGTACGGGTTCAGATGCGTGCGGACCCAGTCCTTGGCTTCCGGCGTCAGCCCTTCGCGTTCGCCGCCGCGCACGTGCGACGTGATTTGCGCGAAATTCAGGTACGCCTGGGTTTCGGCGGTGCAGACCTGGGCGTAGCTGAGCCGTTCGTGCCACAGCTTGCCGACGTCCCAGGAGTCGAAGCCGAGGCCGCGTTCCTCCAGCATGACGAGGCCGAGCACGGTGTAGCGGATGTCGTCGTCGGTTTCCATGAAGCGGATGTTCTCGCGGGTGCTCGCCTTGCACCACTGGGCGATGTGGATGTCCGGATACCGCTGCGCGGCGCCCGACTCCAGCGGCGTGTAGCCGGCGATCGGCCACGCGTCCGCGCCCTCGAACCAGAGCCTCACGTTCGCGGTGCCCGACCGTCCGCCGGAGCCGTTCATGAACGGCCATGATTCCAGCGGCTTGCCGAGCGCGCAGCCCGCGGCGCGTCCAAGCCACGCGCCTTGGAATTTATCCAGCCATTGCGCGTCGGTATGCGTGGGCGAAGCGACCGGGGCCGCCGCCTTCGGGCGCAGCGCCCGAATCTCCTCGAGCTCCGACGGCTCGTCGTACGGGAAATCCGCCGCGACCGGCAGCGCCGCCAGCTCCCGGTACAGCCGCATCAGCTCCGCCTCGTCCGCGCCCGCCGCTTCCGCGCGCTCCGCGAATCCCGCGACGTCGCAGCCTTCCTCCCCGCGCTGCTTCACTTCTTCCTTCACCAGCGCCTGAAGCGTATCCCAACCTGCCATGTTTTCGACCGTCCTCTCTTGTCCGTAATGCTTTCATTGTACGGGATGGGCGGACGGCGTTCTTCTCAGGAAGGCGGCGCGGACTTCTCACTATTTGCGCGTGGGGGCGGCATCCGGCGCGCCGAGGCCGAACGTCTGGCGGAACTGGACCGGCGACAGGCCCGTAGCGTCCTTGAAGGCGCGGTAAAACGTCGCGAGGCTCTGGAAGCCGCAGTCGAAGCCGATATGCGCGACTTGCCGGTCGCTGCCGGCGAGCAGCCGCTTGGCTTCCTGCACGCGCAGCAGCGCGACGTAATCGGCGAAGCGCCGGCCCGTGGTCTCGCGGAACACGCGGCTCGCGCGGGACATGCTGATGCCGAGCTCCTCCGCCACGTCGCGCAGGCCGATCGGCTCGCGGTAGCGCTGCTCGACCAGCTGCGCGAGCGCCTTGGTCTGGTTCGCCGACCGCGCGGCGGACAGCTGCTGCTCGGCGGACAGCTCGCGGGTATAGTGGCGCAGCAGCAGGCCGCACAGCTGGATCAGGGCGCTCTTGGCCATTGCCAGGCAGCCGGGCTCGCGGTCCCGCAGCTCCCGTTCGACCGCCAGCATCCACGGAGTGACGGCCTCCGCGAGCGCGGATCCCGCGGGGATCAGGTTATGGAAGCGGGACGAGCGGTAGGCGAACGGCAGCAGCAGGCCGGGGTCTTCGGCCAGGAGCAGGGCGCCGTCGAAATTCAGGAACAGGTAGCGGCTCGGGTCGTCCGGGTCGGATTGGGCGATATGCAGCTCCTCATTGTTGACGAGGAACACGTCCCCCCGGTTTACCTCGTACGCCTTGCGCCCGAAATAAAACCGTCCCGTGCCCGACAGGCAAAGCCCGATTTCCAAGCTGGCATGGGCATGGAGCGGCTGCCGGTACGCGTGCGGCGTCCAGCGGAACGCGTTGATGGACACGTCGTGTTCGTACGTGATGGTCAGCTTCATGCGCGGCAGGACCTCCTTGCGGGATGCGGCGAGGGCTCGCCGCATCGCGTTGCCACTAGAATACACCATGACGGCGCTTTCAACAATTCGTCGGGACGATTGCCGCGGCATGAAAAAAGCCGCCTCCGAACAGGTTCGGAAACGGCCCGCGTCGTCCGCGCCCGCGGCGATGCGTTACTTCTTTATCGTCCGCAGCTCCACGTGCCGCGCGATGACGAGATCCATGATATGCCGGTAAACGCTCTCCGCGTACGCCGGATTGAGCCCGCACTGCTCCGCGTACGTCGCGAGCTTGCGGAACTGCTGCGCTTCGCGGTCGGGGTCCTGGGCGTTCAGGCCGTGCCGCTCTTTATAGACGCCGACCTCTTCGGTGAATTTGAAACGGTCTGCCAGCAAGGCGATCATCTGCCGGTCGATTTCGTCGATGTTCGCTCTCAGTTCAGCCAAATCTGCCATCTGATGCACTCCTCGCAAGTTTTCGCACTTAGACGCTTCTACGCAATAAAGTTCAACACCACATTACCATAGTCCGCCGAGAGCTGTAAACGGGTTCCGTTTCCAATCCGGCAAAAATATTGCGCGGCTCGTCCGGCTTGCGGGCCGCATGCCGGCGAGACGAAACGGGGGCCGACGGCCGCCGAGAGCGAAAAAACCGCCATACCGAGAAGCGGAAATGGCGGCTCCATGGATGCGGCGCTGCGCACGCTCCTACTTAGCGAAAGCCCGGCCTCAGCGCCGGCTCGCCGACGCGATGAGCGCGGCGATGCTGCCCGCGGGGTCCCCGGCATCGCGCTGCCGCATGCGCGCGCGGACGGCGTCGCGTTCGGCGTACAGCCGGCCGAGAGCGGCAAGGAACGCTTCGTCCGTCAGCTCTTCCTCCTGCAGCACTTCGCAGAAGCCGGCTTTGCGGAACGACTCCGCGTTCAGGATCTGGTCGCCGCGGCTCGCCTCCTTGGACAAGGGGATCAGCAGCATCGGCTTGCGCAGGGCTAGGAATTCGAAGATCGAATTGGACCCGGCGCGCGAGACGACGAGCTCCGAGCAGGCGAGCAGGTCGGGCAGCTCGTCGTGGACGTACTCGTACTGACGATACCCTTTTACCTTGGCATATCTGTCGTCCAACTCGCCTTTGCCGCACAGGTGGATGAGCTGAAACGTCTTCGTGAGCTCCGGCAGGTTGCGGCGAATCGCGTCGTTGATCCGCTTCGAGCCCAGGCTGCCGCCCATGACGAGCAGCACCGGCTTGCCGGGAAGCAGCTTGCTCCACTGCAGCCCCTTCACGGCGCTGCCGCGCAGCAGCTCGCGGCGGACGATCGGGCCGACATGAACCGCTTTGCCTCCCTTGATATGGGCGGCGGTCTCGCCGAACGTGACGCACACTTTCCGGGCGAACGGGTTGGCGATCCGGTTGGCGAGGCCCGGCGTCAGATCGGATTCGTGGATGATGACCGGCACGCGGTTCAGCCAGGCGCCGAGAACGACGGGAACGGAGACGAACCCGCCCTTGGAGAAGACGACGTCGGGGCGCAGCTTCCGGATCGTCCGGTACGCCTGGAACACGCCTTTCATGACGCGGAACGGGTCCTTGACGTTCTGCACGTCGAGGTAGCGGCGCAGCTTGCCCGTCGAAATCGGGTAATAATCGACATCGCGCAGCCGGGCGATCAGCTGCTTCTCGATGCCGCCGCTGGAACCCATGTAGACGGCGTCCCAGCCTTGGTCCTGCAGGAGCGGGATCAGCGCCAGGTTGACGGTCACGTGACCCGCCGATCCGCCTCCGGTGAAGAGGATCCGGCGCGGCTTCTCGTCCGGCGGACGAGGCGAGGTTGCATTTGGCATAGTCGGCTCTCCTTGTTAAAATCGTTATGAACAGCGTAACACAAATTCCGCATGGAGTCCGGGAGGGAAGGTAAATGTCCGCATCGTCATTCGATTACGTCCTTCAACAATATGCGGAGAGCCGCGCCGCGCATGACCGAACGCCGCGGCCGGACGAGCTCGAAATCGTTCGCTTGTACGCGGCGATGCTCGCGGGCTGGAACGACCGCAGCGCGGAAGCGATGGCGGCTCCGTTCGCGGAGGAAGGCGAGCTCATCGGCTTCGACGGCAGCGAGGCGTCGGGCAGAGCCGGCATTCTCGCGCACCTGGCGCCGATCTTCGCGCATCACAAGACGCCCCGATACTGCGTCATCGTGGCATCCGTCAAGCTGATCGCCGCGGACGCCGCGATTCTTCGCGCTTATTCCGGCCTTGTACCTGACGGCGCGGCCGACATCGATCCGAAGCTGAACGCGCAGCATGCCCTGACCGCGGCGAAGCGGGAGGGCCGGTGGGCGATCGCGCTCTTCCAGAACACGCCGGCGCAGTTCCATATGGAGCCGGAGCGGGGGGCCGAGATCACCGCGGCGCTGCGGGCATTGCTCCCGATCGCGGGCTTGCGGTAAAGGCGCGGCGTCCGAACGGCAGCGGCGCGTTCGCGGAGGCATTCGCCTTCCGGAACGCGCCGCTGCCAATTGTTGCTCTTGACATTTGATAATGAGATTCATTATCATTTGGGATAGACTTTGTCCATCAATCAGGAGGGTAACATCGAATATGCGCAACGCACGAACGGTACGGAAAACGGGAGTTCTTCTCGCCGGCTTGCTGGCGGTCATGCTGGTTTTGTCGGCATGCGGCGGCAACGGCAACAACGGCGGGGCTAACGCCGGCAATCAAGCGAACACCGGCGCGAACGCCGGTCAATCGAACGGCGGCGCCAACGATAGCGCGAACGCGGGCGGCGAACCGGCGGCGGAGCGGACGGTCACGGACGGCATGGGGCATCAAGTGACGATTCCGGCGAATCCGCAGCGCATTCTCGCATCGTATTTGGAGGATCCGGTCGTGACGCTGGGCAAGAAGCCCGTCGCGCAGTGGTCCGTCGCGAACGGCATTCAGGATTATTTGGCGCCGCAGCTGAAGGACGTGCCGACGATCGCCTACGATCTGCCGGTCGAATCCGTGCTCAGCTTCTCGCCGGACCTGATCATCATCGGCTCGGAGTCGTCGGTGCAGAAGGGGCTTTACGAGCAGTACGCGAAGATCGCGCCGACCTACGTGCTCGGGGATAAAGTCAACAAGGACTGGCGCGCGGCGCTGACGACGATCGGCGATCTCCTCGGCAAGCAGGACGAAGCGGCCAAGGCGCTTCAGAATTACGACGCGAAGGCGGCGGACGCGAAAGCGAAGCTGTCCGCGGCTATCGGCGGCAAGACGGCGGCGGTGCTGTGGCTCGTGTCCAAGAACTTCTACCTCGTCGACGAGACGCAATCGAGCGGCGCGGTGCTCTACAAGGATCTCGGCTTGACGCCGCCGAATCTCGTCAGCGACCTCCCGGAGGGATCCAAAGCCGTGTGGAACCCGATCTCGCTCGAGAAGCTCGCGACGCTGAACGCGGATTACGTCTTCCTCGTGAACAGCGACAAGAACGCGGGCGAGGATTCGCTCAAGGATCCGGTATGGCAGGGCATTCCGGCCGTGAAGAACGGCCATGTGTTCGAAATTCCGAGCACGAGCAGCTGGCTCTATTCCGGCAAGATCGCCGGCGAGCAAATCATGGACGAAGCGGTGAAGGATTTGACGCAGTCCAAGTAAGCGGTCTTCATGGTCGCATGAACAACCGCCCTGTCTCCGTTCGGAGGCAGGGCGGTTGTTGGCGTTTCGATTGCAGCGCGAGGCGGCCGCTACGCGCGCATGCCTTTGCCGCCGAGCGGCACGTGCTTCACCTGCTGGTCGAAGCCCGCGATGAGCGGCTTGGCGCGCGCGATCATCGCCTGCGTCTCCTCGAGGGAGAGCGAAGCCCGGTGCGCCTCGGCATTGTCCCACACCTCGGTAATCCAGACGGCGTCCGGTTCTTCCGGCAGCAGGCTGACGACGTAGATTTGGCAGTCGGGGACGGCATCCATGCCGGCGGCCGCCTCCATCAGAATCGCGGCCAGCTCGTCGCGTTTGCCCGGCTGCGCGATCATTTTGCCGGATAAGCCGAATTTGCTCATACCCACACATCCTGTTCTCTTGGACTTGCCTTCATCATACCGAACGATGGCTGACAAAACCAGTCAGCGAAGAAGGCGGCGGGCCATGCTCTTGCGCCCCGCCCGACTCCGGTCCGCGCCCGCGCCGGCAATGGAGGGTTCCTCGCCGGCTCCTGCCGCTCGTGAAGTTCGTACGGCTCATAGCGCTCCTGCCGCTTATGCCGTTCGGAATGATCATGAAGCTCGCGGCGCCTCGCCGCTTATCCGAACGTGAGCAGTCCCATCGCCTGCTTCGCCTTCCGCAGCGTCGCGTCCGCGGTCGCCGCGGCCCGTTCCGCGCCGTCCCGCAATACCGCCAGCAGCTCCTCGGAATCGACGATGTCGGCGAACCGCCGCTGGATCGGCGCCAGCTTGGCGATGACCGCTTCCGCGATGTCGCGCTTGAACGCCCCGTAGCCGACGCCGGCGAAGCGGCGCTCGATCTCCGGAACGCCGGCGCCGGCGAACACCGCGTAGATCTCGATCAGGTTGCTGATCTCCGGCTTCCGCTCCCAGTCGTAGCGTACCTCGCCTTCGGAATCGGTGACGGCCTTGGCGAATTTTCTGTTGATCAGGTCCGGGTCGTCCTGCAGCAGCACGCAGCCGTTCGGATTCGGGTTGCTCTTGCTCATCTTCTTGGACGGATCGTCGAGGCCCATGATGCGCGAGCCGATCTCCGGAATGACGGGCTCGGGCACGGCGAACACCGGCGCGAACCGGTTGTTGAACCGCTCGGCGAGGTCCCGCGTCAGCTCCAGATGCTGCTTCTGGTCGTCGCCGACGGGCACGTGCGTGGCCCGGTACAGCAGGATGTCCGCGGCCATCAGCACCGGATAGGTGAACAAGGCCGAGCTGACGGCGTCCTTTCCGTGCGACTTGTCCTTGAACTGCGTCATCCGCCCGAGCTCGCCAAAATGCGCCTGCGTCTCCAGCAGCCAGCTCAGCTCGGCATGCGCCGGCACCTGCGACTGCATGAAGATCGCGGCTTTCTTCGGATCGACGCCGGCCGCGACGTAGTACGCCGCGATCTCCTTGGAGCGGCGCAGCAGCAGGCGCGGGTCCTGCGGCACGGTGACGGCGTGCAGATCCGGCACGAAGAAATAGCACTCGCAGTCGTCCTGCAGCTTGAGAAACTGATGCAGCGCGCCGCCGTAGCCGCCGATATTGAGCTCCCCGCTCGGTTTGATGCCCGAAATGATTCGGTTCACGTTCATTCCTCCCCGGTCGATATCATCGCGTTCCAAAACAAAAAACACCCCGTCCCCAAAGGGACGAAGTGCTGGACTCCGCGGTGCCACCCGAATTCGGCGCAAGCGCGCCGCGACTCTCGCATGTCAAAACGACTAACATGCGTCCCTTGGATAACGGAGGGACCTGCCGTCAACGCCTACTTGCCGTTTCGCGGAAACGGCGTTCGGATTGAAGCGAACGGAGCCATTCGCCGCGCTCGATCGTGCCGGACCTTGCACCGTCCGCCGGCTCGCTGGGACCATCGATGGTCGCGGGTACTCTTTCCGTTCATAGCTGTCGCATATCTGTTTTTGGTGATGGTTAGACCTAACTCTAGCGGGAAAGCGGTTAGGTGTCAAGGGCGCTTCGCCCCGTGCGAACGACCGCTCCGCGACGCGGCCGCGCCGGAACCGTTCGGCAGCCCGCCCGCTTATTCCGCGGAAGCCGCCGTCGCCGCGACCGTCTCGGCCCCCGGCGTTTCCTCGCGCTTTTGCAGCACTTCCTTCTTCAGAAACCAGCAGGCGGCGAACGCCGCGATGACGAAGACGAACGAGATGCCGAAAATGCCTTGGAACGCGTCCGCGAACACGGTTTGCACCTTGATCAGCAGGTCGTGCGGGAGCCCTTGCGGAATGCCGCCGGTCGCGATCGTGTTCGCCGTGCCCGCCGGGAGCCGGTCGGCCATCCCCGATACGCCTTGGTTGATGTGGCGGGCCAGCAGGCTGCCGAAGACGCTGAGGCCGATCGTCGCCCCGAGCGACTGGAACAGCTGCACGGTGCCGAGCGCGGCGCCGCTGTCGGCCTTGTCGACGGACTCCTGGACGATCAGGTTGTCGCTGCCGAACAGGACCCCGATGCCGAGGCCGAGGATGAAGAACGTGACGATGACATAGAGGACGCTCGTGTCGAGGCCGATGCGCGTCAGCAGGTAGAAGCCGACGACCGGCAGCGTGAAGCAGGCGATGAACAGATTGCGGTACGGCACCTTCGTGATCAGGAAGCCGTTCGCGATGCTGGACGGAATCGCGCCGGCCATGAACGCGAGCATCAGGTAGCCGGCCGCCGTCGGCGTCAGCCCCATGACGTTCTGCGCGAAAAAAGGGAACGTGGCGATGCCGCCCATAATGCCGAGCATGAGGATGAGCACGATGCAGGACAGCACGACGACCGAACGGTGCCGGAACAGCCGCAGCGGAATGATCGGCTCCTTCGCGCGGCGCTCGATGAAGACGAACAGCGCCGTCAGCGCGGCGGACAGCGCCAGCAGGCCGACGATGAGCGGCGACGACCAGGACAGGCCCCGGTTGTCGATCAGCACCGGCGCCATCAGCAGGGACAGCAGGGCGGCGACGAGCGTCGCGGCGCCGGTCCAATCGATCGCGCGCTTCTCCTCGCCGCGCGACTCGCGCATGCCGATCCCCAGCACGGCCGCGGACAGCAGGCCGACGGGGATGTTGATCAGGAACACCCAGTGCCAGTTCACGTGGCCGACCATGTAGCCGCCGACCGTCGGGCCGAGCAGCTGGGGCAGGATCATCAGCGGACCGAAGAGGCTTTGAATCTTGGCACGCTGCTCGAGCGGGTACGTGTCGCCGATGATGACGAGGGCGAGCGGCATGAGCCCGCCGGCGCCGATGCCTTGGATGCCGCGCCCGACGAGCAGCATCGTCATGGAATCGGCCAAGCCGCCCACGATCGAGCCCGCCATGAACAAGGCCATGCAGCTCAGATAAACGCGTTTGCGGCCGTACAGATCGGCCAGCTTGCCGAGAATCGGCATGAACATCGTGACGGCCAGCATGTAGACGCCGGCGACCCAGCCGTAGAGCGACAAGCCGTGCAGCTCCCGGATAATCGTCGGCATCGCCGTAGAGACGACCGTTTCGTCGAGCTCGGCGAAGATCAAGCCGAGCATCAGGCCCGCGAGGACGAGCCCTTTGTTGTTTGTCGTGGCAACCATGTCGAGAATCTCTCCTGTCTTTATCGGCTGTCATGATTATAGGTCATGCCGCGCGGCGGGAAATCGATCGCGAGACCGAGGCGGGCGACGTCCATTGGGCCGAGGCAGCGGGGACCCGGAGAGGGAGACGGCGCGTTCGCCATCATGCAATCAAGATAACCGCTTTAAATATTCCTTGACGGGAATATTCCTGATAGGGTATATTTGGCATGCGCAATTGGCATGTGAAGCGCGGCTCGCTAGAAGGTGCTGATTCGAGGTTTGAATAGGCGTCAACCAATCAATGAGGATTCTAAGGAGGCTAATGCAATGAAAAAAACGTTGATTCCCTACTGGATTTTTACCGGGCTGCTTGCGGTATTTATGGGTATCGGGGCGATTCCCGATGTTAGTTCGTCCAGCGACGCGGTTGAACTCTTCAAGCATTTGGGGTACCCCGACTATCTCCTTCCGTTTCTTGGAATCGCCAAATTGTTGGGGGTCGCGGCGATCCTTATTCCAGGCTTTCCGCGAATCAAAGAATGGGCATTTGCCGGACTGTTTTTCGATTTATCAGGCGCGATGTTTTCAACGATCGCCGTGGACGGCCTTGCGAGCGGTTTGATTTTCCTGATCGGATACATCATGATCGCAGGCTCCTATTTTTATTATCATCAAAGATCGAAATCGGGCTTATCGCGCGAAACGCGGCGCGTGAATAAAGCCAACGGCGAACTTCAAGGCTACTAACTCCTTACTGGCAGAATGCCGGGTCATCAAACGGTCCGGGTCATCAAACGGTTATACGGAGGTCCGGCGAATCGCGCATGCCGAAAAGCCCCGGCTTCGTCGTCCGAAGCCAGGGCTCGCGCGGAGCGCCGAATCGCGTCAGGCCTGCTCCATGAGATGGAGCAGCAGCGCCTTCTGCGCGTGCATGCGATTCTCCGCCTGCTGGTAAATGATCGAGCTCGCCGATTCAATCAGCTCCTCTTCGATCTCGAAGCCGGGGTGAATCGGCATGTCGTGCATGATGTACGGCGCGTGGCCGTTCAGCGCGCGGCGGCTCAGCTGGAAGGGCAGCATCGTCTTCATGCGGAAATCCTTGACCGCGGCGTAATCCGCGCTGTGGAAATGCTCCATGTCGATCCACGTGTCGGTGTACACGTAGTCGGATTGGGCCGCCGCCTCTTCGAGCGAATCCATGCGCATAATGCGGCCGCTCGCGAACGCTTCGTCCATCAGCTCGCCGTCCCACGAGGCTTCGTTCACGATCGGCGTGACGAGCAGCAGCCGGACGCCGAGCGCGAGGCAGCCCGCGATCAACGAATTCGCGACGTTGTTCTGAATGCCGACGTACGTGACGGTGACGTTCTCGAACGAGCCCGACACCTCGTAGATCGTCATCAGATCCGCGAGCGCCTGGCACGGGTGATAGCGTTCGCAGCAGCCGTTGATGACCGGGACGGTCGCGTAGCGGGCCAGCTCCTGCAGATCGGAGTGCTTCTTCAGCCGCGCCACGATGAAGTCGATGTTGCGCGAGACGTAGCGCGCTTCGTATTGAATGGGCGAAATGCTGAAATTGCTGGCGTTCCAATCCATCGGCACGGCATAACCGCCCATCTGGTTGATGCCCGACTGGAAAGAGAGGTTCGTCCGGGTGGACGTCTTCTGGAACAGCATCAGGACGCCTTTGCGCTCGCAGGCGTTCGCGAAGCGATCGGGCTGCTTCTTGATCGCGATGCCTTTTTGGATCAACCCGAGCAGCTCGGCGCGGTTCAGTTCTTTCAACGATAACAAGTGTTTCAAAACGGGCACCCCCAGGAATGAATTATAATTCGTTCGTGTGAATTAATATTCATACTAGGCTGTTGCGTCCCCGTTGTCAATATCGTTCATTTAACCTTAACATGATCGCGCCAAGGGTTTGCGGTGTGAATAAATATTCAGATTATGCAGCGGAGGCGCGAGAGCGGGTCCGCGGTTCGCGTTCCGTCCTTCCGCGCGGCTTCGGGAAGCGCCCGGAGCCGTCCGAAGCGTTTCTACATTATAGCGCGCCTTTCCGGCGGGCAGGCCCGTACGCAAAAACGTCCAAGCCGCAACTTGTCTGCATATTCGTCCAAGTCCCCTCATACAAATGGTACAAGTCAAGCGTAAACGGCTCTTGTCCCGTACGCGACCCGCGCGCGATATCCGCGCGGGCTGCCGTACAACTCCGGATACGTTTAAAAATTGTGATGAGGGGTTGATCTCATGCGTCGTCGATTCAGTTTCCTCGCAGCGATCTTGCTATGCCTCACGGCGGTGCTCGCAGGCTGCGGGACGAAGGACGCGGAATCGGTAGTCAAGGATTTGGACAAAACGTTGAGCAGCTTGGACAGCTACACCGGCAAAGGCGTCATGACGCTCTACACGGGCCAGCAGCCGCTGGAATATCAAGTGGACGTTTCCTACCAGAAGCCGCAGTATTACCGCATCGCCCTAACGAACGCCAAGAAGGACATCACCCAGATCGTGCTGCGCAACGACGAAGGCGTGTTCGTCCTGACGCCGCGCCTGAACAAAGTATTCCGCTTCCAAAGCGACTGGCCGGCGAACCAAGGCCAAGTGTACCTGTACCAAACGCTCGTTCAAAGCATTCTGCTGGACAACTCCCGCCAGTTCGCGATCGACAACGACGCATACGTGTTCGACGTCATGGCGAACTATCAGAACGGCTCCCTGGCCCGGCAGAAAATCTGGCTGAACAAATCGGATTACGCGCCGAACAAAGTGGAAGTCAGCGACGCCAACAACGCGGTCATGGTTTCCGTCAAGTTCGATACGTTCAAGTTCGGCTCCAAGCTCGAGAAGAGCGTCTTCGATACCCAGAAAAACATGGGCACGCCGGCAACGGGCGGCGACCAGCCGACGATGGCGTACCCGGACAACGGCAGCAACGCGGACAACGCGAATACCGGCAATACGAACGCGAGCAGCGACAACGCGTCCGCTTCGCCGGACAACAACGCGGCGACGAACGGCAACGCGGACAACGCGGCGACGAACGGCAATGCCGACACCAATGGAAATGCCGACACCAACGGAAATGCCGACGACGCGGCGACGAACGGCAATGCCGATAACGGAAGCGGCACGAACGACGCCAGCGGCAACAACCCGGACGACAACGCCAGCACCGGCGCGAACGACAACGGCAATTCGGCGGACGGCAACGCGGCCGACGATTCGGACGACACGATGGCGCCGGCCGGCGGCGGAGACGCGGACGGCACCTTTACCGGCATGGATCCGGCGTACTTCCCGGACGGCGTGTCGGAGAAGGATAACCAAAGCATCGTGTTCGGCGGCAATCCGGGCATCATGATCCGCTATTCGGGCACGTACGATTACACGCTCATCGAGACGCAGCCGAAGGACGTCGCCGTATCCGCGACGAAGGGCGAGCTGAAGGATCTGGGCTTCACGTACGGTCTGCTGAGCGGCAGCGAGGAGGACGAACAGCGCACGCTGACCTGGACGTACGACGGCACGGAGTTCCGAATTACGAGCGCGAACCTGCCGGAGGAAGAGATGATCAAGGTCGCCCAGTCCGTACAAGGCGAGATGTCCAAATAGTACCGGCGGCAAGCCTGATTTCCAACACTTGCTCCGGCCGCGCGGCCGCGAATTCATTGACACGACCAAGCCGTACCGTATAACATAAAGGTTACGGGTTAACGAGATAAACGCCTGCCCATTCGTGGGGGGCGTTTACTTTTGTGGAAATGAAGGTGGAGCAAGTTGACTACGGCTGGCTATTATCGCCCGACGCGGGCCGAAATATCGTTAGACGCGCTGAAGCATAATTTGCAAGCTTTTCGCGCGGCCATACCGGAAGGGATGCTGCTGATGGCATCCGTGAAAGCGAACGCGTACGGCCACGGCGCCGTCGAAGTGGCGAGAGAAGCGGAGCGCTGCGGGGTCGATTATCTCGGCGTCGCGTTCCTGGACGAAGCGCTCCAGCTGAGGGAGGCCGGCGTGAAGACGAACATTCTCGTGCTCGGCTACGTGCCCCCGGAAGCGCTCGCCGCCGCGCGCGATGCGAACGTCGCGATCGCGCTGTTCCGCGACGACGTGCTCGAGGCGGCCGCGTCCCTGCCGGACAACGGCAAGCGGCTCTCTGTCCACGTCAAGGTCGACACCGGCATGGGCCGGCTCGGCCGTCTCGCGGTCGGCGACGCGGTGCCGTTCGTCCGCCGGGCGGTCGCGGCCCCGAACGTGAACGTCGAAGGCTTGTTCACGCATTACGCGCGGGCCGACGAAGCCGACAAGGGTTATACCGAGCTGCAATACGGCCGGTTCAAGACGGTCGTGCGGCAGCTGAAGGCGGAAGGGATTCGCATCCCGATCGTCCATGCGGCCAACAGCGCCGCGGGCATCGACACGCCGGAAATGGGCGGGGGCATGCTGCGCCTGGGCATCAGCATGTACGGCTTGTATCCGTCGACGGAAGTGAACGGCAGCCGGATCGCCTTGAAGCCGGTCATGACGCTCAAGACGGCGGTCGTCATGACGAAGGAAGCCCCGGAGGGCTGGGGCATCAGCTACGGCACGCGTTATTTCGCCAAGGCCGGCGAGCGGATCGGCACGCTGCCCGTCGGCTACGCCGACGGCTACAGCCGGATGCTGACGGGCCGGGCGGAGGTGCTCGTCCGCGGCCGCCGCGTGCCGGTGCTCGGGACGATTTGCATGGACCAATGCATGGTCTCGCTCGAGGCCTTCGCCGGGGACAGCCCCGTCGGGAACGGGGAGGAAGTCGTGCTGATCGGCGCGCAGGGCGGAGCGTCCATCACCGCCGAGGAAGTGGCGGCGAAGCTCGACACCCTCAATTACGAAGTGACGTGCATGGTCGCCGCGCGGGTGCCGCGCGTCTATACGCGGGACGGGAACATCGTCGCCGTCGCGAACCCTTTGCTGCGGGCGAAGGAATAATTTCCATGCATTAGATGCGATTGTCGCAAGAGGATTTTATCGTCTTATCACGAAATAGTAAGAACGGGTAGACTTTTCGTCAGACTTTGTTTATCGTTAGTCCGGGAGGTTCGGGCGCCGCGACGAGACGGCCGCCGGTTCCTTGCCGGCATGTCCCGCCAGCTATGGATGCAGCATACTTGATATACGGGTTGCATACATATGAGGGTGTATAAGACGGACCAAACAATGACATACTGTTACTGTTTTTTGAAATATAAGCCTTTTTTGCCTGTCTGCGGCTTATGTTTCTCCGGGATGAAACGCGTTTCGCCTTCTTCGGGACGGCGACGGCCGTTTCACCTTGCTGGAAATGTTTTGGAGGTGCGAGTTCGGTGGCCAATTTGCAAAATACCAAAAGGATTATGATCAGTTTACCGGATCATTTGCTGGAGGAAGTCGACGGAATCGTCGCCAAAGAAAACTCGAACCGAAGCGAATTCATTCGTCAGGCTATGAAGCTGTATTTGATTGAACGAAAGAAGCGTCAAATTCGGGATTCCATGCAGCGCGGCTATCTGGAGATGGCGAAGATCAACCTGGTAATGGCTTCGGAAGCTTTTCAAGCGGAGGAAGATGCCGGCGACACGCTCGGCCGACTCGTAAGCGGGGTGTAAGCTTGATCGTAAAACGCGGCGATGTGTTTTTTGCGGATTTGTCACCTGTCGTAGGTTCCGAACAGGGCGGCGTGCGTCCTGTTTTGGTGATTCAAAATGATATCGGCAACCGCTTCAGCCCGACGGTCATCGTGGCGGCGATCACCGCCCAGATCCAAAAGGCGAAGCTGCCGACGCATGTCGAAATCGACGCGGCGTCCCATGGCTTCGACCGGGATTCCGTGCTGCTGCTCGAGCAGATTCGAACGATTGACAAACAGCGGCTTACCGACAAAATCACGCATCTCGACGACGAAATGATGCGCAAGGTGGACGAAGCGCTCCAGATCAGCGTCGGTCTCATCGATTTTTAGTTTCCCAATCGCATAATCACGGAGACAAGGGCCCTTGCACGGGCTCTTTTTTGCGTTCGCGGGACAAGCTTCGCGGCTCCCGGCCGCCCATCCGTCTGCGGACGGAGCGCAAGTTCCATCTCCCGCCGCTGTCTGCGCCGACGCTTGCGGCGCATAATGGGAACATAAGAACGAATAAGCGGAGGAATGAACGATGATGAGAACGACAAGCCGGCCGGATTTGGAAATTTCGGGCATCGGCCACGCCGGGGGCGGCGAATATTACGGCGTGAAGCTTGACGGCGTCTGCAAGGTCGGCGGCACCGTCGACTGCTTGACCTTCGAAGCGAACGGCATGACCTCGGTCGACGGGGACGTGCGCGCGGAGCAGCGGCTGGAATCGAACGGCAAATTCACCTGCCGCGGCGGCCTGCGGTCGGGGGGCATGAAGCTGGAAGGGCAAATAACGGTGAACGGGCCGATGCAGGCGGAACGGTTGGACCTGAACGGCTACGCGAAGGTCCGCGGAGATTGCGAAGCGCTGCAGGCCAAGGTTCGCGGCGCGCTGGTAATCGAAGGCCGGCTGACCGGGGACGAACTCGACGTGAAGCTGGAAGGTCCGTTCGAGGCGGAGAGCATCCGCGCGCGGCATATCGCCGTCCGGCATTCCGGCAAGGGCGGGCTGCGGAAGCTGCTCGATTCCCTGCTGCCGGCCTGGCAGGCCCGTCTCCGCGCCCGCGTCATCGAAGGAGATATCGTCGAGCTCGAGGAGACGACCGCGGAAACCGTCCGCGGCCGCACGGTCATCGTCGGCCCGGGCTGCAGCATCGACTGCGTGGCTTATTCGTCCGACCTCGTCGTGCATCCGCAGGCGCAAGTGCGCGCGAGCTATCGGATCGAGTCTTAAGGAGGGGGGAACCGGCATGCATGCGGCGATGAAACGCAATATTAACATTACGGGCAACGGCACGATGCACGGCGGCAGCTTCCGTCACGTCCGGGTTATGGGAGAGGCGAAGATCCTCGGACCGACCGAATGCGAATCCGTGCACTGCATGGGCACGCTCGACGTGACGGACACCTTGGCCGCCGGGCGTTACAAGCAAATCGGGGAAGTCGTCGTGAACGGCGATCTGGTCGGCGAGCAGTTGAACGTCGTGGGCCGGCTCGACGTGCAGGGCAGCGTGCGCGGACGTTCGGTACGATTGCGGGGCCAGCTCGACGTGCGGGGCGAGTGCGAGGCCGAACGGTTCGAAGCGAGGGGCGGCTTCGCCATCCGCGGGCTGCTGAACGCGGGCGAGGTCGACATCCGTACCTGGGGGCCGTGCAGGGCGAAGGAAATCGGCGGCCGGCGCGTGGTCGTGCGCCAGAGCAAGTGGGGTGGGCTGAAGCAGCTGTTCTCGGGACAAGGGCCTTTGTCGCTGACGGCCGAGCTGATCGAAGGCGAGTACGTTTACCTGGAAAACACGACCGCCGACGTCGTGCGGGGCGCGAACGTGACGATCGGCCCGGGCTGCCGGATCGGGCTCGTCGAATACCGCGACCAGCTGAAGCGGCTCGGAGACGCGCGGATCGACGCCGAAATCAGACGATGAACGACAAGAACTGACAATTTTGCGGTAGACAGCCAAAATAATGTCTGCTATGATGAGGTCAATATTACTAGTGCAGATCACTAGCGAACGCTTTGCGAAGAACGCAAGCTCGGGCTATACGCCCGGCTTGCGTTCTTTTTGTTTTCGCTAAGGAAGCTGCCGGAGGGATGGCCATGAACCGAAAACGACATTTGCTCCTATCCGTGACGGCCGCGCTGCTGTCGGGCCTGCTCGTCTACGGCGTTTACATGCTGCAGCTGCGCCAGGTGAAATTCCAGGAAACGGTGAACGTCGTCGTGCCGCTGCGCTTCGTCGCCGCCGGCGAGCGGCTCGCGCCGGACATGCTGGGTCAGAAGCAGATCGCGAAGGCGTCGTTTACGGACGACATGGCGATGAGCCGCGACGAGCTGGCCGGCATGGAGGTCGTCGTGCCGTTGGGCGCGAACGAGCCCTTGCTGCGCTGGAAGGTCGATAAATTCCGCCTGCTGCCGAGCCAGAGCCAGTCCACCTTCGGCATCCCGCGCGATTACGTGCTGTCCGTGTCGAACGGCATTCGGGCCGGGGACAAGGTGATGGTGTACGTCTCGGGCGAAGCCGCGGGGTCCGAGCGGCTGTTCCCGGAAGCGGTCACGGTCGCGTCCGTCAAGACCGCGGGCAACGTGGAGATCGACGACGCCGACAATTCCAGCCTGCTGTCGATGGCAAGCGGGGACAAGGAGGCGATGTACGCCTCCAGGCGGGACGCCAACGGCATGATCGATTACATTAACCTCAATCTGACGGAGGCGGAGTGGCTGAAGCTCGATTCCTTGTGCAAGGGCGGCCAAAGCAAGCTCGTGATCGCATATTCGCCGGAATCGCTCGACGTCGGCTCCCCGCCCGCGGAGGGCACGCCATGAGCGCGTCCGGCCCGTCCGCCGAGGGGGCGGCGCCGCTGATCGCGTTCGTGGGCACGACGCCGAACATCGGCACGACGACCGCCGCGTTCGCCGCGGCCTGCCGGCTCGCGGCGGAACGCGAATGCAGCGTCGGCTTCCTCTGCTTGAACCTGAAGAGCGCGAAGACGCACCGGTTTCTCGGCGTCGACGAACCGTCGACGACGCTCGACGAGCTGCGGCCGGAGCTGGCGACGCGTTCGCTGAACGCCGAGAAGCTGCTGCGCTCGACGCATCGGTGCCGCGGCGTGCCCGGCCTGCGGGTACTATTCGGCAATTTGCTGCGCGACCAGGCGGAGTTTTACGCGATGGAGGAGATGGAGCATTTGCTCGCCGTCGCGGCGCGGACGTTCGACGTCGTCGTCGCGGACGTCGGCGCGTACTGGGACAACGCGGCGACGATTTGCGTCCTGCGCCGCGCGAGCACGCGCATCGTCGCGACGACGGGGGCGCTGTCCCATTTTCAGGAGGACGGCCAGCGCTGGCTGAAGCAGCTGGCGCCGCTCTACGGCATTCCGGCCGATTCCTTCCAAGGCATCGTGATTCAATCCCCGCGGGGTAAAGGAGGATATCAAGTGAAAGACATTTGCAACGAGCTGGGCGTGCCGCTGCTGGGCGAGCTCGCATTGACGGAGGAGCTGCTCGCCCAGCTGGACAGCGGAACGCTGGACGAATGGCTGGCCGGGAGCGAGCGGGGGAAGCGGACGATGCAGGCGCCGGCGAAGGCCATCGCCGACGTCTACGGCCTGCGGGGCAGGCCCAAGCCGGCGATGCAGCCCTGGTACAAGAAGCTGCTCGCGCATCGCGGCGGGGTGAGCTCGTAATGAATAAGGACGTTCGATTTTCGCCGGCCGCTTATTCGGCCAAGCTGTGGGCGGGTGAAGAGACGCCGGCGGCGGCGTCTGCCGCGGGTCACGACGCGATGCGCGATTTCCGGCGCCTGGCGGAAGACGTGCGCACGTATCTGGCCCAGCCGCGCGGTGAGACGGAGGAAGAGCGCCGGGAGTACAACGAGTGCTTGAACCGCGCCGTGCTAGGCTATGGCGCGGACCGCGAGCGGATTCTGGCCGTCATCGCCGACCGGCTGCTCCGCCAGCGGATCCATGAGCTGCCCGGTTTCCGGCACCCGTACGCGACGTTGGCGGAAGCGTTGTTCGCCGAAGTCATCGGCATGAACGTGCTGGAGCTCGTGCTGCTGAAGCGGGAAGGGCTGGAGGAGATCCAGGTCGTCGGCACGTCGGTGTTCGAGGTGCGGGACGGCGTCGCCCGCCCGTCGGCCTACGCGTTCGAATCGCTGCGCGAAGTGGAGCGGATCCAGCAGAACCTCGTCTTGTACAACAACGACCGGATCAATCCGCGGAAGCGGTGGGCGGAGGTCATGCTCCGCGACGGCACGCGGGTGACGATAACGGGGTTCGGCTTCACGGCCAAGCCGACGCTCACGCTGCGGTTCTATACGGTGCGGCGCTTCGAGCTCGCGCAGCTGAGCAAGCCGGAATACGCCACGATCAGCGACCGCGTCCGGCACATGCTGCTGGCCGTGCTGCACGCCCGGCTCAACGTCGTCGTGATCGGTCCGACGAACTCGGGCAAGACGAATTTGATCAAGGCGCTGATCGGCGAAATGCCGGACGAGGAACGGCTCGTCACGATCGAGAGCCGGCATGAACTCATGCTGCAGCGTGATTTCCCGGCGAAGAACGTCATCGAGTACGAGGTGGACGAAGACGATCCGCAGCATCGCTCGGCCCAAGCGTTCAAGCTCGCGCTCCGGCAGTCGCCGCAGCGGATCATCCACGCCGAGATTCGGGACGAGGACGCTAACATCTACGTGCGGGCGTGTACCCGGGGCCACGCAGGGAGCATGACGACGCTTCATGCCAACGCGCTCGAGGACGTCCCGGAAGCCATCTCGGACATGTGCCTCCAAGACGGGCGGGGCTTGAATCCCGAGCGGCTGACCAAGCGGATCACGGAATACGTGACCCAGGTCGGCATCGAGATGCGGTTTGCCGGGGGACGCCGCCGGCTTGTGCGCTTAGCGGAGCTATATTGGGCCGACGGCGCGCCGGCCGTGCGGGAATGGGCGGTATTCGACGAAGCGGCGGGCAATTGGCGGTACCCGCACTCGCCTTCGCCCTCCGCTGCGGCCCGGCTGAAGCTCGGCGCGCCGCTGGCGGGAGCGGCGGCCTGGCCCGAGCTCGGCGCGGCGTCCGCGCTTGCTCCCGCGCAGATTCCCGTGCCGGCGCAGGCCGGAGCCGCGGGTCTCCGCAAGGCGGGGGCGTGGAACGCGCCATGATGCGGCTGACCACGATGCTGTTCGCGGCGGCGCTCTTTTGCACGCTGTTCGTGGCTGTCCGCGGCCTGTTGGACGCCTGGGCGCAGCGCCAGCAGGTCATCGGCCGGCTCAGCTACCGCAGGGAGCAGCGGCTCGGCGAGCGCTTGGCCCGGTATTTGCAGCGCTACGACCGGGCGTACCGGCATCTCGCCGAGCTGCTGGAATCGCTGCAGGTCAGCCTGCGGCCCGGTTCGATCGTCGTGCTCAGTCTGCTGCTGCTGATCGTCGGCGCCGCGTTCGGCGCGATGTTCTTCCGCAGCCCGAAGGGGCTGCTGCTGACGGCCGGCGTGCTCGGGACGCTGCCGTACCTGCTGCTGCGCATGATGCAGGTGCGCCGCCAGATGAAGACGCGGATCGATTTCCTGCCGGCGATCGAGCTGTTCTACCAGTGCTGCCTCGTCAGCGGCGGGCGGCAGATCCGCACGGCGCTGCAGCGCACGGTGGAGGAGAAGCGGATGCTTGGGCCGATGCAGGAGGTGTTCGAGCAGCTGTACCGCAATCTCTCCGTCCGCGGGGACGACGAGGCCAGCTTGCGTGTTTTCGCGGCGTCGCTGGGCCACGTCTGGGCGGATTACTTCGTCAACATCGTGCGGGCGGGGCTCGCGGAGGGCCATCCCATCGCGGGCAACCTGAGGGACCTGATTACGGACATGCGCAAGGCGCGCAGAGCCAACCAGCAGGAACGCAATAAGCTGCTGGAGATCCGCGTGGCCAACTTCACTCCGATCTTGTTTCTGGCGCTCTTCATGGGCATCAACTTTCATTACAATCCGGAGAACGCGTACCGATATTACGTGCTTGATCCCGGCGGCCGGAACATGCTGCTGAACGCGGCGGTCATGATCTTCCTGTCCTTCGTCATGGGGCTGTGGCTGTCCCGCAAAAAAATGTGAAAGGGGCGTGCCGCTTCGATGAACGACCGTTTCGGCGAGCTTCTCCTGTGGGCGGCGCTCGCCGTCCAATACGCGCTCGGCGTCGCGCTGATCGTCTCTTTGCTGAAGGCCGCCTCCTTCAAGCGGCCGCGCTTCGCGCATCTGGCGCTGCTGAGATGGCGGACGCACCGGCTCGGCGACCGCTGGCTGCGACTGGCCCGGCTGGACCGCGGCTCCGCGGCCTTCAAGGAGCGCGAACGGCTGCTGGCCGGCTGCGGATTTACGGGCGACGCCGCCATGTACTTGCTGCTGCGCAGATTCGTCCTTGCCGGCACGCCGCTGTGGGCGCTTGCCGCTTACGGCATCTCGCTGCTTCGCCTCGGCGCCGTGCCGGCCGCGGGCGCGCCGCTCGCGCTAGCCATGCTGCTGCTGCTTTTATTTTGGGACCAGCCATGGCTGGAAGCGTTCCGCAAGGCGCGGGCGGAGCGCATGACCAAGGAAATTTACATCGTCAGCAATCAGCTGCTTTACTTGGCGGGGTCGTCGCTGCACATCCATACGAAGCTGATGCGCTGCCTGCCGTTCACCCGCACGATGCGGGGCGATTTGCAGACGCTGCTCGGCGAATGGTACCACGACGTTGAGGGATCGCTCCGGCGGCTGAAGCTGCGGCTCGGCACGGAGGAAGGGCTCAGCTTCGTCGAGACGATCGATTCGCTCCGGCTGCACGAGAGCGAGCATTATTACGAGCTGCTGCGCGAGCGGATCCAGGATTACAAAGAGAAGCTGGAGCTCGCGAAGGACAGCCGCAAGGAATCGACGTCGTACTTTTTGTTCGTGCTGGCGGGGCTTCCCATCATGTACACGTTCCAGATCTTCATCTATCCCTGGGTTCGGGAAGGACAGAAGCTGTTCCAATCGCTGAATTGAAGGAGGTGAGCGCATGCGCAATATTTTGATTACCGTCATGATGCTGGTCGTCGTCATCCTGCTGTTCAACGCCATCGTCGCGAAGGACACGACGGGCACGAAGGCCCAGATTCAAACGCAGGGCGATAACGCCAATACGAAAATCGGCACGCTGCTTACCCCGTAACCGCGCATCGGCGCAAGAAGGAGGCGACGCCATGCGATCCTTGCTCATGACGCTGCTGCTCATCATCGTCGCCGTCGTGGTGTACGACGAGGTGACGGGCGGCGACGGCGGCATGAACCGCCAGCTGGAGCGGTCCGGCCATCAAATGAGCGACGGCATCCGGAGGATGAGTCCGTGAAGAGCCTGCTCGTGTTCGTGCTGCTGTCCGCCATGATGTGCTGGTTCATGTTCAGTCCCATCTATAAGCACGTGCTTATCGTACGCCAAGCCGTGCTTCAGCAGGAAGTCGATTACTTGCTGGAGGTCGGCGCGAGCGGCGACTACGGCTATGTCGATGCCGCCATGCTGGAGGCGGCGAAGGAGCGGCTGGCCGCGTACGGGCTCGATCCCGCGTCCGTCGGCTTCGAGATCGTCACGGACGGCGGGGCGACCGCCACGGATCCGTCGCGCCCGCTTCTTCGCGGCGCGCCGCTCACGGTGACGGCCAGCTATCCCGTCGAAGGGCTGTTCAACATCGATCGCCTGATCGGCGTCGCGCCGCCCGCGGACGATGCCAGGCTAAGAGCATCCGGCACGAAGATGAGCGAATACGTGCCCTTGCGGTAGACGATTCGGCGAAAGGAACCGAGTGTCATGTACAAGCTTGTGCTGGTGATGCTGATGGCGGTCGTATGGATGCTGCTGCACGCGCTGCAGACGGACGAGGAAATGGCGGTGGCCGCTTTGTTCCAAGGGAAGCACGCCGTCAACCGGGCCGCCCATGCCGCCGCCCAGCAGATCGACCCCGCCGCGCTCGCCGACGGCCGGCTGCATATCGACGAAGCGTCCGCCCGCGCGGAAGCCGGCGAGTACCTGCGGCGCAATTTGCAGTTGGACGAGAACGGACTGCCGCTGCCGGGCACCTATTGGAAGGAGCGGGTCGAGGTCGTGGATTTTCAAGTGTTGAACGACGATCTGACGTATCCGTATACATACCGGAACGAGGACTACGATTACGAAGTGACGCTGCAGCGTCCGGGCGTCGTGCTGATCGTTCGCTTGGCGTACCCGCGCGTGTTCTCGGTCATGGATCCGATCACGTGGACGATCAAGGGGACGGCGGAGCTGACGTCGTAGAAGCGAAGCGCTAACAAACAGGCCGGCGGGACGGGGGCCCGCGCGGCCTGTTTGCTGCGGCGCTAGAAGTAAGGGATTAATGTCCGGAGGACGCCTCGGCGTCGTTGGACATGCGCGTGATTTCGAACAGCTTGAACAGCAGGCTGAGCGCGATGGCCGTCACCGTCGCGAGCGCCATGCCCGAGAGGGAGAAGTCGCCGATCGTGATTTTCGCGCCGCTTAGGCCGGTGACGAGCACGACGGTCGTCAAGTATAGATTCGTCGGCTTGCTGTAGTCGATCTTCGACTCCACGAGCATCCGCAGGCCGGACGCGGCGATGACGCCGAACAGCAGCAGCGAGACCCCGCCCATGACCGGGCCCGGAATGCCCGAGATAAGCGCGGAGAATTTGCCGAGGAACGACAGCACGATGGCGAAGACCGCCGCGCCGCCGATGACGAAGGTCGAGTAGACCCGGGTGATCGCGAGCACGCCGATGTTCTCGCCGTACGTTGTATTCGGCGTGGAGCCGAGGAAGCCGGAGAGGATCGTCGAGACGCCGTTGCCCAGCATGGAGCGATGCAGGCCGGGATCCTTGGACAGGTCCTTGCGAACGATGTTGCCGGTTACGATCAGATGGCCGATATGTTCGGCGATGACGACGAGCGAGGCCGGCACGATCGTCAGGATGGCGGCCCATTCGAACGTCGGGAGCGTGAAGGCCGGCGCTTCCAGCCAGCCTTTATCCGCTACCGCGTCGAAAGAAGTATAGCCGAGCGCGTACGCCAGCACGTAGCCGCAGACGATGCCGACAAGGATCGGAATGATGCGCATGAAGCCGCGGAACAGCACCGATCCGAGCACGGTGACGAGCAGCGTCGCGATCGAGATCGTAATGGCCGTCGAATCCGGCGTCCAGACGTCGGCCGGCGCGGCGCTCGGCGGCTTGATCCAGCCGGCCATCCCCGCGGCCGTCGGAATGAGCTCAAGGCCGATGACGGCGACGATCGCGCCCATCGCGGCCGGCGGAAAGAGGACGTGGATCCAGCCGGTGCCCGCCGCCTTGATGATCAGCGCGACGATTATGAAGACGACGCCGGCCGCGATGAAGCCGCCGAGCGCGGCCGCATACCCGTCGGCCGGAACGGCGTTGTTGCCGATCACCGCGCCCGCCGGCGCGATAAACGCGAAGCTGGAACCGAGATAAGCGGGAATTTTTCCTTTCACGATAAACAGATAAAGCAAGGTGCCGATGCCGTTCATTAACAGGCAGATCGCCGGGTCGACCCCGAGCAGGTTCGGGACGAGCACCGTCGAGCCGAACATGGCGAACAGATGCTGGATGCTGAGCATCAGGCTTTGCCCGAGCGGGGGTCTTTCGTCAATGCCGATTTCCTTTTGCTTCATGATGCCGTAAGCCTCCAGTGGTAGGTTCGATGGAACCGGATAGAATCGTTCGCGCGCAACTTTTATCGATTCTACATAGTCTAGTGTAGGTTGACAAGGACTTTCTCAAACCGCGCCGCACGCGGACTTCGCGGTTTTCGCGGAACCCTCTCGCCGTCGGCCGCGACGAGCCGGACGGGCTTGCGGAAGCCGCAAGGACCTTGGCTGCCCTCGCGCCGGGGCTAGGCCGCCTATGCTCCGGGACCCGGCTCCCGCCGAGTTGACGGGTCGCCCGTTCTTTTGTTGTAATGGGGAAAGCAAACCACGGTAGCGAGGAGCGGGTACGGTGAACGGATTGGCGTTCGAAACGGTGGCGAAGGACGAAATCTTGGAACGCATTAGACGGCTGCAAGCGCGCATGGCGCAGGCGGGCGTCGACGCTTTCCTGGTCACGCAGCATGTCGATTTGTATTATTTCACGGGCTCGATGCAGGCGGGGTACGCGTTCATTCCGACGGTCGGAGATCCGGTCTTCTACGTACGGCGAAGCCTGGAACGCGCCGTGAAGGAATCGGCCGTCCGCATCGAGCCGATGGGCTCGCTGAGGGGCTTCCGCGCGCGGCTGGCCGGCGGCCATCCGGCCGTGTTCGCGGGGAAGGGCGCCGGGCAAGTTGTCGTCGCCACGGAGATGGACGTGCTGCCGGCCGCGGCGCACGCAAGGCTGGCCGACGCTCTCGGCGGCAGCCCGGGCTGCTCGCTTACGGACGGCTCCGCGCTCGTCCGCGGCGTCCGGACGGTCAAGTCGGCGTGGGAGATCGGCCGGATCGAGGCGGCCGCGAGCGTCGCGGCGGAGGCGCTCGAAGCCGCGCTTCCCGTGCTGAAGGAAGGCGTCGCGGAGCTGGAGCTGATGGCTCGCCTGGAATACGAAATGCGCATCCGCGGCCATATCGGGCTCATGCGGACGCGCAGCTATAACATGGAAATCGTCACGGGGATGCTCGGCTCCGGCGAAGCGGCGGCCGTGCCGAGCGCGTTCGACGGCCCGGCGGGCGGGCTCGGCCTCGGCCCCGCCTTGCCCCAGAGCGCGAGCCGGCGGACCGTCCGCCGCGACGAGCCGATTCTGATCGATATCGGCTGCTGCATCGACGGGTACGTCATCGACCAGACGCGGACCGCCGTCATCGGCGCGCTGCCGCAGGACCTCGCGGCCGCCTATGCCGAAGCGGAGCGGATCATTCGCCATGCCGAACGGCTGATGGCGCCGGGCACGGCGCCTGACGCGATTTACGCCGCCTCGCTCGCGGACGCCGATGCCGCCGGCCTGGCCGATCACTTCATGGGCCATGGCGTCAATCAAGTGAAGTTCCTCGGCCACGGCATCGGCCTCGAGGTCGACGAGTGGCCCGTGCTTGCCCGCGGGTTCGGACAGCCGCTGGAGCCGGGCATGGTGCTCGCCGTCGAGCCGAAGTTCACGTTCCCCGGCCGCGGCGTCGTCGGCATCGAGAACAGCTACCTCATCACGGGCGCCGGCTGCCGGCAGCTCACGAAATCGCCGGAAGGCCTCATCGTCCTGTGATTGATGCCCGCGCCGCTCGCCGGATCTCTGATCCCGCGGGCGGCTTTTTGGCGTCTTCCCCGCAAGGTAGCTCGTTAGAAATCCTCGGTTTTGGTGCTCTGCGAGCGGTTCCCTAACAATAGACATGCCGCGGCGGCTTTTCGGGCAGCAGCATGCCAGTCCATGGTTTTCCCGCCGCTCCCCTCCTCAGGCAGTCCCCTTCATCCGAACTTCCCGCGAAATAACCTGCTTTTCCGCTAGCGCCCCTTGATTCAAACAACCGAATCCCCTCAAACGTTTAACTGTGATTAACCTCCTGGCCGGTTGAGATCGTATTCGGGATGGCCTGTGCTACAATGAGTCTGGATTCTTGCGATTACTGCAAACGAAAGCCATGCCAATATCGATACAAGAGGTGCTTGTGCCATGAAAATGACGTTCAGGTGGTTCGGCCAGGGCGACCCCGTTACGCTGCAAAATATCCGCCAAATTCCCGGGATGCACGGCATCGTGACCGCGTTGTACGACGTGCCGGTCGGCGAGGCGTGGCCGGCGTCGTCCATCCGGTCGCTGAAAGAGACGATCGAGGCGGCCGGCCTGCGGCTGGCGGTGATCGAAAGCGTTCCCGTGCACGAGGACATCAAGCTGGGACGTCCTTCCCGCGACCGATTGATCGAAAATTACAGTCAAACGATCCGCCGGCTGGGCGCGGCGGGCGTCCCCGTGATCTGCTACAACTTCATGCCGGTGTTCGACTGGACCCGGTCGAATTTGGCGCATGTGCTGCCGGACGGCTCGTCGGCCCTTACCTTCGAGGACGAGACGATCTCCCGCATGGACCCGGTGAACGGCGATTTGTCCCTGCCGGGCTGGGATTCGAGCTACACGAAGGACGAGATGGGCCAGTTGATCGCGGCCTACGCCGACGTCACGGAAGACGTGCTGTTCGACAACCTCGCCTACTTCCTGGAACGGATCATTCCCGTCGCGGAAGAAGCCGGCGTCGTCATGGCGATCCATCCCGACGATCCCCCGTGGCCGATCTTCGGCCTGCCGCGCATCGTCAGCGGCATGGCGCAGCTTCGCCGCCTGACGGAGCGCGTCGACAGCCGCGCGAACGGCATCACGTTCTGCTCCGGCTCGCTAGGCGCGAACCCGGACAACGACCTGCTCGCGATCATTCGCCACTTCGGCTCGCAGGGCAAGCTGCATTTCGCGCATACGCGCAATATTTTGCGGACGGGCCCGCGTTCGTTCCAGGAATCGGCGCATCTGTCGTCGGCCGGTTCCATCGACATGACGCGCGTCCTCGAGGCGCTCTACGAGACCGGCTTCGAAGGGCCGCTGCGACCGGACCACGGCCGGATGATTTGGGGCGAGGAAGGCCGTCCCGGCTACGGCTTGTACGACCGGGCGCTCGGCGCCGCGTATTTGAACGGCATCTGGGAAGCCATATCCAAGACGAGGAGCTGAACCTGCCGACATGTTGAAATTATCCGTATTCACCGTAGCGGCGCCGGATCTGTCGCCCGAGGAGCTGGGCGAGGCGGCGGCGTCCGCCGGCATCGCGGGACTGGAATGGCGCTGCAAGGAGACGCCGGCGGAGCTGCTGAACGAGGCGCCTTCCTTCTGGGGCAACAACAAGTGCACGATCCCGCCGGACGCCGGCGAAGCCGACATCGACCGCTTCCGGCAGGCCGCGGCCCGCAGCGGACGCAAGGCGATCGCGGTCACGCCGTACTTAAGCTGCGGCGACGTCGAGGGCACGGAGCGGATCATGCGGCTCGCCCGCAGCCTGGACGCCTCGATGGTCCGGGTCGGCGTGCCCGGCTACGACCGGACGAAGCCGTACGGCGAGCTGTACGAGCAAGCGATCGGCTATCTGCGCGAGGTCGAGCGGCTCGCGCTGAATTACGGCGTGAAGGCGCTCGTCGAGACGCATCACGTCACGATCGCCCCGAGCGCCTCGCTGGCGCACCGGCTCGTGTCCCCGTTTAACCCAGACGCGATCGGCGTGCTCTATGATCCCGGCAACATGGTGCACGAAGGCTTCGAGAATTACCGGATGGGCATGGAGCTGCTCGGCCCGTACCTGGCGCACGTGCACGTGAAGAACGCGGCTTGGCGGCCGGCTGCCGCGAGCGGCGAAGCGACCGACCATCTGGAGACGGTCGAATGGACCAGCGGCTGGGCGCCGATCGCGAACGGCGTCGTCCTTTGGAAGCAGGTGCTCCGGGATTTGAAGGCCGTCGGCTACGACGGCTGGTATGGAGTGGAAGATTTCAGCGGCACGTTCGACACGCGGACGATGCTGCGCGCGTATGCCAACCAAATGAATCGATGGATGGAGGAAATCCTATGAATCAGGTCAGATACGGCATCATCGGCATTGGCAACATGGGGTCGGGGCACGCGGCGATCCTGACGTCGGGCAAAATCAAAGGCGCGGTGCTGACCGCGGTTTGCGACGCCTTCGAGAGCAAGCGCGAATGGGCGAAGGAGCAGTACGGCGCGGGCGTCGCGGTGTTCGAGAACGCGACCGCGATGATCGGCTCCGGTCTCGTGGACGCGGTCGTGATCGCCACGCCTCATTATGATCATCCGACGGAAGCGATCGCGGCCTTCGCCCAAGGGGTGCACGTCCTGGTCGAGAAGCCGGCCGGCGTGTACGTGAAGCAGGTGCGGGAGATGAACGAGGCCGCGGCGAAGAGCGGCAAGACGTTCGGCATCATGTATAACCAGCGCATGAACCCGCTTTACCAGAAGCTCCGCGACCTGATCTCGACCGGCGAGATCGGCGACGTCCGTCGCATCAACTGGATCATCACCAACTGGTACCGCCCGCAGGCGTACTACGATTCCGGCACGTGGCGCGCGACGTGGGCCGGCGAAGGCGGCGGCGTGCTGATCAACCAATGCCCGCATAATTTGGACCTGTGGCAGTGGACGACGGGCATGATGCCGACGCGCGTCCGGGCGTTCTGCCAATTCGGCAAGCACCGCGACATCGAGGTCGAGAACGACGTGACGGCGTACGCGGAATACGCGAACGGCGCGACGGCGGTGTTCATCACCTCGACGTCCGACGCGCCGGGCACGAACCGGCTCGAGGTGACGGGCAGCCGCGGCAAAATCGTCATCGAAGACGACCGCATGACGATGTACCGCCTCCGCGAAGACGAAGCGGACTTCAACGCGCGCAACACGGTGCCGTTCGCGTCGCCGGAAGTGTGGAAGATCGAGCTGCCGAAGGCCGGTCCGAGCCCCGAGCACGCGGGCATTCTCCAGAATTTCACGGACGCCGTGCTGAACGGCGCGCCGCTCGTCGCGCCGGGCGAAGAAGGGATTCTCGGCCTGACGCTGTCGAACGCGATCCATCTGTCCACGTGGCTGGACGACTGGGTGGACCTGCCGCTGGACGAAGCGGTGCACGAGGCGGAGCTCAACAAACGGATCGCGTCGTCCAAGTTCAAACGGCCGCAGCCGGCGGAGGCTCGGAACTGATGGCGGCGGTGAATCGCGGCGACGGCATGAATTACGCGCCGGTGTCCATCGTCAAGCCGGCGCCCGTCGCGGGGCCGGGCGAATTCGTCTTCGCGGCGATGGCGCTGGACCACGGCCATATCTACGGCATGACGAACGGGTTGCTGGAAGCGGGGGCCACGCTCAAGTGGGTGTACGACCCGGATCCGGCGAAGGTCGCGCAATTCGTCAAGACCTACCCGCAGGCGCAGGCCGCGGCTTCGCCGGAAGTCATCCTGGAAGACGCCGAGGTCAGGCTCGTGGCCGCGGCGGCGATTCCGTCCGAGCGCGGGCCGCTCGGCGTCCGGGTCATGCGGCACGGCAAGGACTATTTCACCGACAAGACGCCGTTCACGGCGCTGGAACAGTTAGACGACGCCCGCGCGGCCGCCGAGGAGACGGGGCGCAAATACATGGTGTACTACAGCGAGCGCCTGCACGTGGAAAGCGCGATCTACGCAGGGCGCCTCATTCAGGAAGGCGCGATCGGCCGCGTCGTGCAGGTCATCGGCACGGGGCCGCACCGGCTGAACAAGCCGTCCCGCCCGGATTGGTTTTTCCGCAAGGCGCAGTACGGCGGCATTCTGGCGGACATCGGCAGCCATCAGATCGAGCAGTTTCTGTTCTTCGCCGGCTGCAAGGACGCGACGGTCGCGAGCAGCAAGGTGGCGAACTACAACAACCCCGACGTGCCGGAGCTGGAAGATTTCGGCGACGCGACGCTGATTGGGGACAACGGCGCGACGAACTACTTTCGCGTGGACTGGCTGACGCCGGACGGGCTCGGCACCTGGGGCGACGGCCGGACGATCATTCTCGGCACGGACGGGTTCATCGAGCTGCGCAAATACATCGACATCGCCCGGGACAAGCGCGGCGACCAGGTTTATCTGGTCAATCACGAGGGCGAGCATCATCTGTCCGTCGGCGGCCAAGTCGGCTTCCCGTTCTTCGGGGAGCTGATCCTGGACTGCCTGCACCGGACGGAAAACGCGATGACGCAGGCGCATGCCTTCAAGGCGGCGGAGCTGTGCCTTCAGGCGCAGCGGCAAGCGGTCCGGCTGTAAGCCGATATGGGCTCGAAAGGGGCGGCGTGGTACAATGGGCGAAGTAGCTCACCCGGAAGGCACGGGGGTCCATATGGAGGGGTCGGACATGCCGCTCACGCTGCAATGGCAGCAGCCCATCGAACTGATGTACCGCAACGACGCGCCGATGAACGGCGCGCAGTTCCATTCGCACGCCTTCTACGAGATGTATTATTTTCAGGAGGGCGAGTGCAATTACCTCATCGGCGACAAGCTGCTGACGCTGCAGCCCGGGGATCTGATCCTCATGCACGGCATGACGCTGCATTGTCCGAACCCGTCGCCGGAGAAGCCGTACGTCCGGACGATCATCCATATGGACCCGGCGTACGTGCACAAAATTTTGCAGCCCGACGCGGCGGCGATGCTGCTCAAGCCGTTCGAAAACCTGCGCAACATCCGCATCTCACTGAACGAAGCGGACCAGGCGGAGCTGGAGGCGCTGCTCGCGGAGATGAACCGGCTGTACGCGCGGACGAACGAAGCGGGCGTGCGCACCGCGTACGAGCGGTTCGTCCTCCGCGTCATCGAGCTGCTGCATCTCATCCGGGACTGGTGCGTCGCACCCGTGTACGAGCGGGAGCATCGTTCCTTGAAGGAACAGCATGTGCAGAGCGTCATCACGTACTTGGAAGACCACTACGTCGAGGAGATCACGCTGGACGACATTGCCGGCGCGCTCCATCTGACGAAGCCGTACTTGTCCAATTTGTTCAAAGACGTGACGGGCACGACCGTGTTCAAATATTTATACAACCGGCGCATCAACCAGGCGAAAATGATGTTTCGGCTGGAGCCCCGCCAAACCGTGTCCGAGGTGTGCCGTGCCGTCGGCTTCCATCAGCTGCCGCATTTCAGCCGATTGTTCAAGACGACCGTCGGCGAAAGCCCGGAAGCGTACCGGAAGCGCATGCTGCGGCAATCGGCCGCGGAAGGCGGCGGCTCCGCCTGATGCGCCGCCAAGCGAAGGAGACATCCCGACCATGGGCATTACGAGCGAGTTATTTGATTTGACCGGCCGCACGGCGGTCGTCATCGGCGCGGGCAGCACGCTCGGCAGCGTCATGGCGGAAGCCCTGATCGGCCACGGCGCCCATGCGGCGCTCATCGTCCGCGATCCGGAGAAGGCCGAGGAGAAGCTCGCGCCTTTGCTGGCCACGGGCCGGGCCGCGGTATTCCGCGCGGACGCCGTAGCCAAGACGGACCTGCAGCGGGTTGCGGACGAGATCAAGGCGTGGTCGCCGAGCGGCCGCGGCGACATCCTGCTCCATACGGCGGGCACGAACAGCGCGACGCCGTTCTTCGACATCGCGGAGGACGAGTTCGACCGCATCATGGACGTCAACGCGAAGAGCGTCATGCTCGCCTGCCAGGTGTTCGGCCAAGCGATGATCGAGGACGGCCGGGGCGGCAGCATCATCACGGTCAGCTCCGTGTCGTCGGGGCCGCCGCTGTCGCGCGTCTTCACCTACTCGGCCTCGAAGCATGCCGTCAACGGCATGACGCAGTACTTGGCCAGGGAGTTCGCGCCTCACGGCATCCGCGTGAACGCCATCGTGCCGGGCTTCTTCCCGGCCGTGCAAAATCGCGCGATTCTGTCGCCGGAGCGGATCGACAGCATCATGGGCCATACGCCGATGAAGCGCTTCGGCGATCCGAAGGAGCTGCAGGGCGCGGCCGTCTGGCTTGCGTCGGAGGCGGCGTCCGGCTTCGTGACCGGCGCTCTCGTTCGCGTGGACGGCGGCTTCGGCGCCATGACCATCTAGCTTGCGTTTGCCGATGATGATCGTGATAGATCGGAGCCATGCGGCTCGTTTCCCGAATCCGGGGAGCGGGCCGCGATTTTTTTGCGGGGAAATGAACAAACGCGCATAGCCGGACGTCCTATAGCCGATACCGAACAACAAAACCGCTTCGCGGGAAGCGAAAGAAGGAGCCGCAGCATGTCGAGCGCAGAGCCGCAGCCGGAAGAAGAACAATGGATCGCCCGTGCCGTACGCGGCGACGACGCAGCGCTTGCGAGCCTGCTTCGCGCCCATTACGGCATGCTGTACAAATATATGCTCAAGGTCACGATGAACAAGGCGATGGCCGAAGATCTCGTGCAGGACACGATGCTGCGGGCGATCGAGCGCATCGGGACGTTCCAGCGACGGAGCAAGTTTTCCACCTGGCTCGTGTCCATCGCGACCCGGCGGTATCTTGACGAGATGCGCAAGGAGAAACGGTCGCGGAAATGGCAGTCGGAGGAGCAGGCGCTGCAGGGTCTCCGGTTCCAGGCCGCCGCGCGGCGGCAGGAATGGCCGCATGCGCTCGACGCCCTCGGGGGTTTGTCGTACGAGATGCGCGTGCCCATCCTGCTGAAATACGTATACGGCTATGCGTACGAAGAGATCGCCGCCTGGATGGATATCCCCGTCGGCACGGTCAAGTCCCGCCTGCATAACGGCCTGGGACGATTGCGAAAGGAGCTGAAGGACGATGAAGAAACATGACGGGGAAGCGGAACGGGAGCGGGCGTTCAAGGAGCTGCTCGGCGAGCATGTGGAGCAATGGGATGCGGATATCGAACCGCCGATTCCCGGGGAAGACGCGTTCGCGCGGCTCGTGCGCGACCATAAGGAAGCGGTGCGCGGCCGCCGGCGGAGGGAGCGCTGGGTATTCCTCGGCATCAGCGTCCTCGTGCTCGGCCTGCTGACGCTGCTGTGGCAGCGCAGCCCAGCCGCGTTCGCCGCGCTGCAGGGCGCCGCGTTGCTGGTCGGCGTCGGCGTGCTCGCCGCCGGCTTCCGGCCGGGCGGAGAGGGGCGTCGGCGCACATGAACGGATGGGAAATCGCGTTGTTCGCCGCCGTCGCGATCGTGCTGCTGTGCCAGTCCAATTGGCTGTTCGCGGACGCCCGGAAGCACAGCCGCATTCCTTGGTTTTGGGGGCTGTGGGGGCTGATCAATTTCCCGCTGCCGCTGATTCTGTATTGGCTCATCGTCCGCCGGGCTTGGCCGTTCGGGCGCGGGCGCAGCCGTACCGATGGCGACGCCGGAGAGCGAAGCGGCCGGTCCGGCTGAGCCGGCGCGGCCGGCGGCATCGACGACACCGGCTGAGCCGGCAGCAAGCCTCGCCGTTTGCGGTACATTTCGTAGGGGGGAATCGTCATGGATCAACTTACGCATGCGCAGCTTTTGTCCGTTTTGCTTCCGCTCGTCGTCATCGAGCTCGCGCTCAAGCTTTCGGCCATCGTCGCGTGCGTTCGCTCGGAACGCACGCGCGGACCCAAGTGGCTGTGCCTGCTGGTCATCTTGTTCGTCAGCACGTTCGGGCCGATCGCCTTCTTTCTGTTCGGGCGGAAGCCGGCATGAGGGGGCGCGCGCCGATGGAGGCGAACGCGACTGAGGCGGGCGCCGGCTTCCAAGCGGAAGCGATCGTCGAAGCCGCAAGCGTGGCCAAAAGCTTCGGTGCCGTCCGCGCGCTGGACGGCGTCGGCTTCACGCTGCGCGAAGGCCGCTGCTCAGCGCTGCTCGGCCCGAACGGAGCGGGCAAGACGACGCTGCTCCGCATCCTGACCGGCCTGCTCAGGCCGACGTCGGGCGAGGTACGCTTCCGCGGCCTCCCGCCGGGGGGCGATCCGCGCGCCCTGATCGGCTACTTGCCGCAGCTCCCGGCGTTCTACGGCTGGATGAGCGGCAAGGAATTTCTGCAATACGCCGGCGAGCTGTGCGGCTTGTCCGCCCGGGAAGCGTCGCTGCGCGGCGACGGGCTGCTGGCGCGCGTCGGCCTCGGCGCCGCGGCCGGCAAGCGGCGGATCGCGGGCTACTCCGGCGGCATGAAGCAGCGGCTCGGCCTCGCGCAGGCGCTCGTGCACCGGCCGCGGCTGCTCGTCCTCGACGAGCCGGTGTCCGCGCTCGATCCGATCGGCCGGCGGGAGGTCATGGAGCTGCTGCGCGAGCTGAAGCGCGAGACGACCGTCTTGTTCTCGACGCATGTGCTGCCCGACGCGGAGGAGCTGTGCGACGACGTCCTCATTCTTCAGCGGGGCCGCATCGTCGTCGGCGGCGCCATGGAAGCGGTTCGGTCGCGCTACCGCGCGCCGGTCGTGACGCTGGAGGTCGAGCCCGGCGAACCCGCGCGGGAGCGGCTCGCGGCCTGGCAGGCCGAGTTGGCGCATCCCGCCATCGCGTCAGCCTCGCTTCAGCCCGAGGGCGGCGTCGTCAGATTCGAAGTCCGCGACGCGGACGAGGCGCGGGCGTATTTGCTCGGCAAGCTGGCGGAAAGCCGGCTGCCGTTCGCGAGACTCGAGATCGGGCATACCTCGCTCGAGGACATTTTCCGGGAGGCGGTGCAAGGCCCATGAGACAATGGCGCGTCATGGTGCGCAAGGAATGGCTGGAGCTCGTTCGGACGTGGAAGCTGCTCTGGCTTCCGCTCGCGTTCGTGCTGTTCGGCGCGATGCAGCCCGTCACGACGTATTTTCTGCCCGATATTCTCGCGCACGCGGGCAATCTGCCGGAAGGCGCGCTCATCTCGATTCCCGTTCCAAGCGCCGACGAGGTGCTGGCGCAGACGCTGGGGCAGTTCAACACGGTCGGGCTGCTGCTCATCGCCCTCGCCGCCATGAACGGCATCTCCGCGGAACGGTTCGGCGGCCTCGCGCCGATGCTGCTCGTCAAGCCGGTATCGTACCGCGGCTACGTCGCGGCCAAATGGACGGCGCTGCTCGCGTTGACCGGCATTGCGTTCGCGGGAGGCTTCGGCGCGGCGTATTATTACACGTCCGTGCTGTTCGAAACGCCCGCTTGGCGCGACAGCCTCGCCGCGTTTCTCTATTACGGGCTATGGCTCGCGCTCGCCGGCACGCTGACGCTCTTGTTCAGCGCGCTGCTGCGAAGCGGCGCGGCCGCGGCGGCCTGCTCGCTCGCGCTGCTGGCCGGCCTCGCGCTGTCCGCGTCGCTGCTGCCCGAGACGTTCGCCGCGAGTCCCGGCCTGCTGCCGAAGCTGGCTTCGGCGCGGCTGCTCGGCGGCGGTCCGGCCGGCGGCTGGCCCGCGGTCGTCGCCGCGCTGGCCGTCATCGCGGCCGCCCTGGAAGCCGCGGCGCTCGTGCTCCGAAGGCACCCCGCCCCCGATGCGGCGTAAGCCGTTTTCTCTATTGGACTTCCTTTCTTTTTTTTAGTAGGATAGAGGGATAGAGAATCGGCAAATGGGTAACGGGGAGTTGATAGAGTTGTTTAAACTGGGACAACGCATTGTCGTGCTGTCGGATGCATTCGAACAAGGTCTCCCGATCGGGGAGTATGGCTATATTATCGCGTACGATCGGAACGCGGACAACGCGTTCGACTACGTGATCCGCGTGCCGAAGGCGAACCGGAACTTCTACGTGCCGGCCGCGGACGTCGAGCTCGAAGAAGTGCTGATCAAGCAGGAGGTCGACAAGCTGGAGCGCGAGGCGCTGATCGATTTCGCGCTGGCGACGCATAACGCCGAGCTGTTCCACCGGATCATGAACGGGGAGCAAGAGACGTCCGACGAAGAAGGCGGAGGCGGCGAGCCGCAGTCCCGCGAGGATTTCATGCGCCAGGTCCGTTTGAAGGCTTGGATTTAAGTACAAGCTTGATGAATTGCTAGGTTGCTTGATGGGATGGCTAGACTGCTAGATGGAATGGCTAGACTGCTTGATGGGAATAACTAGATTGTTCGACGAACGGCGAGATTAATAGAGAGAAGAGCCTCGCGCCCGTTGTGGGCGCGAGGCTCTTTGTTTCGTCCGCGCGGCAGACGCAAGCCGGCCGCGCGGGAGGCCGAACGCCCTCCGCGCGAGCCGCCAAGCGCCGACTTCGCGAATTGCGTCGTTACGCGCCTTCCGCAGCCGAATCCGCGTCGGCGCCTGCCGCGCCGCCGCTTTCGGCGCTCTTCTTAAGCGGCGTGCTCCAGCCTTCGCGTTTGACTTGCGGCATTGCGCCGTTCACGATTTTCTCCGCGATGCTGCCGGCCTCGGCGCTGATTTTATCCGCCTGCTCCTGCGTCAGCTTGCCCGCTTTCACGGCGGCGCTCAGCCCGTCGACGATCGCTTGCTTCTGCGCGTCGATGAGCTTTTGGACGTCCACGCCCTTCTCCTTCGCCACGTTCGCGAGCGACTTGCCGCCCGCGAGCTCCTGCTTGAGCGCGTCCGTCGTCACGCCGAGCAGCTTGGCCGACGCTTCAAGGTCGAGCTTGCCGAAGCCGGCTTTGAACCCGCCCTTGCCGCCGGCGCGGCCGAGCGGAAGCTGGCCGTCAAGCGTTTTGTCGAGGTTGTCGGCGAAAGCCTGCTTTTCTTCCGCCTGGCGCTTCTCGAACGCCGCGGTCATCGCCTGCTTCAGCGCGTCCCGCGATACGCCTTGTTCCTCGGCGATTTGCGCGAGCGTTTTGCCCGCGGCCAGCTTCTCCTTCAGCGTCTTGGCGTCCAGCTTCAACAGATCGAGCACCTCTTGGCCGACCATGCCGCGGCCGAAGCCCTCCGATCTGTCCTTCGGCGCGAGCGCCTTGCCTTTGTGAATCGTCAGGGTGCTGCCGGAAGCGGCGGAATCCGCGGCTGTCGTCGTCGAGGAGCTGTTCGTCGCCGCATACGCGCTGAGCGGGATCATGACCGCGAGAGCGCCCGCGAGGGTCAGGGCTTTCATCGTTTTGTTCATTTTCATCGTGGTTACCTCCAGTGCGTTTGGTTGAAACTCGCTTACACGGCCCAGTATGGACAGCCAACCTTAATAGAAGCTTAAAGCCGCGTAAGCCTATCCTTAGCTCGGCGTGAAATTTTTCTTCATATTGGAAAAAACGTTGGGCGTTCCGGGTCTCCGAATTCGCCATCCTGCCCGGCGCGGCCTCTCCGCATACTTCCGGTTTATCGCCTCACCCATAGCGCCGCGGTCCGGCGGCATGCCCGGCGGCTTGATTATCCCGGCGCGAACGATTCCCGGCCATGCGCAAGCCTTGCGCAAATGCGTTGAGTTTGTTTCCGGCCATGCGGTATAATGGGTAGAATGTGTGCCATTTGGATGGAAAGGACGGGACGAGACGATGAGCATCACGATCAAAGATGTCGAGCACGTGGCCAATTTGGCCCGGCTGGAGCTGTCCGAGCAGGAGAAAGAGCAGTTCGCGGGCCAGCTGAACGCGATTTTGAAGTACGCGGAGAAGCTGAACGAGCTGCAAACCGACGACGTGGAGCCGACGACCCACGTGCTGCCGGTACGCAACGTCATGCGCGAGGACGAGGTCCAGGCATCCGTGACCAACGAGACCGCGCTGCGCAACGCGCCCGACGACGAAGACGGCCAGTTCAAAGTACCGGCCGTGCTGGAATAAATTTCGCTCGCGCAGATTTGAAGGGAGGAACGGCTGTTGGCACTTTTCGATTTACGCCTGCAGGAAGTACATAACCGATTGAGGAATAAGGAGCTGTCCGTCGCCGAGCTGGTGAACGCGTCCTACGCGCGCATCGCCGAGACGGACGCATCCGTTCAAGCGTTCTTGACCTTGAACGAGGAAGGCGCGCGGGCCGCGGCGGCGGAGCTCGACCGCGCATTGGCGGACGGCGGCGAACAAGGCCTCTTGTTCGGCCTGCCCGCCGGGATCAAGGACAACATCGTTACCGAAGGATTGCGGACGACGTGCGCGAGCCAGTTTCTGCGCAACTACGATCCGATTTACGACGCGACGGTCGCGAAGAAGCTGAAGTCCGCGCAAGCCGTGACGATCGGCAAGCTGAACATGGACGAGTTCGCGATGGGCGGCTCCAACGAGAATTCCGGCTTCCATCCGACCCGCAACCCGTGGAACACGGACTACGTGCCCGGTGGCTCGAGCGGCGGCTCCGCGGCTTCGGTCGCGGCGGGACAAGTCTACTTCGCGCTCGGCTCCGATACCGGCGGCTCCATTCGCCAGCCTGCCGCTTACTGCGGCATCGTCGGCCTGAAGCCGACGTACGGCCTCGTGTCGCGCTACGGCCTCGTGGCGTTCGCGTCCTCGCTCGACCAGATCGGGCCGCTGACCAAGAACGTCGAAGACTCGGCCTACGTGCTGCAGGCGATCGCGGGCTACGACGCGAACGACTCCACGTCGGCGAACGTGGACATCCCCGACTACGTCGGCGCGCTCAGCGGCGACGTGAAAGGGCTGCGGATCGGCGTGCCGAAGGAATATTTGGGCCAAGGCATCGACCCGAAAGTGAAGGAAGCGGTGCTCGAAGCGCTCAAGCGGTTCGAAAGCCTCGGCGCGACATGGGAGGAAGTGTCCCTGCCGCATACGGAATACGCGGTCGCGACGTACTACCTGCTCGCGTCCTCCGAAGCGTCCTCGAACCTGGCCCGCTTTGACGGCGTCCGCTACGGCGTGCGCGCGGACAATCCGGACAACCTGCTCGATTTGTACCGCAAGTCGCGCAGCCAAGGGTTCGGCCAGGAAGTCAAGCGCCGCATCATGCTCGGCACGTACGCGCTCAGCTCCGGCTACTACGACGCGTATTATTTGAAGGCGCAGAAGGTGCGCACGCTGATCAAACGGGATTTCGACGACGTGTTCGAGAAGTTCGACCTCATCGTCGGACCGACGGCGCCGACGACGGCATTCCCGATCGGCGAGCAGATCGGCGATCCGCTGACGATGTATTTGAACGATATTTGCACGATTCCGGTCAGCCTGGCGGGCGTGCCGGCCATCAGCGTGCCATGCGGCTTCGCGGACGGTCTGCCGGTCGGCCTGCAAATCATCGGCAAGGCGTTCGACGAGCGCACGGTGCTGCGCGCCGCGCATGCGTACGAGCAGCAAACGGAGCACCACAACCAGCGTCCGCGGCTGTAGCGGACGGTCAGGAAGCAGGAGGGCGAAACCATGTTTGAACCGAATAAATACGAAACGGTCGTCGGCCTGGAGGTCCACGTCGAGCTGCACACGAAGAGCAAAATCTTCTGCGGCTGCTCGACCTCCTTCGGCGCGCCGCCGAATTCCCATACCTGTCCGGTCTGCCTCGGACACCCCGGCGTGCTGCCGGTCTTGAACCGCCAGGCGCTGGAGTTCGCCATGAAGGCGGCGATGGCGCTTAACTGCCAGATCGCGGACGTCAGCAAGTTCGACCGCAAAAACTACTTCTATCCCGATTCGCCGAAGGCGTACCAGATTTCCCAGTTCGACAAGCCGGTCGGCGAGCACGGCTGGATCGACATCGAAGTGAACGGGCAGACGAAGCGCATCGGCATCACGCGCCTTCATTTGGAAGAGGACGCGGGCAAGCTGACGCACATCGACGGCGGCTTCGGGTCGCTCGTGGACTTCAACCGCGTCGGGACGCCGCTCGTGGAGATCGTGTCCGAGCCGGATCTCCGCTCGCCGGAAGAAGCGAAAGCTTACCTCGAGAAGCTGAAGGCGATCATGCTGTACTGCGAAGTGTCGGACGTGAAGATGGAGGAGGGCTCGCTTCGCTGCGACGCCAACATCAGCATCCGGCCGTTCGGCCAGCAGGAATTCGGCACCCGCGCGGAGCTGAAGAACATGAACTCGTTCCGCGGCGTGCAGCGCGGCTTGGAATACGAGGAGATGCGCCAGGCCGACGTGCTGGACGGCGGCGGCAAGGTCGTGCAGGAGACGCGCCGCTGGGACGAGACCCAGGGCAAGACGTTTACGATGCGCAGCAAGGAAGAAGCGCACGACTACCGGTATTTCCCGGATCCGGACCTCGTGCAGATCCACATCGACGACGAATGGAAGGCACGCGTCCGCGCGTCCATCCCGGAGCTGCCGGATGCCCGCAAAACGCGGTACACGTCCGAGTACGGCCTGCCGTCCTACGATGCGGAAGTCATCACGTCGTCCAAGAAGCTCGCGGACTTCTTCGAAGAGAGCCTGGCCTACACGAAAGATGCCAAAGCGGTGTCCAACTGGATCATGGGCGACCTGCTCGGCTACCTGAACGCGGGCGGGCTGGAGCTCGACGACATCAAGCTGACGGGTCAAGGCCTTGGCGAGATGATCGGTCTGATGGAGAAAGGCACGATCAGCAGCAAAATCGCGAAGACGGTCTTCAAGACGATGCTCGAGACCGGCAAGCTTCCGCAGCAAATCGTCGAGGAGCAAGGACTCGTCCAGATCAGCGACGAAGGCGCGATCGCGGAAGTCGTCGACCGGATCGTCGGCGCGAACCCGCAATCGGTCGAAGATTTCAAGGCGGGCAAGGAGAAGGCGATCGGCTTCCTCGTCGGCCAAGTCATGAAGGAAACGAAGGGCAAGGCGAATCCGGCGCTGGTCAACAAGCTGCTGCTCGCCCGTCTTAACCAATAAGCGCAAGCGGAGTTTCGCGATATCGCTTTCCAGGGAGGCATGCCCGCCGTCATCGGCGGACATGCCTCTTTGTCGTATCCGGATTATGTTACAATATGGATAACGACTCATTTTCGGCAGGAGGGTGCCTATGCGCGAACCATCGAGATTCAAGACGACCGTCGCGCCCTTGCTCGCGTTTCTCGTTCCCGGCGGCGGGCATCTGCTGCTCGGCAGGCCGGGACCGGGATTGCTGCTGCTGCTTGGGACGCTGACGGACATCGCGGCGATGATTCGGCTGGCGGACGAAAGCGGCGGCAAGTTTGCGCTTTTCATTTTGCTGCTCGGCCTGGGGCTGCCGGCGTTTTGGTTTTACAGCGTCTTCGGGGCGCTGCAGTTGGCCGCGCGAATTCGCAGGGAAGGAATGTCGGAGGAGAGCGAACGGTCAGGCGGGCTGTTGGCGGTTGCGCAGGGCATGGCCACGATCGCGCTGGCCTGCGTGCTCTGGGTGCTCGTGCAGACGTCCGCGGATTTCTCCACGCTCATCGAATCGTTCGGAACTTACGCGCCGGGGCCGCTGCTGATGGCGCTTGCGCTCGCGATCGCGTTAAGGAGGAAGAATGCTATGTTTAAGATCGGCCGGTTTACGGCGGCGGCGGTGCTCGTCGGGGTCGGCGCCTTGCTGCTCTGGGACCAGCTGAAAGGGCGCAACGACATCGGGCTGCTGGGGCAATGGTGGCCCGCGGCCTTCGTCCTGCTGGGCATCGAGGTCGTCGTTTCCAGCCTCGCGTACCGGCGGGCCGCCCGTCGTCCGTCGTTCGACGTCGGCGGCGCGTTTATCGCGGCGGTCGTCGCGGTGACGGCGTTCGCGGTGACGCAGTACGCCGCCATGCCGTTCAAGTGGCTCGACGAGTTCAAGGTCAATCTCACCGGGACGAGCGAGCTCGGCGAGGAGAAAGGTTTCCATTACGCCAAAGACGCGATTCATCAGCCGCTGCTGCCGGAGACGACGAGCATCGCGATCGATAACCTGAACGGGAACGTGACGGTCAAGAAGGGCAGCGTGAACGAGCTCGTCATCGAGACGGTCGTATGGGTGGATGCGGAGGATAAGGCCGAAGCGGATAAGACGGCCGAGAAGTCGGCCGTCGACGTGAACGGCGGACAGAAAGTGCAAATCAAAGCGCAGGGCCAGCCCTACGGTACTAACGGGGAACGCAAGCCGCGTATGAATATGGTAGTCACGATTCCGGAGAATTCCGCGTTCGGCATGGCCGCGCAGCCGCCCGGCCCGGGCATGCAGCCGGAGGCCGGCGGGACGGAAGGCGAAGAGACCGCGGGGAACGCCGTTCCCGCTAACGGCGGAGCGGGGAATGCCGGCTCGGGAAATGCCGTTTCGGGGAACGGAACAGCAGGCGCCGCGAACGAATCCGCAACTTCGGCGGGACATGATTCGTCTAATCATACGGAGACGCCGAAAACCGTGCTTTACATCAGTACGGTGAACGGCTCCGTCGACGCGGCGGACCTCCTTGTGACCGGCGGGTTGACCGTCAAGGTGACGACGGGCGAGATTTCCGTCCGCCAGATCCGCGGTCCTGTCGACGCCGAGACGAAGAACGGCAGCATCACCGCGCGGACCATGGAAGGCGACGTGAAGCTGAGCACGTACAACGGCGATATCGAAGCGTCCGACATCGGCGGCGGCTTCGACGGTTCGACGCTGAGCGGCAGCATCGATTTGAAGCGCGTTTCGGGCGACGTGGACACGGATACGAAGAACGGGCAGATCGGCATTCAGGAAGCGTTTGGAGCCGTTCGGGCCGACACGCTGAACGGCGACATACGCGTCGCGAGCGGCGCTGTCGGCGGCGACTGGGACATCGACAGCTCCATCGGCGAGATTCAAGTCATGATTCCGGAGGCCGGCAATTATTCGGTGAACGGCTCCGTCACGTTCGGCGATATCAGCAGCGATTTGCCGCTCGCGATCAACAAAAAAACGATCCGGGGCAGCATCGGCGAAGGCGCGTACCGCATCAACATCGACGCCAACAGCAGCATCGCGGTAAATCGTTACAAGCCGTAGAATGATTGCCTCTTTCATTGACAAATTGAAAACGATCCACGTACAATGGTTCTAAACTACGCGGAAAGGACGTGTTGGGCATGGGAACGTCCGTGGAACAGGCCTTGGAACAATTGAAAAGCACCGGCGTCCGTATGACCCCGCAGCGTCACGCCATCCTAAGTTTTCTCATGCACTCCATGACTCATCCGACAGCGGACGAAATTTACAAATCGCTTTCGCCATCGTTCCCGAGCATGAGCGTGGCGACCATATATAATAACCTTCGGCTGTTCGTCGAAGCGGGATTGATCAAGGAATTGACGTACGGCGACGATTCCAGCCGGTTCGATGCCGACATGTCGGAGCATTACCATGCGATCTGCCGCACGTGCGGGACGATCGTCGACTTTGATTACCCGCCGCTGACGGACGTGGAAGACGCGGCCTCCAAGGAGACGGGGTTCAAGGTGGAAGGGCACCGCATGGAAATTTACGGGCAGTGCGCGAACTGCGCAACCCGGCATAGAGCCAATTGATCGAGACCGGACCGGATGACCGATACCAGGACCGAACGAACGCGCGAGGGTGGAGGAAGCTCACCGGCTGCGCGTTTTTTATTTTGAATGATTGCTTGTCCGCGCGCATAGCTTGTCTTATGGAAAGGAGTCGTTTTACATCGTGAACGTGGAAACGGTACGCTATCGGCCCAGACGCCGGGGCGGTGGCGGCGGCTTGAAAGGGCTCGTCGTCGCCAGCGGATTGGCCGCGATGATCATCGTCATTTGGGTTGGTTGGCAGCGGCTCGCGCCGAACGATACAGTCGTCAAGCCGGATTACGGGGCGGAGCATCCGCTGCTGTACGACGGCAAGCCCGTGCGGAACGGCGCCCTGGTGGACGGAGACCGGATCCGCATTCCCATCGCGTTCGTGCAGAACCAGCTCGGGTTGAAGGAAGAGGTCTATTACGAAAGCAAGACGGGGTCCATCGTGCTTACGACGGCGAACAAGGTGCTGCGCATGCAGACGAACGCGCTGACGGCCAAGTTGAACAAGCAGCCCTATCAGCTCCGCGTCGCCGCTCAGGTCGTGGACAAGGTTGCCTATATTCCGGTCGAGCCGCTCAAGGAGCTGTTCGGCCTTCAGATCGAGCACGACGCGGCGCAAAATCTCGTGACCGTGCTCACCGCGGGCGATGCGATTCAGCTCGGCGCCAAGCCGAAGGGCGAATTGACGATACGTCGCGGGCCGTCGATCAAGGAGCCGATCTATGAGCGCGTCGCCGCCGGGGCGGAAGTCCGGATTTGGGGCGAGGAGAAGCATTGGTACCTCGTTCAGAGCCCGGACGGCACCGTCGGGTACGCGGACAAATCCGCGATCGCGCTGACCAAGCGGGAGCAGATCAAGCCGCTGAAGGACGAGCCCGTCTTTCCGGCTTGGAAGGCCATCGGCTCCAAGATCAATCTGACGTGGGAGGCCGTCTATGCCAAAGCCCCGGATCCCGCGGTAGTCGATGCGCTGAACGGCGTCAATGTCGTGGCGCCGACCTGGTTCGAGCTCTTGGATGGCAGCGGCAGCATCAAGGGCAAGGCCGACATGGCCTACGTCAGCCGGGCGCACCAACAGAACATGCAGGTATGGGCCGTATTCAGCAACGGCTTCGAACCGGACCGAACGACGAAGGCGCTCGCGAGCGCGGCGACCCGCCTGAAAATGATCCAGCAGCTGGCGGCTTTCGCGCAGATGTACAAGCTTCAGGGCATCAACCTCGACTTCGAAAACATCTATACGGCCGACAAAGCCAATCTTGTTCAATTCGTGCGCGAGTTGACCCCGTACATGCACGAAATGGGCGTCGTGGTCTCCATCGACGTGACGCCGAAGTCGAACAGCGAGATGTGGTCGTTGTATTTTGACCGGGAGGCGCTTGGCAAAGTCGTGGATTACATGATGATCATGGCCTACGACGAGCATTGGGCGTCGAGTCCGGATGCGGGCTCGGTGGCTTCGCTGCCGTGGACGGAGCAATCGGTCAAGAAGATCTTGACCGAGGATCGGGTGCCTCCGGGCAAGGTCGTGCTGGGGATGCCGCTGTACACGAGGCAATGGACGGAGAAGAAGGACCAGAACGGCAAGACCGTCGTCACCTCCAAGACGCTCGGCATGGAAGCCGTGCAGAACCTCATCCGGCAGCGGGGCTTGAAGCCGACCTACGACGAACAAGCGGGACAGCGTTACGTGGAGTTCCAACAGGACGGCGCGCGGCAGCGCATCTGGATCGAAGACTCGTTGTCCATGAAGGCGAGAGTCGCGTTAGTGAAGAAGTACAAGCTGGCCGGGGCCGCGACGTGGCAGCGCCAGTTCCAATCCGACGATATTTGGGGCATCATTCATCAATCTTTAACGAGTCTTCCTTAATGACCGAAAATGGCCGAAAAAAGCCAGTCCGAACGGCGAATCCGTTGGACTGGCTTTTTTGCGACCGCTCGATTACGTTTGAGGTTGGCCGACTTCTTCCGACGCGGATTCATCGTCGCCGAGGTCCGTGGCCTGTTTGGGATCCAGCGTCAGTTTCGTTTTGCAGTACATGCAGCGGTCGGTTTTACCGAGTATCTTCGTATGCCGGTTGCACTCCGGGCAGATCAGGATCGTCGCGCTGGTGGAGAGCATGCCCGCCCAAAAATACACGGCGACGCTGACCAGCATGGCGATCATGCCGATGACCATGAAGATGGCGGCGAATACTTTGCCGGCTTGTCCCCAAAAGACGATCCCGGCCGTGCCCAATATCATTAGACCCATCCCGAACAGGGTGAAGAGTAGTCCCCAAAGCCGAAATTCATTGATTTTACTTGATTTCCCGAACATGGCGATTCAGTCCTTTCTGAAGCTTCCCAGTTGTTTCTTAAGACTTTAGGCAGGAAAATGCACGGACATTGTCGAACAAATAAAATAGACAACTGCCAAATTATTATAGCTTAAACAAATGCCTGAAGCTATACGGGGGACCGACGTGGACCATATAAAATCGCAATTCAAAGCCGTATACGAGCGCGACGAGCGCTTAATCAGCCTGGCGGCCATCGAGAATCCGTTTCCTTACAATCCGCTGATCGACGGTTTGGACCTTCTAGTGCTCGCCGTGACGGAGCGCTTGGAGCCCGACAAGGGAACCGAGCATATCCGCGCCGGCGGCGAACGGGTTCAGATCAGAACGGTCACGCCGGAGCTGCTGGAGCAATGGACGGCCGGCGGCGAGAACCGTAGCATCATACAATGGCTTGCTCGGGGGGAAATCCTGTTGGACCGGGATAATTATTTGGCGCAATTGCGCGACAAACTGCTTGCGTTTCCGACCGTGCTCCGCGAACAGAAAGAACTGGTGGAATTCTCCGGGTTCCTCCGGACGTACCTGCAGGCCAAGCAGGATCTGCAGGACAACAACCTGCTCGACGCGTACAGTAACGTGCTGGCCGCGCTTCACCATTGGGCGCATATCGCCTTTATCGAGGAAGGCGTGCATCCCGAGCTGACGGTTTGGCGCCAAATGCGGCGGTTCAATCCCGGCATATACAAGCTTTACGAAGAACTGACCGTATCGCCGGAGTCGCTGGAGAAACGAGTCCAGCTGGTTCTGCTGGCCTGCGAATTCTCGGTCATGAGCAAAATGAAATCTTCGTGCGGACTGCTGCTTTCGATCTTGGAAAGCCGTGAAGAACCGTGGAGCGTCATGGAACTTCGGCGTCATCCGATGCTTGCGGACCTTCATGTGGATTTGTCGCTGCTGCTGCAGAAGCTGGTCATGCGGGGATATATTAAAGAAGTCGCCTACATGCCCACTGCCGGGGATATGGAATTCTTAGAACTTCGGTATCATTGATGATAACGCGCATGCGAGAAGCATGCGTTTTTTTGTTTGCTAAAAGTGCTTGACGCGTTGGCTGAGCGTATGCTAAATTCTTTATTACCGCGTCCGGGATACGGTAAACCAGCATAAAGCTGCCAAGCGAGCTCGAAAAAAGATTAAAAAAAGCTTGCATCGAAGTCGCCGGATGTGATATATTAATCAAGTCGCCGCTGAGACATAGGCGAACGAGCAAGAAACATTTGTTCCTTGAAAACTGAACAATGAGCGACCTGTCAAAAGGTTTTAACGAGTAAGTCAGCGATGAGCTAACAAGCCATCCTGAAACTGATCGGTTTCGGCTGATCACTTTTATGGAGAGTTTGATCCTGGCTCAGGACGAACGCTGGCGGCGTGCCTAATACATGCAAGTCAAGCGGATCTTCCCTTCGGGGAAGGTTAGCGGCGGACGGGTGAGTAACACGTAGGCAACCTGCCTGCAAGACCGGGATAACATTCGGAAACGAATGCTAATACCGGATACGCAGTATCCTCGCATGGGGAGACTGGGAAAGACGGTGCAAGCTGTCACTTGCAGATGGGCCTGCGGTGCATTAGCTAGTTGGCGAGGTAACGGCTCACCAAGGCGACGATGCATAGCCGACCTGAGAGGGTGA
>NZ_JAGGDJ010000042.1 GCF_017652985.1 Paenibacillus artemisiicola
GGCGCCGCCGAAGCGGCCGGCTTCTCGCGGCTTGCCGACGCCGCCGCGGACAGCGTCGCGGCCATCGCGGCGGCCGCTTCCGGCGTCAGGGAAGCCCTCGCCGCCGGTCTGGCGGCCGGTCTGGCGTGATCGCCGCCGTTCGATTCGGCCGCCGCGATCACTTCCGTTTTTTTCTTGCCGAACAGGCCAAGAAATCCGCCGACGCGAATTTCCTTCGTGTTCAGGATGACGGCGTCCGCCCCGAGCTCGCTGCGGATCATGGGCAGTGCCTCCGGCAACGCGTTGACGACGTAGCGTTTCACCTTCACAGATTCACCACTCCCATGCTTTGAACTTCAATGCTCGGTTCCAGTTCGCTGTACGACAGGACGGGCACGTCCTGCATCGTGCGCTCGACGATTTGGCGGAGATACATGCGGATCGTCGGCGACGCGAGCACGATCGGCTGGTTGCCGGACTGAATTTGCCGGTTCACCTGTTCGTTCAGCTTCTGATAGATCGTCTGCGTCGAAACCGGGTCGAGCGCCAAGTAGCTGCCCTGATCGGAGCTTTGCACCGATTCCGCGATTTTCTTCTCCAGCGACGGCCCGACGGTAATGACGCGCAGCGTGTCCCCCTGGTGGCTGTACTGCAGCGTGATTTGCCTCGAGAGCGCCTGGCGGACGTATTCCGTCAAAATGTCGGGATCCTTCGTAAAGGGACCGTGATCCGCCAGCGACTCGAAGATCGTCACCATGTCGCGGATCGAAATCTTCTCGCGAAGCAGCTTCGCCAGCACCTTCTGAACGTCGCCGACGTTCAGAATCGAAGGAATGAGCTCGTCCACGAGCGCCGGGAACGCTTCCCTGACGTTGTCGATGAGCGCCTTCGTCTCCTGGCGGCCGATGAGTTCGTGCGCATGGCGCTTGATCAGCTCCGTCAGATGCGTCGCGACGACGGACGGCGGATCGACGACGGTATACCCGGTCAGCTCCGCCCGTTCCTTCATCGCCTCGTCGATCCAGATCGCCGGCAGGCCGAACGCGGGCTCGGTCGTCTCGATGCCGACGATGCCTTCGTCGTCGAAGCCCGGGCTCATGGCCAAGTAATGGTTGAGCAGCAGCTCGCCGCGCGCGACGGTGTTCCCTTTGATTTTGATGACGTACTCGTTCGGCTTCAGCTGAATGTTGTCGCGGATCCGGATGACCGGCACGACAAGCCCGAGCTCCAGCGCGCATTGACGGCGGATCATGATGATCCGGTCGAGCAGGTCCCCGCCTTGCTGCGTATCCGCCAGCGGGATGAGGCCGTAGCCGAATTCGAATTCGATCGGATCCACCTGAAGCAGGCTGATGACGCTCTCCGGGCTTCGGACCTCTTCGATTTCCTGTTCCTCGACCATTTGCTCTTCGGCCTGCTGCCGCTTCGCCAGATTTTGCTGCATCCGGTAGCCCGCGAACGCGATCACGGCCGCGAACGGAAGCGTCGCGAGCGGTCCGATCGGCGTCGCGATGCCGAGCAGCCCGACCGTGCCCGCCACGATGTACAGCAGCTTCGGGTAGCGGAACAACTGGGACGTCACGTCCTGCGCCAGGTTGCCGTCGGAGGCGGCGCGCGTCACGATCAGGCCGGTGGCGGTGGAGATGAGCAGCGCCGGAATTTGGCTGACCAGGCCGTCGCCGATCGTCAGGACCGAGAACGTGTTCAGGGAATCGGAGAACCCCATGCCGTGGACCGCCATCCCGATGACGAAGCCGCCGATCAGGTTGATGAACAAAATGATGATGGAGGCGATGGCGTCGCCCTTGACGAATTTGCTCGCGCCGTCCATGGAGCCGTAAAAATCGGCTTCGCGCTCGATTTTTTGCCGGCGTTCCTTCGCGCCCTGCTCGTTGATCAAGCCGGCGTTCAAATCCGCGTCGATGCTCATCTGCTTGCCCGGCATCGCGTCGAGCGTGAACCGCGCGGCCACCTCGGCGACGCGCTCGGAGCCCTTCGTGATGACGATGAACTGCACCACGACCAGAATCAGGAACACGACGAAGCCGATGGCGATCTGGCCGCCGGCCACCCAATTGCCGAACGTGCCGACGACCTTGCCCGCGTGCGCGTGCGCCAGGATGTTGCGCGTCGTGGAGATGTTGAGCGCCAGCCGGAACAGCGTCGTGATGAGCAGCAGCGCCGGGAAGATCGAGAATTGCAGCGCGTCCTGCGTGTTCATGGAGATGAGCAGGATCATCAAGGCCGCGGAGATGTTCACGATCAGCAGCACATCGAGCAGCGGAGTCGGAATCGGAATGACCATCATCAGCACGATGCCGATAATTCCGACGAGTATGGATAAATCCCTGGCTTTCATGACGTTCCCTCCACCATCGATGATGCGACGTTATTTCACTCGGTTCTTAAGCTTATATACATAGGCCAGCACTTCGGCCACAGCCTGGAACAAGTCGGCCGGTACCGTATCCCCGATATCCGTCCGCTCGTACAGCGCTCTGGCCAGCGGCTTGTTTTCCATCGTTATGACGTCGTGCTCCTTCGCGATCTCCCGGATCCGAAGCGCGACGAAGTCCATCCCTTTCGCGACGACCTTCGGGGCTTCCATTTTCGCGCCGTCGTACTGCAGCGCGATCGCGAAGTGGGTCGGGTTCGTGATGACCACGTCCGCCTTCGGCACCTGCTGCATCATGCGCTGAAGCGCCGCGCGGCGCTGCCGTTCGCGTATTTTCCCTTTAATGAGCGGATCGCCTTCGGCTTTCTTGTGCTCGTCCTTGATGTCCTGCTTCGACATGCGCAGGCTCTTCTCGTGCTCGAATCGTTTGTAGAAATAATCGAAGACGGCGATCGCGACGAGAATCGCGCCGATCTCGACGCCGAGCCGGATCGTGACGCTCGCGATGAAGCCGAAAATGTTGCCGATCGACACGGTGGCCAGTCCCAGAATGCGGTCTTTCTCGCTCATGAGGGTCGCATAGACGACGAGCCCGATCACGAGCAGCTTCAAAATGTTTTTGACGAACTCGACGACGGAATGCAGCGAGAAAATAGTTTTCAACCCTTTGACCGGGTTGAGCTTGCCGAATTTCATTTTGAGCGGTTCGCCCGTGAAGAGAATGCCGATCTGCATGTAATTGCCGAGCAGCGCCACCAGCAGGGCGATGACGAAAATCGGCGCAAGCAGCATCAGCCCTTGCATCATCAGGTCGGAGAACAACGTCACGACGTTCTCGGTCGTCACGTCCATCAGCAGCTTCTGTTCCAGCAGCAGGCCGAACAAGGACATGAGCCGTTCCTTGTAATACCCGCCTAGCATGAGGAAGCTGAGGAAGACGAACAGCAGGATGAACGCGGCCGGGAGCTCCGGACTCTTGGCGAGTTGGCCTTTTTTGCGCGCTTCCTCCCGTTTTTTCGGCGTTGCGCGCTCCGTCTTTTCCTGGGAGAACAGCTGCAAGTCGAGCGCCCAACGGTAATTCTTCATCGCGGAATCCTCCCACTCAAGATGCCGGACCTTGCAAGATCGAAAAGAGCTTCTGCATCGCGTCGAACATCTGCGCGAAGATGTGTTCGTACAGCGTGACCAATCCCGGCATCAGGACGGCCAGCATGAGGAAGCCGACGAGAATCTTGATCGGAATGCCGATCACGAACACGTTGTACTGCGGCGCGGTCCGGGCGAGAAACCCGAGCCCGACGTCCGTCAGGAACATCGCCGCGACGAGCGGCGCGGACATCTGGAGCGCCAGCATGAACGTCTGGGCGAACATCTGAACCAGGAAGGTCGAGATGCTCCCGGTCTTCAAGTGCAGAAACAGCGTGTTGGACAGCGGAATCCAGTCGTAGCTTTGCAAGAGCGCGGACAGCAGGTAATGATGCCCGTTGATCGAGAGAAACACCAGCGTCGCGATCATTCCCTTGAAATTGCCGAGGAGCGGAGCCGAAGCCCCCGTCATCGGGTCGATGATGCTCGCCATGCCGAAGCCCATCTGCATGTCGATGAAGCTGCCGGCGGTATTGATGACCGCGAAAAACAAGTAGGCGGCGAATCCGAGCAGGACGCCCGCCAGGATCTCGCGAATGATGGCCAGGATGTATTCGGCGTCCGGCACGATGGTTTGCTTCATGCCGTACGTCAGAAACACGAGGAGCGATACGAAAAAACAGAGTCCGATTTTAAACGTCTTCGGCACGTTTCGCGTTGAAAAGACCGGCGCCACGACGAAAAATGCTGTAATTCGACAAAAAATAAGCAAAAAAATAGGAAACCCCTTGTAAACCAGCTCCACCCGACTCACAGCCTATCCGATGTATTTATACAAGTTGTTCAGGAGGTTGTAAGTGAAATCGACCAACGTGTTCAAAATCCATGGACCGAACAGCAGCACGGACAGCAGAACCGCCGCCACCTTCGGCACGAAAGCCAGCGTTTGCTCCTGGATTTGCGTCGTCGCCTGAAAAATGCTGACGATCAATCCGACGATCAGCCCGACGACCAGCATCGGGGCGCTTGCTTTTAACACCGTATAGACCGCCTGTCCGGCCAGCGCGATGATGAAGTCCGTACTCATGATGCACTCCTTCCCAGCAGGGCTATGTCGTGTTAAAGCTGAGCAATAGCGACTTAACGACGAGATACCAGCCGTCCACGAGCACGAACAGGAGGATTTTGAACGGCAGCGAAATCATGACGGGCGGCAGCATCATCATCCCCATCGCCATCAAGGTGCTCGCGACGACCATGTCGATGATGAGAAACGGAATAAAGATCATGAAGCCCATTTGGAACGACGTTCGCAGCTCGCTGAGCGCGTAGGCCGGCACCATGACGGTGATCGGAATGTCCGAGTAGGTCTTCGGCGTCTCCGTCTTCGTGTATTTCATGAACAGCTCGAGGTCCTTCTCCCGCGTCTGGTTGAACATGAATTTCTTCATCGGATCCGCCGCTTTGCCGAGCGCTTGCGTCTGCGTCAGCTCGCCCTTCAAGTAAGGCTGGAGCGCGACGTCGTTCACCGCGCCGAGCGTCGGGGACATGATGAAGAACGTCAGGAACATCGCGAGGCCGACCAGCACTTGGTTCGGCGGCATCGATTGCGTGCCGAGCGAGGTGCGCACGAAGCCGAGCACGATGACGATTCGCGTGAAGCTGGTCATGAGGACCAAGATGCCCGGAGCCACGCTGAGCACGGTAATGATGAGCAGCAGCGACAAGGCGCTCGTTCCGGGCGATTCGCCGCTTTCGCCGCCGATGTTGACGCTGACGTTCGGGAGCGGTTCCGCGAACGCGTGCGCGTGGAATAGCAGTCCGGCGAACAGGAGAGCCAGCGACGTCAATATGATTTTTTTGTTCATTCGTCCAGCAACCGATCCTTGTGATTTTGCTCGTTAAGCAGGTCTTCGACTTTTTGTTTTCGGTCCGCCTGGCGCTTCATTCCGTCGTTCAGCAGCTCCTTGAACGACACGGCCGACGACCAGTTCTCGCCCGGCGGCGCGGAAGGCGTCTGCTTGTTGCGAAGCCGGCCCAGCCATTCGGCCATCGTCGGCGGGTTCCACGCGCGGCCGTTCTGCTGCTCGATGGCGTTCAGGATGGCCGCAACGGCTTCGGGATCGTCGATTTTGTCCAGCATCGTAATGTCTTCCCCGACCCCGACCACGTACAACCGCCCCGACAGCTCGACGACCTGCAGCGACTTGTTCTGGCCGAGCGGAATGCCGCCGAGCGACCGCAGCGCCTTGTTGGTGCCCCAGCCGCGGTTGCGGCTGGCCAGCCACTTGATCAGCAAGACGATGAGGCCGATCACCAGCAGGAGCGCGACGATGACCCAGATCAGATAGCCGATGCCGGTTCCGGAGCCGAAGTCGGGCTGGCCTTCGTCCGCCGAAGGCGCCGCCGACGCGAGGCTCGCCGTCGCCAGCCAAGCGGAGACGGCCGTTCCCGCGAGCCGGAATCCTTTCCGAACCTTCATCCGGTTAACCCAGCGTTTTCTTGATCGCTTCGATGACGCGGTCGGCTTGGAACGGCTTGACGATGAAATCCTTCGCGCCGGCTTGGATGGCGTCGATGACCATCGCTTGCTGGCCCATGGCCGAGCACATGATGACTTTGGCGTTGCCGTCGATTTTTTTGATTTCTTTCAAGGCGACGATGCCGTCCATCTCGGGCATCGTGATGTCCATCGTGATGAGATCCGGCTTCAGTTCCTTGTACTTCTCGATCGCCTGCGCGCCGTCTTGCGCCTCGCCGACCACTTCATAGCCGTTCTTCGTCAAAATGTCACGGATCATCATTCTCATAAAAGCTGCGTCGTCAACGATCAAAATGCGGTTTGCCATTGCTTCTTCCCCCTAGATGTTATTGTAACTTTTGAATCCGATCCCATTGGCTGACGATGTCGGTTACCCGGACCCCGAAATTTTCGTCGATAACGACAACCTCGCCTTTCGCGATCAGCTTGTTATTGACCAAAATGTCCACGGGCTCGCCCGCCAGCTTGTCCAATTCAATAATGGAACCTTGAGACAATTCAAGAATATCTTTGATTTGTTTCTGAGTCCTTCCTAATTCTACTGTGACCTTCAACGGAATGTCGAGCAATAAATTGAGGTTGGAATCGTCCGTTTGCACGTACGGCGCGCCTTGAAAATTCGCGAATTGAACCGGCTGAACCGTCGCGCTCCGGTTCTGCATGGCGCCGTAAGTTTGCGGCCCCGCGGGCGGCGCGGCGGCATACTGCGGCATCGGCGGCTGCGCGTAAGCCGGCGGCTGCTGCATCGGCGCGGCCGGCGGCTCCATCGGCATCGTCGCCGGCATAGACGACGGCGCAGGCGCTGGCGCGGATGCGTACGGCTCGGCGTACGAAGCGGCGGTTTCCGCCATCGCCACATGGGCTGCGGCGGCGACGGGAGCGGCCGTCGGCGTCGGTGCCGGCGCTGCGGCCGGTGCCGGATCGGATGCTCCGCCCATCAGCGTGTCGACCATCTCCTTCGCGAACGCGATCGGAAGCAGCTGCATGATGGTGGAATCGATCAGATCGCCGATCATCAGGCGGAACGATACTTTAATGAAGCGATCGTCGGGCGGCAGGTTTTCGACGCCTTCCCCATTGGACACGTCGAGAATGTTGATCCCCGGCGGCGAGATGTTGACGAACCGGTTGAAGATGGTCGACATCGACGTCGCCGAGGAGCCCATCATTTGGTTCATCGCCTCTTGCACGGCGCTGATGTGAATCTCGTTCAGCTCCGAACCGAGCAGCTTCCCTTCGCCGCCTAGCATGAGATCCGCGATCGTCTGCGCGTCCTTCGTCTTGATGACGAGCGAATTGATGCCTTGGAAGCCGTCCACGTAGCTGACCGACACGGCGACGTGCGGGCGCGGAAATTCTTCGTCCAGTTCGCTGCGGCGGATCAGGGATACCTGCGGGGTCGTGATGTCGACTTTGCGGCCGAGCAGCGTCGAGAGCGCCGTTGCCGCGCTTCCGAACGTAATGTTGCCGATTTCCCCCAGCGCATCCTGCTCGATCGAGCTCAGGTAGGTGTTCAATTCTTGTTCCCGGCTCATCGGCTCCGGCGCCGAGGCGGGCATATCGGGCTCGTCGGAGGTTTGACGCAGCAAGGCATCGATCTCTTCTTGCGATAAGTAATCTTTACTCGTCATATTCTTCTTCGACTCCTTCGGTGAGAACTTCATTGATCTGAACGGCCATGCGATCCTTGACCGACCCGGGACTTCCGATGAACTTCAACTTGTCCCCGACTTTGATATCCAGCCCCTGATCGATGGATTTGTTCAATGAAATGACATCCCCAATCGAAAGACCCAGAAACTCGCGAATCGAAATGCTGGAGTTGCCGAGTTCGCAAACGATCGGCAGCTTGGCCTTGCTGACCCGCTGCTTCAGTACCTCGACCTCCTCGGGCGCCCGCGTCTTCTTCTGCGAAACGAACCAATGGTGGACGGACAGGCGCGGCATGATCGGCTCGATGACGACATGCGGGATGCAGAGGTTGATCATGCCCGTCGTGTCGCCGATTTTGGTGCTGAGCGAGATGAGCGCGATCGTCTCGTTCGGCGAGACGATCTGCATGAACTGCGGGTTCGTCTCCAGCGCTTCGAGCCGCGGCTGAAGATCGACGATCGTCTTCCACGCCTCCTGCAGGCTCTCGAACGTGCGGCTGAAGATCCGCTCCATGATCGTCGTCTCGATTTCCGTCAAGGCGTTGATCTTGGAAGGCGCCAGCCCCTGGCCGCCGAGCATGCGGTCCAGCATCGCGTAAGCGACGTTCGGATGCACTTCGAGCACCATGCGGCCTTCGAGCGGCTCGGCTTCGAAAATGTTCAGAATCGTCATCTTCGGAATGGACCGGATAAATTCGTCATACGGCAGCTGTTCGACCTGAACGACGTTGATCTGAACGAACGTGCGAAGCTGCGCGGAGAAATAAGTGGTCAAGTATCGCGCGAAGTTTTCATGAATCCGCGTCAAGCTCCGGATATGATCCTTCGAGAACCGGACGGCGCGCTTGAATTCATAGACGCGGATTTTTTTCTGCGTTTCTTCCTTCTTCAGTTCCTCCGCGTCCATCTCGCCGGACGACAAGGCGGCAAGCAGCGCGTCGATCTCGTTCTGCGACAAAACGTCAACCATTTTTCTCACCTCCTTGAACGGAATGCGGCAAAATCCTGATGCTTACAGCTTCGTTACGATATAGTCCGTGATTTCGACGTTGATGAGCTTGCCGTGCGGCAGCTCGGGATTTATCAAATTAAGCAGTTCCGTGCAAAGCTTGTCTTTCCCCTGCGAGCCGTTGATTTCTTCCGGTTTCATGTCGGAAAGCGTTCGAATGATGATCGGCTTGATCTGGATGTCCTTGATTTTATCGAAATCTTTCTTCGTCGACTTGTCGTCCAGTTGAAAAGCTAAGCCGAGAACCGCAACGTAATCGGAGTCCAATAAATTCGTTTGAATCTTGTCGATCGTGCTGGTCAATTCCACGCGTTTATCCGCGGAAAGCTTCTCCGTCTTGACGTCCGCCGCTTCGTCGGCCGCTTTGGCCGCCGCGTTTTGGGTACCGCCTCCGTCGATGACGGAGTTGAACAGAATGACGGCCACGACCGCGATCAGCGTGATCGCGAGCAAGGTGGTAATGAGCCAAGGCAGCATTTTCTTCATGGGGATGTTCCCTCCGTTTGATCGCTCTTGATGGTCGCCGCATAGACGCCGATCGACCGAAGATAAGACTGTATGGAGGAAATGACGTCGTTTGCTTTCTCCAACACCAGTATTTTTTTGCCCGTCGTGAGCGTGATCAGCGTGTCGGGCGTTTCTTCGACTAACTCGATGAGCAGCGCGTTTAGATGTACCGTCTTGCCGTTCAAACGCGTTACAGCAATCATGGGCTTCCTCCTTAACCTGTCGGGGAGGCGGTCGCGCCTCCCCTCGGCTGTTTACCTAGTGTTTAAGATTGACGACCTCTTGCAAAATCTCGTCCGAGGTCGTGATGATCCGGGAGTTCGCCTGGAAGCCGCGCTGCGCGACGATCATTTCGGTAAACTCGGACGTCAGATCGACGTTCGACATTTCCAGCTGCCCGGCGATGATGGCGCCCGTGCCGGCTTCGGGATCGTTCGCCGTCGTCAGCGTCACTTCGCCGTCCACGTTCGCGTTCGGCGTCATGCGGTACAGGTTGCCGCCGATTTTCTCCAAGCCGTTCGGGTTCGTGACTTTCACGATGCCGAGCTGGATACCGGTCGCCGTCGTCGTGCCGTCCGCGTTCACGGCGATGATGCCGCCGTCCTGCGCGATCGAAAACGCTTTGACCTCCGCGGGATCAAGGACGATCGGCGCGCCGTTGGAATCGAGGACGAACATGCCGTCGCCGTTCACCATTTGGCCGGCCGCGTCGACCTTGAAGTCGCCCGCGCGGGTCAAGTAAGGCGTTCCGCCGTCGGCGTTAGGCGCTACCGCGAAGAATCCGTCGCCGTCGATGCGCACGTCCGTCGGCACGTTGGTCGTCATCGCGCTGCCCGGCGTATGGATCGTGTCGATCGAGGCGATGGCCACGCCGAGTCCGACCTGCTTCGCGTTCACGCCGCCGGTGGTGCCTTCCTCCGGACGCGTGACGCCGGAGACCGTCTGGCTCAAAATATCCTTGAACATGACGCGGCCCGCCTTGAAGCCGACCGTATTCACGTTCGCGATGTTGTTGCCGATAACGTCCAGCTTCGTTTGGAACCCTCGCATGCCGGATACGCCGGAGTACATAGATCTTAACATTCGATGGACAACCTCCCACGGGTTATAAGTCGATTCGGAATTGCGTCGTGCGGGCGAATCGTTCGTTCGGGCCGCTTCCTTCGATCCGCGGCCCGCGGCTTCCTGGCTGCAGGTCCGGCCGCTTTACGAAACGATGACCGCGCTGTCGATCTGGGTGAACACGTTGCCTTGCATGGAGTTGCCGTCCATGGCCGTCACGACGGTCCGGCTGGGAACGTTGACGATCATGGCGATGTCCCGGTACACGACCAGCGAATCCTTCGCGCCTTTGGCGGCGGCCTGGTCGATGGCTTGGCCGATCTTGGTCAACGCGTCCGGCTTGAGCGTGATGCCCCGCTGGGCGATGCGCTGTTCGGCGTGGTGGCTGAAATTCAGGACGGTGCGGTCCAGCACGTCTTTAAATGAAGCGTTGCCCGCCGCGCCGTCGGTTTGCGCCGGCTTGCGTATCGGCGCCCCGGCCGTCAAGCGCAAATGGCCGATTTTCATGACGTCATCCATTCGCGGCTTCACCGCCTTCGTCGCCGCCATCGCTTCCGTTGCCGGCTCCGCTAGCGTCGCCGATCGATACGATGTCGTCGAGGCTGATGTCGGCGTCGCCGACGCGCGCGTACTGCGCGTGGTCCTTGATGACGATGGAGTCGACGATGCCGTTCTTCGGAATCATCTCGCCCGTGTCCGAGTAGTCGTACCATTCGACGTTCTTGCCGATCATCGAGGAGGCCATCCCCAGATTCTGGCGAAGCGCCGAAAGCTGGTCCGCCATGTTCACGAGCTGCTCGACCGATGTGAACTGCGCCATCTGCGCGATGAAATCCTTATCCTGCAGCGGCTGCATCGGGTCTTGGTTCTGCAGCTGCGTTACGAGGATTTTCAAGAAATCGTCTTTGCCCAACGATTCGTCCGCCGGCTTGTTCGCCGCCTTCTGCACGTTGCTCGATCTGTAATAAGGCCACACATTGGTGGTGGATACGCGATCTCCCATTGGTTCCCGTCACCTCCGTTCCTTGGAGTTGGCGCTAAGCGCTGCTTGTCAGCGGATATTAAGCGATCGTATGGATGCCTCTTCCGAGGCCCAAGTCCCGGTCGACCGCTTGCTGCGTCGTGACGGCTTCGAGGTCGGACGAAAAGTCGATCTCGTCGATGGTCTCGCCGCGGGACTTATTCCGCTTCGATGCTTCGTGTTCCTGGCCTTGATGGCCTTGGCGTTGTTGGAACGGATTGCCGCCCTGTACCGCCGACTGCGAGACGACCAGCTTATCGACCTGCAAGCCTTGCGATTGCAGCGCGGAGCGCAGCTGAGCCAGCTGGGTTTCCAGCATGTCCTTCGCCGTCGCGGTATCCGTGACGAACTGCGCGGTCAGCGTGCCGTTATGCACGGAAATATTCACGTTGACTTGGCCCAGATGCTCCGGAAACAGCGTCAGCTGCGCTTGGGAAGAGCCGTTCTCGCCCGCGGTCACGTTGAACTGCTTCACGACGAGTCCTTGAATCGTCGCCGCGAACTGTTGAACCGGTACCTGCTGCGAGACGACCGTCTTCGGAAGCGCCGCGGTCATTCGCGGCAGCTCGAAGGCCGTGCCGGCAGGCAGCGTGGCCGAATCAGGCGCTTCCGGAACCGCATCGGCAAGTGCATCAGCAGCAATGTCGTCCTCCGGCTTCCGCGACGCGTCCAGCACGCTCGCATGGAGCATGCGATGCGCCATGCGCTGAAGATGGACGCTGGCTTGCGGCGCGGCGTTCCGCGACGTCGTCGTCAGCGCGCGGACCAGGTCGGCCGGTTCCGCGACGGTTGCTCCGTTATCCGCGGACCGCGAGGCGGCCGTGGCATCCGCCTTCGGCGACTTGCCGCCGAGCAGCGCTTCGAGCTCCGTCAGTTCCTTGCCGATCAGCGCCAGCTGATCCCGATTCGTCGGCGCGCCGTTCGGCTGCCGAAGCAGCTCGCCGAGATCCGTCAACGCTTCCTGCAAACCGGCTTTCAGCGCATCGCTATCCGGCGCGGCGTCAGCCGGCGTTTTCGCGGCCGGCTGCTGCGGCATCGGTATACCCGCGAGCAGGCTGAGCAAATTATCCAGCTGCTGCAGCGCATCGCCCAATTCGGCGTTCGAAGGCGCGCCTGGCGGCTCGTCGTCCGTCTTCGGCTCATCGGTCTTGCCGCCCTCGATCTCGCCCAGCTGTCGAAGCAGCGCTTCGATCGCCTTCAGGAGATCCGCGGCCGATCCATGCTCGCCGAGCGGCGAAGCCGGCGTCCCCGGCGCGTTGGCGACGCCCGACGCGGTCTCTCCGCCAGGCTGGGCGTTCGTCCCTTTCCCCGGCGCGCCGGTCATCGTCTGCGCGAAGGCCTGATTAAACTTGGCGCCATCCGCGCCCTTCGCCGAGGGGACGTGTCCGGCTGCCGGCGCAGGCGCGGGAGAAGCCGCGGTTATCGGCATTTGCATATGTTTCACCTCCTTTCGACGATGGCGTAAAGGCGGTTTCCTTACTTGCCGACCATAAGCTTCGATACCAGCTGCGCGGTAACGGCTTTATTCGCCGTCGACATCTCCGCGATGATTTTCGAACGGGAGGCGTCGCTTACGGCGTTCAAGATGCGCAGCACCTTGCTCGGGCTGACGTCGGCCATTTTGAGCAGCAGGTCGGCCGCGCTTTTCGGATCCATCGACGAGAACGTCGCGTTCAGCTGCGTCGCGCTCAGCACGGACTCCGATTGCGTCGAAGCGGCTTCCTGCTTCTTCACCCGCGCTTGCAGCGCCGCGATCTCGCGGTCCTTCGCCGTCTTCGAGTCCTTCAGCATGACCGCCGCGTCCGCCGCTTTCGCCGGCGTCATTTTGGCGAGCACGTTCGCCCGCTCCTCCGGCCGCATGGCGTCCAGCACGAGCACCGCTTCCGCGGTCTCCATGCTCTCCATGATAGGCGCCGCTTTGCTCGGCGTCATCGTGCCGAACATCGAAGCCAATTCGCCGATCTTGCTTTGATAAGCCGCATCGTCGAGCGCCTTGTCGGCGTTCGATTGCTTCAGCTGGTCCATCTGCTGCCGAAGATCCTTGACCGAGCCGTTCAACTTCTCGTTCTCCGCGGCCGTCTTGCTTAGCTCGGCTTCCTTCGCGGTCAGTTGCGATTGAAGCTCGGCGATCTTCGCCGTCGCGTTGGCCGACTTGACCGTCTCTTCGTCCGCCTGTCCGTCCTTCGCGGCCGGATCGGGCAGAAAGCGGCTCAAGAACGGAATGTCGTTCCCGATCTCCAGCGCCTTGTTCCGCAAATTAAAATTGAACAACGTGACGAGCACGCCGAGCAGGATGAGCGTAAACAAGATCGGCGTCACGAAAAACATGAACCGCTCCATTCCGCTGTAGCCTTGCTTCTCCATTTCCAAATCTGACATACTAGGTCCCTCCCTCGGGCATCGGCTCCCGATTCGCGCAAAGGCTTCCGGCCTTGTTAAGGCGCCGCGTACATGAAGCGTACGGAAGCGAGCTCGTCCAATTCATGCTGTTCCTTCACCGTCATCTCGGCCACGAACCGCTTATGCGCATGTTCTCTCGTCTTCAGCCATACTTTTTCGTCTACCATTCGGTCCGACAACGTCTTCCTGCCCGCGTCCACGGCCGATTCCGCCTTTTTCACGTCGCCGATTTTGCGAAGAATGCCGTCGTCCAGGTAATCGATGTACGTTTGGATCGTCATGATCTCCGAGAGCGATACCGCGGAAAGCGATGCGTGCTGCAGCTTCTCGCTCCAGACGGCGCGTTCGGATTGCAGCTGCCGGAGGCTCTGTTCTTCCTGCGTCAGCTTGCCGACGACCACGGACAGCTGCCATTCCGCCTGCGATTTCTCGCTCGTTTTCAAATCGACGATCTTCTGGTAGGCATAGTGAAATCGAGCCATGGATCAAGTTCAACTCCCGTGATGGATGTAAAATTCGTCGATCAGCCGGTCGCGCGACGCGTCGTAATCGATCTTCTCGTTCGTCTTCTGCGTCGCGTAGGACCGGATGAGATCGTTGGCTTCGATCGCCTGATCGATTTTTTCGTTCGAACCCCGCTGGTACGCCCCGATATTGATGAGGTCTTCCGAATCTCTATAAATGGCGAGCAGCCGCTTCAATTCGTTGGCGGCATCCTGCTGTTCTTCCGGCACGATTTCTTTCATGACCCGGCTGATGGAAGCCAGAATGTCGATGGCGGGAAAATGGCCCTTGTTCGCCAGCGCCCGGCTCAGCACGATATGGCCGTCCAAGATGCCGCGGACCGCGTCCGCGATCGGTTCGTTCATATCGTCGCCGTCGACGAGCACCGTGTAGAAGGCGGTAATCGTTCCCTTCTGCCCCGTCCCGGCACGCTCCAGCAGTTTCGGCAGGGCAGCGAACACGGAGGGCGTATAACCGCGGGTCGCCGGCGGTTCGCCGATGGCCAGCCCGACTTCGCGCAGCGCCATCGCATAGCGGGTGACGGAGTCCATCATCAGCATGACGTTCATGCCGCGGTCCCGGAAATATTCCGCGATCGTCGTCGCGATCAGCGCGCCTTTGATTCGTATGAGCGCCGGCTGATCGGACGTGGCGACGATGACGACGGAGCGCGCAAGCCCTTCCGGACCGAGGTCTTTCTCGATAAACTCAAGCACTTCGCGGCCGCGCTCGCCGATCAAGGCGATGACGTTGACGTCCGCGGACGTATTCCGGGCGACCATCCCGAGCAGCGTGCTCTTGCCGACGCCGGAACCGGCGAAGATGCCGACGCGCTGGCCTTGTCCGACGGTCAGCAGGCCGTCGATGGCGCGGACGCCGATGCTGAGCGGTTCTTTCACCCTCGGTCGCATCAGCGGATTGTTCGGCTGATTATGCGTCGAGTGGTGCGGCATACGGCTCGGAATATGGGAACCGTCAAGCGGCTGTCCCAACCCGTCCAGCACCTTGCCGAGGAGCTCGGAGCCGACCTGCACGGTGAGCGGCTTGCCCGTGCCGACGACGTCGCAGCCCGGACCGATCGATTGCAGCTCGCCGAGCGGCATCAGAATGACTTTGTTGTCGCGGAACCCGACGACCTCCGCTTTGAGCGGTTTCGACGATTTCGCGGGATAGATCAGGCACACGTCCCCGATGCTGGCATCGGGGCCTTCCGATTCGACGGTCAGTCCGATGACCTGCGTCACCTTCCCGTTCACGCGAACGGGATCGATCGGCCGCATATGCTCGATATAGCGTTCGGCGTCCAACCGGTTAAGTTTCATCGGCGCCGCCTCGCTCTTCCGCCTGCAGGGCAAGCTGGATCAGCTCGCGTTTGATTTCGGACAGCTGCGTGTCGATCCGGGCGTCGATGCTCCCGAACGAAGAGCGGATAACGCACCCGTAAGACTTGACGGACACGTCCGGAACGATCTGCAGCTCGGCTTGGGAATCGATGACGAGGGACAGCTCTTCGCGCGCGGCCTGCACGTAGGCCAATTGCTGCGGCGATACGCAGAGGGTGATTACCCCTTGCTCGCGGCGCCGTTCCAGCGCTTTGCGTATCATATCGAGCGACCACGCCGGCTCGACGGTCAGCTGCTTTTGTATGATTTTCTCGGCGATCGCCGCGCTGAGCGCGACGACGAACGGCTCGGCTTCCTGAATGATCTGTTCCTTCGTATCGTAGGACGAGTCCAGGATCGATCTGGCTTCCGTCAGCATCGCTTCCCATTGGGCGCGCACTTCGGCTTCGGCCCGGGCCTTGCCTTCCTCGAACCCGAGCGCGTGGGCTTCGCCGCGGATGCGTTCCATCGTCTCCTCGTCCTGCAGGCGCTTTTCCAGCCACCATTGGTCGATTTGCGCGGCGGCTTCCGCGAACATCGTTTCGATCTGTTCGCCGGTCTCCTGAAGACGCTGGTTGGCGAACGCCTCGGCATCGCCGAGAATTTGGTCGCGAAGCGTGACCGTTTCGGCGCTAGGCCCGGCAGGCGCTTCTTGTTCGGCCGGTTGGACGTAGCGGTTATACCATTCAAGCCGTTTTAAATCTTCGACCGAGATGACGTTCGTCGATTTATACAACTTAGACAATGATGTCATCCCCTCCGCCGCGGGCGATGATGATCTCGCCGGACTCTTCCAGCCTGCGGATCGTCGCTACGATGCGCGTTTGCGCTTCTTCGACGTCGCGCAGCCGGACGGGACCCATATATTCCATTTCTTCCTTGAACGTCTCCGACATGCGTTTGGACATGTTCCGGAAGATCGCTTCGCGCACTTCTTCGCTGGCGACTTTGAGCGCAAGCTGGAGATCGGCATTCTCGATGTCGCGGATGATGCGCTGAATGGAACGGTTGTCGATGTTGACGATATCCTCGAACACGAACATCCGTTTTTTGATTTCTTCGGCCAATTCGGGATCTTGGATTTCGAGCGCGTCCAGGATCGTACGCTCCGTCCCGCGGTCGACGCCGTTCAAAATTTGCACGATTGATTCAATACCGCCCGCGCTGGTGTAATCTTGGGTAACGGTCGCGGACAGCTTCTGTTCCAGCACGCGTTCCACGTAGGAAATGACCTCCGGCGACGTGCTGTCCATCAAGGCGATGCGTCTCGCGACCTCCGCCTGCTTCTCCTGCGGCAGGGACGACAAGATTTGCGAAGACTGATCCGGCTGCAAATACGAGAGCACCAAGGCGATCGTCTGCGAGTTTTCGTTCTGGATGAAGTTCAAGATTTGGCCGGCATCCGCTTTGCGAGCGAAATCGAACGGGCGCACCTGAAGCGTCGCCGTCAGGCGGCCGATCACTTCCATCGCTTTCTGCTCGCCGAGCGCTTTCTCCAGAATCTCGCGGGCATACGTGATGCCGCCTTGCGAAATGTATTCCTGCGCGACGCAGATCTGGTGGAATTCGTTCAAAATCGTTTCTTTGTCGAGGGTGTCGACTTTGCGCACGTTCGCGATTTCGAGCGTGAGCTGCTCGATTTCCTCTTCGCGCAAGTGCTTGAAGATTTGCGCCGATACTTCAGGACCTAGAGAAATTAGCAAAATGGCTGCTTTCTGCCGACCGCTGAAACCTTGTAATTTCGCCATTCCGGCCACCTCTATTCTTCAACGAGCCAAGTCCGGAGCAAATTCACGAACTCTTCCGGTTTGCGCTTGGCGAGCGTTTCGAGCTGCTTGCGAACTTGACTTTCGTTTTGGACGCTATCGAGATCGATCGTCGGGTACTCGACTTTGCCCGGCGCCGCGGCCAGCTCTTCGACGAGCGCCGCTTGCTTCCTGCGGCGGACGACGACGTAGCCGAGACCGCCGATCAGCGCGAGCGCCGCGAGGCCGAGGCCGACCAGCCAGCCCGTCGACAGTCCGGAAGACGCCGCGACTCCGCCGTTGTCGATAAAACTTTGAGCCATGACCGAAACTTTTTTGTCGATCAGCGCGTCATTATTGACATCTTGTCCGGACTCGATCAACTGGGACCGAACGAGCGACGCAAGCACGTTCGTCATCTCCGTTTTCGCTTCGGCACTTAACTTTGATTTTTCTACGCCGATACTAATAGAGAGATCTTTAATGACGTACGGCCCGGACTCGATTTGAATGTTGCTCTTGTTGTAATCGTAATTGGTCGTCCGGCTGTTCTCCTCCGAGCTTCCGCCCGTGGCGGTGTCCGCCGTATAGCCCGGCACGTCGGTCGCGCCGGTGCCGGCGACGCCGCCAGCCGAGCTTCCGCCCGTCGCGGATTTGGACGAGGTCGATTCGCTTAGGACGATGCCGTTATTGTTGTTGTTTTCGAGCGGAGACACGAGCTGCTGGTCCGATTTCTTCTTATCGAAGTTGATGGAGCTGGAGACGTTCACGACCAAATTGTCCATGCCGACCATCGGCGCCAGGAACGATTGGATCTTTTGTTTCAAGTCGTTTTCATATTTGCGCTGAATTTGATAATGCGTCTCCAGCAGATCGCCTCCGGCACCCGCGCCGCCGACATCGCCGGACGCGAGCAGTTCGCCCTCGGGACTGGAGATCGTAATGTTTTCCGGTTTGATGTTCGGGATCGACGTTTTGACGAGATTGTAGTAGCCGTCGACTTCTTTCTGCGTCGGCCGGTATCCCGGACGAAACGTGATCATGATCGACGCGGAGGCTTGCTCCTTCTCCTCCGTCGTCATGAACGGCGTCGATTCCGGCAAGTTCACGAGCACGTTCGATTTTTGCACGCCCTGCATGCCGTTCAGCAAGCGCTGGACTTCCCCGTTCAAGGCGCTCCGGTATTTCACGTCGAATTCGCGGTCCGTCGAACCGAACATCGACGAGCTGTCGTTAAAGGATTCGAAGCCGATGGAACCGTTGCGGACGATGCCCTGGGACCCCGCCTCCACTTTCACTTTCGCGGCGTCCGCCGTCGGCACCGATATCGTCTGGCCCGCGTCGGACAGCTTATACGGAATCTTGCCGGCATCCAAATACTCCATGACCGCGGCCGCATCCGTGCTGTCGAGATCGCGGAACGCGACTTCGTAATGCGTTTTCGAAAACAGCACGGTCAACAAGATGATCGTCAGGATCAGGATCGCGGCGGACGCCCCCAGCCAAATCTTCTGTCTCTTCTCTAGTACGTTCCAATACTGAGCGACTCTCGCTCGGTATTGGGCAAATTTCTCGTTCACGATTCCACCTCACTGTTAGCTTCTAATGCTGGGAAAGAGGCCATTAGATTTGCATCCGCATGATCTCCTGGTAGGCTTCAATCACTTTGTCGCGGATTTGTGAGGTAAGCTGCAGACTGAGTTCGGCTTGCTGGCTCGCAACCATGACTTGCGACACGTCGACGTTGCCGAGCATATATTGATCGTTCATCGTATGTACGTTTTGTTCCTGGGTGCTTACGCCGTCAAGCGCCTTTTGCAGGAAATCGCCGAATGTTTTTGTAATGTCGGACGGCGAAGAAGTACTAAGGCCGTTCGATTCGGCCGGTTTGACGGTCTGGAGCTGCACCGGATTGAACGTCATCGGGTTAATCAACTGTAATCCCTCCGCGGTTTATCTGTTTACTTGCCGATTTCAAGCGCTTTGACAAACATGCTCTTCGTGGCGTTCAGCGCCGTGACGTTCGCCTCGTAGGAACGCGAAGCGGAGATCATGTCCACCATTTCCTTCAGGACGTCGACGTTCGGCATCTTTACATATCCATTCTCGTCTGCGTCGGGATGGGTCGGATTATAGACCAGCTTGGAAGGGGTCGTATCCTCGATGATTTTCGAAGCTTTCACGCCCGGCGCCGATGCGGAACCGTTCATTTGGCTGTTCAACGCGTCCGCGAACGATGTCGAACCCGGTTCAAGCACGACCATTTTGCGTTTGTAAGGTTCATAGCGTCCGTTGACGTATGAAGCTCTAGTCGTTTCTGCATTCGCGATATTCGAAGAAATAACGTCCATGCGGAGTCGCTGGGCCGTCAGCGCCGAAGCGCTGGCATCGAATCCGTTAGTCAATCTCATCATCAGCTTCTCCCTTGGATCCCGATGCGCATCATTTTCACATCATGGCTAATCTGCTGTACATAAAAGTTGTAATTCAGTTGGTTTTTGGCAAGAAGCGACATTTCTCGATCAATATCGACATTGTTGACGTCGTTATTCATGACGCTCGTCTCGTCGGTCATGACCTGAGTCTCTGGCACTGCCGCGGATGGGCCGATCGTAATATGCCTTGGATCCGTGCGCTTTCCGCTTAATTGAGGCGTTCCCGAGCCCATGCTCTGCTCCAATAGGTCTTCGAACATGACGTCGGACCGCTTGAATTTTGGCGTATCTACATTTGCGATATTGTTGTTTATGACGCGTTGGCGCATTTCCGATGCATTCAGCGCGCCCTGTAAACGACTGAATTCCGGGCCGTTCAACAAATTCACCAAAAAACCCCACTTTCGAGTGCTTGTGTTGTTAATATTCAACAGAATACTTCGCATTCCTTCTTTGTTCGACAAAGAATTATTAAATTTATGAGAGCTTCTTGTCGAACAAATCTGCCAATCTAATCTTCCTCAACTTCCTAAATTATTACAATAAGAAAAAAGCCCTATCTTTGTCGAAGATAGGACTTAAAAGGGGGCTATTTGTACTGGTTTCGGAATGAAAATGTAATGAAAATTTAATACTTTAGCTTTTGTTTTTTTTCAGCTCCTGGAGAAGCTGCGCATTCAAGATCCGGATATAGGTCCCTTTCATACCCAAGGACCTGGTTTCGATCACGCCGGCGCTTTCCAGTTTCCGCAGCGCGTTGACGATGACCGACCGGGTGATGCCGACGCGGTCCGCGATCTTGGAAGCGACCAGCAGTCCTTCCTTTCCGTCCAGCTCGTCGAAAATATGCTCGACCGCTTCCAGCTCGCTGAAGGACAGCGATCCGACCGCGACCGCGACGACGGTCCTGCTTCTCGCTTCCTGCTCGATCTCTTCCGCTCGCTCGCGCAAGATTTCCATGCCGACGATCGTACTGCCGTACTCCGCCAAAATGAGTTCGTCGTCGCCGAACGGCTCGGAGCTGCGAAGCAAGATCAGCGTGCCCAATCGGTCGCGGCCGCCTACGATCGGGACGACGGTCATAATTTCTTGGGCGCCCATCATCGGGAACGACTCGGCGATGCCGCTGTCGGATTTCACGTTCGTCGCGGTTTCCTGCATGTTCATGAAGCGGTCGTTGCTCTCGGGCGACAAGCGGAGCTCGCCGGCAGGCAGCGCCCTCAGCTGCTCGTGCTGATAAGGCCCCGCCGCCGCGGATCCCAGTACTTTCCCTTTGCGGCTGACGACGAACACGTCGGCTTGAATGGTCGTACTCAGAACCTCCGCCATCTCCCGGAAGTTGAGCGCCCCTCCGGCCGCGCGCTGCAGCAGCCGGTTGAGCGTTCTTGTCTTTGCCAATAAAATCATTGCCGTTTGCCTCCTACTTTCCTGTCCGTTCCTTACAGTATATATTGACTCAGATCGCGATTTTTCGCAATATTGCCCAGCTTCTCGCGCACGTATTCCGGCGTGATGGTCATTTCTTCAAGCGACAGTTCCGGCGCTTCGAACGACAGATCCTCGAGCAGCTTCTCCAAAATGGTATGCAGTCTGCGAGCCCCGATATTTTCGGTGTTTTTGTTCACGTCAGCCGCGATCGAAGCCAGCTCCCGCACGGCTTCGTCCGAGAACGTGATCGTGATGCCCTCGGTTTCGAGCAGCGACGTGTACTGCTTCGTCAGTGCGTTCTTCGGCTCCGTCAAAATCTTTACGAAATCTTCAAGACTCAGGTTCGTCAATTCCACCCGGATCGGGAACCGGCCCTGCAATTCCGGAATGAGATCGGACGGCTTCGCCATATGGAAAGCGCCGGCCGCGATGAACAGCACGTAGTCGGTCTTGACCGGACCGTACTTCGTCATTACGGTCGAGCCTTCGACGATCGGCAAAATATCGCGCTGTACGCCTTCGCGGGAAACGTCCGGACCGGAGCCGCGGGACGAGCTCGCGACCTTGTCGATCTCGTCGATGAAGATAATGCCCGACTGCTCCGCCCGGTTAACGGATTCGGCAATGACGTCGTCCATGTCGATCAACTTGTTCGCTTCCTCCTGGGTAAGCGCCTTGCGCGCCTCCTTGATCGGCAGCTTCCGCTTCTTGGAGCGCTTCGGCATGAGCTGGCCGAACAGCTCCTGCATGTTCGCGCCCATGCCCATGCCTTCGTTGCCTTGTCCCGCCAGCATGTCGAGCATGTTCGGCGAATTGTCTTCGACCTCGATCTCGATGATTTCGTTTTCCAGCTTGCCGGTCGCCAGCTGCTCCTTGACCTGCTTGCGGCGCTCGAGGACCGACGCGCTTTCTTCCGGCTCCGCTTCCGGTTCTTTAGACCCGGAGGAGGAGTTGCCGAACAGCATTTCCAGCGGGTTTTTCGACGACTTGGCTTTCACGGACGAAGGCACCAGCATCGCGACGATCCGTTCGTTCGCCATCGCTTCCGCCTTGTCCTTCACCTTCTCCGTCTTCTCCAGCTTGACCATGCGGATCGCCGTTTCCACGAGGTCGCGGACCATTGATTCGACGTCGCGCCCAACGTAGCCGACTTCCGTGAACTTCGTCGCTTCCACCTTGACGAACGGCGCATTGACCAGTTTGGCCAGCCGTCTCGCGATCTCGGTTTTGCCGACGCCGGTCGGCCCGATCATGAGTATGTTTTTCGGTACGATTTCGTCGCGAATCGCTTCATCCAAGCGGCTGCGGCGGTAGCGGTTGCGCAGCGCGACCGCGACGGAGCGCTTCGCTTGCTTCTGGCCCACGATGTATTTATCCAGCTCGGCGACGATCTGTTTCGGTGTCATTGCTTCGTTTGGCATCTCGAATCCCTCCGATTTACGTCCAAATATTCCTTATACTAGCAGTCTATTCGATCTCTTCCACAATAATATTCCGATTCGTAAACACGCAGATGTCGGCCGCGATTTCGAGCGCCGATCTCACCATATCCTTCGCTTCGAGCTGCGGCGCGTGCTGACGGATGGCTCTTGCGGCCGCAAGCGCGAAGCTGCCGCCGGAACCGATCGCGAGAATGCCGTCGTCCGGCTCGATGATCTCCCCGCCCCCCGAAATAAGCAGCAGTCCCGTCGCATCCATGACGATCATCATGGCTTCCAGCTTGCGCAATACGCGATCCGAGCGCCAATCTTTAGCCAATTCCACTGCCGCGCGCTGCAGGTTGCCGTGATGCTCCTCCAGCTTGCCTTCGAATTTCTCGAACAACGAGATCGCGTCGGCGACCGATCCCGCGAATCCGGCGATGACTTGGCCGCGGTAAAGTCGCCGTACTTTCTTCGCGCTGTGCTTCATGACCATGCTGTTCCCGAACGTCACCTGGCCGTCGCCGGCAATCGCGCCCTTCCCGTTGTGGCGGACCGCGCAGATCGTCGTAGCATGAAACTCCATATTCATCGTAAACCCTCCTTCATCGAAATGGACCAAGCATGAACGGCTATGTATGTCGGAATAGAGAAAATGTTAATCGTGGAAATAGCTTGATTTTTGAAAAAACTTCAAAAAAACTAAACAGCGGCCGCTTATCGTTCGTTGCTGCCGCTGTTGGCTTATCCTGAACCGCATGCTTTGCGGTTAATCGTACAGCGCTTCGGTTTTACCGGCGTCCGCCAGCTGCGACTCTTTGAACCGAGCCAGCTGCTCGAGCGCCCGGTTAGCGATCGCGTCGTTCTTGTCCTTCTTGCTGCGCATCCGCTTCTCGAGCGGCGGGAAGAGGCCGAAATTAGCGTTCATCGGCTGGAAATGCTTGAAATCCGCCGTCGTAATGTATTGCGCCATGCTGCCGAGCGTGGTGTCCGCCGGGAAGACGACGGGCTCCATGCCCTTCGCGACCCGACCGGCGTTGATCCCGGCGATGAGCCCAGATGCCGCCGATTCGACGTATCCTTCCACGCCGGTCATTTGGCCGGCGAAGAATAGCTTGTCGCGTTTGTTCGTCTGGTAGGTCGGCTTAAGCAACCTCGGCGAGTTGATGAACGTATTCCGGTGCATGACGCCGTACCGCACGAATTCCGCGTTTTCCAAACCCGGAATCAGGGACAGGACGCGCTTCTGCTCGCCCCACTTAAGATGCGTCTGGAAGCCGACCAAGTTGTACAGCGTGCCTGCGGCGTTATCCTGACGCAACTGCACGACCGCATGGGGCAGCTTTCCCGTATGGGGATTAATCAACCCGACGGGCTTCATCGGCCCGAACAGCACGGTCTGCTTGCCGCGGCTCGCCATGACCTCGATCGGCATGCAGCCTTCGAAGTACTGCTCCTTCTCGAATTCCTTCACTTCGGCCGTCTCCGCCGTAATTAGCGCGTCGTAGAACCGTTCGAATTCCTCTTCCGTCATCGGGCAGTTCAGGTAGGCCGCCTCGCCTTTGTCATACCTTGAGGCCAAATATACTTTCGACATATCGATGGAATCTTTCTCGACGATCGGCGCGGCGGCATCGTAGAAATAAAAATATTCTTCGCCGAGCAGCCCTTGAATTTGCGCCGAGAGGCGCGGGGCCGTGAGCGGCCCGGTCGCGATCAGCACGATTCCGTCGGTCGGGATTTCCGTCATTTCTTCCGTACGCACGTCGATCAGCGGATGTTCCTTCAGAATCCGCGTCACGTCGCCGGAGAAGCCGTCGCGATCGACGGCGAGCGCGCCGCCCGCCGGAACGGCGTTCCGGTCCGCGCAATCCAGGATGAGCGAGTTCATGCGGCGCATTTCTTCTTTCAATACGCCGACCGCATTGGTCAATCCGTTCGCGCGGAGACTGTTGCTGCATACCAGCTCCGCGAATTGGTTCGTATGGTGAGCCGGCGTTTTGGTAGCCGGCCTCATTTCGTAGAGCGTAACCGGTACGCCTTGCGAGGCGATTTGCCATGCGGCTTCGCTGCCCGCGAGACCCGCGCCGACGACCGTAACACGTTGCACTTCAGACACTGCGTTTACCTTCCTTTCAATTCCGAAGCCTTCCTCTACAATTCAGCGGATTCCGGCTCTTCCACCACTTCTTCGTTATGTTCGCATTGGGTGCAGACGAGCTTCGCGCCGCTTCGGTTGCGTTTCTCGACCATGAGCCCGCCGCAATTCGGACACGGCTTGCTGGCCGGTTTATCCCAGGAGACGTAGTCGCATCCCGGATACTGGTCGCAGCCGTAGAAGTACCGTCCCTTCTTGCTGCGCCGCTCGATGATTTTGCCGACTTTGCATTTCGGGCAAGCGACGCCGATGTCTTTGACGATCGGTTTCGTATTCCGGCATTCCGGGAAGCCGGAGCAGGCCAGGAATTTGCCGAAACGCCCCATTTTGAATACCATATGCCGGCCGCATTTCTCGCAAATTTCATCGGACACTTCGTCCTGCAGCTCGACTTCCTTCATTTCCTCTTCGGCGACCTCAAGCCGCTTCTCGAACGAATCGTAGAAATTGCCGAGCACGCGGACCCAGTCCACTTTGCCGTCTTCCACGTGGTCGAGGTCTTCTTCCATATGAGCGGTAAATTCGGCATCCAAGATTTCAGGAAAAAATTCCTCCATCATTTGAATGACGAGCTCGCCAAGCTCCGTCGGAATGAACCGTTTCTCTTCCATCGCGACGTAACCGCGCTTCTGGATCGTCTCCAGCGTCGGCGCGTACGTACTTGGCCGGCCGATGCCGATTTCCTCCATCATGCGGACGAGACGCGCTTCGGAATACCTCGGCGGCGGCTGCGTGAAGTGCTGCTTCGGCTCGACGGCATCCGCCGCAATCGATTCCTCGACGGCGAGCGGAGGCAGGAACTTCTCTTCGTCGGCCGCGCCTTCGTCATCGCTGCCTTCCACGTAAATCTTCATGAAGCCCGGGAATTTCACCTTCGACCCGACGGAACGGAAAACGGCGCCGTTGCCCACGTTGAAGTCGACCGTCATCGTGTCCAGCACCGCCGAAGACATCTGGCTCGCGACGAACCGCTCCCAGACGAGCTTATACAGCCGGAATTGATCGCGGCTCAAAAATTCCTTCACCGTTTCGGGATCGCGCAGCACGGATGTCGGCCGTACCGCTTCGTGCGCGTCCTGCGCGTTGCTGTTCTTCTTGGCATACACGCGCGGCTGTTCCGGCGCGTAGGACGGTCCGTATTTCTCTTCGATATAGCCTTTCGTTTCTTCCTGCGCGACGGGCGAGACACGCGTCGAATCCGTTCTCATGTAAGTAATGAGACCGACGGTGCCTTCCTTGCCCAAATCGACGCCCTCGTAAAGCTGCTGCGCCACGGACATCGTCTTGGACGCGCGGAAGCCGAGCTTGCGCGCCGCTTCCTGCTGAAGCGAGCTCGTCGTGAAAGGTGCCGCGGGATTGCGCATCCGTTCCTTCTCTTTCACTTCGCTTACGGTAAACGGAGCGGATCCCATCGCGTCCAGCACCGTCTGCATTTGCGCTTCGTTGCCGAGCTCCAGTTTCTCGCCGTTCAGCCCGTAGAACTTGGCTTCGAACGCCGTGTTCCCTTTTTTCAGCTGCGCGGTGATGGTCCAATATTCTTCCGGCACGAACGCGTCGATCTCGTTCTCGCGATCGATGATCAGCTTCACGGCAACGGATTGCACGCGGCCCGCGGACAGCCCTTTTTTGACTTTCTTCCATAATAGAGGGCTGATTTTGTAGCCGACGAGCCGGTCCAATATCCGGCGCGCCTGCTGCGCGTTCACCAGATCCATATTGATCGGCCGCGGCGTCTTGAACGCGTCTTTTACGGCCTGCTTGGTAATCTCGTTAAAAACGACGCGGCACGTATCGCTCTCGTCGATCTCGAGGTAATGCGCCAAGTGCCACGCGATCGCCTCGCCTTCGCGGTCGGGGTCAGCCGCGAGATAAACTTTTTTTACTTTTTTGCTGGCATCTTTCAGTTCCTTCAGGACACTGCCTTTGCCGCGAATGGTAATATATTTGGGTTGAAAGTCGTTTTCGACTTCGACGCCGATTTGGCTCTTGGGCAAGTCGCGGATATGACCCATCGACGCTTTGACGATAAATTTGCTGCCGAGATATTTGCCGATCGTTTTTGCTTTCGCCGGCGACTCGACGATGACCAATGAATCCGCCATGGCGTGCCCTCCTCTCCGCTTATTCGTTACAATACACTATATATGGAACCGGGATGCTGTTCAATCTTCCGTTTTATAGTTAAATTTATCAGAACTGAATGCAAAAGTCCAAACGGGAAGCCCGAGAGCTCGTGCAGCTCGTCCGTCGTGCGCGCTTCTTCCCGCAAAAAACGATAGATCAACGCCTCGTTTTCATCCAGCGCGACGTCTGCTTCAGCCGCGGTTCCGGCCTTATCCGGACTAGCCGTACGGCCGAAATCAAACAGCCCTTCGTACTCCTCGAGAATGTCCTGAACCGATGCCACGAGCTTCGCGCCTTGCCGGATCAAGCCGTTCGTACCCGCGCTCTTCGGAGACGAGACCGGCCCCGGAACGGCGAAGACGTCTCTCGACATGTCCAGCGCTTGATCCGCCGTGATGAGCGAGCCGCTTCGCTCGGCCGCCTCCACGACAACGGTGCCGAGCGACAAACCCGCGATGATGCGATTGCGCAGCGGGAACAACCCGGGATGAAACGGCGTGTTCGGCGGAACCTCCGAGACGATCAGCCCTTGATTCGCGATTCGCTGGTAGAGCAGCCGGTTCTCGGCGGGATATACGCGGTCTACCGGCGTCCCCAGGACGGCGATCGTGCTGCCGGCGCCATTCAGCGCTCCTTCGTGCGCAAGCGCGTCTATACCGCGCGCAAGGCCGCTGACGACGGTAACGCCCCTCTCCGACAGCCCTTCGGCCAGCGAAGACGCCGTCTTCCTCCCGTAAGACGTCGGCCCTCTCGTGCCGACGATCGAGATCGCGTGCCGACTCAGCAGTTCGGCGCGGCCGATGAGATAAAGCACCCAAGGCGGCTGCGGCGATTCGCGGAGAAGTTCAGGGTAGTCATCGTCGAAATAGGTCAAGTAGGATATGCCCCGCTCGCCCGCTTGCTGCCGGCGTCTCGCGGGATCAACGGTTGAAAACGCATTCGTTAATGCCAGCGCCTGTTCCGGCTTCAGTCCGACGGAGCTGATCCATGCTTCCGGCTTGAAGCGTTCATAATCCGGCCATCGGCCGCATTCGACGGCCTTGCGTACCGACTTCCAGCCGACGGACGGCGTTTCGTGCAGCGTGATGAGCGCTTCCGCTCTACGATTCAATTCGTTCATTGGAATGTCCCAGCCCCTTAAGGACCCGCATCCTATTTTGCTTGAGGCATCAACAGAATGCAAGCCGATTTTTGCAAAACAATAAAAAAAGCAACCTCTCCGGCCCGTCAAGGGGTTGGAAAGGTTGCTTACCTTCTAGAATGGACTATGCGATTCAAGCGAACGTTAGTGCGTTTTGCACTTCTCGAGCATGCCGCGCTCTTCAAGCACGCTGACGAGCGTGGAGCCCATTTCGGACGGCGTAGGAGCTACGCGGATGCCGCATTTCTCCAGCGTAGCGATTTTTTCGGCAGCGGTTCCTTTGCCGCCGGAAATGATGGCGCCCGCGTGGCCCATCCGTTTACCCGGAGGCGCCGTTGCGCCGCCGATAAAGCCGACGACCGGTTTCGTCATGTTCGCCTTGATCCACTCGGCCGCTTCTTCTTCCGCGGAGCCGCCGATTTCGCCGATCATGATGACCGCGTACGTGTCCGGATCATCGTTGAACATGCTCAGGATGTCGATGAATTCCGAGCCTTTGACCGGGTCGCCGCCGATGCCGACCGCGGAGGATTGTCCGATGCCGCGGGTCGTCAGCTGATGAACCGCTTCATACGTAAGCGTTCCGCTGCGGGATACGACGCCGACGTGGCCTTTCGTGTGGATATAGCCCGGCATGATGCCGATTTTGCATTCGCCCGGCGTGATGACGCCCGGACAGTTCGGTCCGATCAGACGCGTTTTGCGGCCTTCCATATACCGCGTCACTTTGATCATGTCGATGACCGGGATGCCTTCGGTGATGCAGATGACGAGATCCAGCTCCGCGTCGACGGCTTCCATGATGGAGTCTGCCGCGAAAGCCGGCGGTACGTAAATGACCGATGCGGTCGCGCCCGTCTTGGCGACGGCGTCCGCTACCGTATTAAAGACCGGAAGCGATACGACCGATCCGTTTTCGAGCGTGATATCGACGTTCGTGCCGCCTTTGCCCGGCGTTACGCCGCCGACCATTTGCGTGCCGTAATCGAGGGCGCCTTTCGCATGGAACAATCCCGTAGCGCCAGTAATGCCTTGGGTAATGACTTTCGTATTTTTGTCTACCAAAATGCTCATCGAGACTCACATCCCCTAAATGAATTCGTGTGCCGCCAAATTGCGACAAAATTTAACTTACTTCACAAGCGCGACGATCTTCTGAGCACCGTCGGCCATGGAGTCCGCAGCCACGATGTTCAGTCCGGATTCGTTCAACATTTTTTTGCCGAGCTCGACGTTCGTGCCTTCGAGGCGAACGACCAGCGGACGGTCGAGACCAAGCTCTTTCGCTGCGGAAATAACGCCGTCCGCGATGATGTCGCACTTCATGATGCCGCCGAAAATATTGACGAAAATGCCCTTAACCTTCTCGTCGGAGAGAATGATTTTGAACGCTTCCGTTACTTTTTCTTTCGTAGCGCCGCCCCCTACGTCCAGGAAGTTGGCAGGGTCGCCGCCGTAATATTTGATAATGTCCATCGTCGCCATTGCCAGACCGGCGCCGTTGACCATGCAACCGATGTTGCCGTCGAGCGCGATGTAGCTCAGATCGAATTTGGACGCTTGGATTTCCTTCTCGTCTTCCTCTTCCAGGTCGCGCAGTTCGACGACGTCCTTATGACGGTACAGCGCGTTGGAATCGAAGTTCAGCTTGGCGTCGAGCGCCATGACGTTGCCGTCGCCCGTTACGACAAGCGGGTTGATTTCGGCAATGGAGCAGTCCTTGTCCACGAAGGCCGCATACAGCGAAAGCATGAACTTGGCCGCCTTGTTGACGAGCTCGTTCGGGATGTTGATCGCGTAAGCGAGCTTGCGCGCTTGGAACACTTGAAGTCCGACGGCAGGGTCGATGACTTCTTTGAAGATTTTCTCCGGCGTGTGCGCCGCGACTTCTTCGATCTCCGTGCCGCCTTCTTCGGAAGCCATCATGACGATGCGTCCCGTTACGCGGTCCACGACAAGACCGATGTAATATTCCTTCTTAATGTCGCAGCCTTGCTCGATGAGCAGGCGTTTTACTTCTTTGCCTTCAGGTCCCGTTTGATGCGTGACCAGTACTTTGCCAAGGATTTGGCTTGCGTACTCGCGCACTTCGTCCAAACTTTTCGCGACTTTGACGCCGCCGGCTTTACCGCGGCCGCCCGCATGGATTTGCGCTTTCACAACGGTTACGGGCGTGCCCAGCGATTTTGCCGCTTCTACAGCCTCGTCCACGGAGAATGCCACTTTGCCTTCCGGCACGGCAACCCCATATTGCTTCAGCAATTGTTTACCCTGATACTCATGGATATTCATTTACGAAAATCCTCCTATCCGCAGTTAAATCCTACGTATGTACACAAAACCAATAAGTATTGTAACACGATTCGATATGGCTTTCCTAATTTTTTAGGACGAAAAACCAGCTTTTTTGATATCATTTTCATCTCATTGCGAGATGAAAGCGGCCTACTTTCGCACGGTTTGGGGATGTCTTGATCCAGACCCTAGTATTTCCAAATATCATCGATTTATCGGCACGGAACACATGTTCGGCATGGATCGATTGTAACATGTTCAAACAAAAAGAGCAACGGATGCACTCCGCTTAATGCGACCTGCAACGCCGTTTCGTTTGCGATCTCGGAACGCCTCTTAGTTCGGATAAGACTAGCAGCACCGCGCGCAAATCGGACGTTACTCGGCATTCTGCGCGGTTGACAATGATTTTGCTCCTCCATTAAGATGAATGGAGATTGATTTTGCAACGGTTCTGTGAGGAAGCACCTTCGGCCGAATTCAGCGCGGAGGTGTTTTTTGTCATGTACACGCAAATATGCAGCGGAAGCGTCTACGGCGTCGAAGGGCGAATGATCGCCGTGGAGGTGGACATATCGAGCGGTCTGCCGCAGGTCAACGTCGTCGGCCTGCCGGATCCCGCGGTGAGGGAATCCGTCGAACGGGTGCGGGCAGCGGTCAAAAACTGCGGGTTTGCGTTTCCGATGGAGCGGATTACCGTCAACCTGGCGCCGGCGGATTTAAGAAAAGAAGGAACGGCTTTCGATCTCGCCATCGCCGCCGGGGTTCTGGCCGCAAGCGGCCAGTTGCGGAGCGCGTTGTTTCAGGATTTCCTCGTCCTGGGCGAACTAGCCTTGAACGGCGAACTGAGAGCGGTCCCCGGGGTGCTGGCCATGGTCGAACAGGCCAAGCAGCGCGGCATCTCGAAGGTGCTGCTGCCCCGCGGCAACGCCGCCGAAGCCGCTTGCATCGAAGGCATGGAACTGTTCGCCGCCTCCCATCTGCGCGAGCTCGGCGATCCCAAATCCGACCGACAATCGTGGGAAGCGCTTCGATACGATTCCGCGGGCATTGCGGAACTTGACCCGTACGCCGGCGGCGGTTATGGCGGTAACGCTGCGGGGCACGGCGACTTCGGAGACGTGCTGGGACAGCATCACGCGAAGCGCGCCCTGTTGATCGCGGCCGCCGGCAGTCACAACGTCCTGGTGATGTGATACATTGTCATGCATGATATTAAACCAAAAAAAAACCGCACTTCAATTAGCGCGGTCAATTAGCCTATCCAAAGATTTCTTTGATGAATAAATTATAAAAATTCGCACTCACAATTGAAGAAGCATAGTGATAATGACTACATTTTATGCCTCTTCCAGTTTCTCCAAGATACTCAATTCATAAGTTATAATCGGCTTAATCTTCGACGATTCGCGGTTGTCTTTCTTCTTAATATATGGAACGACTTCTGACGTGACCACAAATTTTGAAATTAGTCCAAGGATTTCTTCACGACTGTATTCGTCCTTAACAGTTAGTGCGTTGATCTTAGATATCCTTGACTCATAATCGTTAATCTGAATTAATATATCTTCATTAGTTTTCGAAAGTTCATTAATCTCTTTTCGTAACGCTTCTCTCTGAGTATCAATAACAATCTTCATTTCATGAAGTTTCGCTTCTGGGAAGTTCCCAATTACGTAAAGATTCATCACTCTAGACTCTTGATCATCTAATTTCATCAATTCAAGTGTTTTCGAGTTAATATCCTCAACTGCTGGAACATTAATACGCTCCCGCAATTTTTCAATATGATTTCGAATTATCTCTATCTGTTTTTCTTTATGTAAAGCGAATACGCTAATTAGACCATAGTTACGTATATCATCTATTTGAGCATTAATATCAGTCTCTTGAACGTTAATATTATCGCAAGCGTTCGTCCCTTTTGTTTTCTTTAACGAACAATTAAAAAAGACTCGACCAGCATCTATATTTCGTGTATAGGAGCTACCGCACTTACCACAATAAATCTTACTAGCAAATTCAGAATATCCTCGAAATACTCCAGTTTGATTTTTATGATGTAATTTTGCTTTTCGGAGGCTATTACAAGTTTCGAAAAGTTCTTTTGAAATGATAGCCGGTATACGACCTTCGAACAATATCCACTCCGATGTGTTTTTTACCGTCGCAGTTTTTTTACTAAATATACTGCCAGTATCATATTTGTTTCGAACTAAAGTTCCGTAATATTTTTCATTAGATAGTACTCTCTTTATAAAAGTAGGCACAAATGGTTTACCAGCCCTTGTACGCACAACTCCGCTTGGAACATACTTCACCCCATCCAATGTTTCTAAGGTCTCACCTTCAAAGTAATTTAAAATACGGCGTATTCCAAATCCCTTTGAATAGAGAAAAAAGATTGTCCGTATGACTTCTGCTTCCTCCTCTATAACTGTTAGCTCTTTTGTATCTTTAGAATACTTATATCCGTAAATATTATTATTCGTAAAAATAGTTCCTTTGCGAGCTGACTCAACTAATCCAAAACGCACTTTCGCTGATTTATCAATGCTCTCCTGTTGTGAAAAATTCAGGAACATGTTCAACATGAATTCTTTTTCGATACTATCAAATACGTGATTTATATCTAAAAAGTAGACATAAACCCCCTTCTTCAGTAGTTCACGCAATATTTCAATGACTAAGACATTGCGTGCGAAACGACTTGTATTCTTTACATAAATATATTTAAAAAGTGGCTCTCGGTGGCTTACGGTAAAAACCGATTTATTATCGCTAACTTTAATTTCATCTAATCCTGCATCGTATAATAAGCGAGAAAACTCTTCGCGTCGATTTAACGAAGTTCCAGAAATTCCTTGATCAGCATAAATTCGAAACAATTTAAGCTTTTTATCTTTAGAAATTTCACGCCGGAAATATGATTGCTGATTCTTGAATGATGTTGCCTGTTCTTCTGAATCAGTACTAACCCTACAATAAGCAGCGACACTTATTTGATTATTTGAATTTACCACTTCATCTTGTTCATCGATTGAATTAACGTTAACCTTCAATTCATCCCCTCCTAATTCAAATATTTTCCATATAATAATTATAACATTCTATTATTATTTATTCATGCATTAATTAATCTAGGATAACGCACTACCAAGTTCATCTTACATCCGAGCGTATTTCTTTTAGATCTCTGATACCACTTTCATAAACAATTACTGAGTAAACATCGGTACCAATTCTAATTCCGTACTTAATTATTTGTTTCTTCGATGCTTTAATCATTTGCAATCACATCCTTGTAAGTGTTTGTGAAAGCATTATATAGAGAAAACTTTAAAGTGTAGCCTTTGTAGAAAAAAATTTTCGATTGATAAAAGGTATATGTTCCCTAGCATAGAATAAACAATAAAGTTCCACATTTTGGATAATTTTTATTTACAAATTAGGGGATGGTGCAACGATGCAATTAAGCCGAGAAGAAATCATTGAAGAGCTTTCTGAAAAATATTATTATTTCCTGGGGAGTTTACGTTTTAATGACCATCCTTATATGAAAGGAATCGGTGAAGGCAAGAGGAAATTCTTAGCCAACCTTCATATTTATCTAGCTACTCGAGGTTTATCATCTAAAAATAAACTTTACTCAACCGACTTCATTTCACTAGCAGCATACGACAAACTAAGAAATAAAAACCTCAAAGGACTTCAATACGAACACATCGTTCCAAAAAGCAACTACATTCATCAGGTTTGTGAAGAGAAAGCTAAGGATAGTACAATCACAATCGAGTTTATTAGAGATTTATTGAATCGATATCTGTGGACTGCTACTGTCACTGAAGAAGAGCACTCTATTTTAGAACAAAGCACCATGCCAAGATCCTGGGATAAAATTAGTATTAGAGCGAGGTATGATTCCGTTGGGATAAAACTCATTAAACACGACAAGAGCTATCTTCTCAAATCACATTAAAATGATGATTTCATGTAGGACAAACTGATATCATTAATTCTTGACATCCAAATTTAGATCTGTTAATTTAGAGATGTAAAATTACATGTCTGAAGGAGAGATAACAATGCCAAACAGCTCTGAATTTTACGATTTTTTTACTGAATCCCCTAAGTACAATGGTTATTCAAACAACAAAAGCTTTGAAGAGATTTACTACTGGTTAGGGGAAGCGTGGCAAGTTTATGAAATGATGACTATTTGCAAAAACAACAGGCCAGCAATTGAAGCAGTGGCAAGACAGCTGGAGACAAAATTCGGAGACAGAACGGACATAAATGTTAAAGAGGATTTTGTTAAGCAGATGATTGGTACAGCCGTAAAACATGTATTAGGATATTACGGTTATGTTACGACAATCCAAAAAACATTTCTCAAAGGTAGCGCTGAATGGTTTAAAAGCGGTATGCATTACAGATTTGTCGAGGATGCTCCAAGAAAAAAGGAACTACACTGGGAACCTAAGATAGTCTATTTAACATAGGCAGGCTGTATATACTACTAAAAGCGCTCGGTGAGATAAATTCTCACCGAGCGCGAAAGTAAACATACAGAAAACAACGAAAAATACCTTAAAATAAAGATATTATACAGACTTTGGTTTGAGCACTCTGATAGCCTGAGTGTTCAGGATCTTAGCATCCATGTAAATATCAGCTACGAACAGCGAAGATCCACGAAGCGCTTGAGTTGTATCAGCATTAATATGCTTTAAATTCAAACCTTTCTTAATCATAACTGCAACAGCTTCTTCTAAATTTACCAAGATAACCGGAATGGAACCGCTGCTCACAGAATCAGGCATAGCATCGCTGATCAGAATTGGTAGACCCAGCATTGTATATCCAACACCGTTTTTGAAATCTGCTAGGTAATATTGGTTGTTGCCATCTTTAAGTTTGGTAATTCCAGAAAAGGTTTTACGGTTCATGATCCAAACTGCTCCTTCAACCAACTGCGGATGAATGGAATTAAACATGTCCATTAAGTCATCAGTTCCGATCGAACCCATAACTGCTGTTGTCACACTACATTCAGCAGGAAGAGCAGCATTCAAAATCCCTTCAAATTGGTCAGAAGCAGGATCGCCATTAATGAGATTCCGATCAATTGTTCGAGCAATTCTACGGATAAGTACATCCGTCGCATAGGCAGTAATATCAAAGGCCGCATCATTAATCAATTGCTGCGATAACTCGATTGCAGTACCCACACGTTTCTGTTCCAGTTTGACCTTATCCATTTGATAGTCTGTTGGATTGATGTTTTCCATTTCTCCTACGAAACCAGCTTCACCAATGTTAGTTTCTCGAAGAACCTCAAGATAGCCTGATTGACTAGGAAAAATTTTGGTTCTTCCAACCAATTGTCCAGTTTCCAAAAGTTTCTTTACAATCTCGTCAGAGATTGAAGTTGGGATTGCCAACGATCCCGCAGGAGCACCTGTTGTAATTGCCCGGTATTCTTCCTCGTTATGTTGACCTTTAAAGAATTGTTCCAGACCTCGTTGTTCTACATCTTTATCAGTTGTACCGTAAACTTCGATCATATTATTTCTAACCTCTTTCTCTCCAAGTTGTTTGTTTAATTCATTAATTTTTGTCTGAAGATCATTTCTCTCTTCAATTAGAGCTTTTTTGTTCATCTCTGAACCTCCATCTTCCATAACAGAAGGAATTTCAATATTTTCTAAAACATCAATTCCACGAGCCGAAATCGTGGATTGAGAATATGCGGAGTCACGGACAACTGACACCTCAAATAGTTCAAGCTCATGGACAGTTCTTTCAGCAATTCCATCAACTTTTTTCCAAGCATCTTTTATGGCTTTGAACCCAAAAGACATGTTACGTAAGATTCCGGATCTAATGAGTTCGTAGTAGTCCTTGCCCCAAGATGTAGGACTGATATTTGCAGACATGAAAAGCCCTTGATCGTCTTCTCTGAGTGTTAGAGAGCCGTTTCGAGTAGAAGCTAGAATGAGACTACTATCATGCTCAGCCAGGAAATGAATATCCTTAGCTTTTTGAAGAGCATAAGAAAAGGCGCCCTTTGCGATCTTTTCACGGAATCGCTGGCGCCCTATTAGCTCGCTATATTGGTTTGTTTTATTTACATAACCACTAACGGTCATTGAACCGTCTGAATTTGCTTCAAAATCAGTTTGATTAAACCGAAGTTCCATTTTCATTATTTTCACCTTCAAGACCCAAATTTGGGATTGTCAATTTCCCTGTAATCGGATTCATCAGAACATTTCCTAGACTCAGCAACATGAAGTCATCTACCGGAAGCTTGTTCTTATCCAAGGAACTACGCGCTTCATTGATTGTAATAATTCCTTTTTCAAGTGCCAGAGCAACCGCTTCAATTTGTTCCTTTGGAGTACCGCGCAAGATCTCGCTCGTATCAAATCTAAAGTAATAGCCATTTGACTTTTCACTTTCCAACAACAAAGACTTGTCCAATGCTGACTCAATCGCAGTAATGATAGGTGCTAAAGTGTACTGTAAGAAATGACGATTTTCAGCAGCGTTACTACTGTACTTGGTCAGGTTTGAATTAATCATGCTCTCAGGAACATTGAAGAGCTTTGAAATCTCGCTCGATGTAACCTTTTTGGATTCCGTTAATTGCAGTTGATCGGGATTCAATGAGATCGGCATATATTCAATGCCTTCCTCAAGAATTACAGTTTTACCAGCATTCTTACCACCAGCATAAAGTGACTGCCAACCTTCACGAAGTCGTTTGATTACTACTTCGGACAATTTACTTGTTGACTGTAAAACACCAGTTGGAAGTGCTGAATTTTCCAACAAGCTCTTCGAATAATCATTTTCATTAAGAGCCAATTGAAGGACTTTCTCACCATTCTTTAGAACACCATTGGAGCCACTATCAATCATCAGTACATTCTCATACGGAAGACTAACCGAACCACCAAGACCGTTATAAATGATTTGATAAGCGCTTATTGTAATACGATCTTCAGTGAATACCTTAATCTGAACGTCTTTTGCATTTAGATTGTGAAGATTAACCACTGTGTTTCCTGATTTATTTACATAAGCTATTGCTTTACCAAAAAGAATATAGTCCTCAACAAATTTCATTTTGAATTGAATCGAATCACTGTAATCATTAGCTTCAGCATTCAATAGCTTGATTCGATAATCATTTGGCACTCTCACTACTTCACCGTTTTTCTCCTGGTACAGATAAATTGGAAGCTGTGAAATGGAACCCGTAATTAGTTCAAGTGATGTTTTAGCCGTAGGAATCGTTCTTAATTGATCAGTTGTAACAATGCTTCCACCTAGCATGGAAGTGATCGCCAACAGCCTTCCGTCCACACTAAAATAAGATCGCTCTTCAACGTCCTTTTTCTTTTCAAACATATTAAAAAGACCCATTTTAAATGGATCACCTCATTTTTGATATATTAATTCTTTCTTCACAGCCCTAGCTTGATTAGGTTCCTTCGTAGCTAGACGATGTGGACAGGTTATTCTGTGTCTCTATCCCATTTTTTTCCTCAATGGTGGGGTGTGGCTGCCTGAGATTACTCAAGATCCTCATCAAAACCTTCTTTTCATGTTCACTTAGAGCATTTTGGACAACAATTTTATGAACGAGTGAAACCATTAGTCGAGCATCTTTCAAGAGTGATAACTGTTCACCAACTTGATTCAACAATTGCTTATCCTCTGTTTGATCTTCCAACTCATTAAACATCTGTATTTGCATATCTATTAACTTAATCGTGCTATTCGCATTCACTAGAATGATTGAATCTAAATCAGCCACTCGTTTATTTGTTACATTCATCAATTGATTAGTTAACACTACTTATCACCACCAAAAAATTTTGCTCCACCAACAATTAAGTTAGTGGAGCCATCACGGTCACGGAGACTCAACAAGAATGAAAAAGTAAAGCCGGTTCTTGAAAAACGGTGATGATGCTTGATTCACCATCACAATATATATTGGAGAAACTACTCCCATAAACGGACAGATTCTAAAAATTTTTTTCTAATTTTCTTATTAAACTTTCAATCCTACGTTTATTTGTTTTGTATCTGCCGCCAACCTTCAGACATTCAATCAGGTTTCCGTTAAAGTGTTTTTGTATAAGTTCGATCGTCTCTATATCTTTGTAGTTCAAGTATCTACTACTAATATTCATCTCAATTAGCGCTTCAAAATCAACGAACGGAATAATTTTCACGGGGTCTTTAACTGCCTTTTTATCTGCAACGAGCATCTTAAATACTCGGCAATATTTATTTGTTGTCATTTCATCCAAAGATTCGATACTCTGTTTCTTGTTAGCCTTCTGTCCTGATCGTCTCTTCACTGTTTCAAACTTAGTGTTAGAACGAACGATTGACCCTATTTCCTCAAATATAAGCTCTTTAATTTTGTGTCTAGTGAACTTTGATAACCCTTTTGTACGGTAATAATGGATTAGTCCATAGCAGCCTTCTACGAGGCTTTTAGCATGTTCATTTTGTATAATTTGATAACACCATAATTCGGTTAAACACGCTCCCTCACAAAGAGCAGCATAATCACCTTTTAATTTTTGGTGAACTGGATCTTCGTGTTTAACTAGTCTCTTTTTGTTAATAAGCGCATCAGTGAGTTGAACTTCAAAGTCCTCACCATCAATCTTGAATAAAGGCAATCCTTGTTCAAATAACTCGACTTCCTGTAATCGCTTGTGGTCTAAGACATTATATTCATTCATCTTGGTGGTCAGATTTTCGCATTCAAGAATGTAATCCGCTAGGTATTCAATTGCATCATGGGTCATGGAGGAACTTCGAGTATTTTTACCGTTTGATATATAGAAACCGTCTACTAGGTTATTATTTTCAATTGCAGAAATGGCTTCAATAATTCGATCAGTTGTATTCCAAACATAACTAAGTTTTTCGTCTTTTAATAAAGTAGGCTTTATTTTCATTTCATTCGTCTCCTAGTCTCTTGAACAAAAAAAGAACCCACCCAATTTATTGAGTGAGTTCTAAATACGCATTCTTGATTCTTTCCATATTATTTTGATGAATTTGCGGCCAATCAAATATTGTGTACCAAACTCCATTGAACCTAGTTTTATTGTGGTTCACAATAAGTAAATCGAGCTCGGATGGCAGCTCCTTCAACCTCATAGAATCAACCTCTTCAAATCCGCTACCGTATACGTAACTCCTAAGAGCGCTAAAGTTAAGGTTAATTATCGAGAACAGGATTTCATTTCTAACCATCGTGTCTTTCCTTTCTTCTCTCTGCAACTAAATCTCCAATGATTGTCCTCAACTCTGTACTATATGGATAAATGTACGCTGTTCCAAGAAAGAATGAATCATAACATGATCCTATAGATACCGAGCATTTCTAAATCGGACTTCAATTTTTTATCAGCAAAATAGATTTTATCTTTAACTATTTTCACTATTAGGCACCATCCACTTGAGTTTCTTGTTTTGCTATTAGCTTCTTACGTTCATCCCCCCTTTACCCATGAGTATTCTTAAACAATCATTCAGTTAGCTCTATTACAGAACAATTGATAGCGATCTAAATATGGCACTTTGCTCTTACCATTACGTTTGTTACATACCGTTGTTTGACACAATGTTAGTTCAAAATTATCTCTACTGAAAACAGGCTCATTCGCGAGTCGAAGCAAATCGCCATTGTTGACCAGTCTCCGAAGCAATCATCATGATATAGCCTTGGAACCTTGGATGATTTTCACCAACGTTACATTTTGCCATCTTTCATTCCTCCAAATAAAAAGGCACTACCGTTTTAGATAGTGCCGCTCACTGTTTATCTTGAACCTTGTTCCAATATTTATAGATGTAAGAAATTGAAACAGTATTCCAACCCTTTTCTTTTAGTGCTTCATTTAATTTGAGCCACGCTTGTTCATGAGTTAGACCCGTACTCTTCAATTCATGAATCATTGCCTTCTTACACAGCATTTCTCTCTGTTTAACCGTTAAATATTTTTCCAAATAAATCACTCCATATTTTCTAGTTGGTAATACCTCACAATATATATGTCCGTTTCTGGGAGTTTTGTACACTAGGATTTCAAACTTTTTTAAATCAGTGAATCAACAAGGTCATTGAGATATTTGCATTTGTTCTAGAATGTCGGGGCTTTCATTTTATAAATAACTACTTTCGGTTCAAAAGGCTCGTCATCTTCAACCTCAAATGGAACTCTTACATGTATTGTTCGTTCAAGAACCTCTAGGCGCTCAGCTTCCATTTCTTCTTTAGATCTCTTTCTGTCGAGTCCAATGTATTCTGGTTCATCTACGTCAGGTTCAATAAACATTGGCTTCATCTCAATGTTAAAAATTCCGAAACCGCCAGTTAAATTTTCTGCCTCATTCTGTACGACAATTTTTTCTAACTGTATGTAATCTTTATTGATAGAGCTTTCATTTTCACAGTCAGTTTCTTTTTCCTCAATAGTGTCATTTTGAACCAATTGCTGCTCTTCAACTCTTGACTTTTCAACAGATTCAATTTCAGATGTTGGCATAAGGACATAAAGAATTGATGGAAGTCCTTGTGGTTGCTTTTTCTCAAACAATAAACCCAATTCAATTAATTCTTTCTTCGCACCTCTAAATGTTGGTGCAGACATACCAATTTTTTTCTCTGAATCCATCTGACTAAATTTAACGAAATAATTTCCTACCTCATCCTTCCAACCGTTCAAAATCGAAACTTTTGTAATGTCTAATACCTTGATATATAGTTTTAGAGCATTGGGCTTCATTTTTGCATATTTTATATTATCAAGGATTTCTTTTGGTAGTTGATAATAAGATGTCATTTGAATTTGACCTTTTTCTATTACCTTCTTGTTAATAAATTTTTTCATTTTGAAATAACTCCTTTTGATTTTTATTTGATTGTGTGTGCTATATTAAGCACTTGAATTATTTTTATATTCATTAACCTCGAATTGAAGTTCGAGAGTGTTCTCAAAGAAAAATACTAATTTATCGCTCACATACTTGTTCTTTGCAACATTGACTAATCTGAAATGTTTGCTCAATAAATAATTGGCAAGTGGTAAGTAATATACTATATAGGTTTGCTTCATTCATTAACCTCCTATTTACCAAAGAGTAATACCTTACATAATATATGTGCATTCAAGCGCTCTTTGTAAACCAAGAAATCTAAAACTACTTCCAATTTATTAAAAGAAAAAGCACGGAAACTTTAGTTTCTGTGCTAGATATTATTATTATATTTATTATTATATTATTATTACTAGTAGTAAGAATCTTTCTATGTAGTTAGCAAGAACCTTTCTATGTACTTAGAAAGAAATTTGCCATGGTAAGAAACTTTCTACGTTCTATAGACTACAAAGACTCATTGGAGATCGGTTAATTGTTGAACAAACGTTTCTTTGAATTCACTAAGTGAACAACACCAAGAATGGTGAAGCCACCTAATGTATATTTAATGAGGCTATTGCGGTGATTTCTCTTTTGTTCCCGATCTATCATAGCCAAAATGTTCTGTCTCTCGGCTTCCGTGCTTGCTGTTTTTAATGCATCGCCTAAGTGCCTGTGGTAAGCCGCTGTGCCTTCTCTCTCGGCTTTACTAATTCCTTTAAAGGGTGCTATTAAGCCCTGCAAAGCAGTCTTGACTTGATGTAGTCCGTCTTGTTCTTTTGCCACCTCAAACACCAACCTTCCTTCTTTGTCGTTTCAAACTGAAAATACTTACACAATTATAGCATACTACGACTTACTGAAATACCAATAATTTGCTCGAGTATTCATCCAGTTAGATTAATCGGAAAATCAACAACCCAGTTTAACAAAGCCTAAAAATTAAAAATGCCCAGTTTACACAGGACATTTAGTCTCTTCTTATTCATCCCTCATCCTTTTCATTTACGTTCATAGCTACTCCATTATCTTGAAGGAAATCAAAAACTATTTCAGTAATAATTTCAATATCATTTTGAGTTGGGACACATCCTCGTTCGACAAGTCTGTCAAAGAAGTAATCTTCAATTTCGGATGACTCGATTGTCCTATATTTTACATTTTTCTGCTTTTTGTGTTTTTTCATTTCATCCACGCTCCGTTTAAGTTTGTTTTTGAATTACAACGAGATTATATACGGGTCATTTCAAAACGTAAACCAAACGGAAAAAATATATACCGTTACTAGATGGGGCTGCTATATAATGGAATTATTAGACTACGAAAGGAACTTCTCATGACAACTACAACAGCACCTACTCCCAGTACAGTAAAAATGCTATTTGCTGTATCGAGCAACCAATGTTCATTTCCTACATGTACAAATCCTCTAGTGGACGGCAAAAAAGTAACCGGTAGAATTTGTCACATAAAAGCACGATCTGAGGGTGGCCCAAGATATGATCCTACCCAGACCAACGATGAGCGCCGAGGTTTTGATAACTTATTATTGATGTGTCCTATCCATCACGACATCATAGATAGTGATGTGGATTCTTACACCGTGGAAAGATTACAGGAGATAAAAAAGAAACATGAAAGCGCGGCTACTGAGATGCGCGAGGAATCAGAAGATATAGCGAATCAATTAATACTTAACCTCAATGTAACAAGCAGGATTGAAATTCACAATGAGTATCAGAACAATGGTCAGTTAGCCAATATCATTGTTAATTACTTTGTTCCAGATAACCCGAATAAACAATGTAGGGTAAGCAGCAGAAGAATATTAACTAGTATTCAAAACATTACTAAGGAATTACAAGGGAGATCAGAAATTTCTCCTAGACATGTTGTTACAGCTCTTTTACTACTGCCCTCCAGTTGGGAACAATGTCTAAAAGATGTTTCTGACTATTTAAACACCGAAGACTGCGCGACTTTAATAACTTTCTATGAAACCGTTACGCAATTCAATCAGTTTTTAGAAGTCTCTGTAGACCGGATTAATCAAATGAATCCAATGGGCATGCCATTTGGACATCCTGCTATGAGTAAGATATCTCATGCCTACGATAGCTATTTACATGAAATTTTAGATATAGATTTAAAAAGTCTGATCGATAGATTGGATATATTGGGTAAGTAACTCATTGAATATTCAGTTTTGGTGTGTGGTGAATTTTCGCTGGCAGATTGATTATTATTACGAAACGAAGTGGAGTAATAATAATCAATCAGTATTTTATTAATTATAGAATTATTGATTTATATTTAAATTATATATAGCCCTACACATCCTGTAAACTAAGTTAAAAGTTAAATAATATATCATTTTCGGTTAACAGTTGATGTTGATTTATATATAATTCTATATGTGTGGTGTTTCCCTTTGATGAAATGATCGAAAATATGTATCCAGGTTATATCCCGTATACCGACATGCCAGTATTCCGGTATTCCTCATGGTGCAATTGTTGCACACGTACCAATATGGTCGCCTTATTTAATTTGATAAATTTGCGGTTGTGCCAGTTTGGTCACCACTTATTCTGGAAACAAAAATAGAAGGCACATAGATGCACCTTCTATCTTCCACAACAATTTTTTTCCTCTACACAGGTGCTTCCTCTGTTTTCACGGTTTCAGACTCTTCATTAGCACTCTTTCCCATTCCTTCGATGAAGAATGAATATTCTTTCCAATCAATTCCTTCTCTGACCGATTTCTTGATCGGTGTGAAGGGCATGGTTTTTAGTTCAAGGATTTCTTTGAAGGCAATTGCTGTCGCCTTAATGGAAGGATATGAAGCGAACTCCTCGCCATTTTTAAGCACCAGCACACCCTTGCCGATCTTGCGTTTCGAAGTCGTTTCCTCGGCTTTTCCTTCCTCGGTTACGGGTTCTACAGTTTCAGTTGTCGTAAGAACTTTACCAAGAGATTCAACTTCAATTCCCATTTGAGCAACCACCTCAGCAATTTCGATTTGAGCCTTTTCGATTTTCTTCGTCATTTTTCATTTCCTCTTTAATTTTGGTAATATTTTCCACAAATTTATTGTATGCTAGATTCTCGTGCTTGTATATAGTTAATTTCTGAATATTCAGTTAAATTAGACAAAATAAAAGAGCCCGTTTAGGCTCTTATTCTTGAATAAATGCAATTTGCTTCTTAATGTTATAAAGGCATAGAAAAAGACAATGATTTTATGTATTTTTCCATAAATACCCAATCAGGAATGCCCTTTTCATCTACTGGAAGCTTTATTGTTGAATTTTCCATTCTTTCTTTATGCCATTTGCGTCCATAATTAAATCTATATTTTTCTTTACGTATTATAGTGATTAAAAACATTGCAATGTATTGGTTAAGTTCAAAATTCGGTATTAAAACATTAACATCATCAGACGCCCAGAATGGTTTAGGTTGATAAAATGCCTCAGCTACACCATTTCCATTATAAGGAATGGTTATAGAATTACCTGGAAATATAGACGGTAAATCACAATATTCCCTATATCCGTTATTAGAATCAATAGCACCTATAAAAGGTGTACTCCCTGAATTCAGTTCATTTGAAACCACTCTTTTTCCTTTTTTGATCTCAAATATATCAGTATAAAGAAATTCCTTCCAATCATTTGTATCTAAATCAGGGACAACTTGCTCTTTTGTAGGCTTTAAAAATTCATATTCCAATTTTGTTTCATATATCCATTCGGGGGCGGTATCAGGTAAATTTATGTTCGTTAACCTTTCTCCTTTCGGTTTCCTACCATAGGAAAATCTATACCTATTTTTTGTGATACATAAAGCATAGAAGATTTTTTCTTGTACAGCCATATCCCTCTTTGGAATTAAAACTGCTACGTCGCTATTTGGAACAAATGGAAAATTTGATACATAAGAGTAAGTATGACTACCTTGCCCATTAGTAGAAACAAATATTGTTTCAGGTGGGAAAATAAATCTTTTAGGAATGGTTTTTTTATCTACATATCCCACAACAACATTTTGATAATTACTCGATGGTCTAATAAATGGAATATGATCGTCTTCTTTTTGTGCTTTTACTGATACTTGCGTTGAAGGGAAACCGTTATAAACATTGAATAAATCCATTAATAGCATTAGTCTTATTCAACTCCCTCCATCAATTTAAATATCATATACTTTTTTATTTCTTTTTCAAAATCTTCAGGACTGATATCGGAATAATCGGTTTCAAGATACGCTTCAGCGCACCATTCATCTTCATGAGTTACATGTTTCATTACACTTTCGCCAACGTGAACCTCTCTATTACGAAATTGCTCTATCCAACGATCTCTGATATGAGCCCAATCATCGTTTAAATTAATTCTTCCTTTATGTTTGGTTTTTACAAACCCATCATCTTTCCAATTTCCGAACCATGTTTTTCGATTACTTGTTTCATGAGGAATACCTGATGTAAAAACCATAATACAAGTAACCACTCCAACAGGATAAAAGAGCTCCTCAGGCATTGACATTACAGCTTCAAGTGTATGATTCTTCAATAATTCTTCTCTCATTGGATGAGATGATATTGCACATGACATAGGTATAATTGCTATACCTACCCCGCCTTTAACTAAGCAGTTCAACATGTCCCTTACAAATACAAGTTCATGAAGGTCTTGATCACTCTGAGAATAGGGTGGATTAATCATACCCACATCACATTTATGTTTCTTAAGTTCCTTGGTTATAGCAGGATCAAAGCAACTTCCCTGATGCAAATTTGCTTTACCGTCACCACGTAATATCATATTTGAAGCTGCCAATGCATACATATTTGGTTGTTGTTCAACTCCAACTAAGCCGTGTTCCTTTATTTTCCTCTTATCTGCATCCGTAATTGCAAGTTTCATCATTGCATTCATTGAAGTTACAAGAAAGCCACCGGTTCCACAACAAAAATCCAACACTTTGCTATCTTTTTTCAGGTTTGCTATTAAAGTAAATAATTCCGCAATATGTCTAGGCGTTAATACTATTCCAAGAGCTTTCTTATCCCCACCTGTATATTTAAGAAATTCACCATAAAATTGTCCTACAACATCAAAGTCATGGTAAACACTTATAAAGGGCCATACTTTTTCATTAAGCATTTTAATTAGTTCATGTAGAACACCTTTTGGATAAGCTTTTGTTGCTTTACCTAACTCAGGATGAACTGCAATCGAGGAATATGGTTGAGTCATATTCATTATTTTTGAGTGGGGGATTTTTGCTTTATTAATTTCTTCAGTAATATAGTGGAGCCACTGCCTCTGAAGTTCTTCAGGCTCATATACATCATAACTCTTTGCAAAAGCATTATTATATAGTGCTATTAACGTTCCACTAACTAATAAAGGTTTTTCACTTTCAGTAAGCTTTGCATGATCACGCATAAATTCATGTAGATTGCGAGAAAATGCCATAAGTTCCTCAAACCTTATTTTTTGTACTGCTTGATCAAACGTCCCATGCTCAATATAATCGTCCCATGGAATTACTTCCTTTATCGGAGTGCCACCTTTAGTATGTAAGTCCTTATGATGTTCCGCGCCTTTAGTATGAATAAATGTAGATACTTTTAGACTTGTTTTTGTTTGACCACTTACCGCAACAGCGATGACGTTATACTCCTTAGATAATTTGGAGGCATAATGTAGTACACCATCAACTGCGTATTTTATAGGTTCATCCCTATTGGGACTCTCATGATCTTTAACATTAGCTTTGCACTCAAATATAACTAGAAAATCAGGTGTTTTCGCAGAGGAGATAATAAACTCAGGAGAACCTTTACCACCTTTTCCGGTCTTACTTGCATCTTTGAGTAACCTTTTAACTGCTTGGATTTCACTTTTTTGTTCTTCCACACGAATATCATTATCAGTGCTATAGTAATCCAAATCACGTAGTTGGTCGCGTACTAGATTTTCTGTTACTCTTTCGTTAGACATATTAACCTCCCATTATTACAAACCAATGTTACAAAACCAAAAACAGCCTCCGGCGATTCTTTCGCACAGAGGCCGTTCAGACCGATTCTTTCGGATTTGTTTAAAGTATAGCGTATTATGTAAAATCTTGTCCATAATTTTTTTTCAGTTACATATGAATCCGCTAAACTCACGCCGTCATTGGGTTTCCCTTGGCATGATTATGTTTCACAACGTCCTGTTGGCCGGACCGCCGGGCACGGGGAAAACGATGCTCGCCAAACGGCTCCCCGGGATTATGCCGCCGCTCCAGGAAGAGGAGGCGCTGCAGGTCACGAAGATCTACAGCGCGGCCGGCAAGCTGCCAGGCGGAATTCCGTCGCTAATGCGGGAACGGCAATTCCGAAGCCCGCACCATACGATATCCGCGGCCGGCTTGATCGGAGGAGGCTCCATCCCCCGGCCGGGCGAAGCGACGCTGGCGCATCGCGGCGTGTTGTTTTTGGACGAGCTTCCCGAATTTTCGCGGGCCGCGCTCGAGGTGCTCCGGCAACCGCTCGAGGACCGGGAAGTGACGATCGCCCGTTCGCGCGCGGTCTTCCGCTTCCCCGCTTCCTTTCTGCTCGCGGCCTCTATGAATCCGTGTCCGTGCGGTTACTACGGCCATGATTCCGACGATCAGCGCTGCATCTGCTCCGAGATACAAATCGCCCGATATCGGGCGAAAATATCCGGTCCGCTTCTGGATCGCATCGACATGCACATCGAGGTGCCGAGACCGCTTGCTTCGGAGGGGTTGACGAGCGGCATGACGACGTCGGAGATGCGCGCGCTCGTGCTGCAAGCCGTTCGCCGGCGTTCGGAGCGGCCAAGCGGGAGCCGCGGGCTCGGCGAATTGGCCGGCGCGTCGCTGCGCAAAGCGGTCGAGATGACGAAAGCCGCGGACGAGCTGCTCCGCAAAGCGTTCGATTCGCTGGGCGTGAGTCTGCGGGCGCATGACCGCATTTTGAAGCTAGCCCGAACGATCGCCGACCTCGACGGCCAAGATCGCGTCGACCAGGAACATGTGGCGGAGGCAATCGGCTACCGGAGCTTGGATCGCAAGCTGCATACGTTATGATAAGCGCGGCAAGCTTAACTGTCCCCGTTCGTCCGTCGCCGTTTGCCGCGCCATGAACATCGCCTTGTACCCGCACCAAAAAGAGATGCCGAGCCGGCATCTCTTTTTGCATCCCTATAGGTGTTTAAAACGCGGCTTCCACATGCCGAAGCTCTACGACTTCGAAGATTTCGTGCGTTATGTCTCGTTGGCGAAGCGTGATGGCGATGACATCGAATCGCAGGCGCGATCCATGCAGCTTGTTCATCGACAAGTACACTTCGGCGATTGAGCGGACTTGCAGCCGTTTTCGGCCGTCCACCGATTCCACCGCGGTTCCGAATCGCCCGCCGGCCCGTCGCGTGCGTACCTCCACGAAGACGATCTCCGACTCATGGCGGGCCACGATATCCAATTCGCCCGCGCGGCAGCGCCAATTCCGGTCCAGGATGCGGTAGCCGCGGTCTTCCAAATATTCGGCCGCCTTCGTTTCGCCGTAAAGGCCGATCGCCCTTCTTCCGTCCGGCTTGGCGGTACGTTGATTCTGTCTCATCGGCGCTCTTCTCCTCCCGCCCGTTGGTCGGACCGATACACGAAGGACAAGATTTCCGCGACTAGCGTGTACAACTCCGGCGGGATTTCCTGGTCGACGTCCAACTTCGACAATACCTCGACGAGCGAAGAATCCTGCTGAACCGGTACGCCGCTTTCCGCGGCCTTGTCCAGAATGGCTTCGGCCAGCTTGCCTTTGCCCTTCGCGACGACGACCGGCGCCGCATCGTCGCCGGGCTCGTATTTGAGCGCGACCGCTTTTTTGGACGGCTCGTACGACTCGGTCATCGGCGCCGCGCGCCTCTTATGCGCCCCGTTCATACGCGAATGTCCACTCCCTTGTACGGCTTTGCCGCCCATTCCAGGCCGTCGGCCGTCGCCTTCGTTCCGTCCTGGCCGTTCAACCGCTCCGCCATGCGTTCGGGCATCGGCTCCGCGCGAAGCGTCAATAACGCATACCCCGCCTTCGAGAGCGCTTCGTCAAGCTCGCCGCGCGAAGTTTCGAGCAGCCGCTCCGTGGCGGGATGATCGTTCCATAGCTGAAGGTTGACGATTTTATTGACGACCTGCACGTCCACGACCGTGTCCCCGAGCGTATGCATGCGCAGATCGAACAGCAGTCTGCAATTGTCCCCGTCAAGCTCGCCCTTCCGTCCTCTTCGCGTCTGAATGTGGACGGAAGCCGTCTGGCTGCCGTCCGGCCCGTTCAGCGGCAAGAACAGCGTCATATGCGAAAATAACGCGCCGTTTTTCTCCGGCGTCATCAACAGCTGCTGACCGGTAATATGCGAGACCAGCTGCTGCGCCGCATCGCGAATCGCCGGAGGGACGTCATTGGAGGCCGCTACGCTCATAAGCGCGCTCTTCAGCGACTCGGTCGCGCTGAGCTTGCCGGAATCCCCCGGTAAATCGAGAAGCGGCATTCCAGCGGTCGGCGCGCCCGGCAGAGCCGCGTTTCGCGCTTGCATCGCTATCCCGCGCTCCAGCCCGTCCGGTGTCGGCTGCCTGTCCTGATTAGCCGCCTGTACAACCGGCGATGACGATGCGTCCGCCGCGCCTTGACGGGCGTCTCCCGATGAAGGGGGAACCGGCGATGAGGTCGCGGACGACGACCGGATCGTTGCCGCAGCCAGCAAACGTTCATGATCGACGCCCATCCACTTCATCAGCCGTCCGACCCAGCTGCCGTCGGACGAAGATGCTTGCGGCTGAGCCGTGTTCGCATTCAAGCCCGCATGCGGCCCGTTAAGTGCCGCCGAACTCGCCGCTGCAGACGCTGTCCCCGGCCTGGCGGCCACTGTCCCGATCCGCTGCATGGCGGCTTCTCCCGGTGCGATACGCGGCGCTTGCGGCAGCCCTTCAACGCCGCTTCGCGCGGATGCATTGCGCATCCGCGCGCCCTCGGCCGCGCGGCTAAGCTTGCCCGCCTTCCGCGGCGGGCCGCCGGGTGCGGCGTCCCTGCGCGCGCTGCCGCCCGCCGGGGATCTGTAGAGCTCTTCTTTGGAGTCCAGTTTCCTAGTATTTTCGTTAGTCGCGTTTCATTTGTGTAGAAGAGCA
>NZ_JAGGDJ010000043.1 GCF_017652985.1 Paenibacillus artemisiicola
GCTCGGGTCTCGTGCAGCCTGACGGACGAAGCGGCGGAGCTCGCGCTCGACATCGCCGGCGCCCGCCTGCTGCTCATCGCCGTACGGCATCATGCGCCGCTTCAGCGCGTGCAGCCGGGCGATGAGCTCGCCGGGACTGAACGGCTTCTGCACGTAGTCGTCGGCGCCGAGCTCGAGCCCGCGGATTTTGTCCTCCTCCTGCGACTTCGCCGTGAGCATGACGATTCCCATCCGCGGGAACAGCTGCCGCAGCTGCTCGCACACCTCGAACCCGCTGATCGTCGGCAGCATGACGTCCAGCAAGGCGATATCGAACGGCGGCACGGCCGCTTTCGCGAGCGCGAGCGCGGTCTCCCCGTCCTCGGCCTCCGTCACCTCCATGCCGTTGCGTTTCAAATTAATGCGGACGAAGCCGCGAATCGCCTCTTCATCCTCCAAAAATAATATCCGCATGCGGCAGTCCCCCTTTCGCAAACATCCCTTTGTCTCTCTACGGCGCCTGCAGTTTGAACAAGCGCTTCATCTCCGCTTCGTCCGGCGGAAAGCTTCCCGGCCCGGCGGCGCTCAGCCTGCCGCCCTCCAGCAGCTTGTCGTGCCAGACCGCGTAATAGACGAGCCCGTCCGCCGCGCCAAGCTTCAAGTACCGCGCCTCGTCCGCCTGGAGCTTGCCTTCCCGGTCGTCCCAGGCATCGAGCGCCGCGACCCGCACCGTCAGCACCTCGGCCCGCCGGCCGGATTCTTCGTCGTACGCGTCGAGCGCGATGTCGCTCGGGCTGCCGTCCGCCGGGCGCCGGAACGTGAACCCCGTCCATTCGGACGGAATCTGGATCGCGAAGGTACCGCCCGCGTCCGTATACCGCCTCGCGACGACGAGGAAGCCGCCGCGTCCGTTCCACTGCTTATCGACCTCGATCCAGAGCAGATCGCTGTACGGCACGCCGTCCGATTGCCCCGGCGCTTCGGCCAGCAGCGGGATGTCGAGCATGCCGTCCCCGTTGGCGTCGCCGCTCAGCACCGCGTTCGCGTTGGTCTGCACGTTCTCGTCGCTCGGGGACTTCGGCGGATAAATCTGCACGAGCTTCCCGTCCTCCCATACGAGCATCGTCGTCGTCGACGAATTGGAGCCGATCGCGGCATCGCCCACGACGCCGTATTTGTCCGGCGCCAGCTGGCCGAGCTTCACCTGCAGGTAGGCGTTGACCGAGCCGTCGAGCGGCGCGGACGCCAGCTTCACGGCTTCGCCTTCCGCGAACCGGTAGAGGTCGAGCCCGGCGGTCAGCTTCAGCCGCTGGAGCTGGATCAATCCGATCTCGGGGCTGCCGTCCCCGTCGGCGTCGCCGATGCCCATCGTGTCGTACGGCAGCTCCGCGAGCGGCTTCGGCGGCCCCGTCTCCCCGGCCTCCCGGCCGATATGATAGAGCGTCAAAATATGCTGCGGCTCGCCGAACTGGTTCCACCCGATCATCACCTCGGGGATGCCGTCGCCGTCGAGGTCCGCGGCGCGCAGCACGTCCACGCCGTAGGCGGACGTCTCCGCGAACGTGAACCGCTGCCGCCAGCCGCCGGACGTCTGCTCCAGTACCATCACGCGCTGCGTGCCGCTCTCGTCGGCGAAGACGACGAACGCCTCCTTCCGGCCGTCCCCGTCGCCGTCCAGCTGCAGAATCGCCGAGTCGGCTTCCTCGTGCGTCACGACCGACAGCTTCGCCTGCAGCGGCAAAATCGTCCGCAGCGCTTCCGTCAGCGCCGCGTTCTCCGGCACCGGCTTCGGCGCCATCAGCAGATCCGCCGGCGTCGTCGTATACTGGCAGCCCGCGGCGAGCAGCAGGGAAGCCAGCCCGCCGAGCAGGAGCGCCTTCCGTATGAAATGTCGTCGAATCCGCATGGATGCGCTCCTTTCGGCTATTCTTCAAGACCCTCGCTCCCGGCGGGGGCCAAACCTCCGCCGGGGCGTCTTCGGCGGCCTGCGCGAAGCGCGGCCCAAAGCCGCGTCTGCACCGGCCTAGCTGCCGGCCTTGGCCCCGGCTTTCGCGTTCGCGCCGGGCGCCCCGGCCTTGCCGTCGACTCCGCCGGCCCCATCGCCTTTGGCTCCGCCGGCACGCTTCCCGGCGTTGCCGCCCGCTTCAGAAGCGTCCTTGCCGGCCGTGCCGGCTCCCGCCGCATCGCCCGCTCCCGCGGCTCCGCCCTTCGCGTCCGCGCCGCCTTTGCCGGCGACGTCGCCCGCGGCGGCTTCGCCCTTCGCGCCGCCGGCGTCCTTGCCGGTGGCGCCGCCTGCCGTGCCGCCGCTTCCCGCCGCGGCGCCGCCTTTCGCGTCCGCTCCGCCCTTGGCGCCGTCCGCCGTGCCGTTCGCTTTCCCGGCCGCGTGCTTCGCTTTCACGTCCAGCAGCTCGCTGACGGTGACGAGTGTAAAGCCCCTCGCCTGCAAATCCTTAATGACGAGCGGCAGCAGCTCCACCGTATTGGCGAGATGCTTGCTGCCGAACGAATGCATGAGAATGATGCCGCCGGGATGCGCGTTCTTGTTCACGTTGGCCCGCATCGCGGTGACCGACGCGCCTTCCCAGTCGCGGGTATCCACGGTCCAGAACACCAGGGAACGGCCGTTGTCCGCCACGATCTGCTTCAATAGCGGCGAGGAGGCGCCGTACGGCGCGCGCACGAGGCGCGGCACGTAGCCGGCTTGCTTCCGGATCAAGGTGTCCGTCCATTTAATTTGATTCATGATATGAGCGCTGTCAAGCTTGGACAGATCCGTATGCGAATAACTGTGATTGCCGATCTCGCTGCCTTCCGCCACGATCCGCTTCATGACGGCCCCGTAGCGCTTCACCTGCGTGCCGACCGCGAAGAACGTCGCGTGTACGTGCTTGGCTTTCAATATATCCAAAATCTTCGGCGTGTACTTGTTGTCCGGGCCGTCGTCGAACGTCAGCGCGACCAGCTTGGCGCCGTCCGGGCCGCCGTACGCCGCCGCGGGCTGGGACGGCCGGTCCAGCGTGACCGGCGGCGCCGGGTTCTGCGGCTTCCCGCTTCCGGCATCCGCGCCGTTTCCGCCTCCCGCCTTCGAATCCGCGCTGCCCCCGGCGTTCGCATCGCTCCCGTCGCCCGGCTTCGCGTCCCCGCTGCCCCCGGCGTTCGCATCGCTCCCGTCGCCCGGCTTCGCGTCCCCGCTACCCCCGGCGTTCGTGCCGCTTCCGGCTCCCGGCTTCGAATCCGCGCTTCCGCCGGCGTTCGCATCGCTCTCGGCTCCCGGCTTCGCGTTCCCGCTGCCGCCGGCACTCGCGCCGTTCGCGGCGCCGTCCGGCGGCTGCGCAGCGCTTCCCGCTCCCGCCGAAACGCCGTCTCCCGCCTGGCCGCCGGCCGTGCTTCCAACCGCCGGCGGTCCCAAAATATCCCGGCACGCCGTCGCGCCGTCCGCGCCCTTCACCGGCACCTGCGTCCGGACGGCAGCGCTTTGGCTTTGTCCTTGCCTTTGTCCTTGCCCTTGCCCTTGCCCTTGCCCTTGTCGTTGGCTTTGTCCTTGCCTTTGTCCTTTGCCTTGTCCTTGGCCTTGCCCTTGTCCTTGCCCTTCTCCTTGCCCTTGTCCTTGTCCTTTGCCTTGTCCTTGTCCTTGCCCTTGCCCTTCTCCTTGGCCTTGGCTCAGCCCAACGCCGTCCGCGCAGCCGCCCGCGTTGCCCGTCTGCGCACCGCCATCTCCGCCGCCCGGCCGCAGGCTGCATCCCGCGAGCGCGCTTCCTATTACCATCGTTGCCAATATCGATACGGCTAAACGCCGCCCGCCGCGGCCGTTTCCCCTCAGTCGCATGCTGCACTCCCCTATGATTCGATCTTCTTCCCATCGTACCGGAACCGGAACCCCGAGTCGTTACAAAGAAGTAACACCCGCCCGGAAAATACCGGTATGCGCATCTCCCTTATTAACCGCCCGCGGCCGGATAGATCACAAAAGTCCATTTCTTCTTCGGATTTCGCACATTGAAACCGCTCTCATCGCATCTTATAATCGGCTTACGAATGGGATTTTCCGCTGGATTTCGCCGCTTTGCACGATCTTTCTAAACCTGGAGGGGGTAGCAAGTCTATGAAGAAAACATGGCAGCTTACGGCAGGATCGGTGGCGTTGGTCTCGTTGATCGTCAGCGGGTGCAGTTCCGGCTCGGGCTCGAACGGCGGGTCGAACGGGGAAGTCCTTCACCTGAAATGGAGCACCTGGGGCAATCCGGGCGAGCTCAAGCGATTCTACGAATTGACCGACCAGTACAATAAAGACCATAAGAACGTCAAATGGGAGCTGGTCGCCGTCCCGAACGACGGCTATGAAGAGAAGATCATCACGCAGCTGCAGGGCGGCACGGCCCCGGACGCGTTCTACGCCGGCGACGCCACCGTCGTCAAGCTGATCGCGAACGGCTCCATCTCCGAGCTGACCTCCCTCATCGACAGCCCGAGCAGCCCGATCAAGGCGTCGGATTTCGCCGACGGCCTGTGGGGCGGCGCGAAGCGCGACGATAAAATCTACGGCGTCACCGTCGACTGCAACCCGCTCGTCATGTACTACAACAAAAAAGTGCTGCAGGACGCCGGCATTGCCGACGATCCGCAGCAATTGTACGAATCCGGCGCATGGAACTGGCAGAAGCTGACCGAGCTGACGTCCAAGCTGCAGGCCGCGGGCAAGTACGGCCTCGTGCTCGAGGACTGGTCCGCGCCGATCTATTCGTGGGCCACGACGAACGGCGGCAAGATCTACGACAAAGAGCAGGGCGGCAAATTCATCGGCGACACCGATTCGAAGACGGTCGAAGCGTTCCAGTTCCTCGCCGACAACGTGAAGAACAAGAATTTCGTCTTCTCCGGCTCGCTGCCGAAAGGCCAAGGCGCCGACGCGATGTTCATGTCCAACCAAGTCGGCTTCGGCATCGCCGGCCGCTGGTGGGTGCCGCAATACAACGCCAACACGGCGCTGCAGTACGACATCGTGCCGCTGCCGACGAACACGGGCAACAAAATGGAGCCGGCCGGCATTCCGACCGCTTACATGGTCATGAACAAGAAAACGGCGCATCCGAAAGAAACGTACGACTTCCTCTCGTACTTCGTCTCGAAGGAAGGCCAGCAGTTCCGCCTGAAGGGCGGCAACGCGGTGCCATCGGTATCCGGCGTCGACGATCTCGTGCTCGACGACAAAGCGCAGCCGGCGCACGCGCAGTACTTCCTCGACGCTCGCGAGATCGGCTACGCGCTGTGGCCGTCGGAATCCGCGGTGCCGGGCGCGTCGGACGTCGTCAAGGACAACTACGACCTCATGCTGCTGGGCAAGCAGGACGCCGCGACCACGCTGAAGAAAATGGCCGAGGGCGTGAACAAGAAGATCGCCGAGGCGAGCGCCAACTAAGCGCCGCCGGCCGATATACGGGCAGCCGAAGGGGAGGAACTCGCTTCCGCCCCTTTCGCCTGTCCGACCATTCCGATACGGGAGGGCTACCATGAATCCAAAACGTGCCAACGCGATTTGGGGCTTTGCGTTCATCGCCCCGCAGCTGATCGGGCTCCTCGTGTTCTCGCTCATACCGCTCATCAGCACCTTCGTGATCAGCTCCCTGGATTGGGACGGCTTCAGCACGCCGAAATTCCTCGGCCTCGAGAATTTCACCTACGCGTTCCGGAACCCGGACTTCCAGAAAGCGATGACGAACACGCTGTATTATTCGGTGCTCACGGTGCCCGCGGGCATCTTCCTCGCGCTCCTCGTCGCCGTCGCCCTGAACAACGTCCGGCTGCGCATCATGTACCGGCTGTTCTTCTTCATGCCGGTCGTCACGAGCTCCGTCGCCGTCGCCATCGTCTGGATGTGGCTCCTGAACGGCGATTTCGGCCTGGTCAACGTGCTGCTGAAGCAGCTCTTCGGCGTCAAAGGGCCGCAGTGGCTGACGGATCTGCGCCTCGTGCTACCGTCCCTCGCGATCGTGAGCATCTGGAAAGGCCTCGGCTTCAACATGGTGTTGTTCCTGGCCGGCCTGCAGGGCATCTCGAAAGACTACTACGAAGCGTCCATGATCGACGGCGCGACGAAGAACCAGCAATTCTGGCGCATCACGCTGCCGCTCCTCTCCCCGACGACGCTGTTCGTCACGATCATCGCCGTCATCGACTCCTTCAAAGTATTCGACACCGCCTTCGTCATGACGAGCGGCGGACCGGCAAAAGCCAGCTACACGATGGTCTACCACCTGTACGAGCTCGCGTTCAAGAACTTCCAGTTCGGCCGAAGCTCCGCCGCCGCGGTCGTCCTGTTCGTCGTCATCCTCGTCCTGACCATCCTGCAAACGCGCCTGTCCCGCAAATGGGTCCATTACGCCGAATAGGAGGGCATCGCCATGAACACGGTGAAACCGGAATCGCTGCGGCCGCTGCACGCGGTCAAGCCTAAAGCCGCGTACCGCAAAATCAACGTCTCCGCCATCCTGCTCCATCTCATCCTGCTGGCCGCGTCGGTGCTCATGATCGCGCCGTTCTGGTGGATGATCTCCAGCGGGCTGAAGGACTTGTCGCAGATCTTCATCATCCCGCCGACGCTGCTCCCCAATCCGTGGGTCTGGTCGAACATCCACCGTTCCTTGACGGCGATGCCGTTCGACAAGGCGTATTTCAACAGCGCGTACATCTCGATCTGCATCGTGCTCGGCCAGCTGCTGACCTGCTCCATGGCGGCATATGCGTTCGCCAAGATTACTTTTCCGTTCCGCGACACGCTCTTCATCCTGTTCCTCTCCATGCTGATGGTGCCGGAGCAGGTCACGATCGTGCCGCTGTACGTCATCCTGAAGAACTTCGGCTGGCTCGACACGCATCTGTCGCTGATCGTGCCGGACATGCTGTTCAGCGCCTTCGGCGTGTTCCTGCTGCGCCAATTCTTCCTCGGCATCCCGCGGGACTTGTCCGAATCGGCGTACGTGGACGGCGCGAACATGTGGACGATCTATTGGCGGATCATGGTGCCGCTCATCAAGCCTGCGCTCGCCGCGCTCGCGATCATCGCGTTCCTCGGGACGTGGAACAACTTCTTCCGGCCCGTCATTTTCCTCAGCACGACCGATCACTTCACCGTGCCGCTCATGCTGAGCACGTTCAAAGGGCTGTATGTAACCGACTGGACGCTCATGATGTCCGGGTCCGCCATCGCGGTCGTTCCGGTGCTGCTCGTCTATCTCCTGCTGCAGCGCTATATCATCGAAGGCATTACGATGACGGGGATCAAGGGGTAAGGCGAATGTAGGCGTTGATGGGGTACTTCTCCTCGATCGTTTCGTCGCAGTCGACGTGCTGGCCGTCCTGCACCGCGTATTTGGCGCGGTAGGCGGAGGCGGACAAGCCGAAATGGGAGGCGAACGTCCGGGAGAAGTAGTGGTTCTCGGAAAATCCGCACCGCTCCGCGATCTCGTTGATGCTGAGCGTGCTGTGGCGCAGCTGGTGCGCGGCCCGCTCCAGCCTCAGCTGGATGATCATTTGGCGCGGCGGAATCCCGACCTCGCGCACGAACAGCCGGGAGAGGTGCTCGTGGGAGATGCGGCAGTGCTCCGCGATCGCCTGGGCGGTGATCGGCTGGGCCAGATGGCGCTTGATGTAGTGGATGGCTTTGCTGACGACGAGGGAGTACGGCGACCCCGCCGCTTGGGGATCCGGTTCGTCCGGCGGCGCGTTCCTCCGGGCGGCCAGGTGGTCGAGCTCGTTCAACAGCGACGCCAGCAGCATGCCGCTGCGCCGGCCGTTCTTCTCGAGGTACGTCACTTCCAGCAGATAACTGATGAGCGACGCGTGAAAGCTGCTTTCGGGCGCCGGCAGAAGGTCCGGGCCGTTCTCCCGCAGCAAATGCGGGAACTGGCCGTCGTCGGCGCTGAAGTGGAGAAACAAATGCCGCGTGGCGGACGATTCGCTGAATCGCCAGCAGTGCGCGCAGCCCGCGCGCGTCATGATCCAGCAGGGCCGGTCGATCGTCAGCGTCCGATCGCCGATCTGGTAGACGGCTCCCGTTCCGATCGGGAAATAGACCAGCTCGTGCTCCTCCAACACCCGCGAATCCAGCTTCCAATTCCGTCTGACCACGAAGTCTCCGCATAAATGAAGAACAGGCAGTTGCATGGTTTACAGAGTCAACTCCTCATCCATTGGTAATTGCGCTGTTAATCCTGACGTGATTGCAAGCTGCGGCTTGACCGGTACGCCGTCCTTGCGGAAACCCGATTCCCCGCATCGCCCTCCCCTCGTTTCCATAAGTTTAAATAATTCTCTTAGACACAAAAATGAAAGCGCATTCTTGTTGTAATCAATACATTCGCGGCGGACCCGGAAATTCCTTCCGCCGCCTTGACCGGCGCGGAACGCGAGACCGGGCGATGCGGCTGGCGGAGCGGGCCGATCGCCAGTTCGAGCACCGCGGCCGGCGGAGCGGGCCGATCGTTAGCACCGCGGCCGACGGAGTTGGCCCACCGCGAGATCTAACGATACGGCTGGCGGAACGGGCCGATCGCTAGTTCGAGCACCGCGGCCGGCGGAGTGGGCCCACCGCGAGATCTAGCGATACGGCTGGCGGAACGGGCCGATCGCCAGTTCGATGCGGCCGCCGCGGGCTTGTCCGGCGTTGTTCTTTGCCATGGCCGCCGTACCGCTCGCGGAACGCGCGAAAAAGCCTGCCGAGCCGGGCTCGACAGGCTTTTTCGATGTTAGGATGATGGCTGGGCGCCGCCCTCGCGGCGCGCGGCTTCCGCCCGCTCTACCCGCGAAGCGCCTTCGCCGCGATGTCGCTGCGGCTGTGCATGCCGTCGAAGGAGATGACCGATACCGCTTCGTACGCGCGGGCGCGCGCCTCCGCGATGTCGCGGCCGCGGCCGACGATGCCGAGCACGCGGCCGCCGTTCGTGACGATCGCGCCGTCCTTCAGCGCCGTGCCGGCGTGGAAGACGAGCGCGCCTTGCGCCTTGGCGGCGTCCAGCCCCGCGATCGGCAGCCCTTTCGGGTACGGGCCCGGGTAGCCTTCGGACGCGGCGATGACGCAGACCGCGGCCTCGTCGCTCCATTCGATGTCGAGCTGATCCAGACGGCCGTTCAGCGACGCGAGGATGATGTCGACCAGATCGGTCTTGAGGCGCGGCAGCACGACCTGCGTCTCGGGATCGCCCATGCGCGCGTTGAACTCGATCGTCTTCACGCCCTGCTTCGTGATCATGAGCCCCGCGAACAGCACGCCGCGGAACGGGCGGCCTTCGCTGACCATCGCCTTCGCCGTCGGCTTGATGATGTTCGCAATCGCGTCTTCGACCAGCGCCGGGTCGATATGCGGCAGCGGGGAATACGTCCCCATGCCGCCGGTATTCGGCCCTTTGTCGTTGTCGTACACCGGCTTATGGTCCTGCGCCGGCACCATCGCGCGCACCGTCGCGCCGTCCACGAACGCCAGGATGGACATTTCCTGCCCCTCGAGGAATTCCTCGATGACGACGCGGCCGCCGGATTCGCCGAACACCTTGTCGACCATCATGCCCTGCAGCGCCGCTTCCGCTTCCTCCATGGAGTAGGCGACCGTCACGCCTTTGCCCGCCGCGAGGCCGTCCGCCTTGACGACGATCGGCGCCTGCTGCTCCCGCAGGTACGCCAGCGCGGACTCGTAGTCCGTGAACGTCTCGTACTTGGCCGTCGGGATGTCGTACTTCTTCAGCAGGTTTTTCATGAAAATCTTGCTGCCTTCGATCTCCGCCGCGTTCTTGCGCGGGCCGTAGACCGGAATCTGGCGTTCCTCGAACGCGTCGACGATGCCGTCCGCCAGCGGATCGTCCGGGCCGACCACGACGAGATCCACTTCGTTGTCGCAGGCGAATTGAATGAGATCGCCGAACCGGTTGACCGGGATCGGCACGCATTCCGCCAGCTCCGCGATGCCCGCGTTGCCCGGCGCGCAGTAGATTTTATGAACCTTGTCGCTCTTGCTCAGCGCCCAGACGATGGCATGCTCGCGCCCGCCGCCGCCGATGACCATGATCCGCATCGGTTACGCGCCTCCTTCGGCCGGCCGGTTCACGACCGTCAGCTTCGTTTCGCCGTCCGCGATCCGGATCGTCTTGACGAGCAGGGAGATTTTGTTGTCCGCATCAAGCAGATCCCAATAGAAACGCGCCGTCTCGTCCTCGTCGTCGAACAGCGGCGCCACCTGCGGCTCGCCGGCGAACGACGGCAGCGGATTGCCGTCGCCCACGTACGTGGAGATGAAGTGGCCGTAGCCCGCGATCGCCTGCTCGTAGTGGAAATACTGCCGTTTCGTCTGCGACTCGTCGTTCTCGTTCGATTTCAGAATCGACAGCTTGTACGCGTTCCGCGGGTCGTTCAGATCGACGATGCCCGAGATGCGCGGCGTGAAATTCGGCGGATCCGGCTCGTACGTCCGCTTGGCGAGCGCCTGCTCGAACGTGCCGCCTTCCTGGATCGCGTCCCAGATCGTATCGGTCTGGTCGCCGTTCGTCACGATATGCGCGCCGCCCTCATGGCGCAGCGGATAATAAATAATGAGCGACGGATCGGTCAGCTTCGCCGGATCGCGCGCTTCCGTGCGCAGGAAGCCGTTCGCTTCCGGAATGAAGACGCGGTTGCGGCTGTTCTCGCTGCGTCCCATGATCCAATACACCTGCACGTAGCGCGTCGCGTCCGGCGTCAAGCCGATGACGATGCCGCGCCCCGGATAGCTGTTCGCTTGCAAACGCCCGACGGTCGCATCCGCCAGCGCCTTCCATTTCGTCGTTGTGTTCGTGGACATCCTCGTCGCCTCCTAGGTTGAAGTTTTGCGCGAAGCCTGAAGCCGGCGTGCCGGCAACTATACAAAACGACTTCGAAAGCGTTATATCAGTGATGAAACAGGCGTACGCCCGAGTAGACCATGACCATGCCGTAATCGTTCGCCGCCTGCACGACTTCTTCGTCGCGCAGCGAGCTGCCCGCCTGAATGACGTATTTCACGCCGCTGCGGCTGGCGCGGTCGAGATTATCGCGGAACGGCAGGAAGGCGTCGGAGCCGTAAGATACGCCCTGCAGGCCGTTCAGCCATTCGCGCTTCTGTTCGCGCGTCAGGCGCGCCGGCACTTCCTCGAAGCAGCGCTCCCAGGCCGCTTGTTCGACCGGCGTGACTTCGTCTTCCAGCCACAGGTCGATCGCGTTGTTCTGCTCCGCGCGCGCCAAGCCTTCGCGGAACTTCATGTTCAGCGCGGCCGGATGCTGCCGGAGGTACCAGCGGTCCGCCTTGTCGCCCGCGAGGCGCGTGCAGTGAATGCGCGACTGCTGGCCGGCGCCGATGCCGATCGTTTGGCCGTCCAGCGCATAGCAGATGGAGTTGGATTGCGTGTATTTCAGCGTAATGAGCGCGACCAGCAGATCGCGCTTCGCGTGGTCGGGCAGCTCCTTGTTCGCCGTAACGACTTTGTCGAACGCCGACGCGTCCGGCACGGCGTTGTTGCGCTCCTGCTGCAGCTTCATGCCGAACAGCGTGCGCGTCTCGACCGGATCGGGCACGTAGTCCGGATCGATCTGCAGAATGAGGTACTTGCCGCCCTTCTTCCGCTTCAGGATGTCGAGCGCTTCCGGCGTATAGCCCGGGGCCACGACGAGATCGGACACTTCGCGCTTCAGCAGCAGCGCCGTGGAGGCGTCCACCACGTCGCTCAGCGCGGCCGCGTCGCCGAACGAGGACATCCGGTCGGCGCCGCGGGCGCGCGCGTAGGCGGTCGCCAGCTCCGACAGCTCCATGCCGTCGACGAAGTACGCCTTCGCCAGCTCCGGCTTGATCGGCGCATACACCGCCACGCCGGCCGGGCTCACGTGCTTGAACGAAGCCGCCGCCGGCAAGTCGGTCGCCTGGCGCAGCTCGCGCACGAGCTGGTACGCGTTCAGCGCGTCGAGCAGGTTAATGAAGCCGGGGTCGCCGTTCACGACGGTCAGCGGAAGCGCCTGGCCGTCCGCGGCGTAGATCTTCGCTTCCTTCTGGTGGGGGTTCATGCCGTATCGCAAAGCAATTTCGTTTACATCGCTCATAATATCGTTCGTCGTCCTTTCTCGTATCCCGTCATCGTGCGCGCTACCCGCGCCTTACCGTCACCTTGCGTCCGTTAAGCGTCACGCGTCCTTCGGCGATGCGGCGCACCGCGAGCGGGAGCAGCTCGTGCTCGACCGCGTGAATCCGCGCGGCCAGCGTCTCTTCCGTGTCATCGTCCGCCACCTCGACCGCCCGCTGCATGATAATCGGTCCCGTGTCCATGCCGCCGTCCACGAAGTGCACCGTCACCCCCGTCAGCTTGACGCCGTAGTCCAGCGCCTGACGGATGGCCCGCACGCCCGGAAACGCGGGAAGCAGCGAAGGATGCACGTTGACCATTCGTCCGTCATACGGCTTCAGGAGCACGTCCGTGATGAGCCGCATGTACCCGGCGAGCACGATCAGCTCGATGCCCTCCCGCCGAAGGAGGCCGACCATCTCTTCTTCGCACGCTTCGCGGGAAGCGTACGCCTTCGGGTCGAAAAGATAAGTCGGCACGCCCAGCGTTTCCGCGCGCCGCACGACCTGCGCCGCCGGCTTGTCGCAGACCAGCAGCGCGATGTCCGCGGGGAACGTCCCGTCTTGGGCCGCCTCGGCAAGCGCTTGAAAATTGCTCCCGCTGCCCGAGGCGAAGACGGCGACGCGCATTGCGGCCGTCATTACAGCTCGGCTCCTCCGAACGTTACGATCTTGCTGCCCGAAGTCACTTGGCCGATGATGTACGCGTCCTCGCCCAGCTCCTTCGCGGCGCGCAGCGCGTCCTCGGCTTGCTCGGCGCCGACCACGACGACCATGCCGACGCCCATGTTGAACGTCGTGAACATGTCGCGGTCCGTAATGCCGCCTTTGGCCTGCATCAGCTTGAATACCGGGTGAATCGGCCAGGAACCCGGCGCGATGTCCACGTTCACGCCGTCCGGCAGGACGCGCGGAATGTTCTCGATGAAGCCGCCGCCCGTGATGTGGGCCATGCCCTTCACCGTGACGCGGTTGATCAGCTCCAGCACCGATTTCACGTAGATGCGCGTCGGTTCGAGGATGATCTCGCCCAGCGTCTTCTCGCCGCCGAGCTCCGGCAGCTTATCGTTCAGGCCGTAGCCGGAACCGTCGACCAGAAGGCGGCGAACGAGGGAATACCCGTTGCTGTGGATGCCGCTCGAAGCGAGGCCGAGCACCACATCGCCCGGCTGGATCGCCTTGCCGTCGATGATCTTCTTCTTGTCCACGATGCCGACCGTGAAGCCCGCGATATCGTATTCGTCGCCTTGGTACATGCCGGGCATTTCAGCCGTTTCGCCGCCGATCAGGGCGCAGCCGGACTGCACGCAGCCGTCGGAGATGCCCTTGACGATCGCTTCGATCTTCGCCGGCTCGACCTTGCCGCACGCGAGGTAGTCGAGGAAGAAGAGCGGCTCCGCGCCTTGCACGACGATGTCGTTCACGCACATGGCGACCGCGTCGATGCCGATCGTGTCATGCTTGTCCATCGCGAACGCGACCTTCAGCTTCGTGCCCACGCCGTCCGTGCCCGACACGAGCACCGGCTCCTCGTACTTGTCCTTGTTCAGGCCGAACAACGCGCCGAACCCGCCGAGATCCGTCAGCACTTCCGGGCGGAACGTTTTCTTCACGTGCTTCTTCATCCGTTCGACCGCTTCGTTGCCTGCCGCGATGTCGACGCCGGCTTGTTTATACGCTTCTGCCACGCCTTAAGTCAGCTCCTTCGTCAATTTTGCGGGACCGTCCCGCCCCGGTACTCCGGGGTAGAAATGGGTTAGTAATTCTAGCGAAAGCGCGCCCTAACGCGTTAGCTACTTCGCTTTAAAAGGGAAAAGGCGAAGCTGCGGCCGGAGGTCAATGCGAGTCGGAAAAGCGATAGGTGAATGCTGCATTCCCTGTCCTCCGACAGTGAACGCAAACCAATCACCTTCAGCGGTCGCCTTTGTAGATGGATTTCAACCGTTAAGGTTGAAAATCCAGAAATCCATCTACAACAGCGATCGGAGACCCGTGTTGACCGCAGGCGGCAGCCCCACCGTTATAACGACTGCTAGCAGCTGCAGCTCTTTTCCGACGTCGGATCCACCGGCGTCGGATAATCATTATCGAAGCAAGCCATGCACATGCCCCGGTTGTACTCGCCGTCATTGCCGCCGACCGCCTCGACGAACCCTTCATTGCTCAGGAAATAAAGCGAGTCCGCGTTGATCGCCTGCCGGATCTCTTCCACCGTCTTCTGCGACGCGATGAGCTCCTTGCGGTCCGGCGTATCGATGCCGTAGTAGCACGGGTTCTTGAACGGCGGGGACGTGATGCACACGTGCACCTCGGTCGCGCCCGCCTCGCGGAGCATGTTGACGATCCGCAGGGACGTCGTGCCGCGCACGATGGAGTCGTCGATCATGACGACGCGCTTGCCTTCCACGACCTTGCGGACGGCGGACAGTTTCATCTTCACGCCCTTCTCGCGCAGCTCCTGCGAAGGCTGGATGAACGTCCGGCCCGTGTACTTGTTCTTGATCAGCCCGAGCTCGTACGGAATGCCCGTCTGCTCGGCGTAGCCGATCGCCGCGGAAATGCTGGAATCCGGCACGCCGGTCACGATGTCCGCGTCGATGAACGATTCCAGCGCCAGCTGGCGGCCCATCCGTTTGCGGGCGGAATGCAGGTTGATGCCGTTGATGTCGCTGTCCGGACGGGCGAAATAGATGTACTCCATCGCGCACGTCGCGCGGCGCTCGAGCCGCTCGAAACGGTCGACGCGCAGGCCGCTGCGGTCCAGCACGAGCAGTTCGCCCGGCTGGACGTCGCGTTCGTACTCGGCGCCGACGGTCTCGAGCGCGCACGTCTCCGACGCGAACACGTAGCCGTCGCCCAGCCGGCCCATGACGAGCGGGCGCAGGCCGTGCGCATCGGAGGCGACGAGCAGCTTGTCGTTCGTCATGATCAGGAACGCGAAGCCGCCGATGATCCGCTGCAGCGCGTCCTTCGCCGCGCTGACGAAATCCTTGCTCGACCGCGCGATCAAGTGCGCGATAACCTCGGTGTCGCTCGTCGTCTGGAAGATCGACCCTTGGCTCTCGAGCTCCTTGCGGATGGACGGCGCGTTCACGATGTTGCCGTTCGTGGCCACGGCGAGGTCGCCGTCGCGGTATTTGAAGATCAACGGCTGCGCGTTCGCCAGCTTGCTCTCGCCCGCCGTCGAATACCGGACGTGGCCGATGACGCGGTCGCCCGGGAGGCCTTCCAGCTTCGACTGGTCGAAGACTTCCTTGACGAGCCCCATGCCGCGGTGATACGAGAAATGCCCGGTGGCCGATTCCACCGCGGCCAGCCCCGCGCTCTCCTCGCCCCGGTGCTGCAGGGCGTGGAGGCCGTAGTAGCCGAGCGAGCAGGCGTCCGGCACGCCGAACACGCCGAACACCCCGCACTCCTCGCGCAATTTATCGAAAATATCGTCGCGGCCGATGCCTTCGTTATAGTGATCGCCCGTCCACAGCTTCGGCAGCCGTTTTATTTCATCAGACATGGAATCGCATCCTTCCAGACCTTCTCCAGTTGCTCAACCGAGGCGTTGACGCCCGGTTTGCCGTTGATGTTGATGACCAGTCCGTTGCTGCGTACGGCGCCGATGACCGCATTCGGAACGCCGTGCTCCGTCAAATAGTTCGCAAGCTTGTCCGCTTGGTCCGCTTTCGCCGAAAGCAGGATGCGGGATTGGGATTCGCTGAACAGCGCGGCGTCGGCGCGCAGCCCGGTCGCGACGTTGACCTCGGCGCCGATCTTGCCGCTAATCGCGGATTCCGCGAGCGCGACGGCCAGGCCGCCCTCCGACAAGTCGTGCGCCGAAGCGACGAGGCCTTGCTTGATCGCGCCGAGCACGCCCTGCTGCAGCTTCTTCTCGACCGCGAGGTCGATCTGCGGCGGACGGCCCTCGCTCTTGCCGTTCAGCACGTACTGCAGCTCGCTGCCGCCAAGCTCGTGCTTCGTCTCGCCCGCGAGGATGATGACGTCGCCTTCGGCCTTGAAGCCCTGCGTCGTGATGTGGTCGACGTCCTGCACGAGCCCGACCATGCCGATGACCGGCGTCGGGTAGATCGCGCCCTTCGCGTTCTCGTTGTACAAGCTGACGTTGCCGCCGATGACCGGCGTGTCCAGCACGCGGCACGCTTCGGAGATGCCGTCCGCGGCTTTCTCGAGCTGCCAGAACACTTCCGGCTTCTCCGGGCTGCCGAAGTTCAGGTTGTCCGTGATCGCGAGCGGCTCTGCGCCGGAGCAAACGATGTTGCGCGCCGCTTCCGCGACGGCGATTTGGCCGCCGACCTCCGGATCGAGGTAGACGTAACGTCCGTTGCAGTCGGTCGTCATCGCGAGCGCCTTGCGCGTGCCGCGGATCGTGACGACCGCCGCGTCGGAGCCCGGCTGCACCGCCGTGCTCGTGCGGACCATATAGTCATATTGGTTATATACCCATTCTTTGCTGGCGACCGTCGGGGAGGCGAGCACCTTCTCGAGCGCGCCCGTCAGGTCGGTCACTTCCGGATACGCCGCCGTATCGATCGCCGCGTTAGCCGCATAATAAGCGGGCTCCTTGGACGGCTTGTCGTACATCGGGCATTCGTCGACGAGCGCCGTGACCGGCATGTTCGCCACTTCCTCGCCTTGGTGGAACAGGCGGAGACGGCCGTCGTCCGTGACTTTGCCGACCTTCACGCAGATGATGCCCCACCGGTCGAATATCTCCTGCGCCTGCGCTTCGTGCTGCGGCTCGACGACGAACAGCATCCGTTCCTGCGACTCGGACAGCATCATTTCGTACGGCGTCATGCCTTCTTCGCGCTGCGGCACCTCGTCGAGGTACAGCTCGAGGCCGTTGCCCGCCTTGGACGCCATCTCCGCGCTGGAGCACGTGAGGCCCGCCGCGCCCATGTCCTGGATGCCGACGACGATGCCGGCGTTGATCAGCTCGAGCGTCGCTTCCATGACGAGCTTCTCCATGAACGGATCGCCGACTTGCACGGCCGTGCGCTTCTCTTCGGATTCCTCGGACAGCTCGACGGACGCGAACGTCGCGCCGTGAATGCCGTCGCGGCCCGTGGCCGGCCCGACGTAGAAGACCGGGTTGCCGACGCCCTTGGCGACGCCGCGCTGGATTTTATCGTGATCGATGAGGCCGACGCACATCGCGTTGACGAGCGGGTTGCCCTCGTAGCTCTCGTCGAACATGACTTCGCCCGCTACCGTCGGAATGCCGATGCAGTTGCCGTAGCCGGCGATGCCGCCGACGACGTGCTCGAACAAATATTTGACGCGCGCGTTCTCCAGGTTGCCGAAGCGGAGGCTGTTCAGCAGCGCGACCGGCCGCGCGCCCATCGAGAAAATGTCGCGGATGATGCCGCCGACGCCCGTCGCCGCGCCTTGGTACGGCTCGACCGCGGACGGATGGTTATGCGATTCGATTTTGAACACGACCGCCTGGTTGTCCCCGATGTCCACGATGCCCGCGCCTTCGCCCGGCCCCATGAGCACCTTCGGTCCCGTGATCGGGAACTTCTTCAGGATCTTCTTGGAATTCTTGTAGGAGCAGTGCTCCGACCACATGACGCTGAATACGCCGATCTCGGTGTAGTTCGGCTTGCGCCCGAGGAAGCCGCAAATGAGCTCGTATTCGTGATCCGTCACGCCGAATTGCGTGTAAATGCGCTGATCCGCGATTTGTTCCGCCGTCGGCTCCTTAGCCGTTAACTGCTGCGCCATGCTGTTCCCTCCATGCGTTCAAAATCGATGTAAACATCCGTTTGCCGTCTTCCGAGCCGAGCAGCTGGTTCACCGCGCGCTCCGGATGCGGCATCATGCCGACCACGTTGCCGCGCTCGTTGCTGACGCCGGCGATGTTGCGGAGCGAGCCGTTCGGGTTATGCTCGTCGCCCGCGTAGCGGAAGACGATTTGGTTGTTCGCTTCGAGCCGCGCGAGCGTCTTGTCGTCGCAATAGTAGTTGCCTTCGCCGTGCGCGATCGGGATGTGGATGACCTCGCCCTGCGTATATTGGTTCGTGAACGCCGTCGCGTTGTTCACGACTTCGAGCGGCGTCTGGCGGCAAATGAACTTCATGCCCGTGTTGCGCAGCAGCGCGCCCGGGAGCAGCCCCGCTTCCGTCAGGATTTGGAACCCGTTGCAGATGCCGAGGACGAACTTCCCGGCCTCCGCCGCCTTCACCACTTCGTTCATGACCGGGGCGAATTGCGCGATCGCGCCGCAGCGCAGGTAGTCGCCGTACGAGAAGCCGCCGGGCACGAGAATCGCGTCATAGCCGGACAGGTCCGTCGCCGTATGCCAAACGTAGTCGACCTCTTGGCCGATCGTGTCTTCGACCGCCTTGAAGCAGTCGATGTCGCAGTTGGAGCCCGGAAATACGAGTACCGCGAATTTCATCGTTACCCCTCCAATTCAAAGCGGAAATCTTCGACGACCGTGTTCGCGAGCAGCTTCTCGCACATCGCGGTCAAACGCGCTTCCGCTTCCGCGCGGTCGGACGTGTCCAGGTCCAGCTCCAAAAATTTGCCGATGCGGACTTTGCCGACTTCCTCGAAGCCCATCGTGTGCAGGGCGCCTTGCACGGCGCTGCCTTGCGGATCGAGCACGTTTTCTTTGATCGTGACGTAGACTTTAGCCTTCATTAGGGGGGTCGCCTCCTGGAAAATGGTTGTACTGGATGGGAGCGTTCCGCAAAACGCGGATTTGTCGGCCTTCGTCGCTGTTGAACTGCCGGAAACTTGAACAATAACCTTCGGTTGTTTCCGGCTTTCAAAGGCGATCGCTTACGCTCTTCGGCTCGACAAACCGCTAATTTGCTCCAACCATCCGATAAAACATATTGCAGGATGCTCTCGGGAGCACCCTGCGCGCTGCGCGGGCTTGCGCCGCTTGCGGCGGTCTTAAACGCTTGCCGGGCTTCGCTACCGCTTGCGGCGTATTGCTTGCTTGCGGGGCTTTGCGCCCGCTTGCGGCGGTTTTGCTTGCTAGCGGGCTTCGCGTCCGCTTGCGCCTGTTGGGCGCCGGCGGGATTGCGGCCCCGCTTGGGCGTGTATGTGATGCGGGACATCTGTGCTTGTCCCGCGGGTTTGCTTTAGTTGAGCGGCTGGCCGGTCAGCGCTTCGTAGATCGCCAGGTAGCGGTTCGTCGTCGCGTCGACGACCGATTGCGGCAGCGGGGCCGGTTTGCTTTCGCGGTCCCAGTCGGAGCCGACAAGGTACGTGCGCACCGGTTCTTTGTCCATGCTGTCGATCTCGATGTCGTAGGCGTAGTTGGCCTTCGCCCAGAACCGGGACGCGTCCGGCGTGAAGATCTCGTCGATCAGGATGACCTGGCCGTCGATCAAGCCGAATTCGAATTTGCAGTCCGCCAGGATGATGCCCCGTTCGTCGCAGAAATCGCGGGCGAACTCGTAGAGGCGGATGCTCTTGCCGCGCAGCTCCTCGGCAAGCTCGGCGCCGACCAGCTCCTGCATGCGCGCGAACGGGATGTCCTCGTCATGCCCGATGTCGTTCTTCGCGGCCGGCGTGAACAGCGGCTCGGGGAAGCGTTCGTTTTTGCGCAGGCCGGCCGGCAGCTCGATGCCGTTGATCGCTTGCGTCTTCTCGTATTGCCGCCAGCCGCCGCCGGTGATGTAGCCGCGGACGACGCACTCGATGTCGATGCGCTCCGCCTTCTTCGTTACCATGATGCGGTTCTTCAGCCGCTCCGGCTCGGTCACGAGCTCGCCGAGCTTATACACGTCCGTGTGCACGACGTGATTGGCCATCATGTCGGCCGTCCGTTCGAACCAGAACGCCGACAGCCGGTTCAGCACGTTCCCCTTCTCCGGCACGGCCGGGTCCAGCACGTAGTCGAACGCGCTGATGCGGTCGGTCACGACGATCAGGAAATGCTCGCCCAAATCGTACAGCTCGCGCACCTTGCCTTTATACAACAGCGGCGCCTTCACATAATCAGCGGCCGTGGACAATGCTTGTGTCATGGTCCCTCTCCCTCTCCTCACTTCAAAGGCTTGAATGGTTTTAAACGGTTTGACGGAGCAGGCGAAAACAGTCCGGAGAAACGAAGTGGTCGCCTTTGTACTCGGAATTTCACCGCTAGGGTGAATTCAATAAAAATTCCGAGTACAACAGCGATCGGAGGACGTTTTCGCTTGCGGAGTCTGCCTTTAAACTAACTCAAGCCGCTTGAAAATCGTGTCCACGTGCTTCAGATGCCACGCCGGATTGAAGCAGTCGGCGATGTCGTCCGGGGTCAGCTTGCCCGTGATCTCCGGCGTCGATTCGATGATGTCGCGGAATTGGCGCTGCTCTTCCCATGCCTGCATCGCGCGCGGCTGCACGGTGTCGTACGCCTGCTCGCGGCTGAGGCCTTTGTCGATCAGCTTCGTCATGACGCGGCCGGAGAACGGCACGCCGAACGTGCGCTGCATGTTGCGCTTCATGTTCTCCGGGAACACCGTCAGGTTCTTAATGATGTTGCCGAGGCGGTTCAGCATGTAGTTCAGCAGCATCGTCGCGTCCGGCAGGATGACGCGCTCCGCCGACGAGTGGCTGATGTCGCGCTCGTGCCACAGCGTCACGTTCTCGTACGCCGTCAGCATATGCCCGCGGATGACGCGCGACAGGCCGGAGATGTTCTCGCAGCCGATCGGGTTGCGCTTGTGCGGCATCGCGGACGAGCCCTTTTGGCCCTTCGCGAACGGCTCCTCCACCTCGCGGAACTCGCTCTTCTGCAGGGCGCGGATCTCGGTCGCGAACTTGTCGAGCGACGTGGCGATCAAGGCCAGCGTCGCCATGTATTCCGCGTGGCGGTCGCGCTGCAGCGTCTGCGTCGAGATCGGCGCCGGCGTGATGCCGAGCTTGCGGCACGTGAATTCCTCGACGAACGGGTCGATGTTCGCGTACGTCCCGACCGCGCCGGAGATTTTGCCGAACTGCACGCCGCCGGCCGCATGCTGGAACCGCTCCAGGTTCCGCTTCATCTCTTCGTACCACAGCGCCAGCTTCAGCCCGAACGTCGTCGGCTCGGCATGGACGCCGTGCGTGCGGCCCATCATGACCGTGTCCTTGTAGGCGACCGCTTGGCCGCGCAGGATCCCGATGAAGGTTTCGATGTCCTTGGCGAGAATCTCGTTCGCTTGGCGGAGCAGGTAGCCCATCGCCGTGTCGACGACGTCCGTGGACGTTAGGCCATAGTGCACCCACTTGCGCTCCGGTCCGACGGACTCGGACACCGCGCGCGTGAAGGCGATGACGTCGTGGCGGGTCTCCAGCTCGATCTCGTTGATGCGGTCGATGTCGAACGTCGCGTTCGCGCGCAGCGCTTCGACGTCCTCGCGCGGGATGACGCCGAGCTCCACCCACGCCTCGCAGGCGCACAGCTCGACTTCGAGCCACGCCTTGAATTTGTTTTCCTCGGTCCAGATCGCTCTCATTTCCGGTCTGCTGTAGCGTTGTAACATCGAATCAAACCCTCCAAATCTTCGTTTCGGCTATCCATTCCAGCGCCTGTTCCACGTCGGCCGTGAGCACGTTCACGTGCCCCATCTTCCGTTTGGCTTTGGCTTCATGTTTCCCATATAAGTGAATTTTAGGCGCGACGCCGAGCCGTTCGGCCGTCTCGTCCTTCAGCGCGATCCGATCGAGCAGCGGCGCCACGTGCTCGCCGAGCACGTTGACCATGACGACCGGCGTCAGCAGCGACGTCTCGCCGAGCGGCAGGCCGCATACCGCGCGCACATGCTGCTCGAACTGCGACGTCCGGCACGCTTCCATCGTGTAGTGGCCGCTGTTGTGCGGCCGCGGCGCGAGCTCGTTCACGAACAATTCGCCGTCCGCCGTCAGGAACAGCTCCACCGCGATCAGCCCGACGACGCCGAGCCCTTCGGCGATGCGGAACGCCAGCCGTTCGGCCTCCCGCTGCAGCGACTCGTCGATGCGCGCCGGCACGATCGACAGGTGCAAAATATTGTCGACGTGGATATTCTCCGCCGCCGGGAACGTGCGGATCTCGCCCTGCGGGCTGCGCGCCGCGATGACGGACAGCTCCTTCGCGAAGCGGACGAACTGCTCCACCACCAGCTCCGTGCCCGCGCGGCTCAGCGTCTCGAACGCTTCGCCGATCTCGGCCTCGTCGCGGATGACCCATTGGCCCTTGCCGTCGTAGCCGCCCGTCGCCGTCTTCAGCACGCACGGCAGGCCGAAGCGCCCGGCCGCCTCGCGCAGCTCGTCCGCGCTGCGGACCTCGGCGTACGGCGCGACCTTCACGCCCGCCGCCTCGATCGCGCGCTTCTCGCGCAGCCGGTGCTGCGTCGTGTACAGCAGCTCGCTGCCCTGCGGCACGTAGGACCGCTCCATCAGCATCGCCGCGACGCCCGCGTCGACGTTCTCGAACTCGTACGTGATGACGTCCGCCTGCTTCGCCAGCTCCCCGGCGGCCTCGCGGTCGTCGTACGCCGCGACGAGCTGCCGCGCGACCTGCCCGGCCGGCGCGTCCGGCGTCGGATCCAGCGCCACGAACCGATAGCCCATCGCGCTGCCCGCGTTCGCCATCATCCGTCCGAGCTGGCCGCCGCCCAGAATGCCGATCGTCGCGCCCGGAAGTATCGTCTTCGCGTCCTTCGCCGTCCCGCTCATAGCGTCTCGCTGCTTTCCAGCACGTCTTGCTTGATCCGGTCGCGGCGCGCCTGCACGCGCGCTTGCACCGCCGGGTCGAAGGCGCCGAGGATCTGGCCCGCGAGCAGCCCCGCGTTCGCGGCGCCCGCGTTGCCGATCGCCACCGTCGCGACCGGAATGCCGCCCGGCATCTGCACGATCGAGAGCAGCGAGTCGAGTCCGTTCAGATTCGACGATTTGACGGGAACGCCAATAACCGGCAGGATCGTTTTGGCTGCGACCATGCCGGGCAAATGTGCAGCGCCGCCTGCACCCGCGATAATGACCTTCAATCCGCGCTCCGCGGCGGATTCCGCGTATTCGAACATGAGATCCGGCGTCCGGTGAGCCGACACGACCTTCTTCTCGTACGGAATTTGCAACTCGTCCAGAACGTCACAGGCTAATTTCATCGTGTCCCAGTCCGACTTGCTGCCCATGATGACGCCCACTTGTGCTGACATTCGCCAATTACCACCTTTTCGTCGTTTAAAGATTGCCGTAAAAAAATCCCTCGGCATCGTCCAAGACCTGGCATGCTTCGGGATTCGACAAGACCTGCAGCGAAGAGGTTACCTGCCCGTTCCGACCCGCGAAGCGGATGGTATGCGTAAACGGTAAAGACAACATCAGGCTGCCCCGTCCCGGCGGCAACCTGGCTCTTCATTGCGTGTCTCGTAGTCCGAAAATTAAGGTTCTCGGGTAGATACTCTCGGGCCTGATTCCCAAGGATATACGAGATGATCGACAACATTTTTTATTGGGATTAGCTGTTTCTAGTGTATCAATCCTCACTTGGAATGTCAACGCAAAAACCCGAACATTAAACAAAGGTTGTTGTTAATAGTTCGTATTTTGCCATCATTTCAATCGAAATGGTTTTCTTTGCCGCCCCCGTAGCGACGGTTTTGTCAGAAAACTCATGCAACTTGTTATTGACTGGCGGGTCAATCCGGCGTATAACTGAAATTGACTGGCGAGTCAACGCGCTCGTCCCGCTTTTAACCGAAGGAGGTCATTCCCCTGAAACCGATCGTGGACATCCATCGTCTGACCAAGATCTACGGCAAGCGCCGAGGCATCCGCGACCTCACGTTCGCCATCGAGGAAGGCGAAGTGTTCGGCTTCATCGGCCCGAACGGCGCCGGCAAGAGCACGACGATCCGCACGCTGCTGAACATTCTGTTCCCGACCTCGGGCAGCGCGACGATCTTCGGTCTCGACATCGTCGCGCGCTCCCGGGACATCCGGCGGCAGATCGGCTATCTGCCCTCCGAGGTGTTCTACTACGACGACATGAAGGTCGCCGACCTGCTGCGTTACGCGGCGGCGTTCCATCATTACCGCGGCGAACGGCGGACGGCCGCGCTGCTGGAACGGCTCGATCTCGACCCCGGACGCAAGATCGAAGACCTCTCCTTCGGCAACCGGAAGAAGGTCGGCATCGTCCAGGCGCTGCTCCACGAACCGAAGCTGCTCATTCTCGACGAACCGACGGGCGGACTCGATCCGCTCATGCAGAACGAATTCTTCGAGCTCCTGAAGGAGGAGCGCGCGAAAGGCACGACGGTCTTCTTCTCCTCGCACGTTCTGAGCGAGGTGCAGCGGATGTGCGACCGCGTCGCCATCATCAAGGACGGCTCGCTCGTCAAGGTCGAGACGATCGAGAACCTGCTGCGCAACAACCTGCGGCACATCACGCTGACGTCGTTGCGGCCCGAGACGCTCGACCTGTCCGGCATCGCCGGCATCGTCAAGCAGGAGACGATCGGAACGCACGTGAAACTGCTGTACGACGGCGACATGAAGCGCTTCGTGGAAGCCATTGCGTCCCGTCCCTTCAGCGACCTCCTGGTCGAGGAGCCGTCGCTGGACGATATTTTCCTGCACTATTACACGAATTAACGGAGCGTGAGCGCATGCTGTTCAGAAGAGAGTTCAAACGGAATTCGCGAAGCCTGATCATCTGGAGCGTCATCATGGCGGCCATCGTGCTGCTGTACCTCGGCATCTTCCCGTCGATGGCGGAGCAGCAGCAGAGCATGGATAACCTCATGAATGCCATGCCCGAAGGGATGCGCAACGCGTTCGGCATGGACCGGCTCAGCCTCGGGACGCCGCTCGGCTTCTACGGGATCGAGATCCATCTCATGACGACGCTGCTCGGCAGCATCTTCGCCGCCATGCTCGCCTCCGGCATCGTGGCCAAGGAACAGAACGACAAGACGGCGGAGTTTCTGCTCGCGATGCCGATCCCGCGCCGGACGATCATCCTCCAGAAAGGGCTCGCCGTCCTGGCTAACGTCCTGCTCTTCAATCTCGTCATCGTCGCGGCCAGTCTGGCGGGCTTCCAATTCGCGGGCGGCGGGGACATCTCGTACAAGGCGTTCTTCCTGCTGGAGCTGGCGGTATGCCTGATGCACCTGACGTTCGCGAGCATCGCGTTCCTGTTCTCCGCCGTCGCGCGCCGGACGCGGACGATCGTCTCCGCGTCGCTTGGCCTGGTGTTCGTCATGTACTTCCTCGGTGTCGTGGCCGGCCTCTCCGATTCGCTGTCCTGGCTGAAGTACGTCACGCCGTTCAAGTACGCGGATTCCGCGTCCATCCTCACGGAGGAACGGTTCCCGCCGCTCTATGCCGGCATCATGGTTGCCGCGATCGTCTTTTGTTTCCTGTCCGCGTACTGGTATTATAGGAAGAAAGACATCGCCGTCTAACGCGCAGAACCGAGGTGAAGGCCGTGTTGTATCCCGCGTTCGCGAAGCTCCCCGATGAGAAACGGGCGCTCATCCTGTCCGTCTGCATCGAGGAATTCGCCAAGAACGGCTACGACCATGCTTCGACGGATACGATCACGTCCCGCGCGGGCATATCCAAGGGCATTCTGTTTCATTATTTCAAAAGCAAAAAAAATTTATTTCTCGTCGTCGTCGATCATGTCACGCAATTGCTCATCGCGCGGACGCTCGACGAGGTGAACGCCATCGAGACGGCCGATTTCTTCGACCGGCTGAAGGCAGTCATCCTCGCGAAGCAGCGGATCGCGCACCGCTTCCCGTCCGAGACCGAGCTGGTGCAGCGGGCGCTCGTCCACCCGCCGAAGGCGCTGAAGACGGAGCTGGACGCCTTCTTCGCCGCGCATATGGCGAAGTACACCGATCCGCTCATGCTGGACGGCATTTTCCGGACCGGCCTGCTGGCCGCCGGACCGCTCCGCGAAGGGCTGGTGCCGGAGCGGGTGTTCGACATGGTCGTCATGATGCTGAACCAATTCTCCGCCAAATACATGCAGCTGTACAAAACCGGCCAGTACACGCACGAAGCGCTGCAGGCGATGCTGATCGAGGAATGCGACGCGTTCATCGACATGGTGAAGTACGGGGTGTACCGGCGGTAACGCCGAACGCGCGCCGAACCGGGCGCCCCTGCGAAGTCGTCCGCGGCTTCGCAGGGGCCCTTCGCGTATGCATGCGTTTGAATCGGACGGAGGAATGGGCGACGAGGCGGATAACCGATGCGCCCCAAGCTGCGCGGCGCATGCAGCGCGAAACTTCGGCGAGCCCCGGAACGTTCTATAGAAGAAGATCGGCGATCGAACCGCGTTCGCGACAGGCAAGAATAACGGCAAGCATAACCGGGCCTTCGGCGAGGCCGGGATCCTACGGCTCTACCGGTGTCCGGAGCGCAAAGGCAGGTCTGCTTCATGAAACGAAAACTCATCTACATCGCCGTCCCGATCGCGGCCTTCGCCGCGCTCGCGCTCGGCTGCTTGAACTATAACGCCGAGCGGGACGCCGGCATGCGGGACAAAATCGGCTTCGCGCTCGCCGCGGCCATGAACGCCGCCCAGCCGGACCCGGAGATGCCCCGCACTCAAGTGCTCGGCGATGCCAAAAACGCGGCGCATTACGTCGCGAAGGTGCAGGAACGCCCCGACTTGATCGAGCAGCGGCTGTTGAAGGCCGCCAACGGCAACCCGGAGCTTCCGCCGGTCAAGCTGACGAGCATGGGCATTTTCAGCGATTACGCCTCCGCCCGCGTCACCGTCCACGCCGTCTACGCCGGCGCCTTCGGCATGAAGCGGAGCCGGGCGTTCGACTATACGCTTCGGCTCGCCGCCTACAAGCACGCAACCGGCGAAGAAGCCTACCCGCGATCCGGCGGCTGAACGGGCCGCCCGAATCGGGCGCCTGCTCCGGCGCCGGCGAGCAAAAAAAAAAAGCACGGCGCCGGTCCGCGCTGTGCTTCATCTCTCTCTATCGTTACCCTTGGCTGCCGATCCATGCGTAGCGCGCGATGATCAAGATCGCGAGTACCCACATGAGCCAGTGGACTTTGTATTTGCTTTTGCCGGACAGGTTGCCGATCGTCGCGAGCACGACGTAGGAGACGATGCCCGCCGATACGCCGTTGGCGATGTTGTACGTGAACGGCATGAGGGCGATCGTCAGGAACGACGGAATCGCGTACACCATGTCCTGGAAGTCGATTTCCTTGACCGATTGCACCATCAGCACGCCTACGATGATCAGGGCCGCCGCCGTCGCGGAATCCGGAATGAGCTTGATGATCGGCCAAATGAACAGAGACGCGAGGAACGCGATCCCCGTCGTCAGCGCCGTCAAGCCCGTGCGTCCGCCTTGGGCGATGCCCGCGGAGCTCTCGACGAACGTCGTGACCGTGCTCGTGCCGAGCATCGCGCCGCCGCTGACGCCGACCGCGTCGACGAACATCGCTTTGCCGACGAGCTTCTTGCCCTTCGCCGGATCCTTCATCGCGCCCGCGCGGGTGGCCGTGCCGACCAGCGTGCCGAACGTATCGAACAGCTCCACGAACGTGAACGTCGCGATGATGGAGATCAAGCCCGTATGCCAGACGCCCTTAAAGTCGAAATCCCACCAGCTCAGCTGGCTGAAGTCCGGGGACCAGCTTTGGCCCTTCAGCGTCTCGCTGACGTTGACGTCGCCGGTGATGATCGCGATGATCGTCACGCCGACGATGCCCCACAGAATCGCGCCGGGCACGCGGAGCACCATCAGCACCGCGATCAGCAGGACGCCGAGCAGCGCGAGGTACACGCTGGAATTTTCCAGGCTGCCCATGTGGAAGACGGTTTCGAAGCCGAGCACGTCCGTGAATTGGCCCTTCGGAATGTCCGTGACGGCGTTCTCCACGCCGACCGTCAGGATGCCGCTGTTCTTCAGGCCGATGATCGTGATGAACAAGCCGATGCCGACCGTGATCGCGTGCTTCAGGCTGTCCGGCACGGCGACGATCAGCATTTGCCGGACCTGCGTGACCGTCAGAATCATGAAGATGATGCCGGAGATGAACACGGCCGTCAGCGCCATTTCCGGGGAAATCGGCGAATTCGTCGCCTTCGATGCCAGTACGGTCGACGCGAAGTACGCGTTCAGGCCCATGCCCGGCGCCAGCGCCGCCGGGAAGTTCACGAACAGCCCCATCGCGATCGTGAAAATACCGCCCGCGAGCGCCGTCGCGAGGAAGACGGAGTACACGTTCAGTCCCGCTCCGCCCAATACGCTCGGATTGACGGCCAGGATATACGCCATCGTCATGAAAGTCGTGAGGCCCGCCATGATCTCTGTTCTTACATTTGTTCCGTGTTCCTTCAAACGAAAGAAACCACCCATTTTTCAAAAACCCTCCCAAAAAATGTTGTTCAGAACAAACAAAGAACCTAGAAAAAAACGCCGAGTTGCCTCGGCATCCCTCTCTAGGTTCCACGCAAAACAAGACACGCCGCCGCGAATGGACCGTTCGCGCGCGTTCTTGCTCTTCGTAGACAGGCCATTTACGGTGACCTCGTAGAGACTCTCAAGCCGATTCTTGAGATTATACGAAAAGACATGCAATTGTTTGTATTGAGTCTGTGAACATTTTAGCGACATTATTCACGGCCTGTCAATGGAAAACGATTGCAGTTTTTGGATATTCATGCTAGGTCTTTAGGCCCGTCCGTCCGCCGGGATTCGGGGAACCGGCCCTAATCGTTCAAGCCTTTGCCCGCGAGAATATTAGGCAGCCATTTCTCTACCCGCGACGCGCGGGTCTTGGCCTGCTTGGGCTGGGAGAAATGCAGCAGATACGCGCGCTGCCGTCCCGGCGTCAGCGCTTCGAAGGCCGCCTTCAGCGCGGGCAGCTCGTCGAGCTTCGCCTGGAATTCTTCCGTTATGGCGAACTCCTCGGGTTTCTTGAACGTCACTTCCCGGCCGGACCGCTCGACCTCGACGGCCTCGTAAATATACGCCCGCACCGTCGCCTCCAGCTCGATGATTTCCCGTACGTCCGCGAACCGGATTTGGCGCGCCGCCTGCACGTTCTCCGTCTGCTGGATCAGAATCCCGTGCGGGTCCTTCAGCAGTGCCCCCTTGTGGAAGAGCAGCGCGCAGTAGTCCTTGAACCCGTGAATCAGGACGATGTTTTTGTCCTGGAACGTGTAGCACGGATGCATCCACTTGAACTCCTCGGCCAGCCCGCAGTCGAGCACGATCTCCCGCAGCTTCTCGTATTCCGCCTTCCACGTCTTCGCCTTGGCGATGAACGCCTCCGCCTGCGGATTCGTCTTGTTGCCCGTCGTCATTCGCGAAACGCCCCCTATCCGGATTGATATCGTCTAGTATAAACCATCTCGTCCCCGATCGCGCCCGCGCAGCCGAAACAACCCGAAAAGGACTCTCTTCCATTTGCCGGGGAGGCAATTGAAAGAGAGTCCGTCGTGCCGCGCGATCGGCGCTTGCGCTGCAGGCTCGTTTCGGCGGGCCGAAGCGCCGCCGGCTCTAGGGGTTCAGCGATTGCCGGGCCGGACGGTCTCGAAATCCCCGTCTTGTCGCGGCTATACCCACTCGATCGTCGCCGGCGGCTTCGACGTGACGTCGATTAAAATTTATCCGGGAACTGTTTGACAACGCCTTCTGTAAACGCATCCGCCATATGAATGATTTGCGTTTCATATTTATCGTAAGCGGCCGTATCGCCTTCCCAGTCTTTATTAATTCTGGCGACGATTTGATCCGTCAACAATTGCAGGTGCGTGTACAGCATCTCTTGCAAATCCTTAAATTGCCAGTTCGGATTCGCAGCGCTCAGAAACTTGGCAATATCGTCCGCGTTACTTTGCCAATCTTTGTTCAGTTTATTCATATCCGCTTGGTTGCCCGCTTTGGCGGCCGCTACGATTTTTCCTGCGATCTGGATATGTTCCCTTAACAGTTCAGCCAGCTTATTGCCGGCCTCTTCTCCATAATAGGGCTTGAAAGCATTTCCAATGTCCTGTTGATTTTGCAGCAGTCTTGCCAGCGTTTCATTTTGATCCGGGAGATTGGCCAACGCGCTGACAACGTATCTTTGCGTCCAAACCGCGTGATCGATCCACAGCTTCCGTAAATCCCCTTGCAGCTGTACGATTTTGGGACTTAAACAAGCCGAATCCGTCTTCTCGCCTACATGCGCTTTAACCGATGCTTCCGGCTGCATCATGCTAAACACGAGCATCAACACCATCAGCAACGCCGGCATCCATTTGTTTCTCAATTCATCTTCTCCTCTGTGCGTTTGAAATTCAACACGCTGTTTTATTTTGGTTTTTTTCAAACATTCTATACGTCGCTCTGCGGTTCTGCGGAGTAGAACGCCTCCCTAATTGATGGATCGGAGACCAACGCATTTCTTTTCCCTGCCCAAGATTCTTGGTTCAACTCGAAATCCTCGCTTAGTTCCTTACATTTAGTCATAAAAAAACTCCCTTCTATTCGCGAAACAACGCAAATAAAAGAGAGTAATTTTTGCACTCTATTGTCGCGGGTGAGAGCGGAATATCCGTCTACTCCCACTCGATCGTCGCCGGCGGCTTGGACGTGACGTCGTACACGATCCGGTTGACGTTGTCCACTTCGTTGACGATGCGGACGGAGATCTTCTCGAGCACATCCCACGGAATGCGCGCCCAGTCGGCCGTCATGCCGTCGATGGACGTCACCGCGCGGATGCCGACCGTGTACGAATACGTGCGGGCGTCGCCCATGACGCCGACGCTCTTCATGTTCGGCAGCGCCGTGAAATATTGCCAAATCTCGCGGTCGAGGCCGGCCTTGGCGATCTCGTCGCGCAGGATCCAGTCCGAGTCGCGGACGATCTTCAGCTTGTCTTCCGTCACTTCGCCGAGGACGCGGATCGCGAGGCCCGGACCCGGGAACGGCTGGCGCCAAACGATCGCTTCCGGCAGGCCGCATTCTTCGCCGACCTTGCGGACTTCGTCCTTGAACAGCGCCTTCAGCGGCTCGACGAGCTTGAAGGTGATGTCGTCCGGCAGGCCGCCGACGTTGTGGTGCGACTTGATCGTCTGCGCCGTCGCCGTGCCGCTCTCGACGATATCCGTATACAGCGTGCCCTGCGCGAGGAATTCGAAGTCGTCGAACTTCGCGGATTCCTCCTGGAACACGTAGATGAATTCGTTGCCGATGATTTTGCGCTTCTGCTCCGGATCGTCGACGCCCTTCAGCTTGCCGAGGAACCGCTCGCTCGCGTCGATCTTGACCACTTTCATGTCGAACTTGCCGACGAACGTCTCCATGACGCTCTCGGCTTCGCCTTTCCGGAGGAGGCCGTGGTCGATGAACATGCACGTCAACTGATCGCCGATCGCCTTATGCAGCAGAATCGCCACGACGGACGAATCCACGCCGCCGGACAGCGCGCACAGCACCTTGCCGCCGCCGACCTGCGCGCGGATGTCGCGGATCGTGTCGTCGATGAACGTGCTCATGCTCCAGTTGCCTTCGCAGCCGCAGACGTTGTAGAGGAAGTTGCGGATCATCTCGTTGCCTTTGACGGAGTGGCGCACTTCCGGATGGAACTGCACCGCGAACAGCTTGCGCTCCGGATGGCTCATCGCCGCGATCGGCGCGTGGTCCGTGCTGGCGTCGACGCGGAACCCGGACGGCAGCTCCACGACGTGGTCGCCGTGGCTCATCCAGACCGTTTGGCGCGCCTCGAGGTCCTTCACGAGCTCGCTGCCCGCGACGAAATCCACTTCCGCCTTGCCGTACTCGCGCTTGCCGGCGCGCTCGACCTTGCCGCTCAGCTGGTGCGCGATCAGCTGCATGCCGTAGCAAATCCCGAAGATCGGCAGGCCCAGTTCGTAAATCGCGGGATCCACGAGCGGCGACTTCTCTTCATATACGCTAGCCGGTCCTCCCGAGAACACGATGCCTTTCGGCTGCAGCTCCCGGATCCGTTCCACCGGGGTATTGAAGGGCAGCAGCTCGCTGTATACGCCCAAGTCCCGGATGCGCCGTGCAATCAGCTGGTTGTACTGTCCGCCGAAGTCGAGGACAACGATCATTTCATTTGGCTTGTTCACTTTTTTGTCAAGGCCTCCCTCAAATCATTGTGTCAATTATATATAGGCGCTATGGGACAGTCAAGGAAACGAAAGACGCGGTTTGCGCGGGGGAACGGAAGAAAACGCTGCCTTGGAGAAGAGGGCGCCGGACAGGGTTCGCGGGGCGTCTGGATTGCGGTGCATCGGCGCAGGCTCGGGCACGAGCGGGCTGGTGCAAGTTGTGCCGCCAGCCGCGGGCCGAAAACCAGGAAGCGCGTAGGCTCGGGCGGGATCACGCCAACCGCTGCGGGGCTGGCGGTGCCGCGCCGCCGGGGCGCGCAGGCGCGGGCGGGATTCCGCCAACCGCTCCGCTGCGGGCTGGCGCGGGCGGGATTCCGCCAACCGCTGCGGGGCTGGCAGTGCCGCGGCGCCGGGGCGCGCAGGCGCAGGCGGGATTCCGCCAACCGCTGCGGGGCTGGCGGTGCCGCGGCGCCGGGGCGCGCAGGCGCAGGCGGGATCACGCCAACCGCTGCGGGACGAGCGGTGGCGGATTCCTGCTTTCTTACTTAGCTTACCTCCCGTTTCCTGCTCCCCCGCCATCATCCCGCGGCGTTTAGCGGACACACGAGCCGTTATTTGCGCGTTTTAAGCCGTTTGCGGTTTTTCGCGGCCACACGTGCCGTTATCGGTGAACGCCGGGCCGTTTTCGCGGTATCGAAGGCAAATAGCGGATTCTGTGCAACTAGAATAAAAAGTGGACACATCGTTAAGAAAAACAAGATAATCAACTTAACGAAAGCGAGGTGTCCCCTCTGTCCACCTACGGTGTGGAAATGCAAACGGTACGCGCCGGACTCCTGCTGCGCTGCGAGTGCCCCAGCAGCCTGGAGGTTGCGGCTTATTCGGCGCCGCTCCGCCGCGAAAAAGCCGGCCGAGCCTGCTTGTCGTTCGCCGGACGCCAAGCAGGAGCGCCACGGCCGCCGTCGTTGCGATTAATCCGGCGAAAGTTACCGCGAGACGCGTACGTCGGGTTCCACTGGCGCGCTCGCCTCTGCCGCCGGCTGTGCGCTTTATCCCGCGCCGCGCCCGCTCCGCACCGCCCCGCCGCCACGCCGCCATGCCCCCCGCCGCAGCAAAAAAAACCGGAAGAGCCCCTGGCAGGGCCCGTCCGGCTCCAACTCGCGATACGCGTTTAGGCCTCCTCGGCTGCGACAGCGGCGGCGTCCAGCGCCTGAAGCTGTTTGTTCTTGGCCAGCTTCAAGTAGCCGTAGACGTTCTGGAATTCGCCGTCCTCCACGAACCGCAGGCGCACCAAACCCGCCGCTTCGGTCAGGTAGCCGCGCAATGCCGCGCCCCCGCCGCCGAGTACGTAAAAGCACTGAATGTCCGGGTTCTTCTTCCACCGCTTCAGGATGAGATCGAGCACCTTGTTCGCCGCGCGGCCGAAATACGTGTCCACGATGGGACGGATGTCCGCCTGGCCTTCGCCGATGCGCCGGATCAGGTAATCGCCGCTCTTGATGCGCTGGATCAGCTTCGCCCGGCTCGGGAACCGGTGGCCGTATTGGTCCTCGACCTCGCGGATGATGCCGTCCAGGTAGACGGCCAGCCCGAACTGCTCGCCCGTACTGAACTGGTTGTCGATGCTCATCCGTTTGATGACCGGAAAATCCGTCGTCAGCGCGCCCATCTCGCAAATGCCGATGCAGCCGTAGTACAGCTCCTCGTTGCGCACGGACAGATTGTCGTGCGTCGCCATGTGAAACAGCGCGGCGGCCCCTTCGATGGACACGACCGCGCGCCGGATCACGACCCGGACGACGCGCCCGCGCAGCTTCGGCGTGGACAGGAAGGTCACCTCGTGCTCGCCGACGAGCCGCTCCTCAAACGACTTGTGGTATCCGGTGTACGTGCGCACGGGCAGCCCCGTGCCGACGATGTATTCCGCGACCTCGGGACCCTGCCCCTCCGCCGGCGGATACGCCCCGCTCGTGAGCGCCGCGTACGCGAGCGCGGTCAGCGCCACGATCAGCGCTTGGTCGCTCGTCGCCTTGTTGTCCGTTTCCTCGAGCTCGGAATTGTCCTGGTCTTCCATGGCGAGCAGGCCGACGAAATACCGCTCGCGGTTCCTTTTCAGCTTCGGGCTGTGAATGCGCACGTCCAGCGCCTTCAGCGGAGCATCCTCCTCCTGGAATACGTGCCGCTCGTACCCGGGCGCGAGAATGCTCGGAATGACGACGGGCTCCGTCGCTCCTTCGAGTACCAGTTTCACGCTGTCGTTTCCTACGTCTATGCCTGCGAGCCTAATCACATCCGTGCCTCCTCTAAGCTTTTCGCGATCGCCTGCCGAATTAATCGGTATATGTGTTTATTCGGCCGAACGGTCGCGATTGTGAAGGAGACGGCCGGTGCCCGTTTTGCCGAACCCGATGCGATCATAAACCCGGTTGCGACGAAGGAGATGCCGACAGATGTTCAAGTTTTGGAAAAAAGACCGAATCAGCACCTTGCTGTCCGATACGTTCATCGGCGAAGGAACCATAGTCGAAGGCGCCATCCGCTCGGCCGGCAGCGTCCGGCTGGAGGGGCAGCTGCGAGGGGATTTGTTCTGCGAAGGAGACGCGGCGCTCGGCGAGACCGCCTTCGCGATCTCCAACATTACGGCCCGCAGCCTGCACCTGGCGGGACAGGTGACCGGGAACGTGCGGGTCAGCGGCAAGCTGACGATCACGGCGACCGGCAAACTGGTCGGCGACATGGATGCGGCCACGCTCGAGATCGAGGAAGGCGGCGTCTTCCAGGGCAAGAGCGCCATGGACATGGGCGAGCCCGTCGTCAGCCCCGTCGAACGCCGGGGCGGCCGCGACCGGCGCGTGGCGGCCGATCCGAACTGGAACGGCGAGGAGCGCCGCAGCGGATACGACCGGCGGAACCGGGAGGACCGGGCCGGCATGCCGCGGAAGTTCAGCTTCCGCGCGCCGGAGCGCGCCGTCGCGCCGGAGAATGCGGCGCCGGCGGAAGCGGGGCCCGAAGCCGCGGCAAGCGGCGCGGCCGAAGCCGCCGACCCGCTGCGCGAGAGCGGGCGGGCGTTCATGCAGAGCATGAACGGCGGCGGCGCGCGGGCGATGGCGCGCGCGGCGGGCGTCAGCGAGGCGGAGCGCGCCGCGCTGGGCGTGCCGGGACAAGCCGCGGCTGGTAAGCGCGGCGGCGGCGCAGTCGGCGACGGGGGCGCGAGGGCTTTTGATGCGGCGCGCGGAGCAGGCGGATGCGCCGCCGCTTGGGGCGTCTTAGGCCATGCCCCGGTCAGCGGCGCGGACGCTGCGGCGGAGGCGACGTTCGGCCCCGCCACGGGCGGCCGTTCGGCGGGTGGCGTCAGCATCGACGAGCTGCTGATCGACGAGCTGGGCGGCGAATCCGCCGAGGCGACCTTCGTGGCGGGCAGAGCGTTCGCGCATGCGGATGAGCCGCGGCGCGACTTGGCGGAGCGGGCCGACATGGAAGACGGGATGATGGGAGCAGAGGTTGCCGCAGGCGTAGAGGCGATAGGCGCCGATTCGGAGGAAGCCGTGGCGGCGGCGAGCGTGACTGTAGCGGCGGGCGTGGCTATGGCGGCGGGTTCCGACTCGGAGGCGGAGGAAGCCACGGAGGCGGCTTCCGTGTCTGACGCAGCGGAAGCCTCGGCGCCAGCTATCGACGCTGCGACATTGGGAATGACGGCTGTCGCATGCGCCGACAGCAAAGCTATGAGCGCGAGAGTGATTTTAAGCGGGTTGGCAGCAGAAGTCGATGACGCCGAAGATGCCCGCCTCCTAGCGGAGACGCAAATTACCGCGTTGGGCGAAGCTGCAGTTCGCCGCGGAGGAGAGGCAACCGAGAATATCCACACAGCTCTGCAAGTCGCGGCAACGGAAGAGAATATCGAACACGACATTTCATCACGCGATGCGGGAGTTGGCGGGACAACCGAAGATGCCGGTACCGTTGTCCGCATCGCAGCGACGAGCAGGGCGAACATCGTTGAAACGGCCGAGGCACCGGACTGGCCGGTTTTCGAGCCGCGTCGGCCTGCTCGCCGCGCCGCCGTGCCGGCTGCCGCCCCCGCCGTCGGAAACACCGCAAGCCGAAGGGACGAGGAGGCGGCGGCACTGCTGCGCAACTGGTAACCGTAACGGAGGCAACGCGCCTCCCCCAGCTCGATCACCGTAACCTAAATTAGGCTGTCCCTTCGTCATTTTCATGACGGAGGGACAGCCTTTATTGTTGAAACAAGCCGAGTCGCCGAAAGAACCGTACCTCGTACCGCTCTTGCCCCTCATCTTAGCGAATACGCCGAAAGAACGGTACGCGGTACCGTTCTTGAACCATCTAGCCGCCATTTTGCCGAAAGAACGATATCCAGTACCGTTCTTACCCCTCAATTAGGCAATTTCGCTGAAGAACGGTATCCAGTACCGCTCTTGCTCCTCAAAACGGCGAATACGCCAAAAGAACGTTACGTGGTACCGTTCTTGAACCGTTTAGCCGCCATTTTGCCGAAAGAACGGTATCCAGTACCGCTCTTGCTCCTCAAAACGGCGAATACGCCAAAAGAACGGTACGTGGTACCGTTCTTGAACCGTTTAGCTGCCATTTTGCCGGAAGAACGGTATCCAATACCGTTCTTCCCCCGCAATTAGGCAATTTCGCTGAAGAACGGTATCCCGTACCGCTCTTGCGCCGCAAACCGGCGAGCACGCCGAAAGAACGGCACCCCGTACCGTTCTTTCCGCACACGATGGCCGCGGGCCGCCCCCGATCAAGTAAGATTGATCGCCTTGATCGCGTCCAGCGGAACCTTCGGCTGGCGGTCCTCGGTCAGCAGGCCGTTGACCTCCTGCTGCACGTCGGTGACCTGCGTGTAGCAGTAGCCGCAGATGTTGGGCGTCGCCTTGATCGCCTTCGTGATGCTTTCGAACCGGGCGAGGAAAGCCGCTTCGTCGCTCACCTGGTTGCCGTAGCCCCAGCCGCGCTCGTCCTTGAAGGCAATGCCGCCGAACTCGCTCAGGATGATCGGCTGCCCCCGGTATTCGTAGCCCTGCGCCAGGGCAAACCGGCCGGTGTTGAAGGCCTTCCCGTTGTCCGTGATCGCCTGCATGTCCGCGTAGCGCGCCAGGAACCGGTCGCCGCTTTCCTCGTAATCGTGCAGCGTGAGAATATCCGATACCGTGTGCTCCCACCCGTCGTTCACGATGACCGGCCGATGCGGGTCGAACGCTTTGGTCAGGTGGTAGATCGCCTCCGTGAACTGCTGCTGCCGCTTGTCGGCGAACACGTTGCCGATCCCCCACGACTCGTTGAACGGCACCCACGTCACGATGCTGGGATGGTTGTACTGCTGGCGCACGATCTCCATCCATTCGCGCGTGAACCGCTCGACGGCCTCGTCGTTGAACTCGTACGTCGCCGGGGCCTCCGACCAGACGAGCACGCCCTTCACGTCGCACCAATAGAGGAACCGCGCGTCCTCGATCTTCTGATGCTTCCGCACGCCGTTGTAGCCCATCGCGAGAATCGCGTCGATGTCCGCGATGATGGCTTCCTCCGACGGCGGAGTGAGATGGCTGTCCGTCCAGTAGCCCTGGTCCAGGATAAGCCGCTGATACAGCTGATCATAGTTGAGCAGCATCTGGCCGTTTACGATGGAGATTTTGCGCAGGCCGAAATACGACGCTACGCGGTCGACGACGCGGTCGCCCTCGCGAAGCTCGAAGTCCACCTCGTACAGCTTCGGGTTCCCGGGACGCCAGTGCTCCACGCGCCATTCCCGCTTCTCGCTGACCAGATCCACCGTCGCCGAGAACGCCGCCCGGTCGACGAGCTGCGCCGTCTCCTTGATCAGCTCGCCGTCCATGCGGATGGACGTCGTCAGCCGCAGCGGCGCCGCGCCGCCCGCGCCCTTCACCCGATAGTCGAAGCGGACCGCGTTCGCGTCGACGTCCGGCGTTATTTTCACCGACTCGACATGGCTCGGATGGACGTACTCCAGCCAAACCGTCTGCCAAATGCCCGTCGTCTGCACGTACCAGCACCCGAAGTTCGCGCCCCGCCAGCGCTGCTTGCCCCGCGGCTGCGTGCCGCTCTCGCTGTCCTCCGCTTTCACGATCAGCACGTTCTCGCCGTCCGGCCGGAGATGCGGCGTCACGTCGAACGAGAACGCGGCGTAGCCGCCCTCGTGGCTGCCGACGTACGCGCCGTTCACCCACACCTTCGCCACGTAGTCCACGCCTTGAAAATGCAGGAGGATCCGGTTCCCCCGCTGCGCCTCCGGCACGTCGAAGGTCCGGCGGTACCAAACGCGGGCATGCGCGGTCTCGTCGCCGATGCCGCTCGCCTTCGTCTCGTACGCGAACGGAACGTTAATTCGGCGGTCGCCGTTAAACGCGCGGAACCAGCCTTGCGCCTCGCCTTCGTCTCCGTCGTCGAAACGGAAATCCCACGTTCCGTTCAAGTTTTGCCAGTCCTTGCGGACGAATTGCGGCCGCGGATAATCCGGGCGGTAACTGCTGAGCGTCATCGCGATTCACCTTGCTTTCTGGTTGTTCAACGAGCTGCATGAGCCGCTGTAGGAGAATGGAGGATTGCCGACATAACAAAACAAAACACAACGCATTATCTTTCATTAAGAAACGGGATCGATCCGAAACCCGTCGAATCGGGCGGCGCCGCCCGTGGCCTTGAGCCCCGCCCGGCCGTGCAGGAGCGCTTGGCCGCCGTTATCGTCATAGACGATGACCGGCTTCGCCGCGCCGCCCGCGTACACGGACAGGACGGTACCGGACGCGGTCACCTTCAGCCGCACCGGATCGCCGGGCTTCGCCGCGGGCAGCGCCGCGTCGGCCAGCGGCACGGTATCGTAGTTATGCCGCGCCAGATGAACGCCGGCGCCGTCGACATAGACATAGTAGCCGCGCAGGAAGTCGTCGCGGTTTTGGTTCAGCTCCATGCCGTTGGCCGGATCGGTGACGCGGGCGAGCAGGCCCGCCGTCCCGCCGTCCGCCGGCACGGTCACGTCCGCCTGGACCGAATAATCGGTCCAGCCGTCGTCGCCGGTCAGGATTTTGCCGCTCTCGGCCGACGACACGCGAAGCTGTCCGTCCTTCACGGACCAGACGCCTTCGAAGCGCGTCCAGCCCGGAATGTTCTTGACGTCGAAATCGTCCCGCTTCGCCACGACCTGCGCGTACGGCGACACGTCGAACCAATCGGCGTCGAGCTTTCCCTGCTCGACCTCGAGCGTCCAGCGGTGGTAGCCGGCCTTCAGCTCCGCGCCATGCACGGATACCGTCCGCCACGCCGAAGGCCCCGGCGCCGGCTTCAATTCCAGGTCCCCGCCGACGGGCTTGCCGTCCTCCGTCAGGCGGAAGCGCGCCCCGTCCGGACCGGCGGCGGCGCGGAAGTCGATGCTGTACGCGCCGTCCTTGGCCACGCGGACGCGGTAGGTCAGCGGCTTGGCCGCGTCGAGCTTCGCCGCCGCGAGCCCGCCGCCGCCGTCGTCGCGCAGCCCGTACGTCCGCGCGAGACCGGCTTCGTCCGCATGCGCGTCGACGCGGCCGGGCAGCGGCGCGTACGCCTGGCCGGCGCCGCTGCCGCCCACCGAGCCGCTAAAGGCGACGTAGCCGAAGCGCGCCTGCGCGCCGTCGACCGCGTAGCCGATCCGCCCGGCGCCGAGCGCCTCGCCGTCTTCATCGGACGGCAGCGTCAGCGTCAGGAGATGCATGCCGGCCGCGTACAGCGCCAGCGCGTTGCCGTTCTTCTCCAGCCGGATCGCCTGCAGCTGGCCCATGTCCAGATTCGCCGGCGCGCTCGCATACGCCGGCGGCTCGGACCGGCCGTCGCGGACGACCCGTACCTCGAACCGGCGCTCGGCCTCGTGCCACAGCGCAAGTCCGTAATTGCGGTCGTCCTTGTACGAGAAGACGACGCCCGCCTCGCCCGTCGCCCCGGACAGCTGCCGAACGTGGAATTCCGCCGTGTAGTCCGCGCCCGTCTCCTTGCCGGCCAGCAGCAGGGACAGCCCGTCCTTGCCCGCGGCGTCCGCCGCCAAGCCCTCGCCCGTCTTCACGGACCAATCGGCCGCTGCTCCCTTGCGCTTCCAAGCGCCGCCGAGCCGATCCCGCTCGAACCGGTCGGCGAACGCGGGCAGCCCCGGCGCCGGCTGCGGCTCCGACGTCGGGCCGGCCGCGCGAAGCAGCCCGCCGTCCCAGACGAGCCGGTCGAGGTTCAGATGCCGCAGCGGCCCGACGACGCCGTGTCCCTCCAGGTTATGGTACACGATGTAGGACGTGTCCAGATCGGGTCCCGTCACGATGGAGTTGTGGCCGAGTCCGACCGTCGCGCCTTCCGTGCGCAGCAGCACGGGATTGTTCGGCTGCCCCGCGAAGCCCCGCAGCGGCGAATCGCTGACGGCGGCATCGACGCGGTAGCCCGCGCTGAACACGTGATTGCCCGTATACGTCATGTAATACTTGCCGTCATGCTTGAACACGGTCGGCCCTTCGGTCCAGCCGCCCATATACGCGCCCGTCTGCGACTCTTCCGGCGCGACGGTCAGCGGGTCCGTCATCGGCGCGCCTTGAATGCCCGCCGGTCCCGCGTAATAGAAATACCACTGCCCGTCGTCGTCCACGAACGTCGTGCCGTCGATCGTCCGGCCGAAATTGCCGGTCGCGACCTTGAACGGCCCCGTCGGCTTGTCGGCGACGAGCACGTAATGCCCTTGGCCCGCCGGCGACGTGTACATGTAGAACTTGCCGTTCCAATACCGGACCTCCGGCGCGTAAGCGCCCGTCGTGACCGGGTCCTCCGCGCACAGCCCCTCGTACGTCCAGTCGACGAGATCGGCCGAACGCCACACCTTGACGCCGGCGTCCGTATCCCGCGTGCTCACGTACAGATAGTAATAGCCGTCGTAAGCGAAGACGAACGGATCGCCGAGGCCGTAGTCGCCCCATTCGTCGGCCAGCTTGACCGGATTGGAATAGGTGCGCTCCGGCGGCTTCGGCGCGTCGTTCCCGTTCAAGGCGCACCCGCTTCCCGCGATGCAGAGCGCGGCGGCAAGCAGTCCGGTCCGTTTGAGCTTGGACATGGCGATGCCCCTCCGTTCGGCGAGTTTGAGCTTGCTTTCTCTTGCTTTCTATTGAAGGTAAAATCTAAAGGTAAATTCCGCGAACGTACAAGCCGCGAACGCACAAACTATTGCACGAAACTATTGAACGTACGATTTATCGTATGCGCAATCTATGAACCTACCATCTATGAACGCGCAATCTATGAACGTGCGATCGATTGAACCTGCACTTTATGAACCTGCACTTTGTAAACTTGTACTTTACGAACCCGCAAATTACGAACCAGCAATCAAACCGCTTGCCGGCTCCGGCCTTCCAATCACCGGCCCTGCACGATGCGGCGAATGTTTTCGAGCGGGATCTTCGGCTGGCGGTCGTACGTGAGCAGCCCGTTGATCTCCTGCTCCACGTCGGTCAGCTGCGTATAGCAGAAGCCCTGCAGCAGCGGCGCCGCGTTGACGGGATCGACGACGTTGGCGAGCCGCTCCTCGTAATCCGCTTCGTCCTTCGCGCCGGAATAGCCCCAGCCTTCCCAGTCGCCCTTCTGGAACGAGATGCCGCCGAACTCCGTCAGCAGCAGCGGCTGTCCTTCGTACGGATAGCCCGGCACGAGGATCCACCGGTTGCCCGGGCGCGCGGAGAGCGCCTTCTCGACGGACGAGTAACGGTCCGCCAGCACCTCGCGGCGCCATTCGTAGTCGTGGATCGTGACGAGGTCCGTCTTCACGAGCTCCCAGCCGTCGTTGGAGATGACCGGGCGCGTCGGGTCGAGCGACTTCGTCATATGGTACATCGCCAGCGCGTGCTGCTGCTGCTGCTCGTCGACCAGGATGTTCGTGACGCCCCAGCTCTCGTTGATCGGCACCCAGGCGACGATGCACGGATGGTTGTAGTCGCGCTCGACGGCGTCCAGCCATTCGCGGGTCACGCGGCCGACGTACTTCTCGGAGAAATGATACGCGTTCGCCATCTCGCCCCAGACGAGCAGGCCGAGACGGTCCGCCCAGTACAGGTAGCGCGGATCTTCGATCTTCTGGTGCTTGCGGGCGCCGTTGAAGCCCATCTCCTTCGTCAGCTCGACGTCGCGCTTCAGCGCTTCGTCGCTCGGCGCGGTCAGGAGGCCCGTCGGAAAATAGCCTTGGTCGAGCACCAGCCGCATGACGTACGGACGGTTATTCAGGAGGACGACGCCGTCCTCCACGGAAATTTTACGCATGCCGAAGTAGCTGTCGACGCGGTCGGCTTCCCGGCCGTCGACGAGCAGCGTGAGGCGCAGGTCGTACAGATTCGGCTTCTCCGGGCTCCACCAGCGGCCGAGGCCGTGATCGTTGAAGTCGTGGACGCCGATGACGCGCGTCTCCGTCTCCCGCGTCACGCGGAACGTATCCTCCGAGACGAGCTCGCCGGCGAAGGTCACCGTCGCGCGCAGGGACACGTCCGCGCCCGGCGCGAAGCCGCCGATGAACGCCTGCAGCTTCACTTGATTGCGATCGATGTCCGGCGTCAGGCGGACCCGCTCGAGATGCGTCGGCGCGACCGGCTCCAGCCAGACCGTCTGCCAGATGCCCGTCGTGCGGGTGTAGAAGATGCCCGCGGACTTCTCTTCCCAGAACTGCTTGCCGCGGGGCAGCGTAACGTCCTTGCTGTAGTCGACCGCCTTGACGGCGACGACGTTCTCCCCGTCCCGCAGCGCGTCCGTAATGTCCGCGCGGAACGGCGTGTGGCCGCCTTCGTGCGTGGCGACGAGCTGCCCGTTCACCCAGACCCGGCACTCGTAATCGACGGCGCCGAAATGCAGCAGGATGCGGTGCCCCGCGTAATCGGCGGGCAGGACGAACGAACGGCGGTACCAGACGGTGTCATGGAACGCCGCGTCGCCGATGCCGCTCAGCTCGCTCTGATAACAGAACGGCACGGCGATGGTCCGGTCGAAGGCCGCCGCTTCGCGGCGCTGCCAGCCCTCGCGCTCCCCGATGCTCGCGTCGTCGAAGGCGAATTCCCAGTCGCCGTTCAGGTTCAGCCACCGGTCGCGCACGAATTGCGGGCGCGGATATTCCGGTCTTGCGATTGCGTTATCTTCTTCAGTAGCTACTGCGCTAGGTTGTTGAAGCATGTTCTCTCCCACTCCTTTTAGATTGCTGTCTCTCTTTTTTCGTGATGATCCAGATGCCGAACGAGGCGACGGCGAGCAGAACGGCCGCCATCCAGAGCCCGTCCAGCGTGCTGAGCAGCAGGTTGTCCTGCTGGTTGCCCTTGAGGGAGAACAGCAGCAAATTGCTCATGACGAGGCACCACAGCACGTTGCGCCCCATCGCGTCGAACGCGGCGAACGGCGCGGGCGTCCGCTCCATCAGCCGGGCGAGCAGGTAATAGCCGTACAGCGGCAGCGCCGCCCCGAGAATCCACCAGACCGACGGCGGGAACCGTTCCGGGAGCGCGCCGTCCGCCAGCCATTTCCACAGGAAGGCGCCCGTCGCGAGCGCCGCACCCGCGAGCACGCGCCAATCCCGGACGATGCGATGCCTCGCGAACAGCATGCCGACGAGATAATACGGGAAATATTGCAGGACCGGGAACGACGCGAAGTCGCGCGTGCCGATCAGCGGCCCGAGCTTCATGACATGAACGGACCCGTAGGGCAGATACGTCGTCAAGAGCAGCAGCGCGGCCGCGGCGAAGCCCGTCCATCTGCGCGCCGTCAGCGCCTTCAAGGGCACGAACAGCGCGAGACCGAGCACCATCAGATACGTGAACGACCATAGAAATTCCGACCAGCCCGGCATGTCGTTCAAGAGCAGGACCGGCTTGACGTTCGCCCACGAGAGGACGCGGCCGTCGATGAACAGCCGGTACGCGAGGCCCGAGACGTAGAAGGCGCCGAGCGTCTTCGCCGCCGCGCTCAGCATCCGCGGCGCGGCTTCGCGGAACGTCTTCCGGTAGTAAGCCAGCTGCGAGACGTACCCGAAGCTGAACACGAAGCCGGAGAACGTGATCAGATTGATGAAATCGATGACGGTTTGGCCGTTCGGATAAATCCGCTGGTCGCTGAAGAACTGCAGCGTATGGCCGTACACCATGCCCAGCACGAGCAAGCCTTTGAAGAGGTCGATCGCGCTCTCCCGCTTGCGCGGCCCGCCGCCGCTCATCCTTTAATGCCGGACAGGCTGACGCCTTTGACGATCTGGCGTTCGAAGATCAGGAACAGCAGCATGATCGGCAGCGACGCGATCGTATTGACGACCATCGGCTTTACGTAGTCCTCCGAATATTGGCTCATCAGCGTCGGGATGCCCATCGGGAGCGTGAACAGGTTGTCGTCGGTAATCGACAGGAACGGCCAGAGGAAATTGTTCCACGAGCCGATGAAAGTCAGGATCGCCATGGACGCCAGCGCCGGCCGGGTGAGCGGCAGCATGATGCTGACGAAGATGCGCCACGTGCCGCCGCCGTCGATCTGGACGCTCTCGAGCAGATCGTTCGGCACGCCGTCGAAGAAACTCTTGAGCACGATGACCGCGAACGGCGAAGCCAGCGCCGGAATAATGAGACCGGCGTAAGAGTTCAGCAGATTCATGTCCTTCGCCACCTGGTAGAGCGGGATGATGATTGCTTCGCCCGGCACGAGCAGCCCCGCCAGCGTGAAGAAGAAGACGAAGGAACGATAGCGGAACGGCAGCTTGGCGAGCACGAAACCCGCCATGGACGCGATGACGACCGTCAGCAGCGTCACGCATACGGCGACGAAGAAGCTGTTCAGCACCCAGTTCGACAGCTTCGTGCCCGAGAGCACTTGGTCGTACACCGCGAACGAATACGGCGGCGTGAACCAGTCCACGACGGACACGATCTTCATGCCTTCTTCCTTGATGGACACGACGAGCATCCAGACGACCGGCGCCACGAAGACGAGCGCGACGAGCAGGGACAAGATGCGGTAGACGTTTTTCATCACGCTTGCGCTCCTTTCCGGTTGTTCATCCAGTATTGGAAGGCGGAGAGCACGAGGAGAATCGCGAACAGCATGTACGACATCGTCGCCGCATAGCCGAGATCGTTTTTCTTGAAGCCCGTTTCGTAGATCAATTGAATGATCGGACGCGTCTTGTCGAGCGGGCCGCCTCCGGTAATGATGTAGATTTGCAGAAACACCTTGAAGGACGCAATGATTTGCAGCATCGTGATCGTCTTCGTGATCGGGCTGAGATACGGGAACGTGATGCGGAAGAAAATCTGTCTATCGTTCGCGCCGTCCAAGCGGGCGGCCTCGTAGATTTCGTCGGGAATGTCCTGCATGGCCGACAAGTACAGGATGAAGTTGAAGCCGACGGTCCACCACAGCGTGATGAGCGCGATGGCGATCCAGGATAGATTCGTTTCGGTCAGCCAGAAGATCTCCGTGTTCTCCGGAAGCAGATGAATCAGGTGGAGCACCGAGTTCACGAGCCCCGTGTAGGGCTGAAACACGAACAAGCCCAGGAACGAAGCGACCGCGACGGACAGCACGCTGGGCAGGAAGAATACGCTGCGATAGAAGCGCTGCAGCCGGGACTTGCGGTTCGCGATGAGCGCGAGCACGATCGCGAGGATGATCATCGTCGGCGTCGTCAGCACGACGAAGATGAAGGAATGCCAGATGGCCGCCCACATGTCGTGGTCGTGCAGCATGCGGTTGTAATTGTCGCCGCCGACGTATTTCATTTTGCGAATCAGCGTCCATTTGTAAAACGTCATGTTCACGCCCTTGATCATCGGCCAGATCGTGAACAGAATATAGATGACCAGGAACGGCAGCAGAAACAGAAGCGCCTGCACGTCGGCCCTCAGCTTGCTCATTCTCACTTGCGCCTCACCCTCTCCGTTTCGCCGTCAAGCCTGCGGCCGGGACGGCCGCAAGCTTGGGGGAAACTCGCGATATGAATCGGTCTATTCGTCAAGCACCTTCTGGACGGCCTCTTGGAGCTTCGCCATGGCGTCCGTCGGGCTCAGCTTGTTCGCCCACACTTCGTTCAGGATCTTGAACGAGGCGTTGTCGCGAATCTGCCAGTTCTTGGTGGACGGCTTGCTGAATTTGACCGTGCCGGCTACCGACGCGTAGTCGCTGCGGTACGGCATCGCTTTATAGTCCGCGTTCTCGAGCACCGAAGGCTTGGACGGGATATGGCCCGCTTTCGCCCAGATCTGGCCGTTGGACGCGATCCAGTCCGCGAAGATCATCGCGGCTTTGCGCTTCGCCGGATCCTCGGACTTCGTGACGGGCAGGATGATCGTGTGGGAATCGCCCCACGTCGCTTCCTGGTCGAATATTTTCGGAATCGGCATCGCGCCGAACTCAAGGCCCTTCGTCGACTCCCACGTGCCGGTCGCCCAAACGCCGGTCATCATGATCGCCGCCGTGCCGCTTTGGAAGTTCTTATAGAAGTCCGGGTCGTTCTTCTTGATGTAGCCGCCCGTGTACAGCTTCTGGATGTAGTCGGCTGCCTTCGCGCCTTTGTCGGCGTCGACGGCGGCGGATTTCAGATCGTCGGAGACGAGGTCGTTGCCGCCTTGCTGGGAGTAGAGCGCCCACCAGAAACGGTACGGGTCGTCGTTGGAGTTGGAGAGCGCGAACGGCGTTACCTTGGCCGGCAGCTTCTCCTTCAGCGTCTGCAGGAATTTCATGAAGCCGTCCGCCGATTGCTCCAGCACCGGCTTGCCGTCTTCGCCGAGCAGGCCCGCGTCCTTCAGCAGCTTCTTGTTGTAGTACATGATGAATGGATGCGTGTCGATCGGGGCGGCGTAGTGCTTGCCGTCGACGATCGTCGCGTTCAGCAGGTTCTGGTTATAGGTCGACCAATCGACGCCCGCGTCCGCGGCGACGTCGTCAAGCTCCGTCACGACGCCTTGGTCGATCAGGTCCGGCAGGCGGGACGTATGGGAAATCCCGATGTCCGGGCCGTTGCCGTTGCCGACGGCCGTGATCAGCTTCGTATAATATTCGCCCCAGACGAGCTTCGTGTTCTTGACTTGGATGTCCGGGTGCGTCTTGTTGAATTCGTCGACGAGCGCCTGCATGTTCGCGCCGTCGCCGCCGTCGAACAGCGTCCAGAAGTTCAGGTTCACCTTCTCGCCGCCGCCCGCGCCCGCGTTGCCGGCATTCGAGCCCGCGTTCTCCGCCGGCGCCGCGTTGCCGCCGTCAGCGCTTCCATTATTGCCGCCGTTATTTGCCGCGTTGTTGCCGCCGCAAGCGCTCAGGAGAAGAGACAGCGAGAGGAGCGACGTCATTGCCATTGCATACCTTTTTTTCATGGTTGGCCTCCCTAGTTCGAATCGAATCATGCCAATCAGAAACAAAATACGTTTTTTGATTTATTACATATATCTTGTCTCTATGCCCCTATATTAGCGGCATTAATTCATAATGTCAACGGTTTCATTCAATAATTTTGTAATTAACAAAACAAAAATAAGCCTTTAATAACAGGATTCCTGTAATTATAGGCTTATTGTCCGCGTTTTGATCGAATATTACTCCATCACGTAATTCACTTTCATCACGATATCCTGCTCGTAATCGCCGAACCGCCTGCCGAACAGATTCACGCCGCCCTTGTGCAAGGCGTCTTCCTTCACGCCGATCCGCAGCCTCACGCTCGGCCGCCGCTTCAGGTTCAAATCCGCGATCGTGATTCCGGACACTTCCTTCATGTCCAGCGTCGTCCGTTCCTCGCCCACGATCCACGTCTTCAAGAGCCCGTACTGCGTCGCGCCGTCCAGCCACCACGCCGGATTGAGCTTGCCGCGCCGGTCCCCGAAGTCGCCCGGGCTCGTCCAGCTGCCGGCCTCCAGGCCGTTGACCCAGAGCGTAATGTCGGAGGGCCAATTATGATCGTAGTTCGGCGCTTCCGAGCAGAGCTCCATGGAGAATTCCAGCGACTTGACCCGCGCGCCCGACGGCAGATCGAGCGGCAGCTGGTACTCGACGTAGCCCTTCCGGAACCAGATGAGCTGCGCGTCGATGTGCTTCGGATGATAGAATTGGACCGGCTCGTCCTCTTCCAGCAGGAACTGCTCCGCGCCCGCGATCCCGCAGGTCGGGTACACCTCGCAGTCGCTGTAATGGCCGATCGGCAGCTCGATCCGGTACTCCAGCGTCTCGCCCTTCGGCAGCGGCTTCGGCGTATTGAATTTGATGTGAATGTCGTCGTAGTTGCGGCTGCACACCTTCATCGCGCCGCGCGTCGCCGGCAGCAGCTCGGTGTTGATGAGCCCCGCGGCCTCGAGAATCTTGACGTTGTTCGCGACGGTCGAGACCGGCAGCCGCAGCGCTTCGGCGATCTCGACGACGTTCATTTTCTTCGTGCTCAGCAGCTGCAGCAGGTCGACCCTCGAGCGGGTCGATAACGCGTGCGCGATGCCGACCAGCTTGTCCGGTTCGTCGAAATTCAGTTCCAGCACGGAGACACCCCGCTTCCCGAAAGGATTAGATACATGCATTTTACACGAAATAGCGTTTTCAATCAATTAAATTGTAATAAAACGAAATTTTTGAATGATTCCGGCAATCGGAAGGCCTTGGTGGTGGGGCGAGTCCTAGCGCGGGGGGCCGCGTGCAGCGCCTAGCGCGAGTTCCGCGTGCAAGGCCTGCGGCGGCACTCCCGCTGTCGGCGCGGTTGCGCCGCTGGCGATGCGGGGCGGGACGCCTGCGGCGAGGGCGCGGCGCGGCACTCCCCCAGTCGGCGCGGTTGCGCCGCTGGCGATGCGGGGCGGGACGCCTGCGGCGAGGCACGGCGCGGCACTCCCCCAGTCGGCGAGGTTACGCCGCTGGCGATATGCGGGGCTGGACGCCTGCGGCGAGGGCGCGGGGCGACACTTCCGCAGTCGGCGCGGCGCGCAGCGGTCGTAGCGCGGCGCGGCGGCGGTACTCGCGCAGTCGGCGCGAAGCTTCGGCAGAGCACAACTAAAGCCGGGCTTTTCGCCCGGCTTGCGCGTGACCGATAGGGTTTATTTCGGGGCGCTCAGCCCCTCGATGAGCGCCGCCATCTGCTGCGGCGACGGCAGCCGGCGCGGCAGTTCGTCGAACCGCGCCTCCTCGTCCCAGCGCACGAAGTCGGCGACGAGCGGGGCCGCCTCCGGCGGCAGCGCCAGTCCCGCCGCGTACTCGCGCGCCGTGCGGTGCGGCGGCTTCGCGCCGCACCGCTTGTACAGCTCGCGCCATACGGCGTCCGCGAGCTGAAGGAACTGGCTGCGGGCCGCGGTGTGCCGGCCCGCCTTCAGGGCGCTGCCGTACCGGCGCAGCGCCGCGCCGAACGCGAAGCGTTCGCGCCGGCGGCGCGCCGCCAAGGCGAGCCCGGCCGCGCCGGTCAGCGCG
>NZ_JAGGDJ010000044.1 GCF_017652985.1 Paenibacillus artemisiicola
GTCCCGGCCGGGCGACGGCGAGGGCGCGAACCGCGGCTCCGCGCCGTCGGCCCCCCGGCCCGTCCGGCCGACCTTGACGGAGGCGGAGCTGACAGGGCTCCCCGTGGCCAAGTGGCACGAACGGTTCCAGGCGCGCCGCGGGCCGATGCACCTGCACGTCCGCACGGCGCAGGAGGCCGGCGAGCTGCTCGCCGACCTCCAGGCCATGCGGCCCGAGCTGCCCTGGGCGCTGGAGCAGCTGTTCACGCTCCACGCCCTGCTGTTCGTGCTGGAGCGGATGGTCAAGCCGGCCCAAGCGGACTGGCGCCAATCGGGCCTGTTCATGGGCTACCATACGCAGCTCGCGCTGGACGGGCTGCGCGGCCAGGCGCGGAGCCTGCTCGAGGACAAGCTCGCGCTGGCGGGCGACGACTCGGCGTACTGGGACCGGCTGATGGAGACGGCGGACTTCCTCCGGGAGCGCATGCTGACCGAGGACAAGACGCTCGGCTGCTTCGCGTCGCTCTACGCGTCGCTGTGGCTGCACTGGCTCGGTCCCGGCTCGGCCGGAAGCCCGACGCTATACGAGGAGGAGCTGCGCAAGCTGCGGGCGGCGGAGGCGGAGCTCGGGCCGTCCCTATCGCGCCTGCCGTGGACGCTCGCGCAATGCCTGCCGCTGCTCTGCCTGGCGCGCGACGCGGAAGCGCGGGCGCTGCTCGCCCGCGGCGGGAGCGCGCTGATGCTGAAGCCGGAGCATCTCGCGCCGCTGCTCGGCATCCTGGAACGCGGCGGGCAATGGGCCCGGCTGCGCGATTGGCTCGCGGAGACCGGCCCGCTGCTCGTCGGCTTCCGCGGCGAGGACCTGGCGTCCTACGGCGACTATTGGGAGGCGGTCGTGGCGCATCTGCCCGAGGCGGAGCCGGCGATGTGGCGCACGCTCAAGGCGATGCTGCCGTTCTCGCGGTCCGTCTACGAGGACGCGCTGGCGGCGCACGGCTGCTGGGACCTGTGGATCGACCTGCAGATGTGCATGGGCCAAGATCCGCTGTCGTTCCGCGTGACCGCGCTGAAGCCGGTCGAGAAGGACGCGCCGGAGCTGCTGCTGCCCTTCTACCATCAGGCGGTGGAACGGTACGTGCTGCAGAAGAACCGCGACGGCTACAAGGCCGCGGCGAAGCTGCTGAAACGGCTCGCCAAGCTGTACGCCCGGCTGAAGCGGGGCGAGCGGTGGGAGCAGTTCATCGCCGCGTTCGCGAGCCGGAACAGCCGGCTGCGGGCGCTGCAGGAAGAACTGCGCAAAGGAGGACTGCTGTCATGAACGCGTACGCCGATACGCTTACGATTCAAGCGAGCCTGACCGAACAGGGCGACGCGCTGATCTTCGGCGCGGACGCGTCCGGCTACGCGCCGGGGCTGCTCGTCAAGCAGCGGCTGTTCGCGCGGCACGAGCCGTCGTTCTACGGCACGGAGCTCGAGATCGAGAAGCTCCGGGACGAGCTGGAGCTCGTCGTGCTGCCGGCGGAGATGGTGCTGCCGTTCTTCGCCGACCCCGAATGGCTGCCGGTGCACGTGACCTGGCGGCTCGAAGGCGGCGCCGCGCGGCTCGCCGCGCTCGCGCCGGCGCTTGCGCGCGGCGTCGCGGAGCGCAAATTCGTCCCGAGCTTCGAGGCCTACAAGGCCGGCAAGCTGCGGTGGACGTGGGACGCGGAGGCGCTGGACGCGAAGTCACGCCGGGCGCTGCGCGCGCTCGCGGACGGCGCCGGCCGGGCGCGCGGCGGCAGCCTGTACGGCGGACCGGACGAGGACGGCGATTGGGACGAGCACGGCGTATGGGATGGCGATGCCCCGGACGCGGAAGCCCCGGAGTCGGAGGCGGCGGACGCCGCCTTCCTGGCCGGCCTCGGCGCCGCCTTCTCCGCGGCGGTGTTCCAGCGCCATTACGGCACGGAGGAAGCCGCCGGCGACCTGCGCCGCGACTTCCCGCTGCTGTTCGCGCGCGACCGCGCCGCGGCGGCCGCGGGCCTCGACGAGCGCGGCTGGCTCGTCGCCGCCGGCTGGAAGGCCGACACGCTGCCGTTCCGGCCGCTCCTGCAGCTGCTGGAGCCGGAGGACGCCGAAGCCGGCGGCTGGCGCCTCGCGCTCCTGCTGCAGGACAAGCTCGAACCGGCGAAGCTCGCGCCGGTCCGGCTGGCCGCGGACGGCGAAGCCTCCGGGACGTGGCCCTCCGGCTGGACGCCGCACGTGCGCGAGCGCTCCGCGGCGTGGCTCGCGCATCTGCGCGCGAGCCTGCCGGCCGACCGGCTGGCCGGCAGCCCCGCGGACGTGCTGAACGCCCCGCTGCCCGACGACGACGCGTGGCGGTTCCTGACCGCGGACAGCCAGCGCCTCCTGGCCGCCGGCTGGCAGGTGCTGCTGCCCGCCTGGTGGGAAGAGGCGAGCCGCAAGAAGCCGCGCCTGCGCGCGAAAGTCCGCCCCGGCGAAGGCGAGGGCGCGCGCAAGGACGGCGGCCGGTCCTTCTTCGGCCTCGACGCGCTGATCGATTTCGACTGGCGCGTCTCCATCGGCGATGCCGACCTCAGCGAGGAAGAGTTTCGGGAGCTGGTCGCCCGCGGCGAGCGGCTCGTGCGGTTCCGCGGTCAATGGGTGCCGCTCGATCCCGCCCTGCTCGCGCAGATCCGCAAGGCGATGGCGGGCGTCGATCCGCGGCGGGGGCTGTCCTTCCAGGACGTGCTGCAGCTGCATTTGCGGCGCAACCGCGCTTTCTTCCTGCCGGCGGGCGCGGACAAGGCCGGCGAGCGCGGCGGCGAAGAAGACGGCGAGCACGAAGGCGGGCTGGAGGTGGACGTCGAGCTGAACGCCCACCTGACGACCGTCATGGCGCAGCTGACGCAGCAGACGGACTGGCCGTCGGTCCCCGTGCCGCCGACGCTGCATGCGGAGCTGCGCAGCTACCAGCAGGCCGGCTTCTCGTGGCTCGCTTTTCTGCGCCGGTTCGGGCTCGGCGCCGTCCTGGCCGACGACATGGGCCTCGGCAAGACGATTCAGTTCATCGCGTACCTGCTGCACGTCGCGGAGGAACCGGCCGCGAACGGAGGACGCCGTCCCGCGCTGCTGATCTGCCCCACCTCGGTGCTCGGCAACTGGCAGAAGGAGGTGCGCCGCTTCGCGCCGTCGCTGCGCATCCTGCTCCATTACGGCAGCAAGCGGCTGAGCGGCGGCGCGTTCTACGAGGAAGCGGCGGAGGCCGATCTCGTGCTGACCTCGTACGCGACGTCGACGCTGGACCAGGAGCTGCTCGGCGGTTACACCTGGACGGCGATCTGCCTCGACGAGGCGCAGAACATCAAGAACGCCGGCACGAAGCAGGCCATGGCGGTCAAGAGCTTCCCCGCGCGGCACCGCATCGCGCTGACGGGCACGCCGATCGAGAACCGGCTCGCGGAGCTGTGGTCGATCTACGATTTTACCAATCCGGGCTATCTCGGAAGCGCCCGTACGTTCGCCGAGCGGTTCGGCCAGGCGATCGAGCGCGAGCGCGACGAGAAGCGGACGCAGGAGCTGCAGCGGCTCGTGAAGCCGTTCATGCTCCGGCGCAAGAAGAAGGATCCGAACATCATGCTGGACCTGCCGGAGAAGAACGAGATGAAGACGTACATCCACCTCACCGGCGAGCAGAGCGCGCTCTACGAGCAGACGGTCAAGGAGCTGATGGACGAGGTCAAGAAGCTGGAGGGCATTCAGCGCAAAGGCGCGATCCTCTCCGCGCTGACGCGGCTGAAGCAGCTGTGCGACCACCCCGTGCTGCTGACGAAGGAGGCCGTGCCGGTGCCGGAGGACGAGCGCGAGGAAGCCGCCGAATCGGCGATGCTCATCGGCCGCTCCGCCAAGCTCGAACGGCTGCTCGACCTCGTGAAGGAGCTGCGCGAGGAGGGCGAGCGCTGCCTCATCTTCACGCAGTACATCGGGATGGGCGAGATGCTGCAGCGCGTGCTCGGCCGGGAGCTCGGCGAGCCCGTCCTGTACCTGCACGGCGGCTCGTCCAAGACGGCGCGCGACCGGATGATCGAGCGGTTCCAATCCCGGGAGCTGCCGGACGCGGAACAGCCGAACGTGTTCATTCTATCGATCAAGGCCGGCGGCGTCGGGCTCAACCTGACCGCGGCGAACCACGTGTTCCATTTCGACCGCTGGTGGAACCCCGCCGTGGAGAATCAGGCCACGGACCGCGCCTACCGGATGGGCCAGACGCGCGACGTGCAGGTGCACAAGTTCATCTCGCTCGGCACGCTGGAGGAACGGATCGACGAGATGCTCGAGAGCAAGCAGCAGTTGAGCGACGACGTCATCACGAGCTCGGAGGGCTGGATCACGGAGCTGTCGACGGACGCGCTGCGCGATCTGTTCACGCTGCGGCGCGACTGGTCGGAGTAACGGAGCAGCGCAGCTCCATCTGCATAGCGGCATCAGGATGGCCCCGCGCCATCCTTTTTTTGCGTTTTTCGCGGAGTACCCCCTCCATTGATTCATGTCCCGCTACGCCGGGTAACATCAAACTACATGGCAGACAAGTCCTCCGTACCCACTTTTCGCCATGCCCATAGGCGATTTGGATCAATCCGCAGCATCGGCCATTACTATCTTCTCAGATGATCTCAAATGCGCTCCGCTTGGCACGACGCACCAGCAGGAACGGTTTGCCCACCCTACCCATTCATTAAGGAGCGTGACGTAATTGAAGACGAAAAAGCTGATCCTTCCCCTGCTCGGATTGACCCTGATGATGCCTGCGCTGGCGAACGCCGACGCGATGCCGAACGAACCGACGGCGCCGGCGACCAGCGCGGCGGATATGCCGGCCGCTCCGATGAGCGTATACACGGTGAAGCTGAAGGTGAACAGTCCGATGCTGAACAATAACGGCCGCATGGTGACGATGGATACGAGCCCGATGTTCTGGAAGGGCATGGTGTACGTGCCGGTGCGCGCGCTCGCCGAAGGGGTCGGCGCGAAGGTCGCGTGGGACGCGACGACCGGAGCGACGGTCGTCTGGGCCGGACCGGACGTCATGAAATTCTGGGTAGGCCGGGAAGCGATGGAGATCAACGACGCGAAAGTCTCCATCGGCTCGAAGGTCGTGCTGAACGACGACGGCCGCGTCATGGTGCCGCTGCGCTTCATCGCGGAGCAGCTCGGCTGGGAGCTCGACTACAGCGCGCTCGACTGGTCCTTGACGCTGACGAAGATGGTCAACCGATAATCGCGCCCGCGCCGCAAGGCGCAGCCGCGCATGCGCATCACGAAAGGCCGCCCGGGATCGCCCGGGCGGCCTTTCGTTTATCCTGCGGCCGTTCTTCCGGCCGCCGTCTTGTTTTCCGTCATCTTGCCGAGCTGCTTATTCGGTAATCGCGAATCCCAAGCGGATCGCCGGAATGGCGGAGCCGGGATGGTCCTCGCCATAGGTCAACTGAGGCGCGAGATAGACGTCGGGGTTCCGCTGCTCTCCCCGATAGATCCCCGGATACAGATCGATGAGGTGGTAACCCGGTTCGCCTGAAGCGACGATCGTGAAGGTTGCCGTTCCTTGGCTGTTGAAGCCGCACATGTAACCCAGGTAGGCATTGTCATAATCCAGGTAATAGGCGTTATCGTATTCCGTCCAGCCGACTCCTTTGATCTGTATGGCAATTTCGGTACCCGCAGGTCCGGACGTTGGCGTCATTTTGACGACCGACGGCAGGATCGACAAGTAGACCTCGCCATAAGTAACGCCGGCAACTTTCAATTCCATCCGATGCGGCACACCGCCAAGATCGTCGGGGATCGGGAAGCCGTAGCTCAAACTGCCGTTGGCATCCGTCCGGGCCGTGCCGATGACCTTCGTTTTCTCTTCGAAATTCTTGCCCGAGATCCGGCTTCCTTCCATTGTATGCCAGACAAGCTTAGCCGATTGCGCCGCCGGCATCCCGCTCGCCTTCAGCATTACGCGATCCCCCACGTGCCCGGACGATTGGCTAAGCGAAGCGGATACGCCGGGCTTATTCGACAGGGCGGGCAGGCGCACGCCGCCGCCGGCCGCCTTGGGCGAAGCTTCCGCTTCGGGCTCGGCGGCCGGCGGTCCGCCGGTCACGTCGAACGTAAAGCTCGGAACGGGCAAATACGCATTCGGCGCTTCCGTATAATTCACGTACGGCATGCCCAAATAACCATGCCATATCGTGATCGTATGCTTGCCGGCCGGGCCGGAGGCCCGAATCTTCGCGGTCGCGCTGCCATTCGTGGAGACGGCGGAGATCAGGCCCGTCATCTTGTTGTCGTAAGACAATTGCCAGTTGCTTTCCATGGTCGAATAGCCGATTCCCTCGGCCTGGACCGTGATTTCCGTTCCGACCGGGCCGGACTCCGGCGAGAGCCGGAACGTCGGCGCGACGAAGACGTTGTTTTGGGCGGCATGCTTATTGTCTTGGCTTACGTAGATCGTATGGTCGCCGCCGAAACCTCTCGGAACGGCGAAGCTCCCCTGCCAGTTTCCTTGTTCGTCGGACATGCCGGACAGCAGCGTCTTCACTTCGGGTTTGTACGCCGGCCCGATGAAACGGTACAAGCCTTCGATCGCGTAGCTGCCTTGCTCGGTTTCCCAATGCAGGTTAACGGGCGCGTTCGGTTTCAGGCCCGCGGCCGAGAAATGAAGGATCGATCCTACGGTACCTTTGCTTTCCGCGGTTTGTACGGTCGGCGCGACGGATTGTCCGCTCGCCGACGCAGGGCCGGCTATTCCCAAGAACGACGTTACCAGGACCAAAAGCGAGCTCAGGAAGGTGAACGGATGCGTGATGGGTTTCATTGGCTTGACCTCGCTTCCATGGCGCGCTTAGTTCGCCGTTCCCCCCGAGGCCGCGGATTCCGGCGCGACGATCGTGATGAGCGAAGGAGCGACTTGAAACGGCTTGTATTCGCCTTTCATGATGGGCGTTTCGGCGGTGACGTAATAATGTAGCGTGCCTTTCGGAGTCGCGTCCGTCACTTTGTAATTCGCGCTCCAAAACCGCTCGCCGTCCGGCGCATCGGGCGGGTGCTGCCCCAGCTGCATATCCAGCACTTCGCCCGTGCCGAGATGCACCTGCAGCTTCGCGTCTTCCGCCAACAAGCCCGTGATCGGATTCTGGGCTTTCATCCGGAAGACGATCCCGTCCCCGACGGTAAAACGGTTTTGCGGCACGCAGCCCGCGTTTTGGGAAACGACGTCGCCGAAGACGACCAGCCCGGCAGTAAAGTTCATCTGCGCCGTGCGCGTTTTTTCGTTCCAGGTCAAGCTTTTCGCTCCGGCCGCATTCGCCAGATTCCGAATATACACCGTCGGAACGCGGTTCGTTTCGATCACGTTAAGCGTGCTCCCGTTCAGGATTGCCGTATGTTTCTTGCCGTCGTAGACGTAGTTGATCCCCGTCATGCCGGAGAAGCGCTCGAGATCCACGTAAACCCTGCCGTCCGTCATATGGTTGGCGGACGAAACCAGCACCGTTCCGTTGACCGTTACCGCTAGGTTCGCTCCGTTCGCGGAGACGGCAGCCGGCACGGCTGCGCCGACCGCGGCTGCCAGCAGCAGCGATGCGGCCAGCTTCTTCATGCGTTTCATGATCGATGATGTCCTCCTTTAAATTCCGCGTTCATCGGCTTAGGCTTCGGTACGCGCACCGTGAGCGACGAAATCGCGCACGGCTTCCGCGAATTCCCGCGGGCGCTCGACATGGCTCATGTGGCCGCCCGCCACGAACGTATAAAGCTGCGAATCCGGCAGCTTCTCGTCCATTTCCGCAGCCCAGCGCGGGCCGCAGTTGAAATCGTGTTCGCCGACCAGGATGAGCGCCGGTACGCGTATCCCGGTTAAAACCTCTCTCACGTCCCACGTATGCGGCTTTCGGGGAACGAGGTAAAAATTCAAGTTGTCCCGCCACGTCGCGAAGGCTGACGGGAGGTTCCGATAATCGCCGAAGAACGCGGGCAGCAGCCGTCCCAACAGGTGGAGGAACGATTCATTGTCTCGCGCCGCGCCCGCCCCCATGTCCTTCCACGCCTGCCATGCGTCTTGCGCCTCGGGACGATCCGGCCAGCGCCGGGCGTAGAGCTCGATTTGCCGTGCCTGCTCCTCTGCGAGTTCCTGTACCATGCAAGGCGCGCTGCTATAGAGAATGAGACCTTCGAGCTCATCCGGGTAATCGAGCGCATATTGAAGTCCGACAAAACCGCCGTGCGAATGGCCCAGGAAGTAGGGCTTCCGGGCTCCGACGCGCTTGGCGATCTCATGCGCGTGATAGGCATACCGCGGCATCGTGTATTCTTCGTCCGGCAGCAGCCCGGAATCCCCCGTCCCTGCGGGCTCGATATAGACGACGGTCATGGTTTGTTCGAGCAGCGGCATGCGCATGTAATTCCAATCGAAACCGGGGCCGCCCGGGTGAACCAGGCAAACCGGCCCTTGGCCGGCGACGCGGAAGCTGTGGACGACGCCGTCGATCGTGATTTTGTGCTGCAGAGGCTCCAGGCCATCGCGAAAATCGGGCTCGGACGAGGAGAGAATGTTCGTCATCAGGTGTTCCTCCGTTCTTGTCATGAAGTGCGGAATAGCCGTTCTAGCGTTCAGGGATTTTTAGAGGCCCGGATAGGTGATGTTGTATTTTTTGGATACTTCGATGAGTTTTTGAAGCAGTTCGGGCGTTGGAGGCTCCATATTCGCTTCCATGCCCTCCTCGTAAGGAACGCCCAGTTCTTTGACGAAGGAATCGAAGCCCGCCGGGTAGGCCGTCACCAGGAAACGAGCCTGCTCGGACCTCACCTTGAACGTATGCGGAATGCCGCGGGGGGCGAAGACATACTCTCCGCTTCGCACCGAAAACGTGTCGTCCCCAAGCGTCATCTCGATTTCTCCGTCCAACACGTAGAACGATTCGTCTTCGCTTCCGTGGACGTGAAGCGGCGGGCCGTCATTCTCGCGTACCGAGCAATGCACCACGCAAAATTCCCCGTTCGTGTCTTCCCCGCTGACCAAAATGGAATTAATGTCGGTCAGGAATAAATACGTATTGTCGTTGTCCGGCTTCCGGCGCATTGCACCTGCTTTTGGATGGTTCATGGTTGCTCCGTCTCCTCTAAGCTGTCGTTTTTTTACCTGCGCAGTATTTAGATCGATCATTCCCATATTTAAAACCCATTCGCCCTTTTTGTCAACTTACCTAACACAACCTTCATATTTCATAATCTTTTCCTTCACTCGGTTAAGGATTAATCGCTTCAATAATTAGGCCTAAAATAAACGGCTTTCCCCGAACGCAGGACCGAGCAAAAATTTCCCATATATATTGAGATTCGGTTAACGACTCGATGAACCGCTTTGATTTTTATCTTTTACCGATTGTTCTCATATGCTAAAATCATGTCAAAGAGGGTGAACACGATGGCAAGAAGCAAAGAATTCGACGAACACGACGTCCTGCTGAAAGCTATGCGCTTATTCTGGGAACAGGGGTACGAAAAAACCTCGCTTCAGGACCTTGTTACGCATATGGGGATCCATCGCAGAAGCCTGTACGATACGTTCGGCGACAAGCACAGCCTCTTTGTGAAGGCGATGGAACAATACGACAAACAGACGAGCGCGGCGATCAAGGCGGAAGTCACCCGCGGCCGCACGTCGCAAGAAGCCATTCGCTTCTTCTTCGACTACCTGATCGAGGTGAACGACGGCCGGCCGTTAGGCTGCTTATACGTGAATTCGGCGACCGAGCTGGCTCTAAGGGATCCGGAGGTAGGCGAGCTCACCAACGAAGGGTTCAAGAACGAAGAGCGATTCCTTGCCGATCTCATTCGAAAAGGTCAACAATCGGGCGAAATCCCGCTTGGCAAGGATGCCGATCAGCTTGCGGCAAGCCTGCAGGCCACCATGATCGGAATTCGGGTATTGGCCCGTACGTCCACGGATCGAAAGAAGCTGCATCGGCTGGCGGATGCTTCCGTCGCCATGCTTGACGCGCCATGATTGCCGCATGCGGTTGACAGCCGTCAGGCTTGAAACCATGCGGAAGCGAAAAAGCCGCCCGGGTTGCCCGAGCGGCTTTTCGTCATGCGGCTGTCTTGGAGACGCCGGCAATGTCTTTTGATTTTGGGGCATCGCATTCTCACCGGGATGCCTTCATGCGAATGCTTTTATGCGTGCGCGAGCTTGCGTTCGAAATCTTCCAGCCCCATCCCGCCCGAGATGAACAGCCGCTTGAGCAGGTACGGGTTCTGGCCCGGATCGGTCCAGCCGTCGTCGAACGTAAAGGCGTACGCGTAGCCGCTCTGCTTCACGAGCCGCATCGTCTCTTCGCTGCGCAGCCCGTACGGATACGCGATGGCGGTCACCTCGGTGCCGAGCTCGCGCTCGATGGCCGCCTTGGAGCCGGCGATTTCGTCGCGCTGCACGCTCGCCGTATGCAGCGGCAGGAACGGATGCGTGCGCGTGTGCGCCATGATGTCCCAGCCCGCGCTGCGCAGCGCCTTGACCTCGTCCCAGCTCACATACCCGGAGCCGCCGACCCAATTCGTCACGAGAAACTCCGTCGCCCGAAACCCGTATTCCTCGAGCACCGGCAGCGCCTCGGCGTAATTGTTCTTATAGCCGTCGTCGAACGTGATCAGGACTTCCTTGCCGCTCGCCTTCTCCTTGCCCGACAGGAGCGCCCCGAATTCCTTCAGATCGATGCTATGGTAGCCTTGGCCGCTCAGCCACGCCATCTCCTCGCGGAACCGCTCCGGCGAGACGACGTATTCGTTGCTTCCCCCGTTATCTGCGATCGAATGGTAGCACAGCACCGGAATGCCCGCCCCGGACGCCTCGGCCGACGCGAACGCGACCGTCCGCTTGAACTGCAGCAGCTGATCGGCCGTAACGGCCAGCGAAACGGCCATGAACGCCAGCAAGGCGGTCATCGCCGCGACTTTTCGTTTCTTCATAGCCAACTCCCCCGCTGTCTGTGCCTTTTGCGTCCTTCTATCATACGACAGGCGCCGCGAACGGACCACTGCAACTTCATTCCTGATCCGGGCGCGGCTTCCGGAGGGGCTGCTGCGACGCGGTAAAGGGGCGAAAGCATGTTCCCTTCGCCGCGGACGACCGTGTATAATGGGGATGCCCAACCCACGAAAATCCGGCAACCAGAGGAAGTTGTACATGCGAATCCGCGATTGGGATACGAATTTGAAGCTCCGCCTCGGCGGAGAAACCGCGTTTAACGTCATCTTTTGGACGTTCTTTCCGTTCCTGTCCATTTATTTCACGAATGCGTTCGGCAAAGGCTGGACGGGCATGCTGCTCGTGCTCTCCCAGCTGCTGTCGGTTTTGGCCAATCTGATCGGCGGCTACTGCGCCGACCGGTTCGGCCGCAAGCGGATGATGGTGTTCGCCGCGAGCGGACAGGCCTTCGGCTACGCGCTGTTCGCCTGCGCGGCTTCGCCCTGGGTGAATCTGCACGCGCCGGCGTTCGCCGGCTTCACGCTGGCGAGCTTCTTCGGCGCCCTGTACTGGCCGGCGAGCCAGGCGATGGTCGCGGACGTCGTCGACGAGAAGCATCAGTCGAGCGTCTTCGCGATCTTCTATACCGCCTCGAACATGGCCGTGGTCGTCGGTCCGCTGCTCGGGTCGTTCCTGTACAAGGACAACCCGTACGCCGTGCTCGCCGCGGCCGCGGTCATCTGCGCGGCGATCGCGCTCGTCATGCGCGGCCGGCTGAGCGAGACGCGGCCCGCGCACGTGGCGGACCGGTACAAGACCGCGTCCGGCGCGCCTTGGTACGCCGCGGTGACCGCCCAGCTGCGGGATTACCGGGTCATCGCCGCGGACCGCGTGTTCCTGCTGTTCAGCATCGCGGGCGTGCTGCTCGCGCAGACGTTCATGCAGCTCGACCTGCTGTTCCCGGTCTTCCTGAAGGAAACCGTGCCGCTGTCGACGCTCTTCTCGTACCGCGGCTGGGACCTGACGCTGACCGGCCAGCAGCTGTTCGGCCTCATCGTCTCCGAGAACGGCCTGTTCGTCGCCCTCTTCACGGTCATCGTGACGAAGTGGATGACGAAGTATCGCGACCGGATCGTGTTCATCGGCGGCGCGCTCTTCTACGCCCTCGGCATGATCATGTTCTGCAACATGTCGACGTTCTGGGGCTTCACGGCCGCGATCGCGGTGTTCACGCTGGCGGAGCTCATGTCGGCCGGCCCGCAGCAAGCGTTCGTCGCGCGCCTCGCGCCCGAGGAGATGCGGGGACAGTATTTCGCGGCGGCGAGCCTGCGCTTCACCCTCGGCCGCACCATCGCGCCGATGTCCATCCCGCTCACGGGCATGCTCGGCTTCAAGTGGACGTTCGCCGCGCTGGCGCTGCTCGCCGTGCTGTCGGCCGTCATCTACAACGCCATGTTCAACAAGCTCGAGGAAGCGCCGCGCCGGCCCGAAGGGAAGCCGCGGCGGGCGAAGCCCAAGCCTGAGATCGACTTGAAATAAGCTGGGACCCTAACGGCCCGGATTCGCCTCATCAGGCGACTCCGGGCCGTTGTCGCGCGCCGGACGTCGACGGGACAAGCGCATCTGGCGTCCTTGCCGCGGGTCGCGTCTCGCGGACGGCATTGGCGCCGCCGGCCTTTCTTGCCGCTGGCCTCATCTTGCGCAGTGCTTGGAAGCCGTCGGCCTTTCTTGGCGCGGGTCGCGTCTCATGGATGGCATCGTTGTCGTCGGCTATACTTGGCGCGGGCCGCGTTTTCCGCCTGAGTCTCCCTCCGTGCTGACGGCGCAAGAGGCGCTCGCGGCGTCGCCGGGTCGGTACCGTCGTCGCGGCTCCTTCGTTTAAGGACGATCGTAATACGGTTCCGCTTGCTCCGTCTCCGTATAGACCGCGATGAGCACGACCGCCGTGTCCTCGCCGATGTTGCGCACGAGATGCGGGATGCAGGCGTTCCAGCTGAAGGAGTCGCCTTCGCCGAACTCGGCCGCGTCCTCCCCCTGCCCGGCGTAAATCCGTCCCCGGACGACGAGATGCACTTCCTCGCCCTCATGCGCCCGCGGTTCCTCTCCCGTCGATCCGCCCGGCGGCAGCTCGACGAGCATCATCCGCATGCTCTTCGCGGCGCCCAGGTGCTCGACCTTCAGCCGCTCCGGTCCGCTCGTCGTGATCTTACGGTCCCCCTTGCGGACGATCTGCATGCGTTCCTCCTTCTTCAGCAGCAAATACGCGAGCGGCACGCCCAGCGCGCCGGCGATGTTCTCGAGCGTCGCGATGGACGGGGACGTCTTATTCGTCTCGACCTGGCTCATGAAGCCTTGGGACAGGCCGGTATCTTCGCAAATTTGCGCGATCGTGATGTTCTTGCGCTTCCGGATCGCCCGAATGTTCGTGCCGATGTCCATGCGCGGACCCCCTCCTGAAATATTAGTGATACGTATGTTGTATTTATTTTATCAATTTTCTTGTTGACACGCCACCCTGTTCGGCAGTAAATTAGGGATATAAATTTTATTTCGCTATCGCTAATATTTTATACACGGAAGGAGCGTATCTTTATGAAGACGGCTTTTCATTACGACGTTCACCTGCCGCCGGGCCGCCTCGAGGGCCAGCGGTATCCCGTGATTTTCACCCTGCACGGCAAAGGGTCCAACGAACGCAACCTGTTCGGTCTCGTCGAGCCCCTGACCGACGCTTTCATCGTGATCGGCATCCGCGGCAACCGCCTCCTCGGCAACGGATTTCAATATTACGACCTGAAGAGCCTCGGCAACCCGATCCGGGAGCAATTCGACCAAGCGATGGCGGAGCTGACGGCTTTCATCCGGTACGCGACGGAGACGTATCCGGTCGATCCGAAGCGGCGGTACGTGCTCGGCTTTAGCCAAGGCGCCATTCTGGCGATGTCCCTCGCCTTGACGATGGGCGACGAACTGAAGGGCATCGTCGCGCTGAACGGCTACGTGCCGGGCTTCGTGAAGACGGAGTACCCGTTGCGCAGCGTGGCGAACGTGTCCGCGTTCATCTCGCACGGCGAGTTCGACGGCGTGTTCCCGGTCGCCATCGGCCGCGAGAACGCCGACTATTTCGGCGGCTTGACCGAACGTCTGACGTTCAAGACGTACCCGGCCGATCATGGCGTCACGCCGGAGAACCAGCGGGATTTCGCGGCATGGCTTCGCGCGGACGCCGAACGGACCACTACCACTGAAGGAGCTGATGTACGATGATGCCCGCTTATTTCTTCGCGCACGGCGCGCCGTCCCTTGTGCTGGAGCGGCATGCCTACACCGATTTTCTCGGGGATTTCGCGGCCGGCCTGCCGAAGCCGAAGGCGATCGTCCTGTTTTCCGCCCACTGGGAGCACACGACGCAGACGGTCAGCACCGCCGACACGTACGAGACGATCTACGATTTCTCGGGTTTTCCGGACGCGCTCTATCGCATCACCTACCCGGCCAAAGGAGACCGTAAGCTTAGCGAAGACATCCGCGCGTTGTTCGACAAGCACGGCATCCCGAGCCGCTTCGACGGCGAGCGCGGCCTGGATCACGGAGCGTGGGCCGTCCTGAAGCTGCTCTTCCCCGACGCCGGCGGCATCCCGGTCGTGGCGCTGTCCGTGAACCGTCACCTGACCAACGGGGAGCAGTACCGCATCGGCAGCGCGCTGGCGGAACTCCGGGAGCAGGACGTGCTTATTATCGGCAGCGGCGGCACCGTCCATAACCTGCGGCGGCTGAGCTGGGGCGCCGAGATCGCGGACGACTGGGCGCTGGCGTTCGACGCCTGGCTGCAGGAGAAGCTCGAAGCGTGGGACACCGCGGCGCTCTTCGATTACCGGAGCCAGGCGCCGTACGCCCTCGACGCCGTACCGACGAACGAGCATTTCATTCCGCTGCTCATCGCGATGGGCGCCGGCAGCCGGAATCGCACGGCCACCCTGCTGCATCGCAGCTACCAGCTGGGCAGCTTGAGCTTGAGCTGCTGGCAGTTTGATTGAGGGACGGACGGGCGCAGAGCTTGACGAGACGCAAAAGCTTGACGGGGCGAAGAGCTCGACGAGACGAGAAGCATGACGGGGCGAGAAGCATGACGGGGCGAAGTTGCCGCCTCGGCATGCGAAGCGAAGCCGGTAGATCGTCGTAGCGATGCCGGCGAGCATTTAGGTAGTGCGAGACCCGCGATCCCCCATGGGATTGCGGGTCTTTTTGGCACGCACGCTTCTCCTCGATGGCGCGACTCTGGCGACTATTCGCGCACGCGGCCCCACGATGACGCGACTTTTGCGACTATTTGCGCACGCGGCTACCCGATAGCGCGACTTTGGCGGACACCAGATCCGTTATTTGCGCAAAAACCCGTTTTCTGCGCTCCGATCGGACACACGTTCCGCTATTCATCCTCCTAGCGACCCAATGAGGACTCCAACGAGCAAATAAGCGCTCCTGTGGCCGCGAAACGGGGAAATTGGGCTCTACAGCGAATATAACGGATCTCCTGTCCGCTCAGAGTCTGGGCTCAGCAGAAATCGGGGAGCAGCATGAAATCGTCACCTCGTGCATCTGAACTGGGCCTTACGGCGACGGCGAAATGTCGAAGCCCCCCGCGGGGCGCCCAGCGTCAGCGGAAATCGGGAAACGGCATGGTGCCGGATCCCCGAACGCCGGACATGCAGGCAGCAGCGAAAATATCGAGCCCACCGCAGCCCCCCTCCCGGTAGCCGAGGAAGCAACTGTCTTGCCGCGGCCGACATTTTAGCCTTTTTTTCGAATTGGTTTATGAACCTTTTACGGTTGGATACTACAATTGGAAGAGAGGTGAAGCCGATGTCTATCCGAACGAAATTGCTGCTTTCTTATATCGCCATGATCGCGGTGCCCGTCGTGCTCTTCGGGGCGGTCGTCATGACCGCGGCCGGCCTGTACCTGCGGGACATGGCGCCCGGATCCGGCCATGCTGCCGCGCGGCAGCATCGCGCCGCCCTGCCCTTCGAAGCGTTCCGCGACCTGTTCGGCGGGCGAAGCGAGCTCGCGGGCGGGCTGCGGTTCGTCGCCGCGCACGATCCGCGCCTGCTGGACGATCCGGCGTTTCTCGCGGACGCGGAAGCGGAGCTGGCGAAGGTCGACGCCGGCCTGCTCGTGCTGCGCGGCGAGCGGACGGCGTACGCGTCGCCCGGCTTGGACGCGGACGCGATCACGCGGCAGCTGCAGGCCGGCGGCTCCGAGGCGGCGAACGCCTGGCCGCCGCGCAAGCCCGGGGGCTACGGCTTCGACCGCATCGCCTACACCGCCGCGGACGGCCAAAGCGCCACCCTCGTCATCGCCTCGGACATGGAGCCGGTCGCCCGCTTCTTCCGCCGCTTCGTCCCGACCGTGCTGCTCGCGCTCGTCGGCGCGCTGGCGCTCACGAACGGCGTCCTGACCTACTTCGTCTCGCGCAGCATCATCCGGCCGCTGCAGGCGCTTCGGACCGCGGCCGGCCATATCCGCGAAGGCGAGCTGGACCGGCCCGTGAATCTGCGGCGGCAGGACGAGATCGGCCAGCTGGGCGCGGCGTTCGAGGAGATGCGCGTCCGTCTGCGGGACTCCATCGGCGACGGGCTGCAGCTGGAGCAGAGCCGCAAGGAGCTGCTCGCCTCCATCTCCCATGACCTGAAGACGCCGATCACCGCCATTCAAGGCTGCGTCGACTGCCTGCAGGGCGGGGTCGCGGACACGGAGGAGAAACGGCGGAAGTACGTCGCGATGATCGCGGGCAAGGCCGCCGACATGAACCGGATGATCGAAGAGCTGTCGCTCTATTCCACGCTGGACGTCGGCCGGCTGCCGTTTCGGTTCGAGCGGCTGGAGCTCGGCGAGTACGTCCGGCGGACGGTCGAGGAGCTGCGGCTCGACCCGCGCCTCGCCGGCGTCCGGCTGGAGCTGGATGTGCCGCGGCATGACCCCGCCTCCGCCGATCCATGGCCGCTCTGCGTGCAGGCCGACCGGGAGAAGCTGCGCCGGGCGATCCTGAACGTCGTCGAAAACAGTCTGAAGCATATGGAGCGCGAGCCCCGCATCCTGCGTTTCGCGCTGGAACGCCTGGCGCCCGGCGCCCCGGACGAGGCCGTCGCCATCCGGATCGCGGATAACGGCACCGGCATCCCGGAGGACGCGCTGCCGCATGTCTTCGACCGCTTCTTCCGCGCGGAGCCGTCCCGGCGGACGGAATCCGGAAGCAGCGGCCTCGGCCTCGCCATCGTGAAAGGCATCGTGGAGGAGCACGGCGGCCGGGTGCGCGCCTTCAGCCGTCCCGGCGAGGGCACGTCCATCGTCATCGCGCTGCCGGCCGATCGAAGCTCCCGGATTACGGACTCGCCGGGAAAACAACCGACATGAGGAGGGAGCCGACATGAAACGGATTTTGATCATCGAAGACGATCCCGTCATCGCCGAGGTGCAGCACGACTACCTGGAGGCAAGCGGCTTCAAGGCCGACGTGGCGGACCGCGGCGAGACCGGGCTGGAGCTGGCGCTGCGGGACCGGTACGATTTGATTTTGCTCGATCTGATGCTGCCCGGGCTGGACGGCTACGAGATTTGCCGCCGGGTCCGCGAGGCGAGCAACGTGCCGATTCTCATCGTGTCCGCGAAGAAGGAGGAAGTGGACAAGATCCGCGGATTCGGCCTCGGCGCCGACGATTATATCCTGAAGCCGTTCGGCCTCGGCGAGCTGGTCGCCCGGGTCAAAGCGCACCTGGCCCGCTACGATCGGCTCGTCGGCAGCGGCGAATGGCGGCACGACGAGCTGCGGCTGCCGGGCATCCGCATCGACCGCCAAGCCCGCCGGGTGCACGTGAACGAAGCGGAAGTCGCGTTTACGGCCAAGGAGTACGAGCTGCTCCTCTTCCTCGCGTCCAATCCGAACCGGGTGTTCCGGAAGGAAGAGCTGTTCGAGCGCATCTGGGGCATGGACGCCCTCGGCGACTACGCCACCGTCACGGTCCATATCGGCAAGCTGCGGGACAAGATCGAACGCGATCCGTCCAAGCCGGCTTACATAGAGACGATCTGGGGCGTCGGCTACCGTTTCAACCTGTAACACCATCGCATCCGAAAGGGAGGGCTGCTACCCGTGGCCAAACTCACGATGACGCAGCGGCGCGTTCTGCTGCTGCTCCACCTTGTTTTCGCATCCATCATGCTGGGCGGCCAGGCGACCTTCATCATTCTCGCGCTGACGGCCTCGGCGACGGACAGCGCGGACACGCTTCGCACGTGCTACGCGGTCATGCACCTGCTCGCCGACTCGAGCGTGCGCGCCTCGACGATCGGCACGACCGCGACCGGCATTCTGCTATCGGTGCTCACCTCGTGGGGCCTCTTCCGCTACTATTGGCTGATCGCCAAAGAAATCCTGACGCTCGTCACGATCGGCATCGGCTTCGTCGGCCTCTATGAATGGACGCTGCGCGGCGTCCGCCTGTCCGAAGCGCCGGTCGCGAACGCCTGGGCGGAGCCCGGCTTCACGGTCAACCATGCGTGGCTGTGGATCGGGATCCTGCTGCAAACGATCTCCCTGCTCCTCATGTTCGTCCTCTCCGTGTGGAAGCCGGGCGGGAAAACCAAGATGTCCGCGAGAGGGACGGCGGTTACGGGGCGCTAGCCTCCCCGCGCGCCGACAGGGCTGTCGCGTGTGCGTTGTGCCGTTTTCGCGGACTGCCTTTTTGCCGCTGCTTGTCCGTCTCAGCTTGCGAAATCCAGCCCCGCCGGACGCACGCCCTTGCGATTCGCCGAACGTACGGCAGACTGCAACCAGACGGCGCGGCAAGACGTCTTGGAGTAGAGGGGGATGAAGCATGCGAACCGCGATACTACGGGTAACGATGCTCTGTCTGTGTCTGGCGCTGCTGGCAGGCTGTAAACCCGCCCGCCTGGACCGGCCAGCCTGAAACGGTTCTGACCATCGCGCTGATCGAGGAGGCTTTCGCCGCCCAGGGCATTCCGCTGCAGCCGGAGACTTCCGGCGAAGCAAGGACCGCCAGCGTCCTGTCGATGCCGTTGAACGGCGTCGCTCCCGTCCTGTTCGCCATCCATGACGGTCAGCGCATCGCCGTCTATCTCTGCGCGTCCGCGAAGGGCGTTACGCGAGCGGAAGAAGATTTTGCGGAGAAAACCGCGGCGGCGGACGTGATTGCCCACGGCAGATACGCGGCGGCGAACGCGCTGGCCGTGTACGATTATGCGAGCTCACGGAGCGCGATGGGCGAAGATATCCGCGTCGCGCAAGCGGTGCAGGCTTTGGCGAAGCATTTATGAGGTAAATCGTTAAGCCGACGGACAAAAGGCCGACGGCCCGCCCGTCCGGACTGCGTCTTCCCAACTCGGGAATGGCGATCTGTCCGGGCCGGCGAGGCCGGCGGCCTTCGTTATTTCAGCACTTCCGCCGCCAGCGTTCGCTCCGCTTGTTCGTACCGGAGTCCCGGCAGCCGCACATAGCCGATCGCCCACAGGACGGCGCTGCCGAACAACGCCACGTTCATCGTCGACGCCGCCCACATCGTGAAGGAATACGTCTCGTTGCCGCCGGACTGGAACAGGATGGCGAACGTGTTGACGAAGATCGTCAAGCTGAAGCCCGCGGCCAGCCACAGCAGCACCCGGTCCCGCAGCTGCAGGTACGCGAGCGCGGCGAGCGCCGCGGCGGGAAAGAGGTAGCGCTCGTGCATCCCCGTCGAGAGCGTGAACACGCCCGAGATCAGCAGCATCGCCGCGGCCGGCGCGAACGCCGCCTGCCGGCTGCGCGCGTACGCCCGCCAGGCGAACAGCGTCGTAAGGACGATGCCGGCCAGCCCCCACGCATGGAAGGTCAAGCCGAGGAATCGGGTCGCGTCGGCCTTGTAGTTGTCCCCCAGCAGCGCGAACAGGTTGTACGCGTTGACGGTGGCGTATGGATACTCCTGCACGGTGCCGGCGTAGAGCCGGTACAGCCATAACGGGCTTTGGCCCGTCGAGAACGGCAGCGCCACGGCGAGGAGCGTCGCGGCGGAGGCGGCGATCGCCGTAAGCCAAGCCCGAAGATTGCGCGCGGAGACGAGGCCGAAGAACAGCACCGGCGCGAAAATGATCCCCTGCGGCTTCATCAGAATCGCCGCCGCGAACAGCGCCGACGCCCAGCCGATTCGCCCCCGCGTCAGCAAGTAAACGGCCCCGACGACGAGCAGCGTGAACAGCGAATCGACCTGCCCCCAATAGGTCGAGTTGACGATGACGGCGGGATTCAGCAGGTACAGCAGCGCGACCAGAAGGCCGGCCGCATAGCCGGCATAGCGCCGCGAAGCGAGAAACAGCACCCACGCCGTCCCGGCGTCCGCGAGCATGGACGGCAGCTTGTACAGCACGGTCGCGTACGGCGCGAGCGACGCGGCGCGCAGCAGGCGCCCGATGACGTACAGCGCGTAAATGTAAAGCGGCGGATAGTCGGCATTGCCGTTGACGTAGAAGCCGCTTAGGTTCTCCGCGGCCTGGGACGCCCAAGCGCGGAAAAAGTTCAAGTCCCCTTGATGCGACGCCGCCCACGGCGCGACCGCGATCCGCAGCAGCACGCCCGCGCCGAGCAGCGGCCAGAGCAGCCCTTTGCGGCGATCGGCGGGCACGTCGGCCTTCCGCCGGAACACGGCGTACGCCCCGGCGGCCGCGAGCGCCGCGAAGACGAACGCGTACGCGACGAGCCCGCTCTTGCCCGCGCCGGAAGACGAGGCGCCGAACCCGCCGCCGCGGCCGAAACCCGGAGCGCCGCCGCCCTGTGTGCCGCCGCCGGCAAAGCCGCCCACCCCGTCGGGGCCGACGGCCGAGGAGCTCCCGCCCGGGGCGCCCTGCGCCGAGCCAACTTCGCTTTGCTCCGAGCCGGTATCGCTGTTGCCCGAAGCACCGTCCGCGCCCGTTGAGCCCGGCGCCGAGCCGGCGTCCCCGCCCGAAGCGCCTGCCGCCGAGCCGCTGCCGCTGCCCGCGGCGCCCGGCGCCGAACCGGCATCCCCCCCGCCCGGCGTGCCGTCCGCGCTCCCCGTTGCACCCGGCGCCGAGCCGTCGATGCCGTCACCAAACCCCGGCTGCGCGCCGTCCCCGCCACCGTTACCGTTAAAGCTTAGGCCGCCGTCCCCGCCGCCTCTTCCGAACGTTTGCGCGGCACCGGAGCTGCTCCCGTCCACGTGCGCAAGCGAATAAACGCACACGGCCAGCGACAGCGCGAGCAGTAGGACCGCCGCGGTCCGAATGCCGTATTTTCGCATGTAACCCATGCCCTCCACCTCGTTCCGCTTTCAGTCGATGTTCATGCCTTTCATTCTAAGCACCGAACCTGAAGCAAAACTTAGCCGTGCCTGATAGTTTGCTGAAAGCGGGCGCGCGGCGCCGATCGGGCCGGCAGCAAAAAAGACGCCCCGCTTCCGAGGCGTCTTCTATAGGTCTTCCGGTTACGTCAGCCCCGGGCATCATCGGATGTCCGGGGCTGACGTAGAAATCCGTCCTTGCCTCACTCCCACGGATACTTCGTCAGCAAATAATCCGCGAACTTCTTGCTCTCTTCCCGCCGGTGCTTCCGCAGCTGCGTGCGGTACTCCGCCGTCTCGAACAGCTTCTTCTCCTCGTCCGTCTCCGGGACGACGCCCGGCACGGGGATGGGACGGTTATCGTCGTCCAAGGCGACGAAGGTGAGGAACGCCGTGGCCGCGATCGTGCGGTCGCCGGTGCGCATGTCCTCGCGGATCACTTTGACGAACACCTCCATGGAGCTGGTGCCCGTGTGCGTGATGAACGATTCCAGCGACACGGAATCGCTCGGCCGGATCGGCTGCAGGAAGTCGACGGAGTCCGTGGACGCCGTCACGGCCGTGGCCCGGCACAGCTTGGAGACGGAGATCGACGCGATGTCGTCGATGTAGGCCATCAGCTTGCCGCCGAACAGCGTATTGTGGTTGTTGACGTCGGTCGGAAACACGCGGGACACCTTGAAGCAGCGCGTCTCGCGGATGAATTTCGGTTGCATGCGTTCACTCCGCTCTCTTCGAAGATCCTGTTACACCAGATGATTTCGAGACCGGCAGCAATTCTCCTGTTTTATCGCGGATCAGCTCGGATACGGTCACGAGCTTGAAGCCTCTGCGCTCCAGCTCCGGCAGGATCACCTGCAGCGCCTTGACCGTATGTATGGAGGCCCCCGACACATAGTCGTGCAGCAGCACGATGTCGCCGTTGCGCGCGTTCTTCAGCACCTTGTTCGCGATATGCCGCACCCCGGGGCTGCGCCAGTCCTCGGTATCCTGGTGCCAGGACCAGAGCACGGTCGTATACCCGAGCTTCCGCGCGATGTCGATCGACTTGTCGTTATAATACCCGCCGGGCGGACGGAACAGGAACGGCTTCTTGCCGGTCAGCTGCTTGAGCGAACGGTCGGTGCGCGCGATTTCCCGCTGGATCGTCTCGGACGCGACCCCTTTGGTGAAGAACACATGATTGAACGTATGATTGGCCACTTCATGCCCCTCCGCGATTTCCCGCTTGACGATATCCGGATATTTCTCCACCCGGTAGCCGATGACGAAGAAGGTCGCTTTGGCGTGGTACTGCTTGAGCAGATCGAGAATCTGGTTCGTCGTCCGCGGTTCGGGACCGTCGTCGAACGTCAGGGCGAGCTCCTTGCGCTCGAGCGGCAGCTCCCAGATGATGTCCCCCCTGCTTTCGTAGAAATAACGGTCTTTCCGGGGAATCCCGAAGCCGCACAGCACGGTCAAACAAAGCGCGACGGCCAGCAACCGTAATCCCGCATGGCGCATACTGCTACCCCCTTGCCCAGTCGGAGAACCCGACTGCAATCAACGTTTACTATGGCACGGAAACCGGTATTTTATGCCGAGCGCGGCAAAGTCGCGGCCCGCCTCGCGTTCGAAACTTCCCCCTTCGTCCCCGCGACGCGAAAAAAAGAGAACGCCCGCAGGCGTTCCCCGATCCTAAACCCTATAAGTGCTTCATGCCATGAACGATACGCGCCGTCAATCGAACCATCGATAACCTGCAATGCCTACGACGCCGATTGCGTCCGCGGCTTCGAGGAGTCGAAATGCTCCATGTCGATGCCGCTCCAGATATTGCCCGCGTCGAACGCCTCCGGATGGTCGAACACGAGGAACGCGGAAGGCAGGTAGCGCATGCCGTATTGGCTCGACGGCTTGTTGACGACCGCGTCGTCCTTCACGAGCACGGTCGAGGAGCCGCCGTCCAGGTTCGCGGCCGTGACCGCGCCCCGCGCCAGCAGCAGCTTCTGGATGTCGTAGAGCGTCGCGCCGACGGAATACCCCGGCTGGCGGCCGTCGATGACGACGAACATAATCGTGCCGTCCTTCTGCTGCGCCATGACCGTCCGGGGCGCGATGCCCCAGCCGTCGGCTTCGTTCTTGATCAAGCCTTTGCCGTTGACGATGAACTTCGGCTGGAACGTGACGGCGTCCCGAACGCCCATCTCGAGCAGCTGCGAAGGCTTGTAGCGGCCGGCCACCATCAAGCCGTCGCGGTCGATGCCGACGACGTTGACCGAAGCCTGCATGCCGTCGCCCTTGTAGAGCACCTTGCCGCCGGACATGACGATGCCGGCCGGCTTGAAGCCGTTGCCGTCCCAGTTCGGATCGTCGAACGCCCCGCCGTTGACGCCCGCGATCGCGCCCGTGCGCTTCACCATGCTGAGCACCGTTTCGCCGGAGCCGACGATGCTCGTCGTGGCGACGCGGATCATTTTCGGATCGTGCACGTACATGATGTACCCTTTGTACTTCGCGGTCGAGATCCGCTCCAGCTGCACGTCGCTGTCGGGATGCGCGGCCAGGTCGACGTTATGCTCGTCCTTGATCTGACCCATCTCGTCGAATTTCTTGGCATACTCCGCCACCCGGCGGTCGAGCTCGCTCTGGCCGATCAGGTACTTGGCCAGGTACCGGTGCTGGCTCGTGATGAGCGTGTCCGCCATCATGTAGCGCATGTCCGAGCCCGAAGGCGTCAGGTAAAACCAGCCCGCTCCGCCGAGCATCGCGACCAGCAGGCCGGCGAACAAGAGCGACAACCGTTTTCGCCACCGCTTGGGCTTGCCTAATTTTTTGTACCGTTTGCTTTTATAATGAGGCTCGAACGGAGCCTGCGTCTGCGTGTCCATACGATTCTCCTTTGCTAGCGCGTAGTTGGCGATATGCCGCGTCAAAACAAAACGGACGTCCGCCGTCCGCTGTCTTCACCCACTATACGCCCGCTAGCTTAAGAGAAGCTGAAAATCCGCCGTGCAAATGATGGAAGCCCCGCGGAAACGCGCGAAGCCGCGCCGCGCCTCGGGCCGCGAGGGACGACCGCGGCCGCGCGGCCGCATCCGCCGCGGCTACTGCAGGTCGACCTGCAGCACCTGCGGCAGCCGCTGAATGAGACGCAGCAGCCGTTCCGCGTCTTCGGCGCCGGCCACCTTGACGGCCATGTCCAAGCGCAGCTCCGGCGCATCGCCCTCCCGCCGCTTCTCGGCATGGAACTGCAGCACGGCGATGCCGGCCGTCTTCAGCGCGTCCTGCAGCGCCTCCACCGCGCCATCCTCGTCGGCCAGCCGCACGGACAGCTGCTCGTTCTTCGGCGCCGCGATCCAGCCGAAGCCGCTGTGCAGCAGCTTCTGCGCGGCCAAGAGGAGCACGGTCACGCCGATGCCGAGCACGTAGAGGCCCGCGCCGACCGCCATGCCGATGCCGGCCGTGGCCCAGATGCCCGCGGCGGTCGTCAGCCCTTTGACCGTCTGCCGCTGCGTGAAGATCATCCCCGCGCCGAGGAAGCCGACGCCGCTGACGACCTGCGCCGCGATCCGCGACGGATCGAGCCCGACGCCGTCGTCGCCCAGCATGTCCCCGAACGCGTATTTGGACAGCACCATCATGAGCGCGGAGCCGACCGCCACGACGAAATGCGTGCGGATGCCCGCTTCCTTCATCCGGTTCTTCCGCTCGTAGCCGATCAGCAGCCCGCATGCGCCCGCGACGACGATGCGAAGCAGCATTTCGTACTCCACGGTCCCCGCCTCCTTTCATCCTCTATATGTACGCCAATTCGGCGCGATTCAATCATCCCCTTATTATGGCAGTCCCTTCGCGGACTTGCCAGTCCCGGCCGGCTCGGAATTTCCGAGCGAGGACCGTACGGACGAATAACGAAAAAGAAGGCCGGACGGCCTTCTCTCGCTGCTGCGTTTCGTAACCGCGTCCGATCGGCCGCGGACGCTCGCGAAGGGTGCGGTCTCTCGGCCGCTCGGCTTCGCTTCCGCGTTCGGCCGCTCAGTGCGGCTCGGCGGCGTACGGCGTACCGCACGGTCCGCCGCCCTCGCCGCGGGCGACCGTGACGACGCGCCCGTCCGCCGCGTGCAGGTCGTCGTGAATGTGATGCCCGAGCCGCAGCGTCGACGCGCCGACGTAATGGCAGATGAACGACCGGCGGAACCGGTCCGCCGAGCGGTTCGGGTACGAGCCGTGAATCGTGCTGCCGTTGAAGAACAGCACGTCCCCCGCCCGCATATCGGCCGGCACGACGACCGCCCCTTCGGGCAGGTCGACTTCGTCGGGGAAGTACGACAGCGACGCATCCGCCTCGTGCGGGCACTGGATGGCCTCGCGCTGCGTCTTCGGCACGAGCACGAGGCCGCCGTTCTCCTGATCGGCGTCGTCGATCGCCGTCCAGGCGGCGATGCACGTCCCCGGCTCCGCCTGCAAATAATAATTGTCCTGGTGCAGCGCCTGCCCCCGCGCCCCCGGCGGCTTGAAGTAGAACATGCTCTGCGCCGCCAGCGGTTCCTCGCCGAACAGCTCCGCGAGCGCGGCCATGACCCGCGGGTCCAGCATGTACGCCCGAGCCGTCGCCAAAATCCGGTGCGGATACAGAATGCGCGGATACATCAGCAGCGGCTCCCCGCCCGCCGCCTCGAACGTCTTCGGCTCGAAATACCCCGGGATGCCGCCTTGCTTCACGACCTGCGCGAAGCACGCGCGAATCTCCTCCACCTGCGCCGCCCCGAACAGCCCCCTTGCGATCACATAGCCCTCTTCTTCGAACTGCCTCCGCTGCGCTTCCGTCAAGATCGTCCCGATCGCCATCGCTCACCGCTCCCGTTTTGTGATACGTTTATTGTAAGCGGCATCAGGCGCGCCCGGAAATGAAGGCGCCGGCTGTCGTGTTGCACAAAACGGCTGCGCGGGAACGCGCGGCCCGGGGAGGCCCGCGGATGCCGAACAAATATCTGTACGAATACGAGCAGGAAACCGCGCCGACGTCCGGCGTGCTCATGGCGGATCATTTCCGCCGGTCCTACGGCTTCTACGGCCATCGGCCGCGGGGCACGTTCGACTGGCTGCTGATCTACACGGTCGCCGGAAGCGGCGCCTTCCGCGTCGGCGACGCGGTGCTGACCGCCGGGCCCGGCGACGCCGTGCTGCTGCCGCCCGGCGTGCCGCATCATTACGCGGCGGGCGAGGACGGCGGCTGGGAGCTGCTGTGGACGCATTTCCTCCCGCTCCCGGAATGGCGGCCGTACCTCCGGCTGCCCCGGACGGAGGAAGGGCTGCACGCGGTCGCCGTCGCGGACGGACCGGGCCGGCCGCGCCTCGAGGACGCGTTCCGCCGCCTGATCGCCGACGCCCGCCGCGGCAGCCGCTCGGGGCAGGCGCTGGCCCTGCTGGCGCTGGCGGAGATCCTCATCCTCCTGCACGAAAGCGCCGAGCGGGAATGGCGCCGCGACGACGCGCCGGTCGGCCAGGACGAACGCATCGCGGAGGCGCTCCTCTACATCGCGGACCATGCGCACGAGCCGCTGGCGCCCGCGCTGCTCGCCCGCCGCGCCGGGCTGTCGGAATCGCGTTTCCGACATCTCTTCAAGGCCGAGACCGGGAAGTCCGCCGCGGCCTGGGTGACGGAGACGCGGCTGCATCAGGCTGCCAAGCTGCTGGAGCTGACGAGCCGCCCCGTCGGCGAGATCGCGGCCTACGTCGGCTTCGAGTCGGCCTATTATTTCACGCGCCGGTTCACGGCCGCCTTCGGCGCGAGCCCGACGGCCTTCCGCCGGCTCGCCGCGGAGCGGCGCGACGCGGCCCCGCGCGCACCGGAGCCGGAGCCGGAATAACGGCCGGCCGCGCGGGTTCGCGCTGCGGACGCGACCATGCGATCCCATAATACACGAAAGAAGGTGCGCCGCCATGGACTGCCTCGGCTGCCGCATCGCGAACGGCCTGGAGCCGGACGCGAACGTCGTCTACGAGAACGAGACGCTTGCCTGCGTGCTCGATATCGCCCCGTTCAACGAAGGCCATCTGCTCCTTCTGCCCAAGCGCCATATTCTCGACGTCGAGGAGCTGGATTCCGCCGCCGCTTATGCGATCATGGACGCCGCGCGGCTGCTGTCCGCGCTGCTCAAGCGGACGTTTCGCCCGCACGGCATCACGATGTGCCAGAACGGCGGCCGGTTCAACGACCTCGGCCACTACCACCTGCACCTCATTCCCCGTTACGAGGGCGATGGGTTCTCCTGGAGCGAGCCGCTTCGTCCGCACGGAGCCGAAGAACGGCTCGCGGCCACGAAAGCGAAGCTAGTCGCGGCGCTCGAAGGGGAAGAAGGGCAGCCGTCCCGCACGGACGCTCGGCCCCGCTAGCCGGGCGGATCCGGGCGGCATTTGCCTGTCCGGCATTCGCCTTTCCGGGCTAGCAGTCTGGCGTCCGCGTACCGCCCGCAACCAAAAAAATCTCCGCCGCGCGGTCCTTATCGGCCCGCGCGGCGGAGATTTTCGTTTTCCTTTTGCTGCCTTGCCTGTCGCTTCTTCCGTTTACACCATCACTTTGCAGATATCGTTCGTGAATGCCACCGGATCCTGGATCGGCAGCCCTTCGATGAGCAGCGCCTGGTTGTACAGCAGCTGCGTGTACAGGCCCAGCTTCTCGCTATCCTTCTCCGCGGCTTCCTTCAGCGATTGGAACACGGGATGGTTCACGTTGATTTCCAGCACCTTCTCGGCTTGGATGCCTTCGTTGTTCGGCATCGCGCTCAGGATCTTCTCCATCTCGATGGACAGCTCGCCCTCGCTCGTGAGGCAGACCGGATGGCTCTTCAGCCGCTTGGACGCCTTGACCTTCGTCACCTTGCCGCTCAGCAGCGTCTGCATTTGCTCGAACAGCGCCTTGCTGGACGGCTCCTCCGCTTCCTGCTTCTCGTCCGCGTCCGGCTCGATGCCGAGGTCGCCGCTCGAGACCGACTTGAATTGCTTCTCCTTGTACGTCATGATCGCCTTGATCGCGAACTCGTCGATGTCGTCGGTGAAGTACAGGATTTCGTAACCTTTGTCCGCCACGAGCTCCGTCTGCGGCAGCTTCTCGATGCGTTCGATCGAGCCGCCCGTCGCGTAGTAGATGAACTTCTGGTCTTCCGGCATGCGCGCGACGTATTCGTCCAGCGAGACGAGCTTGTTCTCCTTGGAGGAGTGGAACAGGAGCAGGTCCTGCAGCACGTCCTTGTTCACGCCGAAATCGTTGTACACGCCGAACTTCAGCTGGCGTCCGAACGCTTTATAGAACGTCTCGTAGCGCTCGCGCTCGTCCTTCAACAGGCCGAGGAGCGTGCTCTTGATTTTGTTCTTGATGTTCTTCGCGATCAGCGTCAGCTGGCGGTCATGCTGCAGCATTTCCCGGGAGATGTTGAGGGACAGGTCCTCGGAGTCCACCATCCCTTTCACGAAGCTGAAGTAGTCCGGCAGCAGGTCGGCGCATTTGTCCATGATGAGGACGCCGTTGGAGTAGAGCTCGAGCCCCTTCTCGTACTCCTTCGTGTAGTAGTCGAACGGCGTGCTCTCCGGCACGTACAGGATCGCCCGGTAAACGACCGCGCCGTCCGCGCTGATGTGAATATGCTTGAGCGGCTTGTCGAAGCCGTAGCGCTTCTCGTGGTAGAACGCCTCGTAGTCCCCGTCGGTCAGCTCGCTTTTGTTTTTGCGCCAGATCGGCACCATGCTGTTGATCGTCTGCTCTTCCGTGTACGCTTCGAATTCCGGCGTTTCGCCCTCGGCGGCGCCTTCCTTCGGCCGCTGGCCCGAGACGTCCATCTTGATCGGATAGCGGATGAAGTCGGAATATTTCTTCACGATGGCGCGCAGGCGGTATTCTTCCAGAAACTCGTCGTAGTTGTCCTCTTCCGCGTTCGGCTTGATATGCAGCACGATTTCCGTGCCGACCGCCGCCTTCTCCGCCGGCTCGATCGTGTAGCCGTCGGCGCCCTCGGATTCCCACTTGAACGCCTGGCCGCTGCCGAGCGCGCGGCTCGTGACCGTCACGCGGTCAGCAACCATGAACGCCGCGTAGAACCCGACGCCGAACTGGCCGATGATGTTGTGGCCGTCCTTGCTCTCGTTCTCCTTCTTGAACGCGAGCGAGCCGCTCTTCGCGATGACGCCGAGGTTGTTCTCGAGCTCTTCCTCGGTCATGCCGATGCCGGTGTCGGCGATCGTGAGCTTGCGGGCTTCCTTGTTCGCCGTGATTTTGACGAAATAGTCGGCGGCGTTGAACGCGATGTTGTCGTCGGTCAGCGCCTTGTAGTAGATTTTATCGATAGCGTCGCTGGCGTTGGAGATCAGCTCCCGCAGGAAAATTTCCCGCTGCGTGTAGATGGAGTTGATCATCATTTCAAGCAGCCGCTTGGACTCGGCTTTGAACTCTTGCTTCACCATGTTACGGAATGCCCTCCCCAAAATGGAATGAATGATGTTAGCACTCAAGCCATCGGAGTGCTAACGCTACTTCCTTTTATAGCATAGTTGGAGGGCCCGGCTCAAGTCCGAACTTGAAGAAAATGCGTTTCCAAGCCGCGGGCGGCGCCGAATTTGTTTGGCCCGTGCTCTTCCGCCGGCCATATATGCCGCTGGGTCACCCTCTTGGCCCGGTTACGGCCGGTTCGCCCCCATGTAGGTTACTGCGTCACCTTCTGGCCTCGGTTACGGCCGGTTCGCCCCCATGTAGGTTACTGCGTCACCTTCTTGCCTCGGTTTCCGCCGGTTCGCCAACCATGTAGGTTACTGGGTCACCTTCTTGGCCCGGTTTCGGCCGGTTCGGCCCCCATGTAGGTTACTGCGTCACCTTCTTGCCTCGGTTTCCGCCGGTTCGCCTCCATGTAGGTTACTGCGTCACCTTCTTGGCTCGGTTTGAGCCGGTTCGCCCCCATGAAGGTAACTGCGTCACCTTCTTGCCTCGGTTTGGGCCGGTTCGCCGGTAATGTAGGTTACTGGAGCACCTTCCTTGGCTCGGTTACGGCCGGTTCGCCCCCACGTAGGTTACTGGAGCACCATCCGCGGCCCATCTGCCCGACGACCCCGCGCCGAGCGTCGCCGCCATCTCGAAGCGCCTTCCGCCGAGTCGGCCATGATCCGCCGGAGCCGTTCCTCCCTCGCTCGCCTTAGCAAAATGTACATCCCCCCGCCGGGATGAAATCGGGGGCTCGGTTATGCTACAATACGAGGATTGAACACCGCCAAGGAGGCTGCTTTGCACAATGCTCATCATCGGAATCGCCGGGGGCACCGGCTCCGGCAAAACGACGGTCGCGCGCTCCGTCATCGAACGGCTCGGCACGAACGACGTCACGTTCATTTCCCAGGACAATTACTATAAAGATCATCCCCATCTCTCCATGGCCGAACGGGAATCGCTCAACTACGACCACCCGCTCGTCTTCGACAACGAGCTGCTGATCGCGGATCTGAAGCAGCTGCGGAACGGCCAATCCGTGCAGGCGCCGGTCTACGATTTCACCGTCCATGCCCGCTCCAAGACGGAATCGGTCGGGCTGCGCCCGAATCCGATCGTCATCCTCGAAGGGCTGCACGTGCTGTCCGACGAGCGCCTGCGCGAGCTGCTGGACATCAAGGTGTTCGTGGACACGGATCCGGACGTGCGCATTCTCCGCCGGGTGCTGCGGGACATCGAGGAGCGCGGCCGGACGATCCAATCCATTCACCATCAATATTTGACCTCGGTGAAACCGATGCACGAGGCGTTCATCGAGCCCTCCAAGAAATACGCGGACATCATCATCCCCGAAGGCGGCGAAAACCAGATCGGCATCGAGCTGCTGACGACGCTCACGGAGAAATACGCCAGGAACGGCGGCGAGCTGCCGGATGGCATTACCGGACGGTCGTAAGCTTGAGCGTTAAGGAGGCGGCGGCATGAACCCGATCGGCGTGGTACGGGGATTTTTCGAGCAGGTACGTTCGGGGCGGAACCCCGATGCGGCGGCGGCCTTCATGGCCGAACGGGTGCTGGCCCGCCAAGTGACGGCCGAGCGGGAGACGACCGTCGAGCGGTCGCCCGCGGACTACGCCGCGCATGTGCGCGAGATGCGGGATGCCTATGGCGAATTCGACCTCGCCGTCGAGGAGCTGATCGCCCAAGGCGACCGCGTTTATGCCCGCTGGCGGCAGACCGGCGCGCATATCGGCGAGGTCGACGGCTTCGCGCCTACGGGCAAGCCGATCGTCGAGCTGGCGAGCGCCGTCTACCGCGTGGCGGACGGGAAGATCGTCGAGTATTGGATCCAGATCGACCGCGAGGGCATTCGGCGCCAGCTGGAACGGAACGCGGAAGCGGAAAAGTTATAAGAACAGTTATAGAAATAGAAATAGGAATAGAATAGAAATAGGAATAGAAATAGCAGGCGCCATGACGGCCGGGACGAGTCCCGGCTTTTTTGTCGTCCGCGGCCGGCGTACGGCGGGACATCCCCCCTCCCTTGCGGAAGAGCGTAAGAAGCGGACCCGGCGCTTGCCTGCGCAGATCCGCCTCCACACAGGTTGTGTGAAATTATGCAAAAAATACCGAAACGAACTACCCCGTCGCTTGGTTCTATTCCTTTACTATTTGCAATTATTCCGACATATCTGCCGCTCGCGATATTCATTAAAAACAAGCAAAATTATATTCGATCCACATGCCCAAAGGGCCAGCCGTTCACGCCGAAAAGGAGACGAAATCGTGCCCCTCGCAAAATCCGCATCATGGGCTCGGTCGGCAGCGGCAAGTCCGCGCTGACGCGGGAGCTGTCCGCCCGGCTGGGCGTGCCGTACTGCGAGACGGATCATCTCGTCTGGCGGAGAAGCCCTGGCGGGCCGGATGTCCGCAACGACGTTAAGACGCGCGACGCCCTGCTGGACGCGGCCATCGGCGCGAACGGCTGGATCGCCGAAGGCGCGCACGATAAGCGGACGCGCCGAAGTTTCGAGGAAGCCGATCTGATCGTCTATTTGGACACGCCGGTCTGGCGGAGGAACGTTCGAGTTCTGAAACGGTTCGCGCGGCAGAAGCCGGGCCTCGAGCACGGCAATTACAAGCAGACGCTCGCGATGCTCGTCAACATGTACCGATGAAGCTTCGGCCATGCGCGGCGGGACAAGGCGGTCATCCTCGAACTCCTTGAGCCGTACCGCGCGAAAACGCTGATTCTGCGCGACAATTCGGACCTGGCCGCCATCTTAAACCGCCCCTGAACGACAAGGCCGAAAAGAGGGAGGGCATGTCAGGTTTCATGAATAGCGCCGCTCTCACATATCCTTACCGTGTGCGATTCATAACCGTGTGCGATTCGAAAAGGAGGAGGCGGAGCATGGACGCTTTCGTGGCGCGTTCGCTGGAGGAAATCCGTTTTTGGGCGAGGATCATGAAGGAGCATTCCTTATTCCTGAGGTTGGGGTTCCGCTGCGAAGACACGCAGCTGATCCAGGAAGCCAACGGCTTCTACGCCGTGTTCGAGGGTATCGAGGCAAGGGCGCATGCCTTCACGGCGGCGACCGACCCGCAGCAAATCCGCGCGTTCAACGCGGAGGTGCATAACGCCGTTTCTCACATCTGGGTGTTCAAGCGCAAAGTATTGGGGCTGATCTTGACCTGCCAGCTGCCCGGGGCCAACAACTTCCCGCTGCTCGTCGACCACGTGAGCCGGGAAGCCAATTACTTCCGCAATCGCCTCGCGGAGCTCAACAACGGCCGGCTCGAGCCGCTGCCGGACGCGATCATCGACGAGAACGTGTTTTTCTTGAAGATCATGGCCGACCATGCGAAATTCATCGGGCATCTGCTCGATCCGTCGGAACGGAAGCTGGTGGACCAAGCCCGGGAGTTCAGCAACGATTTCGACCAGCTGCTCTGGCAGGCCCAAGACTTGAGCTCGATGCGGCCGCAATCGCAGACCAAGCCGCTGCTGTCGCAGTTCCTCGACCAGAACCGCGTATCCGTCGCGAGCCTGCGCGATTTCAAGAAGACCGCCCGCGACCTCATCGAAGCGTGCCGGATCAAAAGCATCATCCATCCGCTGCTCGCCGACCACGTGTACCGGGAAGCGGTTCATTTCCTCGCGATCATCGACCTGTTCGAGCAGGCCCTGACCGGCCAAGCGCCGACGCCGCTGCCAGCCGCGCACTAGACGCGAGCGCCGTTCCGCTCCCAAACAAGCCGCCGAGTTCCTCGGCGGCTTGTCGTCGTTCGTCGGGCATTCGCAATTCCACACGCGAGGCCTAACCGGCCGGCCGGGCAAGCCGCCGCCGTTTACGCGTGCCGAAGCCTGTAGAGCGTCGGATGCAGCCCCTTCAAGCTCAGCGTCGCCACCGCGTCGCAGCCCAGCTGCAGCCGCTCGGCGGCCTCCCGCAGGGCGCCGTCCGCATCGGTGAGACACAGGATGCTGCCTTCCCGCGCGACGACGCGCTTTAGCTCGCGCAGCAGGTCCGCGTACAACGCGGGCATCGCCTCGCCGGCCGAGATTTGGCGGCCGAACGGCAAGTTGGTGACCGTCTTGTCCACGGCCCCCGCATCGATCGGCAGGCGGCGGGCATCCCACTGCCGGACCGCCAGCCGCTCCCGTTCCCCCGCGTTGCCGCGCGCAGCGGCCACCGCCTCCGGCGACAGATCGCCGCCGTCGAGGCGGGCGTACGGGTAGCCGAGCCGTTCGGTCAGAATCGTGCCCGAGCCGCAGCACGGGTCGAGGAACCGGTCCGCGGGCTCCGGGCGCGAAGCCCAGACGAGCGCGTGCGCGACCGAGGGACGCAGCGCCGCCGCGGTGAATGCCCGCTCCCCGCCGCGATAGCGGTAAGCGGCATCCGTCAGCCGCACCGCGAAGAGCGCCTCGTCCTGGCAGAGATCGAGGCGGAATTCCACCTCATGCCCGCCGAGCGCCTCGGCCCGCCACCGCCCGTCCTGCCTTGCGATGCCCCGCGCGGCCGCTTCCGCCGCGTCGAATCGGGAGTACGCGTGCTTCCCCGTCCGGCCGGCGTTGACCTTGAACCGGACCGGTCCGCGGCCCGGCCGGAATTCCGCCGGGAGCCCCTCCAGCCCGGTGCGGAATACGGCCTCCTCCAGATCGGCCAAATGCTTCTTGTGCGGTCCGACGCGGAAGCGGAGAAGCGGCCGGTATAGATTATCCGCCGTCCGCAGCGCCGTCAACGCCTCGAGGGGCAAGCCGGACGCAAAGAACACTTTGCCCCGCTCGCTCCCCAGCGCTGCCGCTCCCGGCAGTTTGAATCGGATTTCTTGTTCCAACAAGGGCTCGAGCCCCGGCAATACGGTCGCAAAATAAGGCGTCATCGCGTCCCGCTCCTTCGCATGGAATAGGCGGCGCAACGCAAAAAAGCGCGAATGGACCAAACGGCCATTCGCGCTTCGGCGCGCACCAGTCGGACCCTCCCCGAGAGGGAGAAGCCCGCGGCTGTACATGACGGCGGTTCCGTTTCTTGATGCCGCAAAGCAGCGCGATGCCATGGCGAAACAGAACCCGACCCTGACGGTATCGAATCGCTTGCCTGGCTGCTCTTCGGCTTATTCGATTGCGTTAACGATCCGCAACCGTCAAGAACACGGCCATCATCATCATGCACAACCCCTCCATTCCTACGAATACGCCCATTATATAACGCTTTCACGAACGGCACAACCCGCTTTCCCCCACGCCGGGACAAGCCGGACAGGGAGCGCGCCGACACGGGTCGTCATGCGCCGCGGCAGGGAAGGCGAACGCGAAAAGCGCCGGAAAACCCGGCTTGCCGCCGTCCCTTCCGGCGCCCGAATGGCGCGTCCCGCTTAGATCCCGTTGCCGCCCGAGCTGTAACGGTCCGAGTAATCCGTTTCCTTGTCGGACTTGTCCCATACGTCCGCGTATTCCGGATGGCGCTTGAACTGCGCCAGGGCGTACGAGCAGGCGGGGATGATCTTGCGTCCCTTCTCCCGCGCCTCGTCCACGACGAGGTTCAGCAGCTGCTTCGCGAGCGTGCCTCCGCGGTATTTCGGATCCACGTACGTATGGTCCAGCACCCAAGTATCCACGTCCACCAGCTTGTACGTGATCTCTCCGATCGGCCCGCCGACGCCTTTCAAAATATAGCCGTTGCCGTGCTTCTCCGCGATAATGTCTTCCGCCGGCACCGTCTCCGGACGCACGTCGTTTCCTTCGTTCATCGCGCTCCACCTCCCGCAGTTTGCATCCGCATGCTTGTTATTCTTTACCCGCTCCGGACGGATTTGATGCATGCCGCCGAGCAAATCCGCTCCTCGCGCGCACCTCGCCTTATCGAGCAACCCCGGTCCTTCGGCCGCCGATAACGAAATCCGGGAACCCGCGACGGCTTCCGTCCCTGCAGGCGCACCCAATTCGCCAACGGCTAGTCCCGCTTTGCCATGCGTTTCATAGAATACTAGAAACGATAGAAAGAGGTGATGAAGATGGCGATTCAATTTTTGGACACGCGCATCTCGATCCACAGCGATAACTTCGGCGGCGCGGAGCCGTTATCCGATCTGCCGCTCTTGATCGGGGATATCGGCCTGCAAGTCGGCGCCGCGGTTCCCGCGAATACGTCGAGCGTCCGCGTGGCGCTGACGGGGACGGCCGTGATCGATTTCGTGACGGTCGTCGAGCCGCCGGCGGAGCCGACCGTCGTATCGCTTACGGTGGAACGCGGCGGAGACGGATCGGCCGGAACGGGCGTGACGATTCTGAACCAGCAGTTCGAAATTTCGGCGCTCGGCCCGCTGTTTCCGATCAGCGTCACCGCCGCCGACTTCCCGCCGGCCGCGGACGTCCTGGCGGGCGAAATCCGCTACACGCTGTTCATCGCGACGGACGGCTTCATCGATTTGGTCCTGTCCGGCCCCGCCGTGTTCAACGGCACCGCCGCGGCGGGCACGACGTAGGCTCAACGCAGGCTCAACGCAGATTCACCCAAAAAAAAGCAGCTCACGGCGCGTCGCCTGAGCTGCTTTTGCTTGCCGGGGCCGATTCCCCGCCGGCCCTCCCGCCGCCGGCCGGCGACGGGTCGTACGCCGCCTTCGCGCCGCGCACGAAGTCCCGCATCTCCGCCGTCAGGCCGCCGAGCCGCCACAGCGCGATCTCGTGCACGCCGGCGTCCCGGGCCGCGCCGATCCAGCGCTTCACCGTCTCGGCGTCCGCGTACCAGACGGTATGGACCTTGCCCTTCCCGTCCGCATAGCGGAAATGCAGGCTGCCGCTGGCGGCGTCGCGCGCGGCCGGCTCGGCGCCCGGGCCGCGGGCCAGCTCCGCCGCCTGCGCCTCCGTGACCGCGGTCGCCTGCTTGTCCGCGGTCCAGTCGAACCCGCCGAGCGACAGCGCGATCGCCTTGTCGCCCGGGAGCCCTTCCATGCGCGCCGCGACCTGCGCGATGAAGGCGTCGTCGGCCTTCGGCCCGGGACCGCTGAAGCCGCCGTACAGGTTGTACGCCATCATGACGTACGCCGGCCCGGCCGGCAGCTCGACGTCCGCGAGCGGCGCGCGCGGCTCCAGCACGACGCGCAGCGTTTTGCCTTCCGCCTGCAGCCGCCCGTACAGGTCGCCGATGAACACGGCGAAATTCGCCCAGTCGCCGTCCGGCACCCGCTCGTAATCGAGCTCCAGCCCGCCGAAGCCGTACGTATCGACCGCGGCCATCAGGTCGCTCAAGTGCTTGCCGCGGCTCGCCTCGGTGGCCAGGAGCCGGCTGACGAGCGCGGGATCCTTCTCCGCCGCCGGCGTGCCGTCCGCCGCGTACCGGTCGTTCACGACCGTCAGCGCCGCCTGCCGCAGCCCGGCCTTCTTCGCCGCGGCCAGCACCTCCGGCAGCGCCTTGCGATCCTCCTCCGTCAAGTACAAGCCGTCCTTGTCGTCGAAGTACGCCGCGAACGCCTGCACGCCGTCCAGCCCGGGCGCGACGTCGGCGAAATCCGCCAGCCCCGCTTCCCACTGCCAATCCACGATCCAGGCCGACAAGGCGAGCGGCGGCGCCGCCGGCACCGCCCCTTCCCCGGAGGGCCGTCCCGCATCGTCCCGGCCGTGCCGGTCCGACGCCGCGTAGATCGCCACGATGGCCGCCGCCAGCGCCGCGGCCGCCAGTCCCAGGAGACCCGCCGTCCGTCTGCCGGGCCGTCCGCTCTTCCGTATGCCGGGCATGCCCGTTCCTCCCGTCCGCCGCGCGGGCGCGAAATCCTGTTAAAACGTCTCGATAAACCAGTCCACGACCCGGTCGAAGCCGTGCTTCGCTTCGGTCGCGGCGCCCTGCAGCCCTTCGTTCGCGTTGCGGTAGATCCGCGTCCGCTCGCCGCCGGCGCCGGCGCCGCTCACCGTCACGTCGACGAAGTGCCCGTCGTAGATGTCGTCCTTGGCGTTCCGCTTGCTCGCTTCCGCCGCGAGCGCGACGCCGCCCTTCGCGATGGACGCGTCGATCGCGCGGTCAGCGAGCAGCGTCTTGCCGTCCACGCGCAGGGTCAGCTTGCCGCCGAGGACCTGCAGGTCCACGTTCCGCGTCTTCTTGATGTTGGCGGGAATGCCCGCGTCCGGCGCCAGTCCCGCCGCCGTCTGCGCCTTCGTGTAGACGGCGGCCTTGCTGAGCGCGAGATCCGCCTCGTTCCACGACACGTCGCTCAGCTTCGCGCCGTACAGCCGCTCGACCGCCTGGCCCGGCTTCTTCTGTTCCACGGCGATCTCGTTGTCGGCGAGCACCGCGCGGACGAACGAATCCGCCGCCCGGTCATAGCGCAGATAGAGGCTCTGCTTGCCGACGACGTTGCCCGCGAGCTTGGCCGCGACCGCGACGTCGGCGTCGCCGTCGCTCCCCTTCAGGTACGCCAGCCCGGCCGCGCCGGGCGGCGAGGTCAGCACGAGATCGTTCTCCCGGAATTCCGCCGCGCCGGACGCCGTCTCCCAATGCGCGGCCCGCGCCTTCTCGCCCCGCGCGAACGTCATCGTTCGGCCCGTGTCCTTGCCGATCTTCATCAGCAGGTGATTCGTCGACCAATACGGCTGCGGCTGCACCCGCGTCAGATCGTAGACGTCGCCGCCCTTGCCGTTGAACGCGCTGCCCTCCCGGGCGAAGTGCAGCCGGAACAGCGCCCGGATGTCCTGCTCGTTCGCGTCCGTCACGAGCCGGTTCATGCCGCTGCCGAGCGAATTGGCGTGCATGATCATGTACAGCCCGGGCACGAAGCCGAGCTTCTTCGCGTACGCGTCCTTCATCAGCGCGTAATCCTTGGCGATGCGTGCCTCCATCTGCTGCCGGTCTTCCGCCGGAATCATGTTCTCGTCGCGGATGAAATCCATCAGGTAGTGGTTGTAGTACGCGACCTCGCTCTTGTTCTTCATCTCGCTCTCGGTCTTCTGGCCGAGGAAAGCGCCGCCGTTGTCGAACACGTTGATGTACGACAGCCGGTAGCCGTTGCTGCCGAGCTCCCAGAAGCCGGTCCTGCGCATCTTCAGCATGTCCTTCGCCTGCAGGAACTTGTTGTCCCCGTTCCCCAGCTTGCCCGCGTACGACAGGAACGTCGCCTTGTCGTTGTACTTCTCGAGCAGCGGGTCGGCGAACAGCGCGGAGTCGTTGCGCCCGTCCTCGAAGGCCAGGAACAGCGCCTTGTCCGGCAGCGGCTTGCCCGCCTTGTAATAATCGAGAATGTCCTGCTGCGAGATCGTCCGGTAGCCTTGGCCTTGCAGCGCCTTCAGCTGCCGGTCCAGCTCGTCCTTCGCGATGAGCTTCGGCGTCCCCGAGCGCCCCACGCCGAAGTACGACAGGGCGATGAACCCCTTGTCGCTGCTCCAGGCGCTCTTGTCCGGTTCCCGGTAAGCCGCCGCGCCCCAGACCGCCCGGTAGACCAGCGCCGCCACGACGACGAGCACGATCGCCTGCACGGCCGTTTTCGCGGCCTTCAGGCGGTTTTTCCTGCGGTAGTCCAGGACGGTGTCGCGTTTCTTCCAAATCGCCATTGCTGCCATCCCTCACCCTGAATCATCCGGCGCCCCTTGCGTTACTGCCCCAATCCGATTCGCTTTTTAGATTTGTTCTTCCGCGCTTCCTTGCGCTCGCGGGCTTCGATGTCCTGCGGCGTCTCGCGCGTGCCCCAGGTCGACTTCCAGAACGTCACCCAGGCGACCGGCATCTGCCACAGCAGCACCAGTTCGTAGAAAATGCAGAACACGAGCCCGAACAGCCACAGCCTGCTCTTGCGGAACAACAGATGCGCGAGGCTCATGAGGAGCGCCATCATCAAGAGCCCCATCAGGAACGTGCTCGGAAACACGTGATGCGCGAGCGGCACGTAGCCGAGGTTGTACAGCACGATGACCGGCGCGGCGATCGGCACGATCAGGCCGATGTAGAAGAACAGCGCCATGAACGGCTCCTTGCGCCAGATGAACGCGCCGGCGCGCAGCGATTCGCGCAGCCAGGAGCGCTTCCAGCGCATCTGCTGGCGCAGGAACACGCCGGTGTCCGACGGCACGATCGTCGAGCAGATCGCCGAATCCTGGTAGCCCGTGCGGTGCGTGCGGAGAATGAAGTTCGTCATGCTGCGGTCGTCCCCGAACGTCGCCGGCTGGCCCAGGAACGTCTGGTTCAGCCACGCGTCGCGGTGCTGCAGGATCAAGTCCTTGCGGTAGCACGACAAGGGACCGGACAAGCAGGTGACGCTGTCGAAATACGATTCCGCCGCCTTCATGATCCGGAACGCGATGTAGTACCGGACGGTCTGCAGCTTCGTGATCGTGTTCGTGTACTTGTTCTCGACGTCCGTGCGGCCCGCGACCCCGCCCATGCGCGGATCCTGGAACGGCTGCACCAAATGCCGGATCGCCGTGGGCTCCAGGAAGCTGTCGGAATCGACGAAGACGACGAGGTTGTGCTTCGCCATCTCGACGCCCTTGACGAGCGCGACGCGCTTGCCGCCGTTCTCCTCGAGCACGTGGAACTTCACGCGGTCCTTGGTCGAGTAGCGCTCCGCCTCTTTATGGATGAGGGCGATGACCTCTTCGATCCGCCGCGCCGAGTTGTCGAGCGACTTGTCGTCGACGACGATGATTTCCAGCTTGTCGGTCGGGTAATCCTGGTTGACGCAGCTCAGAATCGTCCGGTGGATCCACTCTTCCTCGTTGAAGCACGGGATGATGATGGAGACGCCGGGCGTGTAATGCCGGTTGATCGGCACTTCCCGGTACAGGGCGCCGAACAGGTAGCGCGTCAGCAGGAACGCCGCGGCGACGAGACTGTACAGGTACAGGATCAGGTTGTATTTGAAATAGATGATGCTCTCCGCGCGCATGAGCATGATCAGGCAGACCGCCAGGAACAGCGCGCCGCTCGCGGTATAGACCGAATACCCCCACCGCTTGCGCTGAAAATAGCTCGTGAGCGGCTTCGCGAACTCGAACGCGAGCATAAGCCGTTCCTCTCCGTCCTGCTCGCCGGCGAACGTCCGCACGAGCCTCGCGTCCAGCCGGACGGCGGATTCGAACCCTTCCGGCATCGTGCCGGGCGGGATCTGGAAGCGCAGGTTCACGGTCTGGCCGACGACGTACCGGTCGTCGGACGGCGGCAGCGCCACGAGGATGCCCGTCGAGGAGACGTCCGCCGCCTTGCCCCGGTACGCCGACCTCTTCGTCTGCCGCGGGCCGGTCAGGACGACCTCGAAATCCGCCATGTAGCGCAGGCTCAGCAGCCGCAGCCGCTCCAGCCGCTTCGCGTCCCGCGAACCGTCGTCGTCCGTCCCCTCGGCCTTGCCGCCCCGGCGGTCCGCCTGCGTCCGGATCCGCTCGGGATCCGGCACGTTCGAGAGCGTCCGGCGGTCGCCGCGCGGCACGGTCAGCACCTCGACGGCGCGTTTTTTGTTTCGTTTAAACAGCATGACTCGTTTCATCCTTCCCGGAGCCTCCGCGGCCGAACGCCGCTCCCCGCTTCCTTAGAGGCTCCAGTAGTGGAACCCGCCGCGCTCGTAGTCGCCTTTGTCGTAGATGCCTTTGATGTCGACCATGATCTTCGCCGTCCGCGGATCATACAACGGCTCGAAGTCCGCCGCGCCCATCCGCTTGAACGGCGCGTGCGGCACGGCGACGACCACGGCGTTCAAGCCGCGAAGCTCGTCCATGCCGGACAGCTCGATGCCGTACTCGCGGTAAGCGGCGTCCTTGTCCACGTACGGGTCCGCGACGAGCGGCGTGATTCCGTACTCCTTCAGTTCCTTGATAATGTCCGTCACCTTCGTGTTGCGAATGTCCGGGCTGTCCTCCTTGTAAGAGAGCCCGAGGAAGCCGATCCGCGCGTCCGCCAGGTTCTGCTTCAGCTTCACGAGCAGCTTGACGATCTGCTGGGCGACGTACTTGCCCATGCCGTCGTTGATGTGCCGGCCCGCCAAAATGATCCGGGAGCGATAGCCCGTGTCCTCCGCCTTGTACGTCAAATAATAAGGGTCGATGCCGATGCAGTGGCCCCCGACGAGGCCGGGCGTGAACGGCAGGAAATTCCACTTGGTCCCCGCCGCCCGGAGCACCGCCTTCGTGTCGATCCCCATCCCGTTGAACAGCATGGACAGCTCGTTCATGAACGCGATGTTGATGTCGCGCTGCGCGTTCTCGATGACCTTGGCCGCCTCGGCCACCTTGATGCTCTCCGCGCGGAAGACGCCGGCCTCGATGACCAGCTCGTACAGCCGGGCGATCGTCTCGAGCGACTGCGCGTCCATGCCGGAGACGATCTTGACGATGTTCTCCAGCCGGTGCACCTTGTCTCCCGGATTAATGCGCTCCGGCGAATAGCCGACCTTGAAATCGACGCCGCAGCGCAGGCCGGACGCGGCCTCGAGAATCGGCACGCACACGTCCTCCGTCACGCCGGGATAAACCGTCGATTCGTAGACGACGATCGCGCCGGGCTTCAGCCGCTTGCCCACGAGCCGGCTGGCCTCCCGGACGTAATGCAGGTCCGGCACGTTGCCGCTCTTGACGGGCGTCGGCACCGCGACGATGAAGAACCGGGCGCCGTCCAGCTTGTCCGGGTCCGAGGTGAAGTCGACGCCGCTGCCCGCGATCGCCTCGCCGCCCACGTCGCCCGTCGCGTCGAAGCCCTTGCGGTACTCGTCGACCTTCCGCTCGTTCACGTCGAAGCCGACGACGTTCGCCTTCCGGGCGAAAGCGACGGCGATCGGCAGCCCGACGTAGCCGAGGCCGATGACGGCCAGCGGCTCATGGCGGCCGGCGATGCGCGCGTACAGCTCCAAATCCGTATCCGTGCTCGTGCTCATGCTCGTAATCATGCTATCCGCTCCCTTGAGGTTGAAGTCCGATCAGATCCGCCATTTTGACAAAGGTAAAGCCCTTCTTCTTGAGCTGCTCGATGGCGGTCGGGAGCGCCTCGATGGTATGGATGTCGTCGAGCATGTGGAGCAGGATCACGCTGCCGCCCGTCGTCTGCTTCAGGATGCCTTGGACGATGTCGGCCGCGCGGTTCTTCGCGTCCCAGTCGAGCGTCGTCACCTCGTACATCGCGATGACGGGATAGCCCGTCGCGGCGACGACCTTGCCCGTCGCGTCGTCGATGACCCCGGTCGGCGGCCGGAACAGCATCGTCGGCTGCTGCTGGATCGCTTCCGTGATGACCCGGTGCGCCTTCACGATATCCGCCTGCAGCGCCTCCGGCGACAGCGTCGTCACGACGGGATGGCTGTACGAGTGGTTGGCCACGTCATGGCCGCCCTCGATCATGGCCCGGGCGAGGTTCGGATTGCTCTCCGTCCCTTTGGCCCGAAGGAAGAACGTCGCCTTGACGTCCTCGGCGGCCAGAATATCCAGGATCTTCGTAATCGTCTTGTCGCTGCCCCAATCGTCGAACGTCAGGGCGATTCGTTTGTCCTTCAGTCCGTCCTTCCGGTAAACGAGCTTGTACTGCGCGCGCTTGTAGTCCGGATTGATTTTCGCCGCGTCCCAGCCGGGAATCCGCTCCAGCGGCTTGCGCTCGCCGCCGTTCTTCATCAGGTCGCGCAGCGGAACGAGCTTGTAGCCGATATCGTCCGCCGCATCGGCGATGTACGCGATGGCGCCGATGACCTCGGGGTTCACGTCCGTATCCAGATTAATGATCCCGCCCCGCGTCATGAACCGTTCGACGTACTTGCCGATCTCGGCCGCGCTCTGCATCTCCCGGTCCTTCGGGTTGATGTTGTAGCTGACGACGGCTTCCATGCCGAGCTGCGCGGCCGCCAGCCGGACGTCGTCCGTGTAGTCGCCGGACTTGGTCCGCACGTAACGCGGGACGGCGCCCGTCCGCTTCCGAATGACGTCGTTGCTCAGCTTGATCTCGCTGTACACCTGCTCGTAGGGCAGCTTGCTCATGTCGAGCCGGTTCAGCGTATTGTTCTCGATCTCGTGGCCTCTCGCGGCGATCGCCTTGGCGATGTCCGGCTCCTCCGCCACACGCATGCCGGGCAGGAAGAAGGTCGCCCGGATGCCGTATTTGTCCAGCTCGTCCAGCAGCCGGTCCATCGTCGCGGGGTCCGCCATGCCGTTGAACGTCAGCGACAGCTCTTTGCGCGCCGTATAGACGAAATCCACCGCCCGGCTCATCGGGCCGTCGTAGCGGACGATCTCCGCCGCCGGCTTCGCGGGCTCGCTTCCGCCGTCCGCGTCTCCGCCGCCGCCGAACAAGCCGCAGCCCGCGAGCAGGCCGGCGGCCAGCAGCAGCGCCGCGCCCGCGGCGAACCGTTTGCCGGGACGCGCCGCCTTGCCATGCGGCGGTTTCCATTCGTTCATCCCCTGTTGCAAGTCGTAAAACCCCTCCGATTTGGGTCGATTCGGTCGTTTCCGGTTCTTCGCCCGATTCGTTTAAAGTAAGATGCCCGCTTAGGACGCCGTTCGCTTCGGCGCGCCCGCTCCCATCAGCTCCGACATCCGCACGAACGCGAAGCCTTCGGCGCGAAGCTCCCCGATGATGGCCGGCAGCGCATGGACCGTCTGAATATCGTCGAGCATGTGCAGCAGCACGACGCTGCCGCTCTTCGTCTGCGCCTTCACCGCCTGCGCGATCTGCGCCGCGGTCCGCGTCTTGACGAAGTCGTCCGGCGTGACGTCGAAGATCGCGACGTCGCGGTAGCCCGTCGCCCCGACCGCCTTCAACGTCTCGGCGTCGAACTCCCCGGTCGGCGGCCGGAAGATCATCGCCGGCTTCGCTTGGATCGCTTCCGTGATGATCCGGTGCGCCTTCACGATTTCCTCCTGCAGCTGTTCCGGCGTGACGGACGTGATGACGGGATGCGAATAGGTATGATTGCCTACATCGTGGCCGCCTTCGGCGATCGCCCGGGCCAGGTTCGGATTCCGCTCCACGCCGTCGGCGCGCAGGAAGAAGGACGCCTTCACTCCGTACTTGGCGAGCGTGTCGAGAATCGGCGTGACCGTCTCGTCGGTGCCCCAATCGTCGAAGGAGAGCACGACCTCCTTCTTGGCGTCGCCGGCTTTGTTGGACATGACGTTATAATCGGCTTCGGCGTAATCCGAATTGATCTTCGCGGCGTCCCAGCCCGGAATTTGCTCCAGCGGCTTGCGTTCGCCGCCGTCCCGGACGAGCCGGTCCAGCGTGACGAAGCCGTAGCCGGCGCGCTTCGCGCCTTCCGCGATCAGCTTCACGTCTTCTTCCATCGTCCGGTTCTCCTCCGTATCCAGCTCGAGGACGCCGCCGCGGTTGATGTACTTGCGGATGTAATTCCGCTTCTGCAGCGGCGTCTCGTCCTTCCAATTGTGGAGGAACAGGCTGCTGCCGACGACGGCCCGCAGCCCGCTCTGGGCGGCGGCCAGGCGCACGTCGTCCGTGATCGCGCCCGACATCGTCCGGACGTAGCGCGGCGCGGCGCCGGTCTTGCGCGCGATGACGTCGCCGCCCAGCTTGATTTCCCGGTACGTCTCGGCGTACGTCAGCTTGGCGGCGTCCAGCCGGCTCAGCGTGTTGTTCTCGATCTCGTGGCCGCGCGCCAGGATGTCCTTGGCGATGTCCGGCTCCTCCGCTACCCGCATGCCCGGAAGGAAGAACGTAGCCTTGATTCCGTACGCGTCCAGCTCGTTCAGCAGCCGCTCCATCGCGTCCTTGTCGGCCATGCCGTCGAAGGTGAGCGAGAGCTCGCGCTTGGTCGTGTAGACGAGCGACACGGTTTTGCTCTCCGGCCCGTCGTAGCGCGCGACGCCGGGCGCGCCGGACGCTTTCGTCGCGGCCGGCGCCGTCCCGCCGCCGCGCCCGAACAGGGAACAGCCGGACAGCAGCGCGGCCGCGAGCAGAACGGGAATGAGTTTCGTAGCGTTCATGACGTCTCCTTCCGAACGTTCCGTTGTCATATGACGTCGGAAGTATGCCAAATCTTGTTAGGGTAAGTAGTCTTTTAGAACTAGATTCAAGTATTGTCTATTATAGAGAAGCGTACCGGGTTTGTAAAAGATTATTACCCGAATTCGACAACATTGCCTGCACATTTTGACGAAAATCGCGGCGCGGTCGGATCGACGGCGCGGCGTCTAGACGAAACTACCGCCAATCGCCGCCGTTAGCGGCTTCGGGCAGCGCCCGCCTCTGACGGCCGGCCGGTCTGTCTATGAATCTCTTGAACGCGGCGATGCTGCGTTCCGGCGGCTCGCCGAACGCAAAAAAGAGGCCCGCCAGGCCGCGGCCTCCGTGCCCCTTCCGTATCAGCCTTCCAGCAGCAGCGCGCGCAGCTCCGCGTAGCTCGACGCCTCGCGCGTCGGCTCGTGCCCGCTCTCGCGCGCCGCCCGGCGATGGTTGAACCAGACGACCCGCCAGCCGGCCTCGAGCGCGCCGATCACGTCGTTGCGCCACGAGTCGCCGACGTAGACGCTGTTCTCCGGCCGCGTGCCCGTCCGCGCGTTCGCGTGCCGGAACAGCCGCGCGTCCGGCTTGTCCCAGCCGAGCGCGCCCGAGACGAACTGCAGCTCGCGCGGAATAAGCCCGTCCAGCCGCATCGCCTCGATTTTGCGGCGCTGATGCCCCGGCGCCCCGTTCGTGATCAGGCCGACCGCGTCGCCGCGGCGGATCAGCGCCTCCAGCAGCTCCCGCGCGCCGTCGAACATCGCGATGTCGTATTGGCAGCCGATGTAGGCCGCCTGCATCGCTTCCGCCTGCGCGTCCGTCAGCCCGAGGCCGAATTCGGCCATCGTCAGCTGGAACCGGCGCATCCGCATGTAATCCGTCGCCGCCCCCGCCTCCATGGCGCCCGCGCCGCCGAGCTCGAGCGACAGCATGTCGCTGTGGTAGCGCAGCCGGTGATACGCCGCTTCGTACGGAAACGCCGCGAGCGGAATCCGCGGTCCCGCGACCTGCTCCACCGTCTTGCGAAACGGAATCAAATGATCGTACAGCGTATCGTCCACATCGAAAAACACGGCCCTCTTAGCCTCGTCAAGTCTCATCCTGCCGTCACTCCCGCGCTTCATTCATGATGCTTGGTCCGTCCCGTCGCGTCGGCGCCCGCGCGCTTGTCTGTACCGCCGGCACCGCCGCTCGCCTCTCCACTATACGCGATCGCGGCGGCCGTCACAACGCCGCGCGGGCGTCCGGCGCGCGGATGCCGGTCGGCCGCGAAATTCCGCCGCGTGCGGCGGCGCTGCCCGCGCTTGCTCACTCCAGCTCGAGCGGCGTCAAGTAGACCGTCTCGCCCGCGCGCTCCTTGCGGAAGGCGCCGGGCGTCGTCCCCGTCCACTTCACGAACTGCCGGATGAAGCTCTGCACGTTGTCGTAGCCGATGCGCCGCGCGACTTCCTCGACGGCGTGCCCGCCGCCGGTCAGCAGGTGCATCGCCTCCTGCCGGCGCAGCACGGCGAGGTATTCCCGCGGCGACAGGCTGTACGCTTCGCGAAAGACGCGATAGCAGTGGCGGCGGCTGAAGCCGAGCCGTTCGGCCAGCGCCTCCATCCATCCCGCCGCGATCGCCTCCTCGGCATGGCGGTCGGCGACGAGCGACTCGATCGCCTTCGCGATGCGGATCGGCAGCACGTCGGCGCGCGCCCCCGGGCCCTCCAGCCCGGCGATGTGCGTCTCGAGCAGGTCCATGATCGTGTAGACGGCGCGGAACAGCTTCGTCTTCGGCGCCTCGCCGTCCTCCGTGACCAGCCGCAAAATCCGCTTCGCTTCCGGAAGCAGCAGCCGGCTCAGCTCGTGCTCCGGCTTCAGCAGCGGCAGCTTGGCGCGGTTCAGCAGGTTCAGGAACGCCGGATCGTCGACCTGCACGTGCATGACGAAGAAGGCGAACGGCTCCGCCGCCCGGTACGCGTGCAGCGTCATCGGCGGCACCAGGATGAGCTCGTCCTTGCCCTGGCGGTAGGAGACGCCGCCGACCTCGGCCAGCTGCGTGCCTTCGAGCACCAGGTTGAGCTCGAACATCATGTGATGCAGATGACGCCGGCACGACCAGCCCGCCGGCACGCGCCCCGTCTGCGCCCCGTAGAAATACGCCTCGGACTTCCGGTTCGGGATCAGCCTCACCGCTCCGGCGGCTCCGGACGTTTGCGCGGCGTCGGGCGCCGCGGCGCCCGTCCCGG
>NZ_JAGGDJ010000045.1 GCF_017652985.1 Paenibacillus artemisiicola
GAGGCCGCTCGCGGGATCCCCGCAGCGGCCCGGGCTTCGCGCCGGCGCGCCATGCGCCTCGCGCTGCGCCCCGCCCTCGCGGCGCTGCTGCTCGCGGGCGCCCCGGCGGCCGCGGCTTCGCCCGCCTCGGGGGCCGCTCCCGCGGCCCCGCCGCCTGCGGCGGCGACGGACGGCCCCGGTGGGTCTGCCGTCCCGGTTCAGGCCGCCGGCGGCGGCCGCGATGAGCCGCAGCCGACGGCCTGGCTCATCAAGTGGCGCGACCCCGCGCAGGCGAAGCCGCTGCCGGGCACGCGCATGCTGCGCCGCCTGGCGCTGCCGGGGGCGGCGGTGGACGTGGTCCGCCCCGCGGATGCCGGGGCGGACGCGGACGCGTGGCTCCTCGGGCTGCGCAGCCGGCCGGAGATCGCCTACGCGCAGCCGGTCGGCGCCGTCCGGATGCTCGCGGCCGAGCCGGCCCCGAATGATCCGGAGCTGCCGAAGCAGCAGTACCTGGCGCAAATCGGCGCCCGGGACGCGTGGACCAAGGTGCACGATCAGACCGATCTGACGATCGCGCTCATCGATACCGGCGTAGACTTGAATCATCCCGATTTGAAAGACAATTTGGTACCCGGCACGAACCTCGTGTCGCCGGGCAAGCCGCCGGAGGACGACAACGGCCACGGCACCGCGGTGGCCGGCGTCATCGCCGGCGAAGGCAATAACAAGGCGGGCATAACCGGCATTCTCTGGCATGCCCGGATCATGCCGGTCAAGGCGCTCGACGCCGACGGCTACGGCGACGAGGAACGGCTCGGCGAGGCGATTACCTACGCCGTCGACCACGGCGCGCGCATTCTGGTGCTCTCGGTCGGCCTCTACCGGTATTCGCCGTATTTGAAAGACGTGACGGCTTACGCGGAATCGAAAGGGGCGCTGCTGGTCGCGGCGAGCGGCAACGACGGCGGAACGCTAGGGACCAAAGCGAAGGTGAAGTACCCGGCCGCCTATCCCACGGTGCTGGCGGTAGCCGGCGCCACGGCGGCCGGCGCGCCGGAGACGCGGTCGAACGCGGGTCCGGAGATCGACGTCGCCGCTCCGTGGAGCGTCTATACGACCGCGGTCGGCGGCGGCTATAAGCAGGAGCAGGGCACGTCCATGGCCGCGCCGCAGGCGGCCGCGGCGGCGGCGCTCGTTTGGGCGCTGCATCCGGGTTACAAACCGTATCAGGTGCGCGCCCTGCTTCGCCAGTCGGCGAAGGACATCGGCAGCCCGGGGTTTGATAACCTCAGCGGCTACGGCCTGCTGCGGATCGACAAGGCCGTCGCGGCGGCGCTGCGGCCGGACGCCTACGAACCGAACGACGACCGCCAGAGCGCGAAGCTGTTTCCGCTCGGCAAGCAGATCGCCGCGGAGCTGAGCGGCGGCAAGGACGCGGACTGGTTCCGCGTCGAAGCGCCGTACGACGGCACGGTCGCGATTCGGGTGCAGAGCCTGCCCGCCGCGGGAGAGAGCGCCCCGACGCTGCGCGTGACGCATGCCGGCGACGCCTCGCCCGGAGGAACGCAGGATACGAAGCTCGGCAACCAAACGGTGGAATGGCGCGTCAAGAAAGGGCGGAACGATTTCGCGGTGCGGCTGTTCGACGGGGCGAGCAAGCAGCGGCTGGCTTACCTGCTGACCTCCTCCTTCGAAATCGCGCCGGATGCGTACGAAGTGAACGACAAGCCGTATCAGGCCTATACGCTGCCGCCTAGGTCGCAGCGGGTCGAGGGGAACTTCCACCAGACGAACGACGAGGATTGGTACGCGATCCGCTTCGAGACCGGGGGGACGCTCAAGCTGTCGGCGACGGCGGACTCGGCGCGGGCGGACCTGGGGCTCGCCTACGAACGGCAGGGCGGCACGCTGCTCGAGGAAGACGAGAACGGCGAAGGGGAAGGCGAAGCCTCCCCGCCGATCAACGTGACGCCGGGCACGTATTATATTCGCGTGCGGAATGCCATCTCGGCCCAGGCCAGCCCCGTTCCGGCGCAGTACGCGCTGAACGTGCAGTTCGCGACGCGGCACGCGGATCCCAACGAGCCGAACGACAAAACGTACCAGGCGACCAACGTCTCGCCGGGCTCCGGCTACTCCGGGGTGATCGGCAAAGCGGGCGACGCGGATTGGTATCAGCTCCGGATCGCCGGCGAGCGGCTGACGACGCTGCGGATCGGCGGCATTCCGGCGGGCATCGTCATGAAGGCGGAGCTGTTCGATAAGCGGCAGCAGCCGCTCTACGCGCTGAAGTCGTCGCCGGGAGCCGCGTCGATGTCCCGGGAGAAGGTGCTGGCGGCCGGCTTGTATTACATCAAGGTGACCGCGAGCGCCCCGTTCGACAAGCAGTATTACGGGCTCCGGGTCACGGCCGAGACGCTGGTCGCCGGCTTTCGCGACATCGGCGGCCATTGGGCCGAGTCGGCGGTCGCGGCGCTCCGGCAGCGGGGCATCGTCGGCGGAAGCGGGGATTACCGGTTCGAGCCGGACCGGCCCGTCAGCCGGGCGGAAGCGGTGTCGATGCTGACGCGGGCGATCGCGCCTGCCGCGGGCGCCGCGCGCGCGCCGGCTTTCCGCGACGTCGGCGCGGGCCACTGGGCGTACGCGGCGGTCGCGAACGCGTCGCGCGCCGGCTGGATCGGCGGCTATCCGAACGGAACGTTCGGACCCGGACGCCCGATCTCGCGCGAAGAGATGGCCGTCGCGCTGCTGCGCGCGCTGAACGTGCGGACCGCGCGGCCGGGCGGTCCGGTCTTCGCCGACGTGCCGGCGGACCGATGGTCGTCGCCGGCCGTCGCCGCCGCCAAACGGCTCGGGCTGATGGGCGGCTACGCCGGCGGACGGTTCGAGCCGGAGCGATCCGCGACCCGGGCCGAATTCGCCGCGGTGCTGCTGCGGGCGCTCAACGCCGGGAATATAGGATAGAATAGGGAGTCATGAACATGGATCAAATCGCCGCAACGGCAGGCATGCATGCCTTAATGTCGATCGTCATCGAGCTGTTCAGCATCGCGCTGGCCTGGGTCGCGCTGCAGGAGCTGAAATGGGACACGATCCTGAAGCGTCCGCGCGGAGGGCAGGCCCGTTTGCTGCAGATCATCCTGTCGGTCGTGCTCGGCCACGGGTTCGCGTCTTTCGTGCTGGCTTACTGGAACTGGTCGGGTCTGCTCAAGGGCATTGTCGAATAACAACCCGGAAACATGTAAACAATGGGGAATAGATAACGGTCCGAAAGTCGAAATCGCTTGCGAATGCTATAAAAATGGGCCAAAAATAGGTCGAATATCCGCTTTTCGACAGGCATAAAATAACGCTTGTCGATTCCTGTAAGCGGATGGTAAGATGTAGGTTGGGTACGGATCATGGTACCAAATATTTCCTCAATTAAAAGAATCTACTGCACGCGGAGGGAAACCTAAGATGAGCAAAATAATCGTCCGCGGCGGCAAGCGACTATCCGGAACTGTCCGCGTAAGCGGCGCAAAAAACGCCGTACTGCCGATTCTCGCTGCCACGTTACTCGCCCAGAATGGCGAAAGCGTCATTCATGACGTACCTTATCTCGATGATGTCGTGACCCTTCAACAAGTGCTTTCCGCGCTTGGCGGAAAGCTGACATATGATAATGAGACCATGCGCATTTCCGCTGAACGGCTCGTATCGTTCGAGGCCCCGTACGAATGGGTGCGCAAGATGCGCGCTTCGTTCCTCGTCATGGGTCCGCTTCTGGCCCGCCTCGGCCGTGCCCGCATCGCCCTTCCCGGCGGATGCGCCATCGGCACCCGCCCGATCGACCAGCATCTCAAAGGCTTCGAAGCGATGGGCGCGGAGATCGTGCTCGGCCAAGGCTTCATCGAAGCCCGCTCCGAAGGCAAGCTGAAGGGCGCCAAGATCTATCTGGACGTCGCCAGCGTCGGCGCCACGGAGAACATCATGATGGCGGCCGCGCTCGCGGAAGGCACCACCACGATCGAGAACGCGGCGAAGGAGCCGGAGATCGTGGATCTGGCCAACTACCTGAACGCCATGGGCGCGATCGTCCGCGGGGCAGGTACGGGCGTCATTCGCATCGAAGGCGTCGATACGCTCAGCGGCGTAGCGCATACCGTTATCCCCGACCGCGTGGAAGCGGGTACTTATATGATCGCGGCGGCCATGACCGGCGGCGACGTGCACATCGAGGGCGCGATCGGCGACCATCTGGCGCCCGTGATTTCGAAGCTGCAAGAGATGGGCGTCGGCGTCGTCGAGACCGACAGCGGCATCCGCGTCACGGCGGCCAAGCGGCTGAAGTCCGTGGACGTCAAGACGCTGCCGTATCCGGGCTTCCCGACCGACATGCAGTCCCAGATGATGGCGCTGCTGATGATTTCGGACGGCACGAGCATCGTGACGGAGACGGTATTCGAGAACCGGTTCATGCACGTGGAAGAGTTCCAGAAGATGAACGCGCATATTAAGGTGGACGGCCGTACCGCGATCGTGACCGGCGGCACGCAGCTGACCGGCGCGAAAGTCACGGCGACCGATCTGCGCGCCGGAGCGGCGCTCGTCTGCGCGGCGCTCTGCGCGGACGGCGAAAGCGAGATCAACGGCATCCATCACGTGGATCGCGGGTATGTCGACATTACGGGCAAGCTGGCGGCGTTGGGCGCGGACATTTACCGCGACGAAGACGCGGAAGCGGCCCAACCGCTCTACGCCAAGGTGCTGGAAGGCGTAGCCGCGGTGCTCGAAGAGCCGGAACCGGCGATCGTGGCGGCGCGAACGCAAGAGCCGGCCAAGCGGGAGAAGGAACTGCCCCGGATCAAGGCGCAGCCGACATGGGCCTAAACCCTCCGCATACCAAGAGACCCTATTTTCACTTCTCTTTCGGGAGAAGCGAAAATAGGGTTTTTTGCGCTTCTCGCGCCCGACAGACCCTGCTGCGGCCCTATTCGCGGTACTATCCTATCTTTTCGATTCATAGACTGTAGTAGGCGGGAAGGAAAGACCCTAGAATCGAAAGCCGCGAAAGGAGCCGCGCATGAAACGGGCAAGATGGAGGACGGGAAGCTCTTATCGTCGTCGATTATGGACAAGGGGCTGGTGGTTCGGATTTCTGTGGGGGCTGCTGCTCGTGCTTCTCGTGAAGGCGGGAATCCACTGGCTGACGCCGAACGCGGCTGCGCCTGAGCGTAAAGAAGCGCAATTGGCCGTGTCGGAATCGGCGAGGCCCGATCAAGAGGCCGATACGGCCGCGCCGGCGCCGCGGGACGGCTCGAACGCCGGGAGCGGGCCGCAGGGGGATGTGCCGGCCTCCGCCGGCGCCGAAACGGCGGACAAGCAGCTGAAGAAGCTGAGCGCGTACGACCGGCTGTGGGTATCGGTGTACCTCACGAAGGACAAGCGTATCGAACATATGCCGATCGAGCTCTACGTGCGCGGAGTGCTGGCCAGTGAAATGCCGGTCGACTTCGAGCTGGAAGCGCTCAAGGCGCAGGCCATCGCCGCCCGCACGTACATTTACCGGAGGCTGCTGACCGGAGACCGAAGCGGACTGAGCGGCGAGCGGGAGAAGGAAGCGGACGTGGACGATACCGTTATGAATCAGGCCTATCTCTCGCTGAGCGCCCTGCTGAATCGATGGAGCGGGAACGAGAAGGACGCGAACCTGGGCAAGCTGAACGAAGCGGTGGAGCAAACGAAGGGGCTGATCGTTACATACGGCGGGCAGCCGATCGAGGCGTCGTTCTTCTCCACGAGCAACGGCTATACGGAGAACGCGTCGGATTATTGGAATCTCGACCTGCCGTACCTGCGCTGCGTGGCCAGCCCGTGGGACAAGGCGCTCTCGCCGAAGTACGAGCAAACCGTGACGATGAAGCTGAAGGACGCGGCCGCGAAGCTGGGCCTGACGACGAACGAGGTCCGGAGCATGCGGATCGGGAGCACGACGCCCGGCGACCGGGTGAAGGACGTTCGAGCGGGCGGCGCGACGCTGACCGGTAGAGAGATTCGCGAGAAACTGTCTCTCGCTTCTTCCGATTTCTCGTGGACGATCGACGGGAATGAGATATCTATCACGACGAAAGGCTACGGCCACGGCGTCGGCATGAGCCAGTGGGGCGCGGACGGTATGGCCAAGGAAGGCGCAACGGCGCGGGAAATCCTGGCGCACTACTATACGGGCACGAAAATCGTGCAGGCTTCCGGCGTGCTAGACTAGCGCGAACCGTCTAGTTCTAACAATCTCAAAAAATGTCAATCCCTCACGTATAAACTGCTAGGTTGTGGCAACAATGGCTAGTGAGGTGATCGAACAATGAGTGATAACAAATCAAAGTTCAATGAAGAAGCTCCCAAAAACGTTCTGGGAGGCAACGCCGTCAAACCGTCTGCGTGGAGAAAACTGATGGCAAAAAAATGGGCAGCACCATCAGCGTTTCTGGCCGCCGCAGCAATCATCGTAACCTTAATGTGGCTCTATGGGGGAGCCGGGGAGACAGATAAACCGGCCAGCACGACCGTAGATACCACGCAAGGGGTAACGGATGAGCAAACGCTCGACGAGCAGCCGCCGGCGGATACCGACAAGGCGATTCAGCAATCGGCAAGCGAAGTCATGAAATGGCCGGCCGACAAGAGCCAGCTCGACGTCGTGGCGCCGTTCTATGACGCCAAAGCCAGCAACGACGACCGCCTGGCCGCTTGGGTCGACGGTCCGGACAACACGCTCGTTCCGAACATGGGCGTCGACCTCGGCAAAGACGACAAGTCCTTCGACGTTACGGCAGCCCTGAGCGGCGTCGTTACCGTCTCCGAGAAAAACCCGGTCAACGGCAACGTGGTCCAAATCAAGCACGCCGACGGGCTCGTCACGATCTACAACAGCCTGAGCGACGTGCAGGTCAAAGTCGGCGACGAAGTGAAGCAGGGCGACGCGATCGCCAAAGCGGGCCGCAGCGAGCTGGAGAAGGACCTCGGCGTCCATCTGCACTTCGAAGTGCGCAAGGACGGCAAGCCGGTCAACCCGTCCACGCTGATCGAAACCGCGAGCGCGGACGCGCAGCAATAAGCAATCTCGGCAAGGCGGCAACCGGCCGCGAACCCTTCCGAAGGCAGGTATTTCCTGCCTTCTTTTTTGCGTTCCGGGGACTTGTTTGAAAATAATCGCAATTCTTGGGCTTGTCACGCTTGGACATAAAGAATATATACCCGTACCCCTCATATAATGTACCAAACTATCTCGAGTAGGGAGGCGGGAGCGTGCACGATTACATCAAAGAACGGACCATAAAAATCGGCCGTTGCATCGTCGAGACGAAGCATACGGTACGGACGATCGCAAAAGAATTCGGCGTCTCCAAGAGCACGGTGCACAAGGATTTGACCGAGCGGTTGCCGGAGATCAATCCCGATCTGGCGGACCAGGTGAAGCACATCCTGGAATACCACAAATCGATCCGGCACCTTAGGGGAGGAGAAGCCACCAAGATCAAGTATAAGAAGAGCTCCGGACGCAAGCGCGAAGTCCTTGCCGCGGCAAAATCGTAAGCGATTTTTTCTACAAAAATAGAGGATTTTCGTACCCTTCAGCGAATACTATACGGGATGTGGATTGCACTCGACTATTATTCGCGCTGGAGGACTTCAGACTTATGTTTAGCAAGGATATCGGGATTGACTTGGGAACCGCAAATGTGTCCATTCACGTGAGAGGGAAGGGCGTCGTCCTGGATGAGCCTTCGGTCGTGGCGATCGAAAGCGAAACCAAGCGCGTGCTTGCCGTGGGCGAAGAAGCGCATCGGATGGTAGGACGGACCCCTGGAAACATCATTGCCATCCGACCGCTTCGCGACGGCGTCATCGCCGATTTTGAGATTACGGAAATCATGCTGAAGGCCTTCATCGATCGCGTCGGCGGCCGTTCCTGGTACAGCCGCCCTCGCATCCTTATTTGCGCGCCGACGAACATCACGTCCGTCGAGCAAAAAGCGATCCGGGAGGCCGCGGAGCGCAGCGGCGCCAAGGACGTGTTCCTCGAGGAAGAACTGAAAGCGGCGGCCATCGGCGCCGGCATGGACATTTACCAGCCGAGCGGCAACATGGTCGTCGACATCGGCGGCGGCACGACGGACGTGGCGGTGCTCTCGATGGGCGACGTCGTCACCGCGTCGTCGATCAAAGTCGCGGGGGACAAGTTTGACGAGGCAATCTCCAAGTACATCAAAAACAAGTACAAGCTCCTGATCGGAGAACGGACAAGCGAGGACATCAAGATCAAGATCGGCACCGTGTACGACAACGGATTCCGGGACGAGATCGATATCCGCGGGCGCGACATGGTAACGGGCCTGCCGCTGACCGTGACGATCTACTCGGAGGAAGTGCGCGAGGCGCTCTGGGAGCCGGTATCCTCCATCGTCTCGGCGGCCAAATCCGTGCTGGAACGGACGCCTCCGGAGCTGTCGGCGGACATCATCGACCGAGGCGTCATCCTGACGGGCGGCGGCGCGCTGCTGGGCGGTTTGGACGCGCTGCTCGCGGAAGAACTGAAGGTGCCGGTGCTCATCGCCGAAGATCCGATGCACTGCGTCGTGAAAGGGACAGGCCTGCTGCTTGACCATCTGGACCGCGCGCCTCGGCGGGCGGAAATCTCCAAGCGCTAGAATCGAGCCGTGCGAACGCGAATAGGCGGAAAGCCGGTGTTCGGGTAGGGCGCCGTAGGGGGGCGCGCCGAGGGGCGTCGGTCGCAGAATAGGTCTTAAGGCATAGCGGTCGTCTATTCAACGCGAAGCGGCGTTATCCGATATTATCGATAGGATACGCGCCGGTCGGATCGATCAGGAGGCGCCAGGAGGTTTCGCCATGCTAAGAGGGCTGTACACGGCTGCGGCGGGAATGATTTCGCAGCAGAACAGGCATGATACCATCACCAACAATATCGCCAATATGAATACGCCGGGCTATAAACAGAAATACGCGGTTACCCATTCTTTCCCGGATATGCTCCTTCGTTTGACAGGGTCGCAGGACGTCGACAACGGCCAAGCGGTCGGCAAGCTGAGCACGGGCGTGTTCGCCGAGGAGAGCCTGCAGGTCAATTTGCAGGGCGATCTGATGCAGACCAACCGGTTCAGCGATTTCGCGATCGTCTCGGACATTCAAGTGCCGGGCGTGGCGTTCGACGCATCCGGCAAGGCGCTGACGGCGGGCGGCCAGCTGGTCTTCCAGCCGCAGGCGTTCTTCACGGTGCAGAATAAGGACGGCGAGACCCGCTACACGCGCGACGGCCAATTCCGGCTGGACGAGCAGGGCTACATGACGCTGCCGGACGGCTCCCGGGTGCTCGGCGCCGACGGCCAACCGTTCCGGCTGCCGGACGGCGTCACGATCAACGATCTGGCGATCACGCCCGACAACCGGCTCGTGAACCCGCTGACGGGCGCGAGCGCGGGGCAGCTGCTCATCACGCGCGTGGACGACCCGAACAAGCTTGTCCGCGAAGGCGACGGCAAGTTCAAGCTGGCGGACGGCGAGACGGGCGTGCGGCCCGTGAACGCCGGCGACCGCGTCGAAGTGCGGCAGGGGTACGTGGAGCGCTCCAACGTCGACGCCGCCCAATCGATGGTCGACCTGATGTCGGCGGCCCGCGCATACGAAGCGAACCAGAAAGTCATCCAGTTTTACGATAAAAGCATGGACAAAGCGGTCAATGAAATCGGACGCGTCTAACGCGGCGTATAGGCACGCAAGGCAGGGGAGGCTACGGGGATGAACGGCTCGATGATCAGCGCGATGGCGTCCATGGGCGGCTTGCAGCAGAAGCTCGACATGCTGGCGGACAACATCGCGAACGTGAATACGGTAGGTTACAAACGAAAGGTCGGCACGTTCGAGGATTTGCTGACGACGCTGAAGGAGCAGCCCGAAGCGTTCGATCAGCCCGGACGGCTGACGCCGCTCGGCTTCAACCAAGGCTGGGGCTCGCGTCTCACGATGATCGAACCGGACTTCTCCCAAGGGCCGCTCCAGCAGACGGATCAGCCTTTCGACGTCGCTATCGAAGGCAACGCGCTGTTCCAGGTGCAGGTCGACGACGCCGGGCACGTGGCCTACACGCGCGGCGGCTCGTTCGATACGACGTTTACCCGCAACGGCATTAATATATTGACGACGAAGGACGGCTATCCGGTCTCCTCCGTCGATAACCAAGCGATTGAAATTCCGGCGGACGTGCAGGGGGTCCAAATCGACGCCTCCGGCAACGTCGTCGGCACGCTCCCGGGCGGCGCGATCGTGCAGCTCGGCCGGCTGAAGCTGGTTCAGGCGGACAAACCGGGACTGCTGACGCAGGTCGCGGACAATCTGTTCGCGGTAGCCGACGGCGTTCAGGCAAGCGACGTCCTGCATGACGTCACGGCCACCGCCGAATCGAAGATTGCGGTCAAGCAGGGATATCTCGAACAGTCCAACGTCGTGCTAGCCGACGAAATGACGGACTTGATCAGCGTGCAGCGGGCCTATCAACTCAGCGCCAGAGCCTTGACATCAAGCGATAATATGATGGGACTTGCCAACAATCTGCGCGCTTAGGAAATGAGTGAATGCCTATGGATTCAAAAAAAGAAACGGCCGCCGGTCTGGAAAGCATCGCGCCCGCGGAGCGGGGCGGCCTGATCGGCCCGGCGCCGGCGGGCGACAAGGCCCGCGGCGGCGCCAAGCGGCCGGAACGGGAAGCCGCTTCGGCGAAGGGGGACGCGAAGCCGCGCAAGAAACGCCATCCGGCGGTGCGCGCGCTGCGCTGGACGCTGCTGAAGAGCATCGTGCCGGTGCTGTGCGTCCTGGCCATCATCGGCGGGATGTACCTCGGTTACGCGGTGCTCGGCAAGCGCCCGGGCGAGGAGATATTCCAGATCGGGACATGGAAGCATATGTATGATTTGATCTTTGCGGGGTAACCCCCGCACGGTACGCATGAAAGCCTGCCTGGCGGAGCCATGGCAGGCTTTTTCGCGTTCCGGGCCGTGACGTAGAGGCGAAGGTGCCTCGCATCGCGAACGAGGCGAACGGCCGTTCCGGGCCGTCGCGTCTCTCGCAAGGAGTGCGCGAGGTGCCGGAAGTACGAAAGCGGCTGCCTGTCCGGGGAAATGGAATGCCTGCGTCATCGTCGGGATGCGACGGCAACGCAGGCGTTTTTCATGCATAGCGGTTATGGCTTTACGGTGACGCGGATGCTGACCGTCTTGCCTTCCAGCGTGCCGCGGATGTACGTGGTGCCTTTCGCGACCGCGGCGATGACGCCGTCCTCTACGGTAGCGACCCGACTGTTGCCCGTCGTCCACGCGGCGGCCTTGGTGACGTCGCCGACGCGGCCGCCCTCGTACTCGCCGGACACTTTCACCGCTTGGTTCGCGCCGGGCGCGAGCGTCAGCGTTTTAACCGTCGGGGTCAGCTTCTTCAGTTTTCCGATGACCGAGACGGAGAGGACGAGGGTCTTGCCTTGGTAGGAGCCGGTCAGCTTGCCCGTGCCTTCCTTCAAGGTCTTGACGGAGCTGCCCTTGACCGTCGCCAGCTCTTCCGGATCCATCGTCCAGTTCATTTTCGACGCGAGCGAGATCGTCTTGCCGCTCTTGTAAACGCCTGTTACTTTGATCGTATAGGTGCGGCCTGGGCTGAAGACGGGCGCGGTGTTGTCCACGAGCAGCTTCGTGATTTCCTCTTCGATCGTGACGCGTACCGTCGTCGACTTGCCGAGGTAGGAAGCGGTCAGCGTGACCGAGGACGCTTGGATGCCCTTCACGTTCGGCGCCTTGACGATCAGGTTCGCCGACGAGCTCTTCCACGTCACGAGCGACGTGACGTCTTCTTCGTCGCCGCTCGCGTAAGTCATCGTCATGGTCGGAAGCTTCGCTTCTTTGCCGAGCACGACGGATAGATTCGCTTGGTCGGCCGTCAGCAGCAGCGGCTGCTCGTGCACGGTGACTTTGATCGTCACGGTCTTGGCCTGGATGCTGCCGGTCAGCGTGGCGGTGCCGGTTTTCTTCGCTTTCCATTTGCCGTCGGCTTTATCGAACACGTCCGTATTGCTGCTGGTCCAATTCACGAGACTCGAGACGTCCACGGTCTCGTCGGCGATGGTCGTCGCCGTGATCTTCGGCAGCGTGACGGCGTCGTCCAGGAACACGTCGATCGCGTCCTTCGCGGCGGACATGCTCGCGACCGTCGGGTAGACCGTGACGTTCACTTGCTGCGTGACGCCCTTATAGGACGCCTTGATCACGGTGGTACCGATGCCTTTCGGCGTGACGACGCCCTTCGCGACCGTGGCGGCGAAGACGTTGCTGGATGTCCAATCGGCGATATCCGTTACGGTGATCGGCTCTTCGCCGCCGTTCAGGACGACGGCCGCGAGCGCGACCGGCTCGTCCTTCAGCGTCAGGTTCTGGTCTTCCTTCGGCGTGAGGCGCATCGCCTCGTAAGCCGGGCGAACGACGACGGTCACGCTGCCGCTTACGCCGAGGTATGTCGAAGTAATCGTGGCGGTACCGTTGCCGACGGGCGTGACGACGCCCTTGTCGACCGTGACGACGGACGCGCTGCTGGTCGTCCAAGCGGCTTCCTCCGTCACGTCGTCCGCGGCGCCGGCCGTCGTCAGCGCCGTTGCCGTCAGCGATTGCGCGTTATCGCCGTACGTGAATTCCATCAAGCCGTTCGGCGCGAGAGAAAGCGATTTGTACGGCGACGTCACGGTCAGCTTGACCGTATCGGTGCGGCCTTTGTATTTGGCGGTAATCGTCGTCGTGCCGGCCGCGAGCAGCGTGATCTCGCCGTCCTCGACGGTCGCGATGCTCGTGCTGGAGCTGGTCCAGATGGCGTCTTTCGTGACGTCCCGATCGGACGAACCGCTCTTCGCGGCGGCGAGGTCGTACGCGAGCTTCTCGCCGAGCTTGACGTCAACCGCGGAATCTACGGCCGAGCCGTCATTCTTGATCGTCACGCTGTCATATAAATAATCAACGGTAACGGGCAAGGACACCTTGAAGCCCTTGTACGTCGCGGTGACGGTGGCGGACCCCTTGGCGACCGCGGTGAGCAGGCCGCTCGTCACTTTGACGACGGCGGAGCTCGAAGTGGACCAGGCGGCGTCCGTCGTGACGTTCTTCAGAGACGAAGAGCCGGAGATCGAGGCGAGCACGTCGAGCTGCAGTGCGTCGTCGTCGATATAGATGCGGGCCGGTGACGGCGGGTTATCGAAGGAAATGCCGGTGACGGTATCCTCGGCGTAAGCGAGGCCTGTGAAGGAAGACAGCATCAGGACGACGGCGAGCAGGGCGGTAAGCCAAGGCTTGAGTGCGACGGGAGCGGCGGGTGCGTTCTTGCGCATGCGGATTCGATACCTCCAAGTACGTGAATGTTCCCTTATTAATAGAAGCGTTTTTTCGCGGATCGCGCGGCTTCGATTGCTAAGGGCGAACGGAAAGCCGGCGATTAGCCGGACAACCGGTTCGCGGTGTCTCTTTAATTAACGGCTCGGAGGGCGGAAATTTGAAGGCATGGCGTGATTTCTGCCAAATTTAGTTAACGTAAAGGCGGGGCGGCCGGCGCCGCGGAAGCGTTTGGCGCCGGAGAGGGCCCTCGGGGGCAGGTTTTATTTTTTCCAGCGTAGCGGTATAATGGGTAAGAATGTCTGTCGCGTCAGGAGACCGGAATTCGCTGGCTTTCCTGATCGTCTACGACCTTGGCCCGCGCATGTGCCGCCTGCCGCCCGAGCAAACCGATCGCCCTTAGTTCATAAGGAGGCGTAAGCGTTTATGAATGTACCGAATTTGCTCACTCTGCTGCGGTTCGCGCTCATTCCCGTGTACGTGGCCGTATTCGTCTCGGACGCCACGAATCATATGAAATGGGCGTTCCTGGTCGTGGTGCTGGCCGGGCTCACCGATATTTTGGACGGGTACTTGGCGCGCAAGTACGGGCAAGTGACGACGGTCGGTTCCATGCTGGATCCGCTGGCGGACAAAGTGATGATGATCAGCGTGATCCTGTCCCTGCTGCTGACGGGCCATATTCCATGGAGCGCGGGAGCCGCGATCTTCGTTCGGGATGCGGGCATGATCGCGGGATCGGCGTATTTTCACTTTCGGGGGAAAAAGACGGTGCCCGCCAACTGGATGGGCAAGCTGACCACGGCGCTCTATTACGCGGCCATCTTCTTCATCTTCTTCGAGCTGCCGTGGGCGCGGACGTACCTATGGGGCGTCATCGCGTTCTCCTTCGTCACGTCCTTTATTTACATCGGCCTGTTCTTGGCGCTGAACCGCGAGGAGAAGAAAGCGGAGCACGGCGGCGTTCCGGCCGAGGACAACGGAGAGAATCACGCGCGAGAGGCTTAAGGCGCACGTAAAAAGGAGACTGAACGCAAGCGTGAAGCGGCGCGCCCAATCTCCCTTATCTTAACCCCCACGACTGCAGTTCGTGTAGGATGGCCTTATTGTGGCACAATAATAAGCAATTTATAACACGCATGACGAAAGGGAGTTCGCGAATGCTCGATATTCGGCAAATCCAGGAAATCATTCCGCATCGGCCGCCGTTTCTGCTGGTCGACCGCATCCTCGAGGTGGAGGACGGCAAGCGCGCGGTCGGGCTCAAGAACGTCACGATGAACGAGCCGTTTTTCACCGGCCATTTTCCCGCGTACCCGGTCATGCCGGGCGTGCTGATCGTGGAGGCGCTGGCGCAGGTCGGCACCGTGGCGATCCTGAAAGTGGAAGCGAACCGCGGCAAGATCGGCTTCTTCGCCGGCATCGACAATTTCCGCTTCCGCGGCCAGGTCACCCCGGGCGACACGCTGATCCTGGAAGTGGAGATCACGCGTCTCAAGGGGCCGATCGGCAAAGGACAAGCCACCGCCAAAGTCGGAGACAAGATCGTGGCCGAAGGCGAAATCATGTTCGCGCTGAAGGATCCGGAATAACGCTTGCGTTTTCCGCGGCTTTCGGCGATTGGACGATATAAACAAAAACAAAACCCATGGAGAGGATGCTGGAGATGAACCAAACTGCTGTTGCACGCTACGAGGCTTGGCTTGCTGATCCTTCGATTGACGCCGCCACGAAAGAAGAACTGGCAGCTCTTCGGGGGAACGACAAGGAAATCGAGGACCGCTTCTACCGCGAGCTGGAGTTCGGCACCGGCGGTCTGCGCGGCGTGATGGGCGCCGGCACGAACCGGTTGAACGTGTACACGGTGGGCAAGGCTACCCAAGGCTTGGCGAACTGGACGCTGACCCAATCGTCGTCGCCTTCGGTCGTCATCGCGCACGATTCGCGCAACAATTCGCCGGAATTCGCCTTGGACGCGGCGCTCGTATTGGCCGCGAACGGCGTTACGGCGTACCTGTTCCAAGGACTTCGCCCGACGCCGCAGCTGTCGTTCGCCGTCCGCGCGTTGAAGGCCACGAGCGGCGTCGTCATCACGGCGAGCCATAACCCGCCGGAGTATAACGGCTATAAGGCGTACGGCTCCGACGGCTGCCAGCTGGTGCCGGCCGACGCGGAGCAGGTCATCGGGGCGATCCAAGCCGTGACGGGATTCGACCAAGTGAAGCGGATCAGCCGCGGGGAAGCCGAAGCGAAGGGACTGCTTCGCTGGCTGGGCGACGCCGAAGACCAGGACTACGTCCAAACGGTCGCCGCGCAAAGCCTGAACCGCGAGCTGCTGCAAAACGGGCTCGGCGAAGCGCTGACGGTCGTCTACACGCCTCTCCACGGCGCGGGCAACATGCCGGTTCGCAACGTGCTCGCGGCCGCCGGTCTCTCCAACGTGCGCATCGTGAAGGAGCAGGAGCAGCCGGACGGCTATTTCAGCACGGTCAAATCGCCGAATCCGGAAGAGCGCGAAGCGTTCACGCTGGCCATTAAGCTCGGACAGGAGATCGGCGCGGACCTCATCATCGGCACGGATCCGGACTGCGACCGGATGGGCGCGGTCGTCCGCAATAACGAGGGCGAGTTCGTCGTTCTCTCGGGCAACCAGTCCGGCGCGATCATGGTCAATTACTTGCTCGGCACGTTGAAGGAGCGCGGCCAATTGCCGGCGAACGGCGCCGTTATCAAGACGATCGTGACGAGCGAGATGGGCGCGGACATCGCCAAGTCCTACGGGGCGGCCGTCATCAACACGCTGACGGGCTTCAAATACATCGGCGAGCAAATGACGAAGTTCGAGCATAGCGGGGAGCATGCCTTCCTGTTCGGCTACGAGGAAAGCTACGGCTACCTCGCCGGCACGTATGCCCGCGACAAGGACGCGGTCGTCGCCTCGCTGCTCATCAGCGAAGCAGCCGCTTACTATAAGAGCCAAGGCAAGACGCTGTACGACGTGCTGCTCGAGCTGTACGCGAAGTTCGGCTATTACCTGGAAGGTCTGGAATCCCGGACGCTCAAAGGCGTGGACGGCGTGCAGAAGATCGCCGGCATCATGGACGACTGGCGCGGCAACCCGCCTGCCGAGGTGGCCGGCGTGCGCGTGAAGCAAGTGCTGGATTACCTGCCGGGCATCGACGGGCTGCCGGCCGAGAACGTTCTGAAGTATTTGCTGGAGGACGGCTCGTGGTTCTGCCTGCGTCCTTCGGGCACGGAGCCGAAGATCAAAGTGTATTTCGCCGTGCGCGGCCAATCGCTGAATCATTCGCAGGACGCCATCAAGGCGCTGACGGAAACCGTCATGGCGCGCGTCGACAGCAAGGCTTAAGCAGAAGCTTCCGGGCGGGGCGCAAGCCCCGCCGGATTTATGTTAAGGAGTGGAAGTTGTGCGTCAGAACTGGCACCAATGGAATCGCAAGGCAGTCGCCGTTTTAAGCGTACTGATCATAATCGGCATCATCGCGGCCATCCCCGTAGGCGCGGAGCGCTGGAAGGTCGAGCGTTCGTCCAAGCAAGTGGAGCTCGTGTTCGACTACCGGGACCTGCTTCAAGTGGCGGCCTACAAAAACCATCCGCAGCAATACGTGCGGGACGAGCTGGTCAAAATGAAGGCGGCCGGCATCGGGTCGATGGCCGTCTACGAAACGACGCTGCAAGAGCTCAAATGGAGCGGACGCATCTCCCTGTACAGCTCGGCCACGCTGAGCGACCTGCAGGGCAAGCCGCTGAAGCAGGACGAGAATTACACGTACCTGCTGTTCAATTCCAAGCCGGACGAGGACGCGCTTCGCCCCGTGATCGAAGACACGTTCAAGCAATGGGGCATCGCCACCGCGCCGTGGAGCTTCAAAGGCAACAACGGCCTCGCGATCGAAACGCCGGTCGAAGACGCCATGCTGAAGACGATGCAGCCGGACCCGGCAGCCGTTCAAATGCTTCACGACGCCGGCTTCCGCATCGTGCCGCGCTTGTCCGACCGCATTCCGTACAACGCCGAAGAAGTGGACAAGCTGATGGCGTCCTACGAAGCGCTCGGCGTCACGCGGATCCTGTTCGACGGCAACGCGGTCAAGGGCTTCGCGGACAACGCCGAGAAGAAGACGCTGACGCATTTCGCCGAGACGCTCAACAAGCACGGTATCGGAATCTCGACCATTGAGAATTCTAAGCCTCAACAGGGTCTGGGCACGCTCGCGTACCTGACGCATTATAACGTCGCCCGGCTGTATTCGCTGCCGGACAAGGACGCCGCGGGCATGAAGCCGCTCGACATCGCGGACCGCTTCCAGTTAGCCGTGAAGGACCGCAGCATCCGAATGTTCTATATTAATGCCGCGCCGGCCAGCAATGCCGCGAAGTCGTCCATCACGGACCCGATGGATAACATCTACAAGTCGCTGGAGGGCAAGGACGGCTTCCTCGCGAAGCTGGACAAGCTCGGGTACGAAACGGGACCGGCGCTGCCGTTCGACTACGAATCGCCGTCCTGGTTGAAGCCGCTGAAGGCGCTCGTCGCGCTCGGAGCCGTCGCGTTCATCGCGATGCTGATTCAGGTCTTTCTGCCGGGCGTCGCCATTCCGGTGTTCCTGATCGGCTTGATCGGCAGCGCGGGGCTGTACGTCCTGTCCAAGTCGATCTTCGAGCAAGGCCTGGCGCTCGGCGCCGCGATCAGCGCGCCGACGCTGGCGATGGTCTGGGCCATTCGCCGCGTGCGGACGCATACCGTCGGCAACCGCCGGCCGATCGGCGCGACGGACGGCAATGCCGCTGCCCGCGCGGACGGCCAGCTCCGCTGGATTTTCCCGGGCATCACCGCGGGACGCCGTCTCCTGATGGCCGTGGCGATCTTAGCAACGACGTCGGTCATCTCGCTGTGCGGCATTCCGTTCGTGGTCGGGCTGCTGAACAACATCACGTATAAGCTCGTGCTGGAGCAGTTCCGCGGCGTCAGCCTGCTGCATCTGGCTCCGATCGCCTTGACGGCGCTATATCTGCTGCTCTATACGGGCGACTCCGTCATCGGCAATATCCGGAAGCTGCTGAAAATGCAGATCACGGTGCTCTGGGTGGCCGTCGCCGCGGTCGTGGGCGTGCTGGGCTTGTACTACTTGTCGCGGACCGGCAACGAGGGCTCGGCGTCATCCATTGAGCTCACATTCCGCAACTTCTTGGAGACGACGTTCGGCGTGCGTCCGAGAACGAAGGAATTCCTGTTGTCGCATCCGCTCTTCTTTGCCGGATTATTCCTTGCGCTTCGCTACCGCGCGGCGTGGGTATTATTTATCGTAGGATCGATCGGCCAGCTGTCGATGGTGGATACGTTCGCGCATATTCATACGCCGCTTGCGATCTCCATCATTCGCGACTTGCTCGGCCTGGTGCTGGGCGCCTTGATCGGCTTGGTGCTGATCGGCGTGTGGCAGGTCTTGGAAGGAGCATGGAAGCTATGGGTACCGCGGTTCTTCAAGGCCAAACCGGCCCCCAAATCCGCCGCGTAGTTATATCCGGCTATTACGGGTTTCGCAACAGCGGCGACGAAGCCGTGCTGAAATCGATCCTGTTCGCGCTGGCGGAAGAAGGCGCGGCGCAGGGCGTTCGGATCGAGCCGGTCGTGCTGTCGGTCGATCCGGCGTGGACGACCGCGATGTACGGCGTCGAAGCCGTCCATCGGATGAAGCTGGGGGAGATCGTGCGCGCGCTTCGCGGAAGCGACGGACTCATCAGCGGCGGCGGCAGCCTGCTGCAGGACGCGACCGGCGCGGCAACGATCCCGTATTATACGGGCATCATTAAGCTGGCGCAGTTGCTGCGCAAGCCGACGTTCATCTACGCGCAGGGCATCGGCCCCGTGAATCGCCGGTGGATGGACCGGCTCATCCGGGGCGTCATGCGGCGCAGCGCGTACGTGTCCGTGCGCGACGCGGAATCCGCCGAGCTGCTCTGGCGGATGGGCGTGCCGCGCGACCGGATCGACGTGGTGCCCGATCCGGTCATGGCGCTGCCGCTCCCGGCAGCGCAGCCGCTTGCGGACGCGAGCGCGCCGGCGGCGGCGGCGGATTCGCCGCTGCCGGTGGTCGGCGTGTCCTTGCGGCATTGGCGCAAGGACGGCGCCGACCTGGCGCGCGCGGCCGCCGCGCTCGGCGCGCTGGCCCGCAGCCGGGCGGTGCGGCTGCGGTTCCTGCCGTTCCACACGCCGGCGGACGCCGAGACGTCACGGCAGGTGATCGCGCAGCTGGGCGAGCTTGGCGCCAGCGTGGCCGAAATCGCCGAGCTCGGCGACGATCCGCAGCAGATGCTGCTCGAAGTCAGCCGGTGCGACGCGTTGTTCGGCATGCGGCTTCATGCGCTCATCTACGCGGCGAATCAGCGCGTGCCGCTCGTCGGCCTGTCGTACGACCCGAAGATCGACCAGTTCCTGAACCGGCTCGGGCTCAAAGCCGTCGGCACGACGGAGTCGCTCGATCCCGACGCGTTCGCGGCCGCGATGGGCAGGCTGCTCGACGATCCGGCGCAGTGGCGGGCGTCGCACGGTCCTGCGATCGACCGCTTGAAGGAAGAAGCGCGCATGCCGGCGAAACAAATCGCCGCAAAAATTCGTTAATCTAGATATAGACGCCACCACTCATCCAGTCTTTGGTTCCTGCGGACATCTAGTTATGCGCCTGAAAAACGAAGCGAAAGCGTTGTATGAGAGAGAAAATGTCGCAAAACCATGCCCAAGCGCGCGAAAGAGTCGCTTATTTCGTGTAAATTGCTTGAAAATGAGAGTGGAGTTTCTTTTTCAAACCGCGTATAATTCATTCCGGCGATAGCTATGAAAGGGAGATGGAAATGAGTCACGTCGTTCTCTACACCGCCGCATTCATAATTTCATTATGTCTTGCGCTGGCGCTCACCCCGCTCGTCATCAAGCTGGCTTTCAAAGTCGGGGCGATCGACAAGCCGAACCACCGAAAAGTGCATACGAAAATCATGCCGCGCATGGGCGGCTTGGGCATATATGCCGCATTCATCGGCGCATACTTCGCCATACAACCGTTTATTCCGGAAGGACTCTTCCGCAGTTACGATAGAAACTTGATCAACGCGCTGCTTGCGGGCGGCTCCATCATCGTCCTACTCGGGGCGCTGGACGACCGCTTCGAGCTGTCGGCGAAGGTCAAGCTGCTTGGCCAAATCATCGCGGCGTGCGTCGTCGTCTTCGGCTTCGGCGTCAAAATCGATTTGCTGAACATTCCGTTCGGCGAAGCGATGCAGCCCGTCGCATCATGGATCAGCATCCCGCTCACGATCATCTGGATCGTCGGCGTCACCAACGCGATCAACCTGATCGACGGCCTGGACGGTCTTGCGGCCGGCGTATCCGGCATCGCGATCGGCACGATCCTGGTCATGGCCGCGGTCATGGGCTTCGCGCCGGTTATCCTGTTGAGCGCGCTGCTGCTCGGCGGCGTCATCGGCTTCCTGGTGTATAACTTCCACCCGGCCAAGATCTTCATGGGCGACACCGGGTCGCTATTCTTGGGCTTCGGCCTTGCGACGCTTTCAATGCTCGGCTTCAAGCAGGTCACGATGGTGTCGTTCGTGACGCCGCTGCTCATCATCGGCGTGCCGCTCTCGGATACATTCTTCGCGATCGTGCGCCGCTGGGTCAACAAGAAACCGATTTTCGCGCCGGACAAAGGCCACTTGCACCACTGCCTTCGCGAGCTCGGCTTCAGCCACCGCCGCACGGTGCTGATCATCTATGCGATCGCGGCGTTCTTCGGACTGTGCGCGGTTCTGCAATCGACGATCGTCCAATCGGACGCGGCGAATTGGATCACGTTCGGCGTTATCCTGGTCTTGGTGTTCTTCCTCCAGATCGGCGCGGAGCTGATCGGCATCGTAGACAAGTCAAGGCGGCCGCTGATCAACTTCCTGCAGCGCCGGCTGATTCGAACGGAACAATCGCGTTCAAAATAACTTAACATTACGGTAGTGTAGAAGCTCCTTTCCCTTTGGGGAAAGGGGCTTTTTGCGTATGCAGGCCGCAGCGGGGGCCGGGATTTTTCGGGTCTGCGACTAAAGTTTCGGATGCTGGAAACCGATAACAACGGTACATCAAACTCTGATTGTGGAATCAGTGGAGGAGGCTTACCGTGATTAGGAAATTAGGCATATGGTTCGTCTTGGTGGCGCTGGTCATCCAGTTGGTGCCGGCCAGCAAGCTCGAAACCGCCCATGCCGCGACAGGCAATTTCACGTTCCCGACCGAGAGCGACCAGATTGGCTCGCCCCGCGTCACGACGGACGAACGGATTACCTTGACCGGTACGATCAACAACGTCGACCCGACCTCGATCTCGTACAGCGTGTACCAGATCATCGATCCCGCGAACCCGGATAAAGTGGGAAGCACGCGCGAGAACCTCACCAGCAACGTGTCGGTGAACGGTTTTAACGTGCAGATTTTCAATATTCAGCTCTTCCCCGGCTTGAACAAAATCACGTTCAAGGGCACGCAAGGCGGCGGAGAAGTAACCAACTCCATTTACGTAGAGTATCGTAACGGACCGATGCTGTACGATCTAACGGCGAATTTGGACGGCAACAGCTTCCCGATTGGCGATAACGGCAGCACGACCGTGGTTCAATCCAATACGTCGCGCGGCCGGGATACAGCCGATATCAGCATCACGGGTAAAGCCCCGAACGCGCAGCAGGTGACGATCGTCGTCAACGGCGCGAGCAAGACGTACTCCGTCAACAGCAGCAACGAGAACTCGTTTGCCGCGGCGCCGATCACCCTGCAGAAGGGCAAGAACCTCGTGACGATCCGCGTCAAGAACGGCACGCAAGTCATCGAGACGACGCGCGACATCGCGTTCTATAACGGAAGCGTAACGTTCTACGACGTGAATCTCAACGAAATGAACGCCGGCACGACCGTGCAGTCGGCGGCGCTGGAATACAGCCCGAACTTTGTGGTGACCACCAGCAACACGCTAAAGGTCACGGGTAAAGTCATCGTACCGAACAGCGTGTACGAAGAAGTCATTGATCCAAAGACGACGCCGCCGACGAAGGCGACGCTGCCCCATCCGGATCCGGCCAAGACGCTTGCCTCCTTGAAAGCGGCGCTTAAAAAAGTGACGGATGCCTCTTATACCGACCTGACATCTGCGATCAGCAACGCGACAATCGTAGGCACGCCGTCGGCCACGGATAAGTTTTTCATTTTCCAATACGAGATCGACCTGGGCGCGATCACGGCTAAATCGCTGGACGTGCTGTACAATTTGAAACTGACGGCGCGCAACGAAGAGAACGCTCATTTGAATCTCACGCCGACCGAGCAGGGGACCGATGCGCTCTATTTCACGCTGCACGACAAGAACAAGCCGTTCATCGGCCAAATCAATTATTTGCCGGGGTACAAGCCGGAGAACTACCAAGGCATTGAAGGCGTACCGCTCGACGGCAAAAACATTTACGGACTGCCGGTTGGCATCGAAGTACTGGTCGGCAACCCGGCCGGTTCCGATGACGTAACCATTACGAGCATTGCGGACGGTTTCGGTCATACGACGACGCCGACGAAAGTGAGTCTGCCCACTGCAGGAGGAACGCTTCCGTCCGGCCAATACGCCCAACGCGACATTTCCACGGTGACGCGTACCGTCAACGGCGTACCGCAGGTGTTTACGCGCGTCATCTTGGAATTCTATAAGCTGCCTTACGAAGGAACGCAAACCATCACGGTCAAAGTCGGAACGGGTAACACGGGCACCGCGAAGTTCACGATGCTCTACGGCCCGTACGTCAGCTACAATACGATTTTCGACGGCATGACGATTTTGGACGACTCGACGAACGCGGACCGCGTAACGGATCTAATTCATAACAAGCTGGGCGATTTCAAAGGCGTGCTGCAGAATATTAACAACACGTCGGAAATTAACTACAATACGGGGAACAACAAACCGCGAACGGTGTACTTCTATATCAATAACGTGCCGTTTCCGTTAAGACCGGCAGGGACAGGAACAGACATCACGCAGTTTGAATTGGACGCGACGGCGGATGCGAAAGTCTACGCCAACGCCCTAAACGCTCTGTTCAACGGGGAGAACGAAATCAAATTCGTGTTCCAAAGCTCGAAGAGTTACTACGAGAAAGTCGTAAAGGTAAATAAGGTGCCAACCAACCTGCCGATCATTCCGGCGAATAATTCGGGTGTGTACCCGTTTACGTTTACCGATACGATCAGCGATCCGAAGCCGATCCTGAACGATCCGAACTTCACGAAGAACGGCGCGCTCTACAATACGACGGAGCCGTTCATGAACATTTTCGGCACGTTCGATTTTATCGACTTGGGCAAATCAGAGGCAGCAGTACGCGATAAGATGACCTTCTTGCTTGCTGCGGATAACGGCCATGTACCAGCGAGCGATTATATTCTCAAAATCACGGGCGCGACGCTGACGACTCCGCTGACGTGGAAGCTGACGGATCCTTTCCAGATCGTCGACGGCGACACGCCGATCGGCATGTATCCGACCAATGCCAGCATCAACGGCAACCTTGTCGTGCGCTACGATATCGCTACGCAAGCGTTCCAGTTCCTGCTCAAGAAGCAAGAGCTGAACGCCGACGGGAGTTCCAGCGTCTATCTGTTTAACGTATACAACAGCGGCGAGACCGGTCCGAAAGCGACATATCGTCTGGAAGTCGACCCGACCGTGCTGCCGTACAAAATTCTTCGTCCATACCTGCCGGCTGAAGGTATCGTGAACAAGAATTTCGTCGATGTCATCATCAACGCCAAAGGCGCCGACAAAGTCACGATCAATAAACAGGCTGCCGAGAAATTCGCGTACGACGCCGACAACAATCCGGCGAACGGCATCGAATATCCGAATGCGTTTAAAGCCACAATCAACGGCCTGAAGCCCGGCGTGAACAAAATCAACTTCATCATCGAGAGCGCATCGGACAAGGTCAGCAATTATCTCGAGGTCACCTACACGCCGACGAACATTCCGGGCGCGCAGTTCCTGGATGACATGAAGACGTCCAATAAAGTGTTCGACGGCGCGGTGACGCTGACGTTCCCGAAAGGCGCCGCGCTGATCCGGAAAGACTTTAACGTTCCGGCAGATTTGAAAAACCAGGTATTCACGGGACATAAGCTGCTCTTCGCGATCGCAAATCCCGAAGACGGCGTCGTCGACCGACGGGAGTACGACAGCCCGCCGCCGGACTTCGATTTGATCATGCAAAACTTCGGTACGCGCTTCAGAGTCTCGTTCCCGACGCGCTTCTCGAAGTCCAGCCCGGTCTACTGGATTGACGCCGGCTTGGCCGACGATACGACGACGCCAACGTACGATCCGCTGAAGATGGGCGTGGATCCATACCAGTATCCAGGCGCGACGGGTCCGGCCGGCACGAAAATTCCGACCTACGACGAGCGGCCGGACGACCGCGAGCTCATTGCGTCCAAGCGCGGTACATTATCGCTGTCGTTCGATCCGAACATCCGCAATACCGCGGGGACGATCGTGACAGTGTTCCGGTACGACGTGAAGAATAAGTTCTGGGTCAACCTGGGCGGAACCGTGGATACCAAGAAAAACACGATTACCGTTCCGTTCGACCAGTTCGGCTACTATGTCGTCGCGAAGATGACGTATTCGTTCTCGGATGTGACGAACCACCCGTATGCACGCAACTATATGGAGGCAATCTTCTCCAAAGGCATCATGAACGCGGCCAACTTCGATGATTTCGGCGCGGACATGTACACGACGCGCGGAGAGTTTACGCGGATGGTCGTCAAGGCGATCGATATTCCGCTCAACTATGAATTAAGCAAGCCGCACTTCGACGACGTGCCGCCGATCATTAACCAAGACGCGTTATGGGACTACAGCTACATTGAGACGGCTGCCCGCGAAGGCATCATCCGCGGCACCCAGCCGCGGGCATTCGAGCCGACGGCGAATCTGTCCCGCGCGGACGCGGCCGTCTTCCTGGCCCGCGCGCTGAATCTCAAGCTGGAGACCGATCCGAAGAAGATCGACGCGGCGCTGCAGAAGTCGTTTAAGGATTATGCGGACATCAACTACTATGCCAAAGCATCGGTGCTCGCCATCGCGAAGAAGGGCTACATCCAAGGCTCGCCGATCGATCCGAAGGACCTGAAGAAAGGCTATACCTTCGAGCCGAATTCCAGCTTGCTTCGCTCGGACGCGTCGATCATCATCGGCAAAATGATGGCCGACCTGAAGCGGCTGCCTAAACTGAACTAAACTGGATGACATCGGACTGCTTGGGAGATTCCCGGGCAGTCTTCTTGTTCCTGCATGGATTTCTAGCGATTAGTAGAGTTCGCTATACATGGGAAATGTTATCTATCGACGTCTATAGGTCATTCGTTCTATAATTGGTAACGTGGTAGACGAGCCCTCCAGCTTCATGCGATCTGTCGACAAATTTCTTAAAAAAGCGGTGCCGAAAAAAAGTTAAAAGATTTTCACTCGACATCGCAACTTTTTAGAAACCTGTGCGTTTAATTACATGAAGACGGCGGTAAGAAAGCTTATCTGGCCTCTGATAGAGCTTGGAATGATTTGTGAATTAGCTCTTTACGCTAGTAAGTGCCCATTGTATAATGTTAAAGTGGCGTTTGGACTCTACCATTTTTTTCATGCCTTCTTTTATTTACAAGATTCTGCGACAAGTTCCTACATGGAGTCACTTTTTGCAGACATAATTTATATGAACATGCTCAACTCGTGAAAGGGGGTGAATCGGCCAATGAGACATTCGAGCAAACAATATCCTAAACAAAACTCTCAAGACCCGAAGCAATTTAGAGGAGGAGAAAAAAAGGTTATGAAAAAAAGTTTATCCCTCGTAGTAGCAGCAGCTATGACGCTGACAACGGCGTCCGTTGCATTCGCTGACGCGGCTCCAACAACAACGGAACTGACTGCACAACAAAAATTCGATGCGCTGAAGGCGCTCGGTATCTTCAACGGTTACCCAGACGGTTCCGCAGGTCTTGATAAGCAAATGACTCGCGCTGAGTTCGCGAAAGTACTTACGAAGCTCGCTAAGCTTACGGAAAACACTGCAGCGGCTAAAGTCTACACGGACGTTCCGGCTACTCACTGGGCTGCTCCATTCATCGGCGCTTCCACGGAAGCTAAACTGATGAACGGTCTGGGCGCTAACAAATTCGGTCCATCCGGCCAAGTAACGATCGAGCAAATCGCGAAAGTTGCTGACCTGGTTGCAGGCCTCGAGCCAATCGAAGGCGAAGTATCCGGCAAAGTATCCGCATGGGCGAAAGGTTATGTAGCTGCAGCTGTTAAAGCAGGCCTTCTTCCTGAGCTTCCTTCCTACCAAACAAACGCTACGCGTGAATTGCTGGTAGACGTTACTTACGATCTTGCAAAGCCTGAGCAAGCACAAGAGCTTGCAATCACTGCTAAAGTTGCAGGCGTTAAGAAAATCGAAGTTCAACTGAACAAAGCAGTTGATGCTTCGAAAGTAACGTTCGAAGTGAAGAATGCTACGGGCGGCGCTGTGAACGTTTCGAAAACGACGTTCGCTGCTGACAACAAGTCGGCAACGCTTGAGTTCCCAAGCAACCTGCTGACTGGCGATCTCACGATCACGGCTAAAGGCGCTGAAAAAGAAGTTTCGGCGAAAGTTACCGTTGAAGCTGAGAAAGTCACTAAAATCGAATTCCTTTCCGACAAAGCGGTATTCAACCGTACGGACGCTAGAATCGTTACGACGACGGTTAAAGTATCCAACCAATATGGTGAAGACATCACAGCTGCTAAAGCTGGTAGCCTGACGGTTACTTCCGCTGCTGGCGTGCCGACACTCGCTTCCAACGGCGTGTTGACACTCGACAACACGAAAGCTAACATCGCTTTCGTAAAAGACCAAAAGTTCACGGTAAGCGCAGTTGATGCTGGTACGGGCACGTTCACGTCCACGACTCTGACGGTATCCGACAGAGCGCAAGTTGCTGAACTGACGATCGACAAACTGTACAATGCTGACGGCAACACGCTGGCAGTAGGTTCGGACGCGTCGACGTTCTACCTGGAAGTTACGGCTAAAGACCAATACGGCAACAAAATCACGGATCCAACGATCTTCAAGCAAGACACGCTGATCCAATCGTTCAACCCAACGGTTGTCGACGTTAGCAAAACGGCTAATGTTGTAACTTATGATGCGAACCTGGATGGCGGCGTTCTGAAAATCCAATTGGGTGGCACGCCAGCTGCAGGTACGGCTAAAGTGAACATCATCTCCGTCACGTCCGGTAAATCGGCATCGTTCGACGTAAACGTTAAAGACGCTGTGAAAGTCGATACGCTGTCGCTGAGCGCTCCTGCAGTTGCAGTAGCTGGCTCCGACATCGAGATCCCATTCAGCGCTGTTGACCAATTCGGTGTAGCTGTAACGACTGCAAGTGCAATCAACAACTCCGGTGCAATTCTTTCCAAAGCTTCGAGCGCAGGTACGCTTGCATTCGTTCAAGACTATGTGAAGAAAACGCCTAAGCTGGTTCTTAGCGGCGTAACTGCAAAAGGTCCAGTAACGATTACGATTATCTCGGGTACGGGCAAAGTGTTTAACTTGAACCTGAGCGTAGTAGATTCGGCAGTTGCAACGGTAGTCACCGGCACGAAAGACCTGGCAACACAATTGGCTAAGTCGGCTGTCGTAGCTCTGGATACAGACAACGTTGTTGTCAAGGACCAATATGGCCGCGACTTCACTCCAACATGGGGTACTGCTAATGGCAACTACCGTTTGAGCGTTACTTCTTCCGATTCTTCTAAAGTTGCCTATGATGCAGCAAAACAAACGCTGACTGCAGCGGCAAAAGGATCGTCCGTTATCACGGTAGCACTGCAGAAGAACGTTGAAGGTACTTGGACAGACGTTCAAGGCAGCGCATATACGTACACTTCTAAAGTCGTAGAACAGGCTGACCTCGCATCTTATGAGTCCCCAGATGTGACGTCGATCCTGAACGGCGATGGTACGGGTGCACATGATGTTCAAGTTACCGTAAATGGTGTTCTGGCTGACGGCTCGAAAGTAGCTGTTCCAAACTCCTACTTCACGGTTGACGGCATCACTAGCGGCTTGAATGTAGATGTTGACACGAACAAGCTGCATGCTAACCTGACAGCTGATCAGTTGAAAGACGGTGATGTAACGGGCGTTTATGTTGTAACCATTATTGGTTCCAACCAACAACCTATCACCAAAAACATTAAAGTTTCGAAAGCTGCATCTGCTGCTGACAAACTTGAACTGCAATCGACTGACGATGCTACTAAAGAATCCGATAGCGTTCTGTCGGCTGCTAAAGCAAAAGTCGACACTGCGGCTGAAGTTCAAACCCTGGTAGCGGCGGCAACCAAAACGACCGACCAATACGGCGTTGTAATTCCTACGGCATTCTCGAAAGTTTACATCACGAGCGTAGCTAACAACCACGTAATCGATGCTGCGGACGCAACTAAGTCCACGGTTGTTGCTGGTGACACGTTCAGCGTTACGGCACTGACTTCGAACGGTAAGAACATTTCGTTCCAAGTAGTTGTTAAGTAATAGCCCTTATAGTAAAAAACAGGACCGAGTAATCGGTCCTGTTTTTTTTGCTGAAACTTTTCGCACCTATATTCGTCTATATTGGTAGAATCTAAAAAAGGATGATGAATGGATGCGAAAGCTTCAACGTGCAGGAATGTCGATGTTAATCGCTTCAACGGTTCTGTTGCCTACTGCTGGATTACTCCAGCCCCTATCCGTTTCTGCGGCGACCGTTAGTTCCGCAGCCGTAAACAAAATAAAAGCTATTAGTCTGGGCGGCGGTAGCTACGCACAGGTCACGGATTTACAGTTTTTATATGGAAACAATGAAAAAACAGCCTATTTTACGGTTACGGTGTACAATAACGCCAAATCAGAGCTTGATTTTTCGGATTATTGGGTGGAACTGTGGACGAAAGGCGGAAGCAAGTACACCATAAAGATGGACGATCGGGATACAAAGAAAAATAAGATTGTCTCGAAGACTTCGACTGATTTTCACTTTACGGCTAAGGTCAACGCATCTATGAACTTATCGGATTTTAAATTTAGAGTTGTGAAGTGGGACTTCAGTCAACCTGATTATACTCGCAATATTGGCGAAGCTTCCGTACCGTCCGGTTATAATCCGGTTGTTCCAGCAGCGACGGGTAAGGTTGTGAAATACGGCGGTCTTAAAATGAGTAGTATCCTTGCCAAATCCCAATTTGTTGCCCTTAATGGCCAGCTTGAAGGCGCGCTTGTTTATCGGGTGACGAATTACAGCGGACAAAGCATAGCGCTTAATAACTTGAACTTCTACATCAAGCGATCCGGCGGGACGTTAAGCAAACTAAGCGTCGAAACGACTGCCGACCAACAGCTGCCTCCTGGCGGGTCGAAAGAGATTCAGCTGTTCGGCACGCTTCCCACTACGAAGATAGATCCTAATATGCAACTCATTGTTACAGGAATGAATGATGAAACCAAAGTCGAGTCTCCTGTGGCTTCTTATCAGATTAAAGCCTTGTCATTGGATAAGGTTTATGTAAAACCAGGAACATCCGGAAAGCTGACTATTGATTCGACGCTTATAAATACAAAAATCAGAGATGCCTATTACAGCCAGGATGGCAATACTCAGCTATTATCGATGTATTTGAATTTCAATAATATCGGTAAAAATTCGGTCACATTGCCTAACTATAGCTATTACATATTGACCAGCGATGGCGCCATGTACCCGGCAAAACAAACGCAAACTCAAACGACCGCGCTGGAGTTATCTCCGAATATTGCTAAAGAGCAGTACCTGCAGTTCACGCTTCCTGCGAATGCAAAGTCGAATAGTTTGAAACTAATCATTCGTAAAACTAGCGATGAGAATAAGAAAGGTTTTGCTGTCGGCTTATTTCAAGTACCGCCTAAATCGACGGGATCCGGAACCACTACAGGAACCGTTAAATACATGACCCAACAAGGCATGCTAGAATTTTCTGTCACTCATGGAGAACGTTTGCCGTGGGGAGATCAGGATCTTATCAACGCCATGATAACAGTGCGTAACCCTGAGGCGAATACGAAGTCGTTACCTAATTTGAAAGCTACTATTCAAGTGGAAGGGTATACGGTTGACGATAAGAACGTTCAGTTGATAAAGACCGATCAAAATGTCGCACTGAATAACCTTGGCACGACAACGTATATTGTGAGTACGAAGATTCCATATACATTCTTGTCCAAGAACGTAAACGTCGTCTTATCCGAGGTGAACGGCGAGGACGGAGCCGGGGCAACTACGATCGGCAGCTTTGCATTAACGGCAAATTCCATGCAACTTCCTCTTGTATTAGCTTCGAACAGCATGAAGATAACGGGGAGCGGCCGCTCCGCCGACCTGAAGTTGGCGCAAATCCAAACTTATAAAAATGAAGATGATAAAACGAAGCTGCTTTACGCTGAATTCGACTATACGAGTTTAGAACAACGATTCTCGAATCTTGCCAACCTGCAGGCTTATTTTAAAATGAAAGACGGCAGTTATGTGCCAGCTACTTTCTTAAATATCAAGGATAAAGTAACCTTTAACAAAGCAAGTCAAGTTATGGCCTATGCAAGTTTTCCAGAGGATTATGATCTGACGAATGCACAGCTTGTGATCGGGCAAGGCATTACGCAAGGTCAATTTACAGCTCCAGACGGAACGCCGGACGGTTTCATCAACGCGGTGAATTATCAATTGCCAACAGAGAATACCGATGTCAAGTCCACATTCGAAGACTTAGTTGTCAATCCGTATCAGATTACATTGAAAAAGCTATCTCCAAACTTGCAGGACGCCTATAAATTGAATATTGATTTCACGTATGATTTAGCCAAGATTAAAGAGTTTGAAAAAACGGCGGGAGCCCATAAGCTTGTGGTCGAGGTCGAAGATCAAGGAAATAAATATGAGCAGTCTTTTGATTTCGAGACCGGTAATGGTGCCTTAGTTGTGGGAGAAGACCAAAAAGCATCTGTTTCTTTCGAAGATCAGAAGCTTTGGGGAACGATTTACCGTGAGTTCACCGTAAATGTGTACGATGAATTCCAAGGGCATAAAAAATTGCTCGCCTCTCAAAAAGTAAATACTGCCGGATCTAATCTCTAATAATATGCTGGCTGGCCAGCAAAGAAATGAACTGGTTTACGACTACACCGTAGAAAAGCGACCCATTAAACCAATCGCGAGAAGAGCCGGTACCCAAAACCGGCTCTTTTTCATGAAATGAAGTCGACGTGCCGATATAAGTCTAGTATTGTTAAACTAAGGAAAGAAAACGCGAAGGATGGGCAAGGAGGACGAAATCGTGAGATTTACGGGCAAGAAACTGGCGCTTTCCGTGGCGGTCGTCGGAGCGGCATTGTGGATTGGACTGAAGCTTCCGACGCTTGCGGAGGGCGATAGCGCTTCGGTCGTTCCGGGCTCCGTGAACGACCCGATCGTCACGAAGAGCTACATCGATAAGCAAGTCGCCGATCTGGTGAAGGCGGAACTCGCCAAGCAGGGCGGCGGAGGCGGCGGACAGACGGGCGCCGGACAAAGCGGCGGAGGCGGCGGGTTTCAGCAGGTCGAAGTCGTGACGGTGCCGGTCGGCAAGGTTTTGATCGCCAAGGACGGCGCGGAATTTATCGTGCGGGCGGGCAAAGCGGTGGCCTACAGCACGGACAGCAACGGCATTTCCGACCTGACGGACGGGACGGACATTACGAACGGCAAGTCGGTCCCGAACAATCACCTCATCTTATTCCCGCGCGGCGGCCGCGGCGTCACGCCGGCGCCGGGCCAGAAGACGGGCTTGACCGTCATGGTTCGAGGCACGTATACGTCGCAGGCGCTAGCGAAGTAACTAATTTTACCCGTACTGACAACAAGTGATCCGCGTCGGAACGCGGACAACCGCGCACACTAGAAGCATCCCATTAGGAGGTGCTTACGAATGTCGAGAAGCAATCGCAAACTGGTTCCCGAATGTGCGCAAGCGTTGGATCAAATGAAGTATGAATTGGCAGCCGAGCTCGGCCTCATGACCGGTGGCGCAGGCGGCGCGGATACGGAATTCGCATCCGAATTAGGCGGTACGTCCGGTGCGGGCGGCGCTCACGTGAACTGGTCGCAGATCGCGACGCGCGATGCCGGCTATATCGGCGGCAACATCACGAGAAGACTTGTCCAGCAAGCCGAGAAGGTCTTAAACGGGCTGTAAATCCCGTCCTGCAAACCGCTGTCAGCCATTGACACCAAGCGACATCTTCGGTATCATACTTTAGAGAGTTCTTAATGAGACCTTTTCCACATCGGAAAAGGTTCATTTTTTGGAATCGAAACGTTCAGCGTTAGATCCCGGTATGGGACGACGATGTCTTATAGAGTCCCAGCAATCATGATTGGTTATGCATTATTACTTAGAACAACGAAGTACAGGAGGTTGAGGTTCATGTCTCTCAAAGGACGCCATTTGTTCACGTCCGAGTCCGTGACGGAAGGGCATCCCGATAAAATCTGCGACCAGATTTCTGACGCGGTACTGGATGCTTTTCTTGAAGTGGACCCTTACGCGCGCGTTGCGTGCGAAGTTTCCGTCGCTACAGGTCTGGTGCTGGTGATCGGCGAAATCAGCAGCCGCGCGGATTACGTCGATATTCCGGCCATCGTGCGCCGCACGATCAAAGATATCGGTTATACCCGCGCGAAATACGGTTTCGACTACAGCACGTGCGCCGTACTGACGTCGCTGAACGAGCAATCCGCGGACATCGCGCAAGGCGTTAACGCCGCGCTGGAATCCCGCGACGGCGTAGACGTTCGCCAAGAAAACGAAGATATCGGCGCAGGCGACCAAGGCTTGATGTTCGGCTTCGCGTCGAACGAAACGCCGGAACTTATGCCGCTGCCGATCGCGCTGGCGCATCGCATCTCGCGCCGTCTGTCCGAAGTCCGCAAAGACGGCACGCTGGAATACCTGCGTCCGGACGGCAAAACGCAAGTGACGATCGAATACGTGGACGGCAAACCGAAGCGCGTCGACGCCATCGTCGTCTCCACGCAGCACGCGGAAGAAATCTCGCTGGAGCAAATCCAAGCGGATATCCGCAAACATGTCATCGCGCCCGTCGTTCCGGCTGAATGGCTGGACGGCGAAACGAAATACTTCATTAACCCGACGGGCCGCTTCGTTATCGGCGGACCGCAAGGCGACGCCGGCCTGACGGGCCGCAAAATCATCGTCGACACGTACGGCGGCTATGCTCGCCACGGCGGCGGCGCATTCTCCGGCAAGGATCCGACAAAGGTCGACCGTTCCGCGGCTTATGCGGCTCGTTACGTGGCGAAGAACATCGTCGCAGCCGGCTTGGCCGAGAAATGCGAAATCCAACTGGCTTACGCGATCGGCGTAGCTAACCCGGTATCCATCAACGTGGATACGTACGGGACGGGCAAAGTCGACGAAGAAGTGCTCGTGGAAGTCATCAAGAAGAACTTCGATCTGCGCCCGGCCGGCATTATCAAAATGCTGGATCTGCGCCGCCCGATCTACAGCAAGACGGCTGCGTACGGCCACTTCGGCCGCACGGACATCGATGCTCCGTGGGAGCGCGTGGACAAAGCCGAACAACTGAAAGCCGACGCGCTGGCGATTCGTTAAGACGACCTCGCGCGAGTGGAAGCCGCTCCTTCAACGGAGCGGCTTTTTTGCCTCTTGTTTCGGCTATCCCGCCTGGCTATCCCGCCTTTTCTTACCCTCATCTCGCCAAGGTTTTTCCTTTCCCTTCCTCTCGCCTTCCGTTCGAGAAAGCGTGTCAAACCGCCCTTTTTCGGCATTCGTCTTCATTTCGTTCCGTTCCACGCCGACAACTATTATACGAGTGTCTTTAGTTGGGGAGTGGGTCATATGATGCGTATGCGCAGAGCAGTATCCTTTATTATTGCGGCCCTGTTGGTGCTGCAGGTTGCGATCGGCGGCCTCGCCGCCGGACCGAAGCGGGCGGAGGCGGCGACGAGCGGACCGGTCATCGCCAATATCTCGCCGCTGCCGAGCACGGCCAACGTGCCGACGAACACGAATTTGAAGCTGACGTTCGACGAGAACGTCCGCAAAGGGACGGGCAGCGCGACGATCCAAATTCGCAAGCAGCTGGACAACGCGTTGTTCGAATCGTATGTCGTCGCGACCGACAGCCGGGTCTCGATCGGCACGGGGGCCAACCGGAACGTCGTGACGATCTCGCCGAGCTCGAACTTCGCGCTCAATACGAGCTATTACGTCACGATCGACGCGGGCGCGTTCGCGAACGAAAGCAACAATGCCAACTTCGCCGGCTTGACGAGCGCGGTCGGCTGGAGCTTCACGACGGTCGCCGCGGCCGATACGACGGCTCCTGCCTTGGCCGCGTCCAATCCGTTCTCGCCCGCAAACGGCGGAACGGCGGGCGTCGGCACGGCGTTGAAGCTGAGCTTCAACGAACCGGTCTTCGCGGCCAGCGGCTCGATTACGGTGCAGAACGTCGGCCAATCCTGGGATAGTCAAGTCATCAGCGTCAATTCCGTCGGCGTGAGCGGCAGCTCGACGTCGACGATCAACGTCACGCTGCCCAATGTACTGAACGGCAGCAGCACGTATGAAGTCAGCGTGCCAAGCGGCGCGTTCCAGGACGCGGCCGGCAATCCGTTCGGCGGCGTCGACGGGTCGAGATGGCACTTTACGACGACGGCGCCGCCGCTCGGCACGCCCGTACTGAAGCCGGCGGACAACGCCTACTCGGTCAGCGTGACGACGAATCTTGTTTTGAGTTTCCCCGGCGCGGTGGCCGCCAATACGGGGATGATCACCATTAATAAAGTCGCCGACAATACGACAGTGCAAAACATCGGCGCGAACTCGGGCAGCGTGTCGTACGTGCCGAACGCGTCGACCGGAGGAACGGACGTCGTCATCGATCCGCCTTCCGATTTGGCGCCGAATACCGGCTTCTACGTGCTGATCGACGCGGGCGCCTTCAAGGATGCCGGCGATTCGTCGAAGCTGTTCCAGGGCATCTCGGATGCGCGGGCTTGGAGCTTCGTTACGGATCCCGGCAACGATACGACGCCGCCGACGCTGCTCGCGGACCGGAAGCCGCTCGGCACGCAGGCGACGAGGACGGTCAGCCTGGAGATGAATTTCTCCGAGCCGGTCTATCCGGGCACGGGGAACATCGTCGTTCGCTCGCTGCCGTCGGGCAATGCGTTCGCGAGCATTCCCGTAACGTCTTCGAAAGTCACCGGCGGCGGCACGACGAAGATCACCGTTACGGATACGAGCAAAACGTATGCGGACAACGCGCGGTACTACGTCGAAATCGGCGGGCAAGCGTTCTCGGACGCCAAAGGGAATTATTTCGCCGGCTTGTCCGGCTCCAGCGCGTGGTCGTTCACGGTGACGCAGGATAGCGACAAGCCTTCGCTCGTGCTCCAGGTACCGGCGAATGGGGCGCAGAACGTACCGCTTCAGGGCACGCAGCTGGAAGCGACGTTCAGCGAACCGATCATGCTGGGCACGAGCGGAGCGGCAATCACAGTCAAACGGGTGAGCGGCACGGGCAATTCGCCGCTGACGACTACGTATGCCATCGATCCGAACAACAACCGCAAGCTCCTGATCACGGTGAACAGCACGATGGCGGGCAACACGGACTATTATGCGGAAATCTCGCCGGAAGCGGTCACCGATCTGGCCGGCAATGCGTTCGACGGGATACTGAACCAGTACGGCTGGGCGTTCCGGACGTCCGCTTCGTCGTACGGCCCTCCGACGGTAACTAGCGCGGCGCTCGTCGGCACGAACAAAATCGCGATCACGTTCAACGAAAACCTGGACACGCGGGATGCCGCAAAGCCGGCGACGGCGAATTTTTACGTAACAGTAAACACCGCGGCGCGCGCGGTCACGGACGTGGCCATTAGCGGCCGAGTCGTGACGCTGACGCTGCAGAGCGCGGTGTCCTACGGGCAGGTCGTCAAGGTATCCTACTCGGCCGGCTCGAATCCGATCAAGGACCTGGACGGCACGGCGGCGGCGAGCTTCTCGGGCATTAACGTCACGAACGTGCCGGACACGACGGCGCCTTCCCAGGTGAGCGGCTCGCTGAACGGCACCACGATCGTACTGACGTTCAGCGAAGAGATCGCGCAGGTCAACTCGTATGCCTATGCGCAATTCTCGGTTTACGTCGACGGCAGTTACCGCTCGGCCACGTCTTATTCGAGCTCCGGCAACGTCGTCTTCCTGGCCTTCAGCGGCGCGGCGCCGGCGTCGGGACAGACCGTATCGGTCTCTTATTACGCGCAGTCTTACCCGCTGCGCGACTTGGCGGGCAACGCGGCCGCCAACTTCAGCAATTTCTACGTGCAGAACGGAACGGACCGGAGCGCGCCGGCGCTGCAATACATAACGGCCGCGGGCTCGCTCGTCACCCTCGCGTACAACGAAGCGTTGAACACGGCGCTGACGCCGCCGGCGGCGTCGTTCTACGTCACGGTCAACGGCGCGTCCCGGTCGGTCTACAGCGTGAACGTCAGCGGTTCGCAAGTGCTGCTGTCGCTCTCGACGGCGATCTCGACGGGCGATTCCGTCGTGGTCACCTATGTCGGCGGCACGCCGGCCATAACGGATCTGTACGGCAACGCGGCCTCGACGTTTAGCAGCATGCCGGCCAACAACGGCGGAACCTCGTCGCTGGTCCTGAACGGCATTATCGCGAAGGGCGGCACGGTCACCGTCAGCTTCTCGGCGGCGCTGAGCGCGAGTTATCCGGCGTCGACGTCGCAGTTCTCGGTCAAGGTCAACAACGCGTCGCGCCCGATTTCGAACGCTTCGGTCAGCGGGTCCAGCGTGGTCTTGTCCCTGTACACGCCGGTCGCGATCGGCGATGCGGTGAAGGTCAGCTATAGCAACGCGGGTCTCGGCCCTCGCTCCGTCACGGGCGTTCTGCCGGCTTCGTTCACGGAGGTGGGCGCCGCTAACCAGACGACCTGGGCGGATAATACGTCGGGCGACTACGAGGCGGCGGAAGGCGGCGGCTTGGGGATCAAATCCTCCGCGGCGCTCACGACGTCGACGGTGTCCCCGGCCGGCATTCCGGCGAACCAATACGCCCTGACGGCCGAGAAGGTCACGGCCGCCTACAACGCGGTAAGGTCCGTCAGCGGCACGGTGCCGCGCGTGGTCTTCACCGTGCCGAGCACGGAAAACGCCGCGATCGTCGCGCTGCCGCTCGGCGCGCTCGAGGACGCCAAGAAGCTGGCTTCCAACGCGTCGATCGGCGTGGCCTATAAGGCGGTTACCTACGACATCCCGCTCAGCGCGCTTAATTTCGCGCAGCTGGCGCAGATGATGAACGCGGCCGGGGCGGTCGGCCAGCTCGTCGTCTCCATCGACACCAACGCCGGTTCGCTGGCTTCGGCGCTGAACGCGCAGCTGAGCAGCGCGGGCGCCCTGTCGCTCGTCAACCCGGTCAGCTTCCAGCTGGCGGTGACGAACAACGGCCAGACGAAGCCCGTCGACAACCTGAGCGGCTACGTCACGCGCACGATCAAGACGCCCGCGAACCTCGACGGGAAGCAAGTGGCGGTCGTGTGGCTGGATCCGCAGACGAACAAGCTGTCGTACGTGCCGACGCAGGTAACGCAGGCGAACGGTCAATCCGTCGTCACGTTCAAGCGCAAAGGCAACAGCGTCTACGCCGTCGTGAAAGGCGCGGCCAAGTTCACCGATCTGGCGAAGCATTGGGCCCGCAACGACATCCAGCTCCTCGCGAACAAGTATATCGTCGAAGGCAGCACGCTCACGGCGTTCGCCCCGAACAAAGCGATCACGCGCGGCGAGTTCGCGATGTTCATCGCGAAAGGGCTCGGACTGACGGGCGACCGGTCGGCGGCGGCGAAGTTCAAGGACGTCAACACGTCCACGGCGCTCGCGGCGTACATCGGCGCGGCGGCGACGTCCGGCATCGTGCAGGGGATGACGGACGGCAGCTTCAAGGCGAACAATCCGATCACCCGGGAAGAGATGGCGACGATGATGGTGCGCGCGGCGGCGGCGGCGGGCGTTCAATACACGCTCAAGGGCACCGCGGCGGACACGTTGAAGAAGTTCGCCGACCGCGGCAAGATCGGCACGTGGGCGCAGGCGGACGTCGCCAAGGCGGTCCAGGCGGGCATCATCGCCGGCCAGACGGCGACGTCGTTCGGCGGCAAGAACAAGGCGACGCGCGCCGAGGCCGCGGTCATGGTGAAGCGGCTGCTGGCCAACGTGGATTTCCTCGATATCTAGCTAATTATCAGCTATCCGGTCGAATCGGCTCGGATAGCTTTTTTTTGTCGGTCGAATGCTGTTGATAGGACTCTTCTATCAGACGTAACTTTTCCAGCGGTTTCATAGTCTAACCTACTAGACTTTGAGATGGGAGAGTTGCAGGAGACATGCGAGACGAACAGAAACCGAACCGGGTGCCGGGCAAAGCCGGCAGACGCTTGCTGCTATGGACATTGGGGGCGACGCTGCTGGCGCAGCCGCTGACGATCGCGGTGCCCGCCTTCGCGGCGGCCGCTGGAGGCGGCACGGGCACGAACGTCGTGCAGGCGGCGGTGAAGCAGCTGGTGCAAACGAACGCGGAAATGATTACGTCCGGCGCGAAACGCGTCGATTATACATGGGTAAGCAAGGCAGGGGCAAAACCGTCGTACGTGCACGTCATCGAGGTGGATTTGACGAATCCGTACGTGAAGCTCGACGTCATGAACGGCAAGGCGGGTTCGGTGACGAGCGTCGGCTCCGTGGCCAACATGGTCGGCCAGACCGGGGCGGTCGCGGGCGTGAACGGGGACTATTTCAATACGGCGAGCGGCAAAGGCAATCCGATCGGCGCGGAGGTGACGGGCGGCCAGCTCGTAACGAGCCCTTCGCAGCTGACCGGCATGTACGCGTTCGCGCTGACGAACGATCATAAGCCGACGATCGATACATATGGTTTTGAAGGGGCGGTCACGGCGGCCGACGGTTCGGCTTTCCCGCTGTCCGGCATCAACAAGGCGGCGTACAAGACGGAGCCCGACAACGGCTTCAGCCACGCCAACGCGATGTACATCTACACGGGCGCCTGGACGCAGTCGAGACCGGACGTGAGCGACAGCTCCACGACGCCGACGGAGGTGCTCGTGCAAAACGGCGTGGTCACGCAGTTCGCCGACAATGCCATGATTACGGGCGCGATCCCGGCGGACGGCATCATTCTGCGCACGCACGGCAAAGCGGCCGAGTACGCGCGCGCGCATCTGCAGGTGGGGGCGCAGGTCGCGGTCAATTATAACCTGGTCGCGCAGTCGACCGGCCAGAAGATCGACCCGAATCAGCTGCAAATGCTGATCGGCGGCCATACGATTCTGGTCAACAACGGCGCGGCGGCGGCCTTCTCCCGCAGCACGAGCAGCATCAGCCCGAACAGCGACCGCGCGCGCACGGCGCTCGGGTATTCGAAGGACGGCGCCAAGGCGTTCATCGTCACCGTGGAGGACAGCGGCAGCAGCCTCGGCGTGACGCTGGCGGAGCTGCAGCAGATCATGGTGCAAGCGGGCGTCTGGAAAGGGATGAACCTGGACGGCGGCGGCTCCACGACGATGATCGCGCGCCCGCTCGGGGAGACGGCGGCGCAGCTGGCGTTCCCGACGGAATACGGCGCGACGCAGCGGCTCGTCGCGAACGGGCTCGGCGTCTTCTCGACGGCGCCGGCCGGCACGCTGATGGGCATCAAAGCCAGCGGCAGCAGCGTGCTGTTCGTCGGCCAGCAGGCGTCCTACGCGATGAAGGCGTACGACAACTATTACAACCCGATCGATCCCGGCACGCTGCAGCCGACCTGGCAGGTCGGCTCCGCGCTCGGCAGCTTCTCGGGCAATACGTTCACCGCGGCGAAGGCGGGCTCCGCGACGATCACGGTCAAGTCCGGCGCGGTCAGCGACAAGCTCCCGGTCGAGATCGTGAGCGGCGCCGATATCGCCTCGATGACGATCGGCGCGGGCTCGCTCGTGCTGGAGGCAGGCAAGTCCATGGCGCTTCCGGTCAGCGCGACGCTGAAGGACGGCCGCCAGCTGACCGTTCCGGCGTCCTCAGTCAAATGGGAGCTGCGCGGCTTTACGGGCGCCGTGAACGACGGCACGCTGACGATCGGCGCGGTGAGCCCGACGGCGAAGGCCGGGTACGTCATCGCCCGCTACGACGGATTTTCGACAATGGCCGTGCTTGCGACGGGCGCGGATAAAAAATTCGACGATTTCGAGAACCAGACCTATCCAATTTCGTTCCAAGGTACGAATGGTGTAGGTGGGACGGCCTCGGTCGTGTCGGGACTGCCCGGCACGAATAGTACGAGCGTCGTGCAGCTGCAGTACGATTTTACCAACGGAAGCGGGACGAAGGCCGCTTATGCCGTCCTGAACGGCACGGGCCGGAAAGTGGACGGCAGCCCGTCCGGCATGAGCATCGACGTCATGGGCGACGGCAGCCTCAACTGGGCGCGCGCCGAGTTCATCGACGGCAAGGGAGCGGCGCACCTGATCACGCTGGCCAAGCAAGTGGACTGGACCGGCTGGAAGACGATCAAGGTCAACCTGGCGGCCGAAGGCATGCCCGCGCCGGTCACGCTGAAGCGCCTGTATGTCGCGTCGCTGGAGGACGGACAGGACGAGCGCGCCTTGACGGGCGCGATCGGGTTCGACAACGTCGCGTTCCAATACCCGGCGCTCGCGCCGGAGCCGCCGCGCGAGAAGATCGGCCTGAAGATCGGCTCGAAGAACGCGACGGTCGCCGGCAAGGCCTACAAGCTCGACGTGGCGCCGCTGCTGCTGGACGGCACGACGTACCTGCCGCTTCGCTTCGTGACCGAGGCGATGGGCGCCCAAGTCGATTGGGACGCCGTGCTGAAGCGCGTCTCCGTGCTGCGCGGGAGCCAGCTGATGGATATGTGGGTCGGCAGCAAGGAGTATGTGCTGAACGGAGAGCGCAAGCAGTCCGAAGTCGCACCGATGACCCGCAGCGGACGTACGCTGGTCCCGATCCGGCTCGTTTCCGAGCAATTGGGCCTAGTTGTAAATTGGGATGGAAAAATGGGCACGATTACCGTCGAATGATATGGATGCCTGCCTCTGAATCTATGCTATGATAGATTTAGTAGATTAAGCAGAAAGTGGGCCGTTATCGGATGGATTTTCGCGTAGACGATATCGATCGCGTCATAAAGAACGCCGTCTTGGTCATGGAGGACAGCAAGTATCAAATCTTCGAGATCTGCGAATCGGCGCGCAAGGAAATGTATTCCCTAAGCCAGGAACTGAACCAAGTGCTGGCCGAAACCGGGGAAATCATCGACAAAGTCGACAAGCTCGAGCTCGACTACCGCAGGGCGAGGATCCGGCTGACTGAAGTTAGCCGGGACTTCGTCCGATATAAAGAAGAGGACATCAAAACGGCGTACGAAAAAGCGACGCAGCTCCAGCTGGAGCTGATGATGTTCCGCGAGAAGGAAACGTATCTGAAGGCCCGGCGCGACGAATTGCAGAAGCGGGTCCGCAACGTGGAGAAATCCATCGAGCGGGCGGAATCCATCGCGTCCAAAATCAACGTGGTGCTGGAGTACTTGGCAGGAGATTTGAACCAGGTGACGCGCATTCTGGAATCCGCCAAGAACCGACAGCAAATCGGGCTCAAGATTATTTTGGCCCAGGAAGAAGAGCGCAAACGGATCGCGCGGGAGATTCACGACGGTCCCGCCCAGTCCCTTGCGAATATAGTGCTTAGGACGGAAATTGCGGAACGCATGCTGATGAAGCAGGAATTTCAAATCGTGCAGGACGAATTAATAGATTTGAAAAGCCAAGTGCGTTCCGGCATCGAAGAAATTCGCAAAATCATCTTCAACCTGCGGCCGATGGCGCTCGACGATCTCGGTCTAGTGCCAACGCTTCGCAAATATATTCAAGATTACGAAGAAAAAAACAAGATTCGAACGCGGTTCGAAACGATCGGCAAGGAGCTGCGGCTCCCGTCGGCCATGGAAGCCGCCATCTACCGCATGGTGCAGGAAGCGTACAGCAACGCGTTCAAGCACGCGAATCCGACCTATGTGACGCTCGAAATGACCTACCAGGCGCAAATGGTGAAAATTGTCGTCAAGGACAACGGAGTCGGGTTTCATCCGAATCAGATCGAGTCCAAGGCGAAGAACAGCGCGCATTTCGGTCTGATCGGCATGCGAGAGCGGGTTGAACTGCTCGAAGGGAGGATGGAGATCGAATCCGCAATCAACGAAGGCACCAAAATCACGATCCATATCCCCATCAACGCGGAATCTAGAAAGGAGTAACTAACGAATGGAATTCAAAGCTTCGAGCGGCAAGCGCAAAATCAAGGTCCTGATCGCGGATGACCATCAGCTGTTCCGCGAAGGGCTTAAGCGGATTCTGAATATGGAAGACGACTTGGAAGTCATCGGCGAATGCAACGACGGCATCCAAGTGCTGGAATTCTGCAACGAGAACAAGCCGGAAGTCGTCCTGATGGACATCAACATGCCGATCGAGAACGGCGTGGTGGCGACGGAACGGCTGCGGGACATTTTCCCGGACGTGAAAGTCATTATTCTTTCGATTCACGATGACGAGAGCTATGTCTTCGAGACGCTTCGCAAGGGAGCAAGCGGCTATCTCTTGAAGGACATGGAAGCCGAAGCGTTGGCGAATGCGATTCGATCCGTCGTAAACGGCTATGCGTACATCCATCCGAAAGTAACGGGCAAACTGATCAACCAGCTTCGCCGCATGACGTACCTCGACGAGATCGGCTCGACCTCGGGCGCGGCGGCAGCGCGCGAAACCGGCGTCAAGTTCATCCCGAGCGAGGACAATCCGCTCACGCGCCGCGAGGCCGAGGTGCTTCGCTTGATGGCGGAAGGCAAGAGCAACAAGATGATCGGGGAATTCCTCTTCATCAGCGAGAAAACCGTTAAAAACCACGTCAGCAGCATCCTGCAGAAAATGGAAGTCGACGACCGCACGCAGGCCGTCATCAACTCCATCAAGTTCGGCTGGGTTACGCTTTAAGTCAGGCATACATACGATCGAAGAAGGCTTCCGCTTTGTGCGGGAGCCTTTTTTGCGCGCATGCGGGGAGGCAGGATGGGAAGCGGTTGAAAGGGGATGGAAGGAGCCGGAAGGAGCGGGAAGTGCGGGGGCATTACGTCTCCGGCCGCTAAAAAAACGAGGGCCGGACGGGGGGCCGCAGATTGGGCCGGCTCGTCCTCGGCGCTCCGTAACCTCTGGGCGCGGCGCGGCATATGATGTCACAAAAAGGAGGTGGACGCCTTTGATATCGGTGCTGTTATGGATCGTGGGCTGCTACGTGCTGGCGGCGATCGTCGTCTACGTCTGCTCGGCTTTTCGCTTGGGCCGCGAACGAAGCGTCAAGCATTACGTGCTCATCGCCGGCAACGAAGAACCGCGGATGGAATGGTATATGCGTTCGCTTCGCCGATTCTCGCACCTGACCGGGACCGACGTGAAGGTCACCGTCGTGGATAACGGCTCGCAGGACGATACGATACAAATCGCGCGGGCGTTCGCGAAGCAGGGGATGAACGTGCAGGTGCATGGCGGAAGTCGTCTGCCCGCGGATGCCGAAGGCAGGCCCGCAAGCGAGGCGAAAGCCGGGGAAGGCGCCGATGCCGCTGCCGATACGCGTGCGCTCGGGGGAGAAGAAGCGACAACGGGAATTGGACGCTCCGGAAAATGGAAACGGTTTCGTCGGGGCGCGAAGCCGGCGGGCAAGGACGGCAAGCCGTTCGAGCCGACGCACCTGCTGTGGATGCTGCAGGCGGAAGGCGTCGTCTCCGCGAAGGAGCATGCGGTGCTCATCGATCTGCGCGACCCGGCGGATTTGTCGAAGCTGCCGTTTTGAGGCGGTGGCGGACGGCGACCGCGGGGCATGCGGTTGGCTGGAGGCCGAACCGTTGCGCAGCGGAGGAGGGCGAGGTATAATCGACACAACTGAAGATCGAAACGCGTGAAGCACACCCGTTCGACTGCCGGAAGGCGGTCGGGGTGTGCTTTTTTGGCGTTTTCGGGACGAAGCCGAATGGAGGATGTTGACGATGAACGTGACGGTATACGCGGCGGCGACGCCCGCCGGCTCATGGGCGGGCTGGACGATCGCGCCCGAAGTGGATTTCGCGTACTGGTTGGACGCCGGTTATCGGGCGGAGGCGGAGCGGGCGGCGATGCGGTGGGATTGCGAGCGGCGCGGAGCTGAAGCGAGCTGGGCGCCCGATGAGGCGGGTGGGCGGGCGGCCGCGAGCGGGATTCGGGAGAAGCAAGGAGCGGGAGACGCGCCCGATGGCCGGTTCGGAGCAGAGGAGGCGAGTCTTGGGACCAGCGAGGCGGAGCGGGCGGCGATGAGGCGGGGCAAGGAGAAGCGAAGCGAGGAGGGGACGCCGGTGGGCCGGTTCGGAGGAGCGAGTCTTGGGACGAGCGAGGCGGAGCGGGCGGCGATGAGGCGCGACAAGGAGAAGCAAAGTGAGGATGGGACGCCGATGGACCGGTTCGGAGGAGCGAGTCTTGGGACGAGCGAGGCGGAGCGGGCGGCGATGAGGCAGGACAAGGAGAAGCAAAGCGAGGATGGGACGCCGATGGGCCGGTTCGGAGACGGAACGGTGCATCGTGCGAGGAGCGAGGCGGAGCGGGCCGGGGAGGGAGAGGGCGGGCGCCCCGGGGATGCGATGGGCGGCGAGACGGTGCGGCTGGTCGCGTGGCCGGTGCCGCTCCCGCTCGGCCACGCGCTGCAGGTCGCGGCGCGCTGGCCCGGCGGGCGTCTGGCGGGCGGGCGTCTGGAGGCGGCGTTGTCGCGCCTCGTC
>NZ_JAGGDJ010000046.1 GCF_017652985.1 Paenibacillus artemisiicola
GGCGGCGTTGAACGCCGCCTTGAGCGCGGCCGCGGTCAGCATGAGCAGCGCGGGCGTCCGCGCCGCGCCCAGCCCTTGCAGCACGGCGGCGGCCAGCGCGCTCACGGTGCCGGCAAGCGCCGTGCACCCGACCAGCGCGAACGTCCGCGAGCCGTCCGCGTCCGCGTACAGCATGACGTTCATGGGCTCGGCCAGCAGCGCGAGCCCTACGGCCGCGGCGGCGCCGACGCTCCAGGCGGCGCGCAGCACGAGCGCCGTCTGCCGCCGGATCCTGTCCGCGTCGCCGCTCGCGCGGGCGCCCGCCAGCGCGGGCACGAACGCCCCGCCCATCGCGCCGGCGACCATCACGACCAGCTGCACGAGCGGCTGCCCGCGGCTGTACAGCCCGAACAGCGACATCGCCTCGGGCTGGGCGAGGCCGTCGCCCTGCAGCAGCCGCGGCACGGTGAACGCGTCCACGACGTTCAGCACGGGCAGCGCGAGGGCGCCCAGCGTCACGGGCACCGCCAGCAGGGCGAGCCGCTTCATCAGCGCGGGCAGGCTCGCCGCGGCGGCATCCGAATCGCCGCCTGCCCGGCCGCCGCCCGCCGCGGCGGCTTCCGAACGGCGCCGCTCCCGCGCGTCCGCCCATGAAGCCGCCTCGCCCGGAAGCCCTGGTTCGGCGGACGGCCGCGCGCCCAGAATCCGAACATTCGTCCCCGGGCTTGCGGCCTCGCCCAGGCCGTCGCGGCTCCGTCCCTGGCCGCGCGCCCGCTTCGGCGGCCGCTCATTGCCGCGGTCCGCGGGGCGCTCATTCAGCGCGTCGGCCCCGGTACCGGCCGCGGCCCGCTTCTTCTCCCATGCCCAGTATCCGACGATCGCCGCGAGCCCGGCCGTGCCGCCGATCGCGGAACCCGCGGTCGCGCCGGCCGCAAGCCGGGCGTCGGGCCAGCCGAGCTGCCAGCCGGCGATCAGCAGCGCCAGCATGCCGGCGACGCGCACCGCCTGCTCGGCCAGCTGCGAGGCCGCCGACGGCAGCATATGGCCGCGGCCCTGGTAATAACCGCGGAACGCCGCCATGACCGGGGCCACCCAGAACGCGAGCGACGAGGCGCGGACCGCCTGTACGGCGGCGTCGTCGCCGAGCCAGTCCGCGATCTGGCGCGCGCCCGTCCACAGCAGCAGGAAGCCGGCGATGCCGCACGCCGCCAGCAGCCGGACGCTCGCCGACAGCACGCGCGCCGAGCCGTTCCGGTCCCCGGCGGCTTCGCGCTCGGCGACCAGCAGCGAAATCGCCACGGGAAAGCCCGCCGTCACCATGACGAGCAGCAATTGGTACAAAGGATATACCGCGTTATAAATGCCGAAAACGCGGTCGCCCGCGATGTTTTGCATCGGAATCTTCTGCAGCGTGCCGAGCGCCTTGCTTACCAGCATCGCGCCGCCCATCAAGGCGGCGCCCCGCATGAATCGCGGTCCCGTCCCGCCGCTGCGCCGCTCCGCGCCTTCGCCCTCGCTCCTCGACGATGCCTGTCCATCCTCGTGCCGTCCGTCTTGCCCGCCAAGGGCGCGAACGTCCCGTTCCTCGCTCCCGGCGCCTCCCGCCAAGTTCCCCGCTTGCTTTTGCTTCACGCTTCCGCACCTGCCTGTCTCTTCTCCTGCCCCCATTATACCCTAACGGTCGGCAGAGAAGAGACGCGGACGCAAAAAAGCCCTCCCGAAGGCTGGCCTTCAAGAGAGCTTGTCGTCGTCATTGTTCCATTTGTTTGGCGAGGAAGCCGGCTGCGGTTTCCACCATTTTCGTTTCCATCTGCGACATCTTCGTCGCTTCGTCCTTGCTCAGCAGCACGACCGTTCCGATCGGATCGCCGCCCGCGACGATCGGCGCGGCCACGAACGAGCTGAACGTTTCGCCGACGTCCTTCACGACCTCGAACGAGCCGCCGTTGGATTCCACGACCGTCTTCCGGCTGTCCATGCAGCCCTCCAGCATCGAGCCGATCTGTTTCTCCAGGTACTCCTTCTTCGGCGCGCCGGCCACGGCGATGATGTTGTCGCGGTCCGTGATCAGCGTGATATGATTCGTGCTTTCGGAGAGGGATTCCGCGTATTCCTTGGCAAAATCGCCGAGCTCGCCGATCGGGGAGTACTTCTTCAAAATAACCTCGCCGTCGCGGTCGACGAAGATTTCCAGCGGGTCGCCCTCGCGGATACGCAGCGTACGGCGGATTTCCTTAGGGATGACGACCCGGCCGAGGTCGTCGATGCGACGGACAATTCCAGTTGCTTTCATGTTCTAGTTGCCCCACTTTCCTTGGAAGGTTTTGAATTCGACTGGACGATGGTGATGCCGGCAGAGCTTTATTATTCAAGAGGAGAGAATCCTTGAAAGAGGTGTTTAGCGAACTGACCATAGTATTCATCCCCTCCCATTTTCTTATGCATTGGGCAAAACGCGCCGCGGCCGTCCGCGCGAGGCCGCGAAAGCCTTCGGCGCGGGGCGCGCGACGCGCAAAAAAAACCGCCGCTCATAGCCGAGCGGCGGGATGACGGAAGAACATCAGCGTCACGACGAAACCGAGTACGGTCAACATTCGCCCTCGCGGGCGGGCGGCCTTGCCAATACGTTCCATGGTCGATCTCTCCCCGTGCGGTCGTTTTGGAATATCGATAATCCGTCAATGCTTCAGCAGCGCGCCCAGCTCCCGCTTGAGCGCCAGAAATCCCGGCAGCTCCCGAACCTCCGGCGTCCGCCGGGCGGGCAGCGCCACGTCGAACGTCTTCAGGATCCGCCCCGGATGGGCGCCCATGACGACGATCCGCTGGGACAGAAAGACCGCTTCCTCGATGTCGTGCGTGATGAAGAGCACGGTCGTCTTCTCCTTCTCCCACACCTCGAGCAGCAGCTCCTGCATCTCCAGCTTCGTCTGCGCGTCGAGCGCGCCGAACGGTTCGTCCATGAGCAGCACCTTCGGACGGTTGGCGAGCGCCCGGGCGATGGCCACCCGCTGCTTCATGCCGCCGGAGAGCTGCTTCGGATAGGCGTTCGCGAACGACTCCAGCTTGATCACCTTCAAATAATGGCTGCTGATCGCCCGGCGTTCCAGCGTGGAGACGCCCTTCAGCTTCGGCCCGTATTCGATGTTCTCGCGCACGGTCAGCCACGGAAACAGCGTGTAGCCTTGAAACACCATGCCCCGCTCCGCGCCCGGGCCGACGACCTCCTCCCCGTCCAGCAGCACGCTGCCGTCCGTCGGCTCGTCGAGCCCGGCGACGATGCGCAGCAGCGTCGACTTGCCGCAGCCCGACGGCCCGACGATCGTCACGAACGCGTTCGCGCCGACCGTCAGATCGATGGGGGCCAGCGCTTCGAACCGGCTTTTCTTGGTTTCGTACACCTTCGTCAGACCCGTAACGGCGATTTCGCCCGCTTGTTTCGCGCCTGCGTCCCTGCCCGGGTCCGTGCCGGCCGCCGTCCTTGCCGGACCAGCCGGCGGCAGCGCCTTTTCTTCAACCGCTTCGCGCTTCGCTGCAGCTTCCACCCGCGTTCCCTCCCCGTAAGTCTCCCTGTCGGGAGCTGCTATCCGTTTCTTCCGGCTCGGCCGCCGCGCTTAGGCCCAAGGGAACAATCTGCGGTTCAGGAACGCGAAGATCCGGTCGCTGATCAGTCCGAGCAAGCCGATGACGATAATGCCGACGAAAATTTGATCCGTGTTCAGGAAGCGCTGCGCCTTCATGATGGCGTACCCGAGACCGCTGTTGACCGCCACGAGCTCCGCCACGACGAGGTACGTCCACGCCCAGCCGAGGATCAGGCGCAGCGTGTTCATCAGCTGCGGCTGAATGGCCGGAATGAGCACCGTTTCGATCGCCTTCCACCGCCCGGCGCCGAGCGTGAACGACGCCTGCAGCAGGTCGTGCGACACGCGGCGCGTGTTGTCGGCGACCATCAGCACGAGCTGAAAGAAGCAGCCGAGGAAGATCAGCAGGATCTTCGCCCATTCCCCGATGCCCGCCCATACCATGATGAGCGGAATGAACGCGACGGCCGGCATGTAGCGGATGAATTCCATCGGCGGCTCCACGAACGCTTCCCCGAGCTTGAACGTGCCGGCGAGAATGCCGAGCGGAATGCCGACGGCGCAGGCAAGCGCGAACCCCGCGGAGACGCGGAAGACGCTGATGCCGATGTGATGCCAGTAGTCGCTCGTGCCGAGCAGCGACGCCATCTCCCGCAGCACGAGGTCCGGCGCGGGCAGGAAGACGGGATTGACCGCCTTCCCGTAGCTGAGCGCGGACCAGAGCGCGAGCAGCAGCAGGAACGACAGGCCGGCGGCGAAGGCGAACGGCCTTCCGCCGATGTCCTTGAACATTTGGAACAGAGGTGCTTTCCGGCGTCTCTTCGCGGTCATCGTCCTCACTCCTTGGCGGCTTTCTCGACGAACCTCGCGTCGAACAACGCGTCGAAATCCTTAATGTCGCCGACCATGTCGAGCTTCTTCAGGAAGTCGGCCGTCGTCTTGGCGGTGAAGCTAAGCGAGGTATAGTCGTTATCCCGCTTGCCGAACGCCTTCACGTTGTCGTCGGCTCCGAACAGCTTGATGCCCGAGAGGCCCTGCTTGAAGTCCTCCGGCGTCGTCTCCGCCTTCTCCGCCATCAGCTTGATGGCTTCGTCCTGATGGGACTTGAAGTAGTTGAGCGCCTCGAACCAGGCGTCGACGATCTTCTGGATGTCGTCCGGCCGGTTTTTCACGACGCTGTCGCGGAAGACGAGCAGGTCCGGAATGAGCCCCGGCGTGTCTTTGGAGGAGAACAGCACCTTGCCCTTGCCTTCCTTGACCGCGGTCGTCTTGAACGGCTCCCACAGCACGGAGGCGTCGGTCTTGCCGGAGATGAACGCCGGCCCGGCGTCGTTGACCGTCATGTTCACATAGTTGACGTCCTTCTCGCCCATGCCGTTCTGGGCGAGCGCCGTCAGCAGCAGCAGATGGTCCACCGTGCCGAGCTCCGTCGCGACCGTCTTGCCCTTTAGCTCTTGGATCGACCCGATGTTCGTCTTGCTCACGATGGCGTCGCCGCCGAAGGAATTATCGTTGACGAGGACGGCCTTCAGCCCGATGCCCTTCGAGGCCGGCGCGAGCGTGTCGCTGAGCGTCTGGCTGTTCGCGTCCACCTTGCCCGTCGCGAGCGCCTGCAGGGAGTCGCTGTAGACGGGAAACCATTTCAATTCGACGTTCACGCCGTGCTTCTCGAAGAAGCCCTTCTCGTCGACCAAGTACCAGAAAAACCAGCCCGGCCACGGGCTGAGCGCGATCGTGATCGGTTCGCCCGATGCCCCCGAGGACGATTCCTTGGCCCCTCCGCAGCCGGCCAGCGTCGTCAGCAGGACGGCCAGCGCCAGCACCCCGGCCATTCGTTGCCTTGCTTTCCCCATCTTCATACGTCCCCACTCCCCTTCTCTCGCTCGGGCTCCCGGCGGACCGGATGCCTCCCGCGTATAAAAAGAAAAAGCCCAAGGAGAGATCTCCCAGGCTTTTGTCCTTCCGTGTTATATGGGTCCGCCGGGCCGCGCGGTTGCGGGACGGAGCGCCATACGCCGCCTCTTGGACCAGACTGACCGCGAACGGTCACGGAACCCTAGACAGCCTATCGTTCCCAAGGGATGTCGCGTGCCGGGAACCGATTTGAAGTTGTGAGGTAACCTTACATTTATCTGTATTGTAAAAGCCGACCTCTGCATGTGTCAATACTTATGTTAGGTTTTATTACATAAATCCGATTCACCGTTCCGCGAATCACACCGTCAAGTAGTGCCGGATCACCTCGTCGTTCACGTCCTCGAGGCCGCCCTCCCAGGCGACCGCGCCTTTCTCGAGGATGTAGAAGTAGTCGCCGACGCTCTTCACGAACTCGAGGCTTTGCTCCGCGAGCAAAATCGCGGTCTTCCCGTCCGCCTTGATGGACCGGATGACGTCGCGGATATCCTCGACGATGGACGGCTGGATGCCTTCGCACGGCTCGTCGAGCAGCAGCAGGTCCGGCTCCGCCGCCAGCGCCCGGGCGAACGCGAGCTGCTGCTGCTGCCCGCCGCTCAAGTCGCCGCCCCGACGATCGTACATCGCCGGCAGCGCCGGGAATTTCGCGATCGCCGATTCCGGAATCGCCCGCTTCTTCGCCGCCGATGCCTCCAAGCCGAGGAACACGTTCTCGAACACGGTCAGCTGCGGAAATACCTCGCGGCCCTGCGGCACGTAGCCGATCCCCTGCTTCGCGCGCTGTCCCGGCGGGCGCTTGGTAAGATCGGTCCCCTTATAGGAGACCGAGCCTTTGCGCGCCTTCAGCACGCCCATGATGCTCTTCATCAGCGTCGTCTTGCCGACGCCGTTGCGCCCGAGCAGGCAGACCACCTGCCCCGGCCTCACCTGCAGCGTGACCCCGCGCAGGATCACGCTTTCCCCGTACCCCGCTTCAAGCTGTTGAACGGCCAGCATCGGCATCCCGCCTTTTCCCCAGATACACTTCCGCGACCCGCCCGTCGCGCTGCACCTCGTCCATCGCGCCTTCCGTCAGCAGCCTGCCCTCGTGCATCACGGTCACCTTGCTCGCGAACGTGCGCACGAACTCCATGTCGTGCTCCACCACGATGACGGAGCGCGTTTTGCGGATCTCCCGCAGCAGCTCGCCGGTCCTCGCCGTCTCGTCGTCGGTCATGCCCGCCACGGGCTCGTCGAGCAGCAGAATCTCCGGCTCCTGGAGCAGCATCATGCCGATCTCGAGCCACTGCTTCTCGCCGTGCGACAGTCCGCCGGCGCGCAGCCGCGCCTTGTCCGCGAGGCCGATCATCTCCAGCTGTGCCGCGATGCGATCGCGTTCCTCCGGGCGCAGCCTCGCGCGCATGGCGGCGAAGACGCCGCGTTTCTGCTTCATCGCGAGCTCCGCGTTCTCGTAGACCGTGAGCGACGCGAAGATCGACGGCGTCTGGAATTTGCGCCCGATGCCGAGCTCCGCGATCCGATGCTCCTTCATGCGGGTGATGTCGATCGCGGCCGAGGCGCCGAAGAGCACCTTCCCCGCGGCCGGCTTCGTCTTGCCGCAGATGACGTCGAGCAGCGTCGTTTTCCCGGCGCCGTTCGGCCCGATCAAGAACCGCAGCTCCCCGCGCGCGAGCGCTAGATTCATCCCTCGCACCGCCTTGAAGCCGTCGAATTCGACGGTCACGTCCTCACACCGCAGGATAACGGACTCCGTCGGCTCCTTCATCGGCCGCCCTCCTCCTTCCGAAGCCTTTCGTCAGCAAGCCGAACGCCCCCGCCGCGCCCTTCGGCAGGAACACGACGACCGCGACGAACAGCGCGCCCATGAGCATAATCCACATGTCCGGGTACGATTCGCTGAACGCGCTCTTGGCGTAATTGAGCAGCACCGCGCCGAGCACGGCCCCGATCAGCGTGCCGCGGCCCCCGATGGCGACCCACAGCACCATCTCGATCGACGGCACGATGCCCATCATCGACGGCGAGACGATGCCGACGTGCAGCACGAACAGCATGCCCGCGAGCCCGGCCAGCCCGGCCGAGCAGGCGAACGCGGCCGTTTGGTAGACCGCCGGGTCGTAGCCGAGAAACCGAACGCGGTTCTCGCCGTCCCGGATCGCCCGCAGCACTTTGCCGAAACGGCTCTTGACGAGGAACCGGCACAGCAGGAACGCCCCGATCAAGACCGCCACGGTCGCGAAGTACAGCCACCGCTTCGTCTCCGGCGCCCCGAGCGAATGGCCGAGCAGCTTGCCGTAGCCGGTGAGGCCGTTGGTGCCGCCCGTGTACGCCTGCTGGCCGACGAACAGCGTCGTCGCGATGATGACGAGCGCCTGGGTCAGGATCGTGAAGTAGACCCCGCGGATCCGGTTGCGGAACGTGAAGTAGCCGAGGAACAACGCGAGCAGCACCGGCAGCAGGACGCCCGCCGCGACCGCGAAGCCGAGCGATTCGAACGGTTTCCAGAACCACGGCAGCCTCGTCAGCCCGCTCCAGTCCATGAAATCCGGCAGCCGTCCGCCGCTCGCCTCCAGCTTCAGGTACATCGCCATCGCGTAGCCGCCGAGCCCGAAGAACACGCCGTGGCCCAGGCTGAGGATACCGGTATAACCCCAGATCAGGTCGAGCCCCAATGCCACGATGGCGTAGGCCAGAAACTTCGCGAGCAGGTTGAGGCGAAAATCGCTCAATGCGAGCGGCGCGCAGAACAGCGCCGCCGCGGCCGCCGCGTACGCGGCCAGCAGCCAAAGCCGCCGCGCCGGCAGGATGCGAATAGGCATGACGTTCTCCACCTTTCACGGGCGCCTTCGCCCGGGATGTATCAATTGTCGAGCGAGCGGGAGCGCAGCGCGACGAAGCCGCTCGGCCGCCATTGCAGAAACGTGACGATGCCCAGAAACACGATCAACTTCCCGAGCGAAGCCGTCGTCCAGTATTCGAACAGCGTATTGGATAAGCCGATGCCGAGCGCCCCAAGCACGGTGCCGGCCAGCTTGCCGACGCCGCCGAGCACGACGACCATGAACGCGTCGACAATGTAATACGTGCCGATCGACGGCCCGATCGGCCCGATCAGCGTAAGCGCGCAGCCCGCGACGCCCGCGATGCCGGAGCCGAGCGCGAACGTCGCCGCGTCGACCCGGCGCGTCGATATGCCGAGGCAGGCGGCCATCTCGCGGTTCTGCATGACGGCCCGCATGCGGCGGCCGGCCGGGCTCCGGTAGATGTACAGGTACATCGCGAGCAGGCAGACGATGACAAGCCCGATGATGAACAGCCGCTTGTACGGAAGCACGATGTCGGCCCCGAAATGAAGCCCTCCGTCCAGCCAGGCCGGGCTCTTCACGCCGACGTTCGGCGCGCCGAAGACGCTGCGCGCAAGCTGCTGCAGCATCAGGCCGACGCCCCAGGTGGCGAGCAGGCTGTCGAGGGGCCTTCCATACAGGAAGCGGATGAGACCTGTCTCGAGCGCCAGGCCGAAGACGAAGGCCGCCAGGAAGCTGGCCGGAATGGCGAGCGCGAAATACCAGCCGAACGCCGAGGCTGGCAAATAATCGGCAAACAGGCTCTGCACGACGTACGCCGTGTACGCCCCGATCATGATCAGCTCGCCGTGCGCCATGTTGATGACCTTCATCAGCCCGAAGGTGACGGACAGCCCGAGCGCGATGAGCAGCAGGATCGAGCTGACGCTGATGCCGTTGAACAATTGAACAATCGTGACGTCCATGCTTTCCCTCCTCATGGAGAACGAATGGAACGGCGCGCGGGCGGCCGGAGAACATGCGCGGCGAGCCGGCCGCGCCGCCCCGTCAACCGCCCGTGCTCAGACTCTTCGCCCAGTCGTAGCCTTTCAGGTACGGATCCGGCTTGACCGGCGACCCCGAGTTCCACACTTCCTTGAACTGGCCATCCGCCTGCACTTCGCCGATCCGCACCGTTTTGTACAGGTGCTGCGTCTCGCCGTCGATCTTGACCTTGCCCTCCGGCGCGTCCCATTCCAGCTCCTTGGCCGCTTCCTTCACGTTGCCGACGTCCGCGGAGCCGGCCTTCTCGACCGCGGCCGCCCACAGGTACACCGCGTCGTAGCCCGCTTCGATCGGATCCGCCGTGACGCGGTCGCCGCCGTACTTCTTCTTGTAGTTCTCGACGAACGTTTTGTTCGCCGGCGTATCCGTCGTCTCGTAGTAATTCCAGGCGGCGAACGTGCCGGCCAGGACGTCGGCGCCGATGCCGCGGATTTCTTCCTCCGCCACGGAAACCGACAGCGTCGTCAAGTCGGACGATGCAATCCCCGCGTCCTTCAGCTGCTTGAAGAACGCCACGTTGCTGTCGCCGTTCAGCGTGTTGAACACGACGTCCGGCTTCGCTTCCTTGATTTTGGCGATGACCGTCGCGTAATCGGTATGGCCGAGCGGCGTGTACGCTTCGCCGGCCAGCTCGCCGCCTTCGACCTTCAGCTGCTCCTTGATGATCTTGTTCGCCGTTCGCGGGAAGACGTAATCGGAGCCGAGCAGGAAGAACTTCTTGCCTTTGTTCTCGAGCAGCCACGACACCGCCGGAACGATCTGTTGGTTCGTCGTGGCCCCCGTGTACATGATGTTGGGCGACTGCTCGAGCCCCTCATACTGGACGGGGTACCAGAGCAGGCCGTTCAGTTCTTCGAAGACCGGCAGCATCGCCTTCCGGCTCGAGGAGGTCCAACCGCCGAAGACGGTCGCCACTTTATCCTCGGAGAGGAGTTTTCGCGCTTTCTCCGCAAACGTCGGCCAGTCGGAAGCGCCGTCCTCGACGACCGGCACGAGCTTCTTGCCCAGGACCCCGCCGTTTGCGTTGATTTCGTCGATCGCCATCATTTCCGAGTCTTTGACCGACACTTCGCTGATCGCCATCGTACCGCTAAGAGAATGAAGAATGCCGACCTTGATTTCTCCGCCGCCGCTGTCGCTCTCGCTGCCGCCGTCGCCCGTTTTGGTGCCGTCCGCATTTGCCGCCGTCTTCGCCGCGTTCTCGTTCTTGCCGCAGCCCGCCAGCGCGAGCGTCAGCGCCAGCAATACGAATGCACCGCTTCTCCAAAGCTTTCCCTTCATTCTCCCACTCCCCATCCGCTTCTCTTCTCTAATCCGAACGTTTAATTGGATATCATTCCCATCGTTCGTGGGATCATTATAAAAGCGTCTTTGCCTTTGTGTCAATAAAGTTTACATAAATGGTATAAATTTCACGATAATCGAGAAAACCATCCTTTCAATCGCCTTATTTCGACTCATTTTATGTTAGGTTATATTGACTTGTACGATATTGGGCTCCAATTACATCCCATTAATATGACACATACTTTTCGAACAACAAAAAACAACCGTCCTCCCGTAGGAGAACGGTTGTTCATCATTCGTTTAAGGCAGTACGGGCGTTGCCGTCAATTCGGCGTTTTCCGCAACGTATACGTTTCCGTCTTTGTCTTGGATCTTAATAACAGCTTTGGCCGGCGTCGAGAAGTCATAGGCCGTGCTCGTCCACCACTCGTTGCTTGCCGCTTCAGAGCGTTGGACAAAGGCGGCGTTCAATTGCCCGTCTTCGCCTCCGTACTCGATGTCGTCGCTTTGCAGCTTCGCGATCTGATCCTGGACGGCTCTGCGTTTGGCAAGCGTGACCCCTTGCTCGTCCAAGAGCGCTACTTCGATACTGGCGATATTCGCATAAGGGAGCTTGGTCGTATCGAGTTTAAAGCCCACGTTATACGCCTCTTGATCGGCCCAGTATCCGAAGTCCTGTGCCGTCACGATTTCCGCGGAATTCTGTGCAAGGACAGGTTCCGGGGCGGCGGACGACAGAACGGAGTTGGTCACCGTATACACCTTATTATCCTTGTCCTTGATCGTAATGACCGCCTTCGAAGGAAGCGACAAGTCGTATGCCGTGCTCGTCCACCATTCATTGGCGGCCGCCGCCGGACGTTCGATGAAGGCCGCGCTCAACTGCCCATCCAGTTCGTCGTAGGACTCATCGTCCGCCTTCAATTTCTCCAATTGCGCGCCCGTCGCGATCCTCGTGGCCAACTCACGCCCTTGTGCATCCTGCAGCGCGACTTTGATGCTTGCGATGGCATCGTAGCTCAGCTTCGACAGATCAATCTTGAAGCCGACATTATACGCCTGCTGGTCGCGCCAAAACCCGAAATCTTGCGTCGCGACATAGTCCGCCGCATCCGGTACCGTGACTTCCGGCGCCCCTGGGCTCAAACTGCCGTTCACGACGGTGTACGTCTTGTTGTGCTTATCGGTGATCGTAATGACCGCTTGCGAAGGCGCGGCAAAGTCGTACGCCGTGCTCGTCCACCATTCGTTGCTTCCCGCTTCGGCGCGCTCGACGAAGGCCGCGCTCAGCTGTCCGTCCAGACCGCCGTATTCCTGATCGTCCGCTTGCAGCTGCAGCAGCTGCGCGCCCGTTGCCGTCCGGCTTGCAAGCTCTTGGCCCTGATCGTCTTGAAGCGCGATTTTGATGCTCGCGATCTGCGCGTAGTTCAGCTTGTCCAAGTCGATATGGAAACCGACGTTATACGCATTCTGGTCCGCCCAGAACCCGAAATCCTGCGCTTGCACGAACGTCTCCGGATCCTGTACCGGAACCGGCTCGGCGACCGGATTGACCGTGCCGTTGCTGACGATATACACGTTGTTGCTCTTATCCGTGATGGTCACGACCGCTTTCGAAGGCGCGGTAAAATCGTAGGCCGTGCTGGTCCACCATTCGTTGCTTGCCGGCGCGGAACGCTCGATGAACGCGGCGCTCAGCTCGCCGTCCAGGCCCGCCCCGTACTGCGCGTCGTCCGCTTGCAGCTGCTCGATCTGCGCGCCGGTCGCGACGCGGTTCGCCAGCTCGTTGCCTGCCGCGTCCTGCAGAGCGACCTTGATGCTCGCGATGTTCTCGTAGCTCAGCTTGCTCAGGTTGAGCTTGAAGCCGACGTTATAAGCGTCTTGATCGCTCCAGTAGCCGAAATCCTGCGTCGTGAGATACTCCGTCGGGTTAGCTACGACGTTCGGACCGCTTGGAGCCGGCGGAATATAGCCGCCGCCCGCCGGTGCCTGCGGCAGGATGACCTCGTCCTTCTTCAGGCCGTCCAGTTGGCCGGGCGCCTTCGTGAACGAAGAGCCCTGCGCGCCGTCCTTCGCCGTCACGCTCGCGATCGTGCCGTCGCCGAGCATCTTGGTCACGGCTTCCAGCACCAGCTGCACGACGCGCGCTTCTTGACTGATCTCGATCTCGTTATTGTTTGCGCCCGGCGCGGTGGCCAGATGGTCGATCGAGCCTTCCGACAGCTTCACGCTGATTTGCGTCGAATAGACGTTGACGTCCTCGAATTGACCGACCAGATTCACCGTCGCGTCCGCCGGGAGCTCCTTGGCCAGCTCCACGTCCGTGAAGCCGTTCCCGGTCAATCCGGACTCCTCGAGCTTCGCGGAGGATTGCACGACGACGCTGCCCGCCTGCGTCGTGCCTTCGGCCACGATCCGGACGGAACCGTCCGCCTTGTTGACCACGATCTTGACCAGCACGGAGTCGACGAAATGCACCGAGTTCGCGCCGCCGCCGCGGACATAGGTCGTCCCGGATACCTTCACGTTCTTGATCGTCGCGTCGCCCGCGCCGATGCCTTCGGCCAGGATGAGGTCGCCGTGAACGACCGCGTTTTGAAGCGTGACGCCGGCCGCGCCGATGACGACGTCGCCCTCGATGACTTGCGGCGCCGACGGATCGGTCGAGCCGTATACGCCCGCTTGATTATACGTCACGGCAGCCGCCGACGCCTTCGCGTCGAGCGCCGCTTGGATGAGCACGACCGCTTCCGCCCGCGTCATGGCGCGCTTCGGCGCAAGCAGGCCGCCCGGCAGGCCGTTCAAGATGTGGCGGTCGACAAGCGACGCCAGGCTGTCCTTGCTCCATGCGGCCGCGTCGTCCTTATCCTTGAAGGACGCAAGCGCTTCCGCTTGCGCCGGCGAGAGCTTGAGCACGCGCGCGATCATGACCGCCGCTTCCTGACGGGTGACGGTGTCGTTCGGATGGACGGTATGATCGGGGGAGCCGATCAGGTAGCCGGCTTTCACGGCTTTGGCGATATCGCCGTAAGCCCAGCTCGACGCGTTCAAATCCTTGAAATCGATGGACGCTTCCTCGGTGAACGCGAACAACCGGTTGATCATGGCCGCGAACTGGGCCCGCGTCACCGATTCGTTCGGACGGACGGTGCCGTCGTCGAAGCCTTTCAGGTTGCCGCTTGCGATCCACTGCTCCAATTGCTTCTGCGCCCAATGCCCGTCCACATCCTTGAACGACGATTGATCGGCGAATGCGGAAGCCGGACTCATGGCGAGCGTCAGCCCGAGCAGGCCTACTGTTGTACGACGTAATTTCTTAGACATAAGATCCTCCCATAACGTGAATTTACACATAGGCATTAATGCCCATGAACTGTATAATTTGGTAGCCCCAAAGCAACATGATTATACAAAATTCACCGTTACAGGAACGTTACACTCGTTATGTTAATCCAATTTCCGACAAACTACTGTCGTCTCGCTTGCAGCATATGGTCCGCAAGTCTCAGCGTCTGCTCGAACAAGCTCTCGTCCTCCGGCTGGTACAGGCTCGCTTTTTGAAGGAAGTACAGGCTGCCCGCCAGATTGCCGCGCGCCTCCTCCAGCTTGGCCGCCTCCGCCGCCAGCGCGATCAATTGCGCTTCAAGGCCGCTCCGGACATCGGCGATCCAGTCGTCGAACAAGCCGGGAAGGAGCGTCTCGGGCACATTCAACACCGCGTCCCGGCAGCGCTTCAGCTTGGCACTGAGCTCTTCTTCCCGCTGCGCGGCCTGAACCGCCCGCATGAGCCGCAGCAGGTCCGATTCGACCGGCCCGATCAGCCGGATATGGTCCTTATCCACCGCGAGCATGCCGGAAGCCTCCTGCCGAGCGGATCCGGACGGCTCCAGCAGCTTCTTCAAATGATTCAAGTACACTTTCAGATTCGCCAGCGCCCGCTTCAGCGGTTTATCCGGAAACAAGGCATCGCAGATCTGCTCGCGCGTCGCGGCGCGGTTCAGCACCAAGAACAGCAGCAGGCTCTTGGCATACCGCTGGTTCCAGCCCTCATGCCGTTCCTCCCCGTCGATCCGAATCCGAAAGCCGTCCAAAAAATCGGCCCGGATCCGCGCGCTCCCGTCGCTCCCCGATTCATGGCTCCGGCGCTCGCGGCGTTCGGGCCGCGCCGCCAACAGGTCTTCGTCTCCGGCCGGGGCCATGAAATTCGCCGTCATGAATTCCGCCATCAGCGTCGCGGCCGTCTCCGGTTGATCCAGAAATACCGCGTTCGCCGAGCCCGGAACGACGACCAAGCGCGAATCGCGCAGAAAGCGGAGGGTCAGCGCGTACGAAGCGGCGTTCAACTCGTCGAATTCGCCGACCAGCGTGAGAACCGGATGGCGAATGGACCGGTAATCGTAGTCGGTCGGCGCGTCCAGATAGAGATTCAGCAACCCGAAATAACGGTCCGGGTCCATCGCGGCGAACGCCTGCTCGGCCCGCCCAAACGTCCGGCTGTCCGCCGGCTGCGCGGTCATCTGCGCCGCGAGATAGCGAGCCAGCTCCCGGATCGACCGCCGCTCGAGAATGGTCTGCCGCGCGCGCACCATTTCGCCGATGACCTCGCGCGGCAGGAGGACGACCGGCGCCATGAGGATCAGACGCCGTACCTGCCCCGGATCGGCCGCGCTGTATTTGATCGCCAGGTTGGCTCCGAATCCGTACCCGGCCAGATGGAACGTCTCCAAGCCCAGACGGTCGGCGATTCGGCGAATGTCCCAGACGAAGGCATGCCAGCCCGGACCGCCGTTGTCCCCCTCCGACTGCCCATGCCCGCGCAAATCGATCATCACGATGCGGTACGATGCGGGGAAGAAAGGCAGCAGCGTGTCCCAGCACGCCATGTCCCAGCCCAGCCCATGCAGCAGGACGAGCGTTTCTCCCGTGCCCGGCGCTTCGCCGCCCGTATCCCGAATATGAATGCCGTTGATCCTGAAGTCTCGCATCCTGCTCCCCCCCGGCCATGCAAAATATGGCTTACCTTACCACAGAAGCCCGCCGCAAGATAGTGGAATTCAAGGAAAACCCGATATTTTCACCCAAATTTAAACAAGAAAAACGAGCCGTCCGATCGGTAGTCGGAGGCTCGGTTCTTGGAATCGTCCGGCGCTAGAGGAACGCGATGCACACCGGTTTGGTCGTCGCGATCGATTCGCCGGTCGGCAGCAGCCGCCCGGTCCCGGCGTCGATGCGGAACGCCGCGATGTTGTCGCTGTCCTGGTTCGCCACGAGCATCAGCCCGCCGCCCGGCGCGATCGCGAAGTTGCGCGGCGTCCGGCCGCCGCACGGCACGATCTCGATCGGCTCGAGCCGTCCGTCTCCGCCGATGCGGAACACCGCGATGCTGTCGTGCCCGCGGTTCGAGGCGTACAGGTAGCGTCCGTCCTCCGTCACGCGGAGGTCGGCGCAGGTGCTGGCGCCTTCGAACGCCGCCGGCAAGGTCGGCACGGTCTGCATCGGCGCGAGCACGGCGTCTTCGCCGGCGTACCGGTACGCGCACACCGTGTTGTCCAGCTCGTTGACGACATACAGCACGTCTCCCGCGGGATGGAACGCCATATGGCGCGGACCGGCGCCGGGCGCCGTCTTCGTCGCGCCGTGGCGGATCAGCTTGCCCGCTTCGTAATCGATCCGATAATGGACGATCTCGTCCGTGCCCAGATCGGCGACGAGCGCGTAGCGGTTGGCGGGATCGAAGATCGTCGAATGCGGATGCGGCCCTTCCTGGCGGTCGTCCCGCGGCCCGCGCCCTTCGTGGGCGACGTTGTCCGTCAGCGTCAGCGCGCCGTCCGCCCCGATGGCATAGGCGCTTACCGTGCCGCCGGTATAATTGGTCGCGACGAGCAGCCGCTCCCCGGCGTCCAGCGCGAGATGGCAAGGCGAGCCGCCGAGCGTGGACGCGTCGTTGATCGGCGTCAGCGCGCCGCTGCCGGCCTCGATGGCATACGCGTGGACGCTGCCCGGCTCGGCCCCCGTTTCGCTGACGACGTACAGCCGCGTGCCCGCCGCGTTGCATCGCACGAACGACGGATGATGAATGCCCGCCAAGCCGGACCGCCGTTCCAGACGGCCGTCTTCCGCGCGCAGCCCCCACGCCGCCACGCCTTCTTGCTCCCGCTTCGCGTACGATCCCGTATACAAGCGCAACTCCTGTCCCATGATTCCGCGCCTCCCCATATTCGCATAGTAGAATGAAAAACAGGCCCGGCCTTCATCCGGGCCGGGCCTGTCGTTCAAGAAAAGCCGCGCTTACTCCCCGATTGCCGCCGCAAGCTTACTTGCCGTCGGTCTTGGTATCGTTCGTGGTCGCATCGTCTTTCTTCTCCGTATTCGTGGTGCCGTTCTTGCTCGTGTCCGTGTTCGTCGAGCCGTTCTTGCTCGTATCCGTGTTCGTGCCGGCGCCCGGGTTGGTGCCCGAATTCGTGCCCGCGCCGGAACCGTCGGCCGGCGTCTCCGTTTTCGGAAGGTCGATCTTCGTGATGAGCTTCGGCAGATCCGTCGTCATGAACGCGTTCAGCTTGGCGGACGCCGCCTCCTGCTTGATCGATTCCTTATCCGCGTCGGTCAGCTTGTCGAACGTCGTCTCCGTGCGCTTCTCGACCTTCATGACGTGATAGCCGAACTGCGATTTGACCGGATCGCCGATCTTGCCGATTTCCTGCTTGTTCGCCGCGTCCTTGAACTCCTGCACCCAGCCCTTGGCCTGCTGGTCCGCGTACAGGCCGCCATTATCCTTCGAGCCGGTATCGTCGGAATACTGCTTCGCGAGCGCCGCCCAGTCGCCGCCGGCGTCCAGCTTGCCTTTGACTTCCTTGGCGATCTTGAGCGCTTCTTCGTCCGTGCGCTTCTCGGCGCCCGTGTTCGGGTCCGCGGTCGCGATCAGGATGTGGCGAACGCTGATGACGTTGTAGTCCGCCTTCGTATCGTCGAACTGCTTCTTCACTTCCGCGTCCGTCGTTTTGCTTTCTTCGTCCTTCATGATGCTGGTGATCATCGTATAGTAATAGCGGATGTCCGCTTCCTTCAGGCCGGCGTCGTCCACTTTCTTCTTGAGCGTCTCGTCGGAATCGATCTGCTGCTTCACCTGCGTGTAGAAGGTGTCGAGGCTCTTCTGGTCCTCGTCGCTCAGCTTCTTGTCCGCCAGGGGCTTGTACAAGATTTTATACCCGATGTACTCGCGCAGGAACTGCTCCTGGAGCTGCGGGATGCTCAGGTACATTTCCGTCTGCGGCTGCACGATGCCGAAGAACGTGGAGTACTTCTTGAACTCGCCTTCCGTGACGGTGCCGTCCTTGTACGTGGCGATCGTCTTGCCGCCGCCGGCACCCGGCGCGGACGCCTCCTCCTTCTTCGAGCCGCAGCCCGCCGCAAGCACGACGACCAATACGGCGACAAGCGCAAGCAGGATCGTCCGTCTTGCCTGGTTAATGCGTAACATCCTGTAGTTCCCCTTTCGATTGAATGGTGTCTTTGTACTGGGTGAGAAACCGTTCCAGCAGCTCCAGCTTCTGCTCGACGGACAATCCTTTGCCGCGCAGCAGCACGAGCGGGTTCGGATCCTGCCCGTTCGAACGGGCGAACCGGTTCTCGAGCTGCAGGCAGAGCCGGTCCACCTTCTTCGCGTCGAACCGCTTCTTCTCGGACTCCGCGAATTTCAGCGTGATATCGTCGGCCTTCCCGCCGATCTGCTCGATGCCGCACAGCGCGCCGAACACCTTGAGCCGCGCCACGGCGAGCAGATTGTCCACCGATTGCGGCAAGTCGCCGAACCGGTCGATCAGTTCGTCGCGCAGGTCTTCGCATTCCTCGAGGGTGCGGACGGCCGCCACTTTCTTGTATATCTCTATCTTCTGTATGCTATCGTAAATATAGGACGACGGCAAGTAGGCATCGATGCTCATGTCGATCGACGTGCTGACTTCCTTGACGACCTCCTCGACCTCGCCGCCCATCTCCTTCTTGCGCCTCGCGATCTCGTCGGCCAGCATCTGCGAATACAGGTCGAAGCCGACCGACGCGATGAATCCGTGCTGCTCCGCGCCGAGCAGGTTGCCGGCGCCGCGGATGGACAAGTCCCGCATGGCGATCTTGAACCCGGAGCCGAGCTCCGTGAATTCCTTGATCGACTGCAGCCGCTTCTCGGCGACCTCCGTCAGCACTTTGTCCCGCTGGTACGTGAAGTACGCGTAGGCGATCCGGTTGGAGCGCCCGACGCGGCCCCGCAGCTGGTATAGCTGGGAGAGGCCCATCTTGTCCGCGTCGTGGACGATCAGCGTGTTGACGTTCGGAATGTCGACGCCCGTCTCGATAATGCTCGTGCTGACGAGCACGTCGGATTCGCCGTCGAGGAAGTCGAGGATCGTCTTCTCCAGCTCCTGCTCGGACATCTGCCCATGGCCGACGGCCACCTTGGCATCCGGCACCAGGGCGTTGATCTGCTCCGCCATTTGATAGATCCCCTGAACGCGGTTGTACAGATAATACACCTGACCGCCGCGCGCGAGCTCCCGCTCGATGGACTCGCGGACGAGCGACGGGCTGTACTCCACGACGTACGTCTGCACCGGGAACCGGTTCTCCGGCGGCGTCTCGATGACGGACAGGTCGCGCACGCCGAGCATCGACATGTGAAGGGTCCGCGGAATCGGCGTCGCCGTCAGCGTCAGCACGTCCACGTTCGTCTTCAGCCGCTTCAGCTTCTCCTTGTGCGACACGCCGAAGCGCTGCTCCTCGTCCACGATGAGCAGTCCGAGATCCTTGAAAATGATGTCCTGCGACAGCAGCCGATGCGTGCCGATGACGACGTCCACCGTGCCCGCCTTCAGCCCTTTCATCGTCGCCGTCTGCTCCTTCTTGGACCGGAAGCGGCTCAGTACCTGCACGTTGAACGGGAAGCCCGCGAAGCGCTCGCGGAACGTCTCGTAATGCTGCTGCGCCAAAATCGTGGTCGGCACCAGGACGGCCACCTGCTTGCCTTCGATCGCGGCCTTGAACGCGGCGCGCACCGCGACCTCGGTCTTGCCGTAGCCGACGTCGCCGCAGAGCAGCCGGTCCATCGGGCGCGGCGTCTGCATGTCCTTCTTGATCTCGGAGATGGCGCGCAGCTGGTCGACCGTCTCGTCGTACGGGAACATCGCTTCGAATTCCTGCTGGTACGAGGTATCCTCGCCGAAGCCGAACCCGGACGTCGCCTGCCGCTCGGCGTACAGCTTGATCAGCTCGTCGGCGATGTCCTTGACCGACGACTGCGCCTTGCTCTTGACGCGCGTCCATTCGCTGCCGCCGAGTTTATAGACTTTCGGCTCCTTCTCTTCGTTGCCGACGTATTTCTGAATCAGGTCGATCTGTTCGATCGGCACGGACAGCTTGTCGCCGCCGGCGTACATAATATGCATGTAGTCCTTATGGATGCCGGCGATCTCCAGCGTGCCGATACCCATATATTTGCCGATGCCGTGATTCTGATGCACGACGTAGTCGCCGACCTTCAGCTCGGTGTAGCTCTTGATCCGCTCGGCGTTGTCCATCTTCTTGTCGAGCCGGCGGGCCTTGCGCTGCTTCTGCGAGAACATCTCGCCCTCGGTGATGACGATCAGGTGCACCGACGGCAGCTCGAAGCCGCTCTGCAGGTTGCCTTCGAGGAGCATCGGCGGCTCGATGCCGTAATCGTGCAGCACCCGCCGCATGCGGTCCATCCGCTCCGCGCTGCCCGCCAGCATCATAACGGTCGCGCCGGCTTTGCGCCAGCGGTCCATCTCCGCCTTCAGCACGTTCATCTGGCCGTGGAAGTTCTGCATCGCGCGGCTGACGACGTTCAGGATGTTTTGCGGCTGCGTGTGCGGAATCTGCCGCAGGAACAGCGAGAGGAACAACGTCGGGAACGGCCGGTGGAACAGCACGTCATCCGACGGACGCGCGAGGGCGAGCGCCGGCAGCGCCTTGCCGTTCGTCATGAGATGCGTCGACCATTCGGCCTCGTCGCGCTCCAATTGGCGGCCCGTCTCGATGAGGCGGGTCGGCTCGTCGTAGATCAGCAGCGTATCGGCGGGCACGTAATCGAACAAGGTTTGCCGTTCGGGATAGAGCAAAGAAATATATTTATAGATTTCGGGGAAATACCGGTGCTCCCGCAGCATCTCGATCTCGGCGCCGATCTCCGTGCGCAGGCGGTCCTTGGCCGTGCGGTCGGTCATCTTCTGCAGCTGCTGCTCCAGCAGCTCGGACGCGTGCTGGGCCGCGTTCTCGAAGCGGCGCTTATCCGCCGTCAGCTCTTGGCAGGGCGGCACGCTGTAGGCGTTCAGCTTGTCGATCGAGCGCTGGTCCGAGGAATCGAACGTGCGGATGGAATCGATCTCGTCGTCGAACCATTCCACCCGGAACGGATGCGGCGACGTCAGCGGGAAGAAGTCGACGATGCCGCCGCGGACGCTCATCTCGCCCTTGCCTTCTACTTTATCGACGCGCTCGTAGCCGAGCTCTACCATTTGCCGTAAAAACGCTTCCAAAGCGAGCGTTTCGCCGACCTTGAGCGGAATGCGCGCGTTCGCCATGACGCTGTTCAGCGGCAGGAACCGGCGGACGCCGGAAAACGGCACGACAACGATCCCGCGAAACCCTTGCGACAGCCGGATGAGGACGTCCATCCGCTGGGCCAGCGTTTCCGGGCTCGAGATCGCCGCTTCCGCCGCGACCAGCTCGTTGGCGGGATACAGCAGCACCTCGTCGGGCGACAGGCATTCCACCAGGTCCTCGGCGATCTTCTGCGCCGCGAACATGTTATGCGTCACGACGAGCATCGGCCGTTCGAATTCCCGCTTCAGGGCCGCGATCATCACCTGCCGCGACGAACCGGCCAGCCCCGACACGAGCTGCTCGCGCATCCCTTTCTTGATCCCGGATACGATGGAGCCAAAATCCGTATCCGCGGCGTAAGCTTCCAGTAATGCTTTCAACTTAGCGGCACCTCGTTTCTTTCCAAACCGAACCGCCCGTTCGCCAAGCAAGCGGCGGACGGGAGCGTATCCAATGGTTTTCTGGCTCGCGGCGTTACAAAAAGAAGCCTCAGCCGTGCGCCAAGGCTCTTCCTTCGCTCTCCCGCCGCTACTGCAGCGGATTGGCTACCAGCAGCAGTTCGGGATTGCTCTCTATCGCTTCGCGACAATAATCGCAGACTACGTTGACCGTAACGTCTCCGTTCGGATTATAGGCTATTATATCGCTGCGTTCTTCGGGGGTCAAGAAATGGAAACCGAGCTGCGTTTCCGTGATCTGCGCGTTGTTGATGGAGCCCATCGGCGTCTTGCAATGCCGGCAAACGTAATTCACAGCCATATTTATGCCTCCTGAGTGGTCGTTATACCCTGGCCGCGAACTTTCACTGATCCGTGAGCTGCTCTCAGCGTTCAGTTATCCTTCCAAGTTCGCTGCCCGGGTGTGCATCTACCCTCAGTATGCCCGCGCCCGCCGAAATTTAACGGTTATATTTGGCCATCGTCCGCTCGAAGGTGTTGGTCAGCGCGTACTCGGCCGCGTCGCAGCTCTCCTCCACCATCGTTTTCAGCAGCTCGCCTTCGCTCTTCGGAAAGTTCGCAAGCACGTAGTCCGAGATGCTCATGCCGTTCGTCGGCCGCGAGATGCCGAGGCGGATCCGATTGAACGTCTGCGTCCCCGTATGCTGGATGATCGACTTGATGCCGTTGTGCCCGCCCGCGCTGCCTTGATAGCGAAGCCGGATCCGGCCGGTCTCCGTGTCGAGATCGTCGTAGACGATGATGGCATCCTCGAGGTCCGCTTTAAAATAATCCATGAAACCGCGCACCGTCTCGCCGGACAGGTTCATGTACGTCATCGGCTTGATCAGCGCGACCTTCGTGCCGCCGACGTTGCCTTCGCCGATCAGCCCTTTGCATTTGCTTTGCGTCACCGAGATGCCCCACCGCTTGGCGAGCATGTCGACGACCATGAATCCCACGTTATGCCGCGTTCCTTGATAAGCGGTACCGGGGTTGCCGAGACCGACGATCCATTTCATGCTGCTGTCGTCAACTCCTGTTTACGAATAGTCGATTGCGAGAATGCGAAAATTTCTCTTAGCCCATGCAACGAATAGTCCGGCCGGATTGTCATAGGGACAAAGGCAGCGGACTTTTCGAAACTTCGTGCGCAAAGGGGTGTTTGATGCGATGTATGTGAACGGTCAGCTGATTTTCGACGATCGCCATTTTCGCGACCATCATGAGTGCGGCGTGCCCGTGCAGGTGTACTGGGGCAAGGAGCATCATGACATCGGCTATGTCGAGCACATCAGTCCATCGTACATCAAGATGAATAATATTTTCTACAGCCGCAAGCAATTTACCTTCGTCTCGAGACCCGGCTACTGAAAAAAAACAAAAGGGGCTGCCGACAGCAGCCCCGGGTATTCCTCGTTTACTCGGACGTATGCACTTCCATCTTCGCTTCGTGCGACCGCTCCGCGGCCCCTTCCGCCGCCTCGTCCGCCTGGGCGGCTTCCTCTTCCGTCAGGTCCTTCTGCGGCAGCAGGATGGTCACGACGACTTGCTCCGGATCGACCCGGGTCGTCACGCCCTGCGGCAGCTTCACGTCCCCGACCAGCAGGTTCTCCCCGATGCCGAGCGCCGAGACGTCGACCTCGATCGCCTCCGGAATGCGGTCCGGCAAACACTGGATCTCCAGCTCGTGCAGCATCGCCTGCAGGATCCCGCCTTCGCGCACGCCCGCCGAATCCCCGACCATATCGAGACGAACGGCCGTCTTGACGGCCTCGTTCATGTTCACCTGGTGAAAATCAACGTGCAGCACCGAGCGGCTCAGCGGCTCGCGCTGCACCTGCGTCAGCATGACCGGCTGCTTGCCGGAACCCGGGATGTCGAGCTCCAGCAGCGCGTGCGGATGGGACCGCAGCAGCGACGCCAGCTCCTTCTCGTTCACCGCGACGCTGAGCGGCGTGCTCAGCTTCGTGCCGTACACGATGCCGGGAATGCTTCCGCGCTTCCTCATTTTCCGTAGATCGCCTGCCGTGCCGATCGTCCGTGCCTCGGCTTGAAACGGGATTGCCATGGTGGAAACCTCCTTGTACAAATCGATTTCCATATATTCATACCCATTCCGGCACGGAATTAAACGAAAACAAACCGGCCCCGGGACGCATCGGGCGTCCGCGGAGCCGGGGAGAAGACGGAAATCTCGGAATTCAATCTATGTTTTCTATTGATGAGGCAGCTGGCTTTACGCTTGGCTTCTACTCTTTTTTGGCGCCCGCTTCTTTTTTCGCCCGGGCCCGGCCCCGCAGCTTCTCGGCGTAGCCCGGCTTGTTGACCTGGCGCTCGCGCGCGATCGCGACGTCGTTGGCCGGGACGTCGGTCGTGATCGTGGAGCCGGCGACTACGTAGGCGCCTTCGCCGATCTTGACCGGCGCAATCAGGTTGACGTTGCTGCCGACGAACGCGTTGTCGCCGATTTCGGTCAGCGACTTGTTATAGCCGTCGTAATTGACCGTAATCGCGCCGCAGCCGACGTTGACGTCCTTGCCGACCTTGGCGTCGCCGACGTAGCTCAGGTGCGACACCTTCGTGCCGTCGCCCAGCTCCGCGTTCTTGATCTCGACGAAATCGCCGATTTTCACGCCGACGCCCAGCTTGGCGCCCGGACGCAAATAAGCGTACGGCCCCACGCCGCATTCGTCGCCGATGACCGCTTCCGATGTGACGGCATGCTTCACCGTGACGCCGTTCCCGATCGTCGTATCCGTAATATCCGCGTTCGGACCGATCACGCAATCCTCGCCGATCGCCGTCGAGCCGCGCAGCACCGTGCCCGGGTATATCACCGTGTCGGAGCCGATGACGACGTCCGCTTCGATGTACGTCGCCGCCGGGTCGATGACCGTCACGCCGTTCAATTGATGCTTGCGCACGATGCGCGCCCGCATGAGCGCCTCCGCTTCGCCGAGGCCGACGCGGTCGTTGACGCCGACGCCTTCGGCGTAATCGGCCGTGCGGTACGCGCCGACGGCTTCGCCGGCGTTCTTCAGGATTTCCATGACGTCCGTCAAGTAATATTCGCCCTGCGCGTTATGGTTCGTCACCTGCGCGAGCGCTTGGAACAGCTTCTTATTGTCGAACGCGTACATCCCCGTGTTGATCTCGGTAATCCGCGCCTGTTCCGGCGTGCAGTCCTTCTGCTCGACGATGCGCAGCACGTTGCCGGCTTCGTCGCGGATGATGCGGCCGAGCCCCTGCGGGTTCGGCACGACCGCCGTCAGCACCGTCGCGGCCGCTCCGGTCTCGGTATGACTGCGCAGCAGCGCCTGAATCGTCTCCGACGTCACGAGCGGCGTATCGCCGTACAGGATGACCGTCGTGCCGTCTTCCCCGCCGAGCAGCGGCTCCGCCTGCAGCACCGCGTGGCCCGTGCCGAGCTGCTGCTCCTGCAGCGCGAACTCGGCGCCCTCGCCGAGGAACGTGCGGACCGTCTCCGCGCCGTGGCCGACGACGACGACCGTGCGCGAGCAATCCGCGTCCCGGACCGTCCGGAGCACGTGCGCCACCATCGGCTTGCCGCATACGGGATGCAGCACTTTATATAATTTCGATTTCATCCGTTTTCCTTGACCCGCCGCAAGGACAATGGCCATCACGTTCATGTTCGTCCCTCCACCCTGAGTCCGCGGGGACTCGTATCCAATGCTCTACTGAATATAGCGTATCGACAGGCAAAAGAAAAGGGAGCCTGGGCGGCTCCCTTCCTCTCTACCCCAATATTCCCAGTTTAAGCGCCTTCTTCAATGACTTCTTCTTCCGTGGCCGCACGCTCGTACTCTGCGAGAACGGCTGCTTGGATCTTCTCCCGTGTCGTCGAAGAGATCGGATGTGCGATATCCCGGAACTCTCCATCCGGCGTACGCTTGCTAGGCATCGCGACGAACATCCCATTGTTGCCGTCTATCACGCGGATATCGTGAACGACAAACTCATTGTCAATGGTAATGGAGGCGATTGCCTTCATGCGACCTTCGGAATTTACTCGGCGGAGTCTAACATCGGTAATTTGCATCTGTGTTCACCACCTTTGCCTATCGAAGACTTGGTGTATACTTCCACATTTCGATGCGAAATCCTTCATGATTCTGGAAATTTACGGACTGAATTTGAAAAAATTTTTCGCGCTTGCGAGGATTCTTTCTTTATTCGACGCCGATCGAGGCAATGAGTTCGATTTCGACAAGGACGTCTTTTGGAAGCCTTGCCACTTCCACGGTCGAGCGCGCCGGCTTGTGGTCGCCGAAGTAGGACGCGTAGATCGCGTTGACCGCCGCGAACTGGTCCATGTCCTTAATGAAGACGGTCGCTTTCGCCACGTCGGCGAACGTCGCGCCCGCTTCCGCGAGCACGGCCTTCAGGTTACGGAACACTTGATGGGTTTGTTCCTCGATGCCGCCTTCGGCGAGCTGACCGTCCGCGGTCAGCGGAATTTGGCCCGACGTGAAGAGCAGATTGCCGAGCCGGATCGCTTGGGAATACGGTCCGATCGCCGCAGGCGCCTGCGTCGTCGATACGGGTTGCGGTTGCGGTTTCATCTTCGAATCATCCTCCGTTTACTTGTCGAGTCGATTGAAATAGTTGCCCGGAATGACGGTCGTCTGCTTCGTCTTCAAGTCCACGTTCGTCAGCTTGGCCAGCGAGACGTAATCCTCGAGCAGCCGGTCTTCGGTGTCCAGATCCCCGGACTCCACGAATACGCCGACGCCCGCCACCTTCGCGTTGAACTCGTACAGCAGGTCCATCATGCCTTGAATCGTGCCGCCGGCCTTCATGAAATCGTCGACGATCAGCACGCGCGCGCCTTCCTTCAGCGCCCGCCTCGTCAGGGACATCGTCTGGATGCGCTTGTTGGAGCCCGAGACGTAATTGATGCTGACGGCCGAGCCCTCCGTCACCTTGTTGTCGCGGCGCACGATGACGACCGGCAGGTTCATGCACGACGCGGTCGCGAACGCGAGCGGGATGCCCTTGGTCTCCACCGTCATGATGACGTCGATCTCCGCGCCCGCGAACGCGGTGGCGAACATGCGTCCGACGTCCGCCAGCAATCCCGGCTGTCCGAGCATATCCGTCATATATAAATATCCGCCGGCCAAGACGCGCTCCGGCTGTTCCAGCTGGCGGCAAATGCCGTTCATGATCTCCAGCGCTTCCGCGTCGCCCATCTTGGGCGTGTACTTGACGCCGCCCGCGGCGCCGGCCAGCGTATGGAGCTCGCCCAGCCCTTCTTCTTCGAACACTTCTTTGATAATGGCCAAATCCTCGCTGATGGACGACTTGGCCGACTGGTAGCGGTCAGCGAATGCTGTGAGAGAAATTAACGTATGGGGGCGCGTAAGTAAGTACTGCGTCATCTCCACTAACCGTGCGCTTCGTTTCAATTTCTTCAATGCAGACTTCCCCCTTGCCAAATCCGAATAATATAAAGACAATATACCATTTTCATACGGATTTAATCAAGTTGTACGTCGCATTTATGTCAGCATTCTTACCACGTAAACTTCTTTGCAAAATCCGCGCAGCCCGTTATAGATTCGCGATACCTTCGCTTCCTTGCTCACCAGGCCGAATACCGTCGGTCCGCTGCCGGACATCAGCACGCCGTCCGCGCCCAGCCGCTGCATGATGTCCTTCAGCTGCAGCACCTCCGGATGCAGCTTCAGCGTCACGTCCTCCAGCACATTGCCCAGATGGGCGCACACGTCCGCGAACGAGCCCGATTCAATCGCTTCCAGCATGTCCTTCGTCGACGGGTGGTGCTTGAGCTCGGAAGCGCGCAGCTTGCCGTATACGTCCGCGGTCGAGACGTTGATCGGCGGCTTGGCCAAGATGACCCAGCACTGCGGCGGGTTGTCGATCCGTTCCAGCTGCTCGCCGCGCCCGCGCGCGATCGCGGTGCCGCCCGTCACGCAGAACGGCACGTCCGAGCCCAGCTCGGCGCCGAGCGTGCATAGCTCCTCCTCGGAGATGCCGAGCTCCCAGAGCCGGTTCAGGCCCCGCAGCGTCGCCGCGGCATCGCTGCTGCCGCCCGCGAGCCCGGCGGCCACCGGGATGTTTTTGTCCAAGTGAATATAAACGCCTTTGCGCACGTTGTAGCGGTCCTTGATCAGCCTCGCGGCTTGAAACGCCAGATTCTTCTCGTCGAGCGGGATGTAGCCCGCCTGGCTCGAGATGATGATGGAATCGCTGTGCAGCTCCTCCATCTCCAGCCGGTCGGCCAAGTCCACCATCGTCATGATCATTTCGACTTCGTGGAATCCGTCCTCGCGCTTGCGCAGAACATCCAAGAGCAGGTTAATCTTGGCCGGCGCCTTCTCATAAATCTTCATGTCGATTCACCCGTCCATTATCGTTAAACTTCACATATTATAACAAAAGGCCAAAAGAAAAGCTAAGACGGCGGCGCTGCTTTCGCAAACGCGGCATCTTAGCTTGGCGGCCTTCGGCTTAGTGAGGCATGGACGGAGATGCTTGCTGCGCGCCCGACAGGGCTTGGTGCATGTACGGCGGTACGCCGGCCGCGCCGGGCCGCGGCTGCGCGGCGTTGTACGCGCCTTGCGCCGACGGCTGTTGGTACGCCTGCGCTTGATACGCCTGCGGCTGGTAGGCCTGCGCGCGATACGCTTGCGGCTGCGCCTGATAGGCTTGCGCCTGCGGCTGAGCCGCTTGCGGGGCCTGCTGCGCCTGGTACTCCCTCGCGGCGGCTTGTTCCGCGAGCTGGATGGCGCGCTTCACCATGTTGCCGGCATCCTTCGCCTTGATGCCGCCCCAGCCTTCCTTCTGCACCGTGTCGTAGAACCCCAGATCCTTGGCCAGCTCGTTCTTGAGCTGCTCGCTCATCGTACTGCGGCGTTTGCGGGACATTACGGTTGCCTCCTTCTTCGATCCGTCGTGGTACCGTTAGTATGGATGTTTTCCGGCTTCTCATTCCCGCGAAAAAAAAGCAAGCAACCCAAACGCCGCTTTCGCGTTTGCCGTTGCTTGCCTGTTGAAAAGAAACGAAGCCGTGCTTGTGTTTCTTACTGAATATACGTAATGCGAACCTGCCCGTCATCGCTGTCGACCATCACTTCGACGGACTCCGTCAAAATATCGGCGTAGCTGTACGACACGCGCTTAAATGCATGCTGTTCTTGGTCAAGCCTGACGATAAATACAGAAGGGTAGATTTCTTCCAATACGCCGGTTCGTTCAATAGTCTTTCGACGACCACCGTTTGCGCGAAGACGTATTTTGGATCCGACGTGGGTTTCCAAACTGCGTTTAATCTCCAACAGCGCATTTTTAGCCATTGTGCACTACCACCTCTTTCCTTGTCCATTATAACGGAGAAGAGGTGATTTGTCAAAAAAATTCAATTATAACAGTGGCTTTAATAAATTGTCAATATAAAAAATCGTGACGACTCCATGCCCATTGTTTAGTGTATCCGATGCCGCCATTCTTATACGGTCGCTTTTACGCCCGTCAGCGTCCGGGGCTTCGGCAGCCCGACCCGATACTTGCCGAACGTCTCGACGCCGCCCACGCCGTCAATGCCGCTGATCGTCCCATGAATCACGTCCGGCAGGTTAATCGTCTCGCTGATCGGGGTATAGCTCGCTTTGATCGCCACGTAGACCGGATCGAGCGCGTGAATCAGCACCCTTCCCGGCGAGCTGGCAAAATTCGAGCCCGATTGCAGCAGCGCCTCGTAGTGGGACTGGCATGCCCCCGCCACGACGACGAGTCCGTCCCGGCTCTTCTCGTAGTCCCGGGCGACCCGGACCGCATCCACGAAATTTTGCGAATTTTTGTAGGAGGCGAGGTTGTTCAGATCGTTCTGTTCGCGGTTTCGGAGCACGCCGTCATGACCGGTGATCACGACGATGTCCGGCTTGATCTGCGGCAGCAGCCGATAGACGGCGTCGGCCATCTGCGACTCGTGCACGTAGAGGCCGTGAGCCGGCACCCGCATTTGCGTGTACAGCTGCATGCTCTTCTTCATATAATTGCCGTCCCCGTCCAGGTGAAGCACCTTGCCGGGCACGTCGAAATACGGCTGGCTCTGATTCTGCGCCCGCAGCAGCTCCCGCTGGATGATCTGCTGCTGCCGCTCCTCCTGCATCCGCTGCGTCGATTCGCCGGCCAACAGCCGCGCCTGCCGGATCGCGACCGGCAAGTCGCCATCGCCGTCCTTTACCACGGATAAGTCGTTCAGCGGCGCGTCGGCCAACAGCCGGTAGTCGGTGCCTTTCAGCACGGCTGTATGTTCTTCGATTATCGCAACACGAAAAAGGACGTCCCCGCCATAGGATTTGCGGACGACCAGGTCCCCTTGCATCATGGGCATATCACCTCTTCGTCTATCCTATGGGGAGACGCCCCCGAAGGTGCGCTTCTTCGTCATCTTTTGCGAGGGGCCTTGGCCCGCCTAACGGCCTACTTATGCCCGGTCAGACTTAGGCGGCAGGCAGGCTTAAGCGGCATCTTAAGCGGGCAGGCCCGCCTGCCGCAGCGCCTCGCTCAGCGCCGCGAATTCGGCCAGCGACAAGGTCTCGCCGCGCCGGCTCGGATCGATCCCGCAGCTCTCCAGCAGCGGCGCGATCCGTTCGCGGTTCGCCTTCCCGACGAACGCGGTCAGGTTGTTCGCGATCGTCTTGCGGCGCTGCGCGAAGCAGGCCTGCACGGTCCGGAAGAAGAACCCCTCGTCTTCGACCTCGACCGCCGGCTTGTCCCGCAGCGACAGCTTGATGACCGCGGAGTCGACGTTCGGCTGCGGAATGAACACGGTGTGCGGGACGATGCAGACGAGCTCCGGCACGCAATAATACTGGACGGCCACGCTGAGGCTGCCGTACTCTTTGCCTCCCGGCTTGGCGGCCATCCGCTCCGCGACTTCCTTCTGGATCATGACGACGATATGCTCGAGCGGCAGCTTTTCTTCGAGGAGCTTCATCAGAATCGGCGTGGTGACGTAATACGGCAAATTCGCGACGACGCTGACGCCGGACAACCCCGCGAACTGCCGCTCCATCAGCGCGCGCAGGTCGAGCTTCAGCACGTCCCCGTGCTCGACGTGGACGTTCGGCGTCTCCGCCAGCACGTCGCGCAGAATCGGGATGAGCCGGTTGTCGATTTCGACGGCCGTCACGCGGCCCGCTTCGTGCGCGAGCTGCTGCGTCAGCGCGCCGATGCCCGGGCCGATCTCGAGCGCGCCCTTCGTCTCGTCCAGCTCCGCCGCGCCGACGATCTTGCGCAAAATATTTTGATCGATCAGGAAGTTCTGACCGAGGCTCTTCTTGAACGTAAAGCCGTATTTGGCGATGATGTCCTTCGTCCGTCTGGGCGAACCGACGTCATGGACCGCTCTCGTGCTGCCTTCTGTCATGACGATTCTCCTTCGCTCTCCATCGTCTGCAGCGCGCGCAGAAATTCATCGCGCGTGATCCGGAACGTGGAGCATCGTTTATAGAACTGCTTGCCGTTGGCGTAGCCGATGCCGAGCAGATTGCCCATCTTCAGCCGCCGCTCGGACGCCTGCGGGTGAACGAGCAGCCCCGCCTGCATGAGATCCTCCATCGTCACCTCCGCCAGCCCCCCGTCGCCGTCGGCCGCTTCCGTCCGCAGATTGGCCAGCGCGTGGCGGATCGCCTCGGGCGACGCGTTCTCGACGCCGATGTCGCCTTTGTACAGCGCCTGCTCCTGCGGCAGGAACGCATGCTTGCACCCCGGCACGCGCCGCGCGACGATTTTGCGGATCCGCTCGCCCGCGTGGTCGGGATCCGTGAAGATGATCACGCCGCGGCGCTGCTGCGCGAGCTCGATGCGGCGAAGCACCGCCTCGCCGATGGCGGAACCGCCGGTCTCGATCGTCTCGGCCTCGACGGCGCGCTTGACGGCGACCGTGTCGTCCTTGCCTTCGACGACGATGATTTCCTTAATCATGGAAGCTCCATTCCTTCCCGTTAGACAAACAATAAAAAGAAGAGGCGTCGCCTCTTCTTATCATGGCATATTTAATCATGAATTACGATATGAATCAAGTAGACGGCTTTCCGATAAACGAACGGGGATGACCGGGTTTCTTACAGAGACTCCGGCTTTTTCGGTCCCAGCACGTAGACCGTGTAGCCCCGCTTCAAGCCGAACCGGTCGGCGTACGACTCGCTGTCGAAATACACGTCGATCTTATGGCCTTTGACGGCGCTGCCCGTGTCTTCCGCGCGACGGAAGCCGATGCCCTCGATGTAGACCCACCAGCCGATCGGAATGACCTTCGGATCGACCGCGATCGTGCGGCCTTCCTGGACGCGCGTTCCCGAAGCGGTAATGCCGTACTCCGGATGGCCTTTGCCTTTGCCCGTCGAAGCCACGCCCGCCGAATACGCCGTCAACGTGAAGTTCCGCATGACCTTCTTGGCGTTGAACGTGACGCCCCGCTTCGTGTAGCTCGATGCCCCGGCGCTGGCCGACAGCATCGTCACCTTCGGTTCGGGCTTCATCGTTCCGACCGAGACGACTTTATCGACCGCGGGCTGCGGCGTCATTTTCTCGACGAGCGTCTGCGACACCGCCACGCCGTCCGCGAATACCGTCTCGTAGCGTTTGACCACTTTACCCTGCTGGCCTTGCCGGACAAGCTTTTGCTTCCCGAGCGCGAGCTTCGGATCGTTCTTCTTCACGACCGTGAACGGAACGTCATACGAAGTCTCGGAATATTTCTTGTCGATCCGGGTGACCGTGATGGTCATGTTCGGTTGGAGCGCCGCCTCGGACGAAGGATACACCTTGTCTAGGCCGCGAACCTCTATATCAGCCTGATCGATCGCCGCTTGTACCGTTTTCTCTGTCGTGTACAACGTTTTTGCTTTGCCGTCTGCCTTCACCGTAAGCGGGATGGCCCGATCGATAACGATCCGGTCGCCATCGCTTATGCCGCCGTCCAGCGGCATCGACACTTTATCGTGCGGGCCGATGGTGATGGCTTGTTCATCCAGTAGGCGTTGAAGGACCCATTGCTTCGTGGAGACAATGGTTTCTCGTCCGTTCAATACTACGGAGACATGCTTGTCAGCCGTTCCGTACAACAACACCAAAAACATGAAAGTCATAGCGATTGAGATCATGGCGCTCAGTACAATTAAACGCACATTCTCATGCTTCCATCGCAATGCGAAAGACATGCTGGATGATCGTTTCCCATGGGTGTCCTTTAACTGGAGTGCTCCCACTTCTTCGGTCCTCCTTACATAGCCCCGCCGCCTTTGTAAACATGATACTTAGACGCGACTATAGAGTATTGGCGTGCGAACGCACGCTTTTTTCGTATTCCGCCTCGGCCCCACCTCCACCATACACCCTATGTCGTCAGTTTACGCAATATTCAAACAAAAAAGAGAAGCCCGACGACAGAGGATCTGTTTCGTGGCTTCCCATTCGGATAAATGGCAGCGTGATGTTGCATGCACGAGGTTGATCTCTCTTATGTACGCTTGCGAGGTTAGCTGTCGGATTCGGGCGCGAGAGTCGCCCTATTCGCTTCGCGACGCCCGGTCATGCGCGTCCTTCGGCGAAATTCACCCCTAGAGAATTCCGTTGCTTTCGCTGTTCGATTGCTACAAACAGTTTCAGGCAAGTGGTTCCCCCGCTCTCCGGTAACCGGAGATTAAGCGATGATTTGGAAAAGGAATACAGCTTTTGTTGCTCTGAGATGAATCATACCGTCTACCGCCGCTCATTGTAAAGAACTGATTAATGACGATTTTCGCGAATTTCAAGGAAAATTCCGAGCTATTCCAGCGATTCGCGGATGAAAAATCATTTTTTTCACCGGATTTCCCCGGAAATCTAACGCATCGTCACGTTTTCATCAGATTCCAAAACATCTCTTTGCGTTTTCGGTCGTGATTTTGGCGATTTCTTCCACGGATTTCCCTGAAATTTCCGCCATTGTATTTGCTACAAGACGGACGAAGGACGATTCGTTCCGCTTCCCGCGATGGGGGTGCGGCGCCAAATACGGCGCGTCCGTTTCGATCAGCAGCCGGTCGAGCGGCACCTTGGCCATGACCTCTTTCGGAACCCGCGCGTTCTGGAATGTAAGCGGTCCCCCGAAGGAGATATAGAAGTTCATGTCGAGGCACTGCTTCGCGGTTTCCCAGCTGCCGGAGTAGCAGTGCATGATCCCGCCGACCTCGCTTGCGCCTTCCTCGCGAAGAATCCGCACGACGTCTTCGTGCGCGTCGCGGTTATGGATGACGATCGGCTTGCGCATCTCCTTGGCGAGCGCGATCTGCTGGCGGAAGACGCGCTGCTGCACGTCTTTCGGCGACGTATCCCAATGGTAATCGAGGCCGATCTCGCCGAGCGCCACGACCTTCGGATGCTCGAGCAGCGACGCGATCCATTCGAGATCCGCCGGCGTCATGTCGATGCTGTCCACGGGGTGCCAGCCGACGGCCGCGTAGATGAACGGATAGCGCTCGGCCAGCGCCATGGTGGTCGGAATCGTCTCGCGGTTAAAGCCGATATTGACGAGCGTATGTACGCCGGCCTCGAGAGCCCGTTCGATGACCGCCTCGCGGTCTTCGTCGAATTTCGGCGAGTCCAAATGCGTATGCGTGTCGATTAACATCACGTCTTGCGCAACCCCTTTCTACATTAAACCAAATAATTCGCGTATGTTCGCGGACAGGCGGTGCGCTGATTCAAGCAGCGGCTCTTCCGGGTAATATAAGTGGTACTTCCCTTGATGAATCCCCGTGATCGAACGGACGATATCGGATCGGCCGGAAATTTCCGACAGCCGGTCGTCGCCCGACAGGAGCAGAATCGGCGGTTTTTCCTCATTGTCCGCCGGACCGGGCGAGCCGGGACGATACACATGGTAGGGCATGTCGTACGGAAAGTCAATTTCCAAGTGATAGTCGGGATTCAGCCCGATCGCGCGGAATTGCGCCCGAATGTCGTTCCACAGCTGCTCGTCGGGTCCGTCCATCGTCACGTACTTATACAATCTTCGGTTCAGGAACCGGCGGCATAGATCGGCGAGAATCGGATCCGTTTCGTGCGACCAGGCGGAGAACGCCGCCTGCACGAGCGCCTCGTCCAGCGCGAGATAAGCTTCGATGCCGATGTTGCCGGAGATGAGCTTTTCGAGCGGCTCCATCATCCAACCGAACGCATACCCGCCCCCGTATAATTCCTTGGCTCTGCGAAATATTTGGCGGAGTATGATTTCAGAGCTTCGCGTCACCGGATGGAAATACACCTGCCAGTACATTTGATACCGGGACATGAGGTAATCCTCGACCGCGTGCATGCCGCTTTCCTTGACGACGATCCGTCCTTGATGCGGCCGCAGAACGCGCAGGATCCGCTCTAAATCGAAAGTACCGTAGTTGACCCCCGTAAAATAAGCATCCCGCAGCAAGTAGTCCATCCGATCCGCATCCATTTGACTGGACACCAACGACACTACGATCGGCTCGTGATACGTTTTGCAGATGACGGCGGCCACCCGCTCCGGGTAAGACGGGTCGAAGTCGCGGAGCACGCGGTTGATCTCCGTGTCCTCCCGAAGCATCCGGCAGGTCCACGCTTCATGATGCGTGTCGAATACGTCTTCAATGGAGTGGGAGAACGGACCGTGGCCGATGTCGTGCAGGAGCGCCGCGCAGAGGGCGACGAGCTTCTCTTCCTTCGGCCAGCCGGAATAGCCGCTGCGTTCGAATTGCGAGATGATTTTGCGGGTAATCTCATAGACGCCGAGAGAATGCGAAAATCGGCTGTGCTCCGCTCCGTGGAAGGTCAGGTACGAGGTGCCCAGCTGGCGAATGCGCCGCAAGCGTTGGAATTCCCGCGTATTAATTAAATGCCAAATCAAGGAATCCTGTACATAAATGTACTTGTGTACCGGATCCTTGAAGACCTTTTCTTCGGGCAGACGTACTTGGGCTTGGTCGTTGCTCATTGTTTCGCTCACTCCCAACTGTTCGTAATTTCGACATATTTATCAATTTACATGTCGAATTATGTCATAACTCTATTTCCAATCCGACCGCCCTTGTTGTACTATATGAAGTATAACGGAATACATTAGTGACGTGAAATCGTCGTCATTACGGCACTTGCCGGACTCTCCGGGCGGGTTGACTATTTTGGGAAACGTTGGTATTATTAAGACATTAAATGATAGAATTTTGTCGAATCGTGACGACATGATTGAATAGGAAAGGGAGCGACCAATATGATGAAATCCACAGGTATCGTTCGAAAAGTTGATGAGCTCGGGCGGGTTGTCATCCCGATCGAATTGCGCCGCACGCTCGGCATCGGAGAGAAGGACGCGTTGGAAATTTACGTGGACGGCGAACGGATCATGCTGAAGAAATACGAGCCGGCTTGCATCTTCTGCGGCAATGCGGAGAACGTGGCGTATTTCAAAGGCAAAATCGTCTGCAACGTTTGTTTGACGGAAATGCCAACTCCTGTTACAAAATAAGAGACAAATCGAAATTTATAGGTTATAATGGTATTATCCAATTTGTTAATTCTAACCTTTTTAATACTCCTTGATGCCTTCCTGCGCCAGAATCTGGCTAGGAAGGTCTTTTTTTTGTTTTTTGCCCTATGGAATCAGCCTACTTTTTCATCACTTCATTATAGACGTCGCGCTTCTGCAGTCCCCGGTCCTGAGCCGCACGCTTAATGGCCTCCTTGCGGTCGCCGCTCTCCGCCTCGTACCGGGCGACATGCTCCTCGAGACTCAGCGCCGTCCACCAGGCGCCTTCTTCCTCCCGGATCTGGGCGGCTTCCGATTCGCTCATCCCTTCGATGACGAGGCAATACTCGCCTAGCGGCGGATGCTCCTCCAACCACGCGATACAGTCCGAAATCGTACCGCGGGCTATCTCTTCGTGCCGCTTGGTCAGCTCCCGGACCATCGCCACCCGGCGGTCGCCCCACTGCTCCAGCATGACGGGCAGCGTTTTGGCGATCCGATGCGGCGATTCGTAGCAGATCAGCGTCTCTTCGTAACGCTGCAGCCGGGTCAGCCAGGCGACCAGCGGCTTGCGGTCCCGCGGCGGAAAGCCGGCGAACAGAAACCTCTCCGTCGGCAGCCCCGAGACGACCAAAGCCGATAGCGCCGCGTTCGCCCCCGGTATCGGCACGACCGCGATTCCCCGCTCCGCCGCGGCGGCGGCCAAGTCCGAGCCCGGATCCGAGATCGCCGGCATCCCCGCGTCGCTGACGAGCGCGATCGACTGGCCGGCTTCCAAGAGCCGGATCAATTCCGGACCGCTGGCGTCCTTATTATGTTCATGATAACTGACCAGCCGACCGTTGATCTCGAAGTGCGCGAGCAGCTTGCGGGTCTGCCGCGTATCTTCCGCGGCGATCAGGTCGACCTCCTTCAAGATGCGGATCGCCCGGAACGTCATGTCCTCGAGATTGCCGATCGGGGTTCCGACCAGATACAGCGTGCCGGTCGACGGGTCCTTCTCCGCGGGTTGAAAGCTCCGCTGTACGTTCATGGGCTTGTCTTCTCCTTCTGCGATGCCGCGGGCTCTGCCCGGTTGCCGTAATAGATCTGCATAATCTCTTCATTATATTGATGCTGCGCATTATACACGATCAGCGGCGGGAGCATGCGCAGTTCGGGCTTGCCATCCCGGGTCGCTTCGATAAGCACCATGTTGGCTTCGGCCTCCGCGTTCGGATGGACGAACCGCATCCGTTTCGGCTCCAGCTTCCATTTGCGCATCGTTTCCAGGATCTCGACCAACCGCGACGGACGGTGCACCATGGCGACGCGCCCCCCGGCCCGCACCAGACGCGCGCAAGCCGCCACGATCTCGTCCAGCGTGCCGTTGCGTTCATGACGGGCCATCGCGACGTGCTCGTTCTCGTTCTGATCGCCGGTTCCGGCCGGCATGTACGGCGGATTGACCGTCACGACGTCGTAGATGCCGTGCCCCTGCCGCTTATGGAACTCGCGCAGATCGCCTTCGATGACCGTAATCCGGTCTTCCAGGCCGTTCGCCGCGATGCTCCGGCGCGCCATGCCCGCAAGCCGCGGCTGAATTTCGACCGCGTCGATCAGCGCCTTCGTCCGCGTCGTCAGCAGCAGCGGGATCACGCCGTTGCCGCTGCACAGGTCGAGGATCCTTCCGCGGGGCGGAACCGCCGCGAACCGGGCCAGCAGCACCGCGTCCATCGAGAAGCTGAACACCTCCCGGCTCTGAATGATATGCAGCTGATGCGTCAATAGATCGTCGAGCCTCTCGCCCGGCGCCAATACCACTTCTTTACCCACGTTCCCCTGCCCCTTACTCAAGTATCGGTAGATGCCGTTCTATGCAAACAAGACCCTGTGTCAGAGGGTCTTGTCGTTCAATCCTTATTCAAAAACGAAAGGCAGAACAAGCAGTCGCCCTCCGTGCGCAAATGCCCATAATACAAATTGCAAATATGAAAGCCTTCATGGTACAACCGCGCCAAATTGTCGTATCCTTGCCCGACCGCAATAGGGTCTCCCGTCAATACGGGCGCTTCGTCCGGTTCGTCGCGCACCTCTTCTTCGTGAACGACGACCGGTTCCGGCTTCGGCTGCGGCGTGTGGATGGCGGTTTCCCGCTTCAATACTTTGCGCAGCTGGCCGTTTTCTATGCTGAGCCGGTTATTCTCTTCAAGCAGCGCCTTGATCTTCTGTTTCATGGCGCCGAGTTCCGTATACAAGCTGCCCATGTGCGCTTCCAAGTTGCTGATCTCGTTAAAAATGTCTTTTTTCAAGTTTCCACCCCAAGGCGAAGCAGCTTCGGATTTCACAACGGCCGATCGGCCTACTTGACGATCACGTCGTCAAGCGGCAATTCCTTCGGTTTGCCGCCTACGTCGAACAGTTGGACATAAACCGATTTGGAGCCTGCGTTGATTCCCGTAACTTTGCCTTCGCCGTAGGACGTGACGACGATTTTGCCGACGGCCGGCAGCTCCTCGCGAACGCTTTCGTAATTATCGTGCTCGTATTTCAAGCAGCACATTAACCGGCCGCATAGACCGGAAATTTTCGTCGGGTTGAGCGACAGGTTCTGGTCCTTCGCCATCTTGATCGATACCGGCTCGAAATCGCCGAGCCAGGTCGAGCAGCAGAGCACGCGGCCGCAAGGTCCGATGCCGCCGAGCATTTTCGCCTCGTCGCGGACGCCGATCTGGCGAAGCTCGATCCGGGTGCGGAACACGCTGGCCAAGTCTTTGACCAATTCGCGGAAATCGACGCGTCCTTCGGCCGTAAAGTAAAAGATGATCTTATTGCGGTCGAACGTAAACTCGACGTCGACCAGCTTCATCTTCAGCTGATGGTCGCGGATCTTCTCCAGGCACGTCGCGAACGCGTTGCGCGCGGCCGCTTTATTCTCTTCCACGACCTTGGCGTCATTATCGCCGGCGATGCGGATGACCTTCTTCAGCGGCAGGACCACGTCCGACTCGCCGACCTGCTTCGGCCCGACCACGACCTTGCCGTACTCGATCCCTCTGGCCGTCTCGACGATGACGCACTGTTCCTTCTCGATCCGGAACTCGACGGGATCGAAATAATAGATTTTGCCCGCTTTCTTGAAGCGGACACCAACGACGGTATACAAGTATTCACCCCTCCTGTACGCGGATCAGCAGCTGCTCGAGCGCCAATTGCGGCGATACGTGCGCGCGTATGCGTTTGCCCGCCTCCAGCGTGTGCTCCATGCACGCCACCCAGCCTTCCGCCGGACGTGCGTAGGCATGTTTGCCGATCCAATCTAGCTGATCTATAAAAACGAGCGATTCCTGTCTTCCGGCCTGGAAATGAATCATATCTTTATACCACAGCGCCAATAAGGACAAAAGAAGCTGCGGTTGCTCCGCAAGCTCCGTCTTCATGATTTGCTGCAGGGACAGCATCGCGGCGGTGAACCGGTTCAGACTGTCCTTTCCCAATTGTATCACTACGTTTCTCATTTCTGCAAACCCATTCTGCTGGATAAGCGCCCGGCAGGCGTCCAAGCCCGAAGCCAGTTGAACGGCCGCCCGGGCCGGCAGCTGGGGATGCCCTTCGTCCGCGAGCGCTTGCAGCATCGCCTGCGGCGCCAGCGGGACGAACGGCACGAGCTGCGTACGCGAACGAATGGTCGGCAGCATCGCTTGTCCGTTGTCCGTGAGGAGAATCGCCACGAGGGGCGACTGCGGCTCCTCCAGAAACTTCAGCAGGCTGTTGGCCGCTTGAAGCGTCATGGTTTCGGCCCGCTGCATGATGTACACTTTGCGGGCCGCATGTATATTGCGATAAGCAAGCTCGCGCTGGAGCTCGCGGATTTGGTCGATTTTAATGGAGCTTCCGTCGGGCTCGACGAGGTGCAGATCGGGCTGGTTGCCGTGCTCGAACTTTCGGCATTCCAGGCAATGGCCGCAGGCGTCGTCGCCGCCCTGCTCGCAGAACAGCGCCTTCGCGAAAGCCATCGCCATCTTCAGCCGTCCGCTCCCCGGAGGACCGCTGAACAAGTAGGCATGCGACACTTTGCCGCTCGACAGCGCGTGCTGCAAGATCCGCTTGGCCCGAGGTTGCCCGGCAAGCTGTGCGATGCTCATGGGAACCGGTCCTTTCTATGGTAAGAACAACGGAGAATTCCGTCAGAAAAACAAATTAATCAGCATGCCGCGGATATCGCCGATCGATTGAAGCAGCTTCAGCCGCCCCTCCTCGCTCTCCAGCAGCTCCTCGCCCATGGTAACGAGCGACTGGTCGATTTCCTCGAGCAGCATGTAACGCTTCGTGCGGCCCCGCCTGTCGAAACCGCGCGTTTCCTTCATCCCGACGCCCCGCCGAACGGTATCCTCGAGAAATTGCTTGACCATCTGCCGGTAGAGCTTCAGCTCCCTCACCGTCATCGAACGGGCCAGCCGCTCGCCTTGATTATGAATATCTTTCAGCTTCTCCTGAAGCTGCTCGATCGTCCGCTGCTCGTCCTGCACGTTCAGGACGTCGGCGAAGCTTTTAACCGCCGCCGGCTTCGCGCCCGTATCCGGACGCGAACGATCGGCGCCAAGCGGCCGCCACCCGGGATTGATTTTCATCGCATTCGTCACGCCCAATCAGAAATGTTCGAATCGCTCGACCGGAACGACAAAGACCGCCGCGCCGCCGACCTGCACTTCGACCGGGAACGGGATGTAAGAATCGGTGGTGCTGCCCATCGGAGATACGGGAGACACGAGCTGGTCGCGGACTTTACAGTTCGAACGGATCACGTTCAATACCTCATGCACCCGTTCGTCCTCGATCCCGATTATGAACGTCGTGTTGCCGGCGCGCAGGAAGCCGCCCGTACTGGCCAGCTTCGTCGCCCGGAAGCCATCGCGCACGAGCGCGTTCGACAGACGGTTGCTGTCTTTATCTTGAACAATCGCAATTACTAATTTCATCCTATTCCCTCCCAATAATGCTTGCCGATTTTTTGCCATGCGGTACGTTATTGAAAGTATGACGCTCTATATAATTTGACACGGAATGAGCATAATCCTTCAAATTCGTGCATTTAGAATCGCGAGCACGTCGTCTAGCACCATTTCAGGCGCTTGCTCGGCATCGATGCGCACGATTCGATCCGGTTCGGCAGTCATCAGCCGCCTATAGCCTTCTCTTACCGCTTCGTGGAACGCGAGGCCTTCCAGGTCGAGCCGGTTGATCTCCCGGCCTTCTCCCGCATGAATCCGGGCCAACCCGGCTTCGGGCGAAATATCGAGCCAAAACGTCAGCGTCGGCATATGCTCGCCGATCGCGAAGTCATTAATGGACCTGACTTCGTCGATGCCAAGTCCGCGCGCATAGCCCTGATAAGCCAAGCTGCTGTCGATAAACCGATCGCAGACGACGATTTCGCCTCTGGCCAGCGCGGGCAGGACCTTCTCCACCAGATGCTGGCGTCTCGCGGCGGCATAGAGCAGCGCCTCCGTTCGCGCGTCCATCGCAGTGTTGGCTTTATCGAGCACCACGCCGCGGATTTGCTCGGCGATCGGAATGCCGCCGGGCTCCCGCGTGAATAGGACCTGCTTTCCGAGTCCTTGCAGCGATTTTGCCAGGCTGTCGATCAACGTCGTTTTACCCGAGCCTTCCCCGCCTTCTATCGTCAAAAACAACCCATTTTCCACGAGCCTGCTCCTCTGTCTGTTAATACCCCTATCATATCAAAGCCAACCATCGCGCGTAAACGGCGCTACCGCTTCGCGGCAACCGCGATCGTCCGCATCGCGGGATCCTCCGCGCCTTGACATCTGGCCCCGTCCGCGACGAGCTGCTTGATGACGGCGATCGTCTCGGCCGTGATGCGTTCTCCTTCATAGATCAGCGGGATGCCGGGCGGATAAGGAATAACCGCCTCCGACGAGATCCGACCTTTCGCGTCATCCAGCGCGATGCGCTCCGTGTCGCTGCCGCGGCGACTCGTCCCGGGGCGCGCGAAGGTTACAGGCTCCGCAGTGGTATGCCTCTTGTTCGCAAACATTCGACTGCTCGAATGCATGCGCGGCATAAGTCCTTCCTGCTCGGTTTCGGCCGCAATTTCATTTAGTGCCTGCTGCAGCCGCTCCACGTCGGACAGAGACGCGCCGATTCCGAACAACAGCACGACGTAACGAGAGTCCGCCATCTCGGCATAGCAGCCATATGCCTCAAGACGCCGCTGCAGCTCGAATCCGGTCAAAGCGCCCGTTCGGTCAAAGATCGACATTCGAAGGGGATCCACTCTTACGGTATCCCGCCGTGGAGCCGCCATCTCATACCGGCGCTGCTTCCCGATCCACGCCCGAAACGCTTCCGCGGCCGCCAAACCCCGCTCGAACATCCCATTTCGATGGACGTCGATCATTGCCCGGGTAATATCAAGCGAGGCCATAATGGGATAGGAAGGACTGGAACTCTGAATCATTCGGAGTGCCTCCAGCACCGCATCCCGATCGATTCGATCACCTTGCACGTGCAGCATGGCTCCCATCGTCAACGCCGTCAACGTCTTATGCGTGGACTGAACGACCGCATCCGCGCCATCTTGCAAGGCCGAAGACGGGAAAGCCGGATGAAGTCCGTAGTGAGCGCCATGGGCTTCGTCGACAAGCAGCATTTTGCCATGCCGATGAATAAGATCGGCATAAGGCCGCAGCGAAGCGCTGAGACCATAATAGCTCGGATTGGTGAATAAGACGGCTTTCGATTCCGGATATCGCTGCAGCGCCAGCTCCACCTGCTCAAGCGAAGGGATAAGATGAAGCTCGGTGCGCTCTTCCGTCTCCGGCATTAGAAAGACCGCTCGCGCGCCCGCAAGCCGCAGCCCGTTCAGCACGGACTTATGGGCATTGCGCTGAACGAGAACCAACTCTTCCGGCCCGCAAACGGCAAGCAGCATGGCCAGATTGCCGGCCGTGCTTCCGCCCACGAGGAAGTACGTCCGCTCGGCGCCGAACGTCGCCGCCGCCAAGCGTTGAGCTTCCTCAATAACTCCGGAAGGAGCGTGCAGATCATCGGTCGGCGTCAGCTCCGTGACATCCAGCTCCATGACGCCACGCAAGGCCTTCAAGGCCCGAGCGGCTTCGGTCGGTATTTCGTTCGCGTCAGGCAGCGATGTACCGTATTTATGCCCCGGCACATGGTAACTGGCCGGCCCGGAAGCCCGCAGCGCGGACAGCGTATCGAATAATGGCGCATGCCATCGTTTTTGCGAGTGAGGTTGCAATGGACGTTCCTCCGGTTCCTACGGGTTATCCCTTCATCATAACGGATACCGGGCTTGACTTAAACCCTCGCCTTCCCCCGATAAAAAGAGAATCCCAAACTCTCTCGATCGCGGCATGCATGCAAGAAAAATTCGGGATCAACAGGATGTACAGCCATATGCCTTAGGCATTATTCTGGTACCAAATACGTCTCAGCTGATGAATGAAAAACGGATACTTCGCGTCCTGCACGTCGGTTTGAACCATTTCCGTTTCGCACGAATCGCAGATAAACCCATCAATGATACGCATGCCTTCCAATTTCTCGATTCCGCAAATAATACAGGTCGTTGGTGTCCTTTCTTCCGACATTTCGTTTCACCTCGTCCAAAAAATCATCATTGCTTCTAGTATGCCACAAAGTCTAGCAACCTATACGACTTTCATAGCCCAATTCAAATAGTAATACAGTTTATGTCGAAACGCCCAGATTGGTGAACGATGGCTTGCACTTCTTTTGCGGAGGAAGTCTACATATTCCGGCGTCAAAATCCGATACATGGTGTAGATTATCGAAAGGCGTTGAAACGATGCGAGGAGCGCTTGCCGAGCAAGACAAGGCGACGATCTACCAATATCGACTCATGCAAAAGGTGTTCGTTCGCAACGAATTATATCGAAGCTACCTTTGCGCGATCTGCGTTTTGGCGCTCTTTCTTGTCCTTATGTACCGGCTCGACGGCGTCAAAGCGTTCGGAATCGGCATTCTATGCTCGCAGTTCATTCATTTCCTGATCATCCGCCTAACGTTAATCCGCGTCGATGAACCGGACTACCGGCGCTGGGGCTGGCGAGTGCTCGGCATCTGGATCGGCTATATTCCGGTCGCTTATATCGAATACGGCCTCTTTCGCCGGCTGCACCGCCACCTTCTGTGGCTAGGGTTATTCACGATCGGCATCCTATACCCATGGGCGGACGAGGCGACAATGATCAGCTTAATCATGTGTCATCTTTGGTTTCTAGCTCCGCGCTTGGTCATCAATCGCAAGCTTCGCAAGTCCAGACGAGACGGCGTACTCAAAATTACCGCCAATGAGGTCAGCTACTATCATCGTTGACGCGTTCCACGTGAAACAACGATGATGGGCGCTAGCTTTTTTAGTTGATGCCGGCCTCTTTATCATTATCGATTAAAGACAACAAAAAACCGACTGCTTTATGCAGTCGGTTCATCGTGCTTGGCAACGTCCTACTCTCCCAGGACCCTGCGGTCCAAGTACCATCGGCGCTGGAGGGCTTAACGGTCGTGTTCGGGATGGGTACGCGTGGTTCCCCTCCGCCATCGCCACCAAACGGGCGTCTTCCGCTCACGGAAACGCGGGTCTTGCTCAGAGCTTGCCACCCTGAAAACTGGATACGAACCTTTGCGAAGGTCTTGCTTAGCTGAAAGATGTACCTTGGATAAGCCCTCGACCGATTAGTATTCGTCAGCTCCACGCATTGCTGCGCTTCCACCTCGAACCTATCTACCTCGTCGTCTTCAAGGGGTCTTACATACTGGGAAATCTCATCT
>NZ_JAGGDJ010000047.1 GCF_017652985.1 Paenibacillus artemisiicola
GACCCGCGAACCGTCCCGCGCCGATGGCGCGGAGGGCGGCCGGCCGGGCGAGGAGCCGGTCAGCGCGCTGCTGACGCAGGCGAAGCAGTACATCCGGGACCACTACGACCGCAGCTTGACCTTGAAGGAGGTCGCGGAGCAGGTGCACGTATCCGGCAGCCATCTGTTCGCGCTGTTCAAGAACTCCGGTCAGACGTTCCTCAGCTTCCTGACCTCGATCCGGCTGCAGCGGGCCATGGAGCTGCTGAGCGGCACGAATCTCAAGATTTACGAGATCGTCGAGCAGGTCGGCTATTCCGATCCGGCGTACTTCACGGAAGTGTTCAAGAAGCATACGGGCAGGACGCCGCATGAATACCGCAGCCGATCGCGCTAGCATCCGGGGGGAGACATCATGATCAACCGGTTCGGACCGACGCTGAAGCGCATCGTCATCCTCGCGTCGGCGCTTACCCTCGTCACGCAGCTGGCGCTTGCCTATATCGGCCTCACCTATATGGACGCCATCGACAAATCGCTGCACGAGAAGCGGACGCAGGACATGCTCTACCAGTTTCAGCAAAACGTGCTCGTCCAGCTGAACAACATCGACAACCTGATGCTCCTGCTTCAGACGCCGGAGTTCAGCGATTATTACAAGAACCTGATGCGCCTGCGGAGCGACGGCGTCGCGGAGCTCGGGATGCGGGAGCTGCAGCAGAAGTTCGACACGCTCGACCTGCCGCCGGATTCCGTGCAGGCGGTTTATTTCCTGGGCCAAAGCTTCGTCCAGCGCTCCATGGTGCAGCGGATCGGCTCCGGCTTCGTCGACCTGCCCCGGCTGGATCAGGACCGGCTGCATTATTCCAAGCTGGACCGGCTCATCCTGCCGGACCGCGAGCAGCTGACGCGGTATACGCCGGAGGATTTCGCGGGGGCGTTCCGCACGGGCAACCCGATGCTCGAGAAGAGCGACGTCAAGCAGCTGCAGTCGTTCATGGCGGCGCTGACGGGCCGGCTCGTCTTCTCGAACGGCAACGAGAACGGCGTGCTGACGATCATCGTGCTGAGCGACGACTTCTTCCGGCAGGCGATTCCGGCGCAATCGCCGGAGGGGACGTACTTCTCCGTGCTCGGCAAGGACAAGCGGCTCCTGTGGACGACGGCGCCGTCGAATCCGCTGACGGAGCCGGCTTCCGGCGCAGCCGGCAAGGGCGCCGACGCTATTGGCGCCGCCGAAAACGGTGCCGGCAAGGGCGCCGACGCGACCGACGCCGACGCGACCCGCGCTACCGCCGCGACGAACGCCGCGAGGAATCCCGCCGCGTCCGCCGCGACGAATCCCGCGGCGCCCGGCCTCGCGGACGACCCGTCCTACAACAACGCGGTGCGGCAGCTGTCGCCGTTCAACCTCAGCATCGTGTACACCGACAAGGGCGGCGCCGCGGGCGCGGTCCGGGGCGAGCGCCTGTACCAAGTGGCGGTCCTCTCGCTGGTGACGCTGCTGATCACGGTGCTGTTCGGCTGCTTGTACCTCAAGCAGGTGTTCAAGCCGTTCCGGATGATCTCCAAGCAGATCAAGAGCTTCTCGCTCAGCAGCGACTGGCTGCTGCGCTCCCTGCCGGACGACCTGATCAAGAAAGGCTTTCACGCCGTCTCCATGCGGAACAAGATCATTCTCGCGCTCATCGTCGCGGTCGGCGTGCCCGCCGTGGCGGACGGGGTGCTGTACGCCTGGCTGTCGAAGCACGACATCCGGCGCGAGATGCAGACGTCGGTCGACGTGACGGGGCGCTTCTCCGCGGTCAGCATCCATAACCGGCTGCAGTTCACGGAGACGATCCTGAAGGAGATCTCCGCCAGCCGCCAGCTGCAGGACTACGTCACGAACGATTACACGACGCCCCTCATGATGGGCGGTCTCCCGACCAATCTGCTCATGTTCCCGGGGCTGAACGACATTTCGTACTTCGTCCTGCTCGACGACAGCGGCAACTGCATCTATTCGTCCATCTTCTCGAACAACAAGAGCGCCTTCAACACGGACACGGACTACCTGGAGGACCGCGACGACCCGTACTGGATCACCAATTACAAGAACGTCTTCAACCCGCTGTCGACCGCGCTCGTGAAGCGGCTCGAGGGCTCCGGCGCGAACGGCGAAGCCACGTACCTGCTGATGGTGCCGAAGCAATCGATTTTCGAGAACCTCGATTCGGGGCTGATCAACACGTCCTACGCCATCTCCGACGCCAAAGGGCACACGATCTACGAGTCGGACGCGAACGCCGCGCTCGGGGACGCCGGCCGGTACTTCTACGCGAGCGGCATCCCGAACACGGACTGGAAGCTGAAGATCGGCTTCGTCTTCGGCGACGTGCTGGAGAAGAACCGGGAATACCAGGAGCAGTTCCTGCTATTCACGTCGATCGTGCTGCTGCTCGCCATCGCCGTCGCGGTCGCGATCGCGATCCAGCTCGTCAAGCCGATCCACCGGCTGAAGGAGACGATGCTGCGCGTCGGCGAAGGCGACCTGTCGCTGCGGCTCGAGGACGTCGACAACACCGAGATCGGCGGCATCGTGCGCAGCTACAACCGGATGATCGACCAGCTCGACCGCGTCATGCGCGAGGAGAACGAGCTGATCGCGATGAAGACGCGGGCCGAGCTCGACATGCTGCAGGCGCAGATCAATCCGCATTTTCTGTACAACACGCTGGAGGTCATCAACATGCGCAGCATGAAGACCGGCAACCTCGAGGTGAGCGCGATCGTCGGGGCGCTGGCGGACCTGTTCCGCTACAGCATCGCCAAGGGCTCGGACATCGTGGAGCTGCACAAGGAGCTGACGCATGTCGCGAACTACGTTACCATCCAGCAGATTCGCTTCGGCCACAGCTTCGAGGCGGCGTACGAGGTGCCGGACGAGCTGCGGAACCTGCCGATCGTGCGCTTCGTGCTGCAGCCGATCATCGAGAACGCGATCAAGCACGGCTTCGAAGGCTGGGAGGAGGGCGGCCTGATCGTGATCTCGGCGTCGGCGGCAGGCGGCCTGCTGCAGGTGCGGATCGCGGACAACGGCGTCGGCATGGACAAGGAGACGCTCGCGCTCGTGCGGGCCGACATGGAGCGGGAGGACGGGAAGGCGCACGGCGGGGAGAACGGCATCGGGCTGCGCAACGTGTACCGGCGCCTGAAGCTGACGTACAGGGAAGGGACGTCCATGACCATCGCCAGCGCCGAGATGCGCGGGACAACCGTCACCTTGACGGTGCCGCTGCTGACCTTGTAAGGTGCGCCGGGCACCCGTTCGCTCTCCCGCGGAGACGGCGCGATCGACAGGGATATCGACAACGTCCGGGCATGCCGGAAGTAAACGCAGCGGCTGTCCGCGGCTCCGAGAGGACCGGCGGACAGCCGCTTTCGGTTGGCCGGCGCCGGGTCGAATCCCCCGTGAAAGCCCGCCCGAACACCGTATGATTACCCCGTAAAATTGGAGGATCATCGTATACAAACGCTTTCATTTCCCATGCTATCCTTAATGCAGCAAGAAACCATCATCATAACTTCTCCGAGGGGGAAAAGAACTTGAGAAAATGGTCCATCATGCTGACGGCGGTCACGGCCGCGGCCGTCGTACTTTCGGGCTGCGGCAGCAACAACGGCGACAACGGGGGCAATGCCGCAACGAATAACGGCGGCAACGCCGCGACGACGAACGGCGGGGCGGACGGCGGCAACGCCGGCGGCAACGCGGCGGCGGGCAACGGCGGCGGCGCGAGCAGCGGCGAGGTCGTTACGATCCGCACGAACATCACGGACGGCGAGCTGTCCAAGGACCAAATCGCCGAATTCGAGAAAGCGCATCCGAACATCAAGGTCGAGATCGAAACGGTCGACGCGACCAAGCTGGCCGCGGAGCTCGCGACCGGCGACGCGCCGGACGTCATCCGCCTCTCCGGGGTGTTCGACCTGCCGAACTACGTCATCAAGGGCATCGCGCTCGACCTGACGGACCGCATGAACACGAGCGCCGTCATCAAGCAGGACGACCTGCTGCCGATCACGAACGTGTTCCGCTTCGACGGCAAGACGGTCGGCGCCGGCCCGATTTACGGCCTGCCGAAGGATTGGTCCAACGACTACGCGATCTTCTACAACAAGAAGCTGTTCGACGCCGCCGGCGTCCCGGTGCCGGATCCGACGAAGCCGCTCACGTGGCCGGAGGTCATGGACCTGGCGAAGAAGCTGACGATCAAGGACGGCGACAAAGTGAAGCAGTACGGCCTGGCCGCCAACGAATGGGGCAAGACCGAGCCGAACTTCAACAACATGCTCCAATACCTGCTGAGCGCGGGCGTCGACGTCAGCGCGGCGGACGGCGCCTCCGTCGACTTCAACCAGCCGGCGGTGAAGGACTACATCAACCTGTGGGTCGACGCGGTGAAGAACAACGTCGGACCGAACTCCGTCAACAACGACCAGACGTCGGGCGGCGACCTGTTCTTCAAGGATCAAGTCGCGATGATTATCGACGGTTACTGGTACAGCGGCGCGATCCGGAGCAACGAAACCGCGAAGACGCATCTGGCCGACTACGGCATGCTGCCGACGCCGACGGCGCCGAACGGCACGCGCGTGGCGCCGACGGGCGGCGCGACCGGCGCGATCATCAACAAAGCGTCGAAGCATCCCGACGAAGCGTGGACGTTCTTCGAATGGTTCTTCGGCGGCAAGCCGGCCGACGACCGCGCCTCGACCGGCTGGGGCCTGCCGATCTTCAAGAGCAAGATGGACCTCCTGCCGAAGGACACGGACTTCGACAAGCAAGTCAACGCGGTGCTCCAAGACGAGCTGAACTACACGAGCCAATACCTCAAAGTCAACCCGTACCTCGCGGGCGGCGGCTGGTCGATCTTCGACAAGTACGTGCAGCCCCTCTACTTCGGCAAATCGAACCTGGACGAAGCGATCGGCGGCATGACCAAGGACGCGAACGTCGCCATCCAGGAAGCGAAGGACGCCGTCGAAGCCTCGCAGTAATCCGATGCCTCGCAGTAACGCCTACCGGGGAGAGTTCCCAGCGGAACTCTCCTTTCTTCGCATAAAGGAGTGGAAAGCATGAAGGAGAAGACGAAGCGTACGATCGCGTTCTATTCGATGATCTCGCCGTGGTTCGTCGTGTTCATCATTTTCGGGCTCTACCCGATGCTGTACGGGCTGTACCTCAGCTTTACGAACTACTACGGCTTCAACATCAAGCATTTGAAATGGATGGGCCTGCAAAACTACCACAAAGCGTTCACGGATTCCGATGCCATGTATTCCCTCGGCCGGACGCTCTACGTCACGGCCTTCAACGTCCCGCTCAGCGTGGCGATCGGCCTCGGCCTCGCGCTGCTGCTGAACCGGCAGGTGCGCGGCGTCAGCGTCTACCGGACGATCTTCTATCTCCCGTCCATCGTGCCGGCGCTGGCCAGCGTCATCATGTGGAAGGTCATCTTCTCCAGCAACAACGGCATTCTGAACGGCATCTTGAAATTGATCGGACTGCCGGAAGTGAACTGGCTTGGCTACGACTATGCCACGACGTCCCTGCTCATCTTGCTTCTGTGGGGCGCAGGCGGCGGCGTGTTGATCAATCTGGCGGGGCTGAAGGGCATCCCGCGGGATCTATACGAGGCGGCTTCCATCGACGGCGCGACCCCGATCAAGCGGACGATCTACCTGACGCTGCCGCTCATGACGCCGGTGATCTTCTTCAACGTCATCATGGGCATCATCGGCTCGCTCCAAATCTACATGCAGCCGATCCTGCTGAACGGCACGGAGCTGCTCGCGCGTCCGATCCAGCCGAACTACCTGTATTTCGTGCACGCTTTCCAGCAGATCTTCGCCTTCCAGCGGTTCGCCTACGGCATGGCGCTGCTGTGGATCCTGTTCCTGGCGATTCTGGCGCTGTCGGTCATCGTCTTCACGACGAGCAAATACTGGGTTCATTACGAAACGGATCAGGAGTGATAGGACGTGAATACGCAATCGCAAAAAGGAAGCGTCCCGCTGTACGCGGCGCTGATTCTGTTCTCCGCCGTCTTCTTGTTCCCGATGTACCTGGCGGTCGTCAACGCGTTCAGCGCCTGGAATACGACGCCGGGCCTGCTGCCGGCGGGCTTTCACCCGGAAAACTTCAAGTACGCGGTAACCATGATCGACTTCTGGAAATTCGCCCGGAACTCGCTCATTCTGCTCGCGATCACGCTCTGCACCTCGACCTTCACGAGCGGGCTCGTCGGCTACGCCTTCGCGCGGATCGTCGCGCCGGGGCGCAACGCGCTGTTCATGATCGTGCTGTCGACGATGATGCTGCCGGGCATCGTGACGCAGATTCCGCAGTACATCCTGTTCCACAATTACGGCCTCCTCGATACGTTCTGGCCGTGGGTGTTCTGGGGCATCGGCGGCAATGCCTTCTACATCTTCCTGTACCGGCAGTTCTTCGCCTCGGTGCCGAAGGAGCTCGAGGAGGCGGCGCGCATCGACGGCTGCTCGATCCTGCGGACGTACTGGAACATCTTCCTGCCGATGTCGCTGCCGGTCGTGGCGACCGTCGCGATCATGAATTTCCAAGGCTCGTGGGGCGACTTCATCGGCCCGTTCATGTTCCTGAAGCAGGACCATTATCCGCTCGCGACCGCGCTCAGCACGATCAGCTACACGCAGAACGGCTCGAAGCTGGTGCTGCAGTCGGTCACGACCGCGGCGGCGCTCCTCATCCTGCTTCCCGTGCTGGTCATCTACTTCTTGGGACAGCGCTTCATCGTCGAAGGCATCGTGACGACGGGCGTGAAAGGGTAAGCCGGGCTTGAAGGCACGAGGTGCGCATCGGACAACCGGTGCGCGTCCCGTCCGCTTCCCGTCCGGCCGGCGTTCGCGGAGGACGAACGGCATGACGCCCACGCCGGCTCAAACGCGCAAAAAAGCCATCCCCGGCCGCTGCCGAGGATGGCTATTCGCGCTGCGTATCGGCGCGGAGACGGAACCCGCGCCGGCGGCTGCCGGACGGGCGCCCGCGCGGCCGTTCCGCCAGACGGAACCGCGCGATATCGCGGCTCGCCTGCCCGCCGCCGCTTCGCCGGCCTGCCGGCGCGGCGCCTAATCCAGCGGCGACCGGGGCGCCCTTACCGCCGCCCGCACAGCGCCGACAGCTCCGCGAGCTCGCGCAGCTCCTCCGCGTCCAGCGCGAACGTCATCGCGCGGACGTTCTCCTCCGCGTGACGCGGCTTGGAGGCGCCGGGGATGGCGAAGACCGTCTCGCCGTTCGCGAGGATGAGCCAGTTGAGCGCCACCTGGCTCGGCGACGCGCCGTACTTCGCGGCCAGCTCCTCGAGCCGGTCAATCAAGGGCAGCGTCCGCTGCAGGCCGGCGGCCCGGAAGCCGGGCGAGAACCGGCGCGGTCCCGAGAGGCGCTTGACCAGCCCGGGATCGCGGTGGAACTTGCCGCTCAGCAGCCCTTGCTCGAGCGGCGAATAGGCGATGATGGCGACGCCGAGCTCTTTGGCGGTCTCCAGGACGCCATTTCGTTCGATGCGCCGGTCGAGCAGGCTGTACTTGACCTGGTTGGACGTCAGGCGCAGGCCGTGCGCGCGCAGCGCCCGGTCGGCCTCGCGCATTTTCGCCGCGGAGAAGTTGCTGACGCCGACGTGCCGGATGCGTCCGGCCTTCGCCAGCTTCGCCATCTCGTTCATTTCGGCGGTCGCCGAGGAGAACGAGAACGGCTGATGCACCTGGTACAGATCGATCGGCCAGCCCTTCAGCCGGCGCTCGCGCTCGCCGATCGTGCGCGGAATGCTGCCCGCCGTCCGCAGGACCGGCCACCATTTCGTCGCGACGCGCGCGTCGCCGGGCGAGGCGCCGATCGCGTTCAGCGCGTCCGCCAGCGCCTCCTCGGAGCGTCCGCCGCCGTACACCTCGGCGGTATCGAACCAATTGATGCCGCCCGCGAGGCTGATGCGCACGATCGACGCGATGTCGGCGTCGCTTAAGGCGGGCCAGAACTTGCCGACCAGCCCGCTGCCCTTGCTGAACTGCCAGCAACCGAGGCCGAGCGGGGACAGCTCCAGATCCGAAGCCCCCATGCGCCTGCGCATCGCCGGTGCGGCCGGCCGGCCGCCATCCTGCCGGTTCCCCGGCTCCTTACGGCCGTCCTGCACGCCGGTCCCGGCCGCCTCGTTCGCCACGCTCGCTTCGTCCTGTCCGTCAACGCGGCGCGTTTCCGTTACTCCCCAGTCTTCCGCCATGTCCGATTCGCCCTCTCTCCCTATAATCAGCGATTCAAACGATTCCTCGGCCCAGGCCCGCCGACGGCAGGCCAACCGGCCCGCCTCGCGAACGAAGCCGCCCGCGGCCGCCGCGTTCGCGCGGCCGCGCCGCGCTTAACGCGCGTAGCCGATCGCGACTTCCAGCTCGAGCGTGCCGCCCGCTTCCAGCTCCGGCAGGCCGTCGCGCGTGTTCAGCGCGGCGTTCAGCGCCATCCACGGCTCCACGCAGACGAACGGCGAGCCGTTCACCTGCCACAGCACGACGTAACGGAACGCGTCGCTGTACGTCAGGACGACGGTGCCGCCGTCCGGTCCCGGGAAGGCGATCCGGCGCTGCGAAGCGTCGAGCAGGGCGACGGATTCCTTCAGGCCCGTCAACCGCACGGGGCCGTCGATCGGCTTGACGGCGTTGTCGTTGTAGTCGAGGTATTTCGTCGCGTCCGTCTCGTAGGCGAGATCCTTGTTTTCCGTGCGGAAATAAGGATGGAAGCCCGCGTAGAACGGCATGCTGCGGTCCGACAGGTTGCGGTACGTCTGGCGGATATGGAGTTCGCCGTCCCGCAGCGCGTAGGTGAACTGCAGTTCGAAGGCGAACGGGAATTCCGCCAGCGTGCTCTCGTCGCTGCGCAGCCGGACCGTCAGCGCCGCTTCGCCGTCCTCGGACGTCGACACGACGTCCCACGGGCGGTTGCGGGCGACGCCGTGGTTGCGCATCGCGTATTCGCGGCCTTCCCATTCGAATTTGCCGCCGGCGAGCTGGCCGCAGATCGGGAACAGCACGGGATTGCCGCCCCGGATATTCGCCTGCGGGTCCAGGAACGTCGCCCGGTCGAGGTAGAAGAGCTCGGTGCCGCGCAGCGCGCAGCCGATCGCGATGGCCCCGCGTTCCGGGCAGATCGTGACCGAGGAGTCCGTCTCGGCGTCCTTAAGCGTGTACAGCGGATAAGCGTCTTCGTGACGCGCGACTTCGTAGCGATGTTGGTGATTCATGCGTAATTGGCCTCCATTCATATCGGTCGGGATAAGAAAATCATACCATATCGCGCCGCCAGTTCTAAAGCGGACCGAAAGGAGGAGGCAGACCGGCTCCGAATCGGTCCCGCCGGCGCGGAATCCGCCCAATTCCGGCGCAACACCGGCCCGACTCCGCCCGGATTCCGTCATTTTCCAACCAGGTATATTGCATTGTTGAATAGCTGATGATATAGTATAGCTGTAACGCGGATAGCCGCTTCTTTTTTTGGCCGGCTATTCTGCATTGATTAATACTCAACGATAACAAATAGGGGCGCTGCGAATGAACGTGCAATTCAAGAAAGGCGTGCTCGATTTGTGCGTGCTGGCTCTGACCGCATGGGAGGACCGGTACGGCTACGAGCTGGCCGTGACGATGTCGTCGAAATTCGAGGTCGCGGTCGGCAGCGTCTATCCGCTGCTGAACCGGCTGACGCAGGAGGGCTTCTTCTCCACGTACCTCAAGGAATCGAGCGAGGGACCGCCCCGCAAGTACTACAAGCTGACGCCGCAGGGGCATTCGCATCTGATGGGGCTGATCCGCGAATGGCGGAGCTTCTCCGTCGCCGTGGACGAACTCATTAAGGAAGGTGTAGAGCGATGATCAGAGAGCAGTATTTGGGCCAGCTGCGGGAGCTGCTCGCGCCCGTGCCGGAGAAGCTCCGGCGGGAGTGGCTGTACGATTACGAAGAGCATTTCCGCGTATCGGCGGAGCACGGACGGAGCGAGGCGGACGCGGCCCGCGAGCTCGGCGATCCCCGGATCATCGCGAAGGAGCTGCTGCTGAACTACCGCGTGGACCAGGCGGACGGCAAGCGCGGCAGCATCACGCTCGTCTCGCGCGCGGTGTTCGCGGCGGTCAGCCTCGGCTTCTTCAATCTGATCTTCGTGCTGGGGCCGTTCGTCGGGCTGCTGGGCGTACTGGCCGGCATCTGGGCCGCCGCGATCGGCGTCGGGCTTTCCTCGCTCGCCGTCATGTACGAAGGGCTGTTCGGCGGCGCGTTCACGGGCATGCAGGCATCGTTCGTCGCCCTCGCCCTAATCGGGCTCGGCATGCTGCTCGGCGCCGGCGCGCACTGGCTGACCCGGGCATTCGCCAAGCTGACGTTGCAATATTTGAAATTCAATTCCAGAGTGATAAGGGTGAGAAAATGAGAAACTGGATCGTTATCGGCCTCATTTTGCTGGTCATCGGCCTGATCGGCACGTTCGGTACCTTGGGCGCGAGCGGGAATTACGCGTTCGGCACGGAGAAGGTCGAACGCGGGCAGGCGGTCGCGGCGGACGGCATTCGCGCCGTCGAGCTCAAGACGGGTAGCGTCGACGTGAAGATCGTGCCCGGCGAGGGAACGGAAGCGAAGGCGAGCCTGACGGGCCGCGCCAGCAAGAAGTACCTCGACAAGCTGGAGCTGAAGCTCGAGAAGGACGGCGACACGCTGAAGGTCGGCTTTCAGGATCATGCCGGCTTCCAATTCGGTTTCAATATCCTGAGCCTGAATCTCAAGCTCGAGCTGCCGAAGCGGACGTACGAGCGGCTGACGATGAACACCGGCAGCGGGGACATCGCCGTCGACGGCGTGCAGGTCGATACGGCCGAGCTGAAGGGCGGCTCCGGCGACGTCGACATCAGCCGGGTGCAGGCGAAGGCGGTCACCGTATCCATCGGCAGCGGGAACCTGCATTTCGAGGATGTCACGGCGGATGACGCCTTGACGGTCAAGGCGGCTTCCGGCGACGTGACCGTCAGCGGCGCGAAGGCGAAGCTGCTGAGCGTGGACGTGAAGAGCGGCGACGTGGACCTGGCCGACGCCGACGCGGAGCTGAAGGTGCAGACGGGCAGCGGCGACATTTCCGCGGAGCAGCGGACGCTGAGCCGGCCCATGAATCTCCGGACGGGCAGCGGCGACGTCGACATCATGACCGACGAGCAGCCGGCGGACGCGGAGATCGCGTACAGCAGCGGCTCGGGCGATCTCGACAACGATTGGGACGGCGCCAAGGGCTCCGCGGACGACGACGGCGTGCACCGTCTCGTGTTCGGAAGCGGGTCCGTCCGGGCGCAGGTCCATACGGGGTCGGGCGATCTCGACGTCGGCCGGCGATAACGGAGACCCTTCCGGGCTTTGCCCCGTCCTCGCGGCGGGCAAGGCCCTTTTTGCGTCTTTGGAACTACATTTTGCCCGGCGGAAAACCGATATTCTGAAGGAGGCGCCGCCGCGGGAATTCGCGGCGGCGAAGCCTCATAACGCCAACAACTTCACTCTGCCTGCGGGCTGCGCGTTCGCGAATTCAAGCCGGCTAGGCCGGACAGAGGGGACCGATTGGACAAAGGGAGAGGATTTTGGATCATGCAGGTTAAACGCACCGCCGTCATCGGCCCGATATTGGCCGCCGTTCTTCCGGTCGTCCTGTTCGAATGGTTCCGCTCGGACGCGGCGGCCGACGTCGCGCTGAAGGCGCCGCAGGGACATTTCTACTTCGTGACGGCGGTCGCGGCGCTCGCCGCGATCGTCGCGATCGCCGTCGGCATCGCGGGCCACCGGCTCCGCAACATCAAGGTCGGCTTCATGGCGCTCGGCTATTTGTCGCTGGCGGGCATCTTCCTCCTGCACGGCCTGACGACGCCGGGCTTCGTCATCCATACCGGCAACCTGCCGGCCATGTTCGCCCAGCTCAGCATCCTGCTGACGTCCTTGTGGCTGTGCCTGTCGGCGGTGTCCTCCGATCATTGGCTCATCCGGCGGCTGTCCGGATGGCGCGAATGGCTCATCCCCGTTTGGCTGCTCTTGCTGGGAGGGCTGGCGGCCTTCACGCTGCGGATGCCGCACGACATGACCATGATCCCGCTCGGCGGCGACGGGCCGTACAAGTGGGCGGCCGTGACGCTGACCTGCGCGGCCTGCCTGTGGACGATGTACCGCTACTGGCAATCGTACCGGCATGCCGGCTTCCCGCTGCAGCGGGCGATCGTCTACAGCGTCAGCCTCATCCTCGCGGCGCAGTACATCATCGTGGCCGGGACGATGTGGCGGCTCAGCTGGTGGCTGTACCATCTGCTCCTGCTCGCGTCCATGCTGGTCATGCTCGTCGGGCTGATCCGGCAGTATTTCTCCCAAGGCTCCTTCAGCTCGTCGCTGCGCGTGCTGTTCCAGGCCGATCCGCGCGCCTGGCTCGAGGCGTGCAAGACGCCGAGCGTGAAGGCGCTCATCATGGCGACGGAGGCGCGGGACGCCTACACGGCGGGGCACAACAACCGCGTCGCGCTCTACGCGCTGCGGCTCGGCGAGGAGATGCAGCTCTCGAAGGACAAGCTGCGCGCCATCGCGCAGGGCGGCGTCGTCCACGACGTCGGCAAGCTGCGGGTCCCGGACGCCGTCCTGAACAAGGCCGGCAAGCTGACGGCGGAAGAGCGGCTCGTCATCGAGCGGCATCCCGTCTCGGGCTACGACATGTGCAAGCAGCTCGGCTTCCTGGCCGACGAGCTGTCCGTGATCCGTTCCCACCACGAGAAATGGGACGGCACCGGCTATCCCGACCGGCTGAAGGGCGAGGAAATCCCGCTGCTCGCGCGCATTACCGCCGTGGCGGACGTCTACGACGCCCTGACGTCGTCCCGTTCGTACCGGCAGGCGATGTCGCACGAGGAGGCGATGGCCATCATCGCCGGGGGGAGCGGCGTCCATTTCTGCCCGGCCTGCGTGAAGGTATGGCAGCGGCTGGCGGCGGAGGACGCCGGTTTTTTCGCCGAGATCGCCGCCAGCAGCCGCACGCTGCGCCTCGTGCGCAAGGAAGCGCGGTAAGGGGTATTTAACCGTGCGCTGCTGTGGCGCACTTCCCCGTTCCTCCGGCGCTACTGCAACGCACCGTTCCGTTTATCTGGCAATGCTTTAATGCACTAAACCGCGAGGGCGCAAAGTCCCGCGGTTTTTGCGTTCAGAGGATATTTTCGGGTTTACGGCCAGATGTCCTGCGGCGCGACTTCCAAGGCTTTGGCGATGAGCAGCGTGGTCTGTCGCTGCGGCCGGCCGATCTTGCCGTTGCGCAGCTTCGAGATGGTTTGAAGCGAGATGCCGGTTGCGGACGAGAGCTGCTGGGCGGACATGTACTTGCGGGCCATCAGCACTTTCAAGGTAACGGATGGGTCCAAGGCGGCGGCTTCGGTTTCGGCGAGCGAGCGGATGTCCGTGGCGATGAAGGCGATGCACTTGAGAGTGCCGTCTCCGTGGAAGAACGGGCGGTACGTGATCTGGAGCTCCAGCTGGACGGATTCGGCCAACCTCTTGGTATGGACGATGAGATGTTCGGTGCGGCGATGGAGGGCGGCGTGTTTGAGCGAAGCGAGGATGCGTTCGCGCTCGCTGTCGTGGAAGAACTGGCTGAGCGATTCCTCTTCCACGGAGAACAAGCGGTCCACGACGGGAGCAGGGTAGTGTTTGTAATAGCGTTCGACCACGAGCCGTTCGTTCAGAATTCCGGACAACAGCACCTGCCCGGAGGCCGCCATGCGATCGATCCACGACTTGGCGCTGATGTCCTCGACGGTCAGCAGGAAGGCCGGTTCGTCCGCGCCGGCGATCGCTTCGCAGGTCAGCACGAGCCGCAGCGGATCGTCGTCGGACCAGGACCGGAGCAGGGACGTCTCATGGCGGTCGTCCGAGCGGAGCGCGCTGCTGCTCCATTCCGAGAACACCCTGTCCGGCGGGAGCCCTTCGAGGACGTCGCCCGAGCACCCGACCAGCCTGGAAAAGGCTTTGTTGGCCAGGTTGAAGTGGCAGTCGTCGTCCTGGCCGACGACGACGGCCAGCGGCGTTTTTAAGTTTTGAAAGACAGCGGTAGTCAGCGTCAAAGGCATTCCCTCACAATCTGTAACTAAGCTGGTTTATAGAACAGTATAAGAGGCGTTATCCGACTTTTCAACCGGGACGAACACAAAAAATTAGAAAGGGTTTTTTTTCGCTTTTAGTTCTGAAGGATCAGATGCCCGCATGCCCGTCCGATCCTCTTCGAAGGGCGGCGGGAAACCTCCGGCGCGCGGAATTCTTCAAAGGAGCCGCCTGCGTTTCCACATGCTGGGTTTCGGTCTGGCAACGTGTTAAAATTTCCAGGCAATTTGCGGCATTGAAGGCTTTTCAAAGCCGGTTCGATCCCGCATAATGATAATCTATCGCGCACCAGAGACTCCTACACCGAGAGGACGAAGCCGGATGGAATTGTGTACCGTCGATGCTTGCCGCAAACCTGTAAAAGCGAAGCGGATGTGCGCGATGCATCATCAGCGCTGGAGGAGACACGGCGATCCGGGCGTCACCAAGGTCCGCCGGGCCGCGGAGCCGACCCCGTGCAAGTGGGTCAACTGCGCCAAGCCTTCCTTGAGCAAGGGGTATTGCTCGAAGCATTACTACATACACCGGACGCGCGCGAAGGCGCGGCCGGAAGCCTGAGCGTCAGCGCCCGCGGGCGCTCCCCCGGCCTTTCCTGGCCTGGCCAGCCTATGAAGCGCTTCCCTCCCAAGGTATAATAGGGCCGATACGACCTATTGTACGGGAGGTTTTTTGCCGTGGGTACCTTTTCGCTCCGGACGAAAGTGCTTGTCCTCATCCTGTTCGTCACGACCGGCGTGCTGTCGGTCGTCGGCTACGGCAATTACGCCGCGGCCAAGCGCGCCATCATGGAAGCGCTCGTCGACAAAGCCGGCACGAAGGTTCAAAACGCCGCGGGCAGCCTGGCGTCCTGGATCGAAGCCCGGCGCGCCGAGGTGGAGGTCATGAGCCGCACCGATCAGGTGCGGTTCGGTTCCTCCGCGGAGCGCCTCGCGTATTTTCGCGGCGAGATCGGGCGCTCCGCTTCGCCCTTCCGCACGATCGGCTTCGCCGACCGGACGGGGCGCGCCGAGCTGAGCGACGGCTCGGTCATCGAGATCGGGGACGAGCCGTCCTTCCCGGCGGCGATCCGGGGCAAGGCGATCGTCACCGACCCCTTCGTCGGCAGATACGGCGGCGGTAGCATCGTCGTCATTCAAATTCCCGTCTACGGCCGCGACAACGCCATCATCGGCCTCGTCGACGCGGCGATCCCCGCGGAACGGGTGTTCCGGGAGCAGCTGAACGTCCGCGTCGGCCGCACGGACCGCGCCTTCGTATACAACGACGGCGCCGCGGTCATCGAGGCGCCGCCCGCGGCCGGCGCGCTCCGGCCGTCGTCGCCGCTCTCTTCGCCGGAGCTGCCCTTCGCGCCCGTCGCGCGGGACATGCTGCGGAATCCGTACGGCACGGCCCGGCTGAGCGGCGGCTCCGCCGGCGGTTCGATGCTGTTCTACGCGGCGGTCGAGGGCACGAGCTGGCATCTCGCCCTGAACGTGCCGCTGCGGGAGATCGAAGCCCCGCTCGCGGCGATCAAGTGGCGCTCCATCCTGTCCATCGCCGCCGCCGAGGCGATCCTCACGATTCTCTTCTTCCTCTTCTCGTACCGCGCCATCGGGCGCATCAAGCGGATTCTCGCCGTCACCGAGGCGGCCGCGGCCGGGCGCTTCGACGTGAACGACGTCCGGGACGCGGGCGGCGACGAGCTGTCGCAATTATCCAAGTCCGTCAACCAAATGAAGCAGCGGCTGAACGGCATGTTCAGTCAAATGGACGCCATGATCAACCAGAATCAGTTCGCGTTCATCGTGCTCGACAGCCAGTACCGGGTCACTTATTTCAGCAAGGCGGCGGAGCGCATGCTCGGCTACGCGGCGGAGGAGGTGCTCTACAAGGCGACGGGGCTTGCCTTCGTCGCGCCGGAGGACATCGTCCGGGAGGCGGAACGGCTGAGCGGGCGGTACGGCCGGCCGGTCCCGCCGGACATCACGGTGTTCGAGCTGCTGCGCAAGGATCAATTCGCGTACGAGCGGGAATGGAACTACGTGCGCAAGGACGGCACGCGCTTCCCCGTCGCGCACAGCTCGAACGGCATGCGCGACCGCGAAGGCCGCTTCGTCGGCGTCGTCGGCATCGCGCGCGACATCACCGGGCAGAAGCAGGCGGAGAACGCGCGCAACCGGCAGCTGAAGGTGATGGGCGCGGCGAAGGATCTGATCGCCACGTTCGACGAAGCGGGCAAGCTGCTCTATATGAACGAGGCGGGCCGGGCGATGCTGGGCATGCGGCCGTACGGCATGAGCGTGGACGAGGTGCCGAAGCGCACGGTCCAGGAGCTGCTCGACGGCATCGAGGACGCGCGGGAGGCGGGCTACCGGGAGAAGGAGGCGCTGCTGCGCACGCTGCAGGGCGTGTTTTTCCCGGTATCCAAGATCCTGGTCGTCCACCGCGACGACGATACCGGCGAGACGTTCTACTCCTGCATCGCGCGGGACATTACGGAGGCGAAGCGCGTCCAGTCCGAGCTGGAGCAGGCCAAGCGCGACGCGGAGAGCGCGAACGTGGCGAAGAGCCAGTTCCTGGCGCAGATCAGCCACGAGATCCGCACGCCGCTCGCCGGCATCATCGGCTTGACGGGACTCATGCAGAAGACCGGCCTGACGCCGCTGCAGCGGGATTATCTGCGCAAGACGCGGGATTCGTCCCAGGCGCTGCTCGCCATCATCAACGACATTCTGGATTTCTCCAAAGTCGAGGCCGGCCGCATCGAGCTGAACGAGAAGCCGTTCGATCCGTACGAGCTCGTCCAGAAGCTGGCGGAGACGCTGAGCGTGTTCGTCGGCGGCAAGGAGCGGTTCCAATTCGTCGCCGAGACGCCGCCAGGGCTGCCGGAGCGGGTCGTGGGCGACTGGCTGCGCATCGAGCAGGCGCTGCTCAATCTGTGCGTGAACGCGATCAAATTCACGGAGCGGGGCTACGTCCGGCTGCGGCTCGCGCTGCCGGAGGGCATGGCCGCGGACGAAGGGCGCGTCCGCATCGCGTTCTCCGTGGAGGACACGGGCATCGGCATGACGGAGGAGCAGCTCGGCCGGCTGTTCGAGCCGTTCGTGCAGGCGGACGCGGAGACGAACCGCAAGTACGGCGGAACGGGTCTCGGGCTCGTCATCGTGAAGCGGCTCGTGGAGCTGATGGGCGGCGACGTTCGCGTCCGCAGCGAGCTTGGCCGGGGAAGCGCGTTCTCCTTCGCGCTCGACCTCGCCGTGGCCGAGCCGCCGCGCGCCGGCCGCTTCGACATCCGGGGGGACGCGGAAGGCTCCGTCTGGGTCGTGGAGGACCATCCGCTTATGAGCGGCCTGCTGTGCGCCGTCATCGAGGACGGCGGCCTGACGCCGATCCCGCTCGGCTCGTGGAAGACCGCCCGGGAGCGGCTGGCGCGCTCCGGAATCGGCGTCCGGCCGTCCGCCCTGCTGCTGGACTTCGAGATGCCGGACATGTACGCGGAGGAGACCTGGCATGCCATGCGCGAAGCGGCGCAGGAGGCGGGCGTCCCGACGGTCGCGCTCACGACCGCGTTCGGCCGGGAGGAATTGCTGAAGCTGCCGCAGGAGCAGCGGCCCGACGACATCCTCGTCAAACCGGTCACGCGCGTCGGCGCGCACCGGGCGCTGCAAACGCTGTTCGACCGGCCGGCGCGGGACGCGGAGGCGGGCGCGCGGGAAGCCGCGGCCGCCGCGGAGGCGCCGGAATCGCCGGCGGGCACGATTCTGCTCGCGGAGGACAACGACGTCAACCGGATCGTCGCGGTCGAGCAGCTGCGGGCCGGCGCGTACCGGGTGGACGTGGCGCGGAGCGGGACGGAGGTGCTGCGGATGCTGACGGAGAAGCGCTACGACCTCATTCTGATGGACATTCATATGCCGGACATGGACGGCGACGAAGCCGCGCGTATCATTCGGCTCGATTCCAAGTACGACCGCATGCCGATCATCGCGCTGACGGCGAACATCATGCGGGAAGACCATGACCGGTACATGCAGCTCGGCATGAACGACGTGCTGACGAAGCCGATCGATCCCGCGGAGCTGACGGCGGCCATCGGCAAGTGGCTGCGTCCCGGCAAGGAGCCGGGCAACGAGGCCGCCAAGGCCGGGCCGAAGGAGCGGGAGGCGGCGAACGCCGCGTACGTGCCGTCGCCGGCGGCGGTAGACGCATGGTTGGACCGGGGCGTGCCGGGGATGCGGCTGGGCGAGGCGCTGCGGCGGGTCGGCGGCAAGCGGGCGATTCTGACGCATATGCTGACGCTCTTCGTCCGGGAATACCGCGGCTTCGGCGAACGGCTGGCGGCCGCGCTCGCGGCCGGGGATTACGCCGGCGCCCGGCGGATGGCGCACACGCTGAAGGGCGTTGCCGGCAATTTGTCCGCGGATGGGCTGTTCGAAGCCGCTCTGCGGCTCGAGACGCGGCTGAAGGAAGCGGGGGACGGCACGCCGGACGGCGCGCTCGCGGAAGCGGCGGCCGAAGCGGACGAAACGCTGCGCGGACTCCTGTCGGAATTGGCCGGCGTCATGCCGGATTTCGACAGCGAATCCTAACAATTTTCTAACATTCTATTGTTGGGTGGATCTTCCTATTGTATAGTTAAGAGGAATCCGGGTTCGTCCGGAGCCGGCGGCGCCGCGAACGGCGTCGAACGGACGGGCCTCTTCACGAGGTGAGGTGTCATGTACAAGCTCCTGGTGATCGAAGACGATAAGATGATGAGCGAGATGCTCTCCATGTACATGTCTGGCGAAGGGTACGAAATCAAACAAGCGGAGAACGGCGAACAAGGCCTCAAGCTGCTCGCGGCGTTCGACCCGGACGTCGTGCTGCTCGACCTGATGCTGCCCGACTGGGACGGCACCGAGCTGTGCATCCGGATGCGCCGGCAATCCTCCGTGCCGATCATGATCGTATCGATGAAATCGGAGGTTTCCGAGCGGGTGCAGGCGCTGCGCGCCGGCGCCGACGATTACTTGTGCAAGCCGTTCAGCATGCACGAGCTGAGCGCCCGCGTCGAGGCGCTGATCCGCCGGTCGCGGCTGATGCAGGCCGGCGCGGCGGGCGAGCGCCCGGAAGAGGGCGGGCCCGATGCCGAGAAGGAGATCAAGCTGGATGCCGAGCGCAGGCTGCTCCTCGTTCGCGGCGGCTTCGTCGAGACGACGTTCTCCGAATTCGAGATCATGAAGCTGTTCCTGTCCCACCCGGGGAAAGTGTTCACCCGCGAGGACCTGATCAACGCCATCCGCGGCTTCGACTCCTTCGTGACGGACCGCGCCATCGACGTGCATATCGTGAACCTGCGCCGCAAGATCGAGAAGAACCCCAAGGAACCGCATTACATCCGCACCGTATGGGGCGTCGGATACAAATACGTGACCGAAGTGGAAGCGCCGCACTAATACTTTCCTAACAGCTCCTATTCGCCGGCTTGTCCGGCGGAAGGGGCTCTTTGCTTGCGCGCCGAACCCGTTCGGGGCCGGGCCGGGTGAAGAAGCTAACGCCGCGCTCATGCCCGCCTGTTTCTTTTCTAATCGTTTTATGCGAAAATTTACCTATTTACGAGATAAAGAGACTAGGACCAATGGCAGCGTGGAGGATCGGTTATGAACGAACAGGATTACGGTAGCGGCACGACGTACATCGCGCGGAAGGGAGCGCCGGCGCTCGGCGAAGTGGTCGATTCCTTGACGGGGCTGCCGGGGCGGAAGGCGGCTTTCGCGATGCTCGCGCGCGCCGTCGTGCTGGCCAGGCAGACAGGGCGGCGCGTCTTGGCGGCGCTCGTGGACGTGGACCGCTTCTACATCGTCAACGAGACGAAGGGGACGGCCTTCGGCGACGAGGCGCTGCGGCAGATCGCGCGCCGGCTGAAGCGGCTCGAGCCGTGGTCGGGCAGCGTCTACCGGCTGAGCGGCAATACGTTCCTGCTGTTCCGGCTGGCCGGCTGGGACGCGGAAAACGACGACGCCGACGCGCTCGTCGGCGCGCTGAAGCAGGCGGCCGAGGAACGGCTGTCCGTGCGGGGGGAACCGCTCCATCCGTTCTGCAGCATCGGCGTGAGCGGGTACCCCGGCGACGGGGAGACGGCGGAGCGGATCGTGCGGCACGCCGATACGGCGCTGCGGCAGGCGAAGGCGGCCGGCGGCAACCGGGTCGTCTTCTACGCGGAGGACGACATGTCCGAGGTAAGCCGGACGGAGCAGCTGCGCGTCTCGCTCCGCCACGCGCCGGCCGCGAACGCGCTGTCGCTGCGCTATCAGCCGCTGTACGACGCCGCGGGACGGCTTCGCGGCGTCGAGGCGCTGCTGCGCTGGCGCCATCCCGAGCTCGGGGACATCCCGCCGGCGGAATTCGTGCCGCTCGCCGAGCGCAGCGGCCAGATCGTCCGGATCGGCGAATGGGTGCTCGCCGAGACATGCGGCATGCTGCGCCGCGCCCGGGCGAAAGGGATGCCGCCGCTCGTCGCGTCGGTCAACCTGTCGCCGCTGCAGCTGCGCGTGCCGGGCTTCGCGGAGACGCTGCGGCGCATCCTCGCGCAGACGGGCACGAAGCCGGAGTGGCTGGAGCTCGAAATCACGGAAAGCATGATGATCGGCGCCGACGAAGGCGTAAGCGAGGCGCTGCGGCGGATCCGCGCCATGGGGGTCCGGATCGCGCTCGACGATTTCGGCGTCGGCTTCGCGTCGCTGACGTACCTGTGCAAGCTTCCGCTGCACACGCTGAAGCTGGACCGCTCGTTCGTTCGCCATCTCGGCTCGCAGGACGCGGAGCAGGTCGTCGTGCGGACGATGATCGCGCTCGCGCACGAGCTCGGCTTCGAGGTCGTCGCCGAGGGCGTCGAGACGCCGGAGCAGCTCCGCCTGCTGCGGGAATGGGGCTGCGACTTCTTCCAGGGCTATTTGCTCGCCGGGCCGCTGGACGAGGAGGCGGTCGGCCCGCCGCTCCTGCGGGCGGCGCGGGAGCTTTTCGGCGCCGCGGGCGAGCGCTTGGAGCCGGCGCTGCGGCGATGAGCGGTCGGCGCGCGCGCAGCGCGCATACGCGGGCGCGGCCGGCGCGAACGCGCAATCAAAACGAGTCGGCAACAACAAAGGCAGCCTGCGCGCAAGCGGGCCGCGGCCGTTCGGGCCGGGTTCGCGTGCGCGGGCTGCCTTTTTTTGCGGGTTTCGGTCGCTCGAGAGGACAAGGGACGTCTAATCAGCACACTTCCAGGTAAAGCTTGGTACCGTCGCTGTATTGCAGAATCGCGACGTCGCGGATCATTTCCACCGACTTGATGCGTTTCCACTTCTTCCGAAAATCGAAGTTGTATTCCATTTCCTGCAATTTATTTTGCAGCAGCTCCATGTACGAAAGCTGCTCGGATGGATAATGTACCGGGACGGAACGATTTTTGAAGGTAATGACTCTGGTCACGGGAAGTGCACCTCCTCTTTAATGATGCCATTGTACAAGGCGAATCTTAGTCCCTTATAAAATGAACATGAGCCGGTTGTTTGTTTTGCTTACCCTTTTCTAACAGGTTTTAAAAACAAGGCGGATTGCCGCATGCCGAGCATCGATATCCGCATTCCGCCGACGACCCGCGCCCGCGGCGTAGTGGTATTATGCGCGGAATGCCGGAAAGTTTATCCGCGCTGCTTCAAGCCGGGAAGGAACGGGTAATGACGGGAAATGGAATGCGGGAGGATCAACGACTTGACATTCGTCTTTGCTAAAGCGTTATTCGCCAACATCAGCCTGCTGATCGCGCTGGCGTACTTATTCGATCTCGGGTACCGGTACCTGTTTCAATACGCACCCGCCCGGGTCAAATACGGCATCACCGTCGCCGTGTTCATTCTCGCCGGCTGGCTCGCGATGGCGTTCGGCTTGAAGACCGACGGCATGCTCGTGCTGGATTTGCGGTTTCTGCCGGTCGTCGTCGCCGTCCTCGTATTCCCGAGTCCGCCGGCGATCCTCATGATCGGACTCGGCATCGGCATCGGCCGGCTGCTGATGGGCTTCGATCAGACGGCGTTCGGCGCCTGTCTGAACATGGTCGTCCTTGGCGTCCTGTCCATGTGGCTGACCAAATGGCTGCACGCCAAGCCGTGGACCTTCTTCGCGAAGAGCGCTTTCGCGCTCGGCTTCGTCAACGTGCTCTTCGCCCTCAACGCGACGCTGGTCGTCATGGCGTCCCCGGACGTGACGGCGAAGCAATTTTGGCTGCATTACGGCTTGTATTCGTTCCCGCTGCGAATACTGCTGAGCGCGCTGCTGGTGTTCATCATCCGCGACTTTCAGAAGGAGCAGCAGCGGGTGGACGAGCTTCGCAAAATGAACATGCTGCTCCGCCGGCAAACCCGCGAGCTGCGGGCGGCGAAGCGCGACGTGGAGGCGAAGGCGCGCGAGCTGATGCTCGCGAACAAGTACAAGTCGGAGTTCCTCGCGAACATGTCGCACGAGCTGAAGACGCCGCTTAACAGCATCATCATGCTTTCCCAGCTGCTCAAGGAGAGCGAAGAGGAGCGCGGAGACCAAGGCGAGGAAGCCGGGGAGGAAGCCGGATACGCGGAGCTGATCAACGGGGCGGGCAACGATCTGCTGCAGCTGATCAACGATATATTGGACCTCTCCAAGGTGGAGGCCGGCAAGATGGACATCAACATCGAACCGCATTCGACCCAGGAGCTCGTGCAGACGCTGTACCAGCAATTTCTGCCCATCGCGGCGCAGAAGAACCTGGCGTTCGAGATCGAGATGGGCCCGCTGGTGCCGGAGGCGATTCAGACCGACGCGCTGCGGGTCAACCAAATCCTGCGCAATCTGCTCGCCAACGCGTTCAAATTCACGGAGTCGGGCGGCGTGCGCATCGTCGTCAAGGCGGAAGGCGGCATGCCGATCGAGCCCTCCGCGCTCCGGAAGCGCCGGCTGCGGAACTGGTATCCCGGAGCCTGGGGCCGGCCGGCCGTGCGCATGATTCCGCCGATGCGGATCTCGTTCGCCATCGCGGATACGGGCATCGGGATCGACGAGGAGAAGCAGCAGCTCATCTTCGAGGCGTTCCGGCAGGAGGACGGCTCCATCAGCCGCAAGTACGGCGGCACGGGGCTCGGGCTGTCCATCAGCCTGCAGCTCGCGCGGCTGTTGGGCGGCACGCTTTCGCTCGAAAGCCGCAAGGGCGAGGGCAGCCGGTTTACGCTGCGGCTTCCGGCGTCCGCGCAGGCCGGCGGGGAGTCGCCCTCCCGGGCGCAAGAGCGGGCGGAAGCGAGGTCGCAGGACGCCTGACGGAAGGACGGGAAAATATTTTTAAAAAAGCATTGACTCCTTCACACTCCTGCGGTATATTATAAAAGTCGCCTCAAGCGAACGAGGTTGTACAAGCTGGTGTAGCTCAGGGGTAGAGCAACGCACTCGTAATGCGTAGGCCGGGGGTTCAATTCCCTTCACCAGCACCATTTACTCCAATAACGGCGCGGTTTCCGAGCAATCGGCGATCGCGCTTTTTTGCATGCGGAGAAGGCAGCCGGGAACGGAAGTCCGGCGAATCGGAATGAAAAACTGGATGTAAACTGGAATGATTCCAATGTATCCGCATGGGTTGACACCGTTTGCTGAAAGCGCTACTATGGACACATCACTTCTTTGACTTATCGAAATTGGAACGTTCCCAAAACGAACGAAGGCGTTTGAACAAACGCGGCAATTCGGATGCGGACAATTCCGATTCTCGGCTTCAAGGAGAGATTTTATTTTTTGCGTCTTTTGGGAACGTTCCCAAAACCAGACGAAAACATGGGCGACTCGTTTTTCTCGTACTTTCGGGGAGATTGCTTCCAGGTTCCAGGGCAGCCATGCCTGACATCCAGGGAGTAGTGTGGTTGTTTCGACAAGATTGGGAACGTTCCCGAATATCGGTTTCCGAAGAAAACGCTATCGTGGCACCGGTATTATTTGCTAAAATGGGAACGTTCCCAAAAGCGTTCGAAGCCAAATGGCGCAAACGGGAAACGATAACAGAAAAGAGTGATCGCAAGTGGGGCCGACAATTCATGACGTAGCACGGCTGGCGGGGACGTCGAAGAGCACCGTTTCCCGCTATTTGAACGGACAGCAAGTGAAAAAAGAGACGCAGGAAGCGTTGGAAAAAGCGATCAAAGAATTGAACTTCCACCGCAACGCCAACGCGCGCCGGCTCGTGCTCGACCGGACGAACAGCATCGCGGTCGTGGTCGACAACATCTCCAACATCTTCTATTCCGGCATTATCCGCGGGATCGAGACGGTTGCGAATATGAAAGGCTATAACTGCGTCTTTCTCAGCTGGACGTCGAACTACGAGGACGAAATCTCGTTCCTGAACCTGCTGTACGAAGGGCAAGTCGACGGCATCATCCTCGTCAGCTTCCAAAAGCGGGCCAAGCAGGACCTGGAGCAGATCCGAAGCTCCAGCTACCCGATCGCGCTCGTCGGCGACCACGGCGAAATGGACGGTATCTTCTCCGTCGACGTGGACAACGCGGCGGGCGTGTACGAGATCGTCGAATACCTGCACGGCCTCGGGCACCGGAACATCGCGTACATCTCCGGCCCGGACCACGCGGCGGCGAACAAGTACCGCTTCAAAGGTTACCTGCAGGCGATGGAACATCTCGGTTTGAAGCACAACCCGGAATGGGTCATGCAGTCGGACTGGAGCAACCAGGGCGGCTATCAAGCCATGAAGAAGCTGCTGCAGGCGGACGGCTTCACCGCCGTCGTCGCGTCGAACGACGAGACGGCGATCGGCGCGCTGCGGGCCACGCAGGAGCACGGCCTGAACGTTCCGAAGCGGATGTCGGTCGTCGGCTTCGACGATATCACGATTTCCGAATGGGTGTATCCGTCGCTGACGACCGTGCGGCAGCCGTTTCAAGACATCGGCATGAAGGCGGCGCAAGGACTTTTCCGGAAAATCGACGGGAACGCGGAGGACGACGGAGACAACCATTATCTGTTAAAGCCGACGCTCATAATTCGCGATTCGTGCGGAAAATTATAGAAAAGAGGTGAGGTCGAATGGGCTCCAAGGTTAACAAATCGTACTACGGCTATTTCTTCGTCGCGCCTTTCTTCATCGGATTCGCCGTATTCGGTTTGGCGCCGATTCTGTATACCTTGTACTTAAGCTTCATGAAGTGGGACGGTTTCACCGACCCCGTCTACGTGGGCTTCGCGAATTACACGCGGCTGCTGCACGATACGTTCTTCTACCAGACGATCTGGAACACGCTGATCATCTGGGTGCTCTCGAACACGCCGCAGCTGATCCTCGCGCTGCTGCTGGCGCTGATCCTGAACGAGAAATTCATCCGGGGCAAGCATTTCTTCCGGGCGGTCTACTTCTTCCCGCACATCATTACGCCGGTCACGCTCGGCGTCATCTTCAGCCTCATGTTCGACTGGCAGACGGGCAGCATCAACAAGCTGCTCATGGACCTCGGCATCGTGCACGATCCCATCAACTGGTTCAACAGCCCGTGGTGGTCGCGGCTCATCGCTTCGGCGGTCATCTGCTGGCAGTACTTCGGCTTCAACATGATCGTCTTCATCGCCGGCCTGCAGGGCATTCCGAACGAAGTGTACGAAGCGGCGGAGATCGACGGCGCCTCGAAGACGCAGACGGCGCTCTACATTACGCTGCCGCTGCTGCGGCCGGTGTTCCTGTTCATCTTCATCACGTCCGTCATCGGCGGCCTGCAGCTGTTCGACGCGCCCCTCATGCTGGGCGACGGCCCGGACAACACCGCGCGGACGATGGTCATGTACTTGTACGAGACGGCATTCAAGAACTTCGATTACAGCTACGGCGCAGCGGTCGCGTACGGCATTTTCTTCGTCGTCATGATTTTCACGGCAATTACCGCCCGGGCCTCGCGGCTGAAGGATTAAGGAGGCGAAGCACATGGCTAAAGCCATCTCAAGAGGAATCCTGTACTTGTTTCTGATCGCCGTGGCGGCGACCTGTCTGATTCCGTTCTACAGCATGATCATCACGTCGACGCACACGAACTCGGATATCGCGCGGAAGCTGCTGCTCGTCCCGGGCGACCAGTTCATCGACAACTACAACCGGCTGAAGGACACGGTCAACATCTGGCGCGGCTTCGGCAACACGGTCTTCCTGACGGTCATATCGACGATCATCAACGTGTATTTCGCGGCGCTCGCCGGCTACGGCTTCTCGAAATACAACTTCAAGTACCGCGGCTTCCTGTTCCTGTTCGTGCTCGGCACGATGATGATTCCGGGACAGCTCGGCATCATCGGCTTCTACAAGCTGATGGATTCCTTTAACATGCTCAACACCTACTGGCCGCTGATTCTGCCGGCGATCCACAACGCCTTCGGGATCTTCCTGATGCGCCAGTTCGCGGATTCGTCGGTGCCGACGGAGATCATCGAATCGGGCCGGATGGACGGCTACGGCGAGCTGCAGATCTTCAACCGGATCGTGCTGCCGATCATGAGTCCGGCGCTGGCGACCTTGGGCATCTTCGCCTTCATCGGCAAATGGAACGACTTCCTCACCCCGATGATCATCCTGTTCGACAACAATCTGCAAACGCTCCCGGTCATGATCGCGAGCTTGAAATCGCAGTTCACTTCCGATTTCGGCGCGCAGTACGTCGGCATCGTCATCGCCGTCGTGCCGGTGCTCGTGTTCTTCTCGTTCATGTCGAAGCGGATCATCGACGGCGTCGCGGCAGGCGCGGTCAAAGGCTGATCCGAACCGAATTCCATTGAAAGAGGTGATGCCGCCGATCGGGCATGCATGACCGGAACGGTCAGGAGCGAACGCGCAATCAAGGGGTACGCATTTCACGCATTTCAAACGTCTCAAGGAAACCATGAAAAAGGGGAGATCGGTTTTGAAAACGAAAAAATGGCTGACGATGACGACATCGGTCGTACTGGCTGCCGGCCTGCTCGCGGGCTGCGGCAACGGCGGCAACGCCAACAACGGCGGCAACGCGGCGGGAGAAGCGAACGGCGGCGCGGCCAACAACGGCGGCACGAACGCGGGCGCGGCGAACGGCGGCACGAAGGAATTGTCCGGCAAGCTCGTCATCTGGACGTTCTTCGATCAAGTCAAAGACATGGCCGACCAGTTCCATGCGAAAAATCCGGGCGTGACGGTCGACGTCAAAATGTTCCCGGGCGACCAGTACCAGACGAAGCTGCTGACGGCGCTGCAGTCCGGCAAGGACGTGCCCGACATTTTCGACCTCGAGCGCGGCTACATCGGCAAGTTCATCGACTCCAAATTCCTGACCGACCTGTCCGCGATGGGCGGCGACGATCTGGTGAAGGACTACATTCCATACGTACAAGAGCTGGGACGCTCGACCGACGGCAAGCTGCGCGCGATTTCCGACCACTCCTCGCCGGGCGGCTTCTGGTACCAGAAGGAAGTGGCGAAGAAATACCTCGGCACGGACGACCCGGACAAAATCGGCGACATGGTCAGCTCGTGGGATAAAATCGTCGAGCTCGGCAAGAAAGTCGCGACGGACAGCGGCGGCAAAGAGCATCTGATCCAAAACTCCGGCGACCTGTTCGACATCGAAGCGTACAACACGGAGCCGTGGGTCAAGGACGGCAAGCTGAACATCGATCCGAAATGGCAGACGGTCTACGACGCTCAAGTAAAAATCCGCCAAAACAACGTCGACGCCAAGCTTCCGTTCATGTCGGCGGGCTGGGGCAACGCGCTGAACGACGGCAGCGTCGTCCTGACGTCGATGCCGGCATGGGCCGGCTTCATGATCGACAACAAGGACAACAAGGCGAACGGCAAATACGGCGTCGCCAAAACGCCGGAAGGCTTCTACGTCGGGGGCACGTACCGCGGCATCTACGACAAATCGGACAACAAAGACCTGGCGTACGAATTCATCAAGTACATCGCGGGTGAAGAATGGCAGCAGCACAACCTCGAAAAGACGGGCAACATGCCGGGCAACGGCAAGGTGTACGAAACGAACCTCGAGACGTACAAATCCGCCTTCTTCGGCGATCAGAACATCCTGAAGCCGTACTATGAATCCGTCAAGGAAATGCCGGCGATCAAAGCCGACAAATACGGCGAGGACATCCTCAGCAAGTGGAGAAAAGCCGCCGGCGACGGCGTGACGAACAACAAGAGCTTCGACGACGTCGTGAGCGCGTTCAAGAAAGAAGTGAAAAACACGTTCCCCGAACTGAACGTAGACTAATCGGTCAGCACAAGGCGCGGCTGCTTCTCCCGGAGAGGCAGTCGCCCATTTTTGGAAGGAGAATCGGCCCGATGAGCAGCATTCATGAATACGTAAAGCAACTTCGGATCATCGACGGACATGAACATCTGGCGACCCCGCTAATCCGCAAGCACGAAAACCAGGACTTTTTCTCGCTGATGCATTATTTGGACTCCGACCTGATTACGGCCGGCATGGCGCGCGGCGCGCTGGGCCGGAAAGCCGGCACCGACGAAGAGCGGGCGGCGACGTTCCTGAAGCATTGGGGGCGGACGAGCAACACGACGTACGCGCGGATGTTCCGGACCGCGATGGAGGATCTGTACGGATTTCACGATTGGAGCGTTCCCGGCATTCTGGCCGTCAACGAGAAAGTCAAAGCGGCGACGCACGATCCGGGCTGGTACGACAAGGTGCTGTACGAGAAATCGGGCATCGACCTGGCGTTCACGCTCATTCAGACGACGAAGCTGGACTATGAACGGTTCCGCCCGATCATGTTCATGGATTTCACCTTTAAATTGCGAAATCGAAAGGACATCCGCGACGTGGAACGCAGCGCCGGCGTGAACGTACATACGTTCCCGGCCTATCTGGACGCGGTGGATGCCTTATTGCATAGATTCAAATCGGAAGGCATGGTGGCGACGAAGCTCGGCCACGCCTACTGGCGCTCGCTGGCCAGCTCGAAGCCGACCTTCCAGGAAGCCGAAGCCGTATTCAACCGGCTGATCGGCCGCACGCTCGAGGACGGGCTGTCGCAGGCGGAGTCGGAACCGCTGCAGGATTACCTCATTCATTTCGTCATCCAGCGTTCCGCCGCGTACGAGCTGCCGATCCAGATTCACACCGGGCACCACGAGACGAGCGTGTCGAGCAACGGGAACCTGATTCCGAATTCGAACGCGTCGCTGCTGCTCCCGCTGCTGGCGGAATACCAGGACGCGAAGTTCGTCCTGCTGCACTGCGGGTTCCCGTACCACGAGGCGTACCTCAGCATCGCCAAGAATTATCCGAACGTGTACACGGATTTTACGTGGACGTACATCATTTCGCCGACGGCGGCGAAAGGAATTTTGCACCAAATGATCGAAATGGTGCCGCAGACGAAAATTCAGGGCTTCGGCGGCGATTACAATTACGTCGAAGGCACGTACGCGCACCTGAAGCTCGCGCGGGGCATCGTCGCGGACGCGCTGGCGGAGAAGATCGCCGAGGGCGCGATGAAGGAGAAGGACGCGATGCGCTTCGCGGACCGGATCTTCCGCGATAATCTGATCGAGCTGTACCAGCTGGAGCTGTAAGCGAAAGGACGGGGAGATAGCATGGGTTGGAAGGCGGAATGGAGCGGCGGCGGCCGCGAGCTTCGGGTGTTCGCCCCGGGAAGCGAGGACGGCGCGAACTGCATGCGGTTCGGCCGGCTGCTGGCCGTATGGGACGCCGAGGGCCGCGAGATCGGCGAGCTGCCGATCGGCGAGATCGCCGAGGACGGCGGCGGCGGCCTGCGGGTGACCGGCGCGTCGGAGCTGTACGAGGCGGAGGCGGTCTGGACGGCCGCCGCCGACGCGCGCGGCGTCTACGACGTGACGCTGCGGTTCGTCTATAAAGGCGAGGCGCCGGGCGCGTTCGGGCTGACGTTCGGGTGCGAGCTGCTCGGCCCGGGCCGGCCCGACTGGATGATCCCGGGCGCGTTCTACAAGGAGAACCGGTTCGAGAAAAACCTGCGCATGTATCCGCGCTACGACTTCCGGGGCGGCGATCCCGGCAAGATGGTGTCGGACCGCTGGTCGTTCCGTTCGGACCGCGCGGCGCTGCCCGCGGTGTTCGCCTGGAACGACGGCATGTGCGGCGCGCTCTGCACCGGCGAGACGTCGGAGCTCGGCTTGACGGGTCTCGGCTTCCGCGGCAACGAGGCGGGCACGGCGATCTGGCTCGACTTCCCGTACCGCGAGACGCCGGTCACCTTCGTCGGCGACGCGGTGCCGCGACCGGCGGACGTCGCCGTCGCGGCGTTCGCGCCGGGCCAGGCGGTCACGCTGAAGCTGCACGCGTACGCCGCGGGCCCGGATCCGCACGCCTATGATCCGTTCGTGCGCCGGATGTACCGGCTGGACGCGGCGGAGCACGGGCTGAACCCGTGGATGGGCCTGGAGCAGGCGGCGGAGCTGACGGCGCACGGCCTCTACACGTGGCATTACGATCCCGAGGAAGGGATTTTGAACGAGACGGCGGCGTTTGACCGCGAATTCAATAATAACGTCAAAGGGATGGGCGACCGTCCCCATATGCATGTCGGCTGGGTCAGCGGAGCGCCGTACGCGTACGCGCTGCTCGCCTACGGCCGGCGGAAGGGCGTAGAGGACTACGCGTCGGCCGGCACCGCGGTGCTCGACAAGATCGCGGGCGGGCTCTCGCCGAGCGGCATCTTCTGGGCGTCGTGGGTCGCGGGCAAAGGCTGGACCGCCGGCTGGAATCCGAAGTCCGATTGGCTGCAGGCCCGCACGATCGCGGAGGCGACGCTGTTCATGGCGCGCGCGCTCGCGTTCGAACGGGAGCGCGGCGAGGCGCATCCCGCTTGGGAGGCGGCGGTGCGGTCCAACCTGGACTTCGCGGCGTCCCGGCAGCGGGCGGACGGCAACTTCGGCTCGTATTACAACTGCCAAAGCGGCGACGTGGAAGAATGGGACGGCGCCGGCGGGCTGCTGTGGATTGCCGCGCTGCTGGAGGGGGCATCCTATTTCGGCGAGGCGCGCTACGCGGAAGCGGCCGTGCTGGCCGGCGGCTACTATAGCAAGTTCGTCCGCGACGAGTACATCTACGGCGCGCCGGAGGACGTCCATCTGACGCCGACGTCCGAGGACGCGTACAACGCGGTCGCCTCGTACGTGCATCTGTACGAGCACGACCGCGACCCGCAGTGGCTGGCGCTGGCCGCGAGCGCGGCGGACTGGATGATGACGTTCCGCTGGACGTACAACCTGGCGTTCCCGCGCCATACGCTGCTCGCGCAGTACGATTATCGCTCGCGGGGCGCCGACCAGGCATCGACGTCCAATCAGCATTTGCATAATTACGGCTTGTTCTGCGTGCCCGAGATGCTGCGGCTGTGGACGTACACGAAGGACGCGTATTACCTCGACCGGACCCGCGACCACATCGCCTGCTTCCTGCAGTTCATCGCCCGGGAGGACGGCGACTTCAACGCCTATAAGGGCATGGTCACCGAACGGTTCTACAACACGAACTGCTTCCAGCCGAAGGGCATGATGCTGACGCTGTCGCATTCGTGGTGCATCGGGCTTATCCTGTACGCCGCCCAAGAAGCGCAGGCGTACGCCGAAGACCTGAAGCTGTAGCGGTTCGGGCCGGCGGCCGGAGGCAGACCGACGGCAGACCGAGACAGCAGAGAATCCGGTGGGCGAATAGGAATGCGTTGCAAGGAAGCGAAGCGGCAGGAGGAACAAGGGAAACGCCGCACGCGCCGTCGCCGAGGACCCGGAGCAGCCGCAAGCCAGTCAAGATCCAATCCCGAATGGAGGTTCACGCATCGTGCAAGTAGCAGGAATCGATATCGGCACCACATCCATCGCGCTCGTCATCGCCTCGGACAAGGGCGAGACGGTCAGCGCGGCGACGAAAGCGAACGACGCCGCCCTGCCGAGCGAACGAAGCTGGGAGCATGCGCAGGAGCCGGAACGCATCGTCGCGCTCGTCCGCGAGCTGATCGCGGACAGCGCGCCATACTGGGACGAGGCGGCAGCGATCGGCATCTCCTGCCAGATGCACGGCGTGCTGTACGTGAACCGGGAAGGCTGCAGCGTCAGTCCGCTCTATACGTGGCAGGACGGGCGGGCCGATCTGCCCATGGCGCGGGGCGACGGGACGTACGCCGAGCAGCTCGGCCGGCTGTCCGGCCATGCGGTCAGCGCGGGCTACGGGCTCGCGACCCACTATTACAACCAGCTGAACGGCGAAGTGCCGAAGGACGCGGCTTATCTGTGCACGATCGGCGATTACGTCGCCATGCGGCTGACCGGGTCGGCCGCGCCGCGCATGGACGCGTCGAACGCGGCCGCCCTCGGGCTGTTCTCGAACCGGCTGCTGGCCTTCGACCTGTCGGCGCTCGCGCGCGCCGGCATCGACGCGTCGCTGCTGCCTCCGGTCTGCAAGGGCGACGGGATTCTCGGAACGACGCCGGACGGCAAGCCGGTCGCCTGCGCCATCGGCGACAACCAGGCGAGCTTCATCGGCGCCGTGCCGCGGCTCGAGGGGACGCTGCTCGTCAACGTCGGCACGGGCTCGCAGATGTCGGTGTACGTCCCGAGGCAGGAGGAGGTAGCCGGACTGGAGACGCGCCCGTTCCCGGGCGGCGGCTTCCTGCTCGTCGGCGCGCCGCTTAGCGGCGGCAAGTCGTACGCGCTGCTGGAGCGGTTCTTCAAGGCGGCGTGCCGCGCGTTCGCGGACGTCGATTTGGACGACGCGGACATCTACGAGCGGATGAACGCGCTCGCGGGCGAGGCGCTGGACGACGGGCTCGGCCAGCTCCGGTTCGCCACGCAGTTCTACGGCACGCGCCACGATCCGCTCGTGCTGGGCCACGTGGCCGGCATCGGCCCGGCCAACTTCACGCCCGGCCATTTCGCGGCGGGCGTGCTCGGCGGCATCGTCGACGAGCTGCTGGGCTACGTGCACCTGCTGCCGGGACGGCTGCTCGGCGGCGTGACGAACGCGGCCGGCTCCGGGAACGGCATCCGCCGCAACCCCGTCCTGCAGCGGCTGCTGCGGGAGCATCTGAACCTGCCGCTGCAGCTGGCGGAGACGCAAGAGGAGGCGGCGTTCGGGGCCGCGGCGTACGCCGCGGCGGCATCGGGCGCGTTTCCGGATTTGAACGCGGCCATGGCCGCAATGAAGAAGGGATGATCGAACATGGGAGAGAGCAGAACCGATTGGTCCGGCCGCAAGCTGGCCATTATCCACACGACGCCGCTGACGGTGGAGCCGCTGAAGGGGCTCGCGCTGTCGCTGATGCCCGGCCTTAACGTCGTCAACCTTGTCGACGATTCCGTCCTGCCGCAGCTGGCGGCGAACGGCGGACGCGTCGAAGAAGTGCGCGGCCGCTGGCGCGATTACGCCCGGATCGCCGAGCAGCTAGGCGCGGATTGCATCCTGAACGCCTGCTCGTCGATCGGCGAGCTGTGCGCGCAGGTGCAGCCGGAGATCGGCGTGCCGATCGTGCGCATCGACGAGGCCGTGGCCGAATACGCCGTGGCCCGCGCGGCGCGCATCGGCGTCGCCGCGACGCTGGCGACCACGCTCGAGCCGACGCAGCGGCAGCTGCGCGCCAAGGCGGAGCAGGCCGGCCGCGAGGTCGAGCTCGTGCCGGTCGTCGCCTCGACCGCCTACCAGCTCCTGCTGGCGGGGGACAAGGACGGCCACGACAACGAGCTGGCGGAGGCGCTGCGCGAGCTGGCGGCGGACACGGAGCTCGTCGTGCTGGCGCAGGCGTCGATGGCCCGCGTCGTCGAACGGTTCGCGCCGGAAGAGCGGGCGCGCTTCCTGACGAGCCCGGAGCCGGGCATGAACCGCGTGCGGGATACGCTGGCCCGCGCGCGCTGACGAACGGCGCGTTACGAAACAGATCGTTAACCGACAGAGATAAAAAACAGCGGATACCGAGAGGAGAGAAATCATACATGTCTCATCAAACGAAGCCCCAAAACGTCATCACCCTCAAACGCGCGCTGGAGTTCGCAGAAGCGGGCCGGTTCGCGATCGGCTCGTTCTCGCCGCGATACACGCCGATGATCGCGGCCGTGCTGCAGGCCGGCCAAGAGGCGAATTCGCCCCTGATCGTGCAAATCTCGCATAAGGAGCTGATCCGCTACGGCATTACGCCGGCGGAATTCGGCGAAGAATTCTACTGCCAGCTCGGCGAGCTGAACATCACGGTGCCCGTCGTGCTCCATCTCGACCACACGAAGGAGCTGGCCGCGATCGCCGAAGCGATCGACGCGGGCTTCACGTCCGTCATGATCGACGCCTCCGAGAAGCCGTTCGACGGCAACGTGAAGGACAGCAAGGAAGTCGTCGATTACGCGCATGCGAAGGGCGTCTCGGTCGAAGCGGAGCTCGGCATGATCGGCACGACGGACTTCGTCGAGACCGACAAGGACGAAGAGCTGTATACCGACCCGCGGGAAGCGGCGGAATTCGTCCGCCTGACCGGCGTCGACGCGCTGGCCGTCTCGTGCGGCACGGCGCACGGCGTCTACAACGTGAAGCAGCCGAAAATCGACTATGACCGCCTGTCGGCCATCCGCGCCTTGACGCCGGTCCATCTCGTCCTCCACGGCGGTTCCGGCGTGCCGGCGGAGATGATGCAGCACGCGTTCCGCCTGCCGGGCGGCGGCGTGAGCAAGGTCAACATCGCCACCGACCTCGAGCTGTCGCTGCTGGCGGCGCTCGGCCGCGAAGAGCGGATGTCGAACGTCGAGTGCAAGTCGCTCTCGCCGGAACGGCTGGCCGTCGGCCGCGGCGCGGTCAAGCGCACCGTCATCGACAAAATGCAAAACTTCGTCTGCAGCGCCGGCCGCGCGGACCGTTTCCGCCTGTAAGCGGCCGCGCGGCGGCTCTATGAATAAGTGATCGCCCAACACGTTTTGATAGGAGCTGACTTCATCGATGAAAGACAAGAAGCTGTATATGATCGGCAACGCGCATCTGGACCCGGTATGGCTGTGGCAATGGCAGGAGGGCTTCCAGGAAGCGAAAGCGACGTTCCGCTCCGCCCTCGACCGGATGAAGGAATCGGAGGATTTCATCTTCACCTCGAGCTCGGCCGCGATGTACGAATGGATCGAGAACAACGACCCCGGCATGTTCGAAGAAATCCGGAGCCGCGTGGCCGAAGGACGCTGGAACATCGTCGGCGGCTGGTGGATCCAGCCCGACTGCAACATCCCGAGCGGAGAGTCGTTCGTCCGCCAAGGCCTGTACGGCCAGCGCTACTTCAAGGAGAAGCTCGGCGTGACCGCGAAGGTCGGCTACAACGTCGACAGCTTCGGGCATAACGGCATGCTGCCGCAAATCCTGAAGAAGAGCGGCATGGACTACTACGTCATGATGCGCCCGATGCCGAACGAGAAAGGCCTGCCGGGCCGCACGTTCTGGTGGCAGTCCGACGACGGCTCGAAGGTGCTGACGTTCCGCATCATGTACGAGTACCTGTCATGGGGCAAGGACCTGGAAAACCACGTCCGCCGCTGCCTCGGCGAATTCAAGGAGCCGCTGAACGATCTGATGCTGTTCTACGGCGTCGGCAACCACGGCGGCGGCCCGACGAAGGAAAACATCGCCAGCATCCGCCGGATGAACGGGGAAGCCGATCTGCCGAAGCTCGAATTCGCGACGCCGGACCGATACTTCGACGACATGGTCGAATCCGGCCTGTCCTTCCCGGTCGTGCACGACGACCTGCAGCACCACGCGAGCGGCTGCTACGCCGCGCATTCCGGCATCAAGCAGTGGAACCGCGAGGCGGAGAACCGGCTGATCGCCGCGGAGAAATTCTCGGCGCTCGCGTCGTGGATCACGGGCCAGCCGTATCCGCAGGCGGATCTCAGCCGCGCGTGGAAGAACGTGCTGTTCAACCAGTTCCACGACATCCTGGCCGGCACGAGCCTGGAAGCGGCGTACGACGACGCGCGCTACCTGTTCGGCGAAGCGATGGCGATCGCCGACCGCTCGCTCAACTACGCCGTCCAATCGCTCTCGTGGAATATCGGCATCGAGCAGGACGAGTCCATGCACCCGATCGTCGTCTTCAACCCGCACGCGTGGCAGAGCCGCGTCAACGTGGAGCTCGAGGTCGGCGGCATGAAGGACGCGAGCGTGCTGCTCGACGAGACCGGCAAGCCGGTGCCGTTCCAGACGGTGAAGTCGCAGGCGTCCGCGCGCGGCCGCTACCGGCTCAGCTTCATGGCGGACCTGCCCCCGCTCGGCTACCGCACGTACAAGCTCGTGAAGGAGTCCGCGTCGCTGAAGCCGGTCGGCGAGCCGATCACGGCGAGCGATCTCGTGCTGGAGAACGGCCTGCTGCGTCTGGAATTCGACAAGCACACCGGCTTCATCAAGAGCCTGAAGGACAAGGAGCTGAACTTCGAGGTCATGAAGGACGGCGCGCGTCCGGTCGTGATCGAAGACAAGTCGGACACGTGGAGCCACGACGTGCTGCATTTCAACGGGCCGTCGGAGACGTTCAAGGCGGCGAAGGTGCTCCGCATCGAGCACGGGCCGGTCAAATCCGTCGTCCGCGTCGTCAGCGAGTACGGCAGCTCGAAGCTGGTGCAGGATTTCGCCATGTACCCGGGCAGCAAGCAGATCGACGTCAGCGTGACGGTCGACTGGCGCGAGAAGTTCAAGATGCTGAAGCTCGTGTTCCCGGTCAACGTCATTTTCAGCAAGCAAACCTATGAAATTCCATATGGCACCATCGAGAGAGAGCATAACGGCGAAGAAGAGCCGGGCCAAAACTGGGTCGACTACACGGGCATCGTGCAGGAGACGAACGACGTGTACGGCCTCAGCCTGATGAACGACGCCAAGTACAGCTACAGCATGCACGCGAAGGAAATGGCGCTGACGGTGCTGCGCAGCCCGATCTACGCCCATCACGTGCCGTACGAGCCGGACCCGAACGGCGAATATTCGTTCATCGACCAAGGCATCCAGCATTTCAACTACGCCCTGCTGCCGCACCAAGGCACGTGGGAGCAGGCGGGGACGGCGCGCCGCGCGGCCGAGCTGAACTGCAAGCCGGTAGCGGTCATCGAGACGTTCCACGAGGGCAAGCTGCCGCAGACGGATTCGTTCGTCAATGTCGATCAGGACAACATCATCGTGAGCGCGGTCAAGAAGGCCGAGGACAACAACGACCTGATCGTCCGCTGCTACGAGACGGCCAAGCGGGCGACGTCCGCCGCGATCCGGCTGCCGAAGTGGAACCGGGTCATCCGCGCCGACTTCAAGCCGTCGGAGATCAAGACGTTCCGCGTCCCGGCGAACGCCGAGGCGGCCGTCTCGGAGACGAGCATGCTGGAATGGGAGCTCGCGTAGCATGACGCGGCGGGAGGAGACGGCCGCGGAGCTGCGCGCGGCGGGCAAGTACATGATGGACAACGGGCTGGCGTGGGGCAACGCGGGCAACATCAGCGCGCGCCTCGGCGACGGCGGCTTCCTGATCACCGCGACGGGGACGTTTCTGGGGGAGCTCGGCGAAGACGATTTCGCCGACTGCGCCCTCGCCTCCGGCGGCGCGGGCGCGGTCCGGGGGACGGGCAAGGAGCCTTCCAAGGAAGTGCCGATGCACGCCGCGGTCTACGAGGAGCGGCCGGACATCGGCGCCGTGCTGCACGCGTCGCCGTTCTACAGCACGCTGTTCGCGTGCGCGTCCGAGCCGGTGCCGTCCGGGTTGTTCGTCGAGACGATGTATTACCTCGAGCGGATCGAGCGCGTCGGCTACCATCATCCCGGCTCGGCGGCGCTCGGCGAAGCGGTGCGGGCCAAGGCGAAGTCGGCCAACGTGCTGCTGCTCGAGAATCACGGCGTGCTGGTATACGACGCGAGCGTCAAGGAAGCGCGTATGGCGCTGCAGACGCTGGAGATGGCCTGCCGGATGATCGTCGAGGCGCTGGGCGCCGGCATCGGACTGAACCGGCTGCCGAAGACGATCGAAAGCGATTTTCTGGAGAAGTCCGGCTACCGGCCGAGAAGGAAGTGGGAAGGATGAGCGGGATGATCGGCATCGTCGCGGACGATATCACGGGCGCGAACGACATCGGCATCATGTACGCGAAGGCGGGGCTGCGCACGGACGTCTATCCGCTCGAAGCATGGGACCCGGACGCGGTCGCCAAGGACCGGCCGGACGTGCTCGTCATCGACACCAACTCGCGGCTCGACCGCCCGGAGGAAGCGTACGCGAAGGCCGCGAAGGCGACGCGCGCGCTCCGGGAGGCCGGCTGCGTCCGGTTCGTCAACAAGACGTGCTCCGTCTTCCGGGGCAACGTCGGGCCGGAGTTCGACGCCATGCTGGATACGCTCGGCGCCGCGTTCGCCGTCGTGGCGCTCGGCTTTCCGAAGAACGGCCGGACGACGCTCGGCGGCGTGCATTACGTGCACGGCAAGCTGCTGGAGGAATCGGAATTCCGGCGCGACCCCGTCCATCCGATGACGGAGTCGAACCTCGTCGCGATCCTGCAAAAGCAGACGGAGCGGAAGGTCGCCCTGCTGACGATCGAGACGGTCGAGCGGGGGCCGGAAGCGCTCCGCGCCGAGATCGAGCGGATGCGGACGCGGTGCGCGTACCTGATTCTCGACGTGCGCGACCAGGCGTCGCTGCGCATCATCGCCGAAGCGGCGAAGGAGGAGCCGATTCTGTGCGGCAGCTCGGCGCTGTCGGAGGAGTCGGCGCTCCTGATCGCGGCGGAGCGGGCGGCCGCGGCCGGCGGCGGGCAAGGCGGAGCGGCCGGCGAAGGCAGGCCGAGTGGCCAAGGCGCGTCTCCGCTTGCGGCGGGTGCCGGCGCGGAGCAAGGCGCGCCGGGGGGCGGCGTGCTGTGCGCCGCCGGCAGCCTGATGCCGCAGACGGCGGCGCAGCTCGCCTACGCGAAGCGAAGCGGCGTCGCGGCGCTCGAGCTCGATTCGCTCGTGCTGCTGCGGCCGGAAGAGAAGGACGCGCATCTCGAAGCGCTCATCGGCCTCGCCTGCGCGGAGCTGCGCGCGGGGCGCGACGTGGTGGTGCACGCGTCGAACGAGCCGGAGAAGGTCGCCGCGACGAAGGCGCTCGCGCGGACGCTCGGCAGCGGCAACACGGACATCTCGCGGGTCGTCTCGGGCGCGCTGTCGTCCGTCGTGGCGGCGGTCGCGGAGCGGACCGGCCAGCGCAGCCTGCTGATCGCGGGCGGCGAGACGTCGGCGGCGGTATGCGGCGCCCTCGGCGTCCGCGGCCTGCGGCTGCTTCGGGAGATCGAGCCCGGGCTGCCCTCCTGCCTCGCGCTCGGGGGCACGCCGTACCGGCTCGTGCTGAAATCCGGCAGCTTCGGCAGCGACACGTTTTTCGTCAAGGCGATCGAGCACTTGAAGCGGCTCGGCGACGATATTGAATAGGGAGTGGTTGCGGTGAGCGACGTATTCAACGGACTATTTGCGAAATATCCCGATCTGGAGCCGTGCCGGGAATCGGTCCGGCAGGCGTTCGAGGCGATGGAGGCCTCGTTCCGCAAGGGCGGCAAAATGCTGCTGGCCGGCAACGGCGGCAGCGCCGCGGACTGCGAGCACGTCGTCGGCGAGCTGATGAAGGGCTTCATGTCGCCGCGGAAGCTGCCGGCATCGGAGCGCGAGAAGATGCTGATCCACGGCGAAGAAGGCGCGTACATCGCCGACCGGCTGCAGGGCGCGCTGCCGGCGATCTCGCTCGTCAGCCAGAGCGCGCTCGCGACGGCGTACATCAACGACGTGGCCGCGGACATGGTGTTCGCGCAGCAGGTGTACGGCTACGGCCGGCCGGAGGACACGCTCGTCGTGTTCAGCACGTCGGGCAATTCGGCCAACGTCGTCCGCGCCGTGCAGGTGGCGAAGTCGCTCGGCCTGGCGACGATCGGCTTGACCGGCCAAGGCGGCGGCCGCTTGAAGGAGCTGTGCGACGTCACGGTCCGCGTGCCGTACGCGGGCACGCCGGACATCCAGGAGCGCCATCTGCCTATCTATCACGCCTTGTGCATGATGCTCGAGGAGGCGTTCTTCGGATGAGCATGCTGCTGGGCGGATTCGACATCGGCGGGACGAAATGCGCGGCCGTCCTCGGCATCGCCGCGGACGGCAAGGTCGAGATCGCGGCGAAGCGCGCCTTCCCGACGCCGGCGACGCCGGAGGAGACGATCCGGCAGTTCGGCGAAGCGATGGAAGCGCTGCTGGCGGACGCCAAGGACGCGGGGCCGCTGCGGGCGATCGGCATCAGCTGCGGCGGGCCGCTCGACAGCCGCCGCGGCCTCGTGCTGTCGCCGCCGAACCTGCCGGGCTGGGACGGCATCGACGTCGTGTCGCCGCTGCGCGAGCGGTTCGGCGTGCCCGTCGCCCTGCAGAACGACGCCAACGCCTGCGCGCTGGCCGAGTGGAAGTGGGGCGCGGGCTACGGCGTCTCGAACATGATCTTCCTGACGTTCGGGACGGGCATGGGCGCCGGACTGATCTTGGACGGCCGGCTGTACGCGGGCATCTCCGACATGGCGGGCGAGGTCGGCCATATGCGGCTCGAGGACGACGGCCCCGTCGGCTACGGGAAAGCGGGCTCGTTCGAAGGCTTCTGCAGCGGCGGCGGCATCGCGCGGCTGGGACGGGCGATGGCCGAGCGAAGGCTGGGGGAAGGCGGCGCGACCGCGATCTGCGCGGACGCCGCGGAGCTGGACGGCATTACGGCCAAAGCGGTGTTCGACGCCGCGAACGATGGCGATGCGCTGGCGCTTGAGGTCGTCGGCCTCGTCGGGCGCAAGCTCGGCCGAGGCTTGGCGCTCCTGATCGATGTGCTCAATCCCGAGCGCATCGTCATCGGCAGCATTTACGCGCGGCAGGAGGCGCTGCTGCGCCCGATCGTCATGGAGGAGCTGGCCCGCGAGGCGCTGCCGCTGTCGCTGTCGGCCTGCGAGATCGTGCCTTCGGGGCTTGGCGAGCACGTCGGCGACGCGGCGAGCCTGTCGGTCGCTTTGCACGCGCTGGGATAAACGAACATCATTCGATTCGCGGATAGATCGCGGGAGGAGCGGGGAGACATGTTTGCATTCAACGAGAAAGGCGCCTTTCGCGCGTCTTCGATCGCGTTCGGGCCGTTCGAGGTCGCGGTCAAGCTGGACGGACGGGCGCTAGAGACGCTGGCGCCGCGGGGCTTCGAGCCGGACGCGGAGCAAAGCGGAGGCGTGTACCGGTACGCCGACGAGGGGGAGACGGTGCGCGCTTCGGTGCGCGTCGAGGTGCTGGCGGACGGCACCGCGCTGGCGAGCGTGAGCGCGGAGACGGCGAACGACAACGATTTCGGCCCGCAGCGCATGTTCGCGGCGGAGCACGCGATTATCGTGACGGTCCGGCCGTCGGAGCCGATCGAAGGGCTGATGGCGAACTACCAGCATAAGGACTGGTGGACGCGGCCGCATTTCGACGCCGATCCGGCGCGGCTGCCGGGACGGACGCAATCGATCCTGTGGCGGTCGGCCGGCGGCTACCGTCACCTGCTACCGGTGACCGGCGCCGTCTGGCGCACGGACGCGGCCGGCGCGGAAGGCGGCTTTGCGCTGCGGCTGTCCGCCTACGAGAGCGGCCATCGCCGCTGCGACACGCTGGCGTTCGCGCTGTCCGCCGGCGACGATCCGTACCGGCTCGTGCAGGCGAACGTCGACGCCGCGCTGCAGGCGCTGGATTATCCGACGCTGCCGCGCGAGCGGAAGACGTATCCGGCGCCGCTGGACCGGCTCGGCTGGTGCAGCTGGGACGCCTTCTACCACAAGGTCGACGAGGCGGGGCTGCTGGAGAAGGCCGAAGAGCTCCGGAAGCTCGGGCTGCCGGTCGGCTGGGTCATGATCGACGACGGCTGGTCCGAGATCAAGGACGGCAAGCTCATGAATTTCGAAGCGGATCCGGTCAAATTCCCGGGCGGCCTGAAGCGGACCGTCGCGGCGCTCAAGGAGCGCTTCGGCATCCGCCACGTCGGCGTCTGGCATACGATCGCCGGCTACTGGGGCGGCGTGCACGCGGACAGCGCGATCGCGCGCGAGAACCGCGAGTCGCTGTATCAGGTGCCGCGCGGCAACCTGATCCCGTATCCCGAAGCGGGCCGCGGCTTCGGCTTCTGGCACGCGTGGCACGGCTTTCTGCGCCGCCAAGGCGTCGATTTCGTCAAGGTGGACAGCCAGGCCGCCGTGCTGAACTATTTGAAGGAGCGCCGGTCCGTCGGCGAAGCGGCCGCGGCGGCGCACGGGGCGCTGGAAGCGTCGGTCGCGCTGCACTTCGACGGCACGATCATCAACTGCATGGGCATGGCGTCCGAGAACGTCTGGCACCGGCCGAAATCGGCGGTCTCGCGCAACAGCGACGACTTCGTGCCGCAGGAGAAACGGGGCTTCCCGGAGCACGCGCTTCAGAACGGCTACAATTCGTACTATCACGGCGTCTTCTACTGGGGCGATTGGGACATGTACTGGACGAACAACCACGACGACAAGCAAAGCGCGGTGCTGCGCTCCGTGAGCGGCGGCCCGATCTACATCAGCGACGCGCCGGGCAACACGAATTCGGCCAACGTCTGGCCGCTGATCTATGCGGACGGCGCGATCATCCGCTGCGACGGCACGCCGAATCCGGCGCCGGACTGCCTGCTGGCCGATCCGGCCGAGACGCCGGTGCCGCTGAAGCTGTGGAATACGGCCGGCGGCGCGGGCGTCGTGGCGGCGTTCCATATCCATCGCGAATCGGCGCCGGTCGACGGCTTCATCGGTCCGGACGACGTGCCTGGCCTGGCCGGCGACGAGTTCGCGGTCTATGAGCATTTCACGCAGAGCTGCTCGTTCCTCGCGGCCGGCAAGCGCGAAGCGATCCGCCTGGAAGAAGGCGGCTACGCGCTGTTCGCGGTCGTGCCGTTGACGGGCGGCATCGCGCCGATCGGTCTCGCGGACAAATATATCTCGTCGGCGGCGGTGACGGGGTGCGAAGCGCAGGGCGCCGCGACGGTCGTGACGCTGCGGGAGGGCGGACGGTTCGTCTTCGCCGCCAAGAAGCAGCCGCCGCGCGCGAGCGTGGACGGCGAAGAAGCCGCGATCAAGCCGATCGGCGACTACGTGTACGAAATCGCCGCCGGTTCGCCGGACCGCGCCGTCCGGATCGAGATCGCGACGGCGTAACGGCATGCGGGAGGAGCGATACGGATGAACAAGCTGAACATCGCGCGCGCGGCGGTGCCGGTGCTGGGCGAGGCCGACGCGGCGGTCGTCGGCGGCTCCCTCGCCGGCATCGCCTGCGCGCTGGAGCTGGCCGCGGCGGGGAAGCGCGTCTGGCTCGTCGAGCCGCGGACCTATATGGGCCGCGAGCTGACGGCGACGCTGCGGCCGTGGCTCGCGGCGCCGGAAGCCGGCGCCCCGGTGCCGGCGCTGCTGGCGCACGTGCTGGAGGCGCAGCGGCAGGCGGGCGGCGCGGAGCGGCTTGAGGCGGCGTCCGCGCGCGGCGTCGACGCGCCGCTGCACCCGGACGCCCTGAAGCGGAGTCTGGAGGATCTGCTGGAAGCGGCGGGCGTGAGATTCCTGTACGCGACCCTGCCCGTCGCGATCGCGCGCCGGAACGGGCGCGCGTCGGGCATCGTCGTCGCGAACAAGTCGGGGCGCCAGCTCATCGCGGCGCCGCTCGTCGTCGACGCGACCGAGACGGCGCTCTGCGCCGCGCTCGCCGGCGAAGACGTGTCCGGGTATGCGCCCGGCGCGGAGGCGCGTTATTGGCGCACGCTGGAATTCGTCGGCGCGGGCGAAGACGCTTGGTCCGGCGGGCTGCCCGCGGAGCTGGCGGTGCCGGCAGAGATCGGCATCGACGGCGGCGCCGTCCGGCTGCGGCCGGGCTATCGCGGCCCGGGCCACGTCTACGCCGAGTTCGCGCTGACCCTGCCGAGAGCGAACGCGCTGGACGCGGCGCGGGCGCGCGAGCTGGAGGCGCGCCGCCGGGGCATGCGGCTCGCCGTGCATCTGCTGCAGCGCGAGCCGGCGTTCGCGAAGGCCGTGCAGAGCGCGGGCTCGCACCAGCTGCACGGGCCGTTCCC